>CAVRVR010000022.1:0-457926 GCA_963724595.1 uncultured Alphaproteobacteria bacterium | reverse complement strand
TGTCGTTCTTCGTTGCATTTCTCGTATTGCTGGCCGCGCCAGTCGAGCATCAGTGCATCGGCGAAGCCAGCGCGCTCGGCGCGGTGCTTCTCCACCGTGCAGATCATGTAGAGGCCGGCCGCCTTGCTCTTCGACGGCGCGGTCAGCGGATCGGGGCGGCGGTACTTCGCCATCGTCAGGCGAATGCCCTTGAGCGCGCTGCTCCATCGGGAAGTAGGAGCCCCACTCCCATGCTGCGACTGCGAGATGGATTTTCGTCGCCTGCGCGGAAACGCCGATCTGCTCACTACCGCGCCATGCGATGGGGCGGATGTAACAGTCGGAGAGCTTGTTCGCCTCGACCACGTCGCGGCAGATCTGGTCGATCTCGGCGACCGTGTACGGCACCTCGAAATCGAGCGCTGAAGCGCTGTCGATAAGGCGCTGCGAATGCTCGCTGAGCTTGAAGATGGCGCCGTTGTAGGCGCGCACGCCCTCGAACACACCGCTACCGTAGTGTAGCGCGTGCGTCAGGATGTGAATGTTGGCCTCGCGCCACGGAACCATCTTGCCGTCGAGCCAAATAAGATCCGTCACGATCGTGAAAAGGGGTCGGGCCGGACATACGTATCTCTCTCCGTGGACTTTCGCGCCAAGATCGCTACTTAAGGCTGGCCGGTGACAGAAACCACTGCGGTGACCGGTGCTGGTGATCCAGCCCCCCGCATTGGTCGTTTCGGCTTCGGCCGCTCGCGTGAACGCGCCGATCGCTCTCGCAAAATGACTTGCCATGACTAACAATCGGGGCCAAATAAGTCAACATGACTGACATAACGTCCGACAGCGTAGCGGCTCGCCGCATGTCGCGCTCCGCCACCGCTTCTAACGGTGCCAACGGAGCCCAGCGCGCTCCCCAGGAAGACGCCTCGCCCGTCGAGCTCGTCGCCTATGCTGGAGCTCCTGTTCTTCGCCTACCGCGACTTCACCGGCGGCCCCGACGCGGTGCTCGAGGAATATGGCTTCGGACGCGCGCATCATCGCGTTCTGCACTTCGTGCATCGCAATCCTGGCTTGCGCGTCGCCGATCTTCTCGACATCCTGAAAATTACCAAGCAGAGTCTCGCACGCGTCCTGAAGCAGCTCATCGATAAGGGCTTCATTATGCAACGCGCGGGAAACGACGACCGTCGCGAGCGGCGCCTGTTCGTCACCGCCAAGGGCAGCCGCCTGTCCGAGAAGCTGACCGCCCAGCAGATCCAGCATGTCGAGGCAGCCCTCGCCAAGGCCGGTCCGGGGGCCGGGAGTTTGCACGCCGCTTCCTTTTTGCCATGATTACGGAGTCGGATCGCCCTCGCGTGGAGGCGCTGGTAAAGCTCGCATCCGGCACGCGCACCTGAGCGTGCGATGCTGCTAGACGAGGGGCGAACATGAGAGCTGCAAAGATCGCGAGCGCACCGCTTCCCGACAATGCGCCGCACGTGCTCATCGTCGACGACGATCAGAAGATCCGCGACCTCCTCGGCCGCTATCTGTCCGAGCAGGGCTTTCGCGTGACGACGGCGCAGGATGTCGCCTCCGCACGCGCCGGCATGCGCGGGCTCGAGTTCGACGCCGTGCTGCTCGACGTGATGATGCCCGGCGAGAACGGTCTCGACCTTGCGCGCGAGCTGAAAGCCACGCGCTCCATTCCCATCTGCATGCTCACCGCGCGCTCCGATCCCGAGCACCGCATCGAGGGCCTCGAAGCCGGTGTCGACGACTACCTGCCCAAGCCATTCGAGCCGCGCGAATTGCTCCTGCGCCTGCGCAACATCCTGCGTCGCGCGTCCGGCGCCGCCGGCCCCAGCGAAGAAGTCCGCATGGGCAACCACGTGTTCCACGTCTCGCGCGGCGAACTGAAGCACCACGACGAGACCATCAAGCTGACCGAGCGCGAGCGCGACCTGCTTGCGCATGTTCGCCCAGCGCATCGGCATGCCGATCCCGCGCCACGAGCTGTCGCCGGAAGATTCAACCGGCAGCGACCGCGCCATCGACGTGCAAATCAACCGTCTGCGCCGGAAAATCGAGACCGACCCCTCCAATCCCGTGTACCTCCAGACAGTGCGCGGCAAAGGGTATATTCTCTATTCGGATTGATCCGCCGGATCCTGAGGTCGGTTGATGCTCGCCAGAGGCGACGAGCCAGAGCGCCGTTCGTTTCCGTCATGGCATGCACTGTGGCGGCGTGTGCGTCGCGTGCGGCTGCCGCACTGGCGTGACCTGCGACTGCCGCGCCGCAGCGACTTCCGCATCCCGCCGCCGCTGCGCAAACTCTGGCAGAGCCTGCCACCGTCGCCGCCCTGGTTCCTCGCCTTCGGCACTTGGTTCGCCAAGACGCACCACCGCAACATGCAGCTCATCGGCGGCTGGCTCGCCGACATTCTGCCGAAGGGCCTCTATGCGCGCGCGCTGATCATCATCATCGCGCCCATCGTCGTGCTCGAGGGCGTCGTCGCCTTCGTGTTCATGGAGCGCCACTGGCAAGCGGTGACGCGGCGCCTGTCGGAGGCGACCGCGCGCGACATCGCCGCCGTCATCGACATCTACGAGGAGTATCCCAAGAAGGACGAGTACAGTCAGCTCATCGAGATGGCGCGCGACCGGCTCAACCTGTCGATGCAGGTGCTGCCGCCGGGCGACCTGCCGGCGCCGCGTCCCAAGCCGTTCTTCGCGCTGCTCGACCGCGCGCTGTCGGACGAGATCCGCCGTCAGGTGCAGCGGCCGTTCTGGATCGACACCGTCGGCCAGTCGCGGCACGTCGAAATCCGCGTCAAGCTGGAGAACGCCATCCTGCGCTTCGTCGCCACGCGGTCGCAGACCTACGCCTCGAACTCGCACATCTTCCTGCTGTGGATGATCGGCTCGTCGGTGATCCTGCTTACCGTCGCCATTCTCTTCCTGCGCAATCAGATCCGGCCCATCCTGCGGCTCGCCGAAGCGGCCGACGCGTTCGGCAAGGGCCGCCGCGTGCCGGACGATTTCCGCCCGCGCGGCGCCCGCGAGGTGCGGCAAGCGGCGACCGCATTCCTCGAGATGCGCGACCGCATCACGACGCACGTCGAGCAGCGCACCACCATGCTGGCCGGCGTCAGCCACGACCTGCGCACCATCCTCACGCGCTTCAAGCTGGAGCTGGCCCTGCTCGGCGACACGCCCGAGGCGCAGTCGCTGCAGGCCGACGTGCGCGAGATGCAGGACATGCTCGAGGACTACCTCGCCTTCGCCAAAGGCGACGGCGGCGAAGAATCCGCGCCGACCAACCTGCGCGAACTGCTGCAGGAGGTGCACGACGAAGCGCAGTACTTCGGCACGCCGATCGAGTTGAAGCTGCGCAAGCGGCGTGAGGAGCTGGTGCTGCCGTTGAAGCGCCAGGCCTTCAAGCGCGCCATCACCAACCTCGTCTCGAACGCGGCGCGCTTCGGCGATCAGATCATCATTCGCGGCGCCGTCGAGGGCCAATGGGTGCGCATCGAGGTCGACGACAACGGTCCCGGCATTCCCGCGGCAGAGCGCGCCAACGTGTTCAAGCCGTTCTACCGGCTCGACCACGCGCGCAACCAGGACGAGGGCAACACCGGCCTCGGCCTCGCTATCGCGCGCGACATCGCCAAGAGCCACGGCGGCGACATCACGCTCGGCGAGAGCTCGATGGGCGGCCTGCGCGCCATCATTTCCGTGCCGCTGTAGTCGCAGATCAGGACAGCGCGCCGGGCGGGACGGTGGCGGCGGGATCGGCCGTCGGTATTCGGTCCGCGCTTCTCGGCTGCGCGGGCTTGCGCGCAAGGTCCGCGCATTTGTTGGCGAAGCCGCAGAACCTCGACACCGCTTCGTCGATCGACTGCAGCGTGCGCTCGCCGCGGCGCAGGCGCCGGTCGAGTGCCGCCATGGTGCGTGCGAGGCCCGGATCGTCGTCGCTGAGCCACGTGCGATAGACGGAGGCGTAGACCGTGCCGAGGCCCGGCGGCGCGCAGCTGCCCGTCGAGGCCTTCGCTGCGGATGCCGGCGGCGCGCAGCATCCACGCCTGCGATTGGCAGATTGCGCGCACGACCGGCGCGTCCACCGGCCACGCGGCGGCGATCGACTTCAAGGCCGGCTTGTATGACGACAGCACATCGAAGCGGCTCATGATCACTTCGAACAGCGCATCGCGCGCCGGCTGCGTCCCCGAGCGTTGCGGCACGCGCGCCAGCACGGCGTCATCGACATTGCGCACGAACGCCGCCAGCACGTCGCCCTTGCTGTCGAACTCATTGCGCACGTCGACGAGACTGACGCCGGCAGTCTCGGCGATCTTCGGCCAGCGTCACCTCGCGCCAGGGGTGTTCGGCGGCGAGCTTCATGGCGGCAGCGACGAGGCGCCCGCGGATGGTCAACTGATCCAGCATGGTCGTCTCCCGTGTTGTGATGTCTGAGAGGTAGGCAGCGTGGCAGCGGAACGGAAGCAGCAGCCGCAAAAACACCTTTGCCGACATGTCGGCATGCCGGAGCGACATGTGGACCGTCCAACCCGATTTTACGGGCCCGTGAGGGTTAAATTCGCCGGTCTCCACACGATCCCGTGAGCGCGACAATCTTGGACTTGCCAGGTATGTAATAACATATCATAACTGCCTCTACGGTGTGACGTGGAAGGCGCCTTACGCGCAATCGGTCTCAGAGCCTCTCCTCCTTGGTTTCTGAGCCTTGGGTGCCGCCGCCCACCGAAATTGCCTGGGCCCGCCGGGGCTAACGCCCGCTCAGGCAACGCAAGAGACGCGGCCGCGGATTGGCAAGAGCACTCCCGCTCATTTCGCCAGATCGCGGCCGCGTTTCGTTGCCGCCGCCACCGCCGCGGTCATCAGCTTCTGCAATCCATCGTCGCCGCCGAGGATCTCCAGCGCCGCTGCCGTCGTGCCGCCGGGCGACGTCACGTTCTTGCGCAGCTGTTCGGCGGAGAGATCCGATGCTTCCAGGAGCGCCGCCGAGCCGGCAATTGTCGCCCGCGCCAGCCGCTCGGCGAACTTGGCATCGAGCCCAGCGGCGCGTCCCGCCTCAGCGAGACACTCAGCGAGCAGGAACACGTAAGCGGGTCCCGAGCCCGACACGGCCGTGACCGGATCGAGCAGCGCCTCGTCGTCGACCCACATGACTTCGCCCACTGCCGACAGCAGGTCGTCCGCCAGAGCGCGCTGCGCCGGGGTAACCTTGGAATTGGCGACGGCGACGGTCATGCCGCGACCGATGGCGGCCGGTGTGTTGGGCATGGCCCGCACGATGGCGGCGCCCGGCAGGTGTTTTTCGAACGTCGCGATGCGACGTCCCGCGGCGATCGACAGAATAAGCGTCTCCGGCCCCGCGAGCTTCGCCAGCGGCGGCAGCACCGCGTCCATCACCTGCGGCTTGACGGCAATGAGGATGACGCCGGGCGGCTGCGTCAGCTCGTCGATGAAGGGAAGAACGTCGATGCCGTTGTCGGCGAGGAAATCAGCGACCGGCCTGGCCGGATCGGGGTCCTGCACGATGACGGAGCGGGCATCGAGACCGCGGGCGAGCAATCCCGACAGGATCGCTCCACCCATCTTTCCCGCGCCGGCGAGCAGCAGCGGACCTTGCACAGTGAAGCTCATTGGCGCAACCCGCGAGTGACGGGCGTTATTGGCGCCCTAGATTTAGGCCTGGCCCTCGGTCTCGAACATGGTCGAGACCAGCGCCTCGCGGCTCTGCTTACCCGCCCAGACGACGAACTGGAAGGCCTGATAGTAGCGCTCGCAGCCCTCGAGCGCGGCGTGCAGCATGGCTTCGCATTGGCGGGCCGTCGCCAGCGAGCCGTTGAGCAGCAGCGCGTGGCGGAACATGACGAGGCCTTCCTGCGTCCACAGGTCGAAGTGGCCGAGCCAGAGCTGCTCGTTGATCTGCGCAACGAGCTTGTACATTTCGTTGAGCCGGTTCTCGGGGACGCGGAAATCGAAGGCGCAGGCGAGGTGCAGTGCCTCGAGGTCATCGCGCCAGTTCAGCGAGACGTGATAGTCGGTCCACGTGCCGGCGATGACGAGGGTCAGCTCATCGTCATTGGTACGGTCGCAGGTCCAGTCATGAGCCGCTGCCAGGCGCTCGATGAGATCGATAGGATTTCTCGTGCGCTCATTGCCGAATTCCGCCGCCATGCTTCGAACATCCCTCTATAGGTCTCGCGGGCTTTTTTTCGTAGTCGATACAAAGCGACGCGACATCTACAGAGTGACGAACTCGATCAACGGGCGCGACGAAAACAGACGGGGGTGCGAGTCGCAAGTTCGGGCCGGCATTGTCCACGGGCAATGTGGGACGCAGTGAACGATTGTCGCTCACACGGTGCCGGGACGCGCGAGTTGTGCCTCCAGCGCGGCGATACGCGCTTCGAGGCGCTCGTTCTCGGCGCGCGCCTTCTCGGCCATCGCCTTCACCGCTTCGAACTCCTCGCGGCGCACGACATCCATCTCACGCAGGAAGCGCTCGCCCTGCGACTTGAACAACTGCTCCGCCTCTTTCCTGAGGCCATCGGCCGCGCCGGCTGCATCCGTCATCAGCTTGGAGAATTCATCGAGGAAACGATTGGTCGTCTGCGTCATGACTTTGCTCCGGGAGTTGTGAGCATGTGCGCGCCTTGCGCGAGACTATGGGCGGGCAGCACGGCCCGTTCAAGACGCCCGCGGCCCTTGACAGGGCGCGCTACCTGCCGAAATCGTGCGGCGCCCGCAATGAGCCCATAGGAGAGGCCGCAAAGCTCGGCCCGAAAGCATCATATGAACCTGCTGACGAGCCTGTGGGCTATTCCGTTTCCGAACATCGATCCGGTCGCCTTGCAGATCGGACCGGTGGCCATCAAGTGGTATGGTCTCGCCTACCTCGCCGGGCTTCTGCTCGGCTGGCTCTATATCCGCCGGCTGCTCTCCGAGCCGCAACTATGGGCCGGCGAGCGGCCGCCGTTTGAGGTCGCCAAGGTCGATGACCTGTTGCTCTACATCACCGCCGGCGTCGTGCTCGGCGGGCGTCTTGGCTTCGTCATCTTCTATGAGCCGAGCTACTACCTCGCCAACCCGCAGGACATCATCGCCGTGTGGAAGGGCGGCATGGCGTTCCATGGTGCGCTCGTCGGCTGCATCATAGCCGTCTGGGCGTTCGCTCGCCGCAATGGCGTCAATCCGTGGAGCACGGGCGACCTCGTCACCGCGGCGGTGCCGATCGGCTTGTTCTTCGGCCGCATCGCCAACTTCATCAACGGCGAGCTGTTCGGCCGCCCGACGACGCTGCCGTGGGGCATGGTGTTCCCCGAGGCCGCTTTGCACCACCCGGATGTCGAGCCGACGCCGCGCCACCCAAGCCAGCTCTATGAAGCGGCGCTCGAGGGTCTCGTGCTCTTCCTCGTGCTGCGGCTGCTGACGCATTACTTCGGCGCCCTGAAGCGACCCGGTCTCGTCAGCGGCGTCTTCCTCGCCGGCTACGCGCTGGCGCGCTCGACGTCGGAGCTGTTCCGCGAGCCGCACTTCGCGCATGCTTTCAACGTCGGGCCGCTGACGGCGGGCATCGTCTACTCCATTCCGATGCTGCTGCTCGGCCTCTTCGTCGTCTATCTGGCGCGCACGCGCGACCTGAAGTGACCGCCATCGCGCATACCGCAACGCCGCTGGCGCGGAAGCTTGCGGCGCGCATCGCGCAAGACGGGCCGATCAGCGTCGCCGACTATATGCAAGCGTGCTTGCACGACCCCGAGCACGGCTACTATCGCCGGCGGATGGCCATCGGCGGCGCCGGCGATTTCGTCACCGCGCCGGAGATCAGTCAGGTGTTCGGCGAGCTCATCGGCCTGTGGTGCGCGGTCGTCTGGCAGCAGATGGGAGCGCCGCAGGCCGTGCGGCTCATCGAGCTTGGACCGGGACGCGGCACGCTGATGCGCGATGCGCTGCGGGCGTCGCGCCTCGTTCCGGAATTCCGCGCCGCGCTGAGTGTCGACCTGATTGAAACGAATGCCGCGCTGGCAGACGTCCAGCGCACAACGCTGGGCGGCGAGGACGTTGCGCTACGCTGGAGTGCCGAGCTCGAACCCGGTGCGGCGCCGGCGATTGTCGTTGCCAACGAATTCCTCGACACGCTGCCCGTAGCGCAGTGGGCGTTCCGCGACGGCGCGTGGCATAGGCGCTGTGTGGGTCTCGATGCGGCCGGCGACCTGCACTTCGTCGATGGCGCCCCCGACACCCCCATCACGCTGCCAGACGACCTCGGAGCGCCCCTCGACGGCGACGTCTGGGAGTCACGGGATGCCGCGATGGCAGGGTTTGCCGGCAAGCTCGCCGCGCTCGGCGCTCCCTTTGCAGCACTGTTCATCGACTACGGCCACGCGCAGCCGGGCTTCGGCGATACGCTGCAGGCGATCAGCGAGCACCGCTACACTGACCCGCTGCACACCCCGGGCGAGGCTGACCTCACCTCCCAGGTCGACTTCGCCGCCTTCACCCACATAACCAGCGCCCATGGCCTCGCCTGCGACGGCCCGGTCCCGCAGGCCGAGTTCCTCGGCCGCCTCGGCATCGTCGAGCGCGCCTCGCGGCTGATGGCGGCGAATCCCGCCAAGGCGGCGCAGATCGAAACGGCCATCGCTCGCCTCATGGCGCCGGGCGGCATGGGCACACGCTTCCAGGCCATCGGCTTCCGAAGCAGCTACCTCGCTCCGCTCCCCGCGCTCGGCACAGTGGACACCGGGACCGGCTCATCTTAGTGCTCGAACCATGTTGCAACCGTTCGAAGCCCTATCGCTCGCCCGCCTACCCGGCATCCGCCACGGGTTCTTCACCCGTGCCGGCGGCGTCTCGGAGGGCCTTTACGCCAGCCTCAACTGCGGACCGGGGTCGGCCGACGTGCCGGCCAACATCGCCGAGAACCGCGCCCGCGTCGCCCGCTACCTCGGCGGACGCCACGCTGACGTCGCCACCATCTACCAGGTGCACAGCGGCGATGCCGTCGTCATCGATGGCCCCGTCGCGGCAAACGCCCGCCCGAAGGCCGATGCACTAGTCACCCGCACGCCCGGCCTCGTCATCGGCATCCTGACCGCCGATTGCGCGCCTGTGCTCTTCGCCGACCCCGAAGCGAGGGTCGTAGGCGCCGCCCACGCCGGCTGGCGCGGGGCCGTGGCCGGGGTGGTGGAGGCGGCCGTCGCGGCCATGGAAAATCTGGGCGCCAGCCGAAATCGCATATTCGCGGCCATTGGGCCGACAATTAACCAAGTTTCATACGAAGTTGGTCCAGACTTCGAAGAGGCCTTGCTGAAAAGTTGCCGGAACAACGAAATGTTTCTCGCCCGCAATAATCCTCACGGACGGGCTCATTTCGACCTTCCCGGCTTTGTCGAGATGCGACTCAAGGCGAGCGGTATCAGCCAGGTTGAGCAGCAAAGTGCGTGCACCTATGCGAACGAATCGCTTTTTTTCAGTTTTAGGCGTTCGCAGCACCGCTCCGAGGGCGATTACGGCCGTCAAATCTCCGCCATCGTCGTGGCTTAATTGCACAATCCACAATGGCGTCCTACGTTTCGCTCGGGGAATTACTATCGGGCGTCGTGACGTTCGGATTCGATCTGGACGCGGCAGTAATGACTGGCTAGACGATTCTAGAGAGGTACCGGTCATTAAGGAGTTCAAGGCCGCAAGGTTCGTACGCCGGCCGCCGGAAGAAACAGCGGGTACTCAACGGGGGAGCGTCGCCGTGACGACCTTTGATACTGCTGCGGCTTGGCAAAAAACGAAGCCAATAGCATTCGCACTCTTCGCAGGCTGGATGGCCTTCGGATTGACCGGATGTGAAACCGCCAATTCGCTAACTTCGTCGCTCTTCAGCTCGTCGGGCGGTGACGCTCCGACGGCGTCGGTCGCAAGTCCGCCGCCGCTCGCGACTTCGCGAGGAGCACAGTTCGCCATCGCACCGGTGATCGGACCGCCTGAGAATGTTTCGGGCGACCTGCGCAACCAGCTCATGGCCGACATGGAGAAGCAAGGCATCCGCGTCGCCAAGACGCCGGAGGAAAAGGCGGAGTACACGCTCCGCGGCTACGTCGTTTCGTCGCTGGAGAAGAAGGGCACCAAGTCGAAGGTGTCCTACATCTGGGACGTCACCGACGCGAGCGGCAAAGGCGTGC
This sequence comes from uncultured Alphaproteobacteria bacterium, assembly GCA_963724595.1. GTDB lineage: Bacteria > Pseudomonadota > Alphaproteobacteria > Rhizobiales > Hyphomicrobiaceae > Hyphomicrobium_A. The sequence goes on along the minus strand of CAVRVR010000022.1, from coordinate 447,757 downwards.
ACCGCGTCAGCGGCGAAGAGTCCGCGCCTTCCGGCAAGAGCAAGGATCCATGGACGGCGGTTACGCCGGCGCTCGTGCAAACGATCGCGTCGAAAACCGTCACCTCGGTGACCGCTTGGATGCCGAGCGGAGGTGCAGCCCCAGCGGTCGCCAGTAGCGGCACCGCAGGCGGCATGGTGCAGACAGCGGCGGCGACCCCGGGCGCCTCCTACGCGGCGGCGACCCCGGCCAAATCGACCGTCACCGGCAGCATCGGCAGTGCGGGCCCGGTGAAGGCACTCGTGCCAGTAGTCACCGGCGCACCCGGTGATGGCAGCACGACGCTCAGAGCAGCGCTGCAGCGTGAGCTGACGCGCAGCGGCGTCGCCCTTACCGAGGCCCAGTCTCCCGACACCTACATCGTCGAGGGCAAGGTCGCGATGGGCACCGGCAAGGACGGCAAGCAGCCGATCACCATCGACTGGAGTGTAACCGACCCGTCCGGCAAGAAGCTTGGCACCGTGTCGCAGAAGAACGAGGTTCCACAGGGCTCGCTCGACGGCTCATGGGGCAAAACGGCAGACGCGGCGGCAGCAGCGGCGGCGCAGGGAATTGTTAAGCTCCTGCCGCAGCCGACGCAGCGGACGAGCTCAAACTAGCTAGCAACCGGCAAGAACGACCGGCCCGTCACGCCGCGTCAACTTTCCGACGGCAATCTTAGGGCCCCGCCGTTTACAGGCGCGGGCCCTATTGCTAGAAGCGCCCGGCGACGGCTGTGGAGCGTACTCATGCCCTTCGATCCCCGTCCTGAGGGCCGCGGCCAACGGACGATGAAAATCGTCGCCGGCAACTCCAACCGGCCGCTTGCGGATGCGATCTGCGCACACCTGAAGGTCCCTGCCACCAAGGGCCAGGTGAAGCGCTTTGCCGACATGGAGATCTTCGTCGAGATCCAGGAGAACGTCCGCGGCCAGGACGTCTTCGTGATCCAGTCGAACTCGTTCCCCGCCAACGACAACCTGATGGAGCTGCTGATCCTCATCGACGCGCTAAAGCGCGCGTCGGCAGCTCGCATCACCGCTGTCATTCCGTACTACGGTTACGCCCGCCAGGACCGCAAACCCGGTCCGCGCACGCCCATTACGGCGAAGCTCGTTGCCAACCTCATCGAGCGCGCCGGCGCCGACCGCGTCATGACGCTCGATCTACACGCCGGGCAGATCCAGGGCTTCTTCGATATCCCGACCGACAACCTGTTCGCCGCGCCCGTCATGGTGCGCGATATTCAGGAGCAATATAAGGGCAGCAACCTGATGGTCGTGTCGCCGGACGTCGGCGGCGTGGTGCGCGCTAGGGCGCTCGCCAAGCGCATCGAGGCGCCGATCGCCATCTGCGACAAACGCCGCGACCGTCCAGGCGAATCCGAGGTGATGCACGTCATCGGCGAAGTGAAGGGCATGCGCTGCATCCTCATCGACGACATCGTCGATTCCGGCGGCACGCTGGTGAATGCTGCCGAAGCCTTGCTGAAGCACGGCGCGGTCGAGGTGATGGCCTACATCACGCACGGCGTCTTGTCGGGCGGCGCCGTGAGCCGCATCCAGAACTCCAAGCTCAAGTCGCTGGTGATCACCGACAGCATTCAGCCGACTGCCGCCGTTCTCGCCGCCAAGAACATTCGCGTGCTGTCGATTGCGCCGCTGATCGGCGAAGCCATCTTGCGCACGGCGCGCGAGGAAAGCGTCTCGAGCCTGTTCTACTAGAGGACCTAGCGGGCCGGCCGCGATGTGCAGGCGCGGCACTGGCCGCGCAGCTCGAGCGTCATCTGGTCGACGGCGAACTTCGCCTTGCGGGCCCACGCCGAGAGGCGTTCGATGGCGCCCGGCTCGTCGAACTCCGTCACGGTCCCGCAGTCATCGCAAATGGCGAACACGACAGCGCCCTCGTGGCTCGGATGCCGGCAGGCGACGAAGGCATTGAGCGAACTCGAGCCGATGCGCTTGTCCATCGGCGATGAGACGGTCGAGCGAGCGATAGACCGTCTGCGGCGCCAGGCTCGCCTTGTCGCGCAGCTCCTCGATGAGCTCGTAGGCGCTGATCGGCCGTCCGACGCCGCGCAGCGCCTCGACGATCATCTTGTCCTGCTCAGGAGCGGGTCGGCGTTTGGTGCCCTTGCGAACCATCGGGAGCTGCCTTTTGTGGATCCAGCGCAAATATAGCAAAGAGGAGATGGCAAAGATCGCAGTGAAATCAAACCGCTGAGCACCTTAAGCGTTTACGGGCAACGGTCGCGCACCCCGACCCATGGCCGCCCGGCAGGCGCCCGAGCAATTGCCAAGCCCCTGATCCGCCGCTATAACCCGCGCCATCTCAAGCATATCAGCATGAGACGGCGCCCGGCACCCTTGGAGGCCGCGTCGATCAACGGGCCGCAAGGCCCTGATTTTTTTGGAGATCCAGCCATGGCTCAGCAATCGATCGAGCTGAAAGCCACGGCGCGCCCACGTGCAGGCAAGGGGGCCGCACGCCAAGCTCGTCGTGAAGGAAGAGTTCCCGGCGTCATTTATGGCGACGGCAAGCCGCCCGAGACCATCGCCCTCGACTACAACGACCTGTGGAAGCAGGTCATCAAGGGCCACTTCACCTCGACCGTGTTCGAGCTCGACGTCGAAGGCAAGAAGAACCGCGTCATCCCGCGCGACCTGCAGGTCGATCCCATCAAGGATCAGCCCATCCACGTCGACTTCATGCGCATCGGCAAAGACGGCCGCATCCGCGTCGAGGTCCCGGTGCGCTTCATCAACGATGCGCTCTCGCCCGGTCTGAAGCGCGGCGGTGTGCTCAACATCGTGCGCCACGACGTCGAGGTCATCTGCCCCTACGACCACATCCCGCCCTTCTTCGAGGTTGACCTCACCGGCCTCGAGATCGGCCGCTCAATCCACATCTCGGCAGTGCAGCTGCCCAAGGATGCCGAGCTGACGATCAAGGATCGCGACTTCACGATCGCCACCATTGCCGGCGCCGTGAAGCAGGAAGAAGAAGTGCCGGTTGCTGCGGCAGCTGCCACTGCGGAAGGCGCCGCCGCCGCTCCTGCCGCTGCGGGCGATGCCGCCAAGGGTGCAGCTCCCGCCAAAGGCGCCGCTGCTCCTGCCAAAGGCGCCGCTGCTCCTGCCGCGGCCAAGGGTGCTCCGGCACCCGCGGCCAAGGCCGCGGCTCCGGCTGCCAAGAAGAAGTAAAACGGCGGGCGGGCGCCGCGATCATCGCGCGCCCGCCTATTTCCTCTTCGCCGGGGCGTGCCCATGAAGCTGTTCGTCGGACTGGGAAACCCAGGCGCGCAGTACGCCCGCCATCGCCACAACGTCGGCTACGTGGCGCTCGACAAGATCGCGAGCGAGCACAGCCTCGGCCCCTGGCGCAAACGCTTCCAGGGCGAGACGACGGAAGGCATCCTCGGCGGCGAGCGTGTCGTGCTCCTGAAGCCCACCACCTACATGAACGACAGCGGCCGCTCGGTCGGCGAAGCCGCGCGCTTCCTGAAGATCGACGTCGGCGACATCTACGTCTTTCACGACGAGATCGACCTCGCGCCGGCCAAGCTGAAAGTAAAGGTCGGCGGCGGCAACGCCGGCCACAACGGGCTGCGCTCCATCACCGCCCACATGGGCAACGAGTACAACCGCGTGCGCATCGGCGTCGGGCATCCGGGCGTCAAGGATGCGGTGGCGCATTACGTGCTGCACGACTTCGCCAAGGTCGAGTACGCGTGGCTCGACCCGCTGCTCGACGCCATGGCCGAGGCGGCCCTTTCCTCGCCAAGAGCGACAGCGCCCGTTTCCTGTCGCAAGTTGCCCTCAAGACGCGCGATGGCGATGCGCCTGAGGAGCGCGAGCCGCCACCGACGCAGAAGCCTGAGCGCGCCCCGCGCAACCCGCATCCGGCGGGGGAGCGTGTCGCAAAGCGCGCTGGTGCGCTCGCCGAGAACCTCAAGAAGTGGCTCGCCGGCCGCGGCGACAAGGAGTAAGCCCGGGCCGATCGTGCGTCATCCGGCGCCCGCCCGCGGCGCTCAAATCGCGCCCCCCGCACAACGACTTGGAGATAGCGATGAACCTCGGCCGCGCGCTCGCATTGGTAGTCACCGCTATCGTTCCGACGCTTGGGGCGGCGCCGTATTGGCGCAGGGCCCGGTTACCGCCTCGGCCGCGGTGCAGGAGCCGCCGGCGAGCACCCCGCCGAGTACTACAAACGCGCCAGCGAGCTGCTCAAAGAGGGCAAGAAGGACGACGCCGTATTTATCTTCTACCTAGGGCAGCTGCGTTTCCGGACCCATCTGCTGGCAAAGCCCGGCGGCGATCCGACTGGCGACCAGGCAATCTTCGCATCGCTCTCGGAGGTTGTCGGCAAGCCGATCAATCAGTACGCCTTCGGCGACATTCCGCCTGGCGCGCACGATCGACGCCGTCCTAGCCTACGATACGGCAAACGCCGACACGTTCACTTCGCCGACCGAGTTCGCCAAAATTCATGCCGACGTTCGCGACGGTTTGATTGCGATGAAGGCAAAGATGCTCTCCGAGGCCGACCGTATCCGCGCGAGCCGCCTGAAGAACGGGCTGGAAAATCGCTAGGACGCACCCACATCAGACGCACCCTTAGCCTTGCAGCTTCAGCAGCGACGCCCTATTCCCCCAGCATGACAGCTATCATCACAATCAAAGACCTGTCGAAGACCTACGCCACGGGCTTCCAGGCGCTGAAGGATGTCAACCTGGAGATCCGCCGCGGCGAGATCTTCGCGCTGCTCGGTCCCAACGGAGCCGGCAAGACGACGCTCATCTCAATCGTCTGCGGCATCGTCAACCCGACCAGCGGGAGCGTCACGGTCGACGGCGGCGACATCCAGCGCGACTACCGGCGCGTACGCGCCATGATCGGCCTTGTGCCGCAGGAGCTGACCACCGACGCCTTCGAGACGGTGTGGAACGCCGTCTCCTTCAGCCGCGGCTTGTTCGGCAAGCCACCCAATCCGGCATACGTCGAGAAGGTGCTCAAAGCGCTATCGCTGTGGGACAAGAAAGACAGCAAGATCATGACCTTGTCGGGCGGCATGAAGCGCCGGCTGCTGATCGCCAAGGCGCTCGCACACGAGCCGACCATTCTCTTCCTCGACGAGCCGACGGCTGGCGTCGACGTCGAGTTGCGCAAGGACATGTGGCAGGTAGTGCGCGACCTGCGGGCGACAGGTGTCACCATCATCCTGACCACACACTACATCGAGGAAGCCGAGTTGATGGCCGACCGCGTCGGCGTCATCGCTAAGGGCGAATTGATCCTCGTCGAGGACAAGGCCGAGTTGATGCACAAGCTCGGCAAGAAGCAGCTCGTGCTGCAGCTCAACGCGCCGCTCGATGCCATTCCGGCGGACCTTGCCGCGCATGCGCTGGAGCGGTCACCTGACGGGCGCGCGTTGACCTTCACCTATGACACGCGCGCGGGACGCACCGGAATCACCGCGCTACTCAACGACATGCGCGCCTCGGGCATTGGCTTCGTCGACCTCGACACGACGCAATCATCGCTCGAAGACATCTTCGTGGATCTCGTCAGGAGCGCCAAATGAACCTGCACGCGGTCAAGGCCATCTACGTGTTCGAGATGTCGCGCGCCTTCCGCACGGTGATGCAGAGCATCGTGTCACCTGTGCTGTCGACGTCGCTCTATTTTGTCGTGTTCGGGGCAGCCATCGGCTCGCGCATGACGGAGATCGACGGTGTCAGCTACGGTGCCTTCATCGTCCCGGGGCTGATCATGCTGCAGCTCTTGATGCAGAGCATCGCCAACGCCTCGTTCGGCATCTACTTCCCGCGCTTTACCGGTACTATCTACGAGCTCCTTTCGGCGCCGATCTCGCCGCTCGAGATCGTCCTGGGCTACGTCGGTGCGGCGGCGACGAAGTCGATCATCCTCGGGCTGATCATCCTCGGCACCGCGTCGCTGTTTGTGCCGCTGCACATTGCGCACCCGTTCTGGATGCTGGCGTTCCTCGTCCTGACGGCGGTGACCTTCAGCCTGTTCGGCTTCATCATCGGTATCTGGGCCGACGGCTTCGAAAAGCTGCAGATCATCCCGCTGTTGATTGTGACACCTCTGACATTCTTGGGCGGCACGTTCTACTCAGTGAACATGCTGCCTCCGTTTTGGCAGACGGTGACGCTGTTCAACCCGGTCGTGTACTCTGATCAGCGGATTCCGCTGGAGTTTCTTCGAGATTTCCGACGTCAACGTCGCCATCAGCCTCGGCATGACGGTGGTGTTCCTGCTGGTCTGCCTCGCCGTCATCTGGCGCATCTTTACCACCGGGTACCGGCTAAAAGCCTGACGAGTGTGTTGCGGCGCAGCTTGCGCAGGCAACGAGCCCGGGCCAGTGTGGCGCGGGGGCCGCGGTGCTGACCGGGCCGGCACGCATCGTCTGGGGAGGTGCACGTGGAAGGGATCATCCAAGCCATCGTTTCGTTCCTGCAGCAGGGCATTGCTGCGATCTTCAAGTTCCTGCAGCTGGTCTGGACCTGGTCCTTCGGCCAGATCGTTTCGATCTTCTCATCCGACTGGCAATCGCTGCCGATCTGGAAGATCGTCATCCTCGTTATCGCGCTCGGCGCCATCGCCTACATTCTGTACAAGGCGTTCATGGTGCTGTGGTCGGGCGTCGTCGCCCTGTTCCATGCGTTCGTCGAGCTGCTGGGCAAGTTCGTTTCGGTGCTGCCGCAGATCGTTATCGCCGGGCTGATCGCGTTCGGCGCCGGCTACGTGATCCAGCACGTCAACTTCTGACGCTGCGAGCAGGCCGACGAGTCACCTTTGCCGGCCCGCGCCGTTAAGGGGGAACACGTTATGCAAGACCTGATGGCTAACCTCCCCTGGTACGCCGCCGGCGCATTCGCCCTCGGCTTCGTGGTGGCGTGGCTCGTGTGTGGCGATGCGGATGCTGCGGCACACACGTCGTTTATGCAGGAAGACGAACGTAGGCGCCGTGGTGCACTCGGATGGCTGTGGCGCGGCTATCGCGCCTATGACAGGGGCGCGGGCTGGTACGACCGCATCGGCTGGTTTCTGTCGCTGTTCAAGTCGAATGCCGGCGTCGCCATGCTTGTCGCCTCGACCGGCGCCGCGGCAACCTACGGCGCCATCGAGATCCGCCAGAACGTCATCGTCAATCGTGCACCGGTCGAGACGGCGGCGATCGCGCCGGAGCCGGAGGTGCGCCAGACGCGCAACTCGACCGTCTTCGCCATCGAGGGCAAGGACAAGGCCGGGCGTCGCGCCACCTTCGACGTCGTCGTCTTGAACAAGAGCTTCCTGTGGGTGCGCGGCAGCGCCGAGGATCTCGAGAAGGACGGCGTCACCATCCCGCGCGATCAGCTGGCCGCCGCCGTGCTCGACGACGAGGTGAAGAACGCGCTTTCCGACGCCAAGGAGGTGATCACCGTCGGCACCGCCTCGCAGGAGGGCAGCGCGGCAGAAGAGGTGGCGCGCGCCGAGCGCCGCGCCAGGCAGGCGGCAACGCTCGTTTCCGGCGCCGTCGCCGCCGACACGCCGATCTGGACGCTGAACCTCGGGCAGTACCGCGACCCGTGCAAGGACTGCGAGACGGGCGGCACCAGCTGGCAGCGGCCATTCATCGTCATCGCGGTGAAGGAAGCCGATCCGGGCACCAACATCGGCGAGGCACTGACCGACGCCATGAGCGGCAAGGAGAAGCTGCCGAGCCCGGCCAGCTACTCGGCCTTCGCTCTCACCCGCTTCCGCTAGCGGGTTCGTAGCGAGGTCCGCTCGTGACACAAAGCGGATCGGCGTTATCCGCCTAATTCACCGCAACAGTCACGCGCAGGAAGGTCGCCGGGATCGAAGTGGCATCCTTGCGTGGGCTGGTGTTCTGGGTTCTCGAACAGCGCGTCCAATTCCTTCCTCAGATCGTCGGCGCGGCCGTTTTTTTCCGCCGCCTCGAACGCGTTCATGGTGGGGCCATAGTAGCGTCGGAATGCTTCCACGAACTCAGATGGCTTGCCGGGGAAGTTGAACACGTATGTATCCCGGACGAACGACACGTTGTCCGGCGGGACACCAACGCTTGCAAATCGCTCGATCACGTTGGCCTCAATTCCCCATGTCATCGGGCTGATGAAGCCTTCCGGCGGTGACGGCGTGTAGGCGGCACTAATTTTCAGGATCTGCGCGACCAAGGTCGGATCATTGGGAATCCAGTTCCCCATGATGATCCGCCCACCGGGGCGGGTCACACGTACCATCTCCTTCGCCACATCGAACGGCTTCGGGGCGAACATGGCGCCGAAGATGCTGACGACGAGGTCGAACGTCTTGTCCGGCAGTCCGGCGAGATCGGTCGCGTCGCCTTCCTGGAACCGGAGGTTCGTAAGACCCTGCTCCTGTGCACGCTGGTTCCCGGCCTCCACGAGGTTGCGCGCAATATCCACACCCAGAACATCCGCGCCAAGTTCGGCCGCCGGCAGGGCCGTCGTGCCATCGCCGCATCCGAGATCGAGGACCCTAAAGCCCGTTCTTGATCCCAAGCTTGCCGACAAGCGCCTCACCACTCTCGCGCATGCTTGCGGCAATGCGTGTGAAGTCACCTTTTTCCCAAAGTGCCTTGTTCGGATTCATTGGGTTCTCCCCTCAAATTTTATCGCGCGGCCCGCGCGCGGTAAGCCAAATTCAGATCGATTTGTCCTGCGGTCTTCGGCCGTAAGCCACGTTGCCGCAAAGGTAAGCCATCGAGGATCGCCGTTATTGTGCTGAAGCACCGCCCACATCTTGGTCGGCAACCGAGGGAGGAGTGCACCTGCGTCGTGCGCAGGGATCCACACTCGTTGGCCGCGGCCCGCACTTGGCTGTCACTGAGGAAATTGCAAGAGCATATGATCACGGCACTATCGCCGGGCTATTGCGGAGCGTGGCGAGCGCCGCCTGAATGCGTTGGCCCTGGTTCTCGGTGATCAGGCTGGAAAGAACCTTTCCGAACTGCGGGTGCTGGGCCCCCGAGTGGATGTATTGCCAGCGGTATGCCTTGAGGAATGCAGCCTCGATGGCCTGCGCCTCGGCCTCGTCGACCACACGACCACACTTCATTGCGAAGTAACCTGCATCGGCTTTGGCTTGGGCCTGCAGGACGTCGTCCACCGCGCCGACCAACTCGATGAACTCATCGACCGCCCGGTCGCGTTCCTCCGCCGTTATCCCGGCGTCGTGGCGCACCCACTCGAGTTCGTCGAGGATCGCGTGCTGGCTTTCCTCCCTCCAGTGATAGAGGAAGACGTCCTTAAACAGCTCGGAGAGTTCGCTGTCGGGGTCAATGCTCTGGCGATAGTGGAGCTGAGTGAACAGCTCGATATCGAGCGTCAGTGCCAGCACGGCCCAGGTGCTCTTGCCGAGCACGGCGTGGGCGACGGCGTTAGAGTCGACGTCGAAGCGATAACCGTCGGGCAGAACGTCGCCGATCATCGTGTCGATGCGGCGGAACAGCGCTTGGTGCTTCAACTCCTCGTCGCTAAACCGAACCAGCGCCTCAAGCGCAACCTGGTCGCCGAACCAGTGATCGTGGCTCAGTTCCAGGACCTTGGCGTTGATGAAGCGCTCGACCAGCCCAAAGACATTGGCGTAGGTGCGGCCCTGGATCTGGCTCACGAACCTCTTCTCATCGGCCGACAGCGTCGTGAACGCATCGGCGAGGGAAAGCCCATCCGGAAGAAACTTATGGGCCGTGTCGAAGCGGCGCCCCCGGATTACGTCCTCGTCTACGTCCCAACGCACCCGCTTGGACGTCTCGATGCAGCGCGCATACCGTTCGCTGTGCGAGATTTTGTCGATCGCATTCATTTTTGGTCTCCTCTCCCAGAGCCGTCGGTTAAAGCTGCCAATTCATAAGCGGCTGGCGGGTGAGGCTCTATGACGGCCCCACCGGGAGACATGACCGAAACACCGGATGCGAGTAGAAAGCAGGCATGGACGCGGTGTCCGACGTCTTGAGAGTGGCGCATTTGACCGGCGGCGTGTTTTTGCACGCCGAGTTCTTCGCGCCGTGGTGCATAGCGGGCCGCCTCGCGCCCGAGCATTGCGCGCCTGCTCTCGGGCCAGCGTCCCACCTGATTATTTATCACTACGTCATCGAAGGTAGACTTTCGCATCCGAGTCGAGGGTGAGGATGGAAAGGAACTCGTGGTGGGGGCCGGCGAGGTTGTTCTGCTGCCGCGCAATGACCTGCATCTGATCGGCAGTGACCTGAGCGTCCCGCCTGTCGTGGGCAGCGACATTATTCATCCGCCGAAGGACGGCGGGCTGTCCTCCATCCAACACGGAGGTGCCGGCGAACGCACGCGGATGATTTGCGGCTTCCTCGGCTGCAGCAGCGCCAAAGGCAATCCAGTTCTCTCAACCCTGCCGCCCCTGCTCAAGCTCAACGTCGAGCAAGGCGGAGCTGCGGAATGGATCCGCTCAACCTTCCAATACGCCGCTGAAGAGGTTTCCGCTGGCCGTGTCGGATCGGAGACAGTGCTGGCTAAGCTTTCGGAGCTGTTGTTCGTAGAAGCGGTGCGGCGTTACGCGGAAACTTTGCCAGACGGCCAGACCGGGTGGTTCGCCGGTTTGCGCGAACCCTTTGTTGCGCGGGCACTGGCGCTGCTGCATCGCGACGTCACTCGGCGTTGGACCGTCGATGACCTTGGCCGCGAGGTCGGCCTATCGCGTTCGGCACTGGCCGACCGTTTCATTCGTCTGATCGGCGTGCCCCCGATGCACTACCTCGCTAATTGGCGCATGGAAGTCGCGGCTCAGAAGCTCCGCAATACCAACGCGTCCCTCGCCCAGGTTGCCGAGATTGTGGGTTACGACTCAGAGGCCGCATTCTCCCGCGCGTTCAAGAAAGCATTCGGCACGGCGCCGGCCACATGGCGACGTTCAAACAGCTAGGCAAAAAACAAAAAAGGCTTCGCGGCACTTGCCGCCCCGCAGTCCCTTGCATGTCCATGCCTCGGGGTGCACTGGCCCGCGGGACCAAAACCTATGCCTCTCTCGCAAGAAACGTACTCGGGCGGCTGCGGCAACGGAAAGCTTCACAATCCGGGCCGAAACCACTAGGCATCTGGCACGCTTCCAGGCTGCCGCGGCGGCTACCGCTCGCCTGGTCCCCCTCCCTTCCAGCGCAGGCGCGACAATCATGGGCTTCAAATGCGGCATCGTGGGTCTGCCGAACGTCGGCAAGTCGACCCTGTTCAATGCGCTGACGCAAACCGCGGCAGCCGAGGCCGCCAACTACCCCTTCTGCACCATCGAGCCGAACGTCGGCGAGGTGGGCGTGCCGGACGAGCGCCTCGATAAACTCGCCGCCATAGCAAAGTCTGGGCAGATCATCCCGACGCGGCTCACCTTCGTCGACATCGCCGGCCTCGTGCGCGGCGCCTCCAAGGGCGAGGGCCTCGGCAACAAGTTCCTGTCCCACATCCGCGAGGTCGACGCGGTCGCCTATGTGCTGCGCTGCTTCGAGGACGACGACATCACCCACGTCGAGAACCGCATCGATCCGCTGGCCGACGCCGAGGTGGTCGAGACCGAGCTGATGCTGGCCGACATGGAGAGCCTGGAAAAACGCATCGCCGCGACCGAGAAAAAGGCCAAGGCGGGCGACAAGGAAGCCAAGGCGCAGTTCGCCGTGATGGAGAAAGCGCTGATCCCGCTGCGGGAGGGCAAGCCAGCGCGCATGGCCGAGATCACGGTCGAAGAGAAGCCTATCTTCCTGGCGCTGCAGCTGCTCACGTCGAAGCCGGTCGTCTACGTGTGCAACGTCGAGGAATCGGCTGCCGCCAACGGCAATGCATATTCCAAGAAGGTGGAGGAGAAGGCGAAGGCGGAAGGCGCCGTCAGCGTCGTCATCTCGGCCAAGATCGAAGCCGAGTTCGCCGGGCTTCCACCGGCAGATCGCGCCGAGTTCCTGGCCGAGATGGGCCTCGCCGAGCCGGGCCTCAACCGCTTGATCCGCGCCGGCTACCAGCTTTTGGATCTCGTCACCTATTTCACGGTCGGTCCTAAGGAAGCGCGCGCGTGGACGATCACGCGCGGCACCAAAGGCCCGCAGGCCGCCGGCGTCATCCACACCGACTTCGAGAAGGGCTTTATTCGCGCCGAGACCATCGCCTACGAGGACTACGTGTCGCTCGGCGGCGAGGTGGGCGCCAAGGACGCCGGCAAGATGCGCCTGGAAGGCAAGGAGTACGTCGTCAAGGACGGCGACGTGATGCATTTCCGATTCGCAAACTAGCGCCCGGAATCGTCTCTAGAGAGAGACGACCGCAATGGGTGCAGTATGCGACGGACCTTGCTGGCGATTGCCGCCCTGCTCATCTGCTCTTCCGCAAGCCCGGCAGCGGCCCAGGGCGATGGGCCGCCGCCCCTCAACTTTGCCCCGCCGCCGCTGACCCCGGAGCAGCAGGCCGAAGTCGTCAAATACCGCACCTATCTGTCGGGCCTCATCGGATCGCAGATTGACATGGCCCAGGTGGACAGCCTGGTGAAACAGGCTGGCGACATGCTGCAGGTGCGCAGCGTGAAGTTCAAAATTAAGATCGCGCCGTCCGGGCGGTTGTTGTCGCGCCGCATCGACATGAGCTGCGGCTATGAGCCGTTAGACACACTGTTCCTGGCGGCCCTGGATAGCTCCAAGCCGTTTACGCCGCCGCCGGCGTTGCTCCGCCTCGCCGCCCGAAGAGATCGACGCCACATTCACCATCGTCAGAGCCGCGGCGACCCCGCAGCAATAGACGCCGGCGCGCACTTCCGCTTCGCCGACCGACGTGAACCTCAGCGAGGTTGCTTGATTTCACCCACGGCGCCATCGAATTTCGCGCCCGCAAGGTTTGCGTCCGTCAGCTTGGCACCGGTCAGATCGGCCCCCGATAGGTCGGCGCCTGAAAGATTGGCTCGGCGCAGATCCGCGTCGCGAAGGTCGGATAACGCCAACGTCAATCCCGTCAGGTTTGCGCCCACGAGCTTTGCTCGCGTGAAACGGCATCGCGCCAACCCGGAAGTGGGAGCGCCGCCGAGGTCACGCTCTGACCGTGGTGAAAAATCGGCGCCTGAAAGATTGGCCCCACTGAAGTCGGCGCCGTCGAGCCGCGCCGTGATCCGCGCGCGCCGCAGATCGGCGTTGGGGAACGAAGGAAGATCCTTGGCGTCAAAGCGCATGTCGGAGGAGACGCTCGGGCGCCGCAGCGACGTGTCGTCCGGCGAGCTTCGTGCGCACCGAAGTCGTCCGTGCCTACGAAGGGATTGCAACGCAGCAGCCCCTAAGCGGCATCGCGTCAAGGTCAGTGACGCATCCCCGCACCTGTGGAAAACCCGTTGGCGTAGGATTGGCCATGCGTGAGCGCCGGTTGGCGCCCCCAAAGGCCGCTCCTATATGGCTCCCATCGCCCACAACATGGAGGATCCGACATGCAGGCGATGGATATCCAGGAACAGGCGCGCAAGCTGCGCGACGCGCGCGGCGACTTGGCGATCGTCCAAGCAGCGCAAAAAGCCCGCGAGTTCGAGCAACAAGGGGACACAAAGCAGGCGGAGACTTGGCGACGAATTGAAGCGGCCTTGCGCCTTATGCAGGGCCCACACGCTAGCTAAAGCATCAGGGAGCACGGGCTTCTGCCGGTGCTCCCGCTCATGAGGCCACGGACCATTTTCATGCCCAGATTTGCCAAAACCCTGACGATTATCCTCGCCGGAGCAATTTCGATGAGCGCCGTCGCGTTCGCCGATCCGGCATCTTCGGTCGATGCCGCCAAGGCCGCCGAGACCTCCGAGACCCCCGCGGTGTCGACCGGCAGCATCAACCGTGAGCAGACCGCGGCGCAGCGGATGGCCGATTGCATGGCGATTTGGGAACCGCGCACGCACATGACCAAGAAGGAATGGCGGCGCACCTGCAAAACCACCATGCAGGAATTCGACTAGTTAGCCCTGCGCGCGCTGGCCGTAGTTTTTGAAGCGCTCGAGCACGCGCGCCATCTCGTCATCGGGCAGGATGTGCGGCTGCGCCGAGCGTCAGCACCTTGGCATACTGCTCCGCCAGCACCTCGACCTCGTGCGCCAGCTCGAGCGCCGAGCCGAGGCGTGCTCGCCGATGGCGATCTGGCCGTGATTGGCCATCAGGCAAGCGTTGCGCTCGGCCAGTCCCTCGGCGACGTAGCTCGCCAGCTCCTCGGTGCCGAACGGTGTCGTAGGGCACCAGCGGAATGTCCTTCCCGCCGGCCACGGCCACCATGTAGTGGAACGCCGGGATGGGCTTGTGCGCGCAGGCGAGCACGGTTGCGTGCAGCGAATGCGTGTGCACGACCGCCTTCATGTCGGGGCGCGCGCGGTAGGCGGCGAGGTGAAAGCGCCACTCGCTCGACGGCTTGCGCGACCGCTTGCCCGGAACCGCGCCCTTGGCGTCGACGAAGACGATGTCGCGCAGGCGAATAGCCTCGTACGCCATGCCGGTCGGCGTGATCAGCATGCCGCCCTTCCAGCGGCACGACACATTGCCGGAGCGGCCGGGCGACAGGCCGAGCGGCTCATGGCGAGCGCGGTGTCGATCACCGCGCGGCGCGCGATCTTTTCAGCGTCTCTGCTCTTGGTGTTCACGCTCGACCACTCGCCATTAGGCCTTTGGGCTGGCACCCTGCCACAGCTTCTTTTGCAAGATTATAAAGGTTGTAGCGGCGCTATTTCCCGGCCCGCTCCGGGTAGAGCGAGAGAAGCCCATCGCGCGTTGCCGGGCAGACGCCGCGCTCGGTGATGAAGCCGGTGACGAGCCGCGCCGGGCGTCACGTCGAAGGCCGGATTGCCGGCCGGCGACCCGGGCGCGGCGATCTCCACGGTGACGACGCGAGCCGTCGGGCAGCCGGCCCGGCATCTTCAGGACCTCGTCGGCCGAGCGCTCCTCGATGGGAATGGAGCGCCCTCGTCGAGCGTCCAGTCGATGGTCGAGTGCGGCAGCGCCACGTAGAACGGCACGTCGTTGTCCTGAGCGGCCAGCGCCTTGAGGTAGGTGCCGATCTTGTTGGCGACGTCGCCGTTGGCAGCCACGCGATCAGTGCCGACGATGACCGAGATCGACCTGGCCGTGCTGCATCAGATGTCCGCCGGCGTTGTCGACGACGATGGTGTGCGGCACGCCGTGGCTGCCGAGCTCGAACGCCGTCAGCGAGGCGCCCTGATTGCGCGGCCGCGTCTCGTCCACCCACACATGCAACGGGACGCCGGCGTCGTGCGCCTGGTAGATCGGCGAGGTCGCGGTGCCCCAGTCGACGCAGGCGAGCCAGCCGGCGTTGCAGTGGGTGAGTACCTCGACCGTCTCGCCCTTCCCCTTCGTCGTGGCGATTTCCTCGATGCAGCTGACGCCCGTGCTCGCCGATGAGGCGGCAGGTCTCGACATCCTCATCGCAAATCTGCGGCGGCGCGCTTGTAGGCGGCGGCCAGCGCGCTCTCCGCGCGGCAGGTTCTGCACGGCGCGGCGCATCTCCTCCAGCGCCCAGCGCAGATTGATGGCCGTCGGCCGCTGCTTGGCGAGGAATTCGACGGCGCGGTCGATGCGCTTCGTCGGAGGCGTCCTCGCGGATAGCCATGGCGAGCGCCATAGGCGGCCGTGGCGCCGATCAGCGGCGCGCCGCGCACCTGCATGGAGAGGATGGCGCGCGCCGCGTCCTCCGCCGATCTTCAGCGGGACGACGACGAGTTCGTGCGGCAGCCGCGTCTGGTCGATGATCTCGACCGACCAGCCGTCCGGCGCGAGCCAGATGGTGCGATAAGCCTTGCCTTTGATCTTCATCGATTAATCACCGCTGGGCATCGTTGGTGCCATGGGAATGTGGATGGTGTGCTCAAGACCGCAAGAGGGGCAGGTGAGCGCGTACCACTCGGCATAGGGCCGCGTCGACCGGTCGACAATGTCCAGGCCCGGCCGCTCGCACACCGGGCAAGCGACGGGCTCGGCCGGAGCGAGCCGCCAGCCGGCGATGCGCTGCAGCGCCAGGCGCAGCTTGTCGGCGGGGAGCGGGTTTCCCGTCACACGTGCGATCAATGCCCCTCGAAGGCCATCAGGGCGTGGGTGCGGACGCCGTGGCTTCGCAACAGGTCGAGGCCGCCGAGATCCGGCAGATCGACGAGGAACGCGGCGCCAGCGACGAGCCCGCCCGTGCGGCTGATCAGCTTCGCCGCCGCCTCGGCCGTGCCGCCGGTGGCGATCAGGTCATCGACGATGAGGATGCGCTCGCCCGGCTTGATGGCATCCTCGTGGATCTCGATGATGTCGACGCCATATTCGAGCGAATACTGCTGGCCGATGGTCTTCCACGGCAGCTTGCCCTTCTTGCGGATGGGAATGAAGCCGCAGCTCAGGCGGTCGGCGACGGCGCCGCCGAGGATGAAGCCGCGCGCCTCGATGCCGGCCACCGCATCAATTTTATCGTTCAGGTAGGGCGCCGCCATGCCTTCGATGGCCGCCTTGAAGCCCTTGGCATCGCCCATCAACGTCGTGACGTCCCGGAACAGGATGCCGGGCTTCGGGTAATCCGGAATCGTACGTACAAGCCGCCGCAAATCGTTCAAGTGAACCCTCCCCGCCAAATTGCCGGCGCAAAATAGCAATATCAGCCCTAAGGCGGTAGGCGTTTCACCGCGACAAAAACTTTACAATACACGGCTGCTGTAGCCGGCCGTCGCGGGCCAGGGCGCAGCGCTTTCGAGGAGGCTTCCAGCGTGGCCAGCGTCGAATTCCCTCTCACGGCGGATGAGGGTGCAGAGGATCTTCCACGAACCCTGAGACGGGAGAAAGAAGCGCGCGAGCGCGCCGCCCGGGAGCGTGAAGCCAAGGCGCGCGCCGCCACTCTGACGCACGATTTCGGAGCTGCTGAAGGCCGCCACGAGCAGGCGGCGATCGATGCCAGCGGAGCGACCGTTTCCCGTTTCGAGGTGTCGTTCGGGCACCTGATGATGTTCTTCATCAAGGCGGTGTTCGCCGCCATTCCGGCGTTGATCATCCTTAGCGCGCTGCTGTGGCTGGGCGGCAATGTCGTCAAAGCCATTTTCCCCGAGCTCATCCACATGCAAATTCTCATTACCTTCCCCAACTGAGCGCCGGTAGCAATCTGAAGATGGCCAGCGTGCGCGCGATCGGGATGCTTGCGGCGGGTGTCCTGATGGCCGCCGCCGGCGTTGCTGATCTCAGTGCCGCGACCGGCGATGAGCCGGGTGCGGCCGAAACGAACAAGACAAAAAAGAGCACGGACCCAAAAGACATCCTCGTTCCCATCCCTTCGTACTCCAAGGACGTCAGCGACAACGGCTGTCACGTACGCAAGGGGCCGGAGGAGATTTTCGTCGGGCCGGACCGCGACATCCAACACGTCCCCTTCACCGAGCTCATCAGCGAGAGCATCGGCCGCTATTCGGTACGCGCCATCCTCGATGACCGGAAAAGTTCATGGCGGGTCTGGCACCGCTCGATGCCGACATGCGCACGCTGGCGCTGCTCGACGTGCTACGCGACGGGCTTGGTCGCGATGGGTTGCATACGTTCTTCTTCCTCAGCGCCGGCCAACACGCTCCGGCCATCAGCGATGCTCTGCAAGCTGCGGGACTGGAGCGCGAGCACGCGTTGTTCACGCGGGCGATGGCGCTGTTCGGGCCGACCTACCCGGCCGACAACAAGGTGCGCGAAAGGAACTTCGGCTATGCCTCGCTCGATCAGCCCCTCAACGAGTTCGATCATCGCATGATGGAGATCAGCCGCTCGTTCGGTTCGCGCGATGCCTTTGGCGAAGCGATGGTCGGCTACGTCAACCGCACGCCGCCGCTGTGGCAGCGCATCGAGGCGCAACGCGCGCAGCTCGGCGAGGTGGCGCGCCTGCGCTATCTCAACCTCGCACTGATCCAGCGGACGAATATCTGGGACAAGCCGGATGCCGAGGTCGCGGCACTGCTGGCCGCTCTGCCGAAGGAGCAGCGCACTTTATTCGCGATGGAGATCTTCAACGCCGAGTTCGAGAACGGCGGCGTGCATCAGTTCTTCTACAATTCCGCTGGCGTCGTGGCCCCCGAGGTCCACGCTGCTTTCCTTGAGCTTGGCCTCGACCGGCAGGCTGCCATTTTCAAGCGTGCCTTAGATATGTTCGATAAGGCATATCCGCGCGACATGGAGCAGCGGCGAGGCAAATACTTCAGCCACGCCGGTTGGAACGCGTTCGACAAGCAGCTCTCCGACCTGACCGACGAATTCTACGCCCTCGACGGTGGCCCGACCGTCGTGCGGCTCGGCGGCAATACGGCAATCGAGGGCGGTCCCGGAATCTGGTCCGCCATGGCGACGTACGCGCGGTCAAAAAAGATGCTCCCCTGCTAGTCAACGCGCGCCGGTCGCCATGTGCGCGAGATAGGCGATGACGGCGTCGAGGTCGGCATCGGACAGCGCCTTGGCATCGAACGCCGGCATCTGCTGCTGCGGCCAGGTGCGTACCGCCTTCGGATTGCGGATCAGAGCGCGCAGGCCACCGGCAGTCAGATACTGCGTCGGGTTCATCGGCTGGCCGAGATCGGGACCCACATCGGCGGCGCCGGCCCCCTTCATGCGGTGACACGGCATGCACTGGGTGGCGAACACCGCCTGCCCATGCCGCGCCGGATCATCGGCGGGGAGCGTTGCCGCCACTGCCATCTGCGGCCAGCGGTGCGCAGGCGATTCGACGCCGGTGATGGCGACGGTCTGATAGGGCCACAACTCGGTGCCGACGTTCGATCGCTCCGGATGTTCCCACACGAGGTAGAAGGGCCCGGCGGAGACGTCCTTGCCCGGCAGCGGCGGCCACGGTGCGGCGCGATCCTCGACCGCGATCCAGGCGACGCTGCCGCCGCTGGCGCCCTTCTCAACAAGCGCCAGCGGGATCTGCGACACGAAGCCGTCAGACGCGCGCACTTCGAGCGTGTCGAGCGAGGGGTCGAGCTTGTCGCCGAGCAATGCCAGCAACGGCACGGCGCGGTACTTCATAGATCGCTTGTAGGAGACGTCGGCGGGGATTTCGATGCTCGAGGCGTCGGGCCGCGCCAGAAGCTCGGAGGCGGCAAAGCGCTGCTCGGTGCCGGCGAACGACAGCGTCAACGTATCGGTCTCGGCGCATGCCGGAGATGCCGACAACAGCGCGATGACGATCGACAATGCTCTGCGCATCAGGGGCTCCAAGAATTGCACGGCCGCAACCGCCACTGTAGCGTGCCCTCATCGGCACGGGCAAAGGACAGTTGAGATGACCGGCGGTCACGACGCGCATTGCGAGTTGCACGAAATCACCGGCGCGCTCGACGTGCTGTTCACGCTGCGCGAAGAGTTCGCCCAGTGGCTAGAAGAAGCCCAAAGCGAGGAGCGCAAGGAAGAGTTGGAAAACGTTTTTCGCCACGTCGCGGCGATGGAGGCGGAATACCAGCGCCGACGCGAGGCAGCAGAGAAGAAGCTGGCGGGCGGCTGAAGGCTACGGCTTGGAGCCAAGCTCGCTGACGGCTGCGGCGAGCGCTTCCATGACGCCGGGCTCGGTGATGGCGTGGCCGGCCTTGTCGATGATCTCGAGCCGGCAATTGCCCCACGCCTCCGTCAGCGCATAGGCCGCTTTGGGCGGGCACAGGAGATCGTAGCGGCCCTGCACAATGACGCCGGGGATCGCCTTCAGCCGGTGCGCATCGCGCAAAAGCTGTCCGGGCTCGAGAAAGAAACCGTTACGGATGTAGTGGCCCTCGACGATCGGCGTCGGCGGCGGGCGTTCGCTGCGCCCAACGGGCGCCGATAGCCGTGTCCGCGACGGCGCCAGCTCGGACAACGCCCGCTCATACGCGGCCCAGGCTTGCGCTGCCGGCCCCTGCACTGCCGGGTCGGGATCGGCGAGCCGGCGCAGATAGGCCGCCAGGGGGGCGGCCCGCTCGGCTTCGGGCAGCTGGCCAACGAAGTCCGCAAACAAATCCGGGCGGAACAGCTGCGGCCCATCGACGAAGGCCCATTCGACCTCCTGATGCGTTCCGAGGAAGATCGCACGCAGCACCAGTCCTGTGACGCGCTCGGGGAAGGCTTCGGCGTAGGCGAGAGCAAGGGTCGAGCCCCACGAGCCGCCGACCACCAGCCAGCGCTCGATGCCGAAGTGCGCGCGGATTGCCTCGATATCGGCGACGAGATGCTGCGTCGTGTTGGCGGCGAGCGACAAATACGGATGGCTGCGGCCGGCGCCGCGCTGGTCGAACAGCAAAGCGTGGAATCGTGACGGATCGAATAATCGTCGGTGCAGGTGCTGGGAACCGCTGCCCGGCCCGCCGTGCAGGAACAGCGCCGGGATGCCGCCGGCGCGGCCGACCTCCTCGACGTACAGCCAATGGCCGTCGCCGACGGCGAGCATGCGCGCATCGAATGGGCGCAGCGGGTCGGCAGTGGCGGTCGGCGTCGACATGCGATCCTCGAGCTTGAGCCGTCGCTATAGCAGGGGGACGAGGTAGGTGACGATGCCGCGCGCCTGCGGCTGCTGCGTTTCTCCCGGCGGATTGCCGGGCAGCTCGACCATTGAATAGAACACCTGGATGTGAATGTTCTCGAAAAGCCCGGATGTCGGCAGGTATTCGAGCTCGACGTTGAACTCGTTCTGCCGCGTCAGCGGTTTGCCGCTCGGCGCATCGATCGCGTCCCAAGCCCAGCCATAGCGGGTTTGCACCTTGAGGCCGTCGATGAGCAGCTTCGATAGGTCGTAGGCGGCGCCGACCACGACACTCTTTTCGCCCGCCTCGTTGAAGTCGAGCTGGTCGAGCACGGTGTAGGCGGGGAAGCTGCCGAACGGACCTTGCAACTCGGCGCCGTTGCCGGTGTGCGCGCCGGCGACAAGCAGCGTCGCGTCGGCGTAGCTCGCCGCAAAGCGCGCCGAAATTTGGTTCGTCTCGTAAGGTGCGCCGGCGATGAGGTCTGCCCCTACCGTTCGCTGATCGGTGTAGTTTACGCTGAGGCGGAACTGCACGGGGGCGGCGTCAATGATCCAGTCGGCTTCCGCAAACGTCGTGTTGAGGACGTCGGCGATCCAGTAATCGATGGCACCCAATGTCAGTCCTTCGATCGGGACCACCTTGGCGCCAGCCGCCAACACGCCGCGATCTTCCGTTACGCCAAGCTCCTCCGAGAACGGCACGAAGTGCGAGCTGTCGCGCGCTTTGAAGCCCCACAAATAACCAATGCCGTAGTCGAGTGTCTTGGCCTCATCGCGGCGCCGTGTGATCACCGCGCCCTCGACGGCGTTGGGCAGCATGCGGTTATCCTGCGGATTGATGTACGGCGTCTTGACGAGCTGCCGGCCGAGCACAGCCTCGAGGCCCGTAAATCGCATGCGCGCATTGGCGATGGCAAACGAGCTGACCTCCGCTTGGTCCTGCGTCAGCAGCAGCGTGCCGCCTTCGCCGTCGGGCGCGAACAGCGGCTGCGATGTGGCTCCCGCCGCCTCGAGCTGCAGCCAATCGTCGAGGAAGCCGGTCTTGATCGCCAGCGCCGAGCCGCCGGCCCAGGCGCGCGACCGCGGCCCGCTGGCGTTGTCGCGGTCGAAATCGTGCGTGCGCAGGTACAGGGCGAGCTTCATGTCGCGGAAGAACGGATCGGCGAAACGCAGTCTCTCCTTCAAATCCTGGAACAGCACCGGGCCGTTGTCGGCAGGAAGCGAGGTTCCGGGGACGAGCCGGCGCGGTCCGCCGGGCAGCGGCGCCTGCGGCGCGAAGGTGCGCTCGATGGGGCTGTAGATATCGCCAGCGTTGGACGGGACGCGCTCGGCATCGTCGTCCTGGTCCGCCATCACGGTGGACCCAAGCGCGCCTATCGCCGCGAGCGACACCACGCCAAACATCAACGCGCTGCGCGAGGAGGCGCGCGGCTGTAGCTTGGCGTGCATGAATTTGGCAACAGAATCAATTGCGCCGGCGCAATTTTGCGTAGCAGCCGCGCGCGCCGCCAGCAAGCCGCGTCCCAGTCGTTCCCTGCAGAACAGCGCCGGCGCAAACCTCGCCTCTATAACGTCCGGGCCGGCGTTTTCGGGCTCACCTCGCCCAGGAGCGTGACCGGCGCAACGTGAAGACAACAAGGAAAGGAAACGAAAATGTACGCCAGTCGCCTTGCCGCGGTCGCCCTCGGGCTTGCCGCCGGTCTCGGCGCCATTGCTTCATCGGCGCAAGCCATGCCGGTGGATGCACTAAGCTGCAAGCAGCTCTGGGTGAAGCGTAACCAGATCTACAAGGCCAACGGTTATTGCTTCAAGACGAGCAAGGCCCGCAGCTACTTCGGCAACGCCGGCTGCTACATCGATGACATGAACGATGTGCCGCTGTCGAAGAGCGAGATGAACCGCGTTTTGACCTACAAGCACTGGGAAGAGGTCAACGGCTGCTGATCGCTTGTTGCTGAAGTCCCTACGGAGGCCAGGGTTCCGGGGCCCTGGCCATCCGGCGGGAACCTTTTCGGGGCCATCGTATCTAATCCCGCGTAGTCTGGTCCGATGGAGGTCGCCATGCCGTCGCAAGTCGAGGGCCGAACCTACCCGGCTGAGGCGGAGCTCATCCGTCAGGCCGTGCGCAAGGACGAGGCCGCCATTCGCGCCATCATCCAGCAGCACAACCGGCGGCTCTATCGCGTGGCGCGCAGCATCGTGCGCGATGACGCCGACGCCGAGGACGTGCTGCAAGAGGCATACTTGCACGCCTTCTCCGCGTTGGCCGAATTCCGTGGTGAAGCGGCTCTTGCGACGTGGCTGACGCGCATCGTTGTCAACGAGGCCTTGCAGCGGCTGCGCCGGCCTCGAGAAGCTGTGGCGCCGATCGAAGAAGAGCGGACGCCCGGCGCGCAGGTCATTCCGTTTCCAACCTCCGCGCAACAGAGCGACGACCCGGAGCGCGCCATGGCCCAGCGAGAAATCTGCCAGTTGGTCGAGCACGCCATCGATGAATTGCCGCAGGAGTTTCGCACCGTGCTCGTCGCCCGCGTCATCGAGGGCATGAGCGTCGAGGAGACGGCCAGACGCTCTGGCCCTCCGGCCGGAAACGGTGAAGACGCGGCTGCATCGCGCGCGGCGACTGCTCAAGGCAGCGCTGGCCGAGCACATGGGGCCGCTATTCAGCGACGTCTTTCCCTTCGACGGCAAGCGCTGCGAGCGCGTCGCCGATGCCGTTCGTGCGGCGTCTCAACTCATCAAACTGAGGCCGGGAACCTTCTGGCGCTCGGCTGCATCCAATCTTTCGTGAGCCAGGGAGCCGCGTGGCTCCGGCACCGATGGAGAACTGATATGCGTACTTCGACCTCGTGCAGCCTCGCTGCGGCGATGACGCTGCTGGCATCGACGGCCGTCTATGCGGCCGACAAGCCATCCGACCCGCAGATCGCCCACATTGCCTATACGGCCGGCGACCTCGACATCAAGGCAGCTGAGCTGGCTCTGAAGAAATCCAAGAACAAGCGAGGTGCGCGGCTTCGCCGAGAACATGGTCAAAGACCACTCGGCGGTGAACGACCAGGCGCTGGCGCTGGTGAAGAAGCTCGGTGTCACGCCGGAAGACAACGACACCAGCAAGAGCCTCGCCAAAGGTGCAGCCGACAAGCTCGCCGAACTCGGCAAGCTATCGGGCGCCGCTTTCGACAAGGCCTATGTCGACAACGAGGTCGCGTACCACAAGACGGTCAACGCGGCGCTCGAGACCACGCTGATCCCATCCGCGAGCAACGCCGAGCTCAAGAGTCTCCTGCAGACCGGCCTCAAGATCTTCCAGGGCCATGAGCAGCACGCCGAGCATCTGGCAGCAACGTTCAAATAGGGATTGCCCATGCGCGCTTTGCTGCTCGGCTCGACGCTTCTCGCGTTGCTGCAAGGTTTGTCGGCAGCAGGCGCGCCGGCCGGCGAGGTCGTCAAGGTGTCCATCGGCGACCTTGCCTTCGCGCCGGCGGAGCTCACCGTCCACGTCGGTGATACGATCGAATGGGACAACGCTGACTTCGTCGACCATACGGCGACGGCGAAAAACGGCGACTGGGACGTGGCGATCGCGGCCGGCAAAACCGGCCGCGTGGAGCTGCACGGCGCCGGAACGATAGCCTACTACTGCCGCTTTCATCCCAACATGACCGGCACGATCAAGGTCTTAGCGGCCGAGCAGCCGCAGTGACGCCAACACGACTGGAGCCAACGCGATGTCCCTCAAGCTGCCGGCGAAGATGCTTGTCGCCCATAGCGCATCGGCGACACTGCCGGACGCAGAGAGTGCGACGGTCGATCGCTCGGCCCTGGAAGCAGCCTTTCGCACCATCATCCGCTGGACCGGCGACGATCCAAATCGAGATGGGCTGATCGAAACGCCGGCCCGCATGGCGCGCGCTTTGGAAGAGCATTTCGCGGGCTACGGTCTCGATCCTGCCGCGATCCTGCAGAAGACGTTTACGGAGATTGCCGGCTATGACGAGACGATCGTACTGGCGGGCGTTCCGTTCGAAAGTCATTGCGAGCATCACATGGCGCCAATCGTCGGCCGCGCGTGGGTGGGCTATACCCCGCGCGGGCGTGTCGTCGGGATCAGCAAGCTCGCGCGCGTGGTCGAGGCCTTCGCCAAACGTCTGCAGATTCAGGAACGGATGACGGCGCAGATCGCCAGTGCAATCGAGGAAGCCCTACGGCCTGAAGGCGTAGGCGTCGTGATCAAGGCCGTGCATCACTGCATGTCGGCACGCGGCGTCCACAAGCCCGGCGTGGAGCTGGTGACAAGCCGCATGCTCGGGAGCTTTCGCAATGATCCGGCGACGCGGCAGGAGTTCCTTAGGATAGCCGCGTCACCGCCTGTCCCTCAGGCCTAGCGCGAACTTGCACATCTCTTCCGGCGGTCCCAACTTGGTGCATCACGGTCGCGGGGAGCGCGCATGCAGGTCGTTGTTCTGGGAGCGGGAGGCGTCGGCGGCTATCTTGGCGCCCGGCTCATCACGGGCGGCGCCGATGTGAAGTTTCTCACGCGTGACGCGCGCGCCGCGACCCTCAAGGCGCATGGCCTTGTCGTGAAGAGCCCGCTCGGGGACTTCGCTGGGCCGGTCGACGTCATTCCCGCCGGCACCGTGCTCGCAACGCCCCCCGATGCCGTCTTGCTCGCCTGCAAGGAGCCGGCGCTCGCCGAGGCCCTCGACGCCGTTACACCGCTGCTGGGGGCGCAGACGCGGCTGCTGCCGTTGCTCAACGGTGTGCGCCACATCGACATGCTGGCGGCGCGCTATCCGCAAACGCCGCTTCTCGGCGGCATCGTCCACGGCGCCACCAACCTGCGCCCCGACGGCGTGATCGAGCACCTGTCGTCGTTCATGACCGTGATCACCGGCCCGGTCGCCACGGCGAGCGATTCCGTCGCGGACGAGATCGTGGAGAGGTTGAAAGCCGCCGGCGTCGACGCCTACGTCACCCATGAGATCCGCCAGGACATGTGGAACAAGTTCCTATTTCTTGCGGCCTTCGCCGGGATCACCAGCCTGATGCGCGCTAGCATCGGCACCATCCTGCAAACGGACGGCGGCCGCGAACGCATTCTGCATCTGCTCGAGGAAACGCGCTCGGTCGCGCAGGCCGAAGGCTTCCCGCCGCCCGATTCCCTCATGGAGGAATACCGCGCGTTGCTCGCCGAGGAGGGCTCGACGCTGACGTCGTCGATGCTGCGCGACATCGAAAGCGGCCGGCGCACGGAAGGCGCTCACATCCTCGGCGACATGCTGGCGCGGGCGCGGCGGCACGAGCTGCCGGCGCCGGTGCTCGCTATCGCAGCGGCGCACGTGCAGGCCTACGAGAAGCGCCTCGACGCTGAAGCGGCTTAGACCTTGCCGAGCACGCGGCCGGCGACGGCGTCGAGCTTTTTCATGAGCGCGGGGTCGCGCGCCTCGGGCGCCGTGATGATGGCGACGTCGAGCGCGGTATCGGAGCCGATGGGGCACGGCGGGTGCTCGCGCGGGAAGATCTCGGCGAGCTTGTGCACGAGGCGCTGCGCCTTCTCGGTGTTGTCCTTCATCACGGCGAGCACGGCGGCGACGTCGACGTGCGCCACCTCCTCGTGCCAACAGTCGTAGTCGGTGACCATGGCGACGGTCGCGTAGCAAATCTCGGCTTCGCGGGCGAGCTTGGCTTCCGGCATGTTGGTCATGCCGATCACGTCGCAGCCCCAGCTGCGGTAGAGGAAAGACTCCGCGCGCGTGGAAAACTGCGGGCCCTCCATGACGAGGTAGGTGCCGCCCGTCGTATGGTCGATGTCCTCGGCCTTCGCCGCCTGCTCGACCGCCTGCGACGAGCAGCGGGCTCACCGGGTGCGCCATCGACACGTGCGCGACGCAGCCCTCGCCGAAGAAGCTCTTCTCGCGCGCGAAGGTGCGGTCGATGAACTGGTCGACGAGCACGAAGTGGCCGGGCGCGAACTGATCCTTCAGCGAGCCGCAGGCGGAGATGGACACGAGGTCGGTGACGCCGGCGCGCTTCAGTGCGTCGATGTTGGCGCGGTAGTTGATGTGCGTCGGCGAGATGCGATGCCCGCGCCCGTGGCGCGGCAGGAAGCGGAACGGCAGGCCGTCGATCTCGGCGAACAGGATCTCGTCGGAAGGCTCGCCCCACGGGCTCGAGACCTTCTCCCAGTGCGGGTTCTCGATGCCAGGCAGATTGTAGAAACCGCTGCCGCCGACGATGCCCAGGACGGATTTGACCACATCCCCTCCGATTGATCTTCGCGGGTCGCGCTTGCGCCGACGCCGCTGGCGTCAGTGCTTCACGCGCGACCAGATCTGCTTCTTGACGAGATAGAGCAGGACCGTGGTGATGAGGAGATAGAGCAGCACCTGCCAGCCGAGTTGCTTGCGAGCGTCGAGGCTCGGGTCGGCCGCCCAGGCGAGGAAGGCGGTGACGTCGTGCGCGTTCTGCTCGAGCGAGCCCTTGGCGCCGGCCTCCGGCTGGTACTCGACGAAGTTGTCCTTCGCCGAGCGGCGGCGGCATCGCCAGCTGATGACCGGGGAAGGCGACGTTGTAGTTCATGCCCTCGGTCATCTGCATGCCGGCCGGCGGCTCGTGATAGCCGGTCAGCAGCGCGTAGAGGTAGTCGGCGCCGCCCTCCTGATAGCCGGTGGCCATGTCGCGCAGCATCTAGAACCACTGGCTGTACCAGGGAGCGTGGCTCTCGACGGTGCGCGCCTTGGCGATGAGCGAGAGGTCGGGCGGCAGCGCGCCGTTCTGCGCCGCGCGCGCCTGCTTGTCGTTCTTGTAGGGGCCGATGATGGGATCGGCGAGGCCGGGTAGCCGGTCGATGGGATTGCCCTGATCGTCGAGCTCGCCCGAGATCTGGTACGGCCAGAGACGGCAAGCGCCTTGACCGCGGCCTCCGGGAACTCCGGACCGCCGGGCTCGGCGAGATTGCGGAAGCGCACGCGCTTCAGGCCGTGGCAGGCCGTGCAGACCTGCTGGTAGACCTGGAAGCCGCGCTGCAGCTGCGCCTTGTCGTACTGGCCGGTGAAGCCGCCGAACGTCCAGTCCTGGCGCTCGATGGCGTGCTCCTCG
The DNA here is from genome assembly GCA_963724595.1 of uncultured Alphaproteobacteria bacterium. Taxonomy (GTDB): domain Bacteria; phylum Pseudomonadota; class Alphaproteobacteria; order Rhizobiales; family Hyphomicrobiaceae; genus Hyphomicrobium_A. The sequence goes on along the minus strand of CAVRVR010000022.1, from coordinate 420,137 downwards.
CCGCCTTCATCGGCAGCCCGGTTGGCAAGGCCGCGCCGGCGAGCGCCAGCGACCCGAAGCAGGGCCACCGCCGCTGCGCGCCACATCGGCTCCGGTCGTTGCATGGAAGAGCCCCCGTCAGACCTTGTTCGGCGCCGAGCTTGGCGCTTGCGTTGTTGCCGAGCACCGCCTCGGTGATCGAGCCTGGCACCTTGAGCGGCGTTTCGAACCAGCCGACCAGACGGCATCACGACGAGGAAGTGCGCGAAGTAGTAGATCGTGAACACGCGTGCCCAGAACACGTAGCTCGGCGTCCGGCGGCTTGGAGCCGAGCTAGCCGAGCGCCACGCAGGTGAACACGAACAGCCAGAAGAACCAGCGGTAGAGCGGCCGGTACTTGGTCGAGCGCACGCGGCTCGTATCGAGCCACGGCACGAACAGCAGGATCGCGATCGAGGCGAACATGGCGATGACGCCGAACAGCTTCGACGGGATCGCGCGCAGGATCGCGTAGTAGGGCAGGAAGTACCACTCCGGCACGATGTGCGGCGGCGTGACGAGCGGATTGGCCGGAATGTAGTTGTCGGCGTGGCCGAGATAGTCCGGCAGGAAGAACACGAACCAGGCGAAGAGCATCAGGAAGACGAACATGCCGACCGCGTCCTTCGACGTCGCATACGGGTGCATCGGCACCGCGTCCGACTTGGTCTTGATGTCGAGGCCGGTGGGGCTGTTCTGGCCGACGACGATGCAGCGCCCACAGATGCAGGCCGACGAGGCCGGCGATCACGAACGGCAGCAGATAGTGCAGGCTGTAGAAGCGGTTGAGCGTGACGCCCGACACCGAGTAGCCGCCCCACAGCCACTCCACGATCGTCGTGCCGAGCCCCTTGTAGATGCTGTCGAGCGAGGAGAAGAGGTTGGTGATGACGGTCACCGCCCAGAAGCTCATCTGCCCCCAGGGCAGCGAGTAGCCCATGAAGGCCGTCGCCATCATCACGACGAAGATCAGAACGCCGATGATCCACAGCACCTCGCGCGGCGCCTTGTAGGAGCCGTAGTAGAGGCCGCGGAAGATGTGGATGTAGGCGGCGAGGAAGAACATCGAGGCGCCGACCGCGTGCAGGTTGCGGATCAGCCAGCCGAAGTTGACGTCGCGGCGGATGCGCTCGACGCTAGTCGAAGGCCGTCGTCGGCGCTCGGCTGATAGTGCATGGCGAGCACGATGCCGGTCACGATCTGCGCCAGCGAGCATGAAGGTGAGGATGCCGCCGAACGTCCACAAGTAGTTGAGGTTGCGCGGCGTCGGGAAGTCGACGAACTGGGTGTGCATCAGCCGCCCGATGGGCAGGCGCTCGTCCATCCACTTTGCCGAACTTGCTCGTCGGTTCGTAGGTCGATCCGTGCAGAGCCATGGTGCCCCGCGCTCCTCAGCCGATCTTGATCTTGGTGTCGGAGACAGAACTGTAGACCGGCACCTCGAGATTGCGCGGCGCCGGTCCCTTGCGGATGCGTCCCGCCGTGTCGTAGTGCGAGCCGTGGCAGGGGCAGAGCCAGCCGCCGAAGTCGCCCTTCTTGTCGCCGAGCGCCTGCCCCTTGGGGATGCAGCCGAGGTGGGTGCAGATCCCCACCATGATCGATCCAGTTCTCGTGGCCCTTGATGGTGCGGTTGAGATCGGTCGCCGAGCGCATTTCGGGCAGCGCGTCGTTGCGCGCGAACTCATCGACCAGATCCGTCAGCGGCACGGCGTTGGCGGCCTCGATCTCTTCCGGCGTGCGGTGACGGATGAAGACCGGCTTGCCGCGCCACAGCACGGTGATCGCCTGGCCTTCCTTGACGGGCGCGATGTCGACCTCGATCGAGGCGAGCGCCAGCGCGCCGGCGTCCGGGTTCATCTGCTCGATGAACGGCCACAGCGTCACCGCGCCGCCGACGGCAACGAAGGCGTTGGCCGCGAGGACGAGAAAGTCCCTGCGGTCCGGTTCTTCGGCGTCAATTGCCACGGGTGCCTCCGCTAGATCGCTGGACTGAAGACGTTCCGCGCTGAATTTGAAAGTCCATCGGCGGCCGCCGGAGGATCGACGTTCCGCGCTCAAGGGCTGATGCCCGGGCGAGGTCAACGCGATTGGCCTATAGAACCAGGCGATTTGCCATGCGGTTTTTTGACATCCTTCCCGACCGCGCTCAACCCTCGCGCACAGAAAACGGTAGGCAATTTGGCGCATGGCACGATGAGCAGCGTATTGATCGCGTCAACGCTTGACCGAGGTCATTCGGCGGCGTCCCGGGCGAGGAAGCCGCCCGACTGGCGCGCCCACAGCTCGGCGTAAAGGCCGCCGCGGCGAAGGAGCTCGGCGTGGGTGCCCTGCTCGACGATGCGGCCCTCGTCCATGATGATCAGCCGGTCCATGGCGGCGATGGTCGACAGCCGGTGCGCGATGGCGATGACTGTCTTGCCCTTCATGAGGTTGACCAGCTGCTCCTGGATCGCCGCCTCGACCTCGGTGTCGAGCGCGCTCGTCGCCTCGTCGAGGACGAGGATGGGCGCATCCTTCAGAAGCACGCGGGCGATCGCGACGCGCTGGCGCTGGCCGCCCGACAGCTTGACGCCGCGCTCGCCGACGTGCGCGTCGTAGCCCTCGCGGCCCTGCAGGTCCTCGCAGGTCGCCGATGAACTCGTGCGCGGCAGCCTTCTTGGCCGCCGCCATGGCCTCGCGTCGTCGCCCGCGTCGGGGCGGCCATAGAGGATGTTGTCGCGCACCGAGCGGTGCAGCAGCGAGGTATCCTGCGTCACCATGCCGATCTGGCGCGCAGGCTGTCCTGCGTGACGTGCGCAATATCCTGTCCGTCGATCAGGACGCGGCCGCCGTTGAGGTCGTAGAAGCGCAGCAACAGGCACACCAGCGTCGACTTGCCGGCCCCCGAGCGGCCGACGAGGCCGACCTTCTCGCCCGGCGCGACGTGCAGGGACAGGTCCTCGATGACGCTGCCGCGCCCCGTGCTCGCATCGCGCCCGTAGTTGAAGCTGATGTGCTCGAAGCTGATCTCGCCCTTCGGCACGACGAGCGGCTTGGCGTCCGGCGCATCGACGACGCTGCGTTCGCGCGCGATCGTCTCGAGGCCGTCCTGCACGACGCCGACGTTCTCGAAGAGGCCGGCGACCTCCCACATGATCCAGTGCGACATGCCCTGCAGGCGCAGCACGAGGCCGACGGTCAACGCGAGGGCTCCCACTGTGACGGCATCGACCGACCACAGCCACAGCGACGTGCCCGCCACCGTGAACAACAGCAGCGCGTTGAGGCTGTTGAGGGCAACGGTGAGCAGCGTCACTAGCCGCAACTGCTGGTGCACGGTGTCGAGAAACGCGTTCATGCTTTCGTAGGCGTAGGTGTCCTCGCGGTCGGCATGCGCGAACATCTTCACCGTCGAGATGTTGGTATAGGTGTCGACGACGCGTCCCGTCATGATCGAGCGGGCGTCGGACTGCGCGTGCGAGATGCGGCCCAGGCGCGGGATGAAGTAGCGCATGGTGACGAGGTAGCCGGCGAGCCACAGGATGAGCGGCGCCGACAGTCGCAGGTCCGTGGCCGCGAACAGGAAGACCGCGCCGGTGAAATAGATGGCAACGTAAAGCAGCACTTCGGTGATCTTCATGACCACCTCGCGCACCGCCATCGCCGTCTGCATGACCTTGGTGGCGACGCGGCCGGCGAAGTCGTCGTTGAAGAACGCCATCGACTGGCGCAGCACGTAGCGGTGCGCCTGCCAGCGAGTGCGCATGGCGAAGCTGCCGAGCACGCCCTGGTGCACGACAGATTCGTAGAAGAATTTCATCACCGGCAGGATGAGCAGCACGATGACGGCCATGAAGGCGAGGAACCGCCCGTGCGTCGACCAGAAGGTGGCGCGATCTGCTTTCGACAGCCAGTCGACGAGGTTGCCGAGGAAGCCGAACAGCGACACCTCGATGAGCGCGATGGCCGCGGACAGAACCGACGACGCCACGATGGTCGTCCAGAAGGGCCGCGTGTAATGCACGATAAACCGCCAAAACGTAGCCGGCGGCATCCCCGGCTGCTGCAGCGGGAATGAATCAACGCGAGTTTCGAGCCAGCTGAAGAAGCGGGCGATCATGACGAGCTCCAGGCGCCTTGGGGGTCGCCGACAAGTGCGCCGCACGCGTGCCTGAGAAGAGCACCCGGACGCATAATGTTATGTTTTTCCTGGTCTTGGGAGCCCCTACGGGAGACGCGCCCCTAGACATCGCTGCACGGGATATATAGGGGGAATTGCGCCAACAAAAGGGTTCGAGGACGGGCAGGCATGGCCGAGCTAGTTGAGCCAACGCGCGAAGCGAGCGAACTCGCTCGGCACAAAGACACATCGCGTGCTTGGTTCGAGGAGCTGCGGGACACCATCTGCGCGGCGTTCGAGAAGCTCGAGGACGAACTGCCGGCCGGCGCACCATTATCGGATCGCGCGCCGGGACGCTTCAAACGCACGCCGTGGGAGCGGACCGATCATTCGGGCGCGCCGGGCGGCGGCGGCACCATGAGCCTGATGCACGGGCGCGTGTTCGAGAAAGTAGGCGTGCACACTTCGACCGTGCATGGCGAGTTCGCCCCCGAATTCCGCAAGCAGATCCCCGGCGCCGAGGAGCATCCGCAGTTCTGGGCCTCCGGCATCTCGCTGATCGCACATCCGCAAAATCCCAACGTGCCGGCCGTGCACATGAACACGCGCATGGTCGTCACCTCGAAGTGGTGGTTCGGCGGCGGCGCCGATCTGACGCCGGTCCTCGCCCGCCGGCGCAAGGAAGATGACGCGGACAGCCTGGCGTTTCATGCCGCGATGTACGGCGCCTGCGCGCAGCACGCCGGTTGCCGACTACCCGCGTTTTCGCAAATGGTGCGATGAATACTTCTACCTGCCGCATCGCCAGGAGATGCGTGGTATCGGCGGCATCTTCTACGATTACCTGACGCCGGCCGAGGCCGAGGGCGGCTGGGACGCCGCCTTCGCCTTCACGCAGGACGTCGGCCGCGCCTTCCAGCGCGTCTATCCAATGCTGGTGCGCGGCAACTTCGCGCTGCCGTGGAAAGACGCCGACCGCGAGGAGCAGCTCATACGGCGCGGACGCTACGTGGAGTTCAACCTGCTCTACGACCGCGGCACGGTGTTCGGCCTCAAGACCGGCGGCAATGTGGATGCCATCCTGTCGTCGATGCCGCCGGAAGTGAAATGGCCGTGATCTAGAACCGCGTCATCAGACCGAAATCGATGATGTCCATCTCCGGCGACAGCGTGTTCTGGCCCGCAGGCAGCGAGGAGAACGTCTGGTCGTCGAAATCGATCCGGCGATATCCGGCGTGCAGGTTTATATCCCGGTTCCAGAAGTATTCGAGGCCGCCACCGTAGGTCCAGCCGTCGAGCATCTCGCTGGCCGAGGCTCCGGTGCCCGTGTTCTTCACCTCGAGCTCGCCGTATGCGTAGCCCGCCGTACCGTAGGCCATGAGGCGCCCGAACGAATAGCCGAGCTTGCCGCGCACGGTGCCGTAATAGTTCAGCTCCGACTTGTACGGTGCTCCGCCGCGCCCGTTGCCGTCGGCGAACGAGTAGAAGGCGTCGGTGATGCCGCCAACGACGATATTGCCGAGCTGCCAGTCGTAACCCAGCTTGCCGCCGATGGCGAAGCCGTCGGTGTCCTCGAGCAGGGCGCCGCCCGTGCCGCCGAGCTCCAGCTCGTCGCTGAGGCTCCAGTCCGGCGAAATGATGAAGCCTGTGCGGGTGATGGAATTGACTTCCGCGTCAGATGCGTAGCTGAGGCTCGGGATGCGGAACATGCCGTCCGCTTCAGCTGCAACCGGCATAGCCACGCCTAATACGGCCACCCCGAACGCGAGACGGACAATGCCGCCTCCAATCGATTTAAACGCCATGCTCGTCCCCGACTACCGACCCCATACTAGAGGGCCCGTCGAGCAAAGTCCGATGCAAATCTGCATCGCTGGGACTGGAATTAGAAGCCGGCCAGACCGGACGGCCCGGCTCAGCGCCAGGGCAGCTTCTCCTGTCGCGCCTCATCGAACGCCGCGGCGAACTCGACGGCGCCTGGCTTGCGCGAACTGGCGTCCATGCGGCGCGTAAACTCGGCGAGCAGCTCGGCCGACGTTTTGCCGATAACCATCTTGTTCACGTAGTAGGCCTTGCGGGCGAAGAAGTTCGGCGTCGGCGCCGTCAGTCCCACCGGCTGCATCATCTCGAGGCCGGTTGCCGGACCCGAAAGGTTCATCAGCTCGATCTCCTCGCCCGACAGGTTCGTCACGCCCTTGCGGGCGGCGAAGTCCTTGAGTCCGCGCAACTTCAAGGATTGCAGCCAGGGGCCGATGTCGCCGTCGAGGTTGATGGCGTGCATGCCATAGCCCTTCGAGTTTTGCGCGAAGGCGACGTGGCGGTACCAATCATCAGGCACCGAGCGGGCGCTGCGGATCATCGCCTGCAGCGCGGCGATCTTGCGGTGCAGTTCGTCGGCGCGCGCCGGATCGCCGGTGCCGGCCTTGAGGCGCTGCAAGCGCTTGACGAACATATCACCGTGCTTGACGAGTTCGCCGATGGTGTTGGCGTGCAGAAGCTGCGCGTAGCCAAGCGCCGACGAAATCGGCTTGCCCTTCTTGGTGATGGGGTGAATGCCCGCCTGCATGTCGGCCGTACCATCGCCACCCGTTTCGAGGGCGTAGACACGGACGACCTGCTCCTTGCTGAGCCCGAGCGAGATTGCCTCTTCCGCATAACGGCGCTTGAACTCGCGCTCCGGAATACGCGTTGGCTCGAAACCGTAGTGCTGGTGAGCCGCGCCGAGAAAATCGGCGAGGCCTGGCAGCTCCTTCTGTTCCTTGGCCGGCTGTTCCGGTTTTTCCTCGGCGGCGAGGAAGCGGGCCCACTGCCGGTCGAGATCGGCGCTGAGGCTTGGGCCCTGGTACGTCGGCGGATAGCCCCACACGTAGTCGTCGGTGTCAAAGAACTTGGTGTTGCCGCGCTTGGCGCGACGGTTGGCCCGCTTTTTCTCCACCTCCGCCCAGTAGGCGTCGAGCTGGCGGTCGTAGCGCATTTTGGCGTTGCGCCAAGCGGCGAACTCCTCCGCTTGCGCAGGGGACAGAGTGGCGAGGAACTCCGCCACGGAGGCTGCTGCCGCCCCGCCTGCCCACGCGCTCACCACTGCCAGCATCACGGCGGTCGCCAGCAGAGAGCGCAAGGGACGGGATCGGTCGATCGGCACCAGGCCCTCCTTTCCGCCGAGAAGATAGGCGTGAGAGTTGGACGTTATCGTGATTTGCGCGGGGTTTGCGAGCCATACATGCCCACTTAACGGTTAAGCTGCGATTCCTGCTTCAGAATCCAATGCTATGGTTGCGCCATGCATGACGCACGTGCCGAGGCCCTGTCGCCGTTTTCTGAGCGAGGATTCCGCCACTTGGCGCAAGCCGAGCTAAGTCTGACGGCTCCCGTCGCCGACCCGGGGGCGCCCGACACGCCGAGCGACTTCGACTTGAGCCCCGACCTCATCCCGGAGGCCGCGCGGGCACCGCTCGCTGCGGCCGCCGTTCTGATCCCTATCGTTGCGCGGGCCGAGTTGACCGTTCTCCTCACCCAACGCACCGAGGGTTTGCCGCATCACTCCGGTCAAATTGCCTTTCCCGGCGGGCGCATGGAAGCGACGGACCGCGACCCGATCGCCACGGCGTTACGCGAGGCGCAGGAGGAGATCGGTCTTGATCCGCGCTTTGTCGAACCGCTCGGCTATCTCGACGCCTACCGTACCGGTACCGGGTTTCGCATTTTCCCCGTGGTGAGCCTGGTGCGCGAGGGATTTACGCTAAAGCTCGACGCGCGCGAGGTGGCAGACGCCTTCGAAGTGCCGCTCGCTTTTCTCATGGATGAAGAGAACCATCGCACCGAAGTTCGCGCTTGGCGCGGCACGGAGCGGCGCTTTTACGCCATGCCCTTCGAGCAGCGGTACATCTGGGGCGCGACGGCGGGTATAATGAAGAACATGCACAAGAGGCTCTTTTCAGAATGATCCGCATCGTTGCCGAAAACATCGTGCTCTTCCTACTGCCGACAATCGTCTACGTCGCTTACATCTATCTGACGCGCGATGAGAAGCCGGGCGCTGCGCGTGTGCTCGACGACGCTCCGCTCATCTGGCTGTTCGTTGCCGGAGCGATACTGGTCGTCGTCACGCTCGTGACCTTCGGCTCGGTCACCGGAGGCAAGCCGGGCGGTATTTATACGCCGCCGTCGATGAAGGACGGACGCATCGAGCCGGGCCATATCGATTAGCCGCGAGAAGCAACGATGGCACGCGCGAAGAGTGATGGCAGGCTGCCCAGCCTGGCGGATGCGGAATGGCTGACCCGCCCGCAAGCACGCGCGGTGTTCGTGGCGCTCACCGCCGAGGGGGCCGAAGCGCGCGCGGTAGGTGGCGCGGTCCGCAATGCGTTGATGGGGTCGCCAGTGAAGGACGTCGATATCGCGACGACGGCGCTCCCGGACGAGGTTATGCGGCTCGCCCAGCGCGCGGGGCTCCACCCTGTCCCGACCGGCATCGAGCACGGCACGGTGACGGTCGTTGCCGACAAGGTGCCGTTCGAGGTGACGACGCTACGTCGCGACTTCGAGACGTTCGGGCGGCATGCGAAGGTGACGTTCGCCACCGACTGGCGCGAGGACGCCATGCGGCGCGACTTCACCATGAACGCACTCTATTGCGACGCGGACGGCACGGTGCACGATCCGCTGGGCGGCTACGGCGACCTGCAGGCAAAGCGCGTGCGCTTCATCGGCAACGCGCGCCAACGAATCCGCGAGGACTATCTGCGCATTCTGCGCTTCTTCCGCTTCGGCGCGCAATTCGGCGAAGCAGAGGCTCCCGATGCCGACGGCCTCGCCGCCGTCGCAGCCGAGAAAGCGGGTTTGTCGCTGCTGTCCGGCGAACGCATCCGCGCCGAGTTGCTGCTTCTGTTGACTGCGCCAGGCGCGGTGCCGGCGCTGCGCGCGATGCGCGGCAGCGGCATCATCGAGCCGCTGCTCGGCGTTGAAGGGAATGTCGAGTTGGTCGAGCGCCTGACGGCGATCGAGCAGGCCTTGGGGCGCGCACCAGAGCCTTTGGTGCGGCTCGCGGCCCTCGCATCCGGCACTCGTGAAGATCTACGCGAACGGCTACGCCTGTCGACCGCCGAGGGCGATAGACTGGCGAACGCCGGCCGACGCGACGACACTTTCGATCCGAGGACCGAGGAAGCCGCCGCCAAGTCGTTCATCTATCGGCACGGAGCTCAGACGTTCACCGACGGGGCGCTGATCGACTGGGCGCGATCGAGCGACGGTCTGCGCGACACCGCCCGCGTCGCGCGCGTGACGTTGCCCGCGCGCTGGACGGCGCCCCAGTTGCCCGTACGCGGCGCCGACGTCGTCGCGCTCGGCGTCGACGCGGGGCCGGCCGTCGGTCGTGTGGTTGCGGACTTCGAGAAATGGTGGATCGCTGCCGGGTTCCCCGGCGAAGCGGCGCGCGTGCGTGACAAGCTGGAAGAGCTCGCGCGCGGCGAGCTGCAAAGCCGCCGCGACGCCTGAGCTATCAGGGTGAGAAGAGATTATTGATCGCGTCGGCGAGGTTGTCTGGGCCCTGATACTGCTTCTTGCCCTTGCGGCGCGGCTGCTGCCCATACCCAGGCTGCGCTGAATACGGCTGCATCGATGCCCCTTCCTCGGGATCGCCGGAAGCGACAACGTCGTCCGGACCATAGCCCGGCTGCTCGAAGCGGATCGACTTGCCGGTCAACGCCGCGGCAGTGCGGCTGTCGAGGCCGTAGAAGTCGCCGTACGTCTGCAGCTTGCCGTTATCATCGACGCGTGCCGTGAAGTACGTCACGTGCACCGGGATGTGCTTGTCGAGCGCGACCTCGCCGCCGCTGTTCCACATGGCGCCCACCTTCGCTTCCGACCAGCCCTTGTCCTCGGCGAGAAGGATCTCGGCCAAGCGGCGCGGCTCATGCACGCGCATGCAGCCGTGGCTCAGGGCGCGGAACGATTTGCCGAACAGGTTCCGCTCCGGCGTGTCATGCATGTAGACGTCGTGCGAGTTGGGGAACATGAACTTCACGTCGCCCAGCACGTTCTTGGGACCGGGCGGCTGCTGGAAGCTGAACCGGCGAATATCGACGCTGCCCCAGTCGACCGAGTTTGGATCGACCAGACGGCCGTTGGAGTAGGCGCGCAGGTCGTAGGCGTCGAGCACCGCTTGGGCAGAGTAGCCGCCGCCGAACATACCGAAGAAGCCGGCGCCGGAGCTCTTGCGCAAGAGCGGCGCCAGCTCTTTCGATCTTATGCCGTCGGGAACGCCCCAGCTGGGACGGAACACGACGGTCTTCATGTCGGCGGAAAACACCGGCGTCGGCCACGAGGGCTGCCCGACAATGATCTCGTCGGTGTGGATCACCTTGCCGTCCTTCACGATGCGCGTCAGGAATTCCGGCACGTTGTCCCACACGTGGAAAGCGCCCATGTCGACGGGGACCCAGCGCCAGCGCTCCATGTTGATGAGGATGCGCTCGGTCTTGGAGTCGTTCGTCTGCGCCACCGGCGCCGGCTTCGGGCCGCCGTTCAACACCTGGCGCGTGCCATTGCCGATGACGCCGTCAGGACGCAGCCCCTTGGACTGCTGGAACTGGCGTACTGCCTCCGCAAGCTTGTCGTCGTAGACGTTCTCGACCGTCGGATCGCTGGCGGGCACCTTCAGTCGCTGACGCAGCAGCGCGACCTGCGGATCGGTGCCACCCGGACGGATGACGCGACCCATGGGCAGCTGGACGCTGAGCGCGGGGTCTTCGGGGACGACGGCTTCTTCCTTCACTTCGCCGCCGCGCAGCTTCAGCAGCACCTGGCGTAGCGCCTCGAACTGCTGATGCTTGGGTTGCAGCGAAGTGAGATAAGCGTCGGGCTTTTCGGCCGCGGCGATGTCGGCAAGGACGGTTTTTGGCGGAACGAGCGTCGGCTGCTGATCCATCAGCTGCGAGATGCTGGCGGGATTGATGCGGCCACCGCGGGCAAAGCGCGCGTACTTGAGGACGGCCAGCGCCACCTGGATCTCGGTGTCGGCGGCGGCTTCCGGCGTCAGAGTGCCGGTCGCGGTAGAGGGCACGCTGAACGCTGCAGCGGGCAGACCCCAATTTTCGGCGCGGCCGATTTCGGCGACGACGGCCTTGCCCTTCTCGGTCAGGCCGCTGGTCGAGGCCCAAATCGCGGAGCCGGTGATCTCGTTGTAGTAGGAGGAGAGCGCAGCGGCCTCCTCTTCATTTGTCTTCTTGCCAAGCTCGGGCAGCTTCGTGCGAATGCTGGCGACGACCGGATCGGCCGGCGGCAAGACTTGCGCGGGGGCGCTGGCGGCCGGAGTGCCGGAGGTTGCATCGGGCAGCGCCGCGGTAGCACCCGGCGGCTGGCCGGGTGTTGCAGGGGTGGCAGCGGGCGTCGCCGTGGCAGCATTCGGGGCCACAGCCGGTGGGGTAGCAGTTGCTGGTGCGGTCGGCGCTGCATTCGCCGTCGCCGGAGCAGCAGGCGTAGTGGCGGCCGGCACGGCAGCCGTTGCCGGAGCAGCAGGCGCGGTGGTGGCTGGGATGGTCGCCGTCACCGGAGCTGTGGGCGCGGTAGCGTTCGCAGGAGCCGTGGTCACGAGCTTTTTGCTAGGATCCTCTACCTTGGCCGTCGCTGGCGTAGTCGCCGCCGCTGCGGGCGTAACGGCCGGTGTGGCCGGCGGCGGATTCTCGGCGCTGGCCACGAGCGAGCCCGTGACGCAAAGCGCCGCGATCGCCGGTAGAAGCCCGACGCGCGTGCGTACAGCCGTTATCCTGATCATCCCTCAGTCTCCAAAAGCGCCTGCAAGCTAGATGGAGAAAATGGCCGCGGCTGGGCCGCATCCGACGCACACGACTAATCACGCATGTGGCAATCGATGCAATCTGGCGTCAAGGCTAACATGGGCCCCATCGGCCACAGTTCCGAACAATTACCGCAGGAGTCGCGAAAAAGCCCCGGCCGAGGCCGAGGCTTTTCCGTTCGTCCACACCTTAAGCCGCGGGCGGATTTTAGAAATCCATGCCGCCCATGCCTCCCATGCCGCCACCGGGCATCGGCGGGTGCGCATGCTCTTTCTTGGGGAGCTCGGCGACCATCGCCTCGGTGGTGATGAGCAAACCGGCCACCGAAGCGGCGTCCTGTAGCGCGCAGCGCACAACCTTGGCGGGGTCGATCACGCCCTCGGCGACGAGATCGCCGTAGGTGTGCGTCTGGGCGTTGTACCCGTAGTTGTACTTGTTGTTCTCGAGGATCTTGCCGACGATTACCGAGCCGTCTTCGCCTGCGTTGGTAAAGATCTGGCGGGCCGGCGCCTGCAGTGCCTTCTTAACGATGTTGATGCCGACCTTCTGGTCCTCGTTATCGAGGCTGAGGCTGTCGAGCGCCTTGATGGCGCGCAGCAGCGCGACGCCGCCGCCGGGGACGATACCCTCTTCGACTGCGGCACGCGTGGCGTGCAGCGCGTCGTCGACGCGGTCCTTGCGCTCCCTTACCTCGACCTCGGTGGCGCCCCCAACCTTCAAGACGGCAACGCCGCCGGCGAGCTTGGCAAGACGCTCCTGCAGCTTCTCGCGGTCGTAGTCCGAGGTCGTCTCCTCGATCTGCGCCTTGATCTGCTTCACGCGTGCCTCGATGTCGGCCTTGGCGCCGGCGCCGTCGACGATCGTGGTGTTCTCCTTATCGATCGTTACCTTCTTGGCGCGGCCGAGCATCTGGAGGGTCACGTTCTCGAGCTTGATGCCGAGATCCTCCGAGATCGTCTGGCCGCCGGTGAGGACTGCGATGTCCTCGAGCATGGCCTTGCGGCGATCGCCGAAGCCCGGAGCCTTGACGGCGGCGACCTTGAGGCCGCCACGCAGCTTGTTGACGACGAGCGTGGCGAGAGCCTCGCCTTCGACGTCCTCGGCGATGATGAGCAGCGGCTTGCCTGACTGCACAACGGCCTCGAGAACGGGGAGCATCGCCTGCAGGCCGGAGAGCTTCTTTTCGTGGATGAGGATGTACGGGCTCTCGAGCTCGACAACCATCTTCTCGGCGTTGGTGATGAAGTAGGGCGAGAGATAGCCGCGGTCGAACTGCATACCTTCGACGACGTCGAGCTCGGTCTCAAGGCTCTTGGATTCCTCGACCGTGATGACGCCCTCGTTGCCGACTTTCTTCATCGCTTCAGCAAGTTTGGCGCCGATCTCGGTGTCGCCGTTGGCGGAGATGGTGCCGACCTGGGCGATCTCGTCGTTCGACTTGATCTTCTGAGCCTTGCTCTTCAGTTCTTCGACGATGGCGTTGACGGCGAGGTCGATGCCGCGCTTGAGATCCATCGGGTTAGCGCCGGCTGCAACCGATTTAGCGCCTTCCTTGACGATTGCCTGAGCGAGAACGGTGGCAGTGGTGGTGCCGTCGCCGGCGAGGTCGGAGGTCTTGGAAGCGACCTCACGCACCATCTGCGCGCCCATGTTCTCGAACTTGTCCTCAAGCTCGATCTCCTTGGCGACGGTGACGCCGTCCTTGGTGATACGGGGAGCGCCAAACGACTTCTCGATCACGACATTGCGGCCCTTGGGACCGAGCGTGACTTTGACTGCGTTGGCAAGAATGTCGACGCCGCGCAGCATCTTCTCGCGCGCGTCCTGCCCAAACTTCACATCTTTAGAGGCCATGTGGGGAAAGCTCCTATCAGCTTGAATGTGTGGCGTGCTTGAGCGCGCTTAGGCGGCGGCCTTGACGTTCGCCTTGCCTTCGATCACGCCGAAGATGTCGCTCTCCTTCATGATCACGAGATCCTCGCCGTCGATCTTCACTTCGGTGCCGCTCCACTTGCCGAACAGCACACGATCGCCAGGCTTCAGATCGAGGGGGATGGTCTTACCGGCTTCGTCGCGGGCACCAGGGCCGACGGCGACGACTTCGCCTTGCACAGGCTTTTCTTTGGCGGTGTCGGGGATGATGATGCCGCCGGCGGTCTTTGTGTCTTCCTCCACGCGGCGAACGACGACGCGGTCATGAAGAGGACGGAACTTCATCGGATCAACCTCATGATGTGATTTGGCTTTCTGGCTGTAATTGATGCGGAGACGGCGAGGCGGCCCTATCGCAGGCCGCTTCGACCCCGCGCCGCGTATATGATCAGGGTTGTTAGCACTGTCAAGATTAGAGTGCCAAAAGGCGGCTACAAAACAGCGGCGCCGGCACTATCTGCGGCGCCCCATTAATTAAGACTTAGCGGCTGCTTCGTGGCGCCCATCAGGCAGCGCGCCGGTGTTCGCCGTCTTCGACCTCTTCGATGATCTTGGCGACGAAGGCGTCGATGTCGCCCGGATGGCGGGAGGTGATAATGCCGTCCTCGGTCGCCACCTGCTTGTCGACCCAGCGGCCGCCGGCGTTGATGACGTCGGTCCGAATGGAAACGAACGAAGTGACCTCGCGATCCTTTACGGCACCGGTTTCGACGAGCAGCCAGGGTGCATGACAGATGGCAGCGACGACCTTGCCGGGATTCAACGAACGCTTTGACGATGGCCAATGCTTTGTCGTTGATGCGTAGCTTGTCGGGGTTCATGACGCCGCCCGGCAAGACGAGCGCCTCGTAGTCCCCGACCTTGACCGCATCCAGCGTCAGGTCGACGTCGACCGGCATTCCCCAATTGTTGTTGTGCCATCCCTTGATCTGGCCGGCCTCGGGGGCGGCGACCTCGACTTTCGCGCCCTTGGCCTTCAACTGCTCCAGGGGCTTCACCAGCTCCGATTGCTCGAAACCGTGCGTCGCCATGATCAGGATACGGCTCTTGTTAATGGACGGCATTGCGTTCTCCCTTATTGCCGAACGGTATAACAAGCGGCTGGAAGCGAGCGTTCCGCGGTGAACCAACTTAATCGGCTCGCGGCCGTGCGAAGGCTGCAGAGGCGGCAATAGCAAAAGACCCGCAGCACTTCGTGCCACGGGCCTTATGACGGTAATTGCTTCGCGACGCCGAGGACGGCGAGGAGGTGCCGCGTTAAATGGCGAAATCCGTGATCTTGGCCCCTTTGCCGAGCTTCGCAACGAGCCAATTCGGCTTGCGCCCGCGGCCTGTCCAGGTCTCTGCCTTGTTGTCCGGATTAACAAACTTGGCGGCGCTGGACTTGCCGCGACCGCGGCCTCCGAATAGCTCGTTGACCGAAAAGCCGCGCTTTTCAGCGAGCTGCGCCAATGCCTGCTTCACCTCGGACCGCTCGCGGTCGCGGGCTGCGCTAATCGCCTTCTGAACCTTGCTCTCGAGCTCGAGCAGATCTTTCAGCGACATCTTATCGACATTGGGGGTGGCCATACGGCAGTCCTTCCTCTAATCCGCGTTTACTAAGGCAATTTGCCAATTGCCACATCTAGAACCGCTTGAATTACTTTTTGCCTTGCATTTGTCAAGCAGGGTCAAAAAAACATTGCGATGAAACGCAAGTCACTGCCGCCGATCAATGCAACCCGAGCGCGTGTCACATGCTCCCCGCGCGCGATCGAGTTTCGCGTACGCATTTCAATTCGCGTCGATAGCCGCCGCAAAAGATGATTGGAATACACCGTTGAATTGGCTGCTCGATTGTCGACCGCGGGCGCGCGAAGCCGTTCAGGCAGCGTTCACATGGTGCCCACTAGGGTCGAGTAACCCTGAACTCCCATCTTCCCCGGAGTGATCCACGGGGGCGCAGCGTTCAGGGTCGCTGCGCCCCCACTTTCTTTTCAGTATTATATTTGCTGCTCACAGGCTTGCGACGCATCGAATACGCGCGGAACTGGTGAAGCAAACGCGCGTTTGCCATCGCGCAAGGGAGCCGGTACGTTCCCGCCGCAAATCACCCCGCCCAGCACCATTCCGGAGGCCTGCGATCATGACATTCCAGCTCCCGCCGCTCCCCTATGCCTATGACGCGCTGCAGCCCTACATGTCGGCCGAGACGCTGCAATTCCACCACGACAAGCACCACCAGGCCTACGTCGATATGGCCAACAAGCTGATCCCGGGCAGCAAGTACGAAGGCAAAAGCATCGAGGAAATCTGCAAGTTGGCCTATGCCGACAAGGCGCAGCCGATCATCAACAACGTCGGCCAGGACTACAATCACATCCACTTCTGGCAGTGGATGAAGAAGGGCGGCGGCGGCAACAAGCTACCCGGCACCATCCAGAAGCTGGTCGACGGCTACGGTGGCTTCGACAAAGTGCGCAACGACTTCATCGAAAACGGCAAGACGCAATTCGGATCCGGCTGGTCGTGGCTCGCCATCAAGGACGGCAAGCTGCAGCTGATCAAGACGCCGAATGGCGAGAACCCCCTGATGCACGGCGCTTCGCCTATCCTCGGCGTCGACGTGTGGGAGCACAGCTATTACATCGACTATCGCAACGCTCGTCCGAAGTATCTCGAGGCCTGGTTCGACAATCTGATCAACTGGGAGCACGTCGAGGAAATGGCGAGCAAGGCCGCCTGATCTTCTATCGCGCGATCCAAACGCAAACGGCGCTGCCCATCCGGACAGCGCCGTTTTTCGTTGCGAAGGCCGGTGCCTTTAACGGCCGCGAATGCTCTTCATGATGATACCGCGAATAACGGATGCCACGGTGCGGGCAAACGAGCGCTGCACCTCGCGCCCGATCATCTCGCCCATGCCCTGGCGATGGCGACCGCTCGGACCTTTGCCGCCGAAGATGATGTCGGTCCAGCCGCCACCGGCGGAGGCTTCGGCCTCCTTGGACCCCGTCGCCGGCGAGCCGCGCTGCGCCAACATCTCCTCGGCGCTCTCGCGGTTCTTGACGGTCTCGTACTTTCCCGCGAACGGGCTGGCGGCAATGATGCTCCGGCGCTCGGCGTCGGTAATCGGTCCGATGCGCCCCTCGGGGGGCCGGATGAGCGTGCGCTGCACGATCGAGGGCTCGCCCTTGTTCTCCAGCATCGAGACAAGCGCCTCGCCGACTTTCAACTCGAGGATCACGCGCTCGGTATCGAGTTCGGGATTGCGCCGGAAGGTTTCCGCCGCCGCTTTCACGGCGCGCTGCTCTTGCGGCGTGAAAGCACGTAGAGCGTGCTGCACGCGGTTGCCGAGCTGCGCCGAGACCGTGTTGGGAACGTCGAGCGGGTTCTGCGTAATGAAATAGACGCCGATGCCCTTGGAGCGGACGAGGCGGGCGATCTGCTCGATGCGATCCATCAGCGCCTTGGGCGCGTCGTCGAACAACAGATGCGCTTCATCGAAAAAGAACACGAGCTTGGGCTTGGGCTGGTCGCCGACCTCGGGCAGCGACTGCCACAGCTTAGTGAGCATCCAGAGCAGGAAAGTCGCGTAGAGACGCGGCTTCTCCATCAGCTTGTCGGCGGTCAGGATATTCACGACGCCGCGGCCGTCGGGCGCGGTGCGGATGAAGTCCCAGATGTCGAGCGCCGGCTCGCCGAAGAAGTGATCAGCGCCCTGCTCGTCGAGCACCAGGAGGCGCCGCTGGATGGCGCCGACCGACGTAATGGCAACGTTGCCGTACTTGGTCGTCAGTTCCTTGGCGCGCGCGGCGACGTTGTTGATGATGGCGCGCAGGTCGCCGAGATTGATGAGCGGCAGCTTCTCCTCGGAGGCGACGCGGAAGGCGATGTTGAGCACGCCTTCCTGCACATCGTTGAGCTCGAGCATGCGCGACAGGAGCAGCGGGCCCATGTCCTCGACGGTGGCGCGGATCGGATGACCGCTGGCGCCGAAGACGTCCCACAGCACGACGGGCGAAGCGCTGTTCTTGTAGTTCGCGAGACCGACCTCCGCCGCACGCTTCAACAGGAAGTCCTTCGGCTCGCCCACCTCAGCGATGCCCGAAAGGTCGCCCTTGATGTCGGCCGCGAACACCGGAACGCCGGCGCGCGAAAACCCTTCTGCCAGCACCTGCAGCGTCACCGTCTTGCCGGTGCCGGTGGCACCGGTGATGAGACCGTGCCGGTTCGCAAGGCTGAGATCGAGGTATTCGGGCTTGACGCTCTTACCGAGAAAGATCTTGCCGTCCTGCAAAACCGATTGGCTCATAGCTGTCTCCGGCTTCCCGATGGCGGCGCTCGACTCGGGGGGAATTGGCCGCCGTTCGCTCTTGGCATGGGAGGATAGCCTTTGCAAACATCGGTTGCATGGCGGACTTGGGGAAAAGTTTTATGCCCGAAAGCCTCTTATCGCGGCGCGCCGAAGCGACGCGGGCCGCCGCAGCGCTCGCTTTCGGCGTGCGGACCGGCATGATGAACGACTATAGAATGGACCGACCGCACCCTTCGCGACGAGGGTGCCATGCGCAGACTTGAGATCTCCGAAGACATGACCGACACGTCCGCCCCGCTCGACCTCGCCTCCGGCTTCGCGCCGGCCACGTTCGAAAAGTGGCGCCAGCTCGTCGATAAGGCACTGAAGGGCGCCGATTTCGACCGGAAGCTCGTCGTCAAGACGGCGGACGGGCTGCGCATCGAACCGCTTTACACGCGGGCGGACACGCTTGCCGGGCGCCGCGAGCGCCATCCCCGGCAAGGCGCCATTCACGCGCGGCACGCATGGCAAAGTGCAGGACCTCGGCTGGCAGATCCATCAGCGCGTCGTCGAGACGGATGCGGCGGCGGCAAACAAGGTCATCCTCGAAGAGCTCGAAGGCGGCGCCAACGGCGTCGTGTTGCAAATCGCCGGCCCCGGACAGAACGGCATCAAGATCGCCAGCGCCAACGACGCGGCCGCGACGCTGCCGGGTGTGTTCGTCGACTACGCGCCGGTTCAGCTCGCCGGCGGCGTGCTAGGCCTGGAGGCCGCGCGTCACTACTTGAAGGCGCTGGCGGCGCTTAAGCCCGAGGCGGGCGGCACGGCGACCTCGCGCCTGAATGTCGATCCGCTGGGCACGCTGGCGCGGTTCGGCGCGGCGTGGGCGCCGATCGACAAGGCGATCGCAGAGACGGTGAAGTTCGCCGGCGAAGCGCGCGGATCGGATCGGCGCGTCACCAGTCTGCTGGTCGACGCGACGGTGCCGCACGAGGCCGGCGCCAGCGAAGCACAGGAGCTTGCCTATCTGGCGGCGACGCTCGTCGCCTATCTGCGCGCTTTCGAAGCGGCGGGCGTCGCGCCGAAGGACGCAGTGCCTTCCATCGCCTTCGCGCTGTCGGTCGACACCGACCTGTTCCTCAACGCTGCCAAGGTGCGCGCCGCGCGCACCATCATCGCACGCATCGTCGAAGCGAGCGGCGCGTCGCCCAGCGCCACGCACATCACGGCCGTCAGCTCCGCACGCATGATGGCCAAGCGTGACCCGTGGACCAATATGCTGCGCACCACGGCGGCCTGCGCCGCGGCAAGCTTCGGCGGCGCCGACGCCATCACCGTGCTGCCCTATACCTGGGCGCTCGGCGTTCCCGATCGCTTTGCACGGCGCATTGCGCGCAACACGCAGCTCGTCCTGCAGGAGGAATCGCAGCTCGGCCGCGTCGTCGATCCAATCGGCGGCTCGTGGTACGTCGAAAAGCTCACCGACGATCTCGCCAAGCGAGCGTGGACGCTCTTCCAGGACATCGAGGCCGAAGGCGGCATCATCGCCGCGCTGTCGTCGGGCGGCCTGCAGGACGACATCGAGCGTGTTGCGCAGACGCGCGCCAAGGGTATCGCCACCGGGCGCGTCGAGCTGACGGGCGTCTCGGTCTTCCCGTTTCTCGGCGACGATGGCGTAAAAGTCACGCCCTATGCTGAGCCGGCGCCGCTGGCGAAACCGGCGGTACGGGCATTGACGCCGCATCGCCTCGGCGAAGCTTTCGAAAAACTGCGTGATGCGGGCGATGCGTTCTTCGCCAAGACCGGCAAACGCAAGCGCGTGTTCATGGCCAACCTGGGCGAGATCGCCGAGCACAACCGGCGCTCGCAGTGGATGTGGAACTTCCTCGCCGCCGGCGGCATCGAGGGCCTCACCAGCGACGGCTACAAGAGCGCGGCGGAAGCCGCTGAGGCCTTCAAGGCATCCGGAGCCAAGATCGCCTGCATCTGCTCGTCGGACGAAGTTTACGCGCGCGAAGCAGCAGCGACGGCGAAAGCCTTGAAGCAGGCCGGTGCTGCCCGTGTACTGCTCGCAGGCCGCCCGGGCGAATCTGAGCCGGCGCTGCGTGCCGCGGGGGTCGACGGCTTTCTATTTGCCGGGCAGGATGCGGTTGCCACCCTCGAAGACCTGCACAAGGCGTTGGCCCAGAGTTAAACTAGTCTCGCGCGTTGGAAGTTTGCATCGGAGGAACGCCGTGGCCGTCCTGCGCTTTCTCGCCAGCCTGTTCGCACTGGTTGCCGTCGTCGCGCTCGTCGCCGATGTCACGCCGGCGCTGCGCGGCACGGGTCCGTTCACGGCCCACTCGGTGATCGGCTATTGGACGGAGCTGGCACCCGCTTCGCTGGTGGCGACGCGCGCCAACGTCACGGCGATGACGTTCCCATGGGTGTGGAACCCCGTGCTGCTGAGCGTGCTGACGGCGCCGATGTCGGTGTTGTTCGCATGCCTCGCGGTGGTTTGCGGCTATTTCGGCCGCCGCCGCGTGCAGATGAAGGTGCACGTCAACTAGACGGATTTCACTTCTTCTGCGCCGGCACCTTCTGAGCGGGCGTGCTCGTCGCGCTGCCCCCGGTCACCAGCTTCGTGAGGCTCGTCAGCGCCGGCGGCAGGCCGCTGCTCGGCGGGAAGATGATGTCGAGCGCGATGCCGAGCACGACCAACCCGACAAGTAGGCTGATGATGCGCATCACCCAGCGGCGATGGCTCTTGTTGAGAGCCTCGATCTCGGACTCCTCGACCGTGCCTTCGTCCTCGCTGAGAAAGCCGCGGCTGAGCCCGAAGTATTTCTTCTGCACCGAGCGGCGCACGTTGCCGCGGTGCTGCACCGTCAAACCGGCGTGCTCGGCGATCTTCTGGGCAATCTCCGGATACGGGAAGCACGGGTCGCTGTTGGCTTCGCTGACGTAGCCGAGCTTCACCGCGCTGTCGTCCTTGAGAACAAGGCGGGCGCCCTGCAGGAGCACCGGCGCCACCGAGCCGCCGTAAATCTCGCGCCGCGTCTCCACCGCCTTGATCTGATCGTAGGGGATGTCGTGGGTGCGGTAGCGGACGATGGGCGTTGGGCCGCGCCCCGATGGCAGCGTCATCTTCACCGACGATGTCGCCGAGCTCGATGCGTGTCATCAGCGAGTGCATCACCTCGATGAACAGCAGGAACATGATGAAGGTAAAGCCGATGGCCAGCACGACGAGGCCGACCGTGCCCTGCCAATGTCCCTGCGAGATGCGCCAGAACAGCATCGGCGGCAGGCTGATGAAGAACGGCAGCAGGAGAAGAAAAACGAAGGAGAAAGCGAACTTGCGGCCCCCGCCGGCCGCATAGACGGTGCGCTCGGGCTTAGGAGCGCGATCTGGAACGGAAGCGGAGACGGGAGCCGATACTGGCGCCTGCCCCATTGCTGCAACGTCCATCGTCAACGCCCCCTCAAACGTTACATCCCACCTGACCAGGATAACATCACAATAACATGAGCCTAGCAGCCTGCCGGGTTGGCTCTGAAGAAGTTACATCAGGACCAGTCGCCGTCCAAACCCCGGGGTGAGCCATGCTATTGCGCAAGAATAAGACATCCATGCCGACGGCAGAGACGGCGCTGATGGGCCGCCGTTCAGGCGGCTACTTCTTGGTGGCGCCTGTTGTCGGCGGCGACGAGGCGATCTCGTCGCTGGGAGCGGTCGGAGCACCGGGGCTGTTGAGCACGACTTTGCACTCGGCCGGCAGCTGATCCATGGTGATTTGACGGCGCTCGCTGTCGGGAACGATTTTCTCGCCCGGCTTCGGCTGGGGTTTCTTTAGCGAGGCCTCGATCGTCTTCAGCCAATTGTCGACTTCCTTGCCGCAGCCGTCGTCACCCGAGACAGGCGGTTGCGTCTCGCAGCCGCCGTTGGGGCAGCCGATGCGGATGTGGAAGTGATAGTTGTGGCCCCAGATCGGGCGCACTTTGCCGAGCCAGGCGCGATCCTTTCCGGCGGCCTGGCACAGCGCCTTCTTGATTGCCGGGTTGACGAACACCCGCTCGACCGCCGGATACGATGCGGCGCGCTTGATAAGGGCGACGTGGGCCGGCGTGAACACCTTCGGATCGACGCGCCAGACTCGTCTTGTCGAGCATCGTCGTTGCCTGGATCTCCTCGCGCTCCTGGCGCGTCAGCACGCGGTTAGGCATCGGCGTCAGCCAGATGTCGGCGTCGAGGCCGACCTGATGGCTGGCGTGGCCGGTCAGCATCGGACCGCCGCGCGGCTGCGAGATGTCGCCGACCAGTAGCCCCGTCCAGCCGTCTTGCTTTGATTCCGAGGCTAAACGTTTCAGCAGCTTGATCAGCTTGGGATGGCCCCAGGCGCGATTGCGCGACAGGCGCATCGTCTGCCAGTCGGGGCCGGTGTCGGCGAGGTGGACGCCGCCGGAGAGGCAGCCCTTGGCGTACCAGCCGAGCGAGCGCGGGGCGAGCGCCGCCGCGGTTTGCGTTTTGCCGAATAGATCCCTCGCAAGAACCTTCGGCTTCTTTTCCTTCTTGTCGGCTGCTTTCTTGTCGGCGCCCTTCTTATCCTTGGCACCGGGGGCTGCAGCCTTCTGCTCCGGCGCGGGGGCCGCTGGCTGTGTCGCCGCGGGTGAAGGGACGGGCTCGCGCTTCGCTTCGACCGGCGCAGGAGCATTGACCGAGGGGGGCGCAGCCTGCGGCTCGGCGGTGGCGGCCTGCGGGATCACCAAAAGCGATCCAATGAGGTAAAGAATACGGGTGCGTTGCATAGCTCCCCCCAAAGCAATGTTCAGGCCATACTAAGCCTGTACGGCCAAAAAGCGACCTTCGGTTGAATCTGCGAAGTTAACGTTCGCCACTACCGCGAGGTCGCTGATCCATGACGCACTTTCTCAACGCCGGACCGGCCGATGCGTCGGCTCACATTCTCCTGGCGCACGGCGCCGGGGCGGCGATGACCAGCCCATTTCTCGAAACGATAACGCGCCTGCTGACGGAGCGTCATCTGCAGGTATCGCGATTCGAGTTCGACTATATGGCGGCGCGCCGGGAGGGCGGAAAGCGTCGGCCACCGCCACGGGCAGAGCTGCTGATCCCTGAGTATAAACGCGCAGTCGAAGAATTGCGTACGCAGGGAGCAAGCCGACAAAAGTTGTTCATCGGCGGCAAGTCGTTGGGCGGTCGCGTCGCCAGTCTGGCCGCCGACGAGCTGTACTCCGCCGGCCACATCGACGGCCTGGTATGCCTCGGCTACCCGTTCCACCCGCCAGACAAGCCGAGCAACCTGCGCACGGCGCATCTGGAAGAGCTTCGCTGCCCGACGCTGATCGTGCAGGGGGAGCGCGACCCGTTCGGATCGCGTGCTGAGGTCGAGAGCTATCGGCTGTCGCCGGCGATCCAGTTCGCGTGGGCCGGCGATGGCGACCACGATCTCGGGCCACGCGGCGGCAGCGGCTTCACACGCGCCGGCAACCTGGCGCTTGCCGCCGACGCCATAGCCGCGTTCGCGGATGGCGTCGGCAAGCAATAGTGTGCACGGCCTCAGTCGTCCTTCTTCTTTTTCCTGTCGACGACCTTATCGCCCAGCTTGCCTTTGATGCTCGCGATACCGTCCTTGAAGATGCCGTCGATGGTCTTGCGGGCCTCGGCGTCTTCCTTGCCGTCGGCGGCGTCATAGGTCGCCGCCCACACGATGTTGACCTCATCGAGGTCGTCGTCATCGGGGGTCACGGTGAACTGCGCCTCGTAGTTCTTCACCGGCAGCGGGCTCTCGACGATCGCGTAACGGTAGCTCGCCCCGGATTTCTCGAGCAGCTTCTCTTTGATCTTGCCGCCGTCCTGCAGCGTCAAAGTGCGGTACTCGGTGTCGCCCTCTTTCGATTCCTCACACGTCTTCACGGCCGGGTGCCATTCAGCAATTGCGCACCAGCCGCCGAACTGCGCCCACAACGCTTTCTTTTCATCCTCGACCTTTGCCTCGTCGACCCTGACCTCGAGCTTCTTGCCCGACGTCAGGCTCGCGGCCTTTGCGGCTCCGGCAAGCGGAACGAACGCAGCGGACAGCAGCAATACGGTGATCGGCAGTCTCATCGTTTTCTCCCAAAACGGCCCACTGGCCCACGTTTGTTGGCGCGTCGCATCCGACGGCGAAGTGCTACAATGTAACCTTGGGGTGGCAAAAGTGCGAGGGATTTTGCGACGGCTCAGGCCGCCGAAACGCGCTGCTCGCCGGGAATTCCCACCTTCTCGTGGAAGACGGCGATCGGGGCGGGCGCGCCGGTGTAGTACCCCTGGACGGAGTTCGCATCCCTCGCCGCGAATAGCGGCAAGCTGCTCGTCGGTCTCCACGCCCTCGGCGATGACGCTGAGACCTAGGCTATGCGCGAGCATGACGATCGCGCGCACGATCTTCAGCGAGCCCTCGTTTTGAGTGATGTCGCGTACGAAGGAATGATCGATCTTGATGCGGTCGAACGAGAAGCGGCGCAGATAGCTGAGCGAGGAGTAACCTGTACCGAAGTCGTCGAGCGCGAGATTGGTTGGCGCTCTGCACGATTGAGTAGTTCGCCATCGTCAAGGCCGAATTACACCGGCCGATGGCGGGCGTGGGCGCTACGCTCCAGCGCCGCACGCACGAGCGGATCGATCTGCAGTCCTTCCGCCAGCAGGGTGAGGAAGTTTCGCTCGTCGTCTTTGATGGCAAGGTCGCTCGCGGCGACCTCGGCGGCGAGGGCATACGCGGTCTCGTGCAAACCATGCGGCAGCGCCTCGACGATCATCCTCACGACCTTCTCGACGCCGTCCGGCTTGCCGAGGATCCGTCCGCAGTCCTGCGCCTCGTGGCTGAGCCAGGTGCCCTCGAGGCCGCGGAACGCCGGCAGCTCACGCACCATCGTGTTGATGCGCAACAGCTCCTGCTCGGAGATCGTCCGGTCGGCGGCGGCCACCGTCACCATCGCGTAGATGAGCGCTTCCTGCGGCGACAGCTGTGGCTTCACCTTGTTTTCGGCTCGCACGTGAGGTCTCTCCCAGCTTGTCGTCAAGCGGCCGATACCGCGTCATCGACGCTCGCCGCGCGCAACGGCGTTGACGTAAGCGCCGGCCGGAACATAGGGTTCCCCGCGTTCCACTTCCACCATCCGGCCATTTCGGCCCAACCCCAGAAGCTGCCGCTCTATGTCGCCATCCGACGCCGCCGTCTCGACCGCACTTGCCGATGCCAAGTCCTGGCCCTTCGAGGAGGCCCGCCGCCTCATCGCGCGACTCGAGAAGCTGAAGGGCGGCGCCGAGAAGACGGTGATCTTCGAGACGGGTTACGGTCCGTCCGGGCTGCCGCACATCGGCACCTTCGGCGAGGTGGCGCGCACCAGCATGGTGCGTCACGCCTTCGAGCTGCTCACCGCGGGGCGCTGGAAGACGCGGCTCATCTGCTTCTCCGACGACATGGACGGCCTGCGCAAGGTGCCGTCCAACGTTCCCAATCAGGAGATGCTGCACGCGGCGCTCGACAAACCGCTGACTGTCGTGCCCGACCCATTCGGCAAGTTCGAGAGCTTCGCGCACCACAACAACGCGATGCTGCGCGACTTCCTCGACCGCTTCGGCTTCGCCTACGAGTTCATGTCGGCGACTGAGGCCTACAAGGCGGGGCGTTTCGACGAGACGCTGCTGCAAATGTTGAAGGTCTACGACAAGGTCATGGACATCATCCTGCCGACGCTCGGGCCGGAGCGGCGCGCGACGTACTCCCCGTTCCTTCCCGTATCGCCGACGTCGGGCCGCGTGCTGCAGGTGCCAATGGTCGAACGGCACCCGAAGAAGGGCACCATCGTCTACGTCGACCCTGATACGGGCGAGAAGGTCGAGACATCCGTCACCGGCGGCGCGTCAAGTGCCAGTGGAAGGCCGACTGGGCGCTGCGCTGGACGGCGCTCGGCGTCGACTACGAGATGGCCGGCAAGGATCTCATCGAATCCGTCACGTTGTCCTCGCGCATCTGCAAGGCGCTTGGCGGCACGCCGCCCGAGGGCTTCAACTACGAGCTGTTCCTCGACGACAAGGGCGAGAAGATCTCCAAGTCGAGGGGCAACGGCCTGACCATCGACGAGTGGCTGCGCTATGCGAGCCCCGAGAGCCTGTCGCTGTTCATGTTCCAGAAGCCGAAGTCGGCGAAGCGCCTGTACTTCGACGTGATCCCGCGTGCCGTCGACGAGTATCTGCAGTTGCTCGCTGCCTATCGGCGCCAGGACAACAAGGCGAAGCTCGACAATGCCGTCTGGCACATCCACGCGGGCAATCCGCCCGCCGCCGACATGCCGCTGACGTTCGCGCTGCTGCTCAACCTCGTCGCCGCCTCGAACGCCGACGACAAGGACGTGCTGTGGGGCTTCATTCGCCGTCATGTGAAGGGCGTCAGCCCGCAGACGCATCCGCTGCTCGATCAGCTCGCCGGCTACGCGGTCCGCTACTACGCGGACTTCGTGAAGCCGAACAAGAAGTACCGTCGCGCCGACGAGGTCGAGACGGCGGCCCTGCTCGCATTGTCGGACGCTTTGAAAAGTGCGGCGCGGGGTGCAACGGCCGAGGACCTGCAGGGGCTCCTCTACGACGTCGGGCGCTCCATTCCGCGCTATCAGGACCCCAACGCCAAGGGCGCGACGCCGGAGCGACCGGGTGTCTCGAACGCCTGGTTCAACGCCATCTACGAGGTGCTGCTGGGCGAGGAGAAGGGGCCGCGCTTCGGCAGCTTCATCGAGCTCTACGGCGTCAAGGAGACGCGCGCGCTCATCGACAAGGCATTGAACGGCGAGCTGACCAAGGCGGCTTGAGCGCGCTCGCTAGGCGACGTCGCTGCGCGCCCCGCCCTGCATCATGCCGGCGACGTCGATGTCCCAGATGTCGCGCATAAGCCTGAGCAGCTTGGCCTCGCGGGCGCGGACTTCGGCGGCGCGCCAGACGTTGGACTCGACCACGTCGCGCGTGATCGCCAGAACGGGCGGATCGTCGTCGGTGCCGCGATAGATCTCACGCTTGCGCGAAAACTCCTGGTTACGCGCGCGGTCGTTCTGCTTTTGCGTCACGGCGACGAGATTGCCGAGGCTCTCGGTGCATGCCTCGCGCTCCTCGGCGTCGGCGAACCAGCGTCGCCACTCGCTCGTCGCCCCAGGACGCTGCGGGAGAACATGCTCGACGCTGTAGTCCTTCGGATCGAGCACGGTCGTGCTGCGCGTCAGCTCGTCGTTGAGGCGCAAGAGCAGCTGCTTGCACACCTGCGCGTCGCGCCGGTACATCGTGCGCAAGTGGTAGCCGATATTGCGCGCTTCATCGCGCGTCAGCTGGAACGGGCCCTCGCCCGAATTCACCGGCGCCCTGGACTTGATCAATTGCACCACATTGCCGAAACGGCGCACGCGCTTGCCGGTGCCGAGACAGAGCACCCGCAGCAGATGGACGAGGCGATCGATCTCCTTCAGCAGCAGCGTCGCACGCTTGGGATCGTCGGCGTATTGATGCACCGCGAGCATCGCCGCCGGAGCCCAGTCGCCCTCCGGCAAGCGCCCAAGATAGACGAGATAGCGGCGCGCATCTGGGTCGATGTTGAGATTCGACGTCTGCGGCGCGCAGCACCGTGTCGTAAGCCTTGGACAGCGGCCCGACGATATCGTTGAGGAACGCCTCCGCCCCTCCCGCCTCGCGGATGGTGCGGCGAACGCCGGCGATGATCTTCGTGTCGCCGCGGCCATAGATGCTGAACACGTGGCTGAAGAACGTTTCGAACTTCGCGCCGAGCAGCTGGGCGGCGCTGTCCCACTTCTCGAGAGCCGCCGGCACGCGCTCGTCCGGTATGCTCTTGAGGATCTCCGCCTTGAGGATGTCGTTGCGCTGTAGCGCTCTGCCGCGCTCGTTGAGCACGGTGAACAGGCGGTGCGCGCGATCGATGTCGCGCGTCAGCACGACGACGAAGTGGCACTGATCGCAAAGATAGTCGGCCAGCCGGCGGCGATCGCCCTCGTCGAGCAACGACAGCTCGCCGATGAAATGATCGCGCACCTTCAGCAGGCGCTCCTCAGCCTCGCTCACTGTCTCGTCGTCGGGAATTCCCGAGCAGCCACCGCGGACTTGCACGTAGTTTTCGAGGAACCCCTGCTCGCGCGTGCTCACCTCGACGCGAAATTTGACACCGTGCTGCTTGGTTGCGGCGGAGTCCGCGGCAATGAGCTGATCGAGGCGGTTGCGGGAACCCCAGCGCCAGCGCTCGGTGCCGAGATCGCGCAGCACGGCAGCGATCATCGCCAAAGTCACGAGGCGCTGCTGGCCGTCGATGATCTCGAACAGCCGCGGATCGCGATCGCGCGCCTTCGGAAGATCGCCGCCCGCACCGTCGAGCAGCAGAATCGTGCCAAGAAAGTAGTCAGGCTCCTCGGCCCCAACAGCACCGCCGATCCCGGCCGCGGCGAGGATATCCTCGAGCAGCTGTCCCGCCTCCGACGTGGTCCACGAATACGGCCGCTGGTAACAGGGCACGGAAAAGTGGAAGGGTGAGGAGAAGAGATTTGTTACAGTCAGAGACGCTGTTGGCAGACCAGGGAACATCGCGTTTCATTATTTGTGTTTGGCCTTCGCGACGTCGAGGCTGAGCCGCCAAGCGCCACTTCATGAAGGTAACATGACTACACGCCCCGCGACAGACGCGATCTCAGAAAAGCACCTATCCGGCGAACGTAGTTCGCGCAGTGTTGATCAAATGCGACAAGCGCGCGACGCGGCGACGCGCGCGCAAACAGCGCGCTTGCTAGCTGAGAAACAACTTGCGCGGCGCAAGCTTTCGGACAAGCGATGACAACGTCTCGACAATTCGTCTTCAAGGTGGCCGCGCGCGGCGCGTGGGAAGACGCGTGCCGCACCGGTGCGTTCGCCGGCTCGGCCGACGATTTGCGCGATGGCTTCATTCACTTATCGACGCGTGAACAACTTACAGGCACGATCGCTAAGCACTTCCGCGGCGAACACGATCTCGTGTTGATCCAATTTGAGACGCACTTGCTTGGGGAGCAACTGCGATGGGAGGTCTCCCGCGGCGGCGATCTCTTTCCGCATTTCTATGCGGCGCTCCCCACCGCGAGTGCTGGTGCGGTGCATGCGCTTCCACTCGGTATTGACGGCGTGCCGATGCTGCCTAAGGAATTCGCGGCATGCTGAAAATGCTCTTTGATTATGCACCGCGCGCGCTCGCGCTGCTCCCCCCGAGGAAGCACACGAGGTGACCCTGAGGTCGCTGGAGCTTGGCGTGTTTCCAGCGGCCGTTGCGAGCGACGACGCTTCGCTCGCCGTCTCGTTTGCGCACCTATCGCTGCCGAACCCCGTTGGAATCGCGGCCGGTTTCGATAAGGACGCGCGCGTACCCGATGCCATCTTGCGACTTGGCTGCGGCTTCGCCGAGATCGGCACAGTAACGCCGCTGCCGCAGCTCGGCAACCCGAGCCCGCGTGTATTCCGACTGCCGCGCGACCGCGCCGTCATCAACCGGCTCGGCTTCAATAACGGCGGACATGCAGCAGCGCTCGCCCGGCTGCAGCGACGCACCGGCCCCGGCGTGGTCGGCGTCAACATCGGCGCCAACAAGGATGCGACAGACCGCGTCGCCGACTACGTGCGCGGTCTCGAGACATTCTACGACGTCGCCAGTTACTTCACGATCAACATATCCTCGCCCAACACGCCCGGATTACGCGACCTGCAGGATCCAGCCGCGCTTGAGGAGCTGCTACAGCGTCTCCTCTCGGCGCGCGCAAAACAGATCGGATGCAGGCAAGCCGAAGCGGCCGATTGTCGTGAAACTCGCGCCCGACATCGCCGAACGCGATCTCGGCGCCATCGTCATGCAACTTGCCGCGCAGGGCGTCGACGGCATCGCCGTCTCCAACACGACGCTCTCACGCCGCGGGTTGAGCGACGCCAGCGCGCGCCAGGCCGGCGGCCTGTCTGGGCGCCCGCTGTTCCATCGCTCCACAGTTATGCTCGCGCGCGTATATCAGGCGACGGCAGGCACAAATTCCATTGATCGGCATCGGCGGCATCGACAGCGGCAGCACTGCGCTCGCCAAGATCGAAGCCGGCGCCACCCTCGTGCAGCTCTACACCGGGCTGATCTACGAAGGGCCTGGCCTCATTCAGCGCATCAAG
Organism: uncultured Alphaproteobacteria bacterium; assembly: GCA_963724595.1. Classification (GTDB taxonomy): domain Bacteria; phylum Pseudomonadota; class Alphaproteobacteria; order Rhizobiales; family Hyphomicrobiaceae; genus Hyphomicrobium_A. Next base: position 389,811 of record CAVRVR010000022.1, on the reverse strand, counting down.
GACGAGCTCGCCGCCGCGGTGCGACGAGCGGGCGCGCGGTCGATCGCCGATCTCGTCGGGCGCCGGGCGGCGGAGTGGGCCGCCAAGCCGCTCGAGGCTTAGACCGAGCCGCCACGCGGCGGCGGCGGCACGTCGGATCGCCGCATTGTTTTGAGCAAGCGGGATATCAACCAGACCGGCACCACCACCATGGCACCGAGGATCAGGTAGCCGATCACCGACTCGATGGCGCCGAAGCCCAGATCGTAGATCCGCCGCAACATGATGTTGAACTGGTAGAAGATGTTCTGCGGCGTGATGCCGAGCGCCGACAGCACGACGCCGACGACGATCGAGAGCACGATCAGGCGAACCAGAACGCCTAGGACGCTCCCGCCAAGGAACGTGTTGCGGTCCATCGGGTCGTTCTCCTCTCGATCAGTGGCGGGGCAGGTGCCGCCCCATTTGGCCGCGTGACATGGCCACCCGCCCTTAGCATAGTTGCCGAGCCGTTTCGACAACGGAGCGTTGCGTACCGCCGGATGAGAACCACGAGACGAGCTTCCGCGGCCACGGTGCGCCGCTCGCGCGAGCAGGCGGGGCCTCCGGTCGCCCCGCCGCTGCCAGAGCCGTTCGCCGGCTGGTTTGCTGCCCGGGGCTGGTCCCCGCGACAACATCAGCTGGCGCTGATCGAGGCGGCCACGCAGCGCCGCTCGACCCTGCTCATCGCCCCTACGGGCGCCGGCAAGACGCTCGCCGGGTTCTTGCCGAGCCTCCTGAGCCTTACCCAGCGGACGCGCGCCAACAGGGGCCGCGGACTGCACACGCTCTATATTTCGCCGCTGAAGGCGCTCGCCGTCGACGTGGCGCGCAACTTGGTGGCGCCGATCGCCGAGATGCAGCTTCCGATCCGCACCGAGACGCGCACCGGCGATACGTCGGTGGCGCGCCGTGCGCGGCAACGGCGTGCTCCACCCGACATCTTGATGACGACGCCGGAGCAGCTGACGCTGCTGCTCAGCCACGCCGACAGCGCCGACCTGTTCGCCGACCTCGATACGGTCATCCTCGACGAGGTGCACGCACTGGCCGCGACCAAGCGCGGCGATCTTCTGGCGCTGTCACTGGCGCGGCTGCGGATGCTCGCACCGGGGCTGAGGACCGTGGGCCTGTCGGCGACGGTTGCGCGCCCTTCGGAATTGCGTGCCTATCTGGTGCCGCAGCCGGAGCCGCAATCGCACATCCAAATGGCCGATCTAATCCTCGTTGGCGGCGGGGCCAGGCCGCAGATCGACATACTCGAGCTCGACGAGACGATGCCGACGGTGGGACACACCACCCGCTACGCGATCGGCGAGATTTACGCGGCCATTGAGGCGCACCGTCTCAGCCTGCTGTTCGTCAACACGCGCATGCAGGCCGAGCTGCTGTTCCAGGACTTGTGGCGCATCAATGATCTCGGCCTGCCGATCGGGCTGCATCATGGCTCGCTCGATGCCACTGCAGCGCCGCAAGGTAGAGGCGGCGATGGCGGCGGGATCGCTGCGCGCGGTCGTCGCCACCTCGACGCTCGATCTCGGCATCGACTGGGGCGACGTCGATCTCGTCATTCATGTGGGCGCGCCGAAGGGCGCCAGCCGCTTCATCCAGCGCATCGGCCGCTCCAATCACCGGCTCGACGAGCCGTCGCAGGCCATCCTCGTGCCCAGCAATCGCTTCGAGGTGCTCGAATGCCGCGCCGCCGTCGATGCGGCCGAAGCAGGCGAGCAGGATGTCACCTTCTCGCGTCAGGGAGCACTCGACGTGCTGGCGCAGCATATCCTCGGCACGGCATGCGCCGGCGACTTCGACCCCACAGCACTTTATGCCGAAGTCGTCTCGGCCGCGCCTTACGCGCCGCTCACGCGCGAGCGCTTCGACCGCGTGCTCGGCTTCGTTGCCGACGGTGGCTACGCGCTGCAGACCTACGAACGTTACGCCAAGCTGAAAGCCGCGCCTGACGGAAAGCTGCGTATCGCGCACCCGCGCTTCGTGCAGGCCTACCGCATGAACGCCGGCACCATCGTCGCCGCGCCGCTGATCAAAGTGCGACTTGTCGGGCGCCGTGTCGCCGCTTCGCGCAAGGCGTTGGCTGGCGGACGGGTCATGGGCGAGGTCGATGAGTATTTCATCGAGCAGCTGCGTCCGGGTGACGCCTTCGTGCTCGCCGGCGAGGTCTTGCGCTTCGAGGGCATGGGCGAGAACGAAGCCTTCGTCACCCGCGCCACCGCGCGCGATCCCATCATCCCCAGCTACAACAGCGGCAAGTTCCCGCTGTCGACGCACCTCGCCGAGCGCGTGCGCGCCATGCTCGCCGACGACCACGAATGGAGCCGGCTGCCGCCCTCGGTGGCCTATTGGCTCGAGCTGCAGCAGCAGCGCTCGGTCATTCCCGGCCGCGACGAGGTGCTGATCGAGACCTTCGCGCGCGGCAGCTGCCACTATCTCGTCGCCTATCCGTTCGAGGGGCGGCTCGCCCACCAAACACTCGGCATGCTACTGACGCGCCGCCTTGACCGGGTCGGTGCCGGACCGCTCGGCTTCGTCGCCAACGACTACGGCATGGCGTTGTGGGGACTTGGCGACATCTCGGCGCTCATTGCCTCCGGCAAGCTCGACCTCGACCAGCTCTTCGCGCAGGACATGCTCGGTGATGACCTCGATGCGTGGCTGGCGGAATCGAACCTGATGAAGCGCACGTTCCGGCAGGTGGCGGTGATCGCCGGCCTTGTCGAACGCCGTCATCCGGGCCGCGAGAAAACCGGACGCCAAATCGCGCTGTCAACCAATCTCATCTACGACGTTCTGCGCCGGCACGACCCGCACCACATTCTTCTGGAGGCCACCTGGGCCGACGCGGCCACAGGCCTTCTCGACATCGCGCGGCTCGGCGACTTTCTGCGCCGCATCGAGGGCAGAATCAGGCATCAACCGTTGGACAGGGTGTCGCCGCTTTCCGTGCCGATCCTCCTGGAGATCGGCAGGGAAGCTGTTGCCGGCTTTGCCCGCGAGGAACTGCTGCGCGAAGCCGCCGCCCAATCCATGCCACGCGAGACGTTAGAGGAGACGCAATGCTCGAGCTGAAACCTGAGCGCCTCGCCTTCGACGACTTCCAGGATCAGGAAATATCGATCTGCGGGAAGCTGTTTCGCGCCGACATGTCGGGCGCGCTCTATTGGCCCAGCGAGGATGCCCTGATTGTCGCCGACCTTCACCTCGAAAAGGGATCGGCGTTGGCCAAGCGCGGCCAGCTCGTGCCGCCGTATGACACGCGCGAGACGCTGCGCCGCCTCGCCGCGGCCATCGATCGTTTCGGCGCCAGCACCGTGATCGCGCTCGGCGACAGCCTGCACGACGTTGACGCCTCGGGGCGCATCGGCCTGGAGGAGCTCGAGATCCTGCAGATCATGCAGGAGGACCGCGAGTGGATCTGGGTGACGGGCAACCACGACCCCAAGGTCGGCGAGCGTCTCGGCGGCAGCGTCGTCGGTGATATCGAGGTCGAAGGCATCGTGCTGCGCCACGAGCCGCGTCCCGGACACGTCACGCACGAAATCGCCGGCCACCTGCATCCGGCTGCAAAGCTGTCGATGTACGGCTACACGCTGCGACGACCCTGCTTCGTCGGCAACGGGCGCCGCCTCGTCATGCCGGCGTTCGGCACATACGCGGGCGGGCTCAACATCCTCGAGGAGCCGTTCGAACCGCTGTTCGGCAATGACGGCATGCACGTTTGGATGCTCGGCCAGGAAGGGCTCTATCCGGTCGCGACGCGCCTTCTGAAGGAGGACTGACCGGCTCAGGCCGGCTGGCGGCGGAAGTAGGCCGAGGCGAGCAGACCCGATGCCACGGCAATCAAGACGGCGATCAGCCCGTAGCTCATCGAATAGACGAACGCGAAGTTGTGCACCAGCCGCTCGATACCGGCGCGTTGCAGCGTGACGCGGGCGATGTGGGCGCTGATAACCTCGCCATTGCGGAACAGGTAGGTGCGGGCGACGAGCGGGCCCACCGGGACGTTGGCCGGCAGAGCGATGGTGCTCCGGAACAGGCTGCGCCCCGTGAAGGTAACGCCGTCCTTCGGCTGGATCACGTAGAGGTTCTGGGCCTTCTTCAAGCGAATGACGGCAGCCCTGTATGCGGCGAGCTCGTAATCCTTGAGAATTCCGCGGCTACCCGCGGCCGGCGTCATCTTGATGTGCTGGAAGCCGATCGCGTGCCGCTCCAACACCGGCGGGCCGGCGATCTCTTCGATCGGACGCGTCGAAGCGATGGCGTAGTAACTTGGTACCGAAGCGAAGGTGACGGACGACGTGTTGATCCACACGCCGGCAACGTCGCTCTTCTTGCGGACGACGACGGGGAACGGCGTCCCCTCCACCACGACGACGACATCATAGTAGCCGCCGTGCTCTTGCGGTGCTTGGCTGTTGTCGACGGCGCCAAACACGATGATCTCGTGGCCGGTGAAGCCTGTGGTCACCTCGAGGCTGCGCGTCGAGATGTCGGCCTCGACCGTCGGCTTCTGGACCGGCGACGGCGGTTGCGCCGCCGGCGGCGACACCGGGCCCAGGCGCGGCGTTGCCCTGTCCTGCGCGAGGGCGGGAACGGCGATGACAGTGGCCAGCAGACAGGCGAGAAGGCGTCGCATCAGAAGCCTCCCCCGAGTACCGGTCCGATCGAATAGATCTCGGCGGGCTTGGCCATCAGGTCCCAGCCGATGCGCAGGCACACCAGCAGGACGAGCGCGGCCAGCATGAAGCGCAGCTGCTCACCCTTCAACCGTCCGCCGGCCGCTGCGCCGAATTGCGCGCCGATGACGCCGCCAAGAATCAGCACCAAGGCAAGCACCACGTCGACCGCTTTGTTCTGCATGGCCTGCAGCAGCGTCGTCACCGCCATGACGAACACGATCTGAAACAGCGACGTGCCGATGACGACGCTGGTCGGCACGCGCAGCAGGTAGATCATGGCGGGGACCATGACGAAGCCGCCGCCAACGCCCATGATCGCCGCCATGAAGCCGACGAAGGCGCCGATCATCGCCGGCGGCACGGCGCTGATATAGAGCTTGGAGCGATGGAAGCGCATCTTGAACGGCAGACCGTGCACCCAGCTGTGCTGGCCGGTCTTGCGCACTGAGCTCGGTTGGCCGGACTTCGACCTGCGCAGCGTGCCGAGGCTCTCGATCATCATCAGCGCGCCGACTGCACCGAGGAAGGTGACGTAGCTCAGCGACACGAACAGATCGAACTGGCCGGCCTGCCGCAAGATCTTCATCAGCGACACGCCGATGACCGAGCCGATCACGCCGCCGATGACGCAGCACGGCGCCCATCTTCACGTCGACGTTGTTGCGGCGGTATTGGGCAATGGCGCCCGAGACCGAGGAGGCGAGGATCTGCATCGACCCGGTGCCGACGGCCACGGCGGACGGTACGCCCATGAAGATCAGAAGCGGGGTGAGCAGAAAGCCGCCGCCGACGCCGAACAGCCCCGAGAGGAATCCGACGGCTGCAGCCCAAGCCGAGGAAAAGCGCAACGTTGACGGACATCTCGGCAATGGGCAGGTAGATGTTCATCAGTTTCGCTAGCGGACTAACCCTTCGGAGCGCGCCTCAATAGGCATGCGCAACGTGCTGGCCGACAGCCGCCTGATGCTCCGACATCGCATGCTGTGTCAAGGTGAGAGCCGCTGCGGCGTGATCAGGATATGCCGCCTAGGTAAAGATACAGGTTCGTAAAAGCGAAGTGCGCCGCATCGTCCGCGGCGCACTCAATCTCTTCCGGCCGTCTAGGGATCAGCCGCGACGCGGTCCGTCTCTCCAGGCCTGGCCGGCCACGCGAGCATCGTTGGCGAGCTGCCACATCCGCTTTGCGTGCCAAGTCGCGGCCTGATCTTCGGCGGCGGCGAGATCGCCCTTGCTCATCTTCGGCTTCAGCGCATCAAGGCGGCCAGCGGCGTCCTTGTCGCCCGACTTGGCGGCAAGCAGCAGCCACTTGTAGGCCTGCTGCATGTCCTGGGTGACGCCCATGCCGTTCTCGTAGAGCACGGCGAGATTGTACTGGCTGTCGGCGAGGCCAAAGTCGGCGGCGGCCTTGAACCAGCGCACGGCGCCCTCGTAGTCGCCCTTCGGGGCGCGCGCGGCGGCCAGAACCGCGAGATTGTGCATGGCCTTCACGTTGCCCTGCGCGGCGGCGCGCTCATACCAAACCTGAGCGCGCGAGGCGTCGGGCTTCACGCCCAGGCCGCGCTCATAGAGCGTGCCGAGGCGGAACTGCGCCATCGCGAAACCGCTGGCGGCGGCGCGCTGATACCACTGGGCGGCTTCCTTGAGATCCTGATCGGGCCTTTGCCCTCGGCGAGGCGCGAAGCGACCTCGAACTGTGCCGAAGCATCGCCCTGCGCAGCCGCGAGGCGCAGCGAGAAGGGACCGACGGTCGCCGGCGGGAGCTTCGAGCCATCGTTGGCCGGGGCAACCTCATCGTTGGCGGCGGAAGCGGTACCACCGTTGTGGCGGATGACATGCTCCTCCATCAACGATGCCGGGTCGCCCTGGCCGCAGCCGCGCCGAGCTGACCTGGAGAGATAGGCCATGCGCGCCTGCTCGTTCAGCTGCGCGAGCTGCTGACCGCTGGCATCGTTGTCCTGCATGGCGATGCCGTCGGGCAGCGATGCCGTGTCGACGGCCGCGCCGGTGGCATTCACGTCCTCATATTCGCCCTTCTCCAGCGGCGGCACGACCTGTTTGGTCTGCTTCGGCGGCGGGGGCCTTATGACCGGCGGCGCAGCTTCGGGCGCGGCTTCCATCTTAGGCACGGCCGGCATTTCAGGAGCAACGTCCGCAGGCGGGGCCATCGCCGGAGCCGCTTCGCCCTGCTGGGGAAGCGGGGCCTCGACGGCGGCGGGAATAGCTTCGATCTGCGGGGCGGGATTGCGCGGCATGAAGAAGATCGCCGCGGGGATCGCCGCCAGCAGCACGAGAAGGCTCAGTGCCACACGCTGCGAGCGAAAGGAGAAGATCGAACGCCGACCGCGAGCTTTCGCCGGCATATCCTTGGGGTTCACCGAGAGTTCGCCGGCGCGCAGGTCGCTATGCTCGTTGGCGATGTCCGGCTTGCTCGCCGCTTTCAGCTTGGCGCGGTGCGCATCGGCGATGAAGTCGTGGCGCAACACTTCAATAGAACGCTTTTGCTGCGGCGGCTCGCCGAAAGCCTCGGCCTCGGCATCGCGCGAGCGCGAGAAGGCTGCATCGAGATCGAAGCTCGCCGTGGTGTAGACCGGCAGACGCGGCGGGGTCTCGTCGGCCTCGGCGTCCTGCTGGTAAGCGTGCACGTCGGCGCCCTCGTACGCCTCAGGCTCTGACGGCAGGAAATCAGAATGATCGTCGACCGGCGGCATCTCGGCGTAAACCCGAGCCGTCGGCGGCACCAGGTCGTCGATCATCGCGGGGGCCGGAGCTGAGGTCGCCGGAGCCGTGCCATAGTCAGCGGGGGCCGGCGGCTGCTGCGTGATCTCGAGCGCGTCGATGCGATCCAGCACGCGAATGATCGCCAGCTGCATCGTCTCCAGCATGCTGGCGTTGTTCTCGTCGTTGTGGCGGCGCTCGTTGATGAGATTCTCGAGCATGCCGCGCATTTCGCCGATGTCGCGTGCCGGGGCGTTATGAATGTTGCTCTCGACGAAGTTGGCGGCGGCGCGCTGCGCTGCCGAGTTGGCGAGCTCCTCGTAGTCGACGTCGCGCGCCGAGCTGCGGCTGACGAGACCCGACAGGCGCTCGTCGGAAAGCTGCACGGCGATCATGCGAAGTTGCGCGTCGATGGCGTCGAGGCGGCCTGCATCGGAGGTGACCTGCACGCCGTCGTTGAAGAGGCGCGTCAGGCGCTCGTCGGACAACTGCGAGGTGAGCGTGCCAAGGTGCGCGTCGATGACGTCGAGGCGGGCGAGCTGGCGGCGGAATTGGCTGAGTTGATTGCCGATTTCTTCGATCTGGGCCTCGGTGGCGCGCAGCTCGTCGAGATCGGCGCGCGTCGCTACGTGGCCGAGCACCGAGTTCAGCTGCGTCTCGAGCGCGTCGAAACGGCGTCCGAGCGACAGCATCGCGTTTTCAGGACGCATCCGCGCCATCGACTGCTCGATGCGTGCCGCGATGTCGGCGAAGCGCTGGTCGAGCCAATTGGCGTCCATCGAGCAGCCGCTCGGCGCGGCCTGCGGGGCCTCGGTCATGGAGCTCGACTGGGCGCCGGGCGCGCGAGCAGGAGGGCCGTTCTGCGAAGCCTGGAGCGTGCGGCCGGAAGCGGTAGGAGTGCTGCTACGCGTGCCGGCGCCTTGGGCGCGGGGCTCGCGGCGATACGAGGAATAGACTTCGGATTCGTAGAGCTCGACGAGGGCGTTGGCGGCGGCCTCGTCCCACGGATTGGTGCTCTCCTCAGCGCGTTTCGCGGCGGAGCTGCCGAGCAGGATGACTTCGTCAGGCGACACGCGCGCCACCCGAATGTCCTCTTCGGTGACGTAGCGCACGGTCTTGACGCGCGGCGCGGCGGCGCGCTGCGCCGAGTTGTATGGGACGATGGCCCCGCGGCCGAGATCGGAAAGGCGCTCGCCGAGGCGCTGCATCTGAGCCTGGATGCGCTCGATATCCGCCTCGTACTCGTGCGGGACTTGGGACCTGATCGACCTTGCCTCGTCGCTCAGCGAAGCGAGCCGATCGCGCATCTGGTTCAGCATGTTCGCCTGGGACGGCTCATTCGAAGCCATGGCCGCGGCATCGGCGCGCGCGCCATAGAGTTCGTTGTAGGCTTGGTTCGACATCTCAATCCCTTGGCGCTGGTCGATGGCCCCACGCGGGGCGTTGGCTCGAGTTGCTGCTGTTGCCAATCGGGACGCGCAAAACGAGATTCCGCTCATCCCCAGGGTTTGCGAGTCGCGGTAAACGCCGGGTTAAGCAGCGAGTAAAAATCGCACTCACAGGCGCAATTAGCGGCAAAATGGGCGTCACTTGGCGAGCCGGCGGCCATGACGCCGGCGCTACGCCTCGCTATGTGAAGTTGATGACGACGAAGTCGACGACCGGGAGACTGGCTCAGGTGGGGCAGATCCGGACAGGCGTTCGAGACGCTATCGGTCGAGACGCGGGGTCCGGGGCTGTCGGATCAGACGTCGGCGGTGCGGGCTGGCTCGACCACATCGGCGCCGGCGACGGGCTGCTGACCCTGTTCATCCGGCATACCTCGGCCTCGCTGCTGATCCAGGAGAACGCCGACCCGGACGTGCATGCCGACCTCCTCGACGCCCTCGACCGGCTGGCCCCGCGGCGACCGCCTACGTGCACGACGTCGAAGGGCCGGACGACATGCCGGCGCACATCAAGTCGGCGCTGACGGCAACGTCGCTGTCGATCCCGGTGCGGGCCGGCGCGATGGTGCTCGGCACCTGGCAGGGCATCTACGTTGTCGAGCACCGCGACCGCCCGCACCGCCGCGAGGTCGTGCTGCACTACCTCGGCACGTTCGCCGGCTGAGCGCTAGCCGTCTGCGCCGACGCGGCGAATTTCCGCGTGGCCGAGATCAGCTCGTGGACGATGCCGGGCTCGCTCATGGCATGGCCGGCGTCGGCGACGATGCGCAGCTCGGCGCTCGGCCACGCCGCTTTCAGGTCCCAGGCATTCTTGACCGGCGTCACCACATCGTAGCGGCCGTGCACGATGATCCCCGGAATGTCGGCCAGCCGCCGGCATCGCGCAGGAGCTGGCCGTCGCTGTCGAAGAAGCCGCGCATTGACGAAGTAGTGGCACTCGATGCGCGCGAAGGCGAGCGCGTAGGCGTCGGCGCCGAACTGGCTGATGCGCTCGGCGTCCGGTACGAGCGACAGCGTCGAGCCCTCCCAGATGCTCCAGGCCTTCGCCGCGGCGAGCTGCACTGTCGGGATCAGGATTGGTGAGGCGCCGGTGGTAGGCGGCGATCATGTCGCCGCGCTCGGCCGGCGGAATGACGCTCGCGATAGGCCGCGAACGCCTCGGGATAAGATCCAGCTGCAGCCCTCCTGGTAGAACCACTCGAGCTCGGCGCGGCGCAGCGAGGAAGATGCCGCGCAGGATCAGGCCGGCGACGCGCTCGGGATGCGTCTCGGCATAGGCGAGCGCCAGCGTCGAGCCCCACGAGCCGCCGAACAGCTGCCAGCGCTCGATGCCGAGCTCCTCGCGCAGGCGCTCCATGTCGGCGACGAGATCCCAGGTCGTATTGGCTTCGAGCGACGCGTGCGGCGTCGAGCGGCCGCAGCCGCGCTGATCGAACAGGATGATGCGGTAATGGCTCGGATCGTGGAAGCGGCGCATGGTCGGATTGGAGCCGCCGCCCGGGCCGCCATGCACCAGCAGCGACCGGCTGGCCGTCGCGGGTTGCCGCATTCCTCGAAGTACAGATCGTGGCCGTCGCCGACGTCGAGCGTGCCGGTGCGATAGGGCTCGATGGCGGATAGAGCGTCAGCCGCTCGTGCACGGTCATCGTATCTCTTCCCGCATTGGCAGTGGTTAGCGCGCTCGCGGTTCTTCAGCCGCAACAGGCGCATCTCGCGATCGTATATGACCTCGCCGCCAGGAATGCGGATCTCGCGCACGAGCTCCAGCACGCTCCGACTCGGTCCCGGCGTGGCGATGCTCGCGAGGAGCGCGCCGAGCGTGCCCGCGGGCAGGCCGAGCGATGCCCGGCTAGCGCCCCGTCGAGGCCGATGATGTCGGCTTCGCCGGCAAGGATGGTCAGCACCGCGACGGCAAATCCGCAGCTCATGCCGGCGATGGCGCCGAAGCGCGTTCATGCGCTTCCACCAGATCGACAGCACGAGCACGGGAAAGAGCGTCGAGCCGGTGAGGGCCAGGCGACCACAGCAGCAGGCGCAGGGGATCGGTCGGCGCCAGCAGCGCGATGACGCCGCCGAGCACGGCGACGCCGGCGATGGCGATGCGCCCGACGTGCACGCGGCCATCGCGCGGCAGCGGCTCCCACGACGAAGCCGTTGACGACGTCCTCGGTCAGCACGTTGCCGAGCGCGACTGGCGGTGGCAGCCGCCGCCGACCAGCGCCGCGGCGACAATGCCGGCGGCGGCGAAGTAGACGAAGACGCTCGGGCAGCCCGGCTGCCACGGGCAGGCTCAGCAGCACGGTGTCGCGCGCGAAGCTGAAGCTCGTGAACGTCAGCGGGCCGTTGCGGTCGGTCGACTGACACGAAGCCGAGCTCGAACGAGATCGCTGCATCCACTCGGGCAGCGTCGCGGGCGGGCCGTCCTTGACCATGTCCATGATGAAAGTCGCGCATGTAGACCGACACGGAGGCCGCCGTCAGCATGATGAGGCCGAAGAACACGGTCGCCCAGCCGAGCGACTTGCGCGTCTCGTAGACGCCGGGCGTCATGGTCACGCGCGGCAGCAGCCACGGCGAGGCGGCGACGCCCGCCATCACCGTCAGCATGGCGACGACGAAGGCGGTCGGGCCGATGGCGCCGAAGGGCGCGGTGAAGCGCTTGGCGATCGGGCGCGAAGCCCTCGCCCGGCAGCGCGAACGTGAGGCTGGGCGCGTCGACCATCGGGCAGGCCCTGGGCCGCCTCGCTGTGCACGAGCGCGCGCAGCAGCGGTCCGTTGCGTGAGCTGCGGCAGCGGGAAGTTGGTCACCATCACGGCGACGATGGTGACCGGCACGAGCAGCGCGAGAACGGCGGCGATCGCCTGCGCGCTGCTCGACCACGTCAGCGAGCGCATGCCGCCCAGCACGACGGTGACGATCATGGCGACGACCAGCAGCGACGATCATCAGGCCTTGCGGCTGGCCCGACGAGCCAGCGCCGCCGCGAAGGCGCCCATGCGCAGCTCGGCGGCCAGCAGCAGCAGCACCGGCACCGCGAGCAGCGCCGCCGCCAGCAGCGCACGGCGCTTGCTCTCGAAGCGGCGCCCGAGATAGCTCGGCACCGTGAAGGTGCCGAACTTGCGGAAGAACGGCGCGAGCATCACCGCCATGATGACGAAGCCCGCGAGCCCGCCGATCATCAGGCACAGCGCGTCGAAGCCGATGAGGAAGAACACGCCGGTCATGGCGACGATGCCGGTGGCGCCCATAGTGGCGACTCGCGATGCCAGAGGCCGGTGTAGCCGGCGGGCACGCGGCGCCCGGCGGCGAAGAATTCGAACGGCTCGCTGCGTCGGCACGCAGAGGCCGATGGCCGCGTAGAGCACGAGCGGGCCCGAGCAGCATCGCCCAGCGCAGCACGACGTCCGAGGTGCCGAGCTGCTCGAAGATGATGAGCAGCAGCACGAGCCCGGTCAGCGAGCTGGCGAAGATGCCGAAATAGGTGCCGAGCCGCGGATTGACGAAGCGGGTGCGCGAGGTGAGCGACATTCGATGGACCTGTCCGCGCCTCAGTTGTCCTCGTGCGCGCCGTGCCAGTGATCGATGGCGTCCTGGCGGTTGACGAAGCTCGCGACCGTGAAGATCGCGATGACCGCGATGCCGTGCGCGCTGAGGAAGTAGCCGAGCGGGAAGCCGAGGAACGCTCCGTGTTGAGGCTCGTCGGCGTAGAGCGGCAGCACGATGATGAGCACCAGAAACGGCACGACGCTCGCCAGCATCTGCCACTTGGTGTGCCGCCAGTACGGCTTGCGCTCCTTGCGCTCCATCATGGCTCGCAGCTCCCTCAGCGCCCTTGCCGGCCGCATCCGGCGCCAGCAAGATCAAGTACACGCCAACAGTGCGACGCATATATGGCGCAATGCCGCGCGGCCTATTAGCCAAAGGCCAGTTTTACGCGGGCTTTTCTTCGCTTAAGATCGGCCCGGGCGGGGCCGATCAACGGGCCGCACGGTCGGCATAGCCGAGGGAGACGCCAATGAAAGCACATGTGGGAAGAATTCAAGAATTTCGCGATGAAGGGCAACGTCACTCGACCTCGCCATCGGCGTGATCATCGGCGCGGCCTTCACGCCCATCGTCGCCACCCTCGTCGCCAACATCATCATGCCGTTATCGGCTACGTCACGGCCGGCGTGAACTTCTCCAACCTGGCCGTCACTCCCGTCGAGGGGGTCGAGATCAAGTACGGGCTGTTCCTCAACGCCATCATCCAGTTCCTGCATCACGGCGATCGCGCTCTTCTTCCTCATCAAGGGCATCAACATGGTGCGCAAGCCGGCGCCCGCCGCCGCCGCCGCGCCGACGCCAGTCGGAGATCTACCTGAAGGAGATCCGCGACGCGCTGGTCAAAGGCAAGGCCTGAGGACATCCGCACGGCGCCGCGCCCCGTGGCTTTTCGCCGGGGGCCGGCCCGTGCTACAGCCTTGGCAGAGCGCGGGCGTAGTTCAGTGGTAGAACGTCAGCTTCCCAAGCTGAATGTCGTCGGTTCGATCCCGATCGCCCGCTCCACTATCTCATTTGCGCGCGCCCGTGGTGATTCCGAAGCGAGCGCCGGCCTCAATACCGACCAACGAGCGGCTTGTTCAGGAGCGCCTTGCGCGCCTGCCTTACGATTTTCTGTGCGACGGTCAATGCACCGGGTACACGCGCCAGCATGCCGCGCGCGGCCGACCACCGTCCCGCCGAAGGACCCGTATCGGCGGTGGATTGCGCAGCGGCATCGGCAAGGCGCGAACCGCCGTATTGGGCTGACGTCGAGGCGTAGACGCTCTGCTGCGGAATTTCGCTGTTGGTTGAGTCAGCGGTCTTTCTTGCAACCATGAAATTGAGGTAGGGCCGCCCATCGAGGCCGCCGATCTGCAGGGCGTCCCACTCGCGAGGACGGTATTGATAGACGCTCCATGCAGCCGACGGATTGGGCGAGTAACGCACGAGATAGCTCTTCTCGACCTCAAGCTTGTTAGCGGCAAAGAAGTCACAAAAGAGCGTCGGCGAGAACATGTAGAATCCGTGGTCCAAGTGGTTCGAAGAGGGGGAAAGCAGGATTATCCTGCCACCGACCTTGGTCATGTCCACGATCGCCTTGAGCGAGTTCGGGACATGAAAAACGTGCTCGATTGTCCCGCTGTCAAAGACAACGTCATACTGTCCGACGGCGCTCTCAGGACCACGCCGCTGTTGAGGTCCAGCAAGTAGGTTGCACCTTCATAATCGCTGTAGTCGTAGCTATGAACGGTGTCGAAGCCGAGCGCCTCAAAAAGCGCCACGTCGTCGAGGGGGTCGCTCAAGGTCCGGCGCGGCACAATGCCGAACCGCTCCAATTGACGCGTCGCCTCCGCGCTTGAAGCATGTATGCGCTGGCGGCCAAGTGTCGCCAGCTTACCGGCGAACGGCCGACGCGCCGCTTCTTCCGCCAGCAATGCAACGGCCCCTCGGGCGACACCCATGTGACAACCTCCTGTCGGACTTACTGGATAGCCTGGTCGGATACAGCGACGCGAGTCCTAGGCGATTGAGGATCTGAAACACGAAATCGCCCGCCCACACTGCCGGCCCGATGCCGTCGCCCCACTCCACCAGACCCAGGCTACGCCTTATAGCCCGTCCGCGCCGCGACGCCGGATTGCTCGCGGAACAACCGCAAACCTTCGTTAATATCCTCGTCGGTGTGCGCGCGGTGGCTGATCGTGTCGAGGTGGTATCCGTCGATCGACAGCTCGACCACCGACGCCGTCACGCGGACCGGTGCCGAGATCTGCGTGCGCGACTGCCGAACCCGCTGATAGAGGCGCCGCTGCTGCATCTCGCGCGCAGCGGCGAGATCGAACAGCGGATGGTTGCCGCCATCGAACGTCGCGAGCGACGGTTGCAGGTGATCGAATGGCGGATCGTCGAATAACCGGCCGTGTTTGGCAGCGGCGTAAGAGTTCCGCACGAAAGTGACATAGCTGTACCTCGCCGCATCCCACATCGCCGGCGCCAGCAGTACGACGAGGAATTCGGCGATCAGCGACCCGCGCTTGCGGCCGAGATCGCGGATCACGAAGCCGGGTGCGTTGTCGTTGATGCGCTCCGGGATCGCCCCGCTCAAGTAGTAGTGGGCATGGGCGCCCAGCAGCATTTGCGCGCCGGCAACGACCTGCTTGGAACCGCTGGTGCCGATGCCGCCGTAGTAGGAGGCATCGAGCCCATCGTAGCGGAGCGTGAGGACGTGGCGTTCCATCCACAGCAAACGGCGCGATTCCCGCGCAGACCTCAAGCCGCGCACATGCAAATACTCCGGTGGTGCCCAATCGAGCACATGCATGAGTTGCAGCTGCGCCTCGCCGCAGGGCGCCCTTTGTTCGGGCACCGGTCTAACTGCTCTGATTTCGCATGCCTTGTAACGGAACGGACGCCGTGATTGGCCGTTGTGCGCTGCATGAATGGACATGCATCGCATTTCGCTTCGGTCCTCGTCGTCGAAGATGAGCCGCTCGTGCGCGAGTACGTCTCCGATATCCTCGGCCAGTCCGGCTTCGACGTGATCGCCGCGTCGTCCGCCGAGGAGGCGTTGTCGCGTATCGCCGAAGGCGGCGTGTGTGCCGTCGTCAGCGACGTTGCCATGCCAGGTCGCCTCGACGGCTTTGAGCTCGCGCGTCGCGTGCGCGAGGAATGCCCGCGTACTGGGGTCGTGCTGGTCTCGGGCGTGATGGAACCGTCGAAGGCGCACCTGCCGGGCGGCGTCCGCTTCATGGCTAAGCCGGTGAAGGCCTCGACGCTGCTGCGGCTGGTGCGCGAGGTCGCCGATCCGCGGGCCCGCCTTCCCGCCGGCGGCGTCGGCCACCCTTAAACGGAACTTTACTGCTAACGTGCGCTTTATGCTGCTCGTTTTGCAGCGATAATTTGCTTCGTCCGCGCCCAGCGAAAGAGTGAGGCGCCGCAGGGTCCGCGCCGGATGGCACGCTTGAAGCCGCGTTCGAAGGCGCTGGACACGTCGTTGTCCAAACGCGGCTTTGCGCGCTCCGCCGCGCCGATTCCGGAGTTTGTCCCGCCGCAGCTCGCAACCCTTACCTCGACACCGCCGCAAGGCGACGACTGGCTGCACGAGATCAAATATGACGGCTACCGTGCCATCGCTGCCGTCGCCGGCGACCGCTGCCGCATCTACACGCGCTCCGGCCAAGACTGGACTGAGAAGTTCGCCTCCATCGCCGCGCCGCTGCGCGAGCTAAAGATCGGCAGCGCGCTGCTCGACGGCGAGATTGTTGCCCTCGACGACAAGGGGCGCTCGAGCTTCCAGCGCCTGCAGAACGCGCTCAAGGAAGGGCGCATTCCGCTCACCTACTACGTGTTCGACATCCTGGAGCTCGACGGGCGCGACTTGCGCGGTGAGCCGCTTACGCGCCGCAAAGAGATCCTGCGCAAATTGCTGCAGGGCGCGCCGGACGCCATCCGCTACAGCGAAGACGTTGCCGGAAATGGCGACAAGGTCCTCGCGCAGGCCTGCCGCTTGGGCCTCGAAGGCATCGTCTCCAAGCAGGCCGACAAACCGTACGTGTCGCGCCGTGCGCCGAGCTGGCTGAAGATCAAATGCCTCGGCAACGAGGAGTTCGTCATCGGCGGCTACCGCGTCTCCGACAAGAAGGGGCGGCCGTTCGCGTCCCTGCTGCTCGGCGAGTTCGAGGGCGGCAAGCTGCATTATCGCGGACGCGTCGGCACCGGTTTCGACACCAATATGCTCGACGACCTTGGCGCGCAGTTCGCCAAGCTGCGCCAGGCAACCAGCCCCTTCGTCGATGCACCGCGCGCGATCAGCCGCGATGCGCATTGGGTCGAGCCGAAGCTCGTGGCGCAGATCGCCTTCACGGAGCGGACGACGGACGGCCTATTGCGCCATCCGGCGTTCCTCGGCCTGCGCGGCGACAAGCCGGCTAGGGAAGTACAAACGCAAACGGTGACCACCGTGGCCAAGAAAGCGAAAGCAAGCTCGAGCGCCGACGTAATTGCCGGCGTGAAGATCTCAAATCCCGACCGCGTGCTCTTTGCCAAGCCCGCGGTCACCAAGCTCGACCTCGCCGAATACTTCCTCGCCGTCAGCGAGCGCATGCTGCCCTACTGCGGCGGTCGTCCCCTGAGCCTCGTGCGCTGCCCGGAGGGTCCGGCCAAGCAGTGCTTTTTCCAGAAGCACACCAAGAAGGGCATGCCGACGGCGCTGAAATCCGTGCCGGTCGAGGAGGGCGACGGCGAGGTTGCCGACTATCTCATGGTCGACAGCGCGGCGGGGCTCGTTTCGGTGGCGCAAATCGGCGGCATCGAGATCCACCTGTGGGGCTCGCGCGCCAAGACGCTGGAGCGGCCCGACCGCCTCGTCTTCGATCTCGATCCCGATCCGAGCGTCGATTTCGCCGCCGTGCGCGAGGCCGCGCGCTATGTCCGCAAGCTGCTGCAAACGGCGGGCCTCGAGACATTTCCCCTGGTCACCGGCGGCAAGGGCATTCATGTCGTCGCCCCGCTCGACGCCAGCCAGGACTGGGAGATCGTCAAGAGTTTCGCGAAGGGCGTTGCCACCAAGCTCGCCGAGAACGAGCCCGATCGCTTCGTCGCCACCATGTCGAAAGCCAAGCGCAAGGGCCGCATTTTCATCGACTGGCTGCGTAACGAGCGCGGATCGACGGCCATCGCGCCGTATTCGCCGCGCGCCAAGCTGGAAGCCAGCGTGGCCGTACCGGTGTCGTGGACCGAGCTGTCACGCATCGAGAGCGCCAACGCATTCACGATCCCGCTCGTGCTTCAGCGCATCAAGCGCAAGACCGATCCGTGGAGCGGCTACTTCGCGACACGCCAGCGCATCTCGAAGGAAGCCTTACGCTTTTTCACCTGATGCGACGAGGTCGGGCGCTTCGGACCCCGCAGCGATAATCGCTTCCTTCTCGGCGGCGCGGCGGCCGGCATGCTCGGTCTTCTCCCAGTAGTACGGGGCCGACATGAGCTGCCACAGCGCGCGGTAAGCGGCATACGAAATCGCCAGCCAGTACGCCGGCATGAGCAACGCGTGGGCAGCAAGCCGCAGCCGCCCACGACGCGCCGCCGCGACCGTACCGAGCGCGATGGCGCTCACGTATCCGGCGACCAGATTGAAGATGCCGATGCCGAGCAGCCACTGCCCGAATACCGAATCCGGCATGCCCAGGAGCCGCCCTTGCCAGAGCTCAAAGGCGAGCAGCACGTAGAACCACGGGTGCACGAAGGCCGAGAGGATCATTCCGCCCATCAGCACTTGGAAGCCGAGAAAGCGCCGCGGCCCGAGCTCGCGCCACAGCCGACGCGGGCGGCGCATGTGCACCAGGTATGTCTGCATCCAGCCCTTGAGCCAGCGCGTACGCTGGCCCTGCCAGACGCGAAATGTCGGCGGCGCCTCCTCCCATGTCGTCGACGCCAGCACGCCGACGTGCCAGCCGCCACGCGCCAGGCGTATGCCGAGGTCCGCGTCCTCGGTGACGTTGTAAGGATCCCAGCCTCCGACCGCATCGAGCACAGCGCGCGGGAAATGGTTGGATGTGCCGCCAAGCGGCACCGGCAAGCGCAGCCGCTCGAGCGCCGGCAGGATGCAATCGAACAGCGCGGTGTATTCGACCGTAAATTGGCGCGTGAACCAGGTCGCATCCGAGTTGTAGATGTTGAGCTGCGCCTGCAGGCAGCCCATGTGCTCGCCGCCGGATTTGAGCGCCGCCAGCGCGCGGCGAAGCTGGTCTGGCTCGGGGCGCGTACTCGGCGTCGTAGACGACGACATAGTCGCCTTGCGCGAACTGCAGCGCGTACTGGATGGCGCGCGGCTTGGTGCGGGGCTCGCCTACAGGCACGACGAGGACCTGCATGTGCGGGTCGAGAACGGCGCAGCCCAGGGCCGCCTGGGTCTCCTCGTCGGCGCACTCGACGATGAGCATTACCTCCAGCCGCTCGGCCGGATAGTCGAGCGCACGCAGCGAGGCAGAGTCGGCACGACGCCGCCTCGCGAATAGCGGAACGAGAACCGTGTAGACGGGTAATTGCGGGTCGGCCCAAACGACCGGCTGCGGGGGCGTCCGTAATGGATGCGCGAGTTGCCACAGCGCCACCATGCGCAGCATGACGACGCACAGGAACGGCACCGCCATGACGGCGAGCAAGCGCGATCAGCGTGGTTTCCGGCGCCAGCGCCACGCCGAGGCACAGGAACATTAGTGCCGCCGCCAGCACGACACCGTTGCCAAGCCCATAGGCCCGTTGCGGCGGAAAGTTCGGGGCTTCGTGATCGCAGCCCGAAAACGGCTTCGTCCAGCCGCCGCGCGTTCTCGGCAGCCGTTTCTCCGGCGGACGCATTGTCGCCGCTCGCGCGGACAGAAATGCCGCGCTGTTGCGCTGTTAGAGTACTCGGCACGCTGGCCCTCCCCCCGGTGGGCCGACGATGATCTTGCCATAGTGTTGGGTTTCACCATAGTGGGCGCGATTCAGCCTGCCCGCTGCGCGGATTCGACCGGCTATGCCTCTATACCGATCTCCGGCCCCGACCTTTTCAACCGTCCTGCGGCGACTAGCGGCTGCCGTCTTCGCGCTGCTGGCCGTGCTGGCGCTGGCGCCGGCGATCTCTGTCGCCCAGGAGGCGGTACCTACCGAGGAGGTTCCGACCGCGGCGGAGGCCGATGCCGACGAGCCGACGAAACGCGTCGTCGTGCGCTTCCTGACCGAAGGCGACTTCCCACCCTTCAACTTCTACGACGAGGACGGCACTCTCGTCGGCTTCAATGTCGATCTGGCGCGCGCCATCTGCATGGAGCTCAACACCGCCTGCGACATCAAGGTGCGCCCGTGGGGCGAACTGCTGCTCGCACTGCGCCGCGGCGAAGCCGACGCGGTGATCGCGGCGCACGCGGTGACCCCCCAATCGCTGGCGGAGGTCGATTTCACCGACCGCTATTTCCAAACGCCCGGGCGCTTCGCGGCACGGCGCGGCGGCGAGCAGGTGGAGATCACCCCCGAGGCGTTGGAAAGCAAGCGCATCGGCGTCGCCAAGAATACGGCGCACGAAGCGTTCCTGCGCGCCTTCTTCCGTTCGAGCGCCATCCAGGCCTATGAGAACGCCGACCTCGCCCGCGACGCCCTCATCCAAGGGCAGGTCGACTACATCTTCGACGACGGCATCGGGCTCGTCTTCTGGCTGCACGGCACCGCCTCGAAGCGCTGCTGTGAGCTTAAGGGCGGCCCATACCTCGAGCCAAAGTTCTTCGGCGACGGCATTGCCATCGCCGTTCCCAAGACCAACTCGCAGATCAAAACCCTGATCAACGGTGCGCTCGCCCAGCTGCGCTCCAATGGCCGCCTCGACGAGCTGGTCGAGCGCTATTTCCCCGTCAAAGTCTATTGAATGCGGCCGTGCAGGGTCGCTGACCGTCACCGCCCGGCAACCAATTAACCACGAATGCCGTGGGCAGCAGGGCGATTGTCACAATACTGCAAACTGAATCCGGTCATTGGAGCCCATCGAATGCAAAGGAGCCCTTGCATCTCAAAGGGATGGGCAATGGTCCACTACCGCACGCTGTTCATATCCGACGTCCACCTCGGGACGCGGGCAGCTCAGGCCAGTCTCCTTCTGGATTTCCTGAAGGAGACCGAGGCTGACACGATCTACCTCGTCGGCGACATCGTCGACTTCTGGCGCATCCGCCGTGGCGCCATCTGGCCACAAACCCACAACGACGTGCTGCAGAAGCTGTTGCGCAAGGTGCGCAAGGGCACGCGCGTCGTCTTCATTCCCGGCAACCACGACGAAGGCCTGCGCCAATACTGCGGCCAGCACTTCGGCGGCATCGAGATCGAGCACCAGACGGTGCACACGACGGCCGACGGTAAGCGCTACCTCGTCATCCATGGCGACGAGTTCGACGTCGTCGTACGCTATGCCAAGTGGCTCGCTTTCCTCGGCGACCGCGGCTATGAGCTGGCGCTGTGGATGAACCATCCGTTGAACTTCATCCGCCGTCGCTTCGGCCTCGGCTTCTGGTCACTGTCGGCGCACCTGAAGCTGCGCGTGAAGACAGCCGTCAACTTCATCGGCGAGTTCGAGAAATCGCTGTCGGACGAAGCGCGGCGCAACCACGTCGACGGCGTGATCTGCGGTCACATCCATCACGCCGCCTCACGCCAAATCGACGGCGTGCGCTATCTCAATACCGGCGATTGGGTGGAAAGCTGCACAGCGATCGGCGAGAATGCGGACGGCACGTTCGAGCTCATCCGCTGGCACGATGTTGTGAAGGCGCGCGAACGCAATACGGCCGCCCAACTGGCTGAAGCCCTTCTGGTCGCCTGATGCGTATTCTCGTTGCGACGGACGCTTGGCACCCCCAGGTGAACGGCGTCGTACGCACGTATGAGCGGCTCGCCATCGAGCTCGCGGCACTTGGCGTCGAAATGACGGTGCTTGCGCCGGACGAGTTCCGCACGCTGCCCTGCCCGACCTATCCCGAGATTCGGCTAGCGCTACCTGGCTTGCGCCGCGTGGCGCAGCGATTCCGCGCCGTGCAGCCCGACGCCGTGCACATTGCCACGGAGGGCCCTATCGGCTGGATGGCGCGACGCTACTGCCGCGCGCGCCGTATCCGCTTCACCACCAGCTTTCACACCCGCTTTCCCGAATATCTGAGCCAACGCTTCGCCATTCCCCCTGGCTGGACGTCGGCCGTGCTGCGTCGCTTCCACAACGCCAGCGCCGGGCTAATGGTGGCGACGCCCTCGCTCGGCCGCGAGCTCGAAGCGCAAGGGTTCGAGCGCGTGCTGCCGTGGACGCGCGGCGTCGACACTGGGCTTTTTCGTCCGCGCCCGGTGCGGCTGTTCGGCGAGGAACCGGTGTTTCTCTACGTCGGCCGCATCGCCGCCGAGAAGAATATCGCCGCTTTTCTCGACCTCGATCTACCCGGCCGCAAAGTGGTGGTCGGTGGTGGCCCGCAGCTCGAGGAGCTGGCGGCGAAGTATCCCGGTGTGCTGTTCACCGGCAAGCAGACGGGCGAGGCGCTGGCCGAGTGCTACGCTTCCGCCGACGTGTTCGTTTTCCCCAGCCGTACCGACACCTTCGGCATAGTGCTGCTCGAAGCCATGGCGTCGGGATTGCCGGTCGCGGCGCTTCCCGTGTGCGGGCCGCAGGACGTGGTGACGCCCGGCGTCACCGGGGTACTGTCGCACGACTTGCGTGAAGCCGCGCTGGCAGCCCTATCGCTCGATCGCACGCGCGTGCGCGCCAAGGCAGCGGAATACAGCTGGGAGAACGCGGCGCGGCTGTTCGTCGCCAACATCACCGGCGCCTGTCTTAACGACCGCTCACGCGTGCATGCCGCGCGCAAACTGCCGCTGGCCAAGACCTCGCGGCCACCGCAGGCGCGCATCTGATTTTACGACTTTCCGGCCGGGCGCTCGTTGCCGGCTTTGGTGTAGGCCGGCGGCACGTAGAAATTCAGCGTCTTCAAGTTGCCGCGGCCGGAGTTGCGGATCTCGTGCTTCTCGCCGCGCTCGATGAGCACCAGCGCGCCAGGGCCGAGCGGTAGCTTCTTGCCGCCAATGCTCGCCTCGCCGCGGCCCGACACGACGAACATCCACTGATCGGCGCCGCGGTGGCGGTTATCCGGGCCACCTTCCTTGCCGCCTGGGGCGATGGTCATCTGCGCCGCCTGCGCCCGCTTGTCGTCGATGGCGACGCGAAAGCCTCGTCTGAAATTGAGCTGCTTGCGCTTCATGCCGATGCCTTGGTGGTGCGTTGATGCACGTGAAACGTCGGCTCCAGCTTAGGCGTTCCTCTTATTCCTCGGCAGCCTTATCGGCTGCGAACTCCGCCTCCAGCGCCTTCTCAAGCGCCACCAGATCCTGCGGCAGCGGCATGCCATACGCCCTGAGCTCATTCAGCTTTTCCATCAGCTGAAGGTACAGCTCATGGCGATCCTGCGGCTCGTTCTGCATGCGCGTCATCAACAGACCGAGTTCCGCTTTGACTTCCTCGAATGCCATGTGCCGTTCCTCGCTTTTGATAGGTGCGTGCCATCCCCGAGGTTATATGGAGCGTGGTTGACGACTACTCCACCGGAAAATCGAAAAATGTGCTCGGGTAGGGCTCAGCTCTGAGGGTGTAGTGCCACCATTCATTGATGTTGTTGATCCAGCCACACTGCCGCATGAACCCATGCAGCAGCTTTCTGTTCGCCCGTTGCGCCTCATTCACCTTGATCGAGGACGTGTGCGACAGGGCCGAGAAGCAATCAAATCCAGTGCCCATGTCGGCGCTGCCGTCGTCGGTTCGCGCGGCCGACTTTGAGTCGCAGGCGCGGATCGCGGTCGCACCTGGATCGAACGGCGCCTGCGGCGCCGACAGCGGCACGAGCGTGACGTCGACCGTGCTGCCGCGGCTGTGGCCGGAGCGTGAAGCGATGTAGCCCTCGACAAACAGCTGGCGCTTGTCGACATCCGGGTAGAACTCCGGCTTCGTTTTCTGGTCGTGCAGGTCGCGGCCCCAGGAAACGAATGCATTGACCGCCGTCTGCGGGCGATAGCAATCGTAGACCTTCAGCGTGTAGCCGCGCTGACGCAGACGGTCCGCTGTGCACTGCAGCGCCTGCGCGGCTGGACGCGTCAGGAGGCATCGCGGCGCCTTGTAGCCTGGGATAGGCTTGCCGACGAAATTGTGCGCCATCGTGTAGCGCATCTCGACGATAAGATCGGGAATGAAAGTCTTGGCATCAACAAAGCCGCGGGGCCAGTCACCTGCATGCGCCGACGGGGCCGCGAGCAGGACGATAGCGGCAGCCAATGTTCTTCGCATTTGGAATGTGCCTATCCGGCCTTCTGATAGGTGCCGAGGATTTGTGCTTCCGCCAATACGTGGCCCTGCATGGCCGTGACGACATCGGCCTTGGTCGCCGCCGACAACCCTTCGAGCCTGGCATCGAGCGCGTAGAGCTTGAAGAAATAGCGGTGGCGGCCGATGGGCGGGCACGGACCGCCGTAGCCGGTCCGTTTCCAGTCGTTGAGGCCACTCTTGGTTCCGGGCGGCAGCGCCACCATGCCCTCGACGATCTCGGTCGTATCGGGTGGCAAATCGAACAACACCCAATGCACGTAGGTCACCTTCGGAGCCTTGGGGTCGGGCGCATCCGGGTCATCGACGATAAGCACGAGGCTCCTGGCACCTTGCGGCACGCCCGAGAAGTTCAGCGGGGGCGATAGATCCTCCCCCTGGCAGGTGTACTTCCGCGGAATCGCAGCGCCATCGGCGAACGCGGGTGACGTGATCTTCAGGACCATCGGCTCAGCCACTAGAATAACTTGAGACCCGGCGGCAGCGGCAGGCCACCCGCCATCTCCTGCATCTTGGTCTGCAGCTTAACGTCGAGCTTGCCCTTGGCGTCTGCAACAGCGGCGACAATGAGATCCTCAAGGATCTCCGCCTCCTCCGGCTTTACCAGGCTCGGATCGATGCGCACTTTCTTCAGGTCGCCTTTACCCGTGAGCGTGACTTTGACGAGACCGCCGCCCGACTGGCCGTCGATCTCCATGCCGGCGAGCTCTTCCTGCATCTGCTGCACGCGGGCCTGCATCTCGCCCACCTGCTTCATCATGCCCATCAGGTCCTTCATGCGCTGAGCTCTCCAGTTGCTGCCGGTGCCAATTTCAACCTGTTCCGGTCTCGTCGCGCGGTGGCGCGATCAGTTCGCGTATTTCGGCGATCTTGGCATCGGGAAATTGATCGAGCACGGCCCTTACGGCCGGATGCGCCTTGAGCTGCTCGAGCTCGGCCGCCTCGCGCTCGCGCCGCACCTCGCCACGTGGACGCTCGCCGGGCGCCTTCGATAGAACGACCACCCACTTGCGCGAGGTCCAGACATTGAGCTTTTCGCGCAGCTCATTGGCGATGTGCGGCGGCGCGCCCGGCAAGAGGAACAGATCGATCGAGCCGGCGGCGTAATCGAACTTCACGAGGCTGGTGCGGTCTTCGAGGTGCACCTTTAGCATCATGTCGCGCCGTTCGCCGGCAAGTGCGATGACCTCGTCGAACGAGCGCGGATCGGCAAACAGGGCGGGTGCCGCGGCATCGTCATCGGGTACGATGTCTCCGAAGGAAGCTTCGTAGTCAGGACCGAAGCCGGGATCTTCGTCATTGCTAGCAGGAGGTGAAGCCAGAGCGGCGGCGTCCGGCGGTGCCGGCGAGATTCGATTGAGGGGTGCATCCCGGGTGCCGCCGTTGTCGGCCGGCGCGGGCTTGCCGCTGCGCGCCAGCGCCCCTTCGCCGCCGAGCAACCGGATGACCTCGTCCGGCGCCGGCAGGTCGGCGGTGTAGGCAAGCCGGATCAGTACCATCTCGGCGGCAGCGCGCGGGTTAGCCGCCTTGGCCGTCTCCTCGCCGCCCTTGAGCAGCATCTGCCAGGCGCGCGACAAAAGCGGCGTCGATAACTTGCCGGCGATTGCAGAAGCGCGACGCTTTTCCTCGGCGCTCAGGCCCTCGCTGCCAGCATCGTCGCCAACGGCCTTGACGCGGGCTGCTGCGTGCACGGCCTCGGCAAGATCGGCAAGCAGTTGCACCGGCTCGGCGCCGTCGCGATGCAATTCATCGAGCGAGGCCAACGCCGCCTTGGCGTCGCCGCGGAACACGTGCTCGAGCAAATCGAAGATGCGGCCGCGGTCGGCGAGGCCGAGCATGTCGCGCACCGTTTCGACGCGCACCGCGCCCTCGCCCATGGCGATCGCCTGATCGAGCAGCGACAGACCGTCGCGCACCGAGCCCTCGGCGGCGCGGGATATGAGCGCCAGCGCGTCGCCCTGCGCCGTGGCGCCTTCGCTGGCGACGATGTTGGTGAAATGTGCGGCAAGCTCCGGCACGTCGACGCGGCGCAGGTCGAAACGCTGCGTGCGCGACAGCACGGTCACCGGCACTTTGCGGATCTCGGTCGTCGCGAAAATGAACTTCACGTGCTCTGGCGGTTCTTCCAGCGTCTTCAGGAGCGCATTGAACGCGCCCTTTGACAGCATGTGGACTTCGTCGATGATGAAAACCTTGGTGCGCGCGATAATCGGCTTGTAGCGCGCGCTCTCGATCAGCTCGCGGATGTTGTCGACACCCGTGTTGGAGGCGGCGTCCATCTCGATGACGTCGGGATGGCGGCTCTCCATGATCTCGGTGCAGTGTCGGCCGAGCTCGGGCATGTCGAAGGTCGGCGCCTTGACCGTATCGGTCTCGTAGTTGAGCGCCCGGGCGATAATGCGGGCCGTCGTCGTCTTGCCGACGCCGCGCACGCCAGTGAGCATGTAGGCTTGCGCGATGCGCCCCGAAGCGAAGGCGTTGCGCAGCGTCCTGACCATGGCCTCCTGGCCAATGAGGTCGTCGAAGGTCTGCGGCCGATACTTGCGGGCGAGGACGACATACGGTTGTTGCGCAGCGCCGTCCGCGTCTGCTGTCGTCTTCGCGCTATCGGATTTCTTTTTCGCCATGACCCTGCCTTAGGCCCGCAGGGCCTCTGGCCACAAAGTGTGGCCAGGCGCTCGGCGCCGCCCCCGCGGAGTGCGCCCGATCGCGTTGCGATCCGATTAGCGCGCGTGAGCGAGAATAAAGAGGAGGCTGACGAACGACCCGCGTCCTGATCGTTAGGGCTGCTTCCTTCCGGACCTGACCCGGTTGGCGAGGGATGCGTCCGACGCCAACCTCCCGGGCGCGATTATGGGGGGTGCGGCCGCGCGTTACAACCCTCCCCAACGCGCACGAACGCCTTCTGCGCTCTGTCATTTTTCCGCTCTAGGATCGGTGCACAAAGGGCGCGGCGCGCATTTGCGCAAATGGAACGCATATTTGACAGCACGCTCGGGCGCCCAATAGGCTGCGAGCGCATTCTTTCGGGGGGACGATTGCACATGAGGCATTTTGCGGCGTTGTTCGCGTCTTTGTGCGCAGTTGCGTACCTTGCAGCGGCGCCGCCAGCGCGCGCCGCCTGCCCAGAGGGCGATGATCTCGACATCCAGTTGCGCGACAAAGAGGTGCAGCGGCAGCTGATCCTCTCCGGAGTGCTCGGCGCCGAGATCGGCCGCTCCAACGAGCGCATGCTGCGTGCCGCCGTGCTCGACTTCCGCGCCGCCAACAACTTGCCCGGCACCGATCAGGCAGTGCTGACGGAAGCTGAGTGCGACCTGCTCAAGCACAACAACGATGCCGTTTACGCGTCCATCGGCTTCCAGCAGGTTATTAACCCGGTCAATCAGCTCAAGATGACCTTTCCGGCTGGCCTGCTGCCGCCGGAGGCAAAGCCCTCGACCGAGAGCTGGCAGGAGTACGAAAATCCGCAGGTCAGCCGCGTGGGCATCGACGTGTTCCGCGTCTCGGGCCGCGAGTCATCCACCAACTCATTCGCCAGCGGCTACCAGTCCTACAACGCGTTGACGCTGACCTATGTGCACAACTCCGGCTCGGAGCTCGTGGCCGAAGGCGCCGGAAATCGCTGGGGTTCACGCTACTACTTCCACAACATGACCTTCGAATATCAGGGTGGGCAGCGCGGCATCTACCTTCGCTTCGACACGAAGCCGCCGGAGAACTTCGTACCTCCGCCCGAGATCCTGCCGGCCGCGCGGCTGGAAAAGATCAAGAAGCAGATCGGCAAGCTCTACACCGGCGGCATCGCCGGTGCGCCGCCGCCAGGAGAGACTGAAGTCGCCTGGGCTTTGATTGCGCGTGCCGTGTTTAACATTGTGGCCTCCGATTTTTATTACCAGAACGGCTGGCGCGAGCTCACCACCAAGTACTGTGTGTTCGGATCGGGCAAGCGGGCGCGGCGCGGCGGCGTGCGCATCGTGTTCGCGACGACGCGCGCTGTTGCCAACAAGGACGGCGACATGACTACCATGTTCGGCAACGGTGCGAGCGACAAGATCACCTTCGGTTGCGTGCAGGTGAACCCGCGTATTTCGAGCACGCGCGATGCCACGTATCGCGGAGCCTGGCGCGGTGGCGCGCGGGCGGCGAACTCGCGCATCAAGCTGCTCAGCGATCCGATCGACCGCAGCAGCGAGAACTACGTGCGCATCGTGGACTCGGCAGCGGCTGAGGACGCCACGCACGCCCTGCTGGTCATTCACGGCTACAACAACTCGTTCATCGAAGCCATACAGGCGGCGGCGCGCATCGCCGGCGGAGCCGATTACAAGGGCCGCGTCTACATGTTCTCATGGCCGAGCGTCAGCTCTTCGGTGCGCTATCTGCAGGACGTCGACAACGCCGAGGAGGCGGAGGGATCGTTGCAGGCGTTCCTCGCCGCCATCCTGCGCGACAACAACATCCACACGCTCGACATCGTCGCTCACAGCATGGGCTCACAGCAGCTGATGCGCGTGATGGGATCCATCCGCGGCATCCTAGACGGGCGGCGGCAGGAGGAAGGCTCGTTGCACCTCGGGCAGGTCGTCTTCGCGGCGCCGGACGTCTCGGCAGCCGTGTTCAACACCAAGATCCTCACTTGGGCGAAGCTTGCCCAGCGCGTCACGATCTATACGTCGGGCGGAGACTGGGTACTGTGGCTATCATCGTTCCTCCGCGCCTTTAATGACCGCGCAGGCGGCCACACGCCGTGGGGCGACCCGCTGTACGTCAACGCATCCAATGTCTACGTGATCGACAAGACGCCGCCCGAGTACGACTACTGGAAATTCTTCAAGTACACGCACGCCGACTACGTCGGCGACAAGGTGATCCTCAACGACATCCAGACGGTGATCACCGGCAAGCCGGCCGGCGATCCGACCAAGCGCGACCCCGAAGGCAAGGTGTTCAAGGTCATGGCTTACAAGGGCATGGCCGGCAAAACCTACTGGGAGACGCTGCCCGAGGGTCCGATGGCGGAGGCGAAGGAAGCCGTGAAGGAAGGTCTCAAGCTGAAGGCACCGCCAACGGCGCACGCTCCTGCCGCCCCGCCGGCCACTCAACCGACGGCCCAACAGCCCCCTCCTCAGCCGGCAACGGGAGCGACCGGCGCGACGCGCTAGATGCAGCGGCCGCCGTCGACCTCGAGCGCGACGCCAGTGATGAACGAGGATGCCGGGTCGGCGAGAAAAATCGCCGCGTTGGCGATGTCGTGCGGGCGCGACAGCCGTCCCAAGGGAATACCTGCCAGAAACTTGGCGCGGTTCTCCGGCGTGTCGGGCGAACCCATGAACTGCGTCAGCATGCCGGTCTCACCCATCACCGGATTGATAGCGTTGACGCGGATATTCTTCGGCGCCAACTCGGCCGCCATCGACTTGGTCAGCGTGATCACCGCGCCCTTCGACCCGTTGTACCAGGTGAGCCCGGGTCGCGGGCGAATGCCGGCGGTGGAGGCGATGTTGATGATGCTGCCGCCGCCGCGCTTTTCCATCTTCGGCACCGCGGCGATGGTCGCCAGGTAGATAGATTTGACGTTCACCGCGAAGATGCGATCAAACTCGACTTCGCTGACCTCGAGCAACGGCCGGTTGCGGTGCGTGATGCCGGCGTTGTTGACGACGATGTCGACAGCGCCGAAAGCCTCTGTGGCGGTCCGCACCATGGCATCGATGTCGTCTTTTTGCGACACGTCGCCCTGCACGGGGATGATCTTGTCGCCGAAGCCACCCGCGAACTCGCGCACGCCCTCGCCGTTGATATCGGCGGCCACGACACTGGCGCCTTCCAGCGCGAACCGCTCGGCAATGGCGCGCCCGAACCCGGACGCCGCGCCGGTGACGATGGCTACCTTGCCCGCGAGCTTCATGTCGACCTCACTTCAGCGGCGCCGCCGCACGGGGATCTTGCCTTCGGCGGCCAGACGCGCCGCTTCCGCCCGATAGGGGCTGGCGCGATAGGTTCCAAGCACCTTCTTTTCGCTGGAGAAGAACGACAGCTCCTCGAGCGCCAGGCGCACCATGCGATCCGACGGATGGCCTTCGATGTCGGCGAAGAACATCGTGGCGTTGAACGTGCCTTCGAGCTGATAGCTTTCGAGCTTCGTCATGTTCACGCCGTTGGTGGCAAAACCGCCCAGCGCCTTGTAGAGCGCCGCCGGCACGTTGCGCACGCGGAAGATAAAAGTCGTGATGACGGGCGCCTCGTCGGGCTCGGCGTCGTCGGCCTCGGCCGAGAGCACGACGAAGCGCGTCGTATTGTGCATCTCGTCCTCGACGTCGTTGGCGAGGATGTCGAGGCCGTAAATCTCGGCGGCGAGCGAAGAGGCAATGGCCGCGAGCGTCGGGTCCTTGGCTTCGCTCACCATGCGCGCCGAGCCGGCAGTGTCAGCCTCGGGCACCGGCTTCACGCCCAGCTCGATAAGCTTCCGGCGGCACTGGCCGAGCGCCTGCGTGTGGCTCAAGACGCGCTTGATGGTTTTCAGCGTGGCGCCCGGCGCCGCCATCAGCTGATGGCGCACGCGCAAGAAGTGCTCGCCGACGATGTAGAGGTCGGCGTCGGGCAGCAGATGGTGGATGTCGGCGACGCGCCCCGCAACCGAGTTCTCGATGGGAATCATGGCAAGGCGCGCTTCGCCCGCCTTCACCGCCTGCAGCACATCTTCAAAGGTTGGACAAGCAACGGCTTCCAAATCGGGGAACGCCTCGCGGCAAGCGAGGTGCGAATTGGCGCCTGGCTCGCCCTGGTAGGCGATGCGTTCGGCGGCCGGCTTATTGTTGGTTGCGGTCATCTGGGCACTGGAGATATTTGGCGGGTCACCGGTAGCGGAATTGTTGGAGGCCGTTCTATGCCCTTACGGACGGCGCCCCGCAAGCCGTCCCGGCTCTTCATGGCCGGGCGAAGGTCGAAACGTCGGCGCCGTCCCGGAAGGGTAGTATCGTTTCGCATTGAAGATTGGCGACGTATTGCGAGGGAAAGCCGATGTTGAGGAAAACTCTTGGACTGGCACACACCCACCTCCTCCCACTGGTGGTGGCGATTGCCTTGATGGCAAGTGGAGGCGCACGGGCCGGCGAACATGAGGACTGGTGCTTCGCCGACCAAGAAAAGACGCCGGAGGAAGCGCTGGCGGGATGCACGGCGCTGATCGAGGGCGGCAAACTGAGCCAGGACAAGCTCGCCACCGCCTATGCTAACCGGTGCCTCGTCCATACGCAGCGTAAGGCGAGCGATCTGGCGATCGCCGATTGCACGCAAGCCATCGCCATTGAGCCCGGCAACGCCCTCGCCTACGCGCAGCGCGGCGAAGCCTATTGCGGGAAAGGCGACGTCAAGCGTTGCGTTGCCGACTTCGACGAGGCCATGCGCATCGACCCCGGCGACCCATCATTCACGTTCTTGCGCGGTATGGCGCGCGCCGACGCGGGGGATACGGACGGCGCCATCGCCGACCTGACGAAGGCGATCGAGCAAGATCCGGGGACAGTCGCCGCCTACGTGCGCCGCGGCCGTATCTACGAGGCCGAAGGGGATAAGGCGCGTGCCGCAGCCGACTACCGAAGCGCTCTAAAGATCGACCCGTACGACGAGACGGCGAAGCAGCGCCTCGAAGGCTTTAGCAAATAAGGGCCCTAGCGGGCGCCCAGAAGACGGCGGGCCCGCTCGAGGTCGGCGGGGGTATCGACACCGAGCGGAACAGTGTCAACGACGGTCACGTCGATGCGCATGCCGGCTTCCAATGCGCGCAATTGTTCGAGCTTCTCGCGCAATTCGAGCGGCGAAGGTTGCAGCGACACGAAGCGTTCAAGCGCCGCGCGCCGATAGGCGTAAATGCCGATGTGGTGGTAGAGCGGACCGTCGCCGGAAGGAGCGGTGGCGCGCGTGAAGTAGAGCGCGCGCAGGCGGCGCGGCGTTGGCAACGGTGAGCCGACGACCTTCACCACGTTGGGGTTGGTGCGCTCCTCCGCTTCGACGATCTCGGCGGCGAGCGTCGCGATATCCGTGCCGGCTTCGCTGAGCGGGCCGACGCAGGCGGCGACGAGATGCGGCTCGAGCGTCGGTAGGTCGCCCTGCAGGTTGACGACGATGTCCGCGAGGGCGTCGGGATCGATGCGCGTGACGGCTTCGAAGATGCGGTCCGACCCGGACACGTGATCAGCCCTGGTCATCACCGCTTCGCCGCCGGCAGCCTCTATGGCGGAAACGACCTCAGCGGCGTCCGTCGCCACCACGACGCGCCCGGCGTTGGCGGCGACCGCGCGGCGCCATACCTGGACGATCATCGGCGCACCGGCGATGTCGACCATCGGCTTGCCCGGCAGGCGCGTTGCCTGCATGCGCGCGGGGATGACGATGAGGGTATTCGGCACGTTTACGCACCTTAGCCAGCGTTGAGCCGAGGCAATTGGTCCCGGGCGCGTGCACATAGAACGGAGCCCGCCTCAGTTGCAAGCCGATGCGGAGTTTCTATAGTCGCCCCGATCGTTCGGCGGCGGGCCGGACCAAGAGGCTGCGGAGCTTGGGATGCGACTGGATTCCTTTGAGCTGTCGAAGATCGTCGGCGGGTTTCTGTGCGCGCTTCTCGTCATCGTCGGCTTCCGCGTGGCGCTGGAAATCCATGAGCATGGAAAGCCGGCGGAAAAGCCCGGCTACGTGCTGCCGATGCCGGAAGCCGCACCGGCGGCCGGGCATGGTGCGGACCAAGCGGCCGCGGGCGGCGCTGCGGCCCCCGCAGCAGCGGCGTTCGACGCAGCCGCCGTGGCGCAGGCTGCGGCCTCCGGTAACGCCCAGGCCGGTGCCGGTACATTCAAGAAGTGCACGGCTTGTCATTCGGGCGAGAGCGGCGGGCCGAATAAGGTCGGCCCCAACCTCGCTGGCGTCGTCGGCCGCCCCAAGGCGAGCCACGCGGGCTTTAACTATTCGGACGCCATGAAGGCGAAGGGCGGCAACTGGACGCTCGAAGACCTCGCGTCGTTCGTGCACAGCCCTAAGACATTCGTCCCCGGCACGAAAATGCTTTTCCCTGGCATTGCCGATGCGGGCGATCTCAGCGACCTTCTCGCCTACCTCAACACCCTCAAATAAGCGCCGGCGGTGCCCTTTCGGCGCCAAAATGACAGCAAGTTAACTCGCGCCGCGGCCCGGATTTTGCGACGCTTCCCGCGTTGCATGTCTTGTAGGTCTCACACGGTGCGCGCGAAGCCATGCGGATTGTCGGCCGACCCCCGCGCTCCCTGCCCCTCCGGTCCGTGACAAATAAGGGAACACGCCTGGTGCTTTCGCGTCTCGACGTCCCCACCGCTTTTCTCGCAGCGCTGCTTTGCTTCTCCGCCGCCGCCCCCCCGGCCGCAGCGCAAGAGCCACCGTCACCTGCCGCCACCGATCCCCAATCGCAGCCACCGACCGCGCCCGCGGCTCAGGCAGCGCCCGCCGCTCCCGCCGATCAAGCGGCACCTGCCGCGACGACCGATGCGCCAGCCGCGAACAAGCGCCACCACGCGCTGTCGCTCATAGGTGAGCCAAAGTATCCCGCCGGCTTTACGCACTTCGATTGGGTGAACCCCGATGCGCCGAAGGGCGGCACCCTGCGCGGCTTTGCTGAAGGCTCGTTCGACAGCCTCAACCCGTACACTGTGAAGGGCGACCCGGCCGGCGGTCTCGGCCTCGTTTTCGGCTCACTCCTCGCGGCGAGCCCCGATGAGCCGTCGTCCGAGTACGGTCTCATCGCCGAGTGGGTTTCCTATCCGCCGGACTATTCGTCGGTGACCTTCGGCATCAATCCCAAGGCCCGTTTCCACGACGGCTCGCCGATCACGCCAGAAGACGTCATCTTCTCGTTCGATGAGCAGAAGAAGGCGCATCCGCGCTCCGCGTTCTATTACAAGAACGTCGTCAAGGCGGAGAAGACCGGTGACAACGAGGTGACCTTCACCTTCGACGTCAAAGGCAACCGCGAACTGCCGCAGATCGTCGGTCAGCTCGACGTGCTGTCAAAGAAGTTTTGGCAAGGCACGGGCCCCGACGGGCAGCCGCGCGACCTCATGAAGTCGACACTGGAGATCCCTGTCGGCTCCGGTCCCTATCGCGTCAAGAGCTTCGACGCCGGGCGCACCATCACCTACGAGCGCGTCAAGGACTACTGGGCGAAGGACCTTCCGGTTTCCAAGGGTCAGTGGAATTTCGACGAGTTCAAGCTGACCTACTTCCTCGACCAGACGCCGGCGTTTGAAGAGTTCAAATCAGGCAAGATTGACTACTGGCCCGAGAGAAGCGCCAGCCAGTGGGCGACGGGCTACAGCTTCCCCGCCATCGAGAAGGGCTGGGTGAAGAAGGAGGCGATTCCCGTAAAGCGCGTCGCGCCCATGCAGGCATTTGTCTTCAACCAACGCCGCAAGCAGTTCGAAGACCCGCGCGTACGCCGTGCCTTCGCGCTGGCCTTCAACTTCGAGGAGGCCAACAAGAAACTGTTCTACGGTTCCTACGTGCGCGTCGGCAGCTACTTCGACAATTCCGAGCTTGCCTCCAAGGGCCTACCGCAGGGCCGCGAGCTGGAAATCCTCAACGAGGTGAAGAGCGAGGTGCCGCCGGAGGTGTTCACCACCGAGTGGAAGAACCCGGTCAACGCCACGCCAGAGGACTTCCGCAACCATATGCGCGAAGCGTCGAAACTTTTGGCCGAAGCCGGCTGGACGGTGCAGGAAGTTCCCATCGAGGACGGCAGCTGCGGCACCTTCTGCTCCATTATGCGCAGCGTCGGGCTGTCGTCGCCGCCGAAGGCCAACATGCTGCGCAATGCGCAGGGCGAAACGCTGAGCGCTGAGATCCTTCTCGACTCACCGACTTTCGAGAAAATCGCGATCCCCTATGTGCAGGATCTACAAAAGCTCGGCATCAAAGCGTCCGTCCGCACTGTCGACAGCGCGCAGTACAAGCGCCGCGAGGATGCGCACGACTACGACATCATTGTCGATACGTTCGCGCAGTCGGAATCGCCCGGCAACGAGCAGCGCGACTTCTGGGGCTCACCCTCGGTCGACCGCGCCGGAACGCGCAACACGGCCGGCATCAAGAACCCGGCCATCGACAAGCTGATCGACAAGGTTGTGTTCGCTAAGGACCGTGAAGAGCTGCTGGTGGCAACGCACGCACTCGACCGCGTGCTGCTATGGAACTTCTATGTCGTACCGCAGTGGAACTATCCGTACGAGCGCGTCGCCTACTGGGATGTGTTCGGGCGCCCAGCCAAGCTTCCGTCGCAGACATCGGCGCTGTCGCAGGTGTGGTGGTACGACGCCGACAAGCAGAAGGCGCTCGCCGGCGCACGCGGACAGTGATGGTGGCAATGCACGCTGCGCCGCTCGCACCCCCCGCCCCGATGCTCTTCCGTCTCGTCACTCTCGCCATCGCCACGGCGCTGCTCGCGACGCCCTCATTTGCCGAACCGCGCTATGGTCTCTCGGCGTTCGGCGAGCTGAAGTATCCCGCCGACTTTAAGAACTTCGAGTACGTCAATCCCGACGCCCCGAAAGGCGGTCGCCTGGCGATGATCGGCACCGCCGGGCGCACGACGTTCGACAGCTTCAACAACTACATCCTC
The DNA here is from genome assembly GCA_963724595.1 of uncultured Alphaproteobacteria bacterium. Classification (GTDB taxonomy): domain Bacteria; phylum Pseudomonadota; class Alphaproteobacteria; order Rhizobiales; family Hyphomicrobiaceae; genus Hyphomicrobium_A. Next base: position 354,398 of record CAVRVR010000022.1, on the reverse strand, counting down.
AAGGGCGATTCGGCGCAGGGCCTCGAATACCTGTTCGACAGCCTAATGACGCGCGCACTCGACGAACCGGACGCGGTCTACGGTCTCGTCGCCAGCAGCGCCGAACTGGCACCCGACAAAATGTCGGTCGTCTTCAAGATGCGCCCCGAAGCTAAATTTGCCGACGGCTCTCCCGTTACGGCCGACGACGTCGTTTTCAGCTTCAACACGCTCAAGGAGAAGGGCCACCCGAACTTCATGCTGTCGCTGCGCGACGTGGTGAAGGCGGAGGCGCTCGACCCGCTAACCGTCCGCTACGAGTTCAAGGGCGACCTCATCCGCGATCTGCCGCTTGTCGTCGCCGAGCTGCCCATCCTGTCGAAGGCCTTCTACACGAAGCATCCCTTCGATCAGTCGTCGCTGGAAAAGCCGCTCGGCTCAGGTCCCTACCAGATCGGCGACTTCAAGCCCGGCACCTACGTCAGCTACAAGCGCCGCCCCGACTATTGGGCCAAGGATCTTCCCGTCAACCGCGGCCGCTTCAATTTCGACGAGCTGCGCTACGAGTACTATCGCGATCGCACGCTGGAGCTCGAAGGCCTGAAGGCCGCGTCCTTCGACTTCCGCGAGGAATTCACCTCCATGGACTGGGCGACGGGCTACGACATCCCCGCCGTCAAGGAAGGGCGGCTCATTCGTCTCGTCATGCCCGACGAACGACCGTCCGGTGCACAGGGCTTCTTCATCAACACGCGGCGTGAGCCCTTCAAGGACAAGCGCGTGCGCGAGGCGCTCGGACTGGCCTTCGACTTCGAGTGGTCGAACAAGAATCTGTTCTTCGAGCTCTACAAACGCACGCACAGCTTCTTCGAGAATTCGGACATGAAGGCCACCGGTCTGCCGAGCGCGGAGGAGTTGGCGCTGCTCGAGCCGTATCAAGGACAAGGTGGCCCCGGAGGTGTTCGGCGAGCCGTACTCGCCCCCGGTGACCGACGCCAGCGGGCGCGATCGCCAGTTTCTGAAACGTGCCCGCGATCTACTCACCGCCGCAGGCTATGGCGACGGCGGCAAGCCGCTCAAGGTCGAGATCCTCTCCTTCGAGGATGGCTTCGACCGCATCATCATTCCCTACATCAACAACCTGAAGCGCATCGGCGTCGACGCCTCGCTGCGCCGCGTCGATCCGGCGCAATACGAGCGGCGCATGAAGTCGTTCGACTTCGACGTAACCACGCAGCGCTATTCACTGCGGCTTGACGCCGGGCGTCGAGCTGAAGAGCTACTGGGGTTCGGATGCCGCCACCATGGACGGCAGCTTCAATCTCGCCGGCATCAAGGACCCCGTTGTCGACGCGCTCAGCGCCAAGATGGTAGAAGCCAAATCGCGCGCCGAGCTGGTGACGGCAGCGCGCGCACTCGACCGCGTGCTGCGTGCCGGACACTATTGGGTGCCGCAATGGTATAAGGCCGAGCACAACGTCGCCTTCTGGGACGAATTCTCTCGCCCGGCGGTGAAGCCGAAGTACGACGAGGGCGTGATCGAGACGTGGTGGTACGATGCCGATAAAGCTGCGAAGTTGAAAAAGAACTGAGCCCAGCCCCGATGGCCTCCTATCTCCTCAAGCGCCTCCTGCTCATCATCCCGACGCTGTTCGGCATCATGCTGATCAGCTTCGTCATCATCCAGTTCGCGCCCGGCGGCCCGGTCGAGCGCATCATCGCGCAGCTCACGGGGCGCGACTCCTCGATCGTCCCACGCATCGGCGGCGGCGGCAACGACACGCTGTCGAGCGGCAGCCAGGCGCAGCTCGGCCAGGGCGCCGCCGACGTCGTCACCTCGAAGTATCGCGGTGCGCAGGGACTCGATCCGGAATTCATCAAGAGCCTCGAGAAGCAATTCGGCTTCGACAAGCCGGCCTATGAGCGCTTCTTCATCATGATGAAGAACTACCTCACCTTCGACTTCGGCAAGAGCTACTTCCGCGACATCTCGGTGCTGCAGCTCATCAAGGAGAAGCTGCCCGTCTCGATGTCGCTCGGACTGTGGATGATGCTGATCTCGTATCTCATCTCGATCCCGCTCGGCATCCGCAAAGCGGTGCACGACGGCGAGCCGTTCGACAACTGGACGAGCAGCGTGCTGGTCATCGCCTATGCCGTGCCGGGCTTCCTGTTCGCCGTGCTGCTGCTCATCCTGTTCGCCGGCTCATCGTTCTTCCAGTGGTTCCCATCGCGCGGCCTGACGTCGGACAACTGGGACCAGCTCTCTCTCGTCGGCAAGGTCGTCGACTACTTCTGGCACCTGACGCTGCCGCTGATCGCCATGTCGCTGACGGCGTTCACGACCATGACGTTCCTCACCAAGAACTCGTTCATCGATGAGATCCGCAAGCAGTACGTGACGACGGCGCGCGCCAAGGGACTGAGCCAGAACCAGGTGCTCTACGGGCACGTATTCCGCAACGCCATGCTGCTGATCATCGCCGGTTTCCCGGGCGCCTTCATCTCGGCATTCTTCGCCGGCGCCATGCTGATCGAGACAATCTTTTCGCTCGACGGCCTCGGCCTGTTGTCGTTCGAATCGATCGAGAAACGCGACTATCCCGTGGTGTTCGCCACGCTGTGGATTTTCTCGCTGATGGGGCTTGTCCTCAACCTCATCTCCGACTTCGCCTACACCCTCGTCGATCCGCGCATCGACTTCGAGAGCCGGGAGGTCTGAGCCGTTGACTGATCTGCGCGCCCTCGAGACGCCGCTGCCGCAATCGCAGCCGCCACCGGCCGAGGAGCATCGCGAGAGCGTGCCGGGTTGGCTGACGCGCCGGATACCGAGCAGCGACAAGCTCAGTCCGATCAACCAGCGGCGCCTCGCAAATTTCAAGGCGAACCGGCGCGGCTACTTGAGCCTGTGCATCTTCCTCGCGTTGTTCTTCGTCACGCTGTTCGCCGAGTTCCTTGCCAACGATCGCCCGCTGCTGATGAGCTACAAGGGCGAGCTGTTGTCGCCGGTGCTCATCGACTATCCCGAATCGAAGTTCGGCGGCTTCCTCGCCATCACCGACTACAAGGACCCGGTGATCCTCGACGAGATCAAGGCCAACGGCTGGGCCATCTGGCCGCCGATCCGCTACTCCTACGACACCATCAACAAGGACTACCCGGGGCGCAAGGGCGGCGACAACCTGTGCCTCGGCTATCCGGCACCGCCACCATGGGCCTCGAGCGCGCCGCTGTGCGACGCGCCGCCCGATCAGCTGGCGCGCTTCAACGCCATCGGCAATCGCAATTGGCTCGGCCTCGACAACCAGGGACGCGATGTCGTCGCGCGCGTCATCTACGGCTTCCGCATCTCGGTGCTGTTCGGCTTGATACTGGCCATGCTGTCGGCGGGGGTGGGCGTCACCGCCGGCGCCCTGCAGGGCTATTTCGGCGGGCGCACCGACCTCATCTTCCAGCGCTTCCTGGAAATCTGGTCGTCGGTGCCGTCGCTGTTCGTGCTGATCATCATCTCGTCGGTGCTGGTGCCGGGTTTCTGGACGCTGCTCGGCACGCTCCTGCTGTTCGAATGGGTGAACCTTGTCGGCGTCGTGCGCGCCGAGTTCCTGCGCGCGCGCAACTTCGAATACATCAACGCCGCCCGCGCGCTCGGGCTGTCGCATCGCAAGATCATGTGGAAGCACATGCTGCCGAACGCGATGGTGGCGACGCTCACCTTCCTGCCGTTCCAGCTGTCGGGAAGCATCGCAGCGCTGACTGCGCTCGATTTCCTTGGGCTCGGCCTGCCGCCCGGCTCGCCCTCGCTCGGCGAATTGCTGCTGCAGGGCAAGCGGCATCTGGAAGCGCCGTGGCTCGGCCTCACCGGCTTCTTCACCGTGGCGATCATGCTGTCGCTGCTGATCTTCATCGGCGAGGCCGTGCGCGACGCGCTCGACCCCCGCAAGACGTTTCGGTAGGAGCAGCGATGGCGAGTACAAATCGTGCGCTTCTCGACGTCAGAGACCTGTCGGTCGCCTTCGGGCGCGGCACGATGATCGCCGCCGATCGCGTGTCGTTCCGCATCGGCAAGGGCGAGACGGTGGCGCTGGTCGGCGAGTCCGGCTCCGGCAAGACCGTCTCCGCGCTGTCGATCTTGAAGCTGCTGCCGTATCCGGCCGCTTCGCATCCCTCCGGCGAAGTGTGGTTCGAAGGGAAGGATCTCCTGAAGCTGAAGCCGTCACAGCTGCAGTCGGTGCGCGGCGACCGCATCTCGATGATCTTCCAGGAGCCGATGACCTCGCTCAACCCGCTGCACACCATCGAGCGGCAGGTCGGCGAGGTGCTCCGCGTGCACCGGCGCATGGACGAGAAGGCCGTGCGCACGCGCGTGCTGGAGCTATTGCACAAGGTCGGCATCCGCGATCCCGAAAAGCGCCTCGACGCCTTTCCGCATCAGTTGTCGGGCGGACAGCGTCAGCGCGTCATGATCGCCATGGCACTCGCCAACGAGCCTGACCTGCTGATCGCCGACGAGCCGACGACGGCCCTCGACGTCACCATCCAGGCGCAGATCCTCGAGCTCTTGAAGCAGCTGCAGCGCGAGATGGGCATGGCCATGCTGCTCATCACCCACGACCTCGGCATCGTGCGCAAGATGGCCGAGCGCGTCTACATCATGCAGGCCGGCAAGATCGTCGAGGAAGGCGCCACCGAGGACATCTTCACCAAGCCGCAGCACCCCTATACGAAGCTGCTGTTGGCGGCCGAACCGAAAGGTCAGCCGCCTCTCGCCAACGACAAGGCGCCCGTCGTCGTCGAGACCGACGACCTCAAGGTGTGGTTCCCGATCAAGCGGGGCGCGCTGCGGCGCACGGTCGACTACGTCAAGGCGGTGGACGGGCTGTCGCTCAAGCTGCGCAAGGGCCAGACGCTCGGCGTCGTCGGCAAGTCGGGTTCCGGCAAGACCACGCTGGGTCTCGCCATCCTGCGGCTCGTCTCCTCGCAAGGGCCCATCGTCTACGTCGGCAAGCGCATCGACGAGTTGACGACACGCGAGATGCGCCCGCTGCGCAAGGAAATGCAGATCGTCTTCCAGGACCCGTACGGGTCGCTATCGCCGCGCATGTCGGTCAGCCAGATCATCGGGGAAGGCCTCACCATCCAGGCGCCGGAGCTCGACTACGACCAGCGTCGCGTGCGCATCAGCGCCGCGCTCAAGGAAGTGGGCCTCGACCCGGCGGCGCAGGATCGCTATCCGCACGAGTTCTCCGGCGGCCAGCGCCAGCGCATCGCCATTGCCCGTGCCATGGTGCTGCAGCCGAAGTTCGTCATGCTCGACGAGCCGACCAGCGCCCTCGACATGTCGGTGCAAGCACAGATCGTCGACCTGTTGCGCGACCTGCAAAAGAAGCGCGACCTCGCCTACCTCTTCATCAGCCACGACCTCAAGGTCATCCGCGCGTTGTGCAACTACGTGATCGTGATGCGCAACGGCAAGGTGGTCGAGGAAGGGGCCGCGGCAGACGTGTTCTCCAATCCGAAGGAGGACTATACGAAGGCGCTGCTCGCCGCGGCGTTCAACATGAGCGTGCTGCACAAGAGTGCGCTCGCCGGCTGACCTACCCCGCGAGACAAAGGAGCCCGATATGTCCGAGGAAACCAAGCCGCGGCTGAAGCTTTATCACGCCTCGCCGTCACGCTCTTCGGTGACCATGTGGATGCTCGAGGAGGTCGGCGAGCCATACGAGATCGAGCTACTCAGCCTCAAGAACGGCGACCAGCACAAGCCCGAGTACCTTGCAGTCAACCCCATGGGCAAAGTGCCGACCATCGACGATAACGGCACCATCGTCAGCGAGGTCTCGGCCATCTGCTGCTATCTCGCCGATGCCTACCCCAAGGCAGGATTGGCGCCGGCAGTGACCGACAAGCTGCGCGGGCCGTATCTCAAGTGGCTGTTCTATGCGCCGAGCTGCATCGAGCCGGCGATGATCGACAAGGCCATGAATCGGCCGCCCGTGCCGCGGTCGACCGCCGGTTGGGCCGACTATGACACCGTGATCGCCGTGCTGCGCGAAGCGGCCGGCAAGGCGTCCCCGTATCTGCTCGGCGAACGCTTCACCGCGGCCGACGTGGTGATCGGCTCGAGCCTTCGCTGGGGTATGCAGTTCAAACTGCTCCCCGAGCTGCCCGAGTTCGTCGCCTACACGCAGCGCCTCAAGCAACGCCCAGCGTTGCAGCGGCAAATCGCTCGAGACGAGGCGTTTGCCCGACAGACGAGCAGCTGAAAGATATTCCGCTTGAACGGCCGCCGCTTTGCGGCATCGTAGTCGGCAGCAACCATTCGGCATTCGACGGCGATGCTGCCCGACGACGTATTCCGCTCACGGCTTCAGTCGACGATCACCGCGCTGCGCTATTGGGCGCCGTCGGTCGCCGATGCGGCGCGGCTGGAAGAGACCGAAACGAGCGACTACTGGAAGATCATCGTCACGCCGACAGTGGCGAGCGCTTGCCCGTTCGAGCTGATCCTGCACGCCGAGCAGCGCTATGATCTCGCCATCGCCGACGAATCCTACGAGAGCCGACCGATCGAATCGTTCGACTGGTTCGTGCCTTTCGCCGACGCGATTGCCGACGGCCAGGTGGTACAACGCCATTGGATCAGCCGGCTGACCGGCCTCGAACGCTCGGTGGAGACGCTCGTCACGATGGCCGGTGGCAGTATCTGGCGAGACGGCAGGGGGGCATCCCCAAGAATGCCGACCCTGGAGGATGACGGAACGGAGCTGCGCGAGCGCCGCTTCCTGCCGTATCGCCGCTAACGGCGGCTACGCCAGGTCCTTGCCTGACAGCCCCGGCATGCGCTTCACGGCGGCGATCTCGGCGCCGAGCTTGGCAATGCGTTCGATGGCTTCCGGCAACGTCTCGGCCGCCACCTGCATGTGGTGAGCGTTGGCGTGCACCAGCGTGACGCTGTCCGCCATGATGCCGACGTGGCCCTTCCAGTAGATGAGATCGCCGCGCTGCATGCCGTCGAGCACGTCGGGGATAGCAACCTCGGTGCCAAGCTCCGCCTGCTGCATGTCCGTGTCGCGCGGCGCCGCGAAGCCGGATGCTTCAAGCGTCAGTTGTACGAGACCCGAGCAATCGATGCCGAGGCGCGTGCGGCCGCCCCACAAGTACGGCGTGCCGATGAAGCGTTCGGCGAGCTCGACGAAATCGGGCGCGCGGCGGCTACGCTCGGCTATATGGCGCGTGACGACGAAGCCGCCGCCCTTGAGCATGAGGAAGCGCTCGTCACCGCCGGCGATGCACAGCTCGGCATTCATGCTGAGATGCATCAGCGGCGGAGATTTGATGTCGGGTACCGGGTAGACGAACGTGCCGAGCGCGCGCACGCGGTGCGTCGGCTGATCGATGTCCGGCGACAGCGCCTCGGACGGCACATAGCCGACGTAGCGGTCGCGGTTGAGCTGCACCCAGGCCCAGCCCTCGCGTTCATCGTAGACGGTGACCGTTTCGCCGAACAACGCCTCCGTCTCGAAGCCGAACGTCGGCGAGGGACGGCTGCGCAGCGGCACGGAGGCGCGCACTACCTGCGCCGCGTAGCCCTGCACGTAACGTGGCGCGCTCACCTTGCCGTAGAGGCTCTCGGCGGCGAGATCGGGCCGGAAGACGTTGCGGCGCGCGTCGAGCCGCGCTGTGGCTGGTGCCGGCGTCTCCGTTTTTGCTACCTCATCCGTATCGCTCATCGGCAAAGCTCCTTGGCGAGAACGGTGAACAGGGCGCGCGCCGTTTGCGGCTCACCGCCACGCGGCCCCAGCGCATTGGGCAGCGGCCGCCAGCCGAACAGGTCGAAGTGCGCGAAACGCTGCGCCTTTTTGGCAAACCGCTTCAAGAACAGCGCGGCAGTGATCGAGCCGGCGAACGGCGCCTCCCACACATTGTTCATGTCGGCGACCGGGCTCTCGAGCTTGGCATCGTATCCCGGCCACAGCGGCAGGCGCCATACCGGATCGCCGACGCCGGCCGAAGTGGCAACCATTTCGGCGGCGAACGCATCGTCGTTGGTGAACATCGCCGGCAGGTCGGGGCCGAGGGCGACGCGCGCCGCCCCGGTCAACGTCGCAAACACGAACAGGCTTTGCGGGGATTCTTCGTCGGCGAGCGCCATGGCGTCGGCGAGGACAAGGCGGCCCTCGGCGTCGGTGTTGCCGATCTCCACCGTGGTGCCGGCGCGCGATTTGAGCACGTCACCGGGGCGGAACGCGTCGCCCGAGATGCTGTTCTCGGCCGTCGGGATGAGGATGCGCAGGCGCACGTCGAGCTTCTGCGCCATGATCATGTGGCCGAGTGTAAGGGCTGCTGCGGCGCCGCCCATGTCCTTCTTCATCAGCAGCATGGCGCTCGACGGCTTGATGTCGAGGCCGCCGGTGTCGAAGGTGATGCCCTTGCCGACGAGCGTGACGGTGCGCGCGCCTTCGCGGCCCCAGGTGAGATCGATAAGGCGCGGCGCACGCGGACTGGCGCGTCCGACGGCGTGGATCATCGGGAAGTTCTTGGCCAGCAGTTCATCGCCGACCGTGACTTCGATGCGCGCGCCGTACCGTGCCGCAAGATCGCGTGCGGCGGTCTCGATCTCGGCCGGGCCGAGGTCCGAGGCCGGCGTATTGATCAGGTCGCGGCCGAGCTTCACCGCGTCGATGGTATTCAACACGAGATCGCGGTCGGCGCCCTGCGGCAGGCGAAGGCTCACCGTACGCGGCGTGCTGTTGCTCTTGTAGCGTGCGTAGCGATAGCTCCCGAGACCCCAGGCGATGGCGGCGAGGTTCGGATCGCGAGCGTCATTTGCCAGGCGATAGCTGCCGGCCGGCAGCGATTGCGGGAGCTGCCCGATCAACAGCTCGGATGGGCCCGACGGTTCGCCGGCTGCTCCATCGCCCAACCCGAAGAGGACGCCGGCAATGCGGCCGTCCGATCCGGGGACCAGCGTCTGCTGCTTCACCGTGCCCTTGAAGCCAACGCCTTCGATCCATGCGCGCTGCTCCGGCGACAGCGGCAATGCTTCGAGAGAAGCATCCTTTTCCACCGTCCAAATCGGGATCTGCTGACCGGCCGTCCCGTCGGCAACGAAGATGTCGTCTACGGGAAGCCTGTCGCACTTCATCGGGTCGTCGCTCATTTGCGGGTGCTCGCTGCTGGCAAGCCGTGACCTAATGCGGCATGAGTGTCGTAGAGTTGTCTGGCCGACTCGCGCGGCGCACAAGACAGGATCACGGAGGGCAAGGCAAGAGCATGGCCGCAAATCGCTATCGCTTGGTCATAGGCAACAAAAATTGGTCGAGTTGGAGCCTGCGTCCGTGGCTCGCCATGCGGCGCCTCGGGCTGCCGTTCGAGGAAATTAACGTTCGGCTGCGCTTGGCAGAATCGAAGGCCGAGATCGCCAAGTACAGCCCGTCCGGCCTCGTGCCGCTATTACTGGACGGAGATTTGGCGATTTGGGACAGCCTCGCCATCCTCGAGTATCTGGCGGAAGAGCATCCCGAGAAACACTTCTGGCCGGCGGAGCGGCAGGCGCGCGCGGTGGCGCGCTGCGTCTCGGCCGAGATGCACTCCGGCTTCGCGCCCTTGCGCCGAACCTGCCCGATGGAGCTGCTGGCGACGAGCCCGCTCGACCCCGTTCCCGAGGAGGTCGAGACCGACATCCGCCGCGTCATCGCCATCTGGCGCGAGTGCCGGGCGAACTTCGGCGGCGCGGGGCCCTTCCTATTTGGCGATTTCTCGGCGGCCGACGCGATGTATGCACCCGTCGCCTCGCGCTTTCGCACCTATGTGCCCGACCTCGCTCCCTACGGAGACGACGGTACCGCAGCCGCCTACGTCGCCAGCGTCTTCGCGATGCCGGAGATGGCCGCCTGGGCCGCGGGCGCGCGCGCCGAAGTGGCCGCGGCAGCATAGCGGCGCCCCGCTTTAATCGATGGTTAGCGAGGGTTAATCGTTTGTTGAGAAGTGTCTCCCAACCTGACGGTCAAGGGACAGAGGATTCGGGGCTTTACGCCCCCCTCTGATCCCAATCGATCAGGGGGACCACGATGGCGTTCGCTTCTCACAGGCACCCGGCGCGTTCCAGGCTTCGTCAGGGCGGCACGATTGCCGCGCTCACGGCCTCGCTCATGCTCGGCGCGTGCGGCCAATCGCTGACGCCGGGCGCAAGCGATTTGCTCTCGATCAATGGTTCCTCCGCTCCGGCACAGCAGCAGGCGCAGGCGAGCGCCCAGCCCGCCGGCGCCGGCGATGACCTACTGAAGGCGACCGACTACTGGGGCAAGCAGTACGGGGAGAACCCGCGCGATCTGAAGACGGCGCTCAGCTACGCGCGCAATCTCAAGGCCATGGGCGAGAAGCGCCGGGCGCTTGCGGTGCTGCAGCAAGCGTCATTCTTCCACGGTGAAAACCGCGAGCTCGCCAGCGAATACGGCCGACTCGCCCTCGATCTCGATCAGGTGGGCGTGGCCAAGAAGCTGCTTGAGGTGGCTGATGACCCCGCCAGGCCGGACTGGCGCGTAATCTCGGCTCGGGGCGCCGCGCTCGCCAAAGAAGGCAAGTACAACGACGCCATTCCACTGTTCGAGCGGGCATTATCCCTCGCCCACAATCAGCCCTCTGTGCTGAGCAACCTCGCTCTCGCCTACGCCATGAACGGCGAGTCGACAAAGGCGGAAACGATGCTGCGCCAGGCCGCGGCATCGGACAGCAACTCGCCGCGCATCCGGCAGAACCTGGCCCTGGTGCTCGGCTTGCAGGGCAAATACGACGAGGCGAAGTTGGTTGCCGCGCGCGATATCCCGATGACCAATGCCACCGAGAATTCCGACTATCTTCGCCAGGTGGTGAAACTCGATCCCAAGTCGGTGCCGAACTCCGACCCACAGCCGGCAGAATGGAATACCGCGGCCAACGTCGCCGAGGCACCGCCGGCCGCCGCCACTTCGCCGGTGCAGAAGGTCGCCCTCGGTCCCAAGCCGGCGCCGAACTCCGATCCGCAGCCGGCAGAGTGGAATGCCGAAGCCAACGTCGCCGAAGCGCCGGTCGAGGCCGCCGTGCCGGTGGAGAAGGTCGCCGATGTAAAGGCTCTGCCGCCGATCGACGCCAAGGCGGTGCACGATACGGCCTGGATCGTCACGACGGATGAACCGGCGGTGCCCACTCCAGTGAAAGCTCGTAACGGCTCCGGCCGCGACGGTAATGTCGGTCGCGGAGATGGCGGCCCAGCTCGCGAGTGAGGACAACGCGCCGGCGGCAATGCCGAAGAAGGCGGCAGTTGCCCCGAAGGCCGCTGCGAAATCGGCGGCCGTCAAGTCGAGCTCCTGGTCACCGATGGTGGCCCAGGCCAAGCGTTGAGCCGAACGCTCAGCAAGCGCTCCATCTGAACAGGTCCCGGATCGGACCGGCGCTCAGGTGTCGCCTTCAGGCCTCAGCTCCATTCCCAGTAGCTGATAGCGGCCGGCCCGAGAATCACGACGAACAGTACCGGCAGGAAGAAGATGATCATCGGCACGGTGAGCTTGGGGGGCAACGATGCCGCCTTCTTCTCGGCCTCCGATTGGCGAATGTCACGGTTCTCTTTGGCCATGACGCGCAACGCTTGACCGACGGGAGTGCCATAACGCTCCGCCTGGATCAGCGCCGTCGTCACGGCTTTGACGCCGGGGATGCCCGTGCGTTTGCCGAGATTATCGAATGCCTGCCGGCGATCCTGCAGGTACGACAGCTCGGCGGTCGTCAAGCTCAGCTCTTCGGCGAGCTCGAGCGACTGACCGGCAACCTCCTTGGATACCTTGCCGAAGGCGGCCTCCACCGACATGCCCGACTGCACGCAGATGAGCAGCATGTCGAGCGCGTCGGGGAACGCCATCTTGATCGACGTCTGGCGCTTCTGAATGAGGTTCTCGATAAAAATGCTCGGCGCGTAAGAACCCAAGAAGGCGGCAGCGAGCGCCATCATTATCTTGATGAGCGGCGGATAGGCCAAGCCGCCGAGGACGAATAGGTAGAAGATAGCGCCCAAGAAGAAGCTTGCCGGCGCCGCGACGCGGAAGAACATGAAAGCGACGAGCGGCGCCTGTCCGCGCAAGCCGGCTCGCTTCAGGCGATCGCGCAGCTCCTCGGTATCGAGCATCTTGCGCAGATTGAGCCCGGTGACGATCTGCTGCATGAAGCCTTTCGGCGTCTTCCGCAGGCTTCCCTGGCGATCGCGCGCAATTCATCTCGGCGAGCCGCTCGGCGCGCAACTTGTCGCGCTCAACCGCCATGGTGCGCATGCGGTGGTTCATGCGGTCGCGGGCCAGCATCGGCATGGTGATCGTCAGCACCGTGGCGAAGGCGCAGATCGCCGTCAGAATGGTGACGATGAAAGTCGGATTGATGAACGTGTCGATCAGATGCATTGCCGGACCCGCTACCTCTCGGATGAGCGCTGATGCGCCCGCACCGACGAGCTCAGAACTTGAAGTTGATCATCTTGCGCATCACCAGGATGCCCATCAGCATCCATAGGCCGCAGAACATCAGCGCAAAGTTGCCAGTGCGCGTATCGAAGAGAACGGAGATGTACTCGGGCGCCGTCCCATAAACGAGGAACGTCACGATCGGCGGCAACGAAGCGAGGACCCAGGCCGAGGCTTTGGCCTCCGCGCTCAGTGCCTTGACTTTCATTTTCAGTTGGAAGCGATCGCGCAGCACGGTCGAAAGATTGCTGAGAGCTTCCGAAAGATTGCCGCCCGCCTGCTGCTGGATGGCGACGACGATCGGCAGAAACTTCACCTCGGGAAGCGGCATGCGCATCGTCAGGCGCTGCAGCGCTTCTCCCAGCGACACACCGACACGCTGCTGCTCGATGACCTCGCGGAACTCTCCGGCAAGGGGCTCCTCGCTTTCACGCGCGATGATCGCCAAGCATTCGTTCAGCGGCAGGCCCGATTTCATGCCGCGCACGACGATGTCGATGGCATTGGGCAGCTCGCGGGTGAACTTCGTCTGGCGTCTGGCCGTGAGCTTGTTAACGAACCAGCGCGGAATACCGAATACGCCGACGAGGCCAACCATAACGGACAGCAACGTTCGCGTAGCGCCCGACGGCAGCGACATCGTCACGATGAAGGCGAAGACGGCGCCGCAAACCAAGCTAGCCAGCCAGTAAGTCCTCGGCGTTATCTTAAGTCCGGCACGCTCCAATCGCAGCCGGAGCGAGACCTTCTCGGCCGCCTTTTGGCGGTTCTCCATGTCCTTCAAGGTGTCGGCGACCGATTTGCGCCGTGACGTCACCTGCTCGAGCACGCTCAACGAGTCGCGGCCCTTCGGCTCTATCACGCCTTTCAGGCGCGAATCCTTCTCGCGCTCCCCGGAGAAATACGGATGCAGAAAGGCGTATGCCAGCGCACCGACGGCGAGCGCTGCGAGCATTGCCGCACCGAACGAGAGCAGATCCGACTCAGACATTGTTGTCTCCGAGCGGGTTGCCGTTGGCGTCGAGAACCTCCGATGCCGCCAGCGCCTCGGCGAGCCTGCCCTCCTGGTCGTAGTATACAGCGCGATCCCAGAACCGCGGTCTGGCGATACCGGTCGAACGGTGCCGCCCTAGAATACGACCGTTGGCGTCCTCGCCGGTGATGTCGAACACGATGAGGTTCTGCAGCGTCACGACATCGCCTTCCATCCCGAGCACCTCGGTGATGTGAGTCATCTTGCGCGAGCCGTCGCGCAGACGCGCCACCTGCACGATGACGTCGACGGAGCCGGTGATCATCTCGCGTATCGTTCGCACGGGCAGCTGGTAGCCACCCATCATGATCATCGACTCGAGACGGCTGATAGCTTCGCGCGGGCTGTTGGAGTGAAGCGTTCCCATCGAGCCGTCGTGGCCCGTGTTCATCGCCTGCAAGAGGTCGAAGGCTTCCGGTCCACGGACCTCGCCGACGATGATGCGCTCGGGACGCATACGCAGACAGTTCCTGACGAGATCGCGCATCTTTATCTCGCCCTCGCCCTCGAGATTGGGCGGCCGTGTTTCGAGGCGAACCACGTGGGGCTGCTGCAGCTGAAGCTCGGCCGAGTCTTCGCAGGTGATGATGCGCTCATCATCCTCGATCGATCCGGTTAGGCAGTTGAGAAGCGTCGTCTTTCCCGAGCCGGTACCGCCGGAAATCAATACGTTGCAGCGCACGCGACCGATGATGTCGAGAATCTGCTTGCCGTCGTTCGAGATCGTACCGAGCTTGGCGAGCTGGTCGAGGTTAAGCCTATCGCGCTTGAACTTACGAATGGTGAGGGCGGGGCCGTCGATGGCCAGCGGCGGGGCGATGACGTTGACGCGCGAGCCGTCGGGAAGACGCGCGTCGCAGATCGGGCTCGATTCATCGACGCGGCGGCCAACCTGGCTGACGATGCGTTGGCAGATGTTCATGAGCTGCAGGTTGTCGGCAAAGCGCACGCCCGTTTTATGCACCTTGCCGGCGACCTCGATGAAGGTGGTGTCGGCGCCATTGACCATGATGTCGGCGATGTCATCCCGCGCCAGCAATGGCTCGAGCGGGCCGTAGCCGAGCACGTCGTTGCAGATGTCCTCGAGGAGCTCCTCTTGCTCCGCGATCGACATGATGACGTTTTTGATCTGGATGATCTCGCTGACGATGTCGCGGATCTCCTCGCGCGCCGAGGCGACGTCGAGCTTGGCGAGCTGCGTCAGATCGATCGTATCGATGAGCGCGTTGAAGACCGTCGTCTTCACGTCGTAGTATTCTTCCGAGTGGCGACGCTGCGGCTCCGCCGTAACGGCATTGTTCATCTGGCCGTTGGCCAGAGCCGTTCTCGTCGCCGACGGTTTGGGCTCGTCCGCCACAGGTGCAGGTGCGCTCGGCGCGATGGGCTGCTGCGGAACGCGGCGCGGGACGGACGTGTCGCCAGTACGCTTACCGAACATCTACTTCACCTAACGCTTGAGCTTCAGTTTCTCGAGGAACGGGGCAAACCCAGACGACTTCTTCGGCGGCTGCGTATCGCGCCGGTTGCTTACGGCCATGGCAATCTCGCGGAAGGCCGCCGCCGAGCGAGCCTTGGCGCTCAGCTCTTCGATCATCTGGCCGTTGTTGGCCGCCTGTCCGAAGGTCTCGCTATCGAAATCGATGATGCTGATGGCCTTGAGACCGATCGCGGATTCGAATTCCTTGACGCTGATCTCCGGGCGCTTTGGCATGTTGACCATGTTCATGACGAGGCGCGGCTTGCTGTCGTTGCGCCGCGACTGCTGCAAGCAGATCGACGATGTTCTTGGCGTTGCGCAGATTGGCGAGATCGGGCGCCGCGGTGATGATCACCTCGTCCGCTTGCAACAGGATGCTCTTGCACCCACGCCGTCCACGTGTGCGGCAGATCGACGGCGACATAGGGCACGTTCTGTCGGACGACGTCGATGACCTGATCGCAGCCGGCGACCGAAATGTCGTAGTCGCGATCGAGCACGACGGGGGCGGCGAAGATCGAAAGATGCTCAGAGCATTTGGTCAGCAGGCGATCAAGCAGCACTTCGTCGAGGCGGTCCGGGCTCGACAGCGCATCGGCAATGCCCTGCATCGGATCTTGATTGAAATCGAGGCCGGTCGTGCCGAAGGCGAGATCGAGGTCGGCAATGACGACGTCGACCTTGAGGATCTCTGACATCGACCAGGCCGCATTGTGACAGACGGTCGACGAGCCGACGCCGCCCTTGGCGCCGATGAACGCATACACGTGGCCGACCGGCTCGGTCTCCGGATTGTTGTAGAGATGGGATATCGCTTCCATCAGCTGCAGCGGAGCGATCGGCTCGACGAGATACTCGCTGACGCCGCGCTTCAACAGATCGCGATAGAGCATCACGTCGTTGGCGTGACCGATAATGAGCACCTTCGTGCCCGGGTCGCAGTTCTCCGCCAGCCTATCCAGCTCAGCAAGAATGTGATCGCGCGGAAGGCTGCTCTCGATGATGATGAGGTTCGGCGTCGGATTCTGCTGATAATGAGCGACGGCCGCCTCGATGCCGCCCATGTGCACGCTGACATGCGTCTTCGCCAGCCGGCGGTCCTCAGAAGCGATCTGAATGATCTCCGCCGTTGCCCCGTTCTCGCAGAAGGCCTGGATCGAGATGCGCGGAATGGGCCGTGCGCGCAACCCAGCCGGATCGACTACGCCATCGTCGAGCCCGGCTAGCGGAGCGCCCACGCCGACCAATTCCTCGGGGCTAACGATGGGCTTCGCTTGGTTCGACATGATCTCGGCGACCTTGGCTATGCTAAGTCATCAATTGCTGTTGTCGCGGTTCACGCGCTCGTCCACGCTCTTGCGGGCGCCCGTCGGATCGCCCTTGATGTACTTGCCCCACACCTGATCGCGACGCTCGCTGGAACGTGCAGTCTCGCTGCGCGGGCCCAGTAGGTCGGACGGATTGGCAATCATGACGCCGAGGTTGCGCTGCTGGGCGCAGCCGAGGTTCGGGTAGGGCAGGTTCATCGGGTCATTGGAGAGATTGGTCGACCAGTCGCCGCACTGCGGCGGCTCGGCCACGTAGCGCATGTACGAAACGCGGATCGGCGGATCGCTGGCGCCTTCGGCGCTATACGCCTCGACCGAGATCGAAGATTCGCCGAAGCCTTGGTCCGTCAACATCGAACGGATTTCGCCGACGGCGTACATTGCCGGGACCTCGTTGGCACCGCCGCTCGGCACGGCCACGACGAGACGGCTGTTGCCGGCATCGGTCGCCCGGTAGTGATTTGCGAAGTTCATAAGCTGGGCGCGCTGCGACGACGTAAGTCCATTGGCGCCACGAGCGATGCGGATGAGATGCGTCGTCGGTTCCTGCGAGACGAGGATCGGATGGCGCTGAGAGCTGTCGATCAACGTCCAGCCGGCGACACGTGTCGGATCATCCGTGGTCTTGCAGCCGGCCATCGCCAGCGTGACGGCGGAAGCGGCGAGCAGCTTCACTCCGAGCGAGCGGGCGCTGCTTTTGCGCGCAGGCCGCGTCGCATTTGAGGCAGTCATGATACGTCTCCAGCCCATCCGCCTATTCCACGATGAATCCGTAGTCGCCCTTGAGATCGCCCACCGGAGCGGGCCGTCCGCCGCCGTAGATGCGGTTGATGTGGCCTAGGAAATTCGCCTTGCGATCGGTCGGGTCGCCGAGGCCATCGAGCGGCCGCGCAAGCTCCTGGCGAGCCACGGGGCGCACCATGTACGGCGTGACGATCACGACGAGCTCGGTTTCCTTCTTCTGGTAGTCGCGGCTGCGAAACAGAGTGCCGAGGATCGGCAGATCCTTCAGGCCCGGGAAGCCTTCGATGTTCTGTCTGCGTGTCCTCCGACAGCAGGCCGGCGATGGCGATCGAGCCGCCCGACGGCAGCTCGACGGTCGAGTTGGCCTGGCGCTTCTTCAGCGCCGGGATCTGAATGCCCGACAGCACGACGGCGCCCTCTTGCGTCAGCTCGCTGACCTCGGTTTCGATCTTCAGGCTGATGCGGCCTTCCGAGAGCACGACCGGCGTGAAGGCGATGCCGATGCCGTACTCCTTGTAGACGACGCTGACCTGTCCGAGGCTGTCGACGACGGGAACCGGGTACTCGCCGCCGGCGAGAAACTTGGCGGGCTCACCCGACACTGCAGTCAGGTTCGGCTCGGCCAGCGTCTTCAGCAAGCCGTCGCGCTCGAGAGCGCGCAGGGCACCGGTGACAGCCTGGTTACCCGACTTCCATGCCGAAGCGACACCCGAGTTGCCGAAACCGGCACCGAAGCCTGGCGTCGGAAACTGAGCGCCCGTGGCGGCAGCATTGAACAGATTGAGCCCACCCGACGTCGCCAGACCGGCAACGGGCAGCTCTCCGAGCGCGGCCGCGGTCAACGGCAAACCATTGTCCGACAGGATCGCAGTGGTGAAGTTGCCGGAGTTAACGAGCGCGCCGACGTTGATTCCGAACTGCTTGAGTATGGTGCGCTGGACCTCGGCGACGCTGACGCGCAGCATCACCTGCTCTTCGCCCTCGACGACGAGGAGATTGATCACTGGCTTCGCCGCGTAGACGTCGGCCGGGTCACCGGAGCCTGGGCCGGTGTTGGAATCGCTGTTTGCCTGATAGTTCGAACCTCGACCGATATTGGTGGTGGTCGTGCTTGTCGTGTTCGATGTGAGGCTCGGTCCCGTGACGACGCTGTTGGCATCCACGATTGTTTGTGCGAACTGCGCGGCGATCTGCGCGGCGCGACTGGAATCGATCGGAGTGCGCACCGTGCCGGTGAGCACGATTGCTTTGCCAGCGATCTCGCTATGCACGTTCGAGCCGGGGATGAGGCGCGTCAAAAGCGTATCGAGCGCCGACAGGTCGGCGCCGACAGCAACCTCGAGAGTAAGGATCTGCTGGCCGTATTCATCGAAGAAAAAGGCGTTGGTCTGGCCGGTCTTCTTGGCGATGAGGAACACGCGGTCCGACGACTGCACGACGGCATCGAGCATGGCCGGATCGGAGACGAGGACGTCCTTCAGCGGAATCGGAAACTGCACCACAATCGAGCGACCGACGCCCAGATCGAGCCGCTTCGAGAGCGGGAATGCCGCGTTGGCCGGGATGCGCAGCACGGAATCGCTGCCAACCTTGCCTCCGGGCTGTTGTCCCTTCATGTCAGCCGCGTGGACGTCGCCGACACAGGTCGCGACAAAGAACACTGCAGCCATACTGGCGCGAGCCCATTTTCGGGTCGTTCGCATGATCGAATTACCTTTTCGACAGCCGAAACTGAATCAAACGCAACTCAGTTCACGCCGTACGCACGCGATGGTACGCCGTAGCGAAGTACACGCACGACGCTTCCGCGCTCATCGTTCTTGGCGGCAGTGGGGCCGCCCCCCTTCTGGTCGCCGTCTGCGATGCTGCGCAGCGACAGGCTGATCTCGCCCGCCGAATTGGCGCGCGCCAGCAGCTCTGCCTGACCCGGGGTTAGCTCGAGCGTCGCCGTGTTGGCGGCGCTCTCCGACGACTTACTGCCTTCCTTGGTGCCGATCTCCTGCCCGATGGCGAGGACACGGACGTTGAAGAACAGTGTGTCGCTGACGAATTCGTCCTGGCCGCCATGTCCGCGTACGCGGCGCGTGAGAATGACGTCGACGCGATCATTCGGGAGGATCAGTCGGCCGGCCGACGTTTCTTCTTTGATGCGCGTAGAGATGGCGCGCATTCCGGTCGGCAGAATTGCGGCAAGGACACCGCCCTGCCCTGCCTTGATCAGCTTCTGGCGGGTTACCGGTTCGCCCTCGAGCAGGGGAGAACGCGCGATCGCGCCGGTGACCGACTTCATGCCTTCATCCCCATCGGCCTGCGTGATGAAAGTTGGCGTCACGGCATCGGCCGGCCACGTCTGCCAGCGGAAATCGGTGTCTTTGGTGATGTCGCCGAGCGGGATGTCACGGCGTGCAACGAGAACCTCGGTTGCATTGACGGGGACGGCAATTTGGGTGGGAGCGGAGGGGCCGCTGACGATCGAGCGCATGAGAACGAAGGCGAGGAGACCCGCTCCGCCCGCAATCGTGATGCCGATCAGTTGCGCCCGCTTCACAGCCGATAAATCCTGTTGCCCGGCATGACCGGTGCGTCGTTTTTTGTTCGTCAGCCGACACTGAACGACAAATGTCAACGCAACGTTAATCGCCGTAGCAGATTGACCCTTGGCGCCACCGGTGTTGCTGCCGGCACGCTAGGCCGTCAGTAGCGTCGGCCAGTCGGTGAGCGGGTAAACAACAAGCGCTCCGGCGGCGATGGCGATACCGTAGGGCATGCCTTCCCCCTCGGTGTGCAGCCGCGCCGCCCATGTTGGCAGCGGCAAAGCAGTGGCTGGAAAGCGCCGATATGCCAACAGGAGGAGCGCCAGCGCGCCTCCAAAAATTGTCACGTAGAGTAGGAAGGGAGCCAGCTGGTCGTAACCGATCCACAGACCCGCGGCCGCGAGTAGCTTTACGTCGCCGCCGCCCACGAGGTTCAAGCCGAAGAGCAGCATCCCCGCGACGAGGAGCGCCGCGCCAATCCCAAAGTGTATCAGCATTTCTTCGGCGGTCATGCCGGCGATCAGAGCAATGACCAGGAAGGCGACGACGAGGCCCATCGACACGCTGTTGGCGATGCGCATGGTCAGCAGGTCCGATGCCGCCGCATAAGCCATGGCGAAGGGAAAGACGAAAAGCAAAGGGTAGCCAGCCACTCCGATCTCCGGATCTGGACGACGAAAAGACACTGCAGATTTGAGGCACAACCGTTAAACAAGCCTCAAGCGGCGCTCGTGCAACGAGTGACCCGGAAGTGTGCCGCCACCAGCCATCCTGACGGTTGATACGAAAAGGCCGCCTGGCGCCTGCGCCGGGCGGCCTTCGAGGTTATCGACCCCGACTTACTGCAGCTTCGTGGTGATATTGCCGAACAGCGTGTTGAGGCCGCCCTTGAGCTGCGTAAGGCCAGTGATAATGCCGACGCCAATGAAAGCAGCGATCAGGCCGTACTCAATGGCGGTCACGCCGGAGTCGTCCTGAGCGAAACGAGCGAGGAACGTCTTCATGACAGCATCTCCCAGTTTTTTAGGTCGCGTATTTTGAAGCCCTGCAGCCCTTGCGCCGCGTGACTGGGATCATTTGAGCCCTGAGTTATTAAACTGGAGTAAAACGGAATAATTTGCTCGTAAATGTCTCCTAACATTTCGTTATTTCTAACTATAGCTATCGATGTAATTTTTTTACGCGCAGTCGTGTAAAGACATAAAAAGTTGTATCGCATCGCTCCGCGAGTATTCGTTAGATAAACCTCTCCGGCCGCTACTGGCGCCGCTCGGTTAGACAATGGCCTCACCATAAATACTTACGCGACGCCAATAACTTTGGAATAGTATTTCCGTGTGCGCTCCGAGATATCCGTCCCGCCGGGTCGAATTCGCTACGAAAGGATTTCTGCGCAGATCGCGTTGATCACAGGTGCCAGTGGATTTCCGCTTTCTTCACCAATTTTTGAAGTAATGCGCATTGAGCACCGAGGAACTGTCCGAACATGCCCAGTATGAAGCGGTCGTCAGTCGCATTATTGCGTCGCGCGGCTTTCGCCGCCGCAATGTTTTGTTCCAGCATCCTGGCAAGCACCGTCGGCGCAGGCGCCGCCGACCTCGTCGTACGCTACGACCAGTCGCAGCTGATACGACTGCCGCGTGCCGTATCCGACGTCATCATCGGCAACCCTTCGATCGCCGATGTGACGGTGCAAGGCGGCAATCTCCTGGTCGTGACCGGTAAGACGTTCGGCATCACCAACATCATTGCGCTCGACGCCCAGCGCAATGTCATTCAGGACCAGCGCGTAGTGGTCGAAGCGGAAGACCGGCATACCCTCGTCCTGCACAAAGGTTCCCTGCGCGAGACTTACACCTGCTCGCCCAGTTGCATGCCCACCATAGTGGTCGGCGACAATCAGGCGTTTTACGACTTTATCAGCAAGGCCGCGCAATCGAGATCGGCCACGTCGCAACCCAATAGCAGCGCCCCACAGGCCGGCAGCCAGGAATAAGCGGAAACGGACTGAGCGACGCTCGCGGTCCTCTTCTCTTGTTGTTTACGTTTTGCTTACCGAAACCACTCAATTACTAACGAAGTAATACATAATTCACGGACGCAAACATAACGTCTGGGCGGATTTTCGCTTGAGACGAGTAGATGCGTTTTTTCCCGACCAACCGCCCTCGATCCTTGCATCGGCCGCGCCCCTCGCGGTCCGGCTGGCTGCGCAATGAAGACGGCGTCGCGGCCGTAGAATTTGCCATCGTTGCCTTGCCCTTCCTCCTGTTCGTATTCGGCACCATCGGTATGGGGCTGTACTTCTTGGCATCGACCTCGCTGGAGTACGGCGCGGAGGCAGCAGGACGAAAAGTCCGTACGGGCGAAGCGGACAAAGGCGACATCTCGGTCGGCGACTTCAAGAATATCGCCTGTACCGCCGCCGGCAGCTACATCAACTGCAGTAAGCTCGCCGTCCTCGTTCAGCATGCCGCAACTTGGAGCGGGATCTCGCCGCAGAGCTGCACCGATAGCAACGGCAACATGGTGGGTTCCACCGGTTCGAGTGGCGAGTTGATTTCGAAATACTCCGGAGGCGCCAGCGAGGTTGTCCTCGTGACGCTTTGCTACAAGTGGGATCTCGCCAGCAGCTTCGCGTTCTTGAAGCTAGGCACAGGACCGGGTGGCTCCGGACCAGCGATGATTCAAGCTTCCTCGGCCTTCAAGAGCGAGCCGTTCGAGTGATGATTCGGGGTAGAGTTCCCATGTGCCGAAGTAAAGTCGCCAAGCGCGCCGGCAAATGCCGCGGCCTGTTCTGGCATGACACACAGGGCGCCGCTGCGGTCGAATTCGCTTTGCTCGCGCCGCTCTTGCTCCTCATGCTGCTGGCAACGATTGAGATCGGTCGCGCCGTCAACACCGATCGACGCTTTACGTCGGCAGCAACGACCGCCGGCGATTTGGTCGCACGCGAGGCGTTCCTCGGAGACAAGCTGCATGGTACATCGGGGGCAAAAACCAACCTCGACAACATGATGCTTTCGATAAAGCATTTGATGCAGCCCTACGACGCCACAACGCTTAAGCTTGGCGTGATTTCTGTCCGCGCGTCGACGACCGACGCTGCCGACACAAAGGTGGTGTGGTCGTACTCGTTTAACGGGAAGAGCGTACCCGCGGACTGCTCGGCGTACAGCCTTCCGGCCGGCATCGTGGGCAAAGGCGGCAGCGTGATCGTCGTCGACGCGACCTATCTCTTCAAGCCGCTTTTTGGCGACTTTGTACCCGGCTTCTCCGCCGCCATGACCTTGACCAACAAGTCCTATCACAGCCCCCGCAATAGTTGCGTCGACTACGTAGAAGGCGACAACTGCACCAAAAGCTGCTGAGCGGCGGCACTCCCGCACGCCGACTTTTGCTGGCCGGACGCGCAGCCACACGCCATCTGCACCAGAATTCGGTCAGTTACCAACCTAAATGATCTTGCCCACGCCCGCGCTCGGCATATTGTAGCCTGATAGTCCGTCTTCAAACGACCGGATGGCGCTCACATGGGCCGACGCTCCATACACACGCCCGATGAGTTGCGCGAGCTGATCATCGAGGCGACGACTGAAATCGTCGAGCAGGACGGGCTTGAGGGCCTGTCCGCGCGCGAGATCGCCAAACGCGTCGGGTATTCGCCGGGCACGCTTTATAACGTCTTCGAAAATCTCGACGATCTTCTCCTGATCATCGAGGCGCGACTGCTCGATGAACTCGCCGGCCGGCTTGCCGACACCGATACCTCCGGGCCCCCCGCGGACCGGTTGCGGCGCCTCGTCGGCACCTATTTCGTCTTCACCCAGGAACGACCCAAGCTCTGGAACCTGCTCAACGAGCATCGCATGCCCGCCGGCCGCGAGGTGCCCGAGTGGTACCAGGCCAAGGTCGAGAACCTGCTGATGCCACTCGAGCAGGCGCTGGTGCCACTGCTTCCCGATTCCGATGCAGTTCACCAGAAGCGGCACGCGCGCACGCTATGGGCCAGCGTGCACGGAATGACAGCCTTGTCGACGGCCGACAAGCTCTCCCATGTCACCGCGCATTCAGGGCGCGCGCTGGTCGATGATTTGATCTCGACCTATCTCGCCGGTCTTCAGAAGCGTTGCTCGGCGCCGACAACGCGTTCGTAAGGGGCGCCGCCGGCCATGAGCCGTATTATGGCGTCGCGGGGTTCGCCACCCCTTCAGCCACCGGAGCCGTTGGCAGCGAGCCAGTGGTCTGCGGTGCCTCGACGGGTGCCGGTTTGGCTGCGACTTGGCGATTGATCACCACGCCGAACCAATTGTCTTGCGGCAGCAGGCGCTGGTTCAGGGACGCCCACATCGGGCGCGACGTGATGCCGTCGTAGAACACGGTGATCGACGGCGTGAGGAACAGCAGCGCCACGGCCGCCACAGCCATCGCCACCGAACCGGCCGGGTTGCGCATGTCGATAGGCTTGAAGGCAGTCCCGAACGACTTCTTGATGTGGTTGCCGAGAACGTCGACGGAGTACATCTCATCGAGGATCAGGTGCGTCAGGAAGCCGATGAGCAGGAACCCGCCGCCAAGCCAGGCGACGCCGTCCGGCCGATCAAACACGTAGTAGAAGATGATGACGGTCGCCAACGCGCAGACGAGCCCGGCGATGAGCGAATGCCATATGCCGCGGTGGGAGGTGAAGCGATGGAACATCGTGTGCACCCCGTAAGCGCACGAACAGCAGCGTACCGATCCACAAGATCCACATTTCAGCGATCGAAAGGCGTGGGGCGAAGTGGAACAGGAGCGCGAACGAGAAGAACACCGCTAGCCCGGCGAACAGCGCGCGGCTGGGGCGGGAATCCTTCAAGTCGATGTCGGGCAGCACCGAGCCGAGCGACCCGGCCATGGTGACGGCCACGAGGTTTTCAGGCGCGATCACGTCCGCCGCCAGCGTCAGCGTCGCGAGCGATCCCGCCACGATGGTGCCGACAACAATATGGGTTGGGAAATTAGCCATGGGTTTTGCCCTCCGCCTCGGCTGCCGGGCGCACATGCGGCGCGGGTGCAGCTCAATCCCCACTCCCCATCAGATTCGCGGGCGGGGCGGGAGTGAGTGGCGCGTCAGGCATGTGGAAAACGCCGCTGCGTCGGAGCGTCTTGCCAGGCACAAAGTTCCTTGCCGACCGGCGGCGTAGCCGCTTAATGCCCCCCATGAAGAGCCCCGTGGATCCCGCTCGCAACAAGCATCACACGATCGCGGCCGTCAGTATCGGCGTCGCGCTCGCCGTGATGGGCATCAAGTACATCGCGTTCCTTATGACCGGCAGCGTGGCGCTGTTCTCCGATGCGCTGGAAAGCATCGTCAACGTGCTGACGGCCGTCGCCGCGCTCATTGCCATTCGCATCGGCTCGCAGCCGCCCGACCGCGGCCACCCTTTCGGTCACCATAAGGCTGAGTATTTCTCGGCCGTGCTCGAGGGCGCGCTGATCATCGTCGCCGCGCTGCTCATCTTCCGCGAAGCGTATCTGGCGCTTCTGCACCCGCGTACGCTGGTCGACCCGGCCGCGGGCCTACTGGTGAACGGGCTCGCGACGGCCATCAACGCGGGCTGGGCCTGGGTGCTGATCAGCCGCGGCAGGGCCTGGAGCTCTCCGGCCCTCGAGGGCGACGGGCACCACCTCGTCAGCGACGTCATCACCTCGGTCGGCGTCCTGCTCGGCCTCGTGCTGGCGACGGTGACCGGCTGGGCCATCCTCGACCCGCTCATCGCCGGGGCGGTCGCCTTCAACATCCTGCGCATCGGCTACAAGCTGGCCGTCGAATCCATGAGCGCGCTGATGGACCAGGCTGCCTCGCCGCAGATCGAGGTGCGCATCAAGGAGGTGATCCGCGCCAACGGCGAGGGTGCGCTGCAGGCGCACGACATCCGCACGCGCACCGCCGGACCGCAGACGTTCATCGAATTCCATCTCGTCGTGCCCGGCGAGATGACCGTCGAGGCCGCGCACGACATCTGCGACCGTCTAGAGCTCGCGATCGAGAAGGAATTGGTGAACACCGACGTCGTCATCCACGTCGAGCCGGATTACAAGGCCAAGCGCAAAGGCGCCGTCGAGCTTTAAGCAATCCACGCGATTGCCCTGGCCCCGCCAAACTCTGAAGGCCTTTATCCCGCCATGAAAAACCGCTTTCGCCGCTGCACCCTCGCCGTCCTGCTCGCTGTCCTTTGCCCGCCGGCCGCGCCGGGCTGGGCGAGCTCGGCCGATGAAGTGACGATCACGCTTGTCGGCGACGTCGGGCTCAATCGCTCCAATCAACTCGTCGAAACCGAGGGCGTCCGTCGCGGCGCCTTCCAGACGTGGGCCGAGACGACGTCGCTCATCGACAACGACATCAACGGCGACCTCAACTTCATGAACGTCGAGACGGTGGTGACCGATCGCAACGATCTCACCCCCGATAGTAAGGAGCAGAGCGCTCCGTTCAACTTCCGCACTCACCCGAACGGCATCCGCCATCTCGTCTCGCGCGGCTTCAATCTGCTGTCGCTCGCCAACAATCACTCTATGGATTACGGCGTCGAGGGCCTGAAGGAGACACTGAAACACGTCGGCGAACTGCAGAATGAACGTCTCGCGGTAGCCGCCGGCGTCGGCATGAACAGCGAGCAGGCGAGCCGTCCGCAGCGCGTCACCGTCAAAGGTTCGGACATCGCCTTCGCGGCGACCGGAATCGTCACGAACAATCTCGAGCGTCACCGCGCGGGCCCGAACAAGCCGGGGCAGAACTCCTACCGCTCCGACGACGATTATGCCGAGGTGCGGCGGCGTCTCGTTGCCGCGCCGGCGCAGTACCGCATCCTGTCGATCCACTACGGCGAGGAAGGCAGGGTGCGTGCCGACGCCAAGCAGTTCGCCGACTACCGCGGTCTCGCGGCGCAGCAGGACGGCATCGATCTCATCGTCGGCCACCACGCGCATGTGGTCCGCGGCGTCGAGATCGCCGGGCAGTCGCTGATCTTCTACGGGCTCGGCAACTTCCTGCATCAGGGCACGGCCGACATGACCGGCAAGGGCCCGTGCCGCGACTATGGGCTGATGGCGCGTGTGCATTTGAAGAAGGCGGCGGACGGCAAGCTGAGGCTTCGCGCCGTCGAGGCCATCCCCGTCACCGACACACATTTCCGCCCGCGGCGGATGACCGGCGAGGCCGGGGCCACGCGCATCCACGCACTGAACTATCTCGATGCGAACCTCGGCGATGAAAACGGCGCGCGCAGGGTAGCCTTCACACCGCAGCCGGACGGCACCGGACTCTATTGCCTGGCGGGCGCCGACAAGGACGGCGGCACCATCGGTGCTCTTTGCAAAGGCTACAGGCCGGCTCCCCCGATACCCGACAATTTAAGTGGCCCCATCGCCAGCTCGTGCGCCCGTTAGCTAGCGCATTGCGCCGAGGCGTCCTAGCTGGCTTATAGCGGCATGCGAAGTGACGATTTCCACGACGTGAGGCTATTCGTCGAGCGGCCGCTTGCGGGCGCGGCTCTGATTGCCTGCACGACAGAGCAGGCGAACTACCTCCTCAACGTGCTGCGGCTCCGCGCCGGCGCCGATATCCTCGTCTTCAATGGACGCGACGGCGAATGGCGCGCGCGGCTCGCCGAGGTCGGCAAGCGCCGCTGCACGCTCGAATGCGTGGCGCCGACGCGCCCGCAGCAGGACGGCCCCGACGTGCACTATCTCTTTGCGCCGCTGAAGCATGCGCGCCTCGACTACATGGTGCAGAAGGCGACCGAAATGGGCGTCGCGCACCTGCAGCCGGTGCTAACCCGGCGCACCATTGCGGCGCGCGTCAACCTCGAGCGCATGCGCGCCAACGCCATCGAGGCGGCCGAGCAGTGCGGCGTGCTGCGCGTGCCGAGCGTGGGCGAGCCGGTGAAGCTCGATGCCTTGCTCGCGGCCTGGGATCCGAAGCGACAGCTGATTTTCTGCGACGAGGCTGCGAACGTGGCGAACCCGCTGGCGGCGCTCGCCGCCGTCGAGGCAAAGCCGTTGGCGGTGCTCATCGGGCCCGAGGGTGGGTTCGATGTCTCGGAGCGGGCGCTGCTGCGCCAGCAACCGTACGCGCTTGCGATCTCGCTCGGCCCGCGCGTCATGCGCGCCGATACGGCGGCTGTGGCCGCGTTGGCGCTGGTCAACGCCGCGCTCGGCGACTGGCGTTAGACCCCGACGGCAATCGAGGCCGCCTTCGCAGGCGGCCTCGCAGCATCACAATCGATTGGCCCTGTCCGCTTACTTGCTGCACTTGTCGTCGAGCTTGTCCATCGCGGCGTCGTAGACCTTGCCGTCCGCCGATTCCGGATCGAGGTCGGCGCCCGCCTCGAAGGCCGTCTGGAATTCGGGCCCGAGGGCCTTCATGAAGCCGTCCATCTGCTTATCGAGCGCTTCGGCCTTGCTGTCGTCCTCGGCGTCGGCCGACGACATCACCTTGCTCATCTCGCAGTAGGTCTTGAGCTTGGCCGCGTCGTTGCCGACGGCGTCGAAGGTCTTGACCGCCGTGTCCACCGTCGCGTTGGCAGCGAAAACCGGCGAGGCGAAAAGGCCGCAGAGGGCACCAGCGGCCAGGAACTTTTTCATTGTGATCTCCATAGGGTTGTGAGCAAAGGTGAAAGCGGTGCGGCGACTGGCAATGCCACTGACTAGACCCGGCAGTGCATACACCCAACTTCCAACGGCGGCGAGCGGCCAATGCCGTCGAGACGACAAATCGATCCAGCCGACAATTCGTCACGCGCAATAGTGTTTTTTTATGGTAGCTGCATGTGCCGCGCTGCAACGGCGGCATCGGGTTGCACACCCCCCGTCGAGGCCTTAGAGGCTCGCGTTCCGAAACGCTCAACGGGTGCAGGTTACACTTGGCGCATGCTTGCGCTGGCGCAGCGCTGCCAACCCCTGGATCTGCAACGACTTCGCCGCACAAAACCCGAGGCCTGCTGAATGTCGACCCGTCAAGATGGCGCGCCAAGCAGCCTGTGCGATCGCGCGACGACCTCGTCGCATGGATCGCTGCGGGCGAGAAGCCAAAGGCGCAGTGGCGGATCGGCACCGAGCACGAGAAGTTCGTCTTCCATACCGACACGCTGACGCCCGTCCCCTACGAGGGCGAGCGCAGCATCTCCGCGCTGATGGAGGCGCTGATCGCGCGCTTCGGCTGGGAGCCGATCCTCGAGGGCGACAAGATCATCGCGCTGAAGCGCCCCGAGGGCGCGCTGTGCGGCAACATCAGCCTGGAGCCGGGCGGTCAGTTCGAGCTCTCCGGGCGCCCCGTGGAAACGCTGCACGACACCGCGGCGGAGACGCACCACCACTTGCGCGAGGTGCTGAACGTCGGCGAGCCGCTCGGCATCGGCTTCCTCGGACTCGGCTTTTCGCCCAAGTGGACGCTGGCCGAGACGCCGCACATGCCGAAGGACCGCTACGCCATCATGACGCGCTACATGCCGAAGGTCGGCTCGCGCGGCCTCGACATGATGTACCGCACGGCGACCATCCAGGTGAACCTCGACTTCGCCGACGAAGCCGACATGGTCAAGAAGCTGCGCGTGTCGCTGGCGCTGCAGCCGATCGCCACCGCGCTGTTTGCCTCCTCGCCCTTTACGGAAGGCCGTCTCAACGGCTTCAAGTCGATGCGCAGCGAGGTGTGGCGCGACACCGATCGACGCCGCACCGGCATGCTGCCGTTCGCCTTCGAGCAGGGCATGGGCTACGAGCGCTACGTCGACTACGCGCTCGCCGTGCCGATGTACTTCGTCTACCGCAACGGCCGCTACATCGATGCCTCCGGCGCCTCGTTCCAGGATTTCCTCGAGGGGAAGCTGCCGCAGCTGCCGGGCGAAAGGCCGACGCTCGACGACTGGTCGGATCACCTGACGACGCTGTTCCCCGAGGTGCGCCTCAAGCGCTTCCTGGAAACGCGCGGCGCCGACAGCGGGCCCTGGCAGCGCATCTGCGCGCTGCCCGCCTTTTGGATCGGGCTGCTCTACGAAGCGCACGCGCTCGATGCCGCCTGGGAGCTCGTCAAGGACTGGACCGCGGAGGAGCGCGAGGCGATGCGCAACGCGGTGCCCAAGAGCGCGCTGGCAACGCCGTTTCGCGGCAGCACCGTGCAGCACATCGCCCGCGAGGCGCTGCGCATCTCCCGCGCGGGCTGCGCAGCCGCCGGCGCATCAACGCCGCCAGCCAGGACGAGGCCATCTACCTCGACATCGCTCGATGAGGTCGCGATCTCGGGCTGCACGCTTGCCGACCGGCTGATTGAGCGCTTCGAGGGCCCGTGGACGGGCGACATCGACCATGTCTTTGAAGAATATGCCTTCTGAGGGACTTGCGCGACGGTTCAGCTTGTGTTCATCCTATCTCCGGTTAAGTGAAATTCAGGGCGCAAGGGGCATCATCTGGATTTCCGTTTCGACGGTCCGCAAGCGCGCCGCTAGCCGGCGGGAGAACGAATTGGTCGATCGCGCGAATCTTTTGGCTTTAGCGGCCGGCGCAGTTGCCGCCGGCTTTCTCGCGGCAGTCACGTGTTTCGGACCTGCTGAGGCGGAGGGCGGTTGCGGAGCAAGCTGCGCCCACGCCTACAATCAATGCCGCATCGAGACCAAGGGCTCGGCGGCCTGTGAGAAGCAGTACTCGAGCTGCCTGCAGAGCTGCCGCAACCGATAGCCACCCCGTCAGCCGTTCCCGAGAAGGAAGACGGCCAGCCGCCGCGGTCCGTGCGCACCCACGACGATCTTGCCGCCGATGTCGCCGGTGCGCGAGGCGCCCGTGACGAGATTGAGCGTGCGCGGCATGCGGCCGCCGTTCTCGGCTAGCACCATGGCGCAAGCCTCCTCGTAGCTGCCGACGATCGTATCGGCGCGCAGCACGACGAGGTGCGTGTCGGGCAGAAAGCCGAGCGTGACCGGATTGTCGGACCCCGAGCCCAGCGCCAGCGTTCCCGTCTCGGCAACGCCGGCCACGGCACGTGACAGACCGGCGGTGTCGCCATCTTGGGCGCGGCCAGCACTGATTTCGAGCGACGGCGCGCTTTCCCAGGGCAGTCCGGACAGTAGAGGATCGGCGCCTCGCCGCAGGCGCAAGGGGAGGCCGAGCGCGTGTAGATAGCCGGCGATGGCGGCCGGGATCTCGGGGGGCGCCTCGACCTCGATGACGGTGACCCTGAGCGTGTGCTGGAAGTCCTTGAACTGCTGCAACAGCTCGCCCGTCGGCCGGAGCGTCCGGCCCGGGCGAGGATGCACGACCGGGTGCGCGAGGCGAGCGGCGGCGCTCTGCCGCCGCGTGGCCTCGCGCGTCTCCGCATCGAGCGTGATCCGGATAGCGCCGAGGATGCGTTCGCGGCTCATGGCGCCGCCTCGCGTTGCCGTTGTGCGTAGAGATCCTGAAAGGTGCGCCCCTGCGGGGCTGGGAAGTCGCGGTGGCGCGTCCATCGCTCGCCGAAGGGCAGCGTACGTAGCCTCCCGCTGGCGCGCGCCATCACTGCGAGGGCGGCAGCCGCGGTCCTGGCGACCAATCGGTAAGCGCGCGGCCGGGCGGCGAGAAATGCCCAAGCACGCAACAGCTTGCGGCTACGCCACGACCGGGGCTCGTCAATCGCCACCTCGCGCCAATGACGCATCAGTGAGACCAGCGGGATCTCGACCGGGCAAACCTCCTCGCAGCGGCCGCAGAAGGTCGAGGCCTGCGCCAAGTGTCCCGCCTCCGGCGTCTCGGCCAGCGCCGGCGTCAGCACCGCGCCGATCGGGCCTGGATAGACCGAGCCGTAAGCATGGCCGCCGATGGAACAGTAAACCGGGCAATGGTTCATGCACGCGCCGCAGCGGATGCAGCGCAGAACCGCACGCAGTTTGCTGCGCAGAAGCTCCGAGCGACCGTTGTCGAGGATGACGACGTGGCACGCCGCAGGCCCGTCGACGTCACCTTCGCGGCGCGGGCCGGTGACCAGCGTCGTATAGGCGGTGAACTCCTGCCCGGTCGCCGAGCGCGCCAACAGCCGCAGCAGCGGCCAGGCGTCGTCCAGCGTGGGGACGACCTTGTCGATCGACGCCAGAACGATGTGCACCTTCGGCAGCGACATCGTCAGGTCGGCGTTGCCCTCGTTGGTGACGACGATGGCCGAGCCAGTTTCGGCGACGAGAAAGTTGGCGCCCGTGATGCCGACCTCGGCGGCAAGGAACTTCTCGCGCAGCACGCCGCGCGCTTCGCCGACCAGTGCTTCCGGCGACGCGAGGTCACGTTCCGGCCGCAGATGGCCGTGGCGGCGTCGAAACTCGTCGGCAACGTCGCCGGCGCGCAGGTGGATCGCCGGCGCGATAATGTGACTGGGCGTCTCGCCGCGGAGCTGGATGATGTATTCGCCGAGGTCGGTCTCGACGACATCGAGTGCCGCCGCTTCGAGCCGCGCGCGCAGCCCAATCTCCTCGGAGACCATCGACTTACTTTTGGTGACGATGCGCCCGCCCGCCTCGCGGCATATCGCCAATATGATGTCGCAGGCGTCCGTGCCGCTCATCGCCCAATGCACGCGTGTGCCGGCGCGTGTCGCGTTGGTCTCGAACGCCTCGAGGTAGAGGTCGAGGTGCGCGAGCGTATGGTCACGGATATCGCGCCCGATACGGCGCAGCGCCTCGAATTCCGGGAGCGCCGCCTTGACCCGCGCGCGACCGGCGACGAAGCCGGCCGGAACGTCGGCGAGCGCCGCCTGCAGCGACGTATTGGCGAGCGCGGCGGTGATGCCCGCCTCAAACGCGGTCGCCCGCTTCACGGCACGCCTCGCGCAGCCGCGTGGGCGATCGGCGGCTCGCCCATTTCACCGGCGAGCACTTCGGCCACATGCCGGCAGGTGACTGGCGAGCCTTGCCGCGACAGCTTGCCGGCGATGTTCATCAGGCAGCCGAGCTCGCCGGATAGCACCAGCTCCGGCGCGACGCCATCGATGTTGGCCGTTTTTGCCGACACCATGGCGTTGGAGATGTCGGGGAATTTGACCGAGAACAGACCGCCGAAACCGCAACAGGTCTCGGTACCGGGCATCTCGATCAGCTCAAGACCCTGCACTGCGGCGAGCAGACGCCGCGGCTGCTGCTTAATCTTCAATTCGCGCAGGCCCGAGCAGCCGTCGTGATAGGTGACGCGGCCGGCGAACGCGCCCGGCACCGTCGACATGCCGCGCACGTCGACAAGGAACGCGGCAAGCTCGTGCACGCGCTCGGCGAACGCCCGTGCGCGCCGTCCGGCATCCTCGTCCCCAGACATTAGGTGCGGGTAGTGCAGCTTGAGCATCGCCGCGCACGATCCGGACGGCGCCACGACGTAGTCGAAGCCCTCGAAGGCGGCGATCGTCTGCAAGGCCAGCGATTTGGCGCTACATTTATCGCCGCTGTTGTAGGCCGGCTGGCCACAGCACGTCTGCACGCGCGGCACGAGCACCTCGCAGCCCGCGGCTTCCAGCAGCCGCACGGCGGCAAAACCGACCGACGGACGCATCAAGTCGACGAGGCAGGTGACGAAGAGCCCGACGCGCGGGCGCCGTGCATAGCCTTCGGTCATCGGTTATCCGCTTGGCTTAGGGCAGCGCAGCTACTTGTGCAGCTTCAAGAAGGCAATGAGATCATTGAGGTCTGCGGGGTTCTTGATCCCCGGAGACGCCATGACGTTGTTCGGCATGAAAGTGTCAGGGGACTCGAGGAACTTGGCAAGCTGCGGCTCCGTCCACACGAGCCCGCGTCCGCCTGCCTCCTTCATCGCGTCAGAATAGTTGAATCCTGGCACGCTGGCCGCCTTCTTGCCGACGATGCCGGTGAGTACGGGCCCGGCCTTGTTCTGCGCCGCAGGACCAATGGCGTGGCAGGCGCGGCAGCGCTTGAACACGGCTTCGCCCTTGGAGGCGTCC
Organism: uncultured Alphaproteobacteria bacterium; assembly: GCA_963724595.1. GTDB lineage: Bacteria > Pseudomonadota > Alphaproteobacteria > Rhizobiales > Hyphomicrobiaceae > Hyphomicrobium_A. The sequence goes on along the minus strand of CAVRVR010000022.1, from coordinate 320,879 downwards.
TGAGCGGTGGCTGACGCGGCGCCGGCGAGAAGCATGGCCGCGACCGCGAGAATTTCCCTGCGCATCATGCTCTCCCTCCTCTTTTGCCAGCCACCTCAGCAAATGCCGCGGCGGCGATCAAGGGACGATGATCGCCGGAGCGGCCCTGCCGGTCGCATTTGCCAAGGAGCGTGGCGCAAAGCTCAGCGGGTCGCCACTGCTTGGCTCGATTTACCGAGGCGGCGTGAAGCGGTCCTTGCAGAGTGACGGGCCGAGAACATCTTGTTGAGGTCCAAGTCCTTGTCCCAGTAAGGCTGCGTGCCGTAGAGCTCTGCTAGGAACTCGATCAGGACGTTGACCTTTGTCGGCATGAACTCGCGGCTCGGGTAGACCGCATGCACGGCGGCGTTCGAAGCGCCGCGATATTCCGGTAGCACGACGCGCAAGGCCCCGCTGCGTAGCGCCGCCCCGATATCCCAAGTCGACAACAGGCCGATGCCGACGCCGGCCAACACCAGCTCGCGGATGAACTCGCCGGAATCGGAGCGCACGTTGCCGTGGGGATGCAACTGCGTGTCGCCGTGGGGACCCTCGAGCCGCCACACGTCTACGGTATCGGCGGCTAGGCAGTTGTGCGCCTCGAGATCGGCGAGATCTGCCGGTGTGCCGTGCTTGTCGAGATAAGCGGGCGCGGCGCAGATAACGCGCATGTCCGGCGCGATGCGACGCGCGACGAGCGATGAATCCTCGAGCTCACCGATACGGATGGCGAGGTCGAAGCCCTCGCGAATGATATCGACGAAAGCATCGACAATGTGCACGTCGAGCTCGATCTCTGGATAGCGGGCCAGGAAGTCGTCGATGTAGGGCGCAATGTGCAGCCGGCTGAACGCGGTCGGCATGGTGACCTTCAACAGCCCGCGCGGCTTGGTGTTGCGCCGGCTGACAAAGTCCTCGGCTTCTTCACACAGACTCAAGATGTCGACGACACGCTTGAAGTAGCCCGCGCCCGTCTCGGTCAGCGTCAAATGGCGGGTGGTGCGCTGGAACAGGCGCGCGCCAAGCCGATCCTCGAGCTGGCTAATGCGCTTGGACACGACAGCGGGGGAAAGCCCCATCTCTCGGCCGGCGGCCGACATGTTGCCGGTGCGGGCGACGCGTGCGAAGATGTCGAGGTCACTGATAGCAGTCACTTGTCCCCCGTAGGTAAAAAGTCCCCGGCTGGCGAATGCAGCCGACGGGCGGCCAATCGAACGAAATCGTGCCGGACGGCGATAATAGGTATCGGCTGAAAATCCGAAAAGCTGTACTCTCGTACGTACCTTTTAGTATGCCAGCAAACGGCCGCAGCGCCATACTCAAATCTAGAACTTGCTGCCGCCCGCTGGTACTGCCTAGCTGGAGAACTTCATGACGCTGTCGAGGATGCCGGAACCCGACCGCGCCGTACTCGACCGGAGCAGCGCCATTATCAAAGACCTCGAGGCGCTGATCGGTTTGGCCGGTGTCATCTCCGAGGAGGAGGGCCGGCGCGCGTTCGAGACCGATGCGCTTACCGCCTATCGGCAGGTGCCGCTCGTCGTTGTGCTGCCGCGCTCGACCGAGGAAGTGTCGAAAGTCCTCAAGTACTGCTACCAGAACCATCTGAAGGTCGTGCCGCGCGGCGCGGGAACATCACTGTGCGGCGGCGCGCTGCCGTCGGCCGACTCGATCGTCATCGGCACGTCGCGCATGAACCGCGTCCTCGAAGCCGACTTCGTCAATCGGACAATCACGGTAGAGTGCGGCATCACCAATCTCGCCATCACCGACGCCGTCTCGGCCGAGGGTTACTTCTACGCGCCCGATCCCTCGAGCCAGCTCGCCTGCACCGTGGGCGGCAACCTCGCAATGAACTCGGGTGGTGCGCACTGCCTGAAGTACGGCGTGACGACCAACAACGTGCTCGGGCTTCGCATCGTGCTGATGGACGGCGAGATCGTCGAGATTGGCGGCCCGTACCTCGATTCTGAGGGCTACGATTTCCTCGCCCTCATCGTCGGCTCCGAGGGCCAGTTCGGCATCGTCACTGAGGCCACTTTGAAGATCATACCCAAGGCCGAAACAGCGCGTCCCGTGCTACTGGGCTTCAACTCCTGCGAAGCGGCGGGCCAATGCGTCGCTGGAATCATCGGCTCGGGCATCATCCCCGTTGCCATCGAGTACATGGACAAACCGGCCATCGCGGTCTGCGAGGCCTTCGCCAAGGCCGGCTACCCGCTCGACGTCGAGGCACTGCTCATCGTCGAGGTGGAAGGCTTCGAGGACGAAATCCCCCGCCTCCTGCGCGACATCATCGAGATCGCGCGAGCTTACGATCCGAAGGTCATCGAGGCCAGCACGTCGGCCGAGCAAAGCGCGCGCATCTGGAAGGGGCGCAAGGCGGCGTTCGGCGCCATGGGTCGCATCTCCGACTACTACTGCATGGACGGCGTTATTCCTCTGGCGCGGCTGCCTGAGGTGCTGAGCCAGATCGCGCAGATCTGTGCCGCGCACCGCCTCAAGGTGGCGAACGTGTTCCATGCCGGCGACGGCAACCTGCACCCGCTGATCCTCTTTAACGCCAACGACGCGGACGAGGCTCGGCGTGCCGAGATCGCTGGCGCCGAGATCTTGAAGCTGTGCGTCGCGGTCGGCGGCTGTCTCACCGGCGAGCACGGCGTCGGCATCGAGAAACGCGACTTGATGGAGGTGCAGTTCTCGCCCTCCGACCTCGCCGTGCAGATGCGGATAAAGAGCGTGTTCGACCCCCTTTGGCTTTTGAATCCGGGTAAGGTCTTCCCGCTGACAGCGCTCGAATTCGAACGAGCGCCCGGCCGCGGACCAGGCGGCCTAAGGAGAATCAATTGAGCGATTTGCAGCGCCCCGGCGCCGACTGGGAGCTTCAGTTCGTCATCGCCGGCTGTGCCGAGAGACGCCTGCCGATCGAGATCGTCGGCTCGGGCTCCAAGCGTGCCGTTGGGCGGCCGGTCGACGGCGCGGTGACCGTCACCACCGCCTCGCTGCGCGGCATCTCGCTCTATGAGCCGAACGAGCTTGTCATGTCGGCTCGCGCCGGCACGCCGCTATCGCAGGTCGAGGCGGAGCTTGCCGCGCGCGGGCAGATGCTGCCCTTCGAGCCGATCGACCTGGCACCGGCAACCGGTGGGCCGCAGGGCACGCAGACCATCGGCGCGGTGTTCGCCACCAACATGTCGGGCGCGCGGCGCGTGCAGTGCGGCGCGGCGCGCGACCACCTGCTGGGCGTCAAAGGGGTCAACGGCCGCGCCGAGCTGTTCCAGGCCGGCGGCCGCGTGATGAAGAACGTCACCGGCTACGACATCGCGCGCGGCCTCGCCGGCAGCTGGGGCACGCTCGCGGTGATGACGGAGGTAACGTTCAAGGTCATTCCGTGGCCGGAGACGGCGGCGACGGTCATCTACCTCGGTCTGCCGGACAATTTGGCGATCGAGCTGCTCTCGGCTGCGATGGCGCAGCCGGTAGAGGTATCGGGCGCCGTACACCTGCAGGCATCCGTCGCGGCGCGGCTCAACCATCCCGGCCTCAAGTCGATGAACAAGGCGGTGACGGCCCTCCGGTTGGAAAACTTCTCCAGCGCCGTCGCGGGCCGCAAGCAGCGCCTCAAGGAGGCACTCAAGGTCTACGGCAAAGCGCTCGAGCTCGACCATCGCGAGACGCTCGATTTCTGGAGCGAGCTACGACGGCTGTCGGTGATGCCGAACAGGCAGACGCTGCTGTGGCGCATCTCTGCCAAGCCGACGACGGCACCCAAGCTCGTCGCCGCCATCAAGCGGTACATGCCGGCCGAAGCGTTCTATGATTGGGCCGGCGGGCCTCATCTGGCTCGAGGTCCCGGCGACGGCCGACGCCGGCACCGCCGAGATCCGCCGCGTCACGGCGATCCACGGCGGCCACGCCATGCTGATCCGCGCCGAGCCGAGCGTGCGCACCGCCGTCGAGGTGTTCCAGCCGCTGAGCCCACCTGTGGAGCGTCTCACCCGCGGCCTCAAAGCCGCCTTCGATCCGGCGGGAATTCTCAACCCCGGCCGGATGTACGCCAATTTGTGAGGGCATAGCCTAGCGCATGCAGACCAACTTCACGCCCGAGCAGTTGCGCAACCCGCGTGTCGCCGAAGCCGACGCCATCCTGCGCACCTGCGTGCATTGCGGGCTGTGCACGGCGACGTGCCCAACCTACGTGCTGCTCGGCGATGAGCGCGATAGCCCGCGCGGGCGCATCTACCTCATCAAGGACATGCTCGAGGAGAACGCGCCGGCGAGCTTCGAGGTGCAGACGCACCTCGATCGCTGCCTGTCATGCCTGTCCTGCATGTCGACCTGTCCGAGCGGTGTCGACTACATGCATCTGATCGATCTGGCGCGCAGCTACGTCGAGCAGACGGCGCCGCGCCCGTTTAGAGAACGCTTCGTGCGCAAGCTCTTGGCGCGCGTGCTGCCCTATCCTGAACGCTTCCGGCTGGCCCTGAAGCTCGCGCCCGCTCGGCCGCCCGTGGCTCAACACGCTGCGCCGCTTCGGCCTCGACCAGATCGCCGCCATGATCGAGCTGGCGCCCGCCGTGCTGCCGCCCTCGCCGAAATTCGAGGGACCCGGCACCGCCGCCACCGAGGAAGATCGCCGTGCGCGCGTTATCATGCTCGCCGGCTGCGCGCAGCAGGTGCTGCGCCCCGGGATCAACGATTCTACCATCCGCCTCCTGGCACGGCGCGGCGTCGACGTTGTCGTCGCGGCCGGTGCCGGCTGCTGCGGCGCGCTCACCTATCACCTGGGCGACGAGACGGGTGCGACCCACTTCGCCAAGCGCAACGTCGACGCCTGGTCGAAGGTGCTGGCCAAGGGCCCGGTCGACGCCATCATCGCCAACGCCTCGGGCTGCGGAACGATGGTGAAGGACTATGGCCACCTTCTGAAGCGCGAGCCCGACTATGCCGCGCGTGCCGCCCGCATCTCTGACCTGGCGCATGACATCTCCGAATTCGTCAGCAAGTACGAGCTCGGGGCCCCCAAGCGCTGGTCGTCGCTGCGCGTCGCCTACCATCCGGCGTGCTCGCTGCAGCACGGCCAGGGCATCAAGGACGAGCCGCGCGAGTTGCTCGTCAAGGCGGGCTACACCGTGGTCGACGTTCCTGAATCGCACATTTGCTGCGGCTCGGCCGGAACCTACAACATCCTGCAGCCGGAGCTCGCCGGCGCACTGCGCGATCGCAAGACGAAGAACATCAGGCGCATGAAGCCGGACGTCGTCGCCACCGGCAACATTGGCTGCATCACGCAACTTGCCGGCCAACTCGACGTTCCCGTAGTGCATACGGTGGAGCTGCTCGATTGGGCCTACGGCGGCCCCGTGCCGCCGGGACTGGAGTCGCTTGCGCGCTTCGTATCGAATGTCCCAGAGCCCAAGCGCCGCACCGAGGACTTCATTCACGCGTAGCCATTCGGTGTCATGACAGCGGCGAGCACCGACTGGCGCGATGTGCGCGGGCCATTCGACATCATCGGCGACGTGCACGGCTGCGCCGACGAGCTGGTCGCGCTGCTCGTAAAGCTTGGCTACGGGGTGCAGCTCGCAGGTACAGGGGATGCGCGCCGCGCCATAACGACGGCGCCCAAAGGGCGACGCGCGTTCTTCGTCGGCGATCTCGTCGATCGCGGTCCCAATTCGCCGGACGTGCTGCGCATCGTCATGGGACTAGTCGAGCGCGGGCAGGCGTTCGCGGTCATCGGCAATCACGACGACAAGTTCCTGCGTTGGCTGAAAGGCCGCAACGTCAAGATCGCCAACGGCCTGGAACGCACCATCGCGCAGATCGAGGATCAAGGAGAGGCGATCAAGACGCGGGCGCTCGCCTTCCTCGACAACGCTGCCGAGCCACGCCTGGCTCGATGACGGCAATCTTGCCGTGGCGCACGCCGGGGTGCGCGAGAACATGCTGGGGCGGGATTCGCCGCGGGCACACGATTTCGGCCTCTACGGCGACACCTCGGGCGGCACCGACGCAGCCGGCTTGCCGGAGCGCTTCAACTGGGCGGCGGATTATGGCGGCAAGACCGCTGTGATCTACGGCCATACGCCGGTGGCCGAGGCGGAATGGCTCAACAATACGATGTGCATCGACACGGGCTGCGTGTTCGGCGGCAAGCTGACGGCGCTGCGCTGGCCGGAGCGCGAGCTTGTCTCGGTGCCGGCACGCGAGGCGTACGCGGTCCTGCGCCGCGGCTTCGGCCTGCCGCCACCACGCCCATCGGGCCAGTCGGGTTGAGGCCCGCGTTTGCGCCCGCACATCGATCCGCTATAACGCGGCACCTTTGAAATCACGCGCTCACCCGCGCACAGCCAAGCACATCCCATGGCGAAGACCGAAAAAGACGCACGGCCCACCCCGCGCCTGCCGAAGGGCCTTCGCGACATCGAGGCGGCCGAGCTGCGCCAGCAGCAGGACATGCTGGCGAAGATCCGCGCCGTCTACGAGCGCTACGGCTTCGAGCCGCTGGAGACGCCGGCGTTCGAGTACACCGACGCGCTCGGCAAGTTCCTGCCCGACCAGGACCGGCCCAACGCAGGGCGTGTTCTCGTTCCAGGATGTCGCGTCGGAAACGAGCGGCGAGACAGATTCCGGCGAGTGGGTCAGCCTGCGCTACGACCTGACGGCGCCGCTCGCCCGCTACGTGGCGCAGAACTACCAGGACATGCCGAAGCCGTTCCGCCGCTATGCCGTGGGCAACGTGTGGCGCAACGAGAAGCCGGGGCCGGGGCGCTTCCGCCAGTTCATGCAGTTCGACGCCGATACGGTCGGGGCCGAGAGCGTCGCCGCCGACGCCGAGATGTGCATGCTCGCCGCCGACACGCTGGAAGCGCTCGGCATCAAGCGCGGCGACTACGTGATCAAGGTCAACAGTCGCAAAGTTCTCGATGGCCTGCGCGAAGTGGTCGGGCTCGCCGGTCCAGAGAACGATGCAAAATGGCTGACGGCCATGCGCGCGCTCGACAAGCTCGACCGCCTCGGCGACCGCGGCGTGCGTGAGCTGCTTGGCAAGGGCCGCAAGGATGAGAGCGGCGACTTCACGCCCGGCGCAATGCTATCAGATGCCGCAATCGACAGGATTCTGAGTTTCACAGGTTGGGGGGAACAGGGCTCAAGCTCTGCAAGCTCCGACAACAATGTCACCGTCACTCTCGCGAATTTCGAAACGGCTGTGTCCGGCTCAACGGCTGGCCGCGAAGGTACCGACGATCTCAAGATGCTTGCCGAGCTTATCGAGGCATCCGGATACGGCGCCGACCGCATTCGCATCGATCCTTCGGTTATCCGGGGGCTCGAGTACTACACTGGTCCGGTGTTCGAGGCGGAGCTGACTTTCGAGGTGAAGGACGAGAAGGGCCGCCCGGTGCGCTTCGGATCGGTGGGCGGCGGCGGACGCTACGACGATCTCGTTGCCCGCTTCACCGGCCAGAAGGTTCCGGCCACCGGCTTCTCCATCGGCGTGTCACGCCTGCAGGCCGCGCTTGCCGCACTCGACAAGGACAAGCCAGCGAGCGCCGACGGCCCCGTCATCGTCACGGTGATGGAGAAGGAGCGCATCGCCGACTACCAGAAGATGGTGCAGGAGCTGCGCAACGGCGGCATCCGCGCCGAGCTGTACCTCGGCAATCCGAAGAAGTTCGGCAAGCAGCTCGAATACGCCGACAAGCGCAACTCGCCCTGCGTCGTCATCCAGGGCTCGGACGAGCGCGCCAAGGGCGAGGTGACGCTGAAGGATCTCGTCGAGGGCGCCAAGGCCGCCGCCGCCATCAAGGACAACGCGGCGTGGAAGGAGCAGCGCCCGGCGCAGGTTTCCGTCAAGGAAGCCGATCTCGTCGCCGAAGTGCGCAAGATCATTGCCCGCAACCACGCGAGCTAGCACTTGCTCCGACCGTCATCCCGGAAGCCGTCGTGGCGGAGGATCCAGCGATAGAGGTCGCGTTGCCCCGTGCGCCGGGTTGACAATTTTAGGCGATTTGATCCGGCCACGTTCGGTCGGTAGGGTCGGGAACGAGCGGCAACGGACGAAAGTTGAATGCAAGCCAACCCTTCGACCACGCAAAACACGCCTCGCGTTGCAGATGCGCCGCCCGACAACTGGGCCGACCGCTATGCGCCCGAATCCGTGCGCCCCTACCTGCGGCTCGCGCGCCTCGACCGCCCCATCGGCTTCTGGCTGCTGCTGCTGCCCTGCTGGTGGTCGGTGGGCCTCGCCGAGGTCGCCCTGCACCAGCCCTACCCCAATCCCTGGCTGCTGACGCTGTTCGCGCTCGGCGCGCTCGCGATGCGCGCTGCCGGGTGCGCCTACAACGACTACGTCGACCGCGACTACGACGCGCGCTCCGCGCGCACGGCGAGCCGCCCCATTCCCTCCGGCCAGGTGACGCCGGCCGAAGCACTGGCCTTCGCCGCCATTTGCGCATTCGTCGGCTTCCTGGTGCTCGTCCAGTTCAACGCCTTCACCATCAAGCTCGGCGCCGCCTCGCTCCTCCTCGTCGCCATCTATCCGTTTCTGAAGCGTTTCACCCACTGGCCGCAGATCGTGCTGGGCCTTGCCTTCAACTGGGGCGCCCTCGTCGGCTGGGCCGCGGTGATGGGCAACGTCGGCATTCCGGCCCTGCTGCTTTATGCCGGCTCCGTGCTGTGGACGATCGGCTACGACACGATCTACGCCCACCAGGACCGCGAGGACGACCTGCTGCTCGGGCTGCGCTCGACGGCCATCCGCTTCGGCGACAACACCATGACCTGGGTCGGCAGCTTCTATGCCGGGGCCATCGTCCTGTGGCTCCTGGCGGGTTTTCTCGCCGGCACGCACCTCATCTACTTCATGGCGGTGGTGCTTGCTTCGCTGCAGATGGCCTGGCAGGTGACGACGCTCGACATGAGCGACGCGCGCAACTGCCTGCGCCGTTTCCGCTCCAACCGCGATGTGGGTCTGGTGATCTTCCTGGGGCTGGTCGCCGACATGGTGCTGTCCCGCATGGCGGGTCTCAGCTAGCTCGTGGCACAAGCGTTAAGCAATTTCGGCTTGGACCGTGCCGCGGGTCCAAGCCGGAATTTGCGAGCCTCGCCATTGTCTTCAGAGCAGCCGTCTGGTGCGACCATACAGGCAGAATGACACATCCGGCTTCCTGCCGGCTTAAGAGATAGCGTAAATTCGCCGTAACCGTTCGGCCCGTTCCGGCTGCACCGATGCACTTTCAGGCCGACCACCCAGGGGACCAACTGCATGAGCGACAAGTCGACACCGCCGAAACAGCTATTGCACCTCGTGTTCGGCGGCGAGCTGACATCGCTCGACGGGATCGAGTTCCGCGACCTGAAGGAGCTCGACATCGTCGGCATCTATCCGAACTACGCCGAGGCGCACGCGGCCTGGAAATCGGCCGCGCAGCGCACCGTCGACAACGCCATGATGCGCTACTTCGTCGTCCACATGCACCGCTTGCTGGAGCCGGACGATCAGAGCTCGAAGGCGCCGTCGTGAATTTGGCGCCGCCCGCGCCGCGTAAGCCCTCAGCCGGCACGCTCGCCCTCGACGAGCATCAGCGCGGACTGCTCAAGCGCTTCCTGCGCGATTGGGTCTACCCGCGTTGGCGCGAGCTGATTGTCGCCATGATCCTCACCGGGCTGCTGGCCGCCGTCACGGGCGCCTACCCGATGATCATCAAGGCATCGTTCGACATGCTGATGCAGGACCAGAAGGGGACGCTGCCCTACGTGCTGGCGGCCATCATCGGCGCCACCATGCTGCGCAGCCTTCTGCTCTACGCGCAGACGGTCGAGACCAACCGCATCGTCATGCGCCTGACGACGGACATGCAGCGGGTCGGCTTCGAGCATCTCATCACCTCGGATTTCGCCCGCCTGTCGCGCGAGACGCCGGGGCGGCTCGTCTCCAAGCTGACCAACGACATCGGCTTCGTGCAGGTGGCGGCACAGGCCGCCCTCAACACGGCCATCCGCGACGCGCTTCTGATCGTCGCCCTCGTCGCTTCGATGATCTATCTCGACTGGGTCATGTCGGTGATCGTGCTGTGCGTCTACCCGATCGCGGCACTGCCCGTCGCCGCGCTCAGCAAGAAGCTGCGGCGCGTCGCCAAGCAGACGCAGGAAGAGCTCGGCGGCATGACATCGCTGCTGACCGAGAAGCTGTCCGGCGCGCGGCTGATCAAGTCGTTCCGGCTGGAGGGCTACGCCGCCGACCGGCTCAACAAGAGCTTCGAGCACGTCTACAAGCTGCGCATGAAGGCGGTGACGAACCGCGCGCGCATCGATCCGCTGCTCGAGGCGCTCGGCGGCATAGCCATCGCCGGCGTCATTGCGCTCGCCTACTGGCGCATCGCCAGCGGCATCTCCACGGTCGGCGACTTCATGGGCTTCATCACCGCGCTGCTGATGGCCTCGCAGCCGATCCGTGCGCTCGGCAGCCTGTCAGGCCGCATCAACGAAGGCCTCGCCGCCGCCGAGAGCTTCTACGAGCTCGTCGACGAGAAGCCGCTGATCGTCGACCGGCCGGGCGCCAAGCCGCTGGCCATCGCCACCTCGGCGATCCGCTTCGAGAACGTCGGCTTCGCCTACGACCGCAGCGGCGTGCAGGCCATATCCGGCTTCTCGCTCAACGTGCCCGGCGGCCATACGGTGGCGCTCGTCGGCCGTTCCGGCGCCGGCAAGTCGACCGTGCTCAACCTGGTGCCGCGCCTGTTCGACGTCGACAAGGGCCGTATCAGCATCGACGGCCAGGACATCCGCGATGTCACGCTTGCTTCGCTGCGCGACGCCATTTCCATCGTCGCGCAGGACGTGACGCTGTTCGACGACACGATCGCGGCCAACATCGCCCTCGGACGGCTCGGCGCGCCACAGTCGGCGATCGCGGCGGCGGCCGAGGCGGCGGCCGCCCACGATTTCATCATGGCGCAGCCGCAGGGCTACGCCACGGAGATCGGCGATAGGGGCTTGCGCCTGTCGGGCGGCCAGCGCCAGCGCCTGGCGCTCGCCCGCGCCATTCTCAAGGACGCGCCCATCCTGCTGCTGGACGAAGCAACCAGCGCGCTCGATACCGAATCGGAGCGGCTCGTGCAGGAGGCCCTGGCGCGCTTTACCAAGAACCGCACGACGCTGGTCATCGCCCATCGCCTATCGACCGTGCAGAACGCCGACCTCATCTGCGTCATGGACGAGGGCACCATCGTCGAAACCGGCACCCACCGGCAGCTGCTCGCGGCCGAGGGCCATTACGCGCGTCTCGTGCGCTCGCAGGCGCTGGCCGGCGCTCCCGTTCCGCAAACTACCTAGTTGGCGAAGCGCTACTCGCGGCGCAGCACGCTGTCGACGATGCGGTTGGCCCAGCCCTTCGACTGGAAGTTGCGCTTCAATTCGTCGGGGTCGTAGACCGTATCCACCCACTCGAAGAACGGCATCGGCCGGACCGCGTTGTCGGCGAGGTAGCGCTCGAAGAAGTAGTCGAGGATGCCGGTGTGCGCCTGCCGGATGTGCCCGTACTTGAGCGACAGCTCCTTCTTCGCTTCCTCCATCGGCACACCCTCGTGCAGAAAGCGGTAGAGCACGCTCATCAGGCCGGCGCGGTCGGCGCCCGACTTGCAATGCATCAACATCGGATATTCGACTTCCTCGAACAGCCGCTTGGCGCCCAGCAGCTCCTCGCGCGTCGGTGCGGCGCGCGAGCGGACCTGGAAGTTGACGAGCTTCATGCCAAGCCGCTCGCAGGCCTGGCGCTCCAAATAGTAGCTGCCGCACTCCCGCTCGCCGCGCAGGTTGACGACAGTGCGGATGCCGGCCTTGGCAAACCGCCGGAGCTGGTGCGGGGCGGGCTGCGCTGAACGCCAGGCCTTTTCGGAGATTCGATGGCTGTTGGCATACATGAAGCGAAAGATGCCGTGATCGACAAGCAGCATGTCGAGGTAGGAGGCGGGGGGGCCCGCGGCGCGGCGCAGCCAGGGCGGCGAGGAACGCACGGCGTGCTCGCGGAGGTGCCGCCCAACGCGCCGCCAGGAGCGTTTCGCCCGCTTCACCAATCCGGCCATCAAAGTCCGCTGATTTTGAGGGTTTCGGGCGTGGGCCGCAGGCCGGGCGAATTTGACGGTGTGTGCCCGAACGTCCCAGTTTGCTATCGCTAAATATTCGCTATAGGAACCAGCTGCAAGTGGTTCGCGCAAAACCACTTGCTTAAGAGGCGATCTAGGCGCCGGGGCACCCTTGAGGATCGTGGCGAGCGAATTTCTCGATCTGAATCACACTAGCAAGCTTCACCCTTGCCAAGCTCGCTCCAGACCCCAGCCGCGAGTTCCGGCGAGCTTTGGAATTGGGACCTAATGGCACGTTCGCGTGACACGACACGCACCTTGAACCGCCTCGCCGGTCGCGCGCTTGCCGGCATAATTTCGCTAGTGAGGCGGACCTCGCGCGTCGTCTATGAGCCGGCGGATGCCCTTTCGCGGCTCGCCGCCGACCATCCCCTTATCGTCGCCACCTGGCACGGCCAGTTCATGATGACGTCGGGCTTCAGGCCCTCGCCCGAGACCAAGGTCGCGGCCATGGTCGCGCGCCACGGCGATGCCGAGCTGATCGGCGCGGCGATGGCTCGTTTCGGCGTCGAGCTCATCCGCGGCGCCGGCGCCGGAGGCAGGAAAAAAGACCGCGGCGGCGCCTACGCGCTGCGCCAGGGGGTGCGCGCCCTGAAGGACGGCTACTCTCTCGTCATGACCGCCGACGTGCCGCCGGGCCCCGCCCGGCGCGCCGGCATCGGCATCGTCATGATTGCACGGCTGTCCGGGCGACCAATCGTGCCCTGCGCCGCCGCGACTTCGCGCTTTCGCGCGCTCAATACTTGGAGCCGAATGACGATCAATCTGCCCGGCTCGCAGCTCGCCTATGTTGCCGGCGATCCGATCTGGGTGCCTCACGACGCCGGCGAAGCTGAGCTCGAGTTCGCGCGCGTTCAGGTTGAGCGGGGTCTCAATGCGGCAACGGCCCGCGCCTACGAGATCGTCGGTGCCGACGTGAAGCGCGTGACGCCGTCCAACCTTGAAGATCCGGCGTCACCACCAGCCAATCCGGATTTCCGGCTCAAGGCCTATCGGACCGGCATGAGCCTCTTGCGTCCCGTAGCGCCGCTGATCCTCAAGATACGCGAGCGTAACGGCAAGGAGGACGCGCGTCGGCGCGGCGAGCGCCTCGGGCAAGCCAACATGGCGCGTCCCAACGGCGTCCTCTGCTGGTTCCATGCGGCAAGCGTCGGCGAGACGAATGCCGTGCTGCCAGTGATCGAGGCACTCGGCGCGGTCCGCCCCGACCTCAATTTCCTGCTCACCACCGGCACTGTCACCTCCGCCGGCCTCGCCGAGCGGCGCCTGGGGCCGCGCGCCGTGCACCAGTACGTCCCGCTGGATGCCCCGGAGTACGCCGCGCGCTTCTTGCAACATTGGCAGCCCGATCTCGCCGTATTCACCGAATCGGAGATCTGGCCCTCGCTCATCCTCGAAACCGCCGCGCGCAACATTCCCATAGCGCTCGTCAATGGCCGGCTGTCGCAGCGCAGCCGACGCCGCTGGCAGCGCAACATGACGACGGCTGCCCCCTTGTTCGGCCGCTTCAGTATCGTGCTGGCACAAAACGACCGCTTGGCGCTCGGCTTCTCTACGCTCGGCGCCCGCAATGTCCTGTCGGTCGGCAACTTGAAGATCGACGCGCCGCCGCCACCCGTCGATCTCAATGAGCTGGAGCGACTCAAGGCAGCGCTCGGCGACCGGCCGGTCTTCGCCGCCGCGAGCACCCACGAGGGCGAAGAGGAGGCGATCGCCGCCGCGCATCGCGCCCTCACCCGCAACTTCGAAGGTCTGTGCACAATCATCGCGCCGCGCCATCCCGAGCGCGGCACGGCGCTGGCGGAAATGCTCAAGGACCTCGGCTTCTCGGTGGCGCAGCGCTCGCTCGGCGCCGTGCCTGGTCCCCGCACCGACATCTACATCGCCGACACCATCGGCGAGCTGGGGACGCTCTATGCGCTGGCACCGGTTGCCTTCATCGGCGGCTCGCTGATCGACCGCGGCGGCCAGAACCCGATCGAGGCCGTGCGCCACGGCGTCGCTGTCCTAACCGGCCCGCATTGGCAGAACTTCCGCGATGCCTACCGTACGCTGCTGCGCCACGAGGGCGCCATCGAGGTGAACTCCGCGGCGGATATCGCCGCTACGGTCTCCAAGCTCTTCGATAGCCCCGCCGAGCTGCAGCGCATGCGCTCGGGCGCAACGCAGGCGCTGGCTACGCTGTCGGGCGCCCTCGCCAAGACGGTCGAGGCGTTGCTTCGCTATCTCCCGGACGAGAGATTGAAGCGTGCGTCTTGACGAACCGTCCTGGTGGTATGGGGGCGCGGACGATTTCCGCCAGCGCGCGCTCGCGCCGCTTGGCCGGCTCTACGGCTGGATCGCCGAGTGGCGCTATCGTCGGCAACACCCCTATCGCTCGCGCCTGCCGGTTATTTGCGTCGGCAATTTTACCGCCGGCGGCACGGGCAAGACGCCGCTTTCCATTTTCATCGCAGGTCTGCTGATCGCTCGCGGCGAACGGCCCGTGTTCCTGACACGCGGCTACGGCGGCCGCACGTCCGGGCCGGCATGGGTCGACATCGCGCCCGGCGCGGCGCAGCTTTACGGAGACGAGCCGCTGCTGCTTGCCGGCATCGCGCCGACGCTCGTCGCGCGTGACCGGCGCGCCGGCATCATCGCCATTGAAACGCGCGGCCGCGAGCCGAGCGTCATCATCATGGACGATGGCCTCCAGAATGCGACAGTTGCCAAGGACCTGTCGATTGCGCTGGTCGACGGAAAGCGCGGGATCGGCAACGGCGAGGTGATCCCCGCCGGCCCGTTGCGCGCGCCGCTCGAGTTCCAGATCGGCCTCGTCGACGCCATCGTCGTGCGCGATCCGCCCAACACGGCGAATGAGCGTAGCGTGCATGCAGTGCTGAGGCAGGGATTTCCCGGCCCGGTGCTGGCCGCGCACGTTGCTGCGGCCGGCGATACGGCATGGATTGCTGGCAAACCGCTCGTCGCGTTTGCCGGCATTGCCAATCCGCAGCGGTTCTACAAATTACTCGAGCGGCTAGGTGGCAAGCTCATCGCGCGCGTGTCGTTCCCCGACCACCATGCCTTCGGGCGCGCCGACGCTGAGCGACTGATTGCGCTTGCGAAGTCCGGTGGCGCCGAGCTTGTCACCACTGACAAGGACTTCGCCCGCATTGGCGGCGACGCCGCGCTCTCCGAGCTGGCGGCGCAAGCGCGCACGCTAACCATCGAAATGACGTTCGAAGATCGCGACTTAGGGCGTCTCAGCTCGCTGATTGAAACGGCTCTGAAGGGCACGTCGCGGCGACAACGGCCGCCGCCGCACTAGAGCTCGTCGCGCAGCCTGTCGCGCATCTGCAGGTAGCGCTGCATCGAGACCTCGGGCGTCGCATACGCCTCCTGCAGCTCGACGCTCCAATAGCGCAGATCCGGCAGCATGATCGGCTCGCCCGTCACCGCGCAGCGCACGAAGTCGCCCGGCGAGAGCACTTGAAACTCCCCGTTAAGGAACTTCACCTTCGCCTCGCCCCGCAGGCCGAAGAATTTGTCGATCCGATTCATGGAAGTCTCTTGCCAATGTCAGCAGACCACAATGCCAATCGCGCGAGGCACGTCAAGCGTCCGCACGGTCCGGCGCTAAAACAGCGAGCCTTGATTGCTGCCGCCGCGCCCCCGAGCGCGGCGTACGCCGGGTGGTGGTTGCGGCGAGGAGCTCGGCGGCCTGGGCTTCTCGACGCCCGGGCCGCTGCTGCCCAGTGCCTCGGCCTCGACGCGGCCATCGTGTAATTCGAGGTCGAGGCGATCACCCGCCTGTACCGATGCGGCGGAGCGCACGGTGCGGCCATCGGCATCGCGAACGAGCGCGAAGCCGCGCTGCAGCACGCTCTGGTAGCTCAGCGTGCCGAGCAGCTTATCGTAGCCTTCGAGCTGGCGGCGGCGCGCGACGAGACCATTGCGCAAAGCCTGTGTCGCGCGCGCGTGTAACGCGCCGGCGCGTTCCCCAGCTACCGAGATGCGGTGCATGATCGGCGCCGGGCGCAGCCGCGCCGAGATGCGGGCATAGCGCGTGTGATGCGCGCGGGCGTTGGCAAGCAGGGCGCGACCAAGGCGCTTCTCGCACGCATCGAAGCGCTGGCGCGGCAAGGCGAGCACATCTTCCAGGCGCGGCAGACCACGGATTGCAGCTTTCAGGTCTGCGCGCGCATGCTGAAGCTTGCGCCGCGCCGCCGTCGTCAGGCGCGAGCCGCACTTCTGCGTGTTCTCGGCGAGGTCGGCGAACTTCGGCACGGCCCATTCGGCAGCCTTGGTCGGCGTCGGCGCGCGTGCGTCGGCGACAAGATCGATCAGCGTCCAGTCGGTTTCGTGGCCAACGGCGGAAATGATGGGGATGCGGCTCGCCGCCACGGCGCGCACGACGATCTCCTCGTTGAAACCCCACAGGTCTTCGAGGCTGCCGCCGCCGCGCGCCACAATGAGCACGTCGGGACGCGCGATGCGACCGCCTGGCTGCATGGCGTTGAAGCCAGCGATGGCAGCGGCGACCTCGGCTGCACACGTCTCGCCCTGTACGCGCACCGGCCATACGATGACGCGCGTGGGAAAGCGCTCGATGAAGCCATGCAGCATGTCGCGAATGACGGCGCCGGTAGGCGAGGTGATGATGCCGACGAGCTGCGGCAGAAAGGGCCGCGGCCTCTTGCGCTCCTCGGCGAATAGCCCTTCGGCCGCGAACTTGCGCTTGCGCTCTTCGAGCAGCGCCATCAGCGCGCCGAGGCCGGCCGGCTCGAGGCTCTCGATGACGATCTGATATTTTGACGAGCCGGGGTAGCTCGTCACGCGGCCCTGGACGACGACCTCCATGCCCTCCTCGGGCTTCACCTTCAGCCGCCCGTAGGTCATCTTCCAGATCACCGCCTCGATCTTCGCCTTGTCGTCCTTCAAGGCGAAGTAGCAGTGGCCGGAGGCGTGCGCGCCGCGGAAGCCGGAGATCTCCCCGCGCAGCCGCACGTAGCCAAAGCCCTCCTCCAGCGCGCGCTTGATGGCGCCGGAAAGCTCGGAGACGGTGTACTCGGCAACGTTGCCGCCGGACTGGGCCTGAGGTGCAGGTTGGTTCACGCGCTTGCTCGTTTGTGGCCGTACGATTTGATGATACATGGAACTGCGCCCGGCCGGCGTCCGGCGTAGCGAAAGTCCCCTAGTGTCCCGATTCCGAAGTTCGCCTGAGTTTGCGGCTGGGTAGGGAGCGAACTTCGGAATTAAAAGGATACTAGAATCATAGCTTTGCTAGTGTGATTCAGATCGAGAAATTCGCTCGATACCTGGCCGTCCATGATGGCGCATTTCTTGATCATCACACTTGCTTTCGAGAGATCTGCAGTGATGAACGTACTCCTCATCGGCTCTGGCGGCCGCGAGCACGCGCTCGCCTGGAAGCTGAGTGCCAGCCCGCTGTTAACGAAGCTCTATTGTGCGCCCGGGAACGGCGGAATTGCGGAGGTCGCCGAGTGCGTCCCCATCCCCGTCGCGGACCACACCGCCGTAATCCGCTTCTGCAAGGAAAACGCCATCGACCTCGTCGTCATCGGGCCCGAGGCACCGCTGGTGGCCGGCCTCGTCGACGATCTGACGACGGCAGGAATCAAATGCTTCGGGCCGAAACAGGCAGCGGCGCAGCTCGAAGGCTCGAAGGGCTTCACCAAAGATTTGTGCGCTGAGTTCGCAATTCCAACCGCGGCCTATGGCCGCTTCACGGACGCGCTCAGCGCCAAAGCGTACTTAGCTGGGGAAAAGCTGCCCATCGTCGTCAAGGCGGACGGGCTCGCCGCCGGTAAGGGCGTGACGATCGCCACGACGCGCGCCGAGGCCGAGGCGGCGATCGACGCCTGTTTCGCCGGTGCTTTCGGCAAGGCGGGTAGCGAGGTGGTCATCGAGGAATTCCTCGAGGGCGAGGAGGCGAGCTTCTTCGCGCTCGTCGACGGCAAGTACGCGCTGGCGCTTACCGCCGCGCAGGACCACAAACGCGTCGGGGACGGCGACACCGGCCCCAACACCGGCGGCATGGGCGCCTACTCGCCGGCGGCCATCATGACGGCCGAGATGACCGAGCGCACCATGCGCGAGATCATCGAGCCGACGGTAGCGGCCATGGCCAAGCGCGGGATGCCGTTCAAGGGCGTGCTGTTCGCCGGCTTGATGATCACCGTCGACGGCCCCAAGCTCATCGAGTACAACGCGCGCTTTGGCGACCCCGAGACGCAGGTGCTGATGATGCGCCTGAACTCGGATCTGCTGCCGGCACTGCTCGCCTGCGTCGATGGCGCGCTCGATCACTTCGATATGCGCTGGCGCGATGACGCGGCGCTCACCGTGGTGCTGGCGGCCAACGGCTATCCGAATGCGCCCGAGGTCGGCACCGAGATTAAAGGGCTGGCAGCGGCGGCGGCCGTCGACGGCGTGCAGATCTTCCACGCCGGTACCCGCCGCGAGGGCGACCGCGTGCTCGCCCAAGGCGGCCGCGTGCTAAACGTCACCGCGCGCGGCAAGACAGTTGCAGAGGCCCAGGCCCGTGCCTACGCCGCCGTAGCCCGCATCAGCTGGCCGGGCGGGTTCTACCGCCGCGACATTGGTTGGCGCGCAATCGAGCGGGAAAAGGCCCGCGCCTAAAGCTGCCCACGACCGTGCTGTCTTGCCCCATCAAACGGCGATAATCTTTCTGTCCTATGCTGCGCCGTCATCTAAGGACCCGCGCCAAAGCCCCCAATGAGCAGCAGGAAGCCCGTTCCCGTCAGCCCCTCGCCGCCGCCCGCAACGCGGCCGACGTCTGGTACGCCCAGCATCGCCCTGGCGCTCGGCGGCGGCGGCGCCCGCGGCCTCGCTCACATCCCGGTGCTGGAAGCCTTCGACGAGCTCGGTCTGCGCCCCAAGATCATCGCCGGTACGTCGATCGGCGCCGTCTTCGCCGCCGCCTACGCCTCGGGTCTCAGCGGCAAGCAAATCCGTGCCCACGCGTATGAAGTCCTGAGGAAGCGCCTCGATCTGGTGCGCGATCTCTATTCGGCGCGCGTGCGCACCGCCGGCGGCATTTTCAATGCGCTGACGCCGCGGCCGGCGTTCCTCGCCCCCGAGCGGCTGCTCGACATCATCCTGCCGGCGCAGATCGCGCGCGACTTCGACCATTTGACGATACCGCTGAAAATCGTCGCCTCCGACTTCTACGCCCAGGAAGCGGTCGTATTCTCGTCCGGGCCGCTGCGCCCGGCCATCGCCGCCAGCATGGCGCTGCCCGTCATTTTCCAACCGGTGCAGATCGATGGCCGCGTGCTGATCGACGGCGGCCTCGTCAACCCGCTGCCCTTCGACCTCGTCGCCGGCGAAGCCGATCTCACCGTCGCCGTCGATGCCAGTGGAGCGCCGGTGCGGCGCCCCGGTCGCGAGATGCCGAAGGCGTGGGAGACGCTGTTTGCCAGCAACTTCATCTTCGAGCGCAGCATAGTCCGCGAGAAGCTGCGCCACCGGCACCCCGATCTCTACATCGACGCGGGCACCAGCCGCTTCCAGATCCTCGATTTTCTGAAGGTCGACGAGATCCTCGCCGCCGCCGAGCCGGCCAAGGAACGCGTCAAAGCGCAGCTCACGCGCATGTTGGAGGCGGAGACGCTGCGCCCCCTCGAGGCCGCCGAGCCGCGCGAACTCTCTCTACCACGTCGCAAGATGCGCCGTCCGCTCTTGAAGCGCGCCCGCACCGTCAAGTCCTAACGCTTGGCCTGGAAGAACGTGCGCAGGACTGCCGCGGCCCGCGCTTCGTCGATGCCGGGATAGACCTCGGGCGCGTGGTGGCAGGTCGGATGATTGAACACACGCGCGCCATGTTCGACGCCGCCGCCCTTGGGGTCGGATGCCCCGTAGTACAGCCGCCGGATGCGCGCAAACGAGATGGCGGCGGCACACATCGGGCAGGGCTCGAGCGTCGCGTAGAGATCGCAGTTGGTCAGCCGCTCGGCACCCAGCAGGGCACAGGCGGCGCGAATGGCGATCAGCTCGGCGTGCGCGGTAGGATCGTTCAATTCGCGCGTGCGGTTGCCCGCCGCAGTGACCAGCACTCCGTCCGGGCCGACCACGACCGCGCCGATCGGCACCTCGCCGCGCGCCCCAGCCGCTTCCGCTTCGGATAGCGCACGCAGCATGTGGCTCTGATCGCCCTGCAGTGTCATAAGGGGCTCATTCAATAGCAACCTGAAGATCCATGCCCGCCGACAAACATCCAAAGCGGCCGCCGAGCAAGCCGTCACATAAGCCGCAGCGGGCCCATGCCGCCAGCGGCAAGTCCGACCATAAGCCGGCGCGCAACCCCGTGCATAAACTAGGCGGCAAGCCAGCCAAGCCTGGCCGCCGGCCCGAGGTCAAGCCGGCCGCCGGCCCTGACGAGCCCCTGCGCATCGCCAAGGCAATGGCGCGGGCCGGCCTGTGCTCGCGCCGCGAGGCCGAGCGATGGATCGAGCAAGGCCGCGTCAACGTCAATGGCCGCCTGCTGTCCACGCCTGCCTTCGAGGTATCGGCCAAAGACAAGGTGCTGGTCGACGGCAAGCCGCTGCCTGCAGCCGAGCCACCGCAGATGTGGCGCTATTATAAGCCGCGCGGGCTCGTCACCACGCACGCCGACCCGCAGGGCCGCCCGACCGTGTTCGAATCCCTCCCCGAAGGGCTGCCGCGCGTCATCTCCGTCGGCCGGCTCGACTTCAACAGCGAGGGCCTCTTGCTGCTCACCAACGACGGTGCGCTCGCCCGCCATCTGGAGCTGCCGGCGACCGGCTGGCTGCGCCGCTACCGCGTGCGCGCCCACGGGCGCGTCGCGCAGGCCGATCTCGACAAGCTGAAGGACGGCATCGAGATCGAAGGCGTGCGCTACGGGCCGATCGAGGCGAGCCTCGACAGCGTGCAGGGTGCCAACGCCTGGATCACCATGGCCCTGCGCGAGGGCAAGAACCGCGAAGTGCGGCGCATCCTTGCCCACCTCGGCGTCGACGTGAACCGCCTGATCCGCATCTCCTACGGGCCTTTCCAGCTTCTCGACTTGAAGCCCGGCGAAGCCGAGCCGGTAAAGCGGCATGTGCTCTCCGATCAGCTAGGCGCCCGGCTCGCCGCCGAGCTCAACCTCAACGAGCCGGTGGAAGAGGAGCGCGCGCGACGCAAGGCGCGCAACGCCAAGCGCGGCGGCGACTCATGAGGATCGTCGCCGGCACGCTGCGCGGGCGCGCCATCACCGGCCCGCAGCACGAGGGTCTGCGCCCGACGTCGGACCGCGTGCGCGAGAGCCTGTTCAATATCCTGGCCCACGGCGTCGAGGATTTCTCGCTGAGCGGCGCGCGCGTCATCGATCTTTTCGCCGGCACCGGTGCGCTCGGGCTCGAAGCCATCTCGCGCGGCGCCGCCTTCTGTCTGTTCGTCGACAACGAGGCCGATGCGCGCGCGCTGATCCGCAACAACATCGAAGCGTTCGGGCTGACGGGCGTCACGCGCATCTTCCGCCGCGACGCCACCGACCTCGGGCCGGCCGGCACCGTGCCGCCGTTCCACCTCGCCTTCCTCGACCCGCCCTATGAAAAGGGCTTCGGCGAGCGCGCGCTCAGCGCCTTGGCGGACGGCAAATGGCTCGTACCGGGGGCGATCGCGGTGCTGGAGGAGCGGGCGAGCGCCGAGATCACGCTGCCGCCGGCGTTCGCAGAGCTCGACCGCCGCACCTACGGCGACACGCAGATCATCTTCGCCCGCTACGCCGCTAGGCCGGCTCCAGCGGCATCAAGATCCACAACAGGATGTAGATGAGGATGCCCGGGAAGCCCGCCGAGATCACCGACAGCACGACGTAGCCGAGCCGCACCAGCGTCGGGTCCCAATCGAGCCACTTGGCGATGCCACCGCACACCCCAGCGATGAGCTTGCCCTGGCGCACGCGCATCAGGGGTTTACTGAGCGGATCGTCCATCATGGGAGCCTCTTCAATGGCGCTGAGCGTCGACGTTGGCAGCAAACGCTCACTCTGGCCATAAGGTTTCACCAACCCCTTAAATGCGGAAGGCGGGCGCGAGTTTCACCCCGGCCCGCCCGCTTACTCGCTTAGTCCACCAGCTGAGTTCTACTTCGCCGCCGACTTGGTGTCGCTCATGATGCCCTTGCAGGGTCGGGCAACAATCTCGCAGCGGTACATAACCTGACCCATCGTCTCGCCGATCGAAACGCGGCCGCAGCGGGAGACGAAATCCTTGGCGTTGTTCATGTCGAGGAACAACTCGCCGTAGTCGTAGCGCACGCGCTCCATCCAATCCTTCTTGGCGGCGTCCAGCGCGCCTTCGGTGCCGATCCACTGCGTGCCGAGGTCCGCGCACCTTGTCGGCGCAGGAGAACTCCCGGCGGTCAGCCGACACCACGTCCTTCTCGCCCTCGCGCTTCACGTAGGCCATGACCTTCGTCGGGCTGCTACTCTTGTGATAGCGCTTGGCGTACTTGGCGCGCGCCTTTTGACGGGTCGTCGGACTGCCGGAGCCCAGGTTCCAGTCCCAGTAATCGGTAGCGGCGACAGGGCCGCAGTAGGCCGGCACGGCGATGATCGCCGCGAGCGCGAGAGAAATCTGTTTGATCATTATTGCCTCCCGAGTGCGTTGTGGACGGCGCCTTCAACGCAACACGGGGCGCTTGCGGCAGCAGCCGCGGAAATTCTGGGTGACACGCAGAATCGTTGCAGTGAGGTTAGCCGAAACGGCGCGCTGCAAGTGGGCTCTGGGTGGCTCCATCCACAGTTGTGTTGTAGAGGGCTGAGCGGACTGCGATTTGCGTGCGCATGGCGTTCGCGTCTCGCGGGCCGTCGGCCCCGAGGCATGACAAAGAGCGAGGGAGCGCGGGCGCCAAACGACCGCCATCCTAGTATACAATCCGGCGCCTTTGGCGCCCGCGTCGGTGTTTTGCCGCGTCGAGGGTGCGGTCACAGCGGCAACGCGCCTTTAAGTCCCACCCGCGCATCCACTGGGCGGGCTATCGTCGTTCGGGACCGTCGGCTGCTGCGCTCAGGTACTCCTGAGCGCCGTTGCGCGAAGGGCGTCCGTGCGTGCCATCGCTGGCGCGCACAGCCTCGAACCCGCAGCCCCGGCATCCGAGGCGAGCTAGCCTCACGACAGACGCATGAACGGAAAACGCGCCTGCCTCAACCGGGCAGCGTTCCCTGCCCCGCGTCAGACGCTTAGCTGATGCGTCCCTCGTGACGGGCAAGGATGCGGGGCAGTGGGGAGGTTCGAGGGGTGGGGATAAGTTTCAGCGTTTGACCCCAAGCGGCCCTCTATCGGCCGGACGATGCGGCAGTGTTAACCGCCAATTGGGCGGCGAAGGCACGCTGGTAGGCGGGCCGCGCTTCGCCGCGGGCGACATAGGCGGCGAGGTTCGGATATTCGTCCAGCATACCCGATGCTTTCAACCTGAGCAGCACCGACACCATCATCAGGTCGCCCGCGCTGAACGCGCCATCGAGCCAGTCGGCATCGCCAAGGCGACGGGAAAGTTGGCCCAGCCGGTCGCGGACGCGATCCTCGACGAGCGGCAGGCGCTCCGCGGTCCAGGGCTTGTCGCCCTCCAGGAACCTGGCGCTTCGCGAGTTCGAGGATCGGCGGCTCCACCGTGCTGAGCGCGGCAAACATCCATGTGATCGCGCGCGCCCGCGCATTCGCATCGTCCGGCAGCAGGCCGGCATGGCGCTCCGCGATATGGAACACGATCGCCCCCGTCTCGAACAGGACGAGATCGCCTTCCTCGTAGGTCGGAATCTGCCCGAAAGGATGAAGCGCCAGATGCGCGGGTTCCTTCATCGCCCTGAACGAAACGAGGCGAACCTCGTAGGGCTGGCCCACTTCTTCCAGCGCCCAGCGAACGCGCGTGTCGCGCGCCAGTCCCTGGCCGCCATCGGGCGACCGTTCAAAGGCGGTGATGGTGATGGTCATTGTAATACTCGTCCCGAACGCACGCTTGATGGCTCGTGACATCTGCGTGCGGGCCCGCATATTTCAAGGCATGTAGAGGCAAGAAACCAAGTCACGCGATACAACAAGGACTAGTCATGGGCAAACTTGTCTTCGGGATGAACATCTCCCTCGACGGCTATGTCGACGGCCTCTCCGGCAATTTGGACATGGGTCCGCCCAGTCCAAAGCTGTTTAGCTACTGGATCGAGAATGTACGTGGCACTGCCGCCACCGTGTATGGCCGGCGCATGTACGACGTCATGCGTTACTGGGACGACGACCACCCGGAATGGGATGAGCCGCGCCGTGAATTTGGAATGGCTTGGCGTGAACTCCCTAAGTGGGTCGTATCTCGCACGCTCCAGTCCGTCGGCCCGAACGCTACGCTCATCGCCGGCGATATCGAGACGCAGGTTCGCGAGCTTAAAGCTCGCACGGAAGGGACGATCAGTGTCGCGGGGCCGGAACTCGCAGGCCTTATGACCAAGTTCGGTCTGATCGATCAATACCACCTATACCTTCGTCCCTTTGTCCTCGGTGAGGGTAAACCGTTTTTCCATGGGGCTCGACCGCCTCTTCGGCTGGTATCGAGCGAGTTGGTGGACGACGAGACGGTTCATCTGGCCTACGAACCCGCCTGAAAGCGATGGCTAGGCCTTGGAAACGATCCGAACCATTTCCGAACTCCGGACGCGATCCTCAACGAGAGGCATGCGTTGCGCGGACCAGGACTTGTCGCCCTCATGACGAGCGGCGCGCGAAAGACGAGGAAGGGCTTGCCGCTTTGAAAGCCTGGGACGAGAAGCACCGGGATGCATAACCCGAAGGTCGCCGTGAACTGCCGGTGAAAATGATATTTCGAGAAGGCAGCGACACCGCTCATCACTTCCAAGTCCAAATCGTCATCCAGATGCTGGTTTACGTGGTCCAGCACCCGCTGCATTCGGGCATGGTAGTTGTCGAGCGCTGCCTTCATCGTCCTATCCTTCGTGGCGACACCAGCTAGACGCTCGCGGCTGTGGCGCGCTCGACCGATACCAGTGTCGTCGCAATCGGGAGGCCGAACGACCGGCGTGCCGTCGCCTATTGCCACCAGCCCGGTTGCACCTGATTGCTGCGGCCGCGCCGCCGCCTATCGCGAGGTTGCTGGTATTGGCTGGGCTGCTCCCAGAAGTTGAAGAAGGGCCCGGTGGCAGTCTCCCAGGGTTTGAACATTGGCGAGACCGTAGGCTTACGCGTGATGAAGCCGCCCTGCGGCTGGTCGCTCAGCACCGCAACAAACTCCGTGCGATAGTTGGTCTCGCGGCTCAGTGGCTCGTCCGAGATGACGATCGATGATCGCGGCAGCGCGGTCGGCGCGATGCGGTCGAGCACTTCCTTCGGGATGCTGATCCGGTCGAGCGCTTCCTTGGCACCGTCGGCGTTCTCGATCGTGACCGCGGTCCAGCGAAGCCCCGCGTCGTTGCCCGCCATCGCCGTGAACACATGCGTGCCGATGGGCTTCTCAGGGTCGCGGATCATGACCGGAACCTCAATGGTCGCGTCGAAGACCTCGCCTCCGTCCGGAAACGCCTTGTGCGTGTTCCGTCGCACGTAGAGCTTCTGCGTCGCCCGGCTGATGTAGATCGAGACCGGATCAAGCGCGAGCTTTGCATCGTCCGCTGCTTTCGCCGTGTCGACCTTTCTCGTTGCGGCCTCCTTGGCGGCAGCCGCCGCTTTGGCCGCGGCATCGATCTTCGACGTCGTGTCGGCTTTGGCGGTGTCGAGTTTCATGCCCGCCTCGGTCGCCTTGGTGGCGGCCTTGAGCTTCCTTTCCTCGGCCCGCGCCTTAGCCTCGTCCGTCTTTGCGGAGGCGACGGCCTTTTCGGCGTCAGCGAGATCTTCGTCGGCGCCAGACTTCAGCCTTTCCAGCTTGCGTAGCGCCGCTTTCGCAGATGCCTCCTCGCGCGCTGCTTGCTTAGCCGACTTCTTCGTCTCGTCGGCGGCTTTGACGGCCTCGGTTGCCTCGCGAGCCAGCGTCTCGGCACGCTGCGGAGCGGCAGCGACGGCGTCGGCGTTCGGCATCAGCAGCGCCGCATGAGAAAAGTCGACCGGAGTTGCGTCGTCCGGGGAAATGATCACCCGCATCCCGATCCGCGTTTTGTCGAACAGCTTCTGAGCAAATCCGTATGGCATCCGCACGCAGCCGTGCGAGGCGGCATACCCCGGCAGCGGGCCGCCATGCAGCGCGATGCCGTTCCACGTGAGCCGCTGCATGTGCGGCATCGAGGCATCGTCATAGAGGCTCGAGTGATGGTCCAAGTCCTTCTCGAGAACGGCGAAGACGCCGGCTGGAGTTTCGCGTCCCTTGACGCCGGTCGACACCGGCGCTTTTAGAATCGAACCGTCGGCGTCATAGAATGTGACCTGCTGGGATTTGATCGACACGATCGCCATGATTGGCTCGCCGGCATCTCGCGGCGCCTTCGCTTCTGCGGAACGACCCGACTTTCTCGCCCTGACGTCGGGGGTCAGCGCCGTCAGTGCGACAAGGGCCAGAATGGTTAATATGGCGGGAAGTCCTAAACGCCGAACTTTTGATTTTTTCATCGAAAATCGATCTGCCCTGCCAGTGCCATGCCCCCCCCCTGGTTGATGCCAGTCCGTGCACACCTCGATCAAGTGTCAAATCGCGCTATCTGGATCGGCCGACCTGGGTAAGGGGTCCAACGTGCTCTTCGGGACACTCCGTTCTCGGCGAGGCGCGGACCCCCGCTGCAATTGGGATGGTTCGACCGCAGGCGGCGCGTCGTCGGCGAGTATCCAAATGTCTGCTTCTGGCCCGAAGCGGACTTGTATCCTCCACGAACCTCATTGCTGAATATCGGATGTGCTTCCATAAAGGATATCTCGATTTTATAGCGCGTGAAGAGACGCGTGAGAGACATCGGCAGCCACCAAAGAAGTTGGGGAACCAGATTATTTGTGTACAACGTATTTTTTTACGGGCGACGTACCGAGCCACGAAAACTTTATGCAAAATTTGATTGATCGCGGATTTACCGGCGGGATCTATATGAGCAGGAAGAAGCTTCGCCGCTTCAGCGGCAGGCGCGCCTTGTGGTGCCGGTGCGTGGACAACAACAGGCAACGCGAACCTATTTCACCTCCCGCCCGAGCCGCCACATCTCTTCGCGGACGCGGATGTCGGCGAGGACGCGGTCGAGCAAGAGGCACGTGCGCTTGAAGAGCTCGGAGCCGCGGCGGTAGTCGGCGGGGGCGAAGAAATCGCAGCGCCCGGCCTTGAACAGCTCGACGCATTTTTTGCGCGCCTTGCCGGGCGTGTGCACGGCGACGGCATGGCCGCCGTTCTTGCGCATCACCGCCATCGACGGCACGTCGGTGTCGCCGTCGCCGAAATAGATCATGTTGGCGAAGGGGATGGGGCGCGAGGCCTCGTCCATGTGCTCGTTGATGCCCTGGCCTAGGTCCTCGATGCCCTTGTTGATGCGGAACAGGTACTGCGTCTTGCCGGTGTCGGTGATGACGCGCTTGGGATACGGCAGGTCGTAGGCGTCGAACCAGTATTCGGAGGCGAACACGTTGTGGAAGCGCTTGTAGATGCGCGTGCCCTCGATGATCTCCGTAAGCCCCGCCGACACGATGTAGTGGCGCAAGCTCACGCCCTGGCTCTGCGTGTGCTCCTTCACATAGGCGCCGATCTCGTCGAACCATTCCTCGACGCCCTCGAACAGTTCGACGTGCTTGCCCTGCGCCACGAGGTCGGCACGGTCGATGCGCACGCCGGCGGCCTTCGCCTTCTTGTACATCAGGCGCATGTAGGAGATCAGGCCGTCGGCGCCTTCGCGACGGGCGATGTCGTTCGATTCCTTCCAGAAGGCGGCAGGGTCCACACCGATCTGCGGCAGGAAGGCGTAGTCCTGCATGGGGCGCGGCGACAGCGTGCCGTCGAAGTCGTAGACGAGCGCGATCGTCTTCTTGTCGAAGGTGGCCTTGGCGTGCGCGCGCGGCTTCTCGTGCGCCGCCTCGTCCGCATCGTCCCTTCCGCAACGCGATCGACCATGGCCTGTCTCCGCGCAAACTCCGCCTCGACTGCACGACTACATGGCGTGATTCGGGGGGCGGATTGAAGGCTGTGGAAAATTTCGCGAGCGATGTCAGGCCGCGCGGCCCTGACATCGGAAGTGCTCAGTGCTTGCAGCCGCAGCCTTCGCCGTGGGCATGCGCGTGATCGTGGTCGTGCGCATGGTCATGCCCATGGTCATGATCGTGCGCGTGCTTGCCGCCACAGCAGCCGCCCTCGTGCGAATGCTCGTGGGCGTGATCGTGGTCGTGCGCATGGCCGTGCGCGTGATCATGGACCGTGCCCGCCGCAGCAGCTGCCGTCGTGGTGCGTGCTCGTGCTGCTGCGGATCGACCAGCGCCGCGTGCAGCTTCTTCTCGATGGCGATGGACGCCTCGCGCGGTGCCTTGGCGTCCTCGATGCACAGCGCCATGATCTCGGCGCCGAGGCGCACGTCGTCGACGGCGCCCAGGTAATGCCGGCGCAGACGTCCCTGGCGATCGAACACCAAGAGCGTCGGCGTGCCCTGCATGCCGTAGGCTTCCATCGTCTCGGGCAGGCCGGCGCCGTTCACCTTGTCGACGGCGATGGGGATCTCGATGTGCTCCTCCTTGAGGAAGGGCTCGAGCTGCGACGGCGTCATGTCCTTGTGGTTCTCGAACACCATGTGCAGGCCGATGACCTCGACCTCCTCGTTGGAGAAGGCGCGGGCGATGCGGCCGGCCTGCGGCAGCGAGTGGCGCAGCGAGCCGGGGCACAGCATCTGGAAGGCGACGAGGACGACGACCTTGCCCTTCAGCTTCTTGAGGGACAGCGGCTCGGGCGCGTTGAACCACTGCGCAGTGATGAGCTCGGGCGGCGTCTCGGGATTGAATTGGGTGGCGGCCATGGGCGACCTTTCCGGCAAGCGCTGCGTTGGGCTTGCGAGCGGCATAGCGCACGCCACCCGCACTCTCAAGCTTGGTGAAGGTTAAATGCCGTCAATCAACGGCAGCGCGAGGCGTGGTCGGGCGCATCCGCAGGCGGGGGCGCCTGGGCCGGGCAGCGGAAGCGCTCGGCCACACGGCAGCTATCGTCGAGCGCATCCGCGCCGGTGACGTAGATCGAGAAATCGAGCGTACACCCGCGCATGACGTTGAACGCCGTCACGCAGCCGGCGCGCGGCGGCGGCTTGGCGCCGCGCAACGCCAGGACCCTTGCCACGTCGGGCTGAAAGCGGTCCTCGACGACGGCGATAGCCTCCTCGCCCGTCGCCATCCAGGCCGCCACCGTCTCAGCGTCGGTGACGCTACGGCGCCCGAAGCAGGAACACGGTGCTCGGCTCGCGGAAGCCGAGGACGCCGACCGGCCCGGTGACGCAGCGGCGCAGCGGCGCAACGGCATCGGCGATGCGCGCTGCCGGCCAGCCCTGCTCCAGGTGCGGCATGAGCACGCCGAAGGTGTAGGCGATGAACACCGCAAAGCCGGCGACGCTGGTGGTGAGCCAGGCGGCGGCGCGGCCCTCCCCCGCGGCGCGCGCGGCGAGCGTGAACAGCGCCGTGACGAGGGTGGCGCCGGCGACGATGAGCAACGTCGACGGTGCGCGGGCAAAGTTCACGATGGCAGCGAACAGCGCGATGGTTCCCGGCAGCACGATCCACCACGGCAGCCGCAGCATGCGCGGCGGAATGGCGAGCTGGCCATTGCGGTCAAGCGCCAGCGCCACGCGCCGCGGCCGCGGCGGGAAACATCGCCTGCACCGTGTAGAGCGCCGGCTTCGAAGCAATCAGCTCGAGGTAGAGCCAGTAGCCGACGATCCACGCAAACAGGAAGCGCTGCAGCGCCTCGCCACGCTCGCGCCAAAGCTTTTGCAGCGCCGGAACCAACAGTAGCGCCCCCGGCAGGAAGCCGAGAATGAAGGCGAGCGTGAAGGTGAGCGGGGCTGCCTTCCACTTCATGTCCTGGGCGCCGCCGAGGGCGCGGATGAACTCGCCCCAGGTCAAGCCCGCTGAACGGGACGCCGCCATCGAAATGCGCGCGGATGAGCAGCCAAGGCGCGGCGATGGCGGCCATCAGCGGCACGCCGAGGAGCGGGCGCAGGCGCCACAGCCAGTCGAGCCGGCGGTCGAACACGTAGAGCGCGATGACCGTCGTCAGCGACAGGATCGGCACCGCCAGCGCATTGAGCAGCATGCCGCCGCCCTGCGCCGCCCAGAATGCCAGCGCCAGCCAGAGCCCCTTGTCCCGGTCGCCTTCGGGTGCGCAGTAGAGCCGCAGCAGCGTGAGCTGCGCGATGACGATCGCCAGCAGCAGCGGGCCTTCGGGGATGGATAGCGTCGCCTGCAGCGCCACGATGGGCGACACGGCGAACAGCGCCGCCGCGATGAGCGCACGCCGTTCGCCGAGCAGCGGCCGCGTCAGCCACCACGTCGCGAGCACCGCCAATATGCCGGCGATGAGCGACGGCAGCCGGTAGGTGGCAATCGCGCCGCGGGCGTCGCGTCCGAGCACCTTGGCCGTTCCCGCCTGCAACCAGTAGATGCCGATGGGGCGGAAGGCGAACGCCTCGCCTTCGTAGCTGGAATCGATGAGCGTGCCGCGCTCCAGCATGCCGCGCGAGGACTGGGCATAGACGATCTCGGTGCGGTCGACCGGCGGCAGCAGGAACACGCCGGGCAGATAAGTGAACAGGGCGAGCGCGAGAAGTGCCGCTGCCGCGAGGCGCGGCCGTGCCGCCAGCTTATCGAGCAGGCAGGTGCTCTCGCGCTCCAGACGTTCCGGCGTCAATGGGAAGAAGCTCATGCGCGGGCGTCAAGCCCTGTTGGAGCCCAAGGAAATCAACGGCCACGGGCAGCCCGCGGGCTTGACACTGATAGCGCAGTCGGGCGAATGCGCAAGCCGAAGTGGTGCCAAGCGGAGGCGGCGAAATGTCGGCTGGCGGCAAGGATGCGGCGCTTAGGGCGCGGCTGATCGAGATCATCAAATCGCGCTCCTTCCAGTCCGGCAAGGAAGTGAAGCTCGCCTCGGGGCGCACCTCCACCTACTACTTCAACATGAAGCCGACGATGCTCGACGCGGAAGGGTCGCATGCCATCGCGACGCTGATCCTGGCCGCCATCGCCGACATGGACGCCGACCTCATCGGCGGGCTCGAGATGGGCGCCGTGCCGATCGCATCGGCCGTTGCCGCCGTCAGTCACGCGGGCAAGCAGCCGGTGAACGCCTTCTTCGTGCGCAAGCAGGCGAAGGAGCACGGCACCAAGAGCCTGATCGAAGGTTTGCCGAACGGCGACAGCCTCAAGGGCAAGCGCGTCGTCATCGTCGAGGACGTGACGACGACGGGCGGCTCGGCCGTCAAGGCGGCCGAGGCGGTGCGCGCCGAGGGCGCTGAGGTTGTCGGCGTCGTCACCGTCGTCGACCGGCAGGAAGGCGCGGGCGAAGCCTTCGCCGCCGCGGGGCTCACGCTGACACCGCTGCTCACGCTGGAAGATTTCAAGGGCTGAGTACCGGGGCCATCACTTCTGTCGGCTCAATGCGAAACCGCAATATCGGTCGAGCGCGCCACAGCCGCAAGCGTCTAGCTGGTGTCGCCACGAAGGATAGGACGATGAAGCGGCGCTCGACCACTACCATGCCTGAATGCAGCGGGTGCTGGACCACATAGACCAGCATCTGGATGACGATCTGGACTGGGAAGCGCTGAGCGGTGTCGCTGCCTTTTCGAAATATCATTTTCACCGGCAGTTCACGGCGACCTTCGGGTTATCCGTGCATCGCTATATCCAGCTCGCCCGCATGAAGCGTGCTTCGTACCAGCTGGCCTACCAGGACGCCCAGAGCGTCACGGACATAGCGATGGATGCCGGTTACGACGCACCGGATGCCTTCGCCCGCGCCTTTCGACAACGGTTCGGGCAATCGCCTTCTTCGTTCCGGAAATCTCCCGATTGGGAGCCGTGGCTTGCGGCCTTCTGGCCTCTCGACAACGCGAGGAGCAAGCCCATGCAGAAGACTTTTACCAATGACGACAATTCGCGATGTGCCCCCCACGCCGGTGGCGATCATGGAGCATC
This sequence comes from uncultured Alphaproteobacteria bacterium, assembly GCA_963724595.1. GTDB lineage: Bacteria > Pseudomonadota > Alphaproteobacteria > Rhizobiales > Hyphomicrobiaceae > Hyphomicrobium_A. Next base: position 288,616 of record CAVRVR010000022.1, on the reverse strand, counting down.
GGGGCGACCCGGCGACGCTCGGCGCCACCATCCAGCGGTTCGTCGCGTGGCGCACGGCCGCTGGCCTGCACCCCAAGACAAGTCCGACCTTCAATGTCTGGCGTTCCGAGCGGCGTCCTGCGTCGCCTGCCGATTATAGCGTGGACCTTTGTGTCGGGACCGACCAACCGATCGAGGCAAACGGCGAGCAGATCAAGGCCGGCGTGATCCCCGGCGGACGCTGCGCGGTCTTGCGTGTCGCTGGCTACACCGACAATCTGGAGCCTGCGGCGCTCTACCTTTATCGCAACTGGCTTCCGGCCAGCGGCGAGGAAGCACGCGACTTCCCAATCTACTGCCAACGGCTCAGCTTTTTCCCGGAAGTGCCAGAGCATGAAGCAGTCGCGGAGCTGTTCGTTCCACTGAAATAATGCTTCGGAGTGGCTTAGAGTGGTCGCGCTGGCGGCGAAGAGCCCGCCGCCAGCTATAGGACATGCTGATCGCGCCGCTAGGAGGCGATTGCGATCACGCCTAATCTCCGCGCGAGGGCCGTTCGCGATCGAGCCGGCCGTGATATCACGCTCACACTCCGCGTCGGCACCGAGCCGATCGATCAGGCGGCTTGCGAGCGCGCGACGCCGACGAGACGCACGAGCTCGCGTCGTGCTTCCTCGGCGTTGGTGATGCGGGTTTCAAACGGCAGCCGCAGCGCCCGCGAGCCGAGCACCAGATCGCAGCCTTCAGGGTCGATGCCGGTCATGCGCCATGCGCCCGGCGCGGCGCCGAGCAGACGCGTCGCATAAAGCTCGATCGCGTCGGCGTGGTCCTCGTTCATGTGCATCACGATGTCCGCCTCGCGCTCGATCAGCGCCTCGGCCCCGGCGACATCGATCAGCAGCTCGTCGCGCTTGAGATCGACGATGCGGCCGAAGCCGCCGATGAAGTGTGCACTGGCGATATCGAACGCATAAAAAAAGAAATCGGGAAAATCGGCATAGCCGGCGGCGGCAGGATGGCGCGCCAGGAAGCGGCGACGTGCGGTCGCACTCCCCGTCGGCCGCACCTCGCCGATGAGCGTGACGCGTGCACCCGCCATCGGATCGGCGTCAGTGCCCGTGCCGTCGATGAGCAGGCTCGCGCGCGCGTCGCCGGCAAGATTCTTCGTATGCAGAGCAAGCCTCGAAATCAGGAAGAGCGGCGTTCCGTCGGGCTCGGTTGCGGTCAGCACCAGCGAGGCGTAAGGGTGCCCCGAGGGCTGCAACGCGTCGCCAGCGAGCCCTTGAGCGCCGCCCGGACGATATTTCTCGCCTCGGCCGCGGTTTCCTTAACCTGCGAAAAAGTCGGCTGTTTCGCAGGCTCTTCAACAGACATGCCGCCTCACGCGCTTCCTGCTCCAACTTATTCAGATAACGTTCAGACAGAAATCACGAAATTGGCTCTGCCACAATTGATACACCTTGGAGCCATAAAGCGCGGCAGGGTGCTCCTTCTGCCGCAGGGTCGGGACATGATGAAGGAAAAAAGCACGATCGCGCTAGTCGACGACGAGCGCAACATCCTCACCTCGCTGCGCATGGCGCTCGAGGCGGAGGGCTATAAGGTACGCACCTACAATGACGGCGTGTCTGCCCTCGAAGCGCTGGCCGAGGATCCCGCCGATCTCGGCATCTTCGACATCAAGATGCCGCGCATGGACGGCATGGAGCTGTTGCGCCGCGTGCGCCAGCGGTCCGACATGCCAGTGATCTTCCTCACCTCCAAGGACGAGGAAATCGACGAGCTGTTCGGCCTCAAGATGGGCGCCGACGACTACGTCGCCAAACCGTTCTCGCAACGGCTGGTCGTAGAGCGGGTCAAGGCGGTGCTGCGCCGCTTCCAGCCGAAGGACCCAAGTGCCGCCCCGGAAATCGAGGCGGCCCGCGTGCTCGAGCGCGGCAAGCTCAAGCTCGATCCCGAGCGGCACAACTGCCATTGGGACAACAAGCCCGTCACGCTCACGGTCACGGAATTTCTCATCCTACAAGCCCTCGCCTCGCGCCCCGGCGTCGTCAAGACGCGCGATGCGCTCATGGACGCCGCCTACGACGATCAGGTCTACGTTGACGACCGCACCATCGACAGCCACATCAAGCGGCTGCGCAAGAAGTTCAAGCAGGTCGACGACAACTTCGACGTGATCGAGACGTTGTACGGCGTAGGATACCGCTTCAAGGAAGCTTGAGGCGCGGAGGCACGATGGCGCTCGAGACCGAGCGAGCCGAGCAGCACCAGCTGTCGAACGGATTCGCCGGGCTCAAGGGCTTAGCGAACGACATTTGGGCTGCGTTCTCTGCCGGCGCGCGGCGCTTGGCAAATGCCTTAACCACGACCGCGAACGGCACCACAAAATCGATGCGATCAGCGGCGAAGTCCGTCGCTGGCGCCGCGCAATCGGCGGCGGCACGTGTCGAGCCGGTGGGCGCCCACGCGCCGAAGGCGCTAGCCCCGCTGCAGGCGTGGTTCGGCCGCCAGCGCATCGTGCGCTTCTTCTCCGCCAGCCTCCTCCGCCGCATCTTGATCTCGAACCTGATGGGGTTCTTCATTCTTGTCGGCGGCATTCTGTACCTCGGCTGGTTTCACACCTGGCTGATCGACGCCAAGCTCGACGCCCTCAAGACGCAGGGGCGGATCATTGCCGATGCCATCGCCGCCAACGCCAAGGTCGTGCGCGAGCGCATCATCATCGATCCGAATGCGATTCCCGATGGCCCCGGCGCCCCCACCAGCTTCCCCGACGACGGCCTCACGTCGCTCGAGCTGTCGATCCACCCCGAGGAAGTGACGCCGATCCTGCGCAAGCTCATCCAGCCGACTAACACGCGCGCACGTATTTACGCGCGTGACGGAACGTTGATCGTCGACACGGCGCAGACGCTCGCCCGGTGGACGGCGATGCGTAACGAGCCGACATCGAATGATGGCGAGCCGCCGGAAACGCAGAACATCTGGACCCGCCTCACGCGCTATTTCTTCCGCGAGCCTCTGCCCGTCTACCAGGAGATCGGCACTGGCAATGGCATGGCCTACAAGGAAGTGCGCGCCGCGCTCGCGGGCGAAGACAAGAGCATGCTGCTGCTCAACCGCAAGGGCGAGCAGATCGTCTCCATCGCGCAGCCGATCCGCAGGTTCAACGATGTGCAAGGCGTGTTGCTGCTGTCGACGCGCCCGGGCCAGATCGACAAGATCCTCAAAGAAGAGCGCATCGTCATCCTGGTGCTCGCAGCGATCGCCCTACTGGCCTCGGTCGTCACCTCGCTGCTTTTGGCACGCACCGTCGCCGGGCCCATGCGCCGGCTATCCGCCGCCGCGGAGCGCGTGAGCCACAACATCGACGCACGCACGCATCTGCCAGAATATGCGGGGCGCACCGACGAAGTGGCCCAGATGGCCACCGCCTTCCACGCGATGACCAGCGCCCTGTGCCGGCGCATCGAGGCAAGCGAGAAGTTCGCCGCCGACGTGGCGCACGAGTTGAAAAACCCGCTCACCGCTGCCCGATCGACGGCGGAATCCCTCAGCTATGCTAAGACAGAGGAAGAGCGCACCCACCTGGTTCAGCAAATTCAGGGCGAGCTGAAGCGGCTCAACCGGCTTATCACCGACGTCTCCAACGCCTCGCGCCTCGATGCCGAACTGGCTCGCAAGGAGATGCGCACGATCGATGTGCCAGCAATGCTGCGCAACGTCGTCTCCATCTTCCGCGACATCATCGGCGATGACAGCCGCGCCCTGATGCTGGCCATCGGCAGCGAGCCGTTCCCCGGTGCCCTGAGTGTCAATGGCGATGAAGGCCGTCTCGGTCAGGTGCTGACCAACCTCATCGACAACGCCATCTCGTTCTCCCCAGAGGGCGGCACGGTGACGGCGCAGGCGCGAGTTGCCGCGCCGTTCGTCGAGATCGTCGTCGAAGACGACGGGCCAGGCATCCCCGACGATCGCCTGGAAATCATCTTCGATCGCTTCTATTCGGATCGCCCGGCGACCGACACCAGCCGCGGCAAGAATTCAGGCCTCGGCCTCAGCATCTCGCGCGAGATCGTCCTGGCGCACTCCGGTCAGATCCTCGCCGAGAACCGCTACGATGCGGGTGCAGAGCCCGATGCCAAGCCGTGCGGCGCGCGATTCATTGTGCGCCTGCCGATTGCCGGCATTGCGCAGCGCGGAGGAGCGCCCGGTGGGCGACGCAGCTGACACGCACCACGGCACGGCGATCGCCATTGGCGGCAACGCTGCCCTGATCATCGGCCCTTCTGGCGCCGGAAAGTCTGACCTCGCGCTGCGCTGCCTCGCGATCGCCCCCACCACCCTTATTCCGGTTCCGGCTCATCTCATTGCCGACGACCGGGTATTGGTCTCGCTCGCCGGAGGGCGCCTACATGTTCAGGCGCCGGAAACCATCCGCGGCAAGCTCGAGGTGCGCGGAATGGGTATCTTCGAGGTGCCCTACGCACGTGACGCGGACCTAGCCCTTATCGTCGAGCTTGTGGCACCGGAGGCCGTTGAGCGCATGCCCGATCCCCCGCCCCGCCGCGACCTTCTGGGCGTTAGCATGCCCCTGTTGCGCTTGGCCCCGTTCGAAGCGGCGGCCCCCATGAAGCTGCTCCTGGCCCTTGCGCGGGCGGCTCAAGTGCCAGGCAAACCCTAGGAAACATGACACCACAAATCCGCTTGCGCCCGGGCCGAACACTTGTAAATTCTGCCGCGCCGCCAATAGGCTCCCCTGCTGGGGAGACACCGGCGAAGCCGCAGTCAACGATCCCCACGGTCCGGCCCGTGCTCCGTAGTGGAACGGGCAAAAGACGAGATCGGCCTTAATTCATGATCGGACTTGTCATCGTCACGCACTGCGGGCTGGCGCTAGAATTCCGCTCGGCGCTCGAGCACGTAGTGGGGCCGCAAGCGCAACTCGAGACCGTTTCAATCGGGCCCGATGACGATGCCGCCGTGCGCCGGGGGCAAATCGTCGATGCCATTCATCGCACCGATACGGGCGACGGCGTCATCGTCCTGACCGATATGTTTGGCGGCACGCCGTCCAATCTCGCCATCTCGGTGATGGATGAGGCGAACGTCGAAGTGATCGCCGGCATCAACCTGCCGATTCTCGTCAAGCTCGCCAGCGTGCGCAGCGAGATGCCGCTCGCCGACGCCGTGGTGAGCGCGCGCGAGGCGGGCCGCAAGTACATTAAGGTCGCCAGTCAGGAGCTGTCGGGCGAAGGTTCGGCCTAAGGCGATGCCAGAGATCAATGACAGCACACGCCCCGAGGCGGTCGTCACCATTCGTAACCGCAAAGGTCTGCACGCCCGCGCCTCGGCAAAGTTCGTGAAGTGCGCCGAATGCTATGACGCGATCATTACCGTGACGCGCGACGGCCACGCGGTCGGCGGCACGTCGATCATGGGCTTGATGATGCTGGCGGCCGGCCCTGGCTCGACGCTGCACATGACCGCCCAGGGGCCACAGGGGCCCGAGGCGCTGCAGGCGCTGATCGCACTCGTCGAGGACGGCTTCGGCGAGGATTGCATCGAAGATGCATGAAAAAAGGGAACGCGTCGCCGCGCTCCCCCATACTTCTCGTCCCTTCGCAGCCTTACCTCGACAGATAGAGCGACGAGAGCTTCAGGGCGATGTCCATGTACGCCTGTTTCAGCTCCTCGCTGTTGTCGGCGTTGTAGTACTTTGTCTTATCGGTCGCGCACTTGTTCAGCGTGTCGGCGGCGGTGCCCGTATCACCGACGTCGAAACCGACCGTGTAAACGATGACGCCTGCCGTTTTCATGGCTTCGCAAAGCGCGCGGGCCTGATCGGTGGAGGTGCCGTTCACGGCCGTGCCGGCGCCCTTACTGCCGACCTTCACGCCGTTAGTGTCGTATTCGGTGTTGTATTCGCCGTCCGTCATCAGAACCGCATACTTCTTCAGACCTGCCGTTTCTTTTGGAGCCGCCTGATTGGCAGTCGGCCAAAGCGTGTTCCAGTTTGTCGACAGTGTGTACCAGGCCCAGGCGGTGCCGAGATGGCCCGCGGTGCCGCCCGCGGCCGTCAAATTCTTCACTTTGTTGATGAGCGCAGTCTTGTCGTTCGAAAGCGGCATCAGCTGCCCCGACGTCGGCAGCACGCAGTTCGTCGTGTCATTGTAATGCGCCATCACGTAGCGGTTGGCCGCCGGTCCGGTGTCCGTGTACCTATAGGTGGCGCCCTTACGTTCGACCACGCACGGAGTCAGGTAGTAAGTGGCCTTGTTGCTGCCGGAGCCAAGCGTTTTGGAAGACGCGAGCCCGGTCCCGCGCGCCGCGTTGAGCGCGGTTGAGGGCAGGCGGATGTCCTCGGAGAAGGGGACGACTGAAACCCTCACATTATCGTTCTTGCTGCTACTGAATATGATACAGATTAGCGCGTTCGGCGCATCGTTGCAGTTTCGGCTTTCGCCAATCAAAGCGTCCTTTAGGGCGTCGAGCTTCGATCCGTCCATCGACCCGGTCACGTCGAGCATGAGCGCGACCTCGATGGTGTTGCCGTCGCCCTTGCCGCCGATCGCGATCTCCGACTTGCTGAACTCGGTCTGCGAAGAGCTGATCAGCGGCAGCTTGTCGATGCTGGCAAACCGCAAGAACGGCGTCTTGATGAAGGCCGACCCGCTGGCGGTCATTCCCATGCCGTCGCCCCGCACGGCAAAGCTCACCGTGTCGTTGACGACGGGCAGGCGCGACGTGACGTTTTCCTTGTAGTACTTATCCGCCGCTGCGACGGCAGCGGACTGGTCAGTGCTGTTCGTCTGCAGCGCGCGACCGCCTGCGAGCACGGCAGCGTCGACCGCGGAGACGGTCTGATCGCGCGCGTGCAGCCAGCGGCCCACGTCGACGGCAGCACCGATCGCCAGCATCAAAACCACGGCCATGAGAGCAAACACAACGGCAACGTTGCCGGACGCATCATTGCGGAAGCGGCCAACCACCCCCGTCCTGTGCCCAAGGAAATCGTCCTCATTTTACGCCTCTCCTGTGAAATTTTGGTTCTTGTTTCCGCAATATGGGTCGCCCTGGTCTTAAAATTCTTAAAAGCGCTAAAATTTATTATCCTTGCCTAACAAAATCTTATTCATGGCGTTATTTCGCGACAGCTAAATATTCGCGCGAGCAACCGATAGTAACGACTACCCGGAAGCACCATAACTTGCGTTTTTACCAGGTAGCACCGCAACATATAAGGACTTGTTTATATCTTGTTGCGATGCTGCGCGGCGGGTCGATAGAACGGCCGTGAAAGCCCATCACCGGACGAGCCGCCGGTCCCCAGCCCAGCCGCAAAGGAGCAAGCGATGGGTCGTGTTGCCGACTACGTCGTCAAGGACATCTGCCTCAGCGACTGGGGCCGCAAGGAGATCGCCATCGCCGAGACCGAGATGCCGGGCCTGATGGCGACGCGCGAGGAATTCGGCGCGGCAAGCAGCCGCTGAAGGGCGCCCGCATCGCCGGCTCGCTGCACATGACCATCCAGACCGCCGTCCTGATCGAGACGCTCGCGGCGCTCGGCGCCGACATCCGCTGGGCCTCCTGCAACATCTACTCGACCCAGGACCACGCCGCCGCCGCCATCGCCGCCGCCGGCATCCCCGTGTTCGCCTTCAAGGGCGAGACGCTGAAGGAGTACTGGGACTTCACGCGCCGCATCCTCGAGTGGGGCGACGGCGGCACGCCCAACCTCATCCTCGACGACGGCGGCGACGCCACGCTGCTCGTCCACCTCGGCCTGCGCGCCGAGAAGGGCGACACGGCCTTCCTCGACAAGCCCGGCTCCGAGGAGGAGGAGGTGCTGTTCGCACTCATCAAGCGCACGCTCAAGGAGAAGCCCGGCTGGTTCGCCGAGCTCGCCAAGAACATCAAGGGCGTCTCCGAGGAGACGACGACCGGCGTGCATCGCCTCTATGAGATGCAGAAGAAGGGCGACGCTGCTGTTCCCCGCCATCAACGTCAACGACTCCGTGACCAAGTCGAAGTTCGACAACCTCTACGGCTGCCGCGAAAGCCTCGTCGACGGCATCCGCCGCGGCACCGACGTGATGATGGCCGGCAAGGTGGCGATGGTCGCGGGCTTCGGCGACGTCGGCAAAGGCTCGGCCGCCTCGCTGCGCAACGCCGGCTGCCGCGTCATGGTCTCCGAGATCGATCCGATCTGCGCCCTGCAGGCGGCCATGGAAGGCTACGAGGTGGTGACCATGGAGGACGCGGCGCCGCGCGCCGACATCTTCGTCACCGCGACCGGCAACAAGGACGTGATCAAGGTCGATCACATGCGCGCCATGAAGGATCGCGCCATCGTCGCCAACATCGGTCACTTCGACAACGAGATCGAGGTCGCGGGCCTCAAGAACCTCAAGTGGAACAACATCAAGCCGCAGGTCGACGAGATCGAGTTCCCGGACGGCAAGCGCATCATCCTGCTGTCGGAGGGCGCCTCGTGAACCTCGGCAACGCCATGGGGCATCCCTCGTTCGTCATGTCGGCGTCGTTCACCAACCAGACGCTGGCGCAGATGGAGCTGTGGACCAACGCCGGCAAGTACGAGAAGAAGGTCTATACGTTGCCCAAGCACCTCGACGAGAAGGTCGCGCGCCTGCATCTCGAAGAAGATCGGCGTGAAGCTGACCAAGCTGACGCCCGAGCAGGCGGCCTACATCGGCGTGATCCGCGCAGGGCCCGTACAAGGCCGACCACTACCGCTACTGAGCTGAAAACGCCATGCGTGCGGCTTGCCGGCAGCACGTACCGGCAAACGCCGGCGGGCACCCTGCTCGGGCGCTCGCCGTCTGGCCACACCCGTCCCCCCTCCGCATAATTCGGTGATTCGCCTCTTCACGGGGGCGATGCCGCCGGGCCTTTGTCTTTCGCTCGTTGCGTCTCTGGCCTCGGGTTCCCACCCTCCTTCCACGGATCCCGATGCAATCAACTGCCAATACGACGGCCGACTGGGCATGCGCCGCGAGCTCATCGCTCTCGTCGCCGCGAGCCTTGCCTGCGTGCTGCGCTCCTGGCAGCCGGAATTGCCTGCGGGCGGCGATGATGCCCCTGTTCGGCTGCTCGGCTGACGCAACCTGCCGCGCGTCGCGTTCATCGGCGGCGTTCGTTCGTCCTCGGCGCTGGTGCTGGTCTGGCTGACGGCGGGGCGCGCGCGGCGCGAGGCAGCGCCGCGCCGTCGTCGAGAGCGCGCGACCTCAGGCGCAGCCTCGCCGCCGCCGATTCCATCATCCGCTCCGAGCCGCAGATCCTGCTGTTCTGGGAGCAGAACGAGCCCGCTGCGCGTCGTCGCCCATACGCTGAGGGGTATTCCGGGCCTCCCCGAGACGCCGCGAGAGCTTCCTGCGCTTCGGCCAATGGCTCGAGCCGAGCTCGGCCGCGACCCTCAAGACGGCGCTCGACGCGCTGTTTGCCAGCGGGCACCCGTTCAACATCATCGTGCGCACGCTTGCCGGCGGCCACCTCGAGGCCGAGGGGCGCACGGCCGGCGGCCGCGCCATCCTGCGCCTGCGCGACGTGGCCGGGCATCGCGACGAGGTCGCTCGCGTCCTGGCCGAGCACCAGCGCCTCGCGCGCGAGGTGCGCGCCAGCCGCGCGCTGCTCGACACGCTTCCGATGCCCGTGTGGCTGCGCGGCAAGGACGGCCGCCTCACCTGGGTCAACAACGCCTACGTGAAGGCCGTCGAGGCGCACAGCCGCGCCGAGGTGCAGGAGCGCCAGATCGAGCTGCTCGAGCAGCGCCAGCGCCGGACCGCGGCGCGCGTGCTGTCGCGCGGTGACAGCTACCGCGGCCGCGTTCCGCTCATCATCGGCGGCGAGCGCAAGCCGCACGACGTGACCGTCATCCCCTTCGAGGACGCGACCGCTGCGGCGGCCGATCGACGTGACTGGCGATCGAGAAGGCGCACGGCGAGCTCGACCGCCAGATGCGGTCCCTACGACCGCACGCTCGACCGCGTCGCCACCGCCGTCGCCATCTTCAACCGCGCAGCAGCAGCTCGTGTTCTTCAACGAGGCCTACGCCAAGCTGTGGAAGCTCGACGAGGAATGGCTGAAGTCGCGCCCCACCGACGGCGCCGTGCTCGACCGGCTGCGCGAGCTCGGGCGCCTGCCGGAGGTCGTCAACTACTCGGAATGGAAGACCAAGGTGCTCTCCTGCTACGGCGAACGGCAACGGCCGAGGACGACTGGTGGCACCTGCCCGACGGGCGCATGCTGCACGTGCTCGCCGAGAAGCGCTCGGACGGCGGCGTCACCTATCTGTTCGTCGACGAGACCGAGCGCCTGGCGCTCGAGCGCGACTACAACGTCGCTGATCGACGTGCAGCGCGAAACGCTCGACAGCCTCAAGGAAGGCGTCGCGGTGTTCGGCACCGACGGGCGCCTCAAGCTGTTCAACTCCGCGTTCGCCGAAATCTGGCAGCTGTCGCGGCGCGCGCTCGCCGAGGAGCCGCACATCGACGAGTTCATCGCAGGCTCGCGCGCCAACTACGACGACGCGCAGACCTGGGCGCGTCTCGGCGGCGCGGTGACGTCGTTCTCGGAGGAGCGCGAGGACCTTCGAGGGGCAGATGGTGCGCCCCGACGGCACTCGATCATCGACTATGCCGCGATGCCGCTGCCCGACGGCGCCACGCTGTTCACGTTCGCCGACGTGACGGATGCCAAGCGCTACGAGCGCGCGCTGGAGGAGCGCAACGAAGCCCTCGATCGCCGGCCGACCGCATGAAGAACGCCTTCATCAGCCACGTGTCCTACGAGCTGCGCACGCCGCTGACCAACATCATCGGCTTCAGCGAGCTGCTCGCCAATCCGCAGATCGGCCCGCTCAACGAGAAGCAGCACGAGTACCTGGGCGACATCTCCGCCTCCTCGAAGACGCTGCTCGCCATCATCGACGACATCCTGACGCTGGCGACGATGGACGCCGGCGCCATGGAGCTGAAGCTCGGGCCGGTCGACGTGCGCCAGCCGTCATCGACGCGGCGATCCTCGGCATCCGCGAAGCCGCCCATGCGCGCGCGCCTCACGCTGCACATCGCGGTCGCCGACGACGCCACGCAGTTCGTCGCCGACGAGGCGCGCGTGCGGCAGATCCTCTACAACCTCCTGTCGAACGCGGTCGGCTTCTCCAAGCCCGGCGACACCATCCGCATCAGCTGCCGGCGCGAGCGGCGGCATGATGGTGTTCACGGTCGAGGACCAGGGCGTCGGCATCCCCAAGGACCAGCAGTGGCGGGTGTTCGAGCGCTTCGAGAGCCGCAGCCACGGCTCCAGCCACCGCGGCGCCGGCCTCGGGCTGTCGATCGTCAAGAGCCTGGTCGAGCTGCACGGCGGCACCGTCTCGCTCGAATCCGAGCCGGGCGAGGGCACGCGCGTCACTGTGCGCCTTCCCGAGCACGGGCGGTCCCGGATGACGGCGCCGAGAGCGCGCCCCAACATGGTCCCGCAGGGCCGCTATCGACCGGCGGCACCGCCGCGTAGAGTGCCATGCATGCCCGCATGCCTGCCACCCTCACATCATCCCCGGCGTCAGCGAGCGCCGAGCTTGTCCGCCTGGGCGAGGATATCGCGTTTGCGCCGCGGCGCGGCGATCGTCATCGCGCTGAGCGGGCGAGCTCGGCGCCGGCAAGACGACGCTCGCCCGCGCCATCATCCATGCGCTTGCCGGCAACAAGAGCGAGGAGATCCCGAGCCCGACCTTCACGCTGGTGCAGACCTACGCGACACCGCGCATGCCGGTGGCGCATCTCGATCTCTATCGTCTTCAACGCGCCCTCCGAGCTCGACGAGCTGGGGCTCGACCTCGCGCTGCAGCAGGGCATCGCCATCGTCGAATGGCCCGAGCGGGCGGGCGACTGCGCTGCCGGCGAGCCGGCTCGAAGTGCTGCTCGAGCGATGACGGCGGCGGCAGACCACGCGGCGCGTCACGCTCACGGGCGCACGGCGAGTGGGCCTACGCGCCTCGAGCGGCTTCGTCGCCATGCGCGACGCTGATGCGCGGCGGCCGGAAAGCGACGCGAGCCGCTCGCTACCTGCAGGGCGACGCGTCCGTGCGCCGCTATGCGCCGTCTCGATGCGCGGCGCTCGGCGCCGGCGCCATCCTCATGGACTGGGCAGCGCCAGCCGGACGGCCCCGCCGATCCGCAACGGACTTGCCCTACAGCCGCATCGCGCATCTCGCCGAGGACGTGCGCCCCTTCGTCGCGATCGCCGACGCGCTGCGCGACGCCGGCCTCAACGTGCCAGCGATCTACGCGCAGGATCTCGACACGGCTTCCTGCTGATCGAGGATCTCGGCGACCGCGTGTTCGGCCGACGAGGTGCGAAACGCGGCGCCGCCGACCAGGCGACCTTGTGGCGCGCGGCGACCGAGGCGCTCGTCGCGCTGCAGGACGCTCCCGCCGCCGCGCGCTTCCCGTCGACGGCGACGGCGAGCATCGCGTGCCCGCCTACGACAGGGCGCGCTGGCCATCGAGACCGAGCTGCTCCTCGACTGGTACTGGCCGGCGCTTGCTGCGGCGCGCCGTGCCCCGACCGACGCGCGCCGAATTCCTGTCGCGCTGTGGGCCGATGTCTTTGCGCGCACTTGCCGCGCTGCCGCCGGGCTTGGGTGTTGCGCGACTACCACTCGCCCAATCTTCTCTGGCTTCCGGAGCGCGAAGGCATTGCGCGCGTCGGCGTCATCGACTTTCAGGATGCCATGCGCGGGCCCGGCCGCCTATGACCTCGTCTCACTGCTGCAGGATGCGCGCGTCGATGTCGCACGCCGAGCTTGAAGCCGCACCTGTTCGATCACTACTGTGCCGCCGTCAGCTGCGCGGCGGACGGGGTTCGACCGTGACGCATTCGCCTTCGCCTATGCCGCGCTCGGCGCCCAGCGCAACACCAAGATCCTCGGCATCTTCGCCCGGCTTGCCAAGCGCGACGGCAAGCCCGGATACCTGCGTCACGTCCCGCGGCTGTGGCGCTACCTGGAACGCGACCTTGCGCACCCGCGAGCTTGCAAGTCTCAAGCGCTGGTACGATCGGCATCTTCCCGCCGAAGCGCGCGGCTGCGCTTACCGCCTGAGGAGGGCGCACGCATGACCGCACCGGCGCAATGGCGGCCCGAGGCGGCGATGGTGCTGGCGGCGGGCTCGGCCCGCGCATGCTGCCGCTGACCGAGCCGATATCCCCAAGCCGCTCGTGCGCCTCAAGGGCCGCACGCTGATCGACCACGTGCTCGACCGCCTCGCCGCTGCCGGCGTCGCCCGCGCCGTCGTCAACGTCCATCACTTCGCCGACAAGCTGGAATCGCACCTGCAAGCAGCGCAAGCACCCGAAGATCGTCATTTCGGACGAGCGCGAACGAGCTGCTCGACACCGGCGGCGGCGTCGTGCAGGCCCTGCCCCTGCTCGGAACCGGCGCCTTCTTGATTCACAACTCCGACTCGGTGTGGATCGAGGGCGTCGGCTCCAACCTGGAGCGGCTGTTTGCGGCCTGGGACAGCGCCACGATGGACAGCCTCATGCTGCTGGCCTCGGGCGCGACCAGCCTCGGCTACGAGGGCTCGGGCGATTTTGCCATGGGCACCGACGGCCGCCTGTCGCGCCGCGGCGAGCGGCAGATGGTGCCGTTCGTGTTCACCGGCGTATCGATCGCGCATCCGCGGATGTTCGACGGCGCGCCGCAAGGGCCCGTTCTCGCTCAACCAGCTGTGGGACGCGGCGATCGACAAGGGACGACTGTTCGGCGTCCGCCTCGATGGACTGTGGATGCACGTCGGCACGCCGGAAGCGCTGATGGAAGCGGAAAGGTGGATCGAGAGTGAGGACGTCGCTTGAGAGCCGCTGCGGACGGCATCCGGCGACCAGGCCGGCGGCGCACGCGTCTTCACGGTGCCGCCGGGGCGCCGTTTCTGCAAGCGGTCGCCGCCGCGATCCTGAAGGGCGATCTGCCCGAGCCGCGGCGGCGCGCGCCGCAGACCCGCTCGAGCTTCCCGACTTCACGCTGCTGCTGCCGACGCGGCGTGCTGCGCGCGCCATGCAGGAGGCCTTCCTCGTCGCCTGCGGCGGACGCGCGATGACTGCTGCCGCAGATCCGTCCGATCTCGGCAGGGCGACGAGGACCTGACGCTGCTGGCCGGGCCTCGCCAGCCCCGGCACGCTCGGCGCGATGCGCTCGAGCTTCCGCCGGCCGTGAGCGAGATCGAGCGCCGCCTTGTGCTGACCATGCTGGTGCAGCGCTGGTCGCAGACGCATGCGCCGCGCACCGGCGATGCCGCGCATCTTGGCGACCACGCGGCGGCGGCCGGCGCCAACACGCCGGCGCAAGCCGCCCACCTCGCGGCCGAGCTCGCGCGCCTCATGGACATGGTCGAGACCGAGAACGTGCCGCTCGACGGGCTCGCCGGCGCTGGTGCCGGAGGAGTATCTCCGAGCACTGGCAGAAGACGCATCGAGTTCCTCGAGATCATCACCGGCCTTCTGGCCGGCGTACCTCGCCGAGAAGGGCTTGCTGTCGCCGTCGGCGCGGCGCAACCGCGCCATCCTCGCCGAAGCCGAGCGCCTGGCGCGGCGCCGCCGGCGGGACCGGTCATCGTCGCCGGCGTCACCGGCTCGATCCCGGCGACGGTCGAGCTGATGCGCGCGGTCGCGCGGCTGCCGCAGGGCGCCATCGTGCTGCCCGGCCTCGATCTGCATCTCGACGAGGAAAGCTGGGCGACGATCGCCGAGCATCCGGAGCATCCGCAGTTCGGCTTTGCCAAGCTGCTCGACCGCCTCGGGCTCGAGCGCGAGCGACGTGCGCACTGCCGGGCGACGCGCTCAGCACCGAACGTGCCGGGCGGCGAGGCGCTCATCGCCGAGGCGATGCGTCCGTCGGGCACGACGGGGCGCTGGCAGCATACATCGCCAGCCGCCGACGCCGGCGCCGTCGAACGCGCTCGCACGGCGTGAGCCTGATCGAAGCGCCGTCGGCGCAGGACGAAGCCGAGGTCGTCGCGCTCATCCTGCGCGAGGCGGCGGAGACGCCGGGCCGCACCGCCGCGCTGGTCTCGCCCGACCGGCTGCTCGCGCGCCGCGTCGCCGTGCGGCTCGAAGCGTGGGGCATCCGCGTCGACGATTCCGCCGGACGCCCGTTCGCCAAGACGCCGCCCGGCACGTTCCTCGACCTCGTCATCGCGGCCGTCGCCGAGGGCTTCGCGCCGGCCGCCGTCATGGCGCTGCTGAAGCATCCGCTGACGCGCCTCGGGCTCGACGCGTTCGAGGTGCGCCGCGCCGCGCGCGCGCTCGAGATCGCCGTCTTCCGCGACGTCTATCTCGGCCACGGCCTCGACGGCATCGCCGAGGCGCTGGAGCGCGCCGACGGAGACGTCAGCGCCGAGAGCGGCGCCGGCATCGCGCCGTCGAGCGCCTGTGGCCGGACGACTGGCGGGCGCGCGCGACGATCTTGTCGCGCGCCTGAAGGCTGCCTTCGCGCCGCTGCTCGCCGTGTTCGCCATCAAGGCGAGCAGCCGTTGCAGACGATCGCCGAGGCGCACGTCGCCGCCGCCGAGGCGCTCTGCCGCCTGCCCGAGGCGGAAGCAGACGACGCCGGCTCGCCGCTGTGGCAGGCGAAGCCGGCACCGCCGCCTCGGCGTTCTTCTCCGGCCTCATCGATCCGCAGCTGCCGCCGCTGCAGATCGCCGCCGGCGACTACGCCGATCTCTACCGCAGCCTCATCGTCGGCCAGAACGTGCGCCCGCGCGTCGCCGTGCATCCGCGCCTCTTCATCTGGGGGCCGTTCGAAGCGCGCCTGCAGCAGACCGACGTCATCATCCTCGGCTCGCTCAACGACGGCACCTGGCCGGAGGCCGCCGACCCCGGGCCGTGGCTCAACCGCCCGATGCGCAAGGAGCTTGGCCTGCCCTCGCCCGAGCAGGAGATCGGCTACGCGGCGCACGACTTCACCTCGTTGCTCGGCGCCGAACGCGTCTACATCACGCGCGCCGAGAAGATCGACGGCGTGCCGACCGTGCCCTCGCGCTGGCTGATGCGGCTGCAGGCGCTGCTCGCCGGCCTCGACCTCGCCGATGCCTTGCAGCCCGATCAGCCGTGGCTCGGCTGGGCACGCGCGCGCGACCACGCGCAACGCAGCCCGCGCATCAGCGCGCCCGAGCCGTGTCCGCCGCTCGAACTGCGCCCGCGCAAGATGAGCGTCACGCGCATCGAGACCTGGCTCACGAACCCCTACGAGATCTTCGCCCGCGATATCCTGAAGCTCGAAAAGCTGCCGCTGCTCGGCGCCGACCCCGATGCGGCGCTGCGCGGCAGCGTCGTGCACGACATCATGAGCCGCTTCGCGCAGCGCTTCGCCGATCGCCTGCCGGCCGATGCCCGCGCCGAACTGATGTCGATCGCGCACGCCGTGCTCTCCGACTACGACAGCCATCCGCGCGTCGCCGCCTTCTGGCTGCCGCGCTTTCAACGCTTCGCCCAGTGGTTCGCCGAGACGGAGCCGGCGCGGCGCCAGGGCGTCGAGCGCGTCATCCCCGAGGTTAGCGGCAGTCTCGTCATCGACGCCCCGGCCGGGCCGTTCACGCTGACGGCGCGCGCCGACCGCATCGATGTCAAGGGGCGGGGCATCGTCATCACCGACTACAAGACGGGCAGCGCACCCAAGCCCAAGCACGTCTCCGATGGCCTGAGGCCGCAGCTGCCGCTCGAGGCCGCCATCGCGCTTGGCGAAGCCGGCTTCGCCGGTGTCCCGCATCTGCCGGTGACGGAGCTGCGCTACATCAGCGCCACCGGCAGCGAGCCGCCCGGCGATGAGCTTTCCGTCGCCAAGGGCGACATCGAGGCGCTGGCCAATGCCGCGCTCGCCAGCCTCGCGCAGCTCATCGCCCGTTTCGACGATGCGGCGACGCCATACAGAGCCCTGCGGCGGGCGCGCTTCGACTATCGCTACGACGACTACGAGCACCTGGCGCGAGTCGCCGAATGGTCGGTGCCCGGCGAGGACGAGGTGATCGTCACATGACCGGGCACCGCGCCGAAACCGACATCGACCGCACGCGCCGTGCCCAGCGCGACGCCGCCGATCCGCGCGCATCCGTCTGGGTGAGCGCCAACGCCGGCACCGGCAAGACGCACGTGCTGACGCAGCGCGTGTTGCGGCTGCTGCTCGCCGGCACCAAGCCCGAACGCATCCTCTGCCTCACCTACACCAAGGCCGCCGCGGCCGAGATGTCCAAGCGCGTGTTCGACACGCTGGCGCTGTGGGTGACGCTGCCGAGTGCAGAGCTGGCGCGCCAGATCGCCGACCTGTGCGATCGCCCGGCTTTGGATAGCGAAATCGAGCACGCGCGCACGCTGTTCGCCGTCGCCATCGAAACGCCCGGCGGCCTCAAGGTGCAGACCATCCATTCGTTCTGCGAGCGGCTGCTGCAGCGCTTCCCGCTCGAGGCCAACGTCGCTCCCGGCTTCACCGTGCTCGACGACGAGACGGCCAAGGCGCTGCTGCGCGAAGCGATCGACGCAACGCTGCTGGAGGCGACGGACGGATCCTCGTCCGCGCAGCGGCAGGCGCTGGAAGCCGTCATTCCCTACGCCGCCGAGGATCGGTTCGACGAGGTGCTGCGCACCGCACTGCGCCAGCGCCGCTGGCTCGACAGCGCCACGCGCATCGACTTCGGCGATCATGCCGATGAGTTGGCGGGCCTCGAAGCTGCCTACCGCCGCGCCTTCAAGGTGCGCGACGACGTCACTATCGACGACATTGAAAGCGACATGGCCGACGTCATGCGCGACAGCGACCTGCAGCGCGCCTGCGACGCGCTGAGCGGCGGCGGCCCCACGGATCAGAAGAACGCGGAGAAGGTCGCCGCAACCCTCAATGCCCCCTCGAGCGCGGCGCGGGCGAGCGCGCTGGAAAGCTACTTCTGCACCGACGGCAAGCCGCGCAAGAGCCTGATGAGCAAGGGCCTCGTCGGCGAGCATCCCGATCTCGATACCTCGCTCGCCGATGCGCAACTGCGCTTCATGGGCTACGCCGAGGAGCGCCGCGGCCTGCGCGCCATCGCCGCGACCATCGCCCTGCATCGCCTCGCCGGCGCCGTGCTGCAGCGCTACACGCTCGCCAAGGCGCGCCGCGCCGCGCTCGACTACGAGGATCTGATCGCCAAGAGTGTCTTCCTGCTCAGCGGACAGGAGCTTACCGCCTGGGTGATGTTCAAGCTCGATCGCGGCATCGACCATATCCTCGTCGACGAAGCGCAGGACACGAGCCCGGAGCAGTGGCAGATCGTCAAGGCGCTGGCGTCCGAGTTCTTCGGCGACAACGGCGCGCGCAGCGACGTACGCACGCTGTTCGTCGTCGGCGACGAGAAGCAGTCGATCTACAGCTTCCAGGGCGCCGATCTCGCGCAGTTCGACGCGATGGGTAAGGCCTTCGCGGCCATGGCCAAGAACGCCGGCCGGACCTGGCAGCGCATCCCGCTCGATCTGTCGTTCCGCACCGTCACCCCCGTACTTGCCGCGGTGGACAGCGTGTTTGCCGACCACCGCCGGACGCCCGGCCTGTCGACCGAAGCCGCGATCGTGCGCCACGGCGTGCACCGCTTGGGCCACGGCGGCGTCGTCGAGGTGTGGCCTACCGAGGTGGCGGACGATGCCGGCAACGTCGACCCGTGGACGCCGCTCGACGAAGCTGCCGCGCGCGCCCCCGCCGAACGTCTGGCCGAGCGCATCGCGACGACCATCCGTGGCTGGCTCGACAGCGGCGAGATGCTGGCATCCGAGGGCCGGCCCATCACCGCCGGCGACATCCTCATCCTGGTGCGCAAGCGCCGCCCGTTTGCAGGTCCCATGGTCGGCGCACTCAAGGCCCGCGGCATCGACGTCGCCGGCGCCGACCGGCTGCGCCTCAGCGATCAGATCGCTGTCGCGGATCTCTTGTCGCTCGGTGACTTCCTCACGCTGCCCGAGGACGACCTGGCCCTCGCCGAGGTGCTGAAAAGTCCGCTCATCGGCTTTGACGACAACGACCTCATGGCGCTCGCCGCCGGGCGCAAGGGTACGCTGTGGAAGTCACTGATCGACCATGCCGGTGACAATTCGCGGTATCAGGGGGCCGCCGACACGCTGAAGCGCTGGCGTTCGCGCGCCGACTTCGTGCCGCCGTTCGAATTCTTCGCCTCGATCCTCGATCGCGAGGGCGGCCGCGCCAAGCTGCTTGCGCGCTTGGGCCCGGAGGCCGCCGACCCGATCGACGAGTTCCTCAACCTGGCGCTCAGCTACGACGATAGCTCGCCGCCTTCGCTCACCGGCTTCCTCACCCACCTGCGCGAGGCCGACCGCGAGGTGAAGCGCGACATGGAGCACGGCCGCGACGAGGTGCGGGTGATGACCGTGCACGGTGCCAAGGGCCTCGAGGCGCCCATCGTCTTCCTACCCGACACCTGCTCGACGGCAACCGGCGGCCCGGTGACGACGCTATTCGATATCGACAACCTGAAGCTGCCGGAGGGCGCCGACGGCACGCCGTTCGTGTGGAGCGTCAAGGGCACCAGCGGTCACCCGGCGATCGCGGCGGCAAAAGCCGAGCGCACGCGCCGCGAAACCGAGGAGCGCAACCGGTTGCTCTACGTCGCCATGACGCGCGCGCGCGACCGGCTCTACATCGCCGGTTTCGAGGGCAAGAACGGACCCTCGGCCGGCTGCTGGTACGAGCTGATCACCGGGGCGCTCGGCGACACGCTGCAGGAGGCGGAGAGCCCCGACGGAGCAAAGGTTCGCCGACGCATCGAGCCACAACTGGCGCCGCCGAAAGTGCGCGACAACGCGCAGAAGCAAGGCGCCGCGGTCGCCACGTTGCCGCCCTGGGTCGCGCGGCCCGCACCGCGCGAGCCGGCGCTGTCCGTCCCGCTGGCGCCATCGCGTCTCGAAGCCTACGCACCGGACGAAACCGGCGAGCCGCTCATCGAGCAGCCGAGCCGCCAGCGACCGGCCAACGAGGAGCCGCCGGCGCCGCCGCCGGCCGCGCAAATGGGCGACAATCGTTTCCTGCGCGGAACGCTGACGCACGCTTTGCTGCAGCATCTGCCGACACTGCCGCAGGCGGGGTGGGACAAGTCGGCGGCCGGCTATCTGGCGCAGCGGGGAAGCGCGCTCTCACTAAGTGCACGGCAGGGCATCGCCACGGAGACGCTCGCTATTCTACGTGCGCCCGAGTTTGCACCTCTGTTCGGACCACAGAGCCGCGCCGAGGTGCCTATCGTCGCGCTCATCCCCAACCCGAAGCGCAAGGGACCCCCGCTTAAACTCATGGGCCAGCTCGATCGGTTGGTCGACCTCGGCAACGAGGTGCTCGTCGTCGATTACAAGACCAACCGGCCGCCGCCCTCCAAGGTCGAACAGGTTGCAGCGGCTTATCTATTCCAGCTCGCCGCCTACCGGCTGGCACTGCGCGAAATTTATGCAGGCCGGCGCGTCAAGACGGCGCTGCTGTGGACCTACGGCCCGCGAATCATGGCCATCCCCGACGCGCTGCTGGACCAGTACACCGCGCGCCTCTGGGATCTGGACGTAAGTCACCTTGACGCTAGCGGAGGTCATTCCTAACTTCCGCTCGAAGAGGTGCCGACCGCAAGCGCGGCGATCGCGCATCCAAAGGAGAAAAACACAATGGCGAATGCAGTGTCCGACAACACCTTCGAGCAGGAGGTTTTGAAGTCCACGGAACCGGTTCTCGTGGACTTTTTTGCGGAATGGTGCGGCCCCTGCAAGGCCATGGCCCCGGCGCTCGAGCAAGTCGCCAAGGAGATGCAAGGCAAAATCAAGGTCGTAAAGCTCGACGTCGACCAGAATCCGACCGTCACCGGCAAGTACGGCATCCGTGCCATGCCGACGCTGATCCTGTTCAAGAACGGCGAGGTCACCGCGCAGCACACCGGCGCGCTGGTGCAGAAAAAGAAGCTCGAGGACTGGATAAATTCCTCGGTCGCCTGACCGTTGCGGATTGAGTTTGTAGGGCCCCGCCGGCGCGGGGCCTTTTCTCTTTCAGGGGCTCCCGTGGGAGCTGATATGGTCACATCTTGTTTCAGCTCATTTCGGGGACATCGATGCGCACCCTCAGGGCCGGTCTCGGCCTACTAGTTCTCCTCGCCACCTTCGGCACGGCTCAGGCAGGCGGCAGCATCTCGCTGGTTGACCTGATGGATCGCCTCAAAGGCAACGACAAGCTCATGGCCGAGATCAATGCCGAGCTGCAGGCACAGAAGCTCGAAGCCGCGAGCGTCATCTGCGACGGCGATCGCTTCGGCGGCAACTGGACGGAGCTGGGCGGGGCGCGGGTGATCCCCTACGAGTGCGAGATCGGCACCCGCAAGCTCAACATCGACGGCACGCTCCACCTTTATGACGCGAAGGGCGCAGAGGTCGATGAAAAGGACAAAACGGCGCCCGAGCGGGTCACCGACTACAAAGAGACGGACCTCAAATGGACGTGGAAGTGACGCCGCGCTGAAAGCTACTCCGTCTCGCGCGTCAGCGGCACGAAGCGCACCGGCACGATCTGCTCGTTAAGTGTGCTGCCGTCGCCGTTCTTGCGCACCACCATCAGCTCTTGCGACAGCCTGCCGACCGGAATGACGAGCCGTCCACCCGGCTTCAGCTGCTCGACCAACGCCGGCGGGATGTGATCGGGCGCCGCCGTGACGATGATGGCGTCGAATGGCGCTGCTTCCGGCCATCCCTTGTAGCCATCACCGATGCGCGTCTCCACGTTGGCATAGCCGAGCCGCGCCAGCGTCGCAGCGGCTCCGCGGCCTAAGCTATCGATGATCTCGATGCTGTGGACCTTGCCCGCGACCTCCGCCAGTACCGCCGACTGATACCCGCATCCCGTACCGATCTCGAGCACCTTGGCGTCCGGCTCGAGCTCCAGGAGGTCGGTCATCAGCGCGACGATGTAGGGCTGCGAGATGGTCTGGCCCGCGCCGATCGGCAAGGGGCGGTTGCGGTAGGCGGCGCGCTTCTGTTCGCGGGGCACGAACTCGTGGCGCGGAACCTTGCGCATGGCAGTGAGCACGCGTTCGCCAAGCACCGGGCGCCCCGTCTCCGCCGCAACGCGCGCCAGCGCCACGACCTCTTCCACCATCTGGTGGCGCTCCTTGGCACGATGGGCGTCCGCAAAGCTCATGCCGGCCGGCCCCAGGAGCGACAGTGCCAGCACCGCGCGGGCGATACCTCGGCCGTGCCGCGGCTCGCGCTCTTTTCGCATCGGGAAGGGCGGCGGCGGCTCATTCAGTTGCCCATTCATCATAATTCCACCACGTCGGCACGCCTTCCTGGCGGCGGATCATAAGCCGAGGGAGACAGACATGGTGTTCCAGCGTAAGCACGATCCTAAGACGCTCACTGTCGTTCAGGCCGATGTCACAACGTTGCCGTCCGTCACCAGTTCGCCCACGCGCGCCGGTGAATCCGTCATCGGCAAGGATATGTCCATCGAAGGCCAAACCATCACCGTCCGCTGCAAAGGTTCGTTGCGCGTAAACGGCGTCATCGAGGCCGACCTGCACTGCGCGGAACTCGTGGTGGGCGAGGAAGCGGTGGTGAAAGGCTCGATCGCCGCCGACACCGTCCGCGTATTCGGCCAGGTCAATGGGGCCATCTTGGGCGCCAACGTCGTGCTTCACCAGAGCGCACAGGTCGAGGGCGACATCCACAGCCAGTCGCTGACCATCGAGCAGGGGGCGAGCTTCGACGGCCGCTCGCGCAAGGTAAACGATCCGGCCGAGGTCGCGCCGCAGCTCGAGATGTCACAGGCGCGAGCCTACGGCTGAGGTCCGTCAGGGTCGGCTGGGCATCGAACGCGAAGCCGCCTTAAGCGGCCTCGCGGTTGGCGCTGATCAGATCCCAGGCGATGTTGATCTGTCTTATGCGGTCTTCGCGCAGCACGCGGTCGTCGGCATCGCGCGCATGATCGGGATGCCAGCTCATGCGCAGCGCATCGACGATCTTCTTCAAAACCCCGGCGCTCACCTCGGCATTGACGCCCAGAACCTCGTAGGCCTCGCTCGCCGTGCGCGGCAGCGTCGTCGTTTTCTTTGACCCCGACAAGCTCGCGACAGCGCTGTCGACGATGCGGCGGATGCGCTCCAGCTCGCGCACCAGCGCACGGTACTGCAGCGCCGACTTCTCCGCGTCCACCTCGCCATTGGCGGAGAGCATCTCAATGTTGGTAAGGCGGGTGCGCACCTGTTTCAGCTCGCCCTGCAGCACATCGCGCAACGGACCGGCACCCTTGAGCGCGCGCGCCTCCGTCTCCGTCTGGTGCAACAGCGCCGAGACGGCAATCGAGGCATTGGCGAGGCTCAGGTCGCTTTTGGCGAGCGCGCGGCTTGTGGCGCGCGCCGACCGGCCAGCGCGAATTTGCGGGGCATAGCGCATGAGGAGCAGCAGCCCGACGATCGCCGCCGAGGCGACGACGAGCAGCCACGCCCACTCGCGCGCCGCTTGTTGTGCAATGGGCGTCGAGGTCTCGAGGTCGCCGCCGGAATGAACGACGGTGATCCAGTCGTCGCTGGCGAGGTCGGGCTCAAGCGCCGCCTCGAATGTCTCGCGGTGTGCGCTTGGCTCGAGCAAGGCGTCCGGATCCGCCTTGGCGACTGCGATCTCGGCATCGGTCATCGACACTTGGGTCAGCTGCGGCTCGAGTGCGAAAGCATCTATACCGCCCAGTTTCATCACCGCTTCGTCGGCTGCGGCGCCGACCATCAGCCGTGCGCCCAGCTCGCCGACGGGTGCAAAGCCGGCGGGTAGTACCAGGTGCTCGAGCGCCGCCCTGCGCCGCCACGGCAGACAGTCTCCGCCGAGGACGACGCGCCGCGCGAGACCCGAAGGGCCGTTCGCCTGCCCCTCGAGGCAGGCGGAGTGCGTCCGGTACGCCACGCCCCGGCATCACGAGATTGAGCCGGCCATTCTCGATCCACGCACGATTGGCGTCGGCGCTGCGAATCGCAGCAGCGATCCGCATCCAGGCCACGCTGGCGCCGTCGCAGGATATGTTGAACTTGTGAACCATCACCGTGCGGCAGCCGCTCGTAGCCGCCGACGTGCATGTGGTGACGGTCTGTTCGTCGCGACTGCCGACGATGCGGTAGGTCTTCTCGGCGGCCGGTGACAGGCGAACCTCACCCCCCTCGACGCCGCAATTGAACGGCATCACCAGCCGCTCGCGGGCTTCAGCCGTAAACAGTGGCAAAAAACCCAGGCTCAAAACTAAAAAAAAGCGGGAAACTCGACGCACCGCTATGCCCTCTTACGTTTGTACTCACAGGGCGTTTTTTATGGTGAACAAGGGCGCGACTGTGGCGCGCGTGTAGGTTATCAACGCAAAGAACGGCAGGTTGTAGCGCCCAAACGGCGGATTGCTCAGGCTCGCCGGAGGCGCATCGAACATGCCGCCACAAGGGCGCCGGAAAATTGCCTGAAGCGTGCCGCAAGTCTCGACACTACAAGCACTTCCACCCTAGAAAAGCTGGGGCGCGCTGGTGCAACTTTCCGTACCGGGCAGGGTGGCATCCGCCAGTGTTGCGTGAATGAGGGGAGCCCGATCATGTCTTCGACCGACGTGCAGGCAACGCCGCCCGCGGCCGCGACCGGCTTCTTTGCCAAACTAACGGGAAACGCACCGGCCGCGGAGAAAGCGAAGACCGACGTTTCCGCCTTCGACGCGGTGATGCCGGAGAGCGCGCGCGGTCGCGAGCGCTTCATCCCCGTAACGCGGTTTGCGCTGCTCGACCGCCTCACGTCACCCACATCCTGGCCAGCCGGCCAAGCCCAGCAGGCGCGCCGCTTCTTCCGCTATCTCGATCACTGGCGCCGGCAGCAGTACAACGCGCAAATGAACGAGCTGGAGGAGACCTACGAGCCGTTCAGCCCCGACAGCGATCTCCTGATGACGCGCGCCTTCACGCCGGATGAGCGCGAGGTGATGCAGAGGCGTGTGGTCGACGGCATGACGCGTATCCTCACGCAAGCCAACTACGTGCGTATCGACCACAACGACGTCGAGCAGATCCTGACGCGCGAATCCGCCTACGGCCTCGATCTTCAAGTCGACCTCAACGTCTTCGAGGAGGTGCTGCTCTACTACCGCGGCGCCTCGAGCAAGCGCGATTTGCGCCGCCGCTGGCAGAAGTTCTATTTGCGCGAGCAGTTCGACATTCCGCTCTTTCAGCGCCTGTTCCTGCTCTTCAAGCTGAAATCGTTCGACAAGCGCGTGCGCGAGGTGATGCAGACGCAGAAGCTCAGCCGCCGCGAAGCCGAAAAGAACATCAAGCGCGAACGCCAGGGCATCCCCCCGGCGGTAAAAGAAAACTGCATCTACATGAAGCTGTTCAAGAACATCCCGAGAAGCGATCTCGAGATGGTGTTTCCGAACACGCGCGTGCAGTTCCGCTTCTTCGACAAGCTGCGTCTTGGCGCAACGGCGGGCGGCGGGCTGGGGCTCGGCGCCTTTGGTGCTGCCGGGAAGATCGCGCTGCTCGCCACCAACCCCATCGCCGCCGCCGGCGCCCTCGTCGGCCTCGGCGGTATCGCCTTCCGCCAAGCCGTCAACTTCATGAACCAGAAGCAGCGGTACATGGTGGTGATGGCGCAAAACCTCTACTTCCACGCCATGGCCGACAATCGCGGCGTCATGCTGAAGCTGGGGGCTCGGGCCGCCGAGGAAGACATCAAGGAAGAAATGCTGCTCTACTGCGTACTCACCAAGGAGCGCGCACGGCGGCAGGATATTCCCGATATCGATGCGGCGATCGAGCAGTACCTCGCCGCCAGCTTCGGCGTCAGCGTCGATTTCGACATCTCCGACGCGCTGGAGCGTCTCATCGCCGATGGCCTTGTCGTCGAGCAGCCTGATGGCAGGCTCGAGACGATGCCGCCGAAGGACGCCGCGGCGCACATCGATCGCAAGTGGGACGCCTTCCTCGACGAGCTGCCCGAACCGGTGAGCGCCGAGGGCATGGAGTTCGAAGGCAATCCCGTGAGCCCGGCGTGAGGCGCGGGCGGCGCTAGCCATAGACATGACCAGCACCAAGCTTTCCGTGCGCACGACCGATCTCGGTGTGGCACAGGCGATCTCAACCGCGCTCGAAGGAGCCGAGCCGGCGCTCGATGCCGTCACGCTGTTCGAGGACGGCGCCGGCGCCTGGCGCATCGAAGCCTACACGCGATGCCGCGCCGACGCGGAGGCGGCCGCCGCGGCCCTGCGCAGCAATACCAGGCGCCCGGTTGCCGACGTGGCGCTGGAGGATCTGCCGGACCTCAACTGGGTAGCGATCTCGCAGGCCGCCTTGCCGCCGGTCATCGCCGGCCGCTTCGTCGTGCACGGCAGCCATGATCGCGGGCGCATTCCACACGGACCGCGGGCCATCCTGGTCGACGCGGGCGAAGCCTTCGGCACGGCACATCACGCTACGACGCTCGGCTGTCTTCTCGCCATCGACATGCTGGCGCGCACCGGCAGATATCGGCGCGTCCTCGATCTCGGCTGCGGCTCGGGTGTGCTGGCAATCGCCGCAGCACGCGCCATGCACGAGGCTGAGGTCATCGCCACCGACTCCGACCCGCTGGCCGTCGAGGTGGCACGCGCCAATGCCGACGCCAACGGCGCGCGGCGCATCGCGACAGCCTGCGCCGTGGGCCTGGATCATCCCTGGCTCCGTCAGGCGGCGCCGTTTGACCTGATCATTGCCAACATCCTCGCCGGGCCGTTGCGCATGCTTGCGGGCGAGGTTTCCAAGGCCCTTCGACGCGGTGGCAGCCTCGTTTTGTCGGGCATCCTCAACAAGGAGGCGGCAGCGGTGATTGCCACCTACACCGCGCATGGCTTCGTGCTGATCCAACACCGCAGGATCGGCGACTGGTCGACGCTGACACTGCGCAAACGGCGCTGACGACCTTTCGAGTTGTGCAGGCTCGCAGTTGCGGGCAAATCTCCAAGCCGCGAATTGCCGCCGCTCGCCAACGCGCTTACACAGGCTCCCATGTTCCAGACCTTCGAAAGCCAGTCCGAGCGCGGCGCAGCGGCCGAGCGCATCAAGGAGCTGCGGCGCCTGATGGCCGCCGCCAAGCTCGACGCCTATCTCATCCCGCGCGCCGACGAGTACCAGGGCGAATACGTGCCGGCCTCGGCGGCGCGTCTCAAATGGCTCACCGGCTTCTCCGGATCGGCCGGTATCGCCATCGTGACCAAGAAGACGGCCGCGCTGTTCGTCGACGGGCGCTACACCGTACAGGCACGCGCCGAGGTCGATTCAAGTCTCATCGAAGTGTCCTCTGTCATGCGCGGAAACATCGGCGAGTGGCTCGCCGAGCACCTGCCGCGCGGGGCGACCGTCGGCTTCGACCCCCGTCTGCACACCATCGCCGAGATCGAGCGTCTCGAAACCGCGCTGAAGCCGCATGCCATCAAGCTCGCGCCCGACCAATCGCAATCTCGTCGACCGCGTGTGGGGGCGCGCGCGGCCGCCAGCGCCGAAGGATCCCGTCTCGCTGCACCCTTTAAAGTTCGCCGGCCGCGCGGCACAGGACAAAATCGCCGACATTCAGAAGCGCCTGAAGACCGATCGCCAGGATGCGGTCATTCTCACCCTCAGCGACAGCGTCGCCTGGACGTTCAACATCCGCGGCTCCGACATCCCGCACACGCCGGTGGCCCTCGCCTTCGCCATTGTGCCGGTCACCGGCAAGCCGGAGCTGTTCCTCGCGCCCGAGAAGCTCGAGCCGGCAGTGCGCGCGCACCTCGAAACGTTCGCCAAGATCAGCGCGCCCGAAGCGCTCGCCGCACGGCTGAAAGCGCAGCGCGCGGCCGGCAAGCGCGTGCGGCTCGATCCCAACACCGCCAGCTACTGGTTTGCCCGCGCGCTCGGCGGCGCCAAGCGCATCGTGCGCGGGCCCGATCCGTCGCTGGCGCTGAAGGCCATCAAGAACGCTGCCGAGATCAAGGGCTCACGCGCTGCACACTTGCGCGACGGCCTCGCCGTTACGCGTTTCCTCGCCTGGCTCGACGCCGCCGCCGCCACCGGCGCGCTCGACGAGATAGAGGCGGTGCGCCGGCTCGAAGGCTTCCGCCGCGCCACCAACCAGCTGCGCGAGATCAGCTTCGACACCATTTCCGGCAGTGGCCCCAATGGGGCCATCGTGCACTACCGCGTCAGCGAGGCGACCAACCGCAAGCTGCGGGCCGGCGAGCTGTTTCTGATCGACAGCGGCGCGCAGTACCTCGACGGCACCACCGACATCACGCGCACCGTCGCCATCGGCAAGCCAACGAACGAAATGCGCGAGCGTTTTACGCTCGTCCTCAAGGGGCACATTGCCATCGCCTCGGCCCGGTTCCCCAAGGGCGCGCGCGGCATCGACCTCGACCCCTTCGCGCGCCGCGCACTTTGGCAGCACGGCCTCGACTACGATCACGGCACCGGCCACGGCATCGGCAGCTATCTCTCCGTGCACGAGGGGCCGCAGTCGATCTCGCGCGCCGGCATGGCCGTCCTGGAGCCCGGCATGATCTGCTCCAACGAGCCCGGCTACTACAAAGAGGGTGCCTATGGCATCCGCATCGAGAACCTCGTGCTCGTCACCGAGCTGACGAAGGCGCCCGGCGCCGACCGCGAGACCATGGGATTTGAGACGCTGACACTGGCGCCCATAGATCGGCGGCTCATCGTCAAGGAGATGCTGAGCCCCGACGAGATCCGATGGCTCGACGACTACCACGCCCGCGTAGCAGCAGCGCTCGGCCCGGAGCTCGACGAGGATGCGCGCGCCTGGCTGAAGCACGCCACCGCCCCGCTGTAAGCCTCAGCTCAGGCGCCGGCGACGGAGCGCTGCGGCGGCACGGCGAGCCGCTTGCGGATGATCTCCGGCGTCAGGCCGAAATCTTCCAGCGCGTAATTGTGCTTGCCGTGCTTGTCGCTCGGATGATCAGTGAGCCACTTCGTCATGCGCGCCTTGAGCGCCGCGTCGGTCGAATACCCGAGGCGCTCGTAAACCGACATGGCCATCGCCGCCGGATCGGCGACGAGGTCCTGATACTCGACGTGCACGATCTGATCGCGCGGCACCACCTGCATGGCGGCGCGCCCTGCCGCTTCGCAGCGCTCGGCGAGATCGAGCGCGAACTCCCCGACATTGTGCAAATCGACCGTGTCCGACGTCATGCACCAGGTCACCGCCGCGAGGCTGCATAGCGACGGCACCGTCTTCTCGGGGTCGCGGTGCGTATAGACGATGCGCGCGTCGGGATAGATTTCGAGCAGCTGCTGCAGCCCCGAAAGATGGTTGGGACACTTGAGGACCCAATGCTGGCGCGGCTCCAGCCACTGCAGCGCCTGCAGCTGCCGCTTGTGCATGCGATAGCAGTCGGCGTGGGCCTTGGCGTCCCACCATTTCCAGAAGCTTGGCACGTTGGCGAAGTCGAAGCCCGGCGGGACCAGGAAGTGGTTGCGGAAAAGGTGGTAGCACTCCTCCGGATCGTCGATCTCGATGGGATGGATCTTGTTGAACTCGGGGCCGACCCAGTTGAGCAGCTTGAGCCGGTTCTTCGCCTCCCGGTAGCGCCCGTCGCTGCCGCCCTTGTGATTGCCGAGCTGGCGCGGGTAAGGCGTGTAACCCTCCCAGAACGGCAGGTAGCGGGCACCGGAATGCAGCGACAAGAGCCGCTGCAGCAGCGTCGTTCCCGTGCGCGCCAATCCCAGCACAAAGAGCGGGCGGCGGATCTGCTCCTGCAGGATTTGCGGATTGCGCGCGATGAGATCCTCGAGCGCCAGCGCGTTGTCCATGCTCTTGAGGAACTGCCCGCGGATGACGAGCGCGCCGAACAGCGACAGGTCGGCGTCCTCGTTGAAGGCATGGGCGCGCGGCGGCAGGGCTCGCTGGAACTCCGGCGTCCAGTTGTTGCGCTTATATTTGCGCTCCGTCGCCTGCATCTGACGTTTGATGTCAATGCGCGGCCACAGGCCGAGCGATCTGACGAGCGGGCCCAGCTTGTTCAGGAGACGCAGCGGCAGGGGCGGCCCGAGGCGTACCCCGGAGGATAGGCGGCGTCTCCTCAGCATTAACCCTCCGTCTTATTGGCGCGACGTCCCAGCTACTTAGGGACTCGACGCAGCATGTCCAGTCAGGCACCTAGCCGCGATCCGCCCCACCGGTCAACCGCAGCCACTCCTGCTCGTCGAGCACGGTGACGCCGAGTTCCCGCGCCTTGCCGAGCTTGGAGCCCGCATCCGCGCCTGCGACCACATAGTCCGTTTTCTTGGAGACGGAGCCTGCCACCTTCGCCCCCAGCCGCTCTGCCTGGGCCTTGGCCTCCCCCCGGGTCAGCACCACGAGGGTTCCGGTGAAGACCACCGTCTTGCCGGCGACAGCTGACGTCGAAGTCGACCGCCTCGAGTGGCTGCGGGGACACTTCCTTCAGAAGATGGTCGACGACGCGCACATTGTGCGGCTCGCCGAAAAAGTCGGCGATCGCCTCGGCCACCACCTCGCCGATACCCTCGATGTTGTCGAGCTCCTTGAATGCCTCGCTGTCCTTGCCCTTGGAGGCCTCGATCATCGCGGCGCGGAAGTGCTCGATTGTGCCGTAGAAGCGCGCCAGCAGCTTGGCCGTCGTCTCGCCGACGTGACGGATTCCGAGAGCGAAGATGAAGCTGTCGAGCGCGATGTTGCGCCGTGCCGCGATGGCGTTGAATAGCTTCGTCGCCGACTGCGGCCCCCAGCCCTCGCGCTCCTCCAGCTTCTTCACCGAGCGCGCGTCGCGTGCGGCGAGGGTGAAGATATCCTCCGGCGATTGGATCAGCCCATCGTCGTAGAAGGCCTGGATGTTCTTTTCGCCAAGACCCTCGATGTCGAAGGCGTTGCGCGACACGAAGTGCTTCAAGCGCTCAACGCGTTGTGCCGGGCAGATGAGCCCGCCGGTGCAGCGGCGCACGACGTCGACCTTGCCCGTCTTTTCGTCCACCTCGCGCACGGCGTGGCTGCCACAGTACGGGCAGACCTGCGGAAACACATATGCCTTGGCGCCCTTCGGCCGCTTATCGGGCAAGATGCCGGTGATCTGCGGGATGACGTCGCCGGCCCGCTGCACGATGACCGTGTCGCCGACGCGCACGTCCTTACGCTTGATCTCGTCCTCGTTGTGCAGCGTCGCGTTGGTGACGACGACGCCGCCGACGGTGACCGGTTCCAGCCTGGCAACCGGGGTGAGCGCACCGGTGCGTCCGACCTGGATGTCGATGCCGTTGAGAATGGTCATCGCCTGCTGCGCCGGGAACTTGTGCGCGATGGCCCAGCGCGGTGAGCGCGAGACGAAGCCCAGGCGTTCCTGCAGATTGAGGCGGTTCACCTTGTAGACGACGCCGTCAATGTCGTAGGCGAGCTTGGCGCGCTCCTCGGCCAGCTGCTCGTAGTAGTCCAGCAGTTCGGCAGCACCGGTGCACGCGGCCGTCTGCGGGTTGACCGGCAGGCCCCACTTGCCGAACGCCGCGTAGACGCCCGACTGGGTGTCGGCCGGCAACTTTGAAGCTTCGCCCCAGGCATAAGCAAAGAAGCGCAGCGGCCGTGAAGCCGTGATCGAGGCATCGAGCTGGCGCAACGAGCCGGCTGCGGCATTGCGCGGATTGGCGAACACCTTACCCCCGCTCGCCTCCTGCTCCTTGTTCATCCGGAAAAAGTCGTCATGCGCCATGTAGATCTCGCCGCGCACGTCGATCAGCTCGGGCACGTTGCGGCCCTTCAACTTGTGCGGGATCTCGGCGATGGTCATCACATTCTTGGTGACGTTCTCGCCTTCCATGCCGTCGCCGCGCGTGGCGGCCTCGGTAAGCGCGCCGTCGATGTAGCGCAGCGAGATCGACAGCCCGTCGATTTTCGGCTCGGCAGTGAAGGCGAGCGGCGTATCGGCGGCGAGCTTCAGAAAGCGGTGCACGCGCTCAACAAAGTCCGTCACGTCTTCGGCATCAAAGGCATTGCCCAACGACAGCATCGGTACGCGATGCTTGACCTTGCCGAACCCTTCAGACGGCGCCGCTCCGACGCGCTTTGAAGGGCTGTCGGGGCGCACGAGCTTGGGGAAGCGGGCCTCGATCGCCTCGTTGCGCCGGCGCAAGGCATCGTACTCGGCATCGGAAATCTCCGGCGCGTCCTGCCGGTAGTAGAGCTCGTCGTGGTGGCGGATGAGCGCAGCGAGGCGGCGGAGCTCGGCCCCGGCATCGGCTCGCTTCAGCGCCTCGACGGGGGCGGCGCTCGTGTCCTTGTCGCTCATCGGCGCTCCACGCTTGCCGCCTAGCGAAGGCGTGCAATCTCGGCGGCCAGCAATACCGGATGCGGCGGGACGGGAAAACTAGGCCGCCAGATGGCACACTGCCTCGGAGTGTTTCACCGACATCGCGGCTGCCACTTGGATCAGGTCTGGGGACCGCCCAGCGACAGCGGCGGCGGCGGGCCTGGAGGCGCTTTCGGCTCCTCCTTGGTCGTCGCAGGCGTCCAATCAGGCGTCGGCGCTGACTTGGCCTTGGCGGTCGGCGGCGCGGCGGGTGCCTTCGCCGGAGCCTTCAGGACATCCGTCATCCACGAGCCCTGGCTGGCCTGCGGCATCAGGCCCTGCTTCTGCAGCAGTGCATAGGATTCTTTGTACCAGGACGAGCTGGGGAAGTTGTGCCCCAGCACGGCGGCAGCGTTCTGCGCTTCCGGCGCGATGCCGAGCGACAGGTAGGCGACCGTCAGGCGGTACAGCGCCTCTTCGACGTGCGCCGTCGTCTGGTAGTCGGTGACGACGGTCTTGAAGCGGTTGATGGCGGCAATCTGGTTGCCCTTGTCCATGTAGTAGCGGCCGACGTTCATCTCCTGCGCAGCAAGGGTGTCCTCGCACAGGCGGATCTTGTTGTCGGCCTTCTGCGCGTACGTGCTGTCGGGATAGCGCGTCTTCAGCGTCTTGAGCTGGGCCAGCGCCTTGCGCGTCGCGTCCTGGTCGCGGTCCGGTAGCTTCATCTGCTCGAAGTATGATTCGGCGATGATGTGATGCGCGAGCGGCGCTTCCTTGGTGCCCGGGTGCATCGTCGTATAGCGCTCGGCCGAGGCGATCGCCTCAGGCAGCTTGCCGGCCTTGTAGTAGGCGTAGGCGGCCATGACGATGGCGCGGCGCGCCTCCGGCGAGTACGGGTGCTCGCGGTCTACGTCTTCGAATTTCTTGGCCGCGTCCTCGAACTTGCCCCTCGACTGCAGGGCATCGGCGTCGGCGAACATCTTGCTGGGCGAGTCGGGGTTGAGAGCCCTGGCGGCTTCACCGGCACCGGCGCAACCGGCGAGCGTGGCGGCGACGGCGAGCAGCGCCACGCCCTTCAGGGCCTGCCCCAAGCTCAAGCAAGATTTGACGTTCCCCACGTGCGGCATCCGCCTGCTTTCGTTGGACGATCGGGGCTTGCGAGTCCCGAGCGTCCCTCCACCCCTAGCACGTCCCGCGAGCCTGGCGATACCGCGGCTCCGTGCTCCTGCACCGCCTCTTCGGCTAGGCGATGATTATGGTTGTTATAGGACTCCTGCCAGAGGCTTTTTGGCCACGGGAGGCCGCACGAAGAGGGCCCGAAACTGCAACGCGGCCCCTGAGGGCCGCGCGCATTCGAGTTGTCGAGCGTTGGCCGGATTATTCCCCGGCGGCGATGGCAAAGCCCATGTCGACCGGCTTGGCCTCGCGCACCCGCGGGGCCTGAGCAACGGTCCAGGCTTCCTGATCTGCGAGCAGCGCCTGCACCACCAGCGAGTTGAGGCGGTGGCCACCCTTCACCGAGCGGTAGGCCGCGAGCAGCGGCTTGCCGGCGAGAGCGAGGTCACCCACGGCGTCGAGGATCTTGTGGCGCACGAACTCCTGCGGATAGCGCAGGCCCTCGCGGTTCATGATCTTGTTCTCGCCGATGGCGATGGTGTTGGTGAGGTTGGCTCCGAGCGCGAGACCGGCTTTCCAAAGCCTCTCGACGTCGCTCATGAAGCCGAAGGTGCGAGCCCGGGAAATCTCATTGCGGAAAGTGCCGGGGCTCATTTCGAAGGAAAGACGCTGCTTTCCGATCAGCGGCGTGGGGAAGTCGATCTCGACGTCGAGGTGGAACCCGGCGTGGGGAAGAAGCTCGCCCCAGCTTTCGCCTTCCTGGACCTTGATCGGCTTCAGTACCTTGATGTACCGGCGTGGGGCCGCAAGCTCGCGAATGCCGGTCTCGTCGATAAGTTCGACGAAGGGAGCGGAGCTCCCATCCATGATCGGCACTTCCTTGCTGTCGATTTCAATGATGCAGTTATCGACGGAAAGGCCGCGTAGGGCGGCCAGAAGA
Organism: uncultured Alphaproteobacteria bacterium; assembly: GCA_963724595.1. Taxonomy (GTDB): domain Bacteria; phylum Pseudomonadota; class Alphaproteobacteria; order Rhizobiales; family Hyphomicrobiaceae; genus Hyphomicrobium_A. The sequence continues at coordinate 254,234 of CAVRVR010000022.1, read as the reverse complement.
TGCTCGACCGTTGAGACCGTGATGCCGGCGTCGTTGCCGATCACGGTACACAGCGTCAAGTTTTTGACGTACTCGACGCTGGCAGGAATTTCAGCGACCACGCGGCCGCGTTTGGTGACAAGAAAACGGAGCCCAGTGTCGGCAGCTGCAGGATGCAGAATAACCGAAACTGGCGCTCCGCTGTGGACCCCCGTCCCTGTCACCTCGATCTCGCGCGCAATCGTAGTTTGTCGCGCGCCGATAAATCGATTCGACATATGCGCCCGTCCCTCGATGCCCTATCGGGTAAGTCACCAGTGTGCCCCGGCGACCACCCACCCCCAACAATGTTCGCGTCCCAAATTGCGATCTGCGTTAACTTGTAAGGGCGTCGTTTCGAGCTGCGCCCTAATTACTGCAGGGACTTAGCAAACACCGTCGTTAACAATCGAACGATACGCTGAGCCTAGCGGCGGCGCCAAATCACGGTTTCTTACGATGTGTTACCGCGGGGGTACACGCGGGTTTCCGCGTGTTTTGGGCGTTTTTATAGGCGCCAGAAGCTATTTGCGCTGACGATTGAAGAACTCCGGCAGCGGGGCTCGGGCATCGGTTTCGCCTTGCTCCTGCAAATCACGTTCGGCCGCCCACCAATCATCCGACGACGAGTTCGACATGCGACGCGGATCGGGCGCGGCATTGCTCGTCGGCGGATCGTCCATCTCTTCGCGACGCCCGCGACCCATGATGCGCTGCAAGATACCGCGGCGGGGCGCCTCCTCGCCGGCGGCCTGTGGCGGGGTCCCTTGCGGAGCGTAGCCGGCCTTGGCGCGATACTCGCGCTGCGCCACGGGCGGGAAATCCTCGACATCCGGCATGCGGCGCCCGGCGCGGCGCAGATCCGCGGGCGGCGCCGGAATGAATTGACCGGTGGCATTGCCCTTCTGATCGGGAGCCGGTGCGCGCGAAGCGTTCTGCGGCGTCCACGTCAGGTTCGAAAAGCCCTCCTCGATGACAACGTTGCCTGGAGCGCGCCACGTCTCGCGCTGCTGCGGCGCGTGCGACTCGCGCGTCTCTTCGCCGTTCACTCCGATAGCTTCGCTGAGGCGGCGTTGCATGTCGTCGGGGGCCGCGTGCTGCTGTGGATGCGGAAAGCCGCGATGCATCTCCGGACGCTGCGGCGGGGGTGGCGCGGCTTGCGCGCGCACCGGGCGCTGGCGCGGATCGGCCGCCGGCGGCATCGGCGCCTGCAGGTGCTCGCCCTGGCGCGCCATGCCCGAGGCTACGATCGACACGCGTACGCGGTCGCCAAGCGTCTCGTCGAAGGTCGCACCGACAATAATGTTGGCTTCCGGATCGACCTCCTGGCGCACGCGACTGGCCGCCTCATCCACCTCGTAGAGCGTCAGATCGCGACCGCCGGTAATGGAAAGCAGCAGCCCCCTGGCGCCCTTCAGCGAGACATCGTCGAGCAGCGGATTGGCGATCGCCTCTTCCGCGGCAATCGAGGCGCGGCCATCACCGGATGCTTCGCCCGTGCCCATCACCGCCGAGCCCATACCGCTCATCACGGTGCGCACGTCGGCGAAATCGAGGTTGATGAGGCCTTCCTTGATGATCAAGTCGACGATGCAGGCAACGCCCGAGTACAGCACCTGATCGGCGAGCACGAAGGCTTCCGCGAAGGTCGTCTTCTCGTTCGCCACCCGAAACAAGTTCTGGTTCGGGATGACGATCAGCGTGTCGACGTGCTTGCGGATCTCGGCGATGCCGGCCTCCGCGATACGCATGCGCCGCGCACCCTCGAAGTGGAATGGCTTCGTCACGATGCCGACGGCGAGGATGCCGAGTTCCTTGGCAGCGCGCGCGATCACCGCGGCCGCGCCCGTGCCGGTGCCGCCGCCCATGCCGGCGGCAATGAAAACCATGTGCGAACCGGCGATCTGCGAGCGGATTTCCTCGATCGCCTCTTCGGCGGCGGCTTCACCGATCTCCGGCTTAGAGCCGGCACCAAGACCTTCGGTCAGGTTGACGCCGAGTTGCAGTCGGTGCTCCGCGCTCGAGGCGGCGAGCGCCTGCGCGTCGGTATTGGCAACCACGAACTCGACGCCGACGAGGCCGGCGGAGATCATGTTGTTGATGGCGTTGCAGCCGGCGCCACCGACGCCGATGACATTGATGCGCGGTTTGAGGTCGGTAAGCTTTGGAAGCTGCAGCTTAATGCTCATCGCGTCCGCGCGCTCCCTTGTGCCCTCGATCGAGCCCTATGGGCTTCGATGCTAATTTGCGGCCTATGCGACCGTCTTACGCGAAGCCGGTTTTCAGCCACTCACCGACGCGCTCGAAGTATCCGCCAGCGAACGCCTCGCGGTCCCGCACCCCCGAAACCTCTCCGCTTCCCGACGCAGCGACGGACAACAGCCCTGCGACGGTTGAAAACGCCGGACTGCAGACACTCTGCGGCAGCCCCGCAGATCGCTGCGGCATCGATACGCGCGCCGGACGCCCGAGCGTGTTGGCGGCGAATTCGCCGAGCCCGACGAGGCCACTGGCGCCGCCCGTCAGAACCACACGCTCACCAGCGAAAGCCGTAACGCCGGCCTTGTCCAAACGTTCACGCACCATGCCGAGGATGCCCGCCACACGCGGACGAATGATCCCGGCCAAGTGCGCCTTGGTCGCCTGCCCGCGTGCCCCTTCCTCCTCGCCGGCCAGCGCGTAGGAAAAGGCTTCGAACTCGTCGGATTGAGCGACGACCATGGTGCCGTATAGCGTCTTGATTCGCTCGGCCTCGGCAAGTGGTGTCTGCAAGGCCTGGGCGATATCCAACGTGATGTGGTGCCCACCCACCGGAATGGTCGCGGCGTGGACGAAGTGCCCATCGGCAAAGGCGGCCACCGTCGCCGTGCCACCGCCAATGTCAATGCAGGTGACTCCGAGGCGGCGCTCCTCCTCGTTCGTCGCGGCGAGCGCACTGGCATAGGGCGTGGCGATCAGCGCCCGCACGTTGAGATAGCAGCGCTCGACCACCAGCATCAGGTTGCGGACCGGCGCCTCGTCGGCGGCCACGGTGTGCATGTCGGCCGAAAGGCGCGACGCCGCCATGCCGCGCGGGTCATGGCAGCCGGCAGCGCCGTCGACACGAAAGCCGACCCGGTTGAGATGTATCAGCGTCCGTCCTTCGCGCTCGGCGAAGGCGTGACCGCCGGCCATCAGCCGGTCGATCTCGTCGGCGCGTACGACGCCGCCGGTGATGTCGACGGAAGCGGAGAAGTTCGACGACTGCAGGCGCCCGCACGACACCGACACGAACACTTCTTCGAGCGTCAGGCGCGCCGCGCGTTCGGCTTGCGCGATGGCGGCACGCACCGTCGCCTCGGCCTCGGCGAGATCGGTGATGACCCCGGCCTTGAGACCGCGCGAACGCAGGTGTCCAACGCCCAGTACGCGGATACGCCGGCCTTCGCCCTGCCGCTCCGGCGGATCGAGCGCCGCGATGATGCAGGCGACCTTGCTCGTCCCGATATCGAGCAGGCCGACGACCTGCGAGTTTCTGCCGTCTGTCTTGTCGCGGCTCAGCATGGGGCTTCCTCGACTAACTCTGCGTGGCGGTTGCGGGCGCGCTCTGCGGAGCGACGCGCACGGTGACGCGCCCTCGCGTGCGCAGATCGATGATGACGTCGTGCGTATCGAGCAGCTTGCCGAGCTCGTCGGGCGAGGACAGCGCGGCGAAGGCGACGGCCTCGCGATCGGCGCCAAGGTGCACGACGACACGGTCCTTCAAGTGCAGCGTCCAGCGGCGGCCGCCGACGCGCTCGGCCATCTCGAAACGCTCCGAGATGCGTGGAAAGCGCACGATCAGCTCGAGCAACGATTGCGCCTGTTCCGGTGCACCGGAGCCGGAAAGGCGCGGTAGCCTGACGTTGGTGCCCTTCTTGAGGGCGGAGAGCACGCGGCCGGAATCGTCGACGAGATACTCGCGGTCGTCGCACAGCCACAGCGCGACGGGCTGGCGCTCGGTGACACGCACATCGAGGGAGCCGGGGAAGATGCGGCTGATGGTGGCCGTCGACACCCACGGCAGTTTCTCGATCCGCTCACGCGCTTGCGCGGCGTTGAAGGTCACGAGCGAACCCGAGTTGGGGAGATCGATCGCGTCGAAAACATCGGCATCGGGTGTGAAGCGCTGGCCACTGAGCGCCACCTGCTCGATGCGCAGGCCGGTCCAGTAGAGGATCTCGTCGGCCTCGGGGAGGAACGTCACCACCGCGCGCGTCTGCTTGCCGCCGTCGGTCAGGATCGAGAAGACGAGCGCGCCCGACAGCCCCATGAACAGGGCGAGTCCGAGCTTGCGGCCGAGAGTAGCCTGGGGCGATGCGGGCCGTCGGCGTGGCAGGAAGGAGCTGGCGGCAGAGGGCGTTGTATCGGTTGACGGAGCGGGAGGAGCAGTCGCATCTGGATCGAGCGAAAGTGCCTGCGGCACCCGCTGCGGGATCTCAGTCACGCCCCTTACCTGTTGCAACTCGCGTCCTCGACCAACCACCGAACGAGCTCGCCGAATGACCAGCCCGCATTCTGTGCCAGCTCGGGTACGAGTGACGTCTCGGTCATCCCCGGCTGTGTATTGACCTCAAGGCAGATCAGCTCGCCCACTCCGTCGGTCGTGTCGTCGTAACGAAAATCCGCCCTGGCAGCGCCCCGGCATCCCAATGCGCGACAAGCCGCAACTGTGTATTTCCGGACCAATTGGTAAACATCGGGTAAAAGATCGGCCGGCAGCACATGCTGCGACCCGCCCGGCGCGTATTTCGCCTCGTAGTCGTAGAACTCGAGACCCTTCAGCGGCCTGATCTCGATGACGTCGGTGACGAAGTCGCCGATGACGGCGCAGGTCAGCTCGCGCCCCGGGATGTAGCGCTCGACCATGAGAAGATCGTCAGGACCGCCGCCTTCGCCGATCTTGGCCGGGGGCGCGTTGGCGCCGACCTCGACGATAACAACGCCGACGCTCGAGCCTTCGGCCACCGGTTTCACGACATAAGGTGGCATCAGCACGTGGCGGCTCATCGCCTCGCGCCGCGTCACCACCTCGGCATCGGCCACCGGCACACCGGCGGGACCCATCACGTCCTTGGCGCGCTCCTTGTGCATGGCGAGCGCGGAGGCCAGCACGCCCGAGTGCGTATAGGGGATGCCGAGGCATTCGAGCAGACCCTGCACGCAACCGTCCTCGCCGAAGCGGCCGTGCAGCGCGTTGAAGCACACGTCGGGCGAGGCTGCTTTGAGCTTCGCGGCGAGGTCGCGATCAACGTCGATCGGCGTAACGCGATAGCCCTCTTTCTCCAGCGCCGCCGCGCAGGCGGCCCCCGAGCGCAGGCTGACCTCACGCTCGACCGACCAGCCGCCCATGAGCACAGCGACGTGGCCATGCGTGCGCTCCGGCGCCTTGCCGATCATGTGACCTCTGCTTGTGCCAGTGCTTCGCCGGTCGGGCAGCCGGGCAGCGGCAGCCCCATGCGGATGATCTCCCACTGCAAAACGATACCCGAGCGCGCCTTGACGCGTGCCCGCACCGTCTCGCCGAGGCGCTCGATGTCCTCGGCCTTCGCCCCGGCCTCGTTGATGAGGAAGTTGCAGTGCATCTCGGAGACCTTGGCGCCCCCGACGCGCAAGCCGCGGCAGCCCGCCTCGTCGATCAGCTTCCAGGCGCTGTAGCCAGGCGGGTTCTTGAAGGTCGAGCCGCCGGTGCGCTCGCGGATCGGCTGGTTCTTCTCGCGATAGTCGGCGACCTCGTCCATCTCCTTGAGGATGGCGGCGGGATCGCCCGCCGTACCCTGGTAGAGGGCTTGCGTGAGGATCCAGTCGGCCGGTACCTCGCTGTGCCGATAGGTGAAGCCCATGTCGGCGAGCGACAGTGTGTGGATGTTGCCGGAGCGGTCGACGGCGCGCGCCTCGATCAGCACGTCCTTGGTTTCGCGGCCGTGCGCGCCGGCGTTCATGCGCAGCGCACCGCCGATCGATCCCGGAATGCCGCGATAGAATGCAAGGCCGGCGACGCCGGCGTCCGCCGCAGCGCGGGCGACCTTCACGTCGGGCACGGCCGTGCCGGCACGGATGCGGTTGCCGGGCTCGGGCGTGATCGTGGCGAAACCCTTGCCGAGGCGAATGACGACGCCCGGCACGCCGCCGTCGCGCACCAGGAGATTGGAGCCGAGGCCAACGACGGTGACGGGCAGATCTGCAGGGATGCCGGCGAGGAAGTAGGCAAGATCGGCTTCGTCGGCGGGTGAGAACAGGGCCTGCGCAGGACCGCCGACGCGGAACCAGGTGATGTCAGCCAGCGCCGTACCGGCGGCGATACGGCCGCGCAGCTCGGGCAGCTTGGCCTGGAGGTCGGCGCTGAGATCGGGAAACGTCAACGTCGCGCCTCCGAGATGGCCAAAAGGGTGGGGCGAACTATACCGCGTTGGCGCGCCGCGGCTCATCGGCGGCGAGCCAATCGGGCAGGGCGTGCGCCCACTCGGTCGAGGTGCCGGCGCCCAGACAGACGACCATATCACCTGCCCGCAGATGACGGCGCAGCAGCGGAGCGAGATCGCGCACGCTGTCGATGGCCATGACAGACGCGTGCCCAGCGGCGCGGATGCCCTCCGCCATGTAATGCTGATCGATGCCCTGGACCGGCTGCTCGCCGGCCGAATAGAGCGGTGCCACGATGACGCTGTCGGCATCGCGGAAGCAGGCGCAGAAATCGCCGAAGAGATCATGCACGCGCGAGTAGCGGTGCGGCTCGAACACGGCGACGACTCGGCCGCGGGCGCCGGCACGAGCCGCTGAAAGCACGGCTGAGATCTCCGCCGGGTGGTGCGCATAGTCGTCGTAGATCGAGGCGCCGTTCCAATCGCCCGTTAGCTCGAAGCGGCGTTTGACGCCGGTGAAGCTCGCCAAAGCCGAGCGGATGGCGTTGTCGGCGATGCCGGCTTCGCTCGCCGCTGCGATGGCGGCCAGCGCGTTGAGGGCATTGTGCTGCCCGGGAATGGGGACAAACCAACCGCGGATCTGCCGCTCGCCGCCGCGCGCGCGCGGTCCCAAGTCGGCGTCGATGACGATGCCGCCGCGCTCCTGCGTCAGCCCACGCAGCAAGAGATCGGCGCCGCGCGTCGTGCCGTAGGTCAGCAGGCGACGGCCGTCGCGGCGCAATTCTAGCCGCTCGACCATGTCGCGCGTCACCGGATGATCGATGCAGGTGATGGCGAGACCGTAGAACGGAATATTGCGGAAGAACGTCTCGAACTCGCGGTGCATGTTCTCGACCGACTTGAAGTAGTCGAGGTGCTCGGGATCGATGTTGGTGACGATACCGATCTGCGTCGGCAGGCGCACGAAGGTGCCGTCGGACTCGTCGGCCTCGACGATCATCCATTCACCCTTGCCGAGGCGCGCGTTGGTGCCCCAGTCCTGGATGATGCCGCCTGAGATCACCGTCGGGTCGACGCCGGCCGTGGTGAAGATGTGCGCGATAAGCGAGGTGGTGGTCGTCTTGCCGTGCGTGCCGGTGACCGACACGGTCGAATAGAGGCGCATCAGCTCGGCGAGCATCTCGGCGCGACGAATGACGGGAAGACCCTTGGAGCGGGCCGCCTCGAGCTCGGGGTTACCGGACTTCACCGCCGTCGAAATGACGATCGAACGGGCGCCGACGAGATTGATCGCATCGTGGCCGATGAACACGCGCACGCCCTTGGCGCGCAGACGCCGCACGTTGGCGCTGTCCTTCTGGTCGCTGCCCTGAACCGAATAGCCCTTCGCCAGCAGGATCTCGGCGATGGCGCTCATGCCGATGCCGCCGATGCCGATAATGTGGAAGGTCCCGATCTCGCGGGGCATCTGCATGGTATGTCGTCCCTCGTACGCTTCGTCGCCGACCAATGCCGCCAGCTTCGTGGCTCGCTTATGGCGGCGGCTGTCTTCGCCCCTTCAACCGCCCACACGCTTCGAACGCATCAGCTCCTCGGTAAGGTCGGCCAGACGCTCCACCGCGTCCGGTCTGCCGAGTTTTTTGGCGGCATCGGCCGCTCCTGCAAGGCTATCGGGGTCACCCAACAGCCTGCCGACGTCCTGCGCAAGGCGCTGCTGCGACAAATCCTTCTGTTCGATACACCAAGCCGCACCTGATTCGGCAAGCCTGGAGGCGTTCTGCAGCTGGTCGTTGTCGAGCGCATGCGGCAACGGAACAAGGATCGCCGGGCGCCCGATTACCGTTAACTCGGCGACCGTCGAAGCGCCGGAGCGGGCGACGACGAGCTGAGATTTCGCCATGCGCTCAGGCAGATCGGCAAAAAAGTGCGACACCTCTGCGGCGATGCCGGTGGCGCGGTAGGCCGCCGCCACCGCCTCGGCATCCTCGGCGCGTGCCTGCTGCACGACCTCTAGGCGATGCCGCATCTCCATGGGCAGCAGCGCCAGCGCCGGCGGCACCGCCTCTGAAAAGAAGCGCGCACCTTGACTGCCGCCGAACACCAACAGGGATAGGCGTCCATCCGGTCCGGGCCGCCAGAACGGGCGTTTCGCCGCCTCGATCACCGCCGTACGCACCGGGTTGCCGGTGAGCCGCGCCTTGTCGGCCAGCTCCGGCAAAAGGTACTTCGTCGCCGCGAACGAGGTGGCAATGCCGGTGACGCCCTTCGCCAACATCTTGTTGGCGCGGCCGAGCACAGCGTTCTGCTCGTGCAACAGCGTTGGGATGCCGCGCAGGCTCGCCGCCTTCAGCGGCGGGAAAGTTGGATAGCCCCCGAAACCCACCACGACTTTCGGCTGCAGCTGGCCGAGCAGCTTGAACGAGGCAACGAGGCCGCGTGACAGCAGCAGCGCCGTGCGCGCCATGGCGACGGGCGACTTGCTGCCGAGCGTCGCCGATGGGAGCCGATGGATGCTGCGTGCCGGAAAGCCGGTGCCATAGCGGTCGCCGCGCATGTCGGTGGCGAGGTCGACAGCGATGCCGCGCCGCGCCAGCTCCTCGGCCAGCGCCTGCGCCGGGAACAAATGTCCGCCCGTGCCGCCTGCCGCAAGCAGTACCGATGCCGCCTGTTTCGTCACTTCTGTACCGGTCCCGTGGCCTGCAAACCGACGACGTCGGTCAGCAACGGCGGTTTTCTGAGAGCCGCGACGTGCGGCCGATGCCGCGTCAGCGCCAGCAACATGCCGAGCGTGACGGACACGGCGAGCATCGACGATCCTCCCGATGAAATGAAGGGCAGCGTGATGCCCTTGGCCGGCAAAAGACCGACATTGACGCCCATATTGATCAACGCCTGCAGCCCGAACAAGAGCGCCAGGCCCTGAATCGACAGACGCGTCGCCGCGTCCTTCTCCTGCGCCGCCGTAATCAGCGAACGCATGACGACGAAGGCGAACAGACCGAGCAGCACGAGACAGGCGATGATGCCGTACTCCTCGGCGACGACCGCAAAGATAAAGTCGGTGTGTGCGTCGGGCAGCGCCGTCTTGATCGTGCCCTCGCCAGGCCCGCGACCTAGGAAGCCGCCTTCGGCGAATGACTTGATGGCGCGGTCGAGCTGCGAGTTGTCACCCGGTGTCGGCGCGAAGAACTTGTCGATGCGGAAGCGCACGTGCGCAAAAGTCGTATAGGCGAACGCGAAGCCCATGGCGCCGCACACGGCGATGATGCCAGCGCCCAGCAGGGCTTGCCCCGACAGATAATACAGCGCGCCCCATACGGCGGTGATCAGCAGCGTCTGGCCGACGTCGGGCTCGGAGATGAGCAACCCCGTAAAGCAGGCGGCGATGGCTATGGCGAGCGGCAGGGCCGGCATGTCGCGGCGCCGGCCGCTTTCGGCCAATAGCCAAGCCGAGACCACGACGAACCCGGGCTTGGCAAACTCCGACGGCTGAATCGTATGCCCGCCAATCGCCAGCCAGCGGCGCGCGCCGTGGATCTCTGGCCCTATGAAGTGCACCGCGATCATGCCGAGCACGGCGACGGCGAACAGCCCCAGCGCCAAACGGCGCACGCCGCGCGGCGAGAAAAGCGACACTGCCAGCATGATCAGCACGCCGACGGCGGAGAAGAACAGGTGCCGCTCGACAAAGTAGTAAGTCGGCAGCCCCTTGCGTATGGCGACAGCCGGGCTTGCCGCCAGCGACAGAACGAGCCCCACGCCGACGAGGGCAAGGATGGCGCCGACGAGCACGTGATCGACGGTGAACCACCAATCGGCGACGCGGCTGCGGTCGGCGCGCGATAGCCTCATGCGGCGCCCCGCTTCATGGCCATGCCGGGCAGCGCGGCAACGAGCGCGCGGAAAGCATCCCCGCGCACCTCGAAATTGCGGAACTGGTCGAACGAGGCGCAGGCGGGCGACAACAGCACCACCGGTTCGCGCGTGCTTGCCGCAGTTGCATCGCGCGCGGCGGCAGCGGTCGCCGCCTCCAGCGTGCCGCATCGCTCAAAGACGACGCGGCCATCGAGCGTACCGGCGAACTCTTCGGTTGCCTCGCCGATCAGATAGGCTTTGGTGACGCGCTTGAAGTGCTCGGTCAGGCTCGAGATGCCGCCGGCCTTCGGCTCGCCGCCGAGGATCCAGTAAATATCGCCGGGGAAGGAGACGAGCGCCTTCTCGGTCGAATCCGCATTCGTCGCTTTGCTGTCGTTGACGAACAGCGTGTGCCCCTGACGGCCGAGCTCCTCCATACGATGCGCGAGGCCGGGGAAGGTTTTGAGGCAGCGCGCGATCTCAGGCGCCGTGAGCGGCTCCGGCAGTGACAGAAGCGCGGCGGTGGTCGCGCAGGCGTTCTCCGCGTTGTGCGAGCCGCGCAGCGAACCGATGCCGGCGAGATCGGCAATCTCGGTGGCGCTGCCGCCTCTACGCAGTACGACGCGCGTGCCGGCAATGCCGACATCGCAATCGGCGCCCTCGCGCGCCGAGATGCGCAGCACCGCGTCGGCACCCTTGGCTACGCGCAGATCTTCGGCGATCGCGCGGCAATAGGCATCGTCGATGCCGACGACAGCCTTGCGTGCGCCTTGTGGCAAGCGCGCCTTCACGGCCGCGTAGTTCTCGATGGTGCCGTGCCGGTCGAGATGGTCGGGCGTCACATTGAGCAGGACGCCGACGTAAGCATCGAGGCTCGGCGATAGATCGATCTGATACGACGAGCACTCGATGACGTAGTGGCGGCGCGGCGCGAAGGGTTCGAGTGACAGCATGGCCGTGCCGATGTTGCCGCCCACCTGCGTGTCACGTCGCGCTTCACGCAGGATGTGCGCGGTGAGTGCCGTCGTCGTCGATTTGCCGTTGGTGCCGGTGATGGCGATGAGCGGCACATCGAAGGCCTGCACACGCCGCTCGCGCACGAACAGCTCTAAGTCGCCGATGACCTCGACACCGGCGAACCTCGCTAGCCGCACGGCCCAGTGCGGTTGGGGATGCGTCAACGGCACGCCCGGTGCCAGCACCAGTGCCGAGAAGACTGCCCAGTTCGTTTCCTTGAGGTCGGCGGTCTTGAGTCCCGCCTCAGCCGCCGCCTGCAGCCCCGCAGCGCTGTCGTCGCTCGCCACGACGTCGGCGCCGCCAGCGACGAGCGCCTTGGCGGTAGCGATGCCGGACGCCCCCAGCCCAAACACCGCGACCCGCTTGCCCGCAAACGTTGTGATGCGAATCATGCGCGGAATCTAACGCAACTGGAGGCGAATGGCCTGAGGCTTAACGCAGCTTCAGAGTGGCGAGGCCGACCAGCGCCAGGATCACCGAAATGATCCAGAAGCGCACGACGACGGTCGATTCCTGCCAGCCCTGCTGCTCGTAATGGTGATGCAGCGGTGCCATTCGGAAGACACGCTTACCCGTGGTTCGGTAGGAGACCACCTGGATGATCACCGACAGCGTCTCCAGGACGAACAGGCCGCCGACGATGGCGAGCACGATTTCGTGCTTGGTGGCGACGGCGATGGCGCCGAGCGCGCCGCCGAGGGCGAGCGAGCCTGTATCGCCCATGAAGATCATGGCGGGCGGGGCGTTGAACCACAGGAATCCCAACCCGGCGCCGATCAGCGCGCCACAAATCACAGCCAGCTCGCCGGTTCCCGCCACGTAGTGGATCTGCAGGTAGCTGGCGAACTTGGCGTTGCCGATGAGGTAAGCGATGAGGCCGAAGGTGGCCGCGGCGATCATCACCGGCACGATGGCGAGACCGTCGAGGCCGTCGGTGAGGTTCACGGCATTGCCGGCGCCGGCGATGACGAACACGCCGACCAAGACGAAGAATATTCCGAGATCCAGCACCACGTTCTTGAAGAACGGCAGCGTCAGCACCTGGCTGATCTCGGGCGGCCCCAGATACATGACGAAGCCGGTGGCGATGGCGGCGATGAGCAGCTCCAGCCCCAGGCGCATGCGGCTGGAGAAGCCCGACGAGCTGCGGCGTGTCACCTTCAGATAATCGTCATAAAAACCGATGGCGCCGTAGCCGACCGTGACGCCCAGCACGATCCAGATGTATGGGTTGCCGAGATTTGCCCACAGCAGCGTCGAGACGATGACGCCGGCGATGATCATGAGCCCGCCCATGGTCGGCGTGCCGACTTTGGAGAGGTGCGACTTGGGGCCGTCGTCGCGGATCGGCTGTCCCTTGCCCTGCTTCACGCGCAACAGATCGATGATGCCCGGGCCGAACAGCATGACAAACAGCAGCGCGGTGAAGATGGCGCCGCCAGTGCGGAAAGTGATGTAGCGGAAAACATTCAGGATCCCGATCTGATCGCTGAAGTTCACGAGTTCATACAGCATCCATCTCTCCGAACGGCATCTGCCCTGTGCCCGCGGCCTTGGCTGTGATCAGCCTGGGTCCCGCGCATGTTGTTGTTCGCCCTTAGCTATCAGCGCGTCGACGAGCGGCGCCATACGTGAGCCGAGCGATCCTTTGACCATCACCACGTCGCCCGCCCGCACGGTTGCCGAAAGCGCCTCGGCGATCCCCTGCGATACCGGCGCCCACGCCCCGCGACGCGCGGGCGGCAGCGCCTCGAACAGCCGCTGCATGCTGGGGCCACAGGCAAAGACCAGATCGACCTCGGCTGCGTCAACCGGATCGTTGAGCGCCGCGTGCAGCGCCCCCGCGTTCTCGCCCAGCTCCAGCATATCGCCGAGCACCGCAATGCGGCGGGGAAAACGCGCCCGCGGTACCGTCGCCATGGCGGCCAGCGCCGAGCGCATCGAGGCGGGATTGGCGTTGTAGCTTTCGTCGATGAGCAGCACGCGGCCCGCCCGCAAAGCCGATCTCGCGGCGCTCGCCGCGGCCCTTTGCAGCGCGCATCGCGGCGAGCGCGGGGACAGCCTTCTCGACATCGGCGCCGAGAGCGTCGAGCGCGGCGATAACGGCGAGCGAGTTCTGCGCAATGTGCGCCCCCGGTGCGCCGACCCGGTAGGTGATGCGCCGCCCGCCTATGCGCACGGCGATGTCCGATCCGTCGGCATCGAGCGACCACACTTCGGGGCGGACGTCGGCGTTTTCATGGCCGCCGAAGGAAACGACGCGCGCGCCGTGCGCTTTTGCGCGGCTCTCGAGCAGCTCAAAATGCGCGTTGTCGCGATTGAGGACGGCGACGCCGCCCGGCTCGAGCCCAGCGAATATCTCCGCCTTCGCCTCGGCGATCTTGTCGGTCGTGCCGAAGAATTCCAGGTGCACCGGCTCAACCGTCGTCACGATGGCGACATGCGGGCGCACCAGCGCCGTCAGCGGCGTGATCTCGCCGGCGTGGTTCATGCCGATCTCGAACACGCCGTAGCGCACGTCGTCCGGCATGCGCGCCAGCGTCAGCGGTACGCCCCAGTGGTTGTTGAAGGATTTCTCCGCCGCATGCGTCGGACCGAGGCGGGACAGACAGTTGCGCAGCGCCTCCTTGGTACCGGTCTTACCCACGCTGCCGGTGACGGCGACGATGCGCGCCTCGCTGCGCCGGCGGGCGCTGGCCCCGATGCTGCGCAGACCCTCAAGCGTGTCGCGGACACGCAGCAGGGCGCCGTCGCCCGCAACGCGCTTGTATTCGGTCTCGACCAGCGCCGCGGCGGCTCCCTTGCGGAACGCCTCGAGCACAAAGTCGTGCCCGTCGCGCACGTCGCACAAAGCGACGAACACCTCGCCCGGCTGCAGTGAGCGCGTATCGAGCGAAAACCCCGTGATGGGAACGCTCGGTGCGCCGTCCGCTGCGCCGACCGCAGCCGGCACCAGCTTGTCCCACGTCCACAGCGCCCCGGTCATGCCTCAGCCGCGCTCCAACGCCTTGCGGACCTCGTCGTGGTCCGAGAACGGGAGCACCTTGTCGCCGACGAGCTGCCCAGTCTCGTGCCCTTTGCCGGCGACGACCAGCACATCGCCCGTGCCCAGCACGGCGACGCCGGCGGCAATCGCTTCCGCCCTGTCGCCGATTTCCTGAGCACCGGGAGCGGACGAGAGAATCTCGGCGCGGATGGCTTCCGGCTTCTCGGTACGCGGGTTGTCGTCCGTGACGATGACGACGTCCGACTTTTCGACCGCGATCGAACCCATGATCGGCCGCTTGCCTTTGTCGCGATCACCGCCGCAGCCCATCACACAAATGAGTTTGCCGGTGGCGAACGGGCGCAACGCATCGAGCACTGCAGCGAGCGCCTCGGGTTTGTGCGCGTAGTCGACAACGGCTAGGCCGCCGCGCACTTCGCCGATGATCTCCAGCCTGCCTTTGACGCCCTTCAAACCTTGCAGTGCCGGCAGCACACGGCCGGCGACCTCGCCGGTCGCAATGGCGAGACCCGCGGCAAGCAGTGCATTCGAAGCCTGGTATTCGCCGAGCAGCGGAAGACGGACGTCGAACACGCGGCCCTCGTGCGCCACCGACAGGCGCTGCGCGAAGCCTTCGCGCACCAGCCGCTCGAGCTTCAGGGTTTCGCCGGCGCGCCCGACGGTAAATACGCGGCGGCCGGCGCCCTGCGCCGCCTCGAGAGCACGGCCCCCTCGGCGGCGTCGACGTTGATGACGGCCGTGCCGCCCTCCGGCAGCAGCTCGGAGAACAGCCGCAGCTTGGCCGCAAGATAGGACTCGATGGTCGGGTGATAGTCGAGATGATCGCGGCCGAGATTGGTGAAGCCCGCCGCCTTCAGCAGCACGCCGTCGAGGCGATGCTGATCGAGCCCGTGCGAGGAGGCTTCGAACGCCAAGTGCGTGACGCCCTCGGGCGGCCAGCTCCGCCAGCGTCTTGTGCAGCGAGACCGGATCGGGCGTCGTCAGCGAGCCGTAGATGGCACCGTCGCGTCTTGACGAGGCCGATGGTGCCGAGCGAAGCGCTGTTGTGCCCCAGCGCCGCATAGATCTGCCGCGTGAAGTCGGCGACCGAGGTCTTGCCGCTGGTGCCGGTGACCGCGACCACCGTCTGCGGCTGCGCAGTCCGTAAAAGCGCGCCGCCATCAGTGCCAGCGCGCGGCGCGGCTCGTCGGCGCGCAACACCGGAATATCGCCCACGCCGGCAACCACCGCGTCCTTGCTCGTCAGAATCGCAATGGCGCCCTTGGCGACCGCATCGGCGATGAAGCGTGCGCCATCCGCTTTGCTGCCGGCGATCGCCGCAAAGACGAACCGGGCCGCACGTCGCGGCTGTCGGACGTGATGCCGGCGACCTCCACGTTTCCGGATCCGGCCGGAGCCGCGACGTCGGCCCCGATGAGCGAGGAGAGGAGCATTGGTTCTCCTGGGGCTGTGTGGAACTCGACGCCTGACGATCTAGGCTCGATAAACGAACGTCACCGAGCTTCATATTTTGCGTGTGACGCAGCGTCAAACGCCATGCCCGTACCGCCCGCCGCTGCTGCCTGGGTCGGTATCATGCCCAGCAGCGGCCCAATGCGTGAGATCACGCGGCCCGTAGTCGGTGCGGCATTGCGCGACGCGAGCACCTCGCCGGCCGGCTCCTGCGTCGCCTTCGGCTCGAACAGGAGCACGAAAACAAGATAGCGCGGGTTGTCCATCGGGAATGCCGCGAGGAACGAGGAGATCACAGCTTTCTCGCGATAGCCGCCGACGCCTGGCATCTCCGCCGTGCCGGTCTTGCCGCCGACCTGATAACCGCGCACTTCGGCGCGCTTACCGGTTCCCGCCTGCTCGGCGACGTTGCGCCGCATCAGCTCGCGCATTTTATCGCTCGTCGCGGCACTGATGAGCGGCATATCGGCAACTCCCGCGTCGGCCTGCCGCTTGATGAACGTCGGCATCACCTTGCGGCCGCCGTTGACGATCGCACTGGCTGCGGCGGCGAACTGCAGCGGCGCCAGCGCCAGACCGTGGCCGTAGGAGCCGGTCATCGTCTCGATCTCGCCCCAGCGCTGCGGCACTTGCGGCGGTGCAACGCTTCCGGCCTCGGTCTTCATCGGCATCGAGCACCTGCATGTGGCGCAGGAATGCCTCGAAGCGCTGCGGCCCGGCCTGCAACGCCAGCATCGCAGCGCCGACGTTCGATGAATGCAGGAAGACCTCGGCAACCGAGAGCGGGCGGCGCAGCGGATGCAGATCCTTGATGGTGAAACGGCCGGCAGCGAGGTCCTTGCGCACGTCGATGATCGTCTCCGGCGTCACCAACGCCTGGTCGATGCGCCATGGCGACGGTCAGCATCTTGAATACGGAGCCGAGCTCGAACGTGCTGCCGGCGATCTTGTCGTTGCGAGCCTTGTCCAGGTTCGGCTTGGCGCGGATCGACGGCGGGCAGCGAAGCCGAAGCCAGCACCTCGCCCGACGTCACGTCGAGCACGAGACCGGCCGCGCCCTTTGCCTGATAGCGATCGATCGCGTCGGCGAGCTCGGCCTCGACCGCGTACTGCACGCCGATGTCGAGCGACAGGCGCACGGGCGGGCGCTCGGTGAGCGTCGCCCCCTGCACGGATTCGACGCCGACCACCTCGTCGACGTAGCGCTCGATGCCGGCGACGCCCTGGTTGTCGATGTTGACGTAGCCGATCACGTGGCCGGCGAGCGTGCCGCCGGATAGGCGCGGCGCAGCTCGCGGCGGAAGTCGAGACCGGGAAGGCCGAGGTTGTGCACCGCCTGCGCCGTGCGCGGCGACAGTCCGCGACGGACCCACACGAAGCGGCGGCTGCGATCGGAGAGATCCTTGCGCAGCGCGTTGCGATCGAGATCGGGGAAGACGGAGGCAAGCTTCTCCACCACCTCGTCGCGGTCGAGCACGCGCGCGGGATCGGCGAACAGCGAGTAAGCCTCGACGTCGGTAGCGAGCAGCCGCCCGTTGCGGTCGACGATGTCGGGGCGCGCGAAGCTTGCGCGACGGTCTCGCTCAGGGGGACGATGATCTCGCCTTGGCTCTGCAGAGCGAGGCGCACGAGCTGAGCGCCGACCGCGCAGAAGGCGAGCGCCATGGCAAGCATGGCGATCAGCGTGCGCAGCGGGCCGTTGGCGGCGCGCGGTTCGAGCACGAGCGTCGCCCTGCGCGCCGCCGTCCGTCGCCGCGTTCGGCTGGTCGCGCCTCCAACTCAGTTCCCCTTCTTCTTCGAAGCTGCGCCGTCCGGGCGCCGAGCGCGCGCGCCAGCGCGTCGTCGGGACTCGCCGCGAGCTGCTGTTCGGTAGCCGGCCGAAGACCGTGCGCCCGCGCGAGGGGTTCGATGCGCTCCGGGCGCCCCAGATGCGCGCGCTCCGCCTTCAGGACGGCGATGTCGTCGCGCGCCTCCTCGATGGCACGCTCCTGCTCGGAGACGCGCGCCTCCAGCTGCCGCGTGTCGTAGTTGATGCCGTAGAGAAGGAAGGCGCTGGCGAGCGTGAGGATCATCGCCCCGAGAATGACCATACGCATCGAGCCCTCCAGCGTCGGCTTCTAGTCCTCGACCGAGGGCACCCCGAGCTCGTCCTCGTCGGCGGCCAAGCCGGCGCCTCGGTGCGCAGCGCCGCCCGCACCCGTGCCGATCTGGCGCGCGGGTTCACCTCGAGTTCTCCTTTCGAAGGAGTTAACGGACGCGGGTTAACAATCTCGAAACTCGGAGGCTTCGAATTTTATCGATTGCTCCGGCAGGTGCCGCGAGCCGCGCGACTTCCTTGCCGGCGCGCTCGTTGAAAAAGCGCTTCACGATGCGGTCCTCGAGCGAGTGGAAGGTGACGACGACGAGGCGGCCGCCGGGCTTCAGGCAGCGCTCGGCCGCGGAAAGCCCGCTGGCTAGCTCGCCGAGCTCGTCGTTCACGTAGATGCGCAACGCCTGGAACGTCCGCGTCGCCGGATGGCGGTCATCGCCTCTGCGGCCGCCGAGCGCGCGCGAGACGAGATCGGCCAGCGCGCGCGTCGTTGTGATCGGCGCATCTCGGCCCGCGACTTGACGATCGCACGCGCAATGGCGCGCGAGCGGCGCTCCTCGCCCAGCACGTAGAGAATGCGCGCGAGATCTTCCTCGTCCGTGCTCGTTGACGACGTCGGCTGCGTCGCCCCGTCGGCGACATGCGCATGTCGAGCGGCCCGTCGGACTGGAACGAGAAGCCGCGCTCGGCCTCATCGAGCTGCATCGAGGACACGCCGATGTCGAGCACGACGCCGTCGACCGGCGCCACGTCCTGCTCGCGCGCCACGCGATCCAGTTCCGAGAAGCGCGATTCGAAGAGGGTCAGTCGGTCGCCGAACTCATGGCGTCAGCGCCTTGGCGCCGAGAATGGCGTGCGGATCGCGATCGAGCGCCAGCACGCGGCAGTCCGCGGCTTCGAGGATGGCGCGCGTATAGCCGCCGGCGCCGAACGTTGCGTCGATGTAGATGTCGCCGTCGTGCGGGCCGAGGCTGGCGATGACCTCCGAGAGCAGCACGGGGATGTGGCGCGCCGGTCCGGGCTCAGTGGGTGTGCCTCCTGGCCGGCGGCGCGCCGTCATCCCCGTGCTCCTTCGCTTCCGTCGTCCTCGTCTGAGGAGAGACGGTTCCCCGCGCCGAAGAGCTTACGAGTGTGGTGGACTTTTTCGCGCGCACGCTCACGCCGGTCGGCGAAGCGGCTCGGGCTCCCACATCTGAAACTTGTCACCCAGGCCGACAAACGTGACCTGGGTCGTGAGGCCTGCGTGCGCGCGAAGGTCCTCAGGAAGGCTGATGCGACCGTCGCCATCGATGGCGAGGACCTGGACGTCGCCGTAGAGCGCGACAGACAGTTCATCGCGCTCGTCCGAATAGTCCGGCAGGCCCGCGAGAAGCCCATCGATCTTTTTTGCAAGTCTCTCGCCGCCTGCATCGAGAGCCGGAGCCTCGAGCGCGGGGTAGCAGTAGATGCCGCCGGCGCTGCCGTGGGCATAGCCGTCGCGTTCGAGCACGGCGCGGAAGGGCGCGGGAATCGAGACCCGGCCTTTGGCGTCGATCTTGTTTGTGAATGTCGAGACAAAGCGGTCCATCCCCTTTTTCGCAGCCTCGCGCACCACTCGAAAAACCACCGCACTCGAGGGCGAACCCTCGCCGTCTTGCCGATGCACCGACCGGCGGGCCGTGGCGGTCGCTCGAGGCCTCGGCCCTCGTTTTCGAGACCGGCGCCCTGCCACGTACCCTGCCCGGTGCGGACGGGCACTATGGGATCGCATGGGATTAGATGGTCGTCAATGGTCTGTTAACGCTTTTCGGTGGGCAGATTTGGTTGCATGGCCTTGTGCACAAGCGATTTTAGCGCGCCGGGCCGCGCCGGATCTGGCATGCGCAGGCCCCGTGCTAGTTTGGCCAGCGGCGGCGTTTCCCCCGGCACAATCGAAGACTTAAGGAGTCGCGAATGCCAGACGTGCGCTCGATGTGCGCCATCGGCCTTTCCGGCCAATTGGGCCTCAACGGGCACCTGCCGTGGGAGGGCAACAAGGGCCGGGAGTACAAAGAGGACGTCGAGAATTTCTTCCGCGTCACGCGCGGGCACGTGCTGCTGGCCGGGCCGCGCACGGCACGCGCCGTGCCCGAGTACGAGCGCCAGCACATGACGGTCGTCGAGCTGCGCTCACATATGCAGCCGGAGGAGACGCTGGCGAAGTTCGCCGGACGCGTCGTCTTCATCGGCGGCGGCCCGCCGGTGTGGGACGTCTACGCGAAGTACATCCGCCACTGGGACATCACGCGCCTCCCGTACGACGGCGAGGCGGATCGATGGTTCAATCCGGCCTGGCTCGTCGCGAACGGGAAGGCGTGAAGGTCGCTCAGTAGCAGCAGCGGCGCGCGCGGCGCGGCGCATAGTAGTAGGGCGTCACGTAGCGCTGACGCGGATAGTACTGGGGCGGGGATAGTACGTGCCGGCCGGTCCATAAACGTAGCCGCAGCAGGCGCGGTAGACGGGGCGCGGATAGTAAGCGTACGCGGGCGGAACCACGTACACGACGGGAGGTCCGTAGTAGACCTGCGGATAGAGGGGGGCGTAGTCGCGGTACCAGCGATAGCCATGAGCCGAAGCGCTGTCGGCACTGGCGCCGAGAGCGGCGACGCCCGCCGTAGCGCAAACAAGTGAAGTGAACAATTTACGCATGTCGATCTCCATCAGCCGTCATGCGAAGTTAAGCGTGATTGCTTACCGTCGAATTGAAATTTACCAGTGAAATCAATTGATAAGACGCCATGCGTTAAGACACGATTGGCGCTTGATCGGAAACGTTACGAATGCGCGCGACGGCGCCCAGAGAACTGAGCGCAATCGCTAACGCCGGGAAGGAAATTACCAGCCGGCCTGTAAGCCGGGTTCTGTCTGGAGGGTTGCCCCTCCGCGACGGCCATTCGTCTGGGACGCCCATTGCTGCGCGCCTCGAGCAACCAACCCGGGTGGCGGGTCTGAAGACGGACCTGGCGCCACGCTTTCGCGCGCGCCCGGCCACCCCTATTTGGTCTTGCTCCCGGTGGGGTTTGCCCTGCCGCCGACGTCGCCGCCGGCGCGGTGCGCTCTTACCGCACCCTTTCACCCTTACCCTGGCCGAAGCCGCGGGCGGTTTGCTTTCTGTGGCACTTTCCCTGGGGTCGCCCCCGGCGGCCGTTAGCCGCCACCGTGTCTCCATGGAGCCCGGACTTTCCTCCACCGGGTTTGCTTGAATGGGCCACAAACGCCCGCAACCCGGCAGCGGCCGTCCGGCCGGCTGGTAGCAGTGGTGGGGTTAGGGGCGCGTCAAGGGCGAACTGGTGCCGCCGTCCAAGGGGCGAACCATCGAGTTCCTAATGCTGTTCGTCATCAATGCGTCTACGATGTCGAGTCACTCATGCATAGTTGTGCGCTGTACGCCTGTGAGACCACTTGGGAAGCGCCGCGGTCGCTAAGCTCGACCATGTGCCCCACCCGTCCCCACCCTTGTCTATGACGGCGATTGCGGCATCTGCCGCATCTGGGTCGACTACTGGCAGCAGCTCACCGGCGAGCGCGTCGCCTACCGCCCCTACCAGGAGGCGGCCGCCGATCTTCCCGGCGATCCCCGTCGACGAGTTCCAGCCACGCCATGCAGCTCGTCGAGCCGGATGGGCAGACGCGCTTGCCGGCGCCGCGGCCGACGCTTCCGCCTGCTCGACCTATGTGCCCGGCGCACGGGCTGTGGTGGTGGCTCTATCGCTATGTGCCGGGCTTCGCGCCGCTGAGCGAGGCGGCCTACTCATTCCTCTCGCAGCGCCGCGGTCTGCTCGCCGCGCTCACGCGCCTGCTCTGGGGCATCGCACGCTCGAGCCGGAGCGCTACGACCTCGTCGTCCTGGCTGTTCCTGCGCGGGCTCGGCGCCATCTATGTCGCGGCCTTCGTCTCGCTGGCGTGCAGATCCTCGGCCTCGTCGGTCACGACGGCATCTCGCCGCTCGACCAATACCTCGCCGCCGCGCACGACGGCTGGGGCACTGCCGCCTACTGGCGCTTGCCGACGCTGTTCTGGCTCGAATGCCGAGCGATGCCATGCTGGTCGCCGGCGCCATCGCGGGCGTCGTCCTCGGCGCTGCTCGTGACGCTCGGCATGCTCGTGCGCCTAGCGCTCATCGCGCTGTTCGCCCTCTACCTGTCCTACGTCTACGCCGGCCAGCTGTTCATGAACTTCCAGTGGGACCTGCTGCTGCTCGAGAGCGGGCTTCCTCGCGATCTTCCTCACGAGCGGCTCGCGCATCGTCGTCTGGCTCTACCGCTTCCTGCTGTTCCGCTTCCTGTTTCTCGCCGGGCGTCGGTCAAGCTCGCTCTCGGGCGACGCGACGTGGCAGCAGCTCACGGCGCTCGACTATCACTTCTGGACGCAGCCGCTGCCGACGCCGCTCGCGTGGTACGCGGCGCAACTCCCGCATTGGCTGCTCGCCGGCTCACCGGCCGCGCGCTCGTCATCGAGCTCTGCCGTGGTGTCCTGATCTTCCTGCCGCGCCGGCCGCGCATGCTCGCCGGCGTCCTGGTGATCGCGTTCCAGATCGGCGATCATGCTCACCGGCAACTACAATTGGTTCAACCTGCTGACCATGCTGCTGTGCCTGTTCCTGTTCGACGACAGGCGCTGCGCGCGCGTGCTGCCGAAGGTCTCGCTCGCCGCGCCGAAGACGATTGGCGCCACGCACCCGGACGCAGCCGCCACCATGCTGGCGACGCTGTAGCGCTCGATCGTCGTGCCGGTCGGGCTCAACCTGGTCGTGAGCGCCGCTCGCTGGCCGCAATCTGCCGATTGCCGGCGCGCTGACCGAGGCGCTCGCGCCGCTGGGCATCGTGAACCCGTACGGCGTCTTCGCCGTCATGACGACGACGCGGCCGGAGATCATCATCGAAGGCTCCGACGACGGTCAGACCTGGCGCGAGTACGTGTTTCCGTACAAGCCCGGGCCGATGACGCGCGCGCCGACTGGAACATCCCGCACCAACCGCGTCTCGACTGGCAGCTCTGGTTTGCCGCCTACGACAGCGCGCGCAGCACCGCTGGATCGAACGCCTGCTGCTGCGCCTGCTCGCAAGGTAGCCCGGACGGTACTTGTGCTCTTCGCGGAGAACCCGTTCCCAGCACCCGGCCGCCGAAGTTCGTGCGCGCGCTGCTCTACGACTATCGCTTCGCTGATGCGAGATCGCCTGAAGCCCATGGGCAATGGTGGGTGCGCCGGCTCGACGGCAACTACTATCCGCCGACATCGCTTGCCGATTTTCAGCGGGCGGCAGCCC
The DNA here is from genome assembly GCA_963724595.1 of uncultured Alphaproteobacteria bacterium. Classification (GTDB taxonomy): domain Bacteria; phylum Pseudomonadota; class Alphaproteobacteria; order Rhizobiales; family Hyphomicrobiaceae; genus Hyphomicrobium_A. The sequence continues at coordinate 231,131 of CAVRVR010000022.1, read as the reverse complement.
CACTAGGCGCGGGCGCCGGTCCGCGACCGGCCGTGAGACGAAACCATGACTACACGCGCCGGATGCAATTGCTTGAAATGCGTTCCGTTTCGATGATAGCAGTCGCCTGGAAAGCTTTGCACCCAATGACAACGCTTCGAGGAAACGCCGCATATGAGTATCCTGTCTGTCTTCAAGTCCAAGGACAACGGTCAGTCCTCCGCCGCGAAGTACACTCCCGCCACCAGCCCCCCCACCACCAACCCGAAAGTCCTCAAGTTCGTCGAGGACGCCAAAGCCCTCTTCAAGCCCGAGAACGTCGTCTGGTGCGACGGCTCCAAGGCCGAGTACCAGGCGCATGCTGAAAGCGCTGGTCGACGGCGGCACGGCGATGTGGCTCAACCCCGAGAAGCGCCCGAACTCGATCCTCGTGCGCTCCGATCCGCTCGACGTCGCCCGCGTCGAGGACCAGACCTACATCTGCTCCAAGAGCAAGGACGACGCCGGCCCGACCAACAACTGGTTCGACCCGGCCGAGATGAAGGTGACGCTCTCCAAGCTCTACGACGGCGCCATGGCCGGCCGCACCATGTACGTGCTGCCCTACTCCATGGGTCCCATCGGCTCGCCCATCGCCGGCATCGGCGTCATGATCACCGACAGCGCCTACGCCGTCGCCAACATGCACATCATGACCCGCGTCGGCTCGGAGGTGTGGAAGGCGCTCGGCAACTCGGAAGACTTCGTGCGCGGCATGCACACGGTCGGCTATCCGCTGACGACGCCGACGACCGCCGACGTGCCGTGGCCGTGCAACAAGACCAAGTACATCTCGCACTTCCCGGAGACGCGCGAGATCTGGTCGTACGGCTCGGGCTACGGCGGCAACGCGCTGCTCGGCAAGAAGTGCCACGCCCTGCGCATCGCCTCCGTGAAGGCGCGCGACGAGGGCTGGATGGCCGAGCACATGCTCATCCTCAAGCTCACCAACCCTGAGGGCCAGGTGAAGTTCATGGCGGCGGCGTTCCCGTCGGCCTGCGGCAAGACCAACCTCGCCATGCTGGCCCCGACCATCCCGGGCTGGAAGGCGGAGACCATCGGCGACGACATCTGCTGGATGAAGTTCGGCGCCGACGGGCGGCTCTATGCCATCAACCCGGAGACCGGGTTCTTCGGTGTGGCGCCGGGCACGTCGAACGATTCGAACCTCAACGCCATGAAGACGCTCACCGCCAACTGCATCTACTCCAACGTCGCGCTGACCGACGACGGCGACGTGTGGTGGGAGCAGATGGGCACCACGCCGGCGCACACCATCGACTGGATGCGCCGCAACTGGACGCCGTCATCCGGCCGTCCCGCGGCGCACCCCAACGCGCGCTTCACGGCGCCCGCCGGGCAGTGCCCCGTCATCGCCAAGGAGTGGGAGGACCCGAAGGGCGTGCCGATCGACGCCATCCTGTTCGGCGGCCGCCGTGCCACCACGGTGCCGCTCGTCACCGAGGCGCTCAACTGGGTGCACGGCACCTTCCTCGGCTCGGTCATGGCGTCGGAGAAGACCGCCGCCGCTTCCGGCGTCAAAGGCGACATCCGCCGCGACCCGATGGCCATGCTGCCCTTCTGCGGCTACCACATGGGCGACTACTTCGCCCACTGGCTGAAGATGGGCGACAAGGGCGGCGCCAAGATGCCGAAGATCTTCTACGTGAACTGGTTCCGTAAGAATAAGGACGGCAAGTTCATGTGGCCCGGCTACGCCGAGAACAGCCGCGTCCTGAAGTGGATCTTCGACCGCTGCGACGGCAAGGCCGCCGCGGTCGACACGCCGATCGGCAAGGTGCCGGCCGAAGGCGCCATCGACGTCACGGGCGTCAAGGTCAATCCGGCCGACATGAAGGAGCTGACCAGCGTCGACAAGGAAGGCTGGAAGGCCGAGCTGCCGCTCATCAAGGAGCACTTCGCCATCTTCGGCGACAGGCTGCCGAAGGCGCTAAGCGACGAGCTCGCCGCGCTGGAGAAGCGGCTGGGCTAAGCCGCAAACAGTTGCTGGGCACTACAGAGGCCGCGCGATGACATCGCGCGGCCTTTTGTGTCCACCGCGCTAGCTGGCGCGCTTCCCGACGATGATGTCCCACGCGGCGTTGATCTGCTTCATGCGCAGCTCGCGCAACTCTCGATCTTGCGGGCTGCTCGCGTAGTCGGGATGCCAGCTGAGGCGCAGACCATCAACGATCTTCTTGATAGCGGTTTCATTGAACTGCGGAGCGACGCCCATCCCCAGCACTTGGAGCGCTTCCTCGCGCGTTTGCGGTACGGCATCGCCCCAATTCGCCGGTGGTTGTATCCGTGTTGGCACGGTTGATTGCGGCGGTCCACTCTGGAGGCGCCGTGGCCGTGAGCGAGCCACCCGATCTGACCAATGCTCCGCGGCCCGTTCGGCCATCGAGTGAAACCGAGGCAAGATCACGCGAGAGCCCGAAGCTCGGCTGCGTCTGATCGCGCCGATAGGCGAACGCCAATGCGAGCAAGCCGAGCATGGTCAGGCCGCCGAGACCAAGCAGGGTCGGGCTTACCGACTTGCCAAGCTCGTCGACGAGGGTGACCGCGATCGATTTGACGTTGCTTCCTTCCGCTGGTGCCGCCGGTTCGGCGTGAGGCGTTAGCTCTTTGCTGGTGTCACTTTCCGCAACCTTCACAGGCGCATCTTTGGCGTCAGCCAGCGCGGACGTCGTTTCTGGAGGAGCGCTCGCCATCTGGTCCGGCTGAGCTTTGACGCTCGGCGAGTTCGGCCCATTTATGATTGTCGGAGTGAGCGGCGTACCTGCGTCGGTGACTGTCTCCGTCACAGGCGCGCTCGGCGGCTTGCTTTCGGCTTGCGCGGGATTGGGCGGCTCCGGGACAGGCTCGCTCTTGGCGGCCGGTGGCGCGGCGGGCGCCGCCTTCTTGACCGGCGTGTCGGCTGCGCGTGTTGGCGGTGGTGCCTCGACGCGGGTGGTTTTCGGACTCGGGTGCTCCGCAACGGAGCGAGCGGCAGCAGGATCAAGTCCAGATACCCGCGCTCCGTCGGCGACAAAGATGGCGTCCAACTCGAGCATCGGAGCAAAACCGGCCGGCATCTCGACGACCGGAGGCGGTGCCATGGCGCGGCGGTCAGCACAGTACCGGCCGAGGCCGCCTGAGTGCCAAGCATAACGTGACCGCCGGGCGCACGGGTCGTCAGGTGCCACGTTCCACCCGGGCGGCATCTCCAGGTGCATGCGCCCGTTCTCGAGCCAGCTGCGTCCGCCTATGTGCGCGTCAGCGGCAGCAGACAGCGATGTCCACGGCACGCGCTTTCCTGCACAATCGACGTCGAACCGGTAAAGTGTCCAGCGCCGGCACATCGCCGGATTGACGGGCGAGCATGCGGTGAAGTCTCGCTGCTCGCGTTGCCCGATGATTGCGTAGCCCTGGTCTGCCGATGGCGTAAGCTCGGGCGCGCCGCCGACAACCCTGCATGTGTAAGGGATCACCAGCAGCTCGCCGGCCTCAGCGGTCGCGCCAACGAGTGCTGCGGTTGTGGCGATGAGCGTCGCTGCTGCAAACCGGCCGTTGGTGAAAGAGCGCATGCGCTGTCTGCCCCCGAAAAGACTTGCTCTCCGGCGCTACGTCGTCCTCCAGGGTGGCGGATTTGTGGCGCCAATGAGCTTAAGTCACGCTGGGGATTGGTCTTTCAGCGATGCGCCGTGGTGACCGTTAAAGCGGCCTTGGCGAATTCGCGCCACCCGACTTCGTCGGGACTTTTGTCCCCGCCTCGCAAGGCTGCGCTTCTTAGGGTTACAAAGTCCGGTCGCGCCGAAGGCCGGTTGGTGCCACGGCGGGGAGACTTCAAGTTCACCTACCTCCTCGCCGTGGTTCACTCGGCGAGAACGCGGAGCTTTGCAGCGTCGAGAATCGTGATCGAGCGTGGCGAGAGGCTCAATGCGCCGCTTCGCGCGATGTTGCGCAGGACGCGCGATACCACTTCGCGCGAGGACCCCAGATGATGCGCGATCTGCTCATGGGTGGTCTCGAGAACCTGCGCGCCGCCTGCCCGCCGCAACAGATGAGCTGCGACGCGCTGCTCAAGCCCCAACGAGGCCGTCTCCTGCATCAGCGACATGAGATCGAACAGCCGCGTGGCCAGCGCGTCGAAGGTGAATCGCTGAACGGCCGCCTCGGCCGAGAATAGCTCGCGGTAGGCATCGCCGGAAATGACCGCGACCTGCGTCTCGGAGCTGTCGACCTCGACCCACGCGGGATAGGCCAAACGCGCAAAGAGGCAATTGAGCGCGAGAATGCACGACTGCCCCGGATCGATCCAATAGAGGGTGCCCTCGCGGCCTTCGGCGCTCACGTAATAGACGCGCAAGGCGCCGCGCTCGACGAGGTAGGCGCCGGCGACCTCATCGCCGCGCTGCAGGACCTGCGCGTGCGGCTGCAAGGTCACGTGCCGCGTCGCCGCGAGCAGCCGGGCGCGGCCGGTCGGCGAAAGCTCATCGAGGAGCGGGAAACGCGAGAGCTTGTCGAGCATCGAGCAACCTTACACACCGATGAGGAGCGCGAACACTCATCCAGCCGCAAGCGTGGGACTTGAGTCCCCGCCTTCCGGTTCGGCCATCCCTAGGGTGCGCAGATCAACCATCACGGCGATGAGGTAAAACAAGATGCGCCCGTCTTCTCTCTTTCTCGTAAGTCTGTTGTCGGCCTTCGCGCTAGCGGCGGGAGCCGCAGCCCTACCTTCGGTAGTAATCGTCAGTCCAGGCGAAGCCGGTGTGTCGAGGGTGCTTTCCGGGCAGGCGCCGCGATGCGGCGTCATCCGCGTGCACGATGCGCCCAGCCTCACTGACGGCGAAATGGCCTATCTCTACATCCAAGCCAATCTTTTCGAAGTGGAGACGGCCGAATTAGCTCGCGCTCAAGGCACCGCGCCCCAAGTCAAGGTGCACGGAGACGAAGTGGCCCGAGACCATCGCGGCGTCGTCAAAATGTTCGAGGAGCTGCTGCTGAAGAATGGGATCAAGCCGATCACAGCAGCAGATTCAACCGCAACGTGTCTCCGCGCAGGAAAAGGTCGTGTCAGGGCTGAAGCAAAAGACGGGCGCGGACTTCGATCGCGCCTACATCGCTCACGAGGTCGAAAACCATCGCGCCGTCATCAAGGTCGTCCGCGAGATATTCATTCCGGCCGCGAAGAACGCCCAGCTCACCGCGCATTTCAAGGACGTATTGCCTGCGTTCGAGCATCATTTGGCAATGACGCTCGACGCCGCGAAGGCGCTCAGCGTCCCCACCGAGAATTAGACTCATCCCAGGCAGCAGGAGCATCGCATGAAATACTTTATCGACACCCACGACAGGACCAAGGGCAGCTTCCCAGAGCGGGAGCTCACCGAAGAGGAGTTCTTCGCGAATTTCGACTCGCTCGAGGAGGCGGCTAAGCAGTTCGCCGTTTTCGGTCACGCCGCGCACGTGAACCTGAAGGACGGCAAGGCCTTCTGCTTCATGTCGGGGCCAGATGAGGCGTCGATCCGCAAGGCACATGCGGCGATCAATTTTCCCTACGAACTCGATCACCGAGGTGAGACGCGTGACCAGCGCAGATATGCGCATTCCGCAACCGGCGGAAACGCTGCTGCGTAAGAGGTAGGCCCGCTGCCCGGCGCTTCTCTTGCGACGATCGGAGGCCGCGCGATTCCCTCGCGCGGCCCGAAGTGCGTCGAGTTAAAGAAGTGTAGAAGGGTGGGAGCCTACCCAGCAGCGAGGAGCACACTCTGATGCCCGATCGCGTTCTCGTCTTTTACGGATCCTACCGCTCCGATCGCATGGGCATCCGCTTGGCGGATTTCATCGTCGCGCGGTTGCGGGCGCGCGGCGCCGACGTCGAGTTGATCGACGCCAAGGCCGTCGGCCTGCCGATGCTCGACCGGATGTACAAGGAGTACGCGCCGGGCGCCGCGCCGCCCGCCATGGCCGCGCTGGCGAGCAACATCAAAGCGGCCGACGCCTTCGTGTTCGTCACCGGAGAATACAATTGGGGCATGCAGCCGGGGCTCAAGAACCTCACCGATCACTTTCTCGAGGAATGGTTCTGGCGCCCCGCCGCCATCGCCAGCTATTCGTCTGGCCGGCTGTCGGGCGTCAGGTCGGGCACTACGTGGCACGGGACGCTGTCGGAGATGGGCATGGTCGTCGTCTCCAGCACGATCGCCGTCGCCACGATTAGCGAGACGCTCAGTGCCGATGCTGAGCCCATGGGCGCAGCGGGCGCGGCGCTCGAGCAGGCGTTTCCGCGCTTCGCCGACGATCTCGCCTGGTGGACGCAGGCGGCCAAGGCGCAGCGCGCCATCAAGGCTCCGCCCTACTGATCTTTGGCGGCTGTCAGGCTGTGTTCATCGGCGAGCGCGCATTTATGCAGTGCATATGGCCGCCGACCGAAATCCATATGGAATTTTTATGCACGAGGGTCGATCTCATTGCCTGCAGGAGATGGGCGATGGAATACAAGGCCAAGTCTACGACGCCCGCGAAGATCGCCATGCGGCAAGTCTATCCTTTGCCAGCGCTGCATCCCTTTGCCCTGGCGCGCGCGCACGAGTTGCGGCTGCTGGCCGAGCGGTGCTCTTCCCCAATCGACGAGACTTATGCGACGCATGGCCTTTGGCCGTGGCTGCGAGTGCGCTTTCGGAGAAACTTTCGATGACCGTGAACGGAGCACTGTCGCGCCCGCGCGATGCAACTTATCCCGCCTTACGCGAGCCGCAGCGCTACATCCTCGTCGGCAAAAGCGTGGACAGCCTATGGGTGGTCAAGGATAGCCGCGCCCGCCTTGGCGCGGTGTTTCGCTCGGCCGAAGCGGCACAGCGATTTGCACGGCGCGAGGCGCGCGCCCTCGGGTGCCACGTCGTCGTCGACGGCGGCCTCATAAAGCTCGACTGCCTGTGATCCGTCAGTAAGGGCGAAGCCAGAAACGATCGCGCGGCGTTCGATTCTGCGCCTGAAAGACAAACCTAAGCATCCCCCATCTGAGTGATTGCTTATGTCAGCGCCCGGAGCAAAGCTCGGGCAGTGGCGCGCCCAGCGCTGCACGATCGTCGAGACGCCAAAGGACGATACCGCACAAAAAAATCAGGAGGACGCCATGACCCGCGCTGCAATGGGCGCCGTAGGCGGTGCCGCTATGACAGCCGCTGCAATCCTCACGGCGGTAACCCCAGGGGGCCCACTCCAAGCCGCGGAGATCACCGAGGCGGAAGCGCAGGCCATCGGCGTCGACGCCTACCTCTATTTCTACCCGCTCATCACCATGGACGTGACGCGCCGCCAGCTCACCAACGTCGAACCTGGCAAGTCGGAGATCGGCGGACCGGCGAACATGTTCACCAATATACAGGCGTTCCCGACGGCGGAGATGCGCGCCGTCGTCCGCCCCAACTTCGACACGCTCTATTCGAGCGGCTGGCTCGATTTGACCAAGGAGCCGATGGTCATTTCCGTGCCCGATACCGGCGGGCGTTACTACCTGCTGCCCATGCTCGACATGTGGACCGACGTGTTTGCTTCGCCCGGCTGGCGCACGACGGGGACGGCGGCCGCCAACTACCTGGTGACGCCGCCCGGCTGGCGCCCCGATCTGCGCGACAAGGCCATCGAAGAGTTCAAGCTGCCCGAGAACACGCAGCGCATCGAGGCGCCGACGCCGTACGTGTGGATCATCGGACGCACCAAGACGGACGGCCCACCCGACTATGACGCCGTCCATAAGATCCAGGCGGGCTACAAGATCACGCCGCTATCGCAATGGGGCAAGGAGCCTGCCGTGCCGACAGTCACGATCGATCCGAGCGTCGACATGAAGACGGCGCCCAAGGTGCAGGTCGATACGATGCCGGCCGACAAGTATTTCGCCTATGCCGCCGAGCTTTTGAAGCTGCAACCGCCGCACATCACCGACGAGCCGATCATCGCGCGCATGAAGCGGATTGGCCTCGAGCCCGGCAAGAGCTTCGACCTTGGCAGCGCCGACCCGGCCGTGCAGCAGGGTCTCACAGGCGCACCCGCGGCGGCACAGAAACTGATGCTGTGGAAGACGCCGACGCTGGCACGCGTCGAGAACAACTGGTCGATGAACACCGACACCATGGGTGTCTATGGCAACTACTATCTGAAGCGCGCGATGGTGGCGCAGCTCGGCCTCGGTGCCAATCTGCCGGAGGACGCGGTTTACCCGCTCAACCTCGGCGACGCGACCGGCAAGCCGCTCGACGGCACGGCCAACTACACGCTGCACTTTGCCAAGGGCGAACTGCCGCCCGCCGACGCCTTCTGGTCGGTGACGCTGTACGACAACGACGGTTTCCAGGTTGCGAACCCACTCAACCGGTTTGCGGTCAGCAGCTGGATGCCCTTCAAGTACGAATGCCGACGGCTCGCTCGATCTCTACTTCCAGAACGCCAGTCCCGGTGCCGACAAGGAGGCCAATTGGCTGCCGGCGCCGAAGGGGCCGTTCACGCTGACCATGCGCATCTATGCGCCCAAGAGCGACGTCCTCACCGGCGTGTGGAATCCGCCACCGGTGCAACGGGCTGAATGACGCGTCAGTAAGGGCCGCGCGAGGCGATGCCTTCGATGGTGCTGCTGAGGTCGCGGATGCGGGCGTCATAGCGTTCGGTCAGGCAGGCAACACGATCGCCGCAGTTCTCACGCTCCTGCAGCCAATCGCGCTGCGCGCCCTGCATGTCGCCGCGCTGCCCCATGGCAACGAGGGAGGTGGCAACAGCGTAGAGCGTTGCCATGCGCGCCTCGAGCTGTCCCAAGGCGTAGTTGCCGCAGACGGTTTTCTCGGCGGCCGATTTCGCCTTGGCGCAATTCATAGGCGCATAATCGCCGGCGCTCGCCGAGATTGGCGCAAATAACATGGCCGCTAGAACTGCGGCGAACAGGCAACGCATGTGTCGTCCTCCCATCTCCACACTTGATATCTAGCATTTGTCATCGATCGGCGCTTCCCTGACGTGACGCGCGGAAGTATGACGCCAGCCCGACTTAAAGAAACGTCACGCACAGGGTCAGCATGGACAAGATCAACCAGCGCATCGCAACGGAGCTGGGCGTTGCGCCCGGGCAGGTGGCGGCGGCAGTGGAGCTGCTGGGCGAAGGCTCGACGGTCCCCTTCATCGCCCGCTACCGGAAAGAGAAGACGGGCGGCCTCGACGACACGCAGCTGCGCAAGCTCGAGGAGCGCCTCGGTTATTTGCGCGAGCTGGAGGATCGCCGCGCCACCGTCCTCAAAACCATCGAGGAGCAGGGCAAGCTGACGCCGGAGCTGGCGCGCGCCATCAATGGCGCCGCGACCAAGGTCGAGCTGGAAGACCTCTACGCGCCGTTCAAGCCGAAGCGACGCACCAAGGCGCAGATCGCGCGCGAAGCCGGCCTGGAGCCGTTGAGCGAATCGCTCCTGAAGAACCCGGCGCTGGACCCCGAGGCGGAAGCCACCAAGTTCATCGATGCCGGCAAGGGCGTCGCCGACGCCAAGGCGGCCCTCGAGGGCGCGCGCCACATCCTCATCGAGCGCATCGCCGAAACCCCCACGGTCGTTGGCGGGCTGCGCGAATGGCTGTGGAGCGACGGCGAGCTGACGTCGGCCGTGAAGAAAGGCAAGGCCGAGGAGGGGGCCAAGTTCTCCGACTATTTCGAGTTCGGCCAGCGCCTCAAGGATATGCCGTCACATCGTGCCCTCGCCATGCTGCGCGGCGCCAACGAGGGCATTCTCGACCTCGAACTCGACATCACGCACGAGGCGGGCAAGCCGCACCCAGCCGAGGCGCGCATCAAGTCCGCCTTCGGCATCGCCGACCGCGGGCGCCCGGCGGATGCGTGGCTCGGCGAGACCGTGCACCGGGCTTGGAAGGACAAGCTGTCCGGGTCCCTCAGCACCGGCCTGCTCACTCGCCTTAAGGAGCGCGCCGATGCCGAGGCGATCGGTGTGTTCTCGCGCAACTTGAAAGATCTGCTGCTCGCCGCGCCGGCGGGCCCGCGTACCACCATGGGTCTCGACCCCGGCATCCGCACCGGCGTCAAGGTCGCCGTCGTCGATCAGACCGGCAAGGTCGTCGCCACGACGACGATCTATCCGCACGAGCCCAAGCGCGACTGGCAGGGATCGCTGGCGGCACTCGCGGCGCTGTGCATCAAGCACAAGGTGGATATCATCAGCGTCGGCAACGGCACCGGCGGGCGCGAGACCGACAAGCTCGTCGCCGAGCTGATGGCCAAGATGCCGGATTTGAAGCTGACCAAGGCGATGGTGTCGGAAGCCGGCGCCTCGGTTTATTCGGCCTCGGAGCTCGCCGCCAAGGAGTTCCCCGATCTCGACGTGAGCCTGCGCGGCGCGGTGTCGATTGCGCGGCGGCTGCAGGATCCGCTGGCCGAGCTGGTCAAGATCGAGCCCAAGGCCATCGGCGTCGGGCAATACCAGCATGACGTCGACCAGAGCGGGCTCGCACGCTCGCTCGACGCCGTGGTGGAGGATTGCGTCAACTCCGTCGGCGTCGACGTCAACACGGCATCGGTGCCGCTGCTGGCGCACGTGTCGGGCCTCAACCAGACGCTCGCCTCCAACATTGTCGCCTTCCGCGACGAGAACGGCGCCTTCAAGACGCGCGTCGGCTTGAAGAAGGTGCCGCGTCTCGGCGCCAAGGCCTTCGAGCAGGCAGCGGGCTTCCTGCGCATCATGGACGGCAAGAACCCGCTCGATGCCTCCGCCGTGCACCCCGAGGCTTACGCGGTGGTCGAGAAGATCGCCGAGACCACCAAGCGGCCGCTCAAATCGATTATCGGCGACCGGGCATTCCTCAAGTCGCTGAGGCCCGCCGAGTTCGCCGACGCCGCGTTCGGCATCCCGACCGTGACCGACATCATCGCCGAGCTGGAGAAGCCCGGCCGCGACCCGCGCCCCGAGTTCAAGACGGCAACGTTTCAGGAGGGCGTCGACAAGATCGCCGACCTGAAGCCCGGCATGCAGCTCGAAGGCGTCGTCACCAACGTCGCGGCGTTCGGCGCATTCGTCGATGTCGGCGTGCATCAGGATGGGCTGGTGCACATCTCGGAGCTGTCCGACCAGTTCGTCAAAGACCCGCGCGAAGTTGTGAAGGCGGGCGATGTGGTGAAGGTGCGCGTCAAGGATGTCGACGTTGCGAGGAAGCGCATCGCGCTGACGATGAAGTCGGGCGCCATCGATCGATCGGGCGACGCCGGCGGGCGGGCGTCGGGTCCCGCATCGACGCAACGCACGAGTGCGCCACCGCCTCGCCAAGCGTCACAGCCGGCGGCGGAAAGCGCTCTCGCCGCCGCCCTCCGCCGTGCCCAGGAGCGAAAGTAGGGGTGAGGCAGCACGCCTGAGCGAGTGCTGCGCTCATGCCTTGCGGGCTTTGCGGGCGGCGTAACGCATGTCGCGCTCGATCTTGCGCTGCGCCTCGAGCGTAGCCTGCTCGTCGGCTTCCCGTATCTGCCGGGCTTCGCGCTCCGCCCGTTCGGCCAATTCGCGCGCGGCGAGTTCCGCGGCCTGGCGCTCGTTTTCGGCTCGGCGCGCTTCGGCGCGTTCTGCAGCGCGCTGTTCGCGTTCGACCGCCATGGCGAGGCGCGCGGCCCGTTGCTGTGCGACAGCCGGATCATCGGCTCTTGCGCGGAAGCGGGCCAACGCGGCGGACTTGGCCGCGGTGGAACTGCCCAGACGGTCGCTTAAACTTGGGTCTTTAAAGGCCTTCATCTCTCTCCAATCGCTCGGTCTAGCGTGGCAAAAAAGAGCGACGTCCGAATCGCATCCGGACGCCGCTCCCAGGAACGAATTGACTAGGCCGCCTGAATGGTGCCGACGGCGAGCTTGCCGGTGCGGCGGTCTTCCTGCGTGTCGAAGGAGACCTTCTGGCCCTCAACGAGGTTGCGCATGCCCGCGCGCTCCAGCGCCGTAGCGTGGACGAAGACGTCCTTGCCGCCGTTGTCCGGCGCGATGAAGCCGAAGCCCTTTTGGTCGTTGTAAAACTTGACAGTACCCGTTTCCATGAAACACCTTTCGTTGATGAAGAAAAGCGCACGCGATCGCAAAGTCGCGATCACGTCGCCGATGATTCGATGTTGGAGAGGCACTGTACGTGCGCCCGGCTATGCCAGGGCGTAGCGGCCACATTGTCCGGCCAAATCGATGCGTTCCAATAGAAGGTATTGCGGCAAACCACAAGCGATGAAGGGTGTGACACGCGAGGCATAGCGCCACCGTGTGCGCCCTTATGCTCCGTGTTGCCGCACTGGCAGCGTCATCAACCCGCCAATGTTCTCGTCCTCATGGCCCTCCAGGGTATCCCCCGAATCAAGGAGCGCCACTCGAATGAGAATGCGAAGACTAGCCGCTGCCGTCCTGGCCATCGCCGCGCTTGGCGTCGGCGCGGCGCAAGCCTCGCCGGGCTTTTCGACGGCGAACGTGAACATCCGCACCGGACCGGATATTGATTTTCCCAGCGTCGGCGTCATCCCCGAGGGCGAGCCGCTCTCTATCGAAGGCTGCCTGCGCGACGAGTCCTGGTGCGACGTGCGGTGGGATGGGGGCCGCGGCTGGGTCTACAGCGAGTACCTCGCTTTCGACGACCGCGGCGAAATGGTGCCGCTGCCCGACGTCGGGCCCGCCTACTTCCGCATCCCCTTCGTGACGTTCGTGGCGCGCGACTATTGGGACCGCTACTACGTCGGCCGTCCGTGGTACCGCGATCGCGCCCGCTGGTACGGGTACACAATTCGCCCGCGCGTCGGCTGGCATGCGCCGCCGCCCGGTCCGCGTAGAGCCGGCTGGTGGCGTGACGGCTATCACGCCCCCGCCGGCATGGGTCCGCCTCCGGGTCGCGGCTGGAGACGTCCCGAGCGGTTCGACCGCCGACACGATCGCCGCGACGACCGTCGGGACGACCGGCGCGATCGGCGTGACGACCGGCGCGACGACTGGCGCGACCGGCACTAAGTCGTCGGCTCTGTTATCGATGCGCGCCCGGACGGCCACGGCTGTCCGGGCGCTTTGCGTTTACGGCACCTCCGGGGCAGCGCGCGCGCTCAGCGCGTGCCGGTCCCGATTTTCCGGCATCGTCATTTAGGGGTTGTCCCGCCCTATTGAATTGGCGCGGCCCACGGCGCATCTCTTCAGTGACGGCGCCATGCTGCATGCAAGCCGAATTTGGCGCTTGGCCTCTCGTATGGCGCGTTGGCGCTCGGACACCCGTTCCGGAGGTATGGCCATGGTGAACCTAAAGGCAGTCGACTACACGGACGCAAACATCCCGCAACCAGGCGTGGATTTGCGATGGCCTGCGTCCTCCATATGGAGGCCTGGCGAGCCGGCCGTTTACAGCATCGGATTGGCAGATCTGAGAGACGCGGTTGCCAAGGGCATCGAGGATTTCAACGCGGTGCCAAGCCACGCGGTGTTCCTCGGCATCATTTACGCCATTCTCGGGTTCATCTTATTCAGGCTCTCGTTCGGATACGACGTGTTGCCGCTCGTCTATCCGATGCTGGCCGGGTTCGCCTTGCTCGGACCTTTTGCAGCCGTCGCTCTCTATGAGCTGAGCCGGCGCCGCGAGCGTGGCCTCGATGCATCCGTATGGCACCTCTTGGACGTGTTTCGGTCTCCATCGATCGGCGCCATCACCAGGTTGGGTTTCGTGCTCCTGGCAATTTTCGTCGCTTGGCTGATTGCGGCGCAGACCATGTATGCGCAGATCATCGGCGGCGCGGTGCCGACTTCGCTTGGGGAGTTTGCCCGCCAGATCCTGACCACCCCTGCCGGACATCAACTGATCATTGTCGGCAACGCGGTCGGCCTCTTCTTCGCTGTGCTGGTGCTGGTAATCAGCGTCGTGTCGTTCCCGATGTTGGTCGATCGAAATGTCGGCGTCGGGACGGCGGTTCGAACATCGGTGCGCGCCGTGATCGCCAGCCCTTTGACGATGGCCGTGTGGGGCGCCTTTGTCGTCGCCGCGCTTGTTGTCGGCTCGCTGCCGTTCTTCTTCGGTCTCGCCGTCGTCTTCCCGGTTCTCGGGCACGCGACGTGGCACCTCTACCGCAAGACGGTAAGCGTTGACGAAGTGATTTGATCCCCGCCGGGCGTCACTAGGCGACGTTTATCGGCTGCGCCGTTAACCACAGAAAAAAACTGCCGAATGTTCATGAAACGAATGCCGCGTGCCTCCAGTAGAGCTTGTAAGCCGCTGATCGAATTACCCCCCGTCCGATCAGTGGGCTAGAGGGCGTCTGCTACAGGGCTCGGGACGTCCTCGCTTTAATTTCGATCTCCGCCGGCACTTCGAAAAGGGGCCGAAGGCTGCCGCTCAGGTCGTCGCCGAGGCAGGAAGCGCGGCGACGAGGCGGCGCAGCGTGTCGAGCGTCCCGGCATCGAGGCGGCCGTCGGCGCGCGCGGGACGGAAGTGAAGCTGGAAGGTGCGAATGAGAACCATGGACCAGTCATCGCGCCCCGGGTTCTCGACGCCGTAACCGTAGGCGCGCAGCAGCTCCTTAGCCTCTGCGATCGCTGCATCGTTGAGCAGGCAGGCCGAATCCGCGTCGAGCGGTGACGGCTTCACCCAGTGCCCGACGCCGTGCTTTGCCAGATGCACCCAATCGAACTTCTCACCGGGGTCGATCTTGCGCCCCGGGGCCACATCCGAATGCGCCAGCACGCGCTGCGGAGCCACGCCACGGCGCTTGGCGATATCGCGGCACAGTGCGGCAACGGCCTGCATCTGCTCCGCCGGATACTCCGGATAGCCGTGCTCGTGCCCCGGGTTTTGAACCTCGATACCGATCGACACCGAGTTGATATCCGTCTCGCCCGCCCAGTGCGAGGCGCCGGCGTGCCAGGCGCGCTGCGTCTCCGCCACCATCTGCGTGATGCCGCCGGCCTCGTCGATCACGTAGTGGCAGGAGACTTTGCTTTTCGGGTTGGCCAGCCAGCGGATCGCTTTTTCGGCCGACGACATGCCCGTGTAGTGCAGCACGATCATATCGGCGCGGCAGCCCTTGCGGCGATCCTCGGTGTTGGGCGAGGGATGCAGCGCGTGGATGAGAGGTGAATCCGGCTTGAGGATCATCGCCGCTCCCCGCGCATTTCAGCGGCGCGGCGGCGATCCTCGACGATCGCGTCATAGGCCACGTTGATAGACGCAAGCCGCCGGTTCGCGGCGCAGCGCAACTCGGGCGGAACGCCGGTAGCAGCGAGCCGGTCGGGATGATGTTCCCGCACCAGCGCGCGGTGGCGTAGCTTGAGCTCGGAGTCGGAGATGTCGGGATGCACGCCGAGGATCTGGTAGGGACTGCACGGGTCGTTGACGAAGCCGGCACGCACGCTGAGGAACTCGCCGTGGGTCAGCCCGAACTTCGCGGCGACGACGGAAAGGAATTCGTCTTCATCAGGATGCAGCACACCGTCGGCGGCGGCGACGTGGAACAAGCATTCGAGCAGCGCACGCAGCATCTCGGGCTCGTCCGCGAGCAGCGCCGCGATCTTGCCCGCATAGGTTTCGTAGCCGGCGACATCCTGCGCGGCGAGATCGTACAGCCGGCGGAAATTCGCTTCCTCGCCCGGCGGGATCTCGAACACGCGCTCGAAGGCGCGCACTTCGACGGGCAGCGCCACGCCGTCCGCCTTCGCCATCTTGGCGGCGAGCGTCGTCACCGCGATGGTGAAGGCAACGGTGCGATATCCAGGCGTGCGCGATGATGCCCAGTCGCGCGTGAGCTTTGCCCACAACGCCGACAGCGCATCACGGACAGAGCCGCCGTCCGCTTCGATGCCGATCGCCTGTGCTATTGCTTTCCATGGCATGGCAATCCCTTATCGGCATTCGCGGGCAACATGAAGGGGCCGGGCGGCGGGTTGCGGATTCCTTCGGGAAAGTCGCGGCAATTGCCGGAAGTTTTTAGGCATGCTGCGGCGACGTGGCCCTGCGGTTGACGCCTTCCGCAACGCCCGATAGCTGACCAAGCGGCGGACTTCTTCGAGCGGATCCGGATGGCCGGGCAGGTAAACGACGAAAAGTGGCACTTCTGGATCGACCGCGGCGGCACCTTCACCGACGTTGTTGCACGCGCACCTGACGGCCGCATCCTCACCCGCAAGCTCTTGTCGGAGAACCCGGGGGCCTACGACGACGCTGCGCTGGAAGCCATCCGGCTGTTCCTCGGCGTTGCCTCCGGCGCGGCTATCCCATCCGAGCGCATCGCCGCGGTGAAGATGGGCACCACCGTCGCGACCAACGCGCTCTTGGAGCGTAAGGGCGACCCGACGCTGCTCGTCATCACGCGCGGACTGAAGGACCAGCTCGAAATCGGCGCGCAGGCGCGGCCCGACATTTTCGCCAAGCGCATCGTCAAGCCGGAGATGCTGTACTGCCGCGTTGCAGAAGCGGACGAGCGCGTGCGTGCCGACGGCACGGTGGAGCGGGCGCTGGACGTCGCTGCGCTGGAGGCTGAGCTGGTCGATGCCCGTGCCGAGGGCATCGACGCCGTGGCCATCGTGTGCATGCACGCCTACGCGCATCCCCAGCACGAACGCGAGGCGGCCGAGCTGGCGCGCGCGCTCGGCTTTACGCAGGTGTCGGCGAGCCACGAAGTCTCCCCGCTGATCAAGCTGGTGCCGCGCGGCGATACCACCGTCGCCGACGCCTACCTGTCGCCCGTGCTGCTCCGCTACATCGACCGCGTCTCCGCTGCGCTGAGCTCCGGCGCCGAAAGCCCAAACCTGTTGTTTATGGCGTCGTCGGGCGGGCTCAAGGCGGCGCAAACGTTCCGCGGTCGCGATGCCATCCTGTCGGGGCCGGCCGGCGGCGTTGTCGGCATGGCCGAGACGGGAAAGCGCGCCGGCTTTACCCGCGTCATCGGTTTCGACATGGGTGGCACGTCGACCGATGTCGCGCACTTCGCCGGCGAGTACGAACGCGCGTTCGAGACGCAGATCGCGGGGGTACGCATCGCCTTCCCGATGCTGCGCGTGCATACGGTGGCGGCGGGCGGCGGCTCGATCATCGCCTACGACGGCACGCGCTTTCGCGTCGGACCGGACAGCGCCGGCGCCAACCCGGGGCCCAAAGCCTATCGCCGCGGCGGCCCGCTGACCGTCACCGATGCCAACGTGATGCTCGGCAAGCTGGATGCGCGGTTCTTCCCCAAGATCCTCGGTCCCGCACACGATCAACCGCTCGACGCCGACGCGGTGCGCACCGCCTTTGCCGATCTTGCCCGCGAGGTCGGTGACGGCCGCACGCCGGAGGAGATCGCCGATGGGGCCATCCGCATCGCCGTGGAAAACATGGCCAACGCCATCAAGAAGATCTCGGTGGAACGCGGCTACGACGTCACCGAATATGCACTCAACTGCTTCGGCTCGGCGGGCGGGCAGCACGCCTGCCTGATCGCCGACACGCTCGGTATCGAGACGGTGCTCGTGCACCCGCTGTCGGGGCTTCTGTCGGCGTATGGCATGGGACTAGCGCAGCAGCGCGCCAGCCGCGAGCGCTCGATCGAGGCGCCGCTCGACGGCGCGACCATGCACGAGCTGGAAAACCTTGCCTATGAGCTCGGCAGCGCGGCGACCGAGGAGCTGCTCGACCAGGGCGTCGAGCACGACACCATGGCTATCGAGAGCTTCGTGCACCTGCGCTATGCCGGGACCGACACTGCGCTTCCCGTGCCGCTGTCAGAGCCGGGTTTTATGCGCCGCGACTTCGAGGCGCTGCACCGCCAGCGCTTCGGCTTCATCTCGCCGGAAAAGGATATCGTAGCTGCCGCCATCGAGGTCGCTGCCGCCGGCGGCGAGAGCGACGGCGAGGGCGAACTCGAGGCGCCGCCCACGCCGACCGGCCATGCGCCAACACAGACGCGCTTCTATTCGCGCGGCGCCTGGCACAACGCGCCCGTCGTCATGCGCGCAACGCTCGCACCCGGCGCGAACATCGCCGGCCCCGCGCTCGTCATCGAGCCGCACCAGACCATCGTCGTCGAACCCGGCTGGAAGCTGGCGCTTACCTCCCTCAACGACATCGTCCTGACACGCACCGAACCACGCCAGCGCGAACGCCTCGGCGCCGCCGCCGATCCGGTGCTGCTCGAGGTATTCAACAATCTCTTCATGGCCATCGCCGAGCAGATGGGCGAAGCGCTGCGCAACACCGCCCAATCAGTCAACATCAAGGAGCGGCTCGATTTCTCCTGCGCCGTGTTCGATCGAACCGGCGCCCTCGTCGCCAACGCGCCGCATCTGCCGGTGCACCTCGGCTCCATGGACCGCTCGGTCGAGACGATCATTCGCGAGCGCGGCGCCGAAATGCGCCCAGGCGACTCGTACATGCTCAACGCGCCCTACAACGGCGGCACGCATCTGCCCGACATCACCGTCGTCACGCCGGTGTTCGACGACTTCGGCAGCGCGGTGCTGTTCTACGTGGCGAGCCGCGGCCACCACGAGGATATCGGCGGCCTCAACCCAGGGTCGATGACGCCGCGTGGGACAACCATCGACGAGGAAGGCGTCTACATCGACAACGTCAAGCTGGTCGACGCCGGGCGCTTCCTCGAGGCCGAGACGCGCGCATTGCTTTTGAGCGCCAAGCACCCCGCGCGACGCCCCGACAAGAACATCGCCGATCTCAAGGCGCAGGTTGCCGCCAACGCCAAAGGCGAAGCCGAGCTGAAACGCATGGTCGCCCACTTCGGCCTCGACGTGGTGCAGGCGTACATGCGCCACGTGCAGGACAACGCCGAGGAGGCCGTGCGCCGCCTGCTGTCGCGCCTCGCCGATGGCCATTTCCGCGTCGAGACGGATCAAGGCACGGCGGTCGAGGTGCGCGTCACCGTCGATCGCGACAAGCGCACGGCGAAGGTCGACTTCACCGGCACCTCAGCGCAGCAGAAGAACAACTTCAACGCGCCCGAGCCCGTCACGCGCGCCGCCGTGCTCTACACCTTCCGCGTCATGGTCGACGAGCCGATCCCGATGAACGCCGGCTGCCTGAAGCCGATCGAAATCGTCATCCCCGAAGGCTCGATGCTGCGCCCGACCTATCCCGCCGCCGTCGTCGCCGGCAACGTGGAGACGAGCCAGATCGTCACCAACGCCCTGTTCGCCGCGCTCGGCGCGCTTGGTTCGGCGCAGGGCACGATGAACAACCTCACCTTCGGCAACGATCGCCTGCAGTATTATGAAACGTTGTGTTCGGGCGCCCCCGCCGGCCCCGGCTTTGATGGCGCCGCCGCCGTGCACGTGCACATGACCAACACGCGCCTCACCGATCCGGAGATCTTAGAATTGCGCTATCCGGTGCTGCTGGAGGAGTTTTCCATCCGCCGTGGCTCGGGTGGCAAGGGCAAGTGGACAAGTGGCGATGGCACACGCCGCGTCATCCGCTTCCTCGAGCGCATGAGCTGCGCCATCCTTTCGAGCTACCGTCGCGTGCGTCCGTTCGGCGTCGGCGGTGGCGCAGCGGGCGAAGCCGGCGATAATTCCGTGCGTCGTGCCGATGGCCGCATCGAGCGGCTCGAAGGCTGCGACGAAACCGTGCTGGAGCCGGGCGAGGCCATCGTCATCGTCACACCCACCGGCGGCGGCTTCGGTAGCAGTTTCTGACGATTACGATGCATTCGCTCTGCTGTGGCAAAAGCGGTTGCCACCCCCGACTTTCGGGGAATTGGGCCCCCCACCCCTTGCCACGTGGCAGCAGCAGCCCTTCATATGTGGAGAGCCCACCACAGGGTGACGGATACGAAATGAAAACAGCTGACGCGGCACGCGCATCGCTCAAGCGGTGCTTGATCCTTGCAGCGGCCCTGACATTCAGCGTCGGTGCCCTCGCTGAAGAGACAGAACCCGTCTCCCAGAACGGTGCCGACTTCACCGTTCGTGACATCACCATGGCGCTGTTCAAGGCCAAGCCCGGCGAGCCGCTCGACTACTCGAACCACAACCTCACCTATCTCGATCTGTCGGGTCTCAACTTCAAAGGCGCCAAGCTGGCGAAGTCGAACCTCTACGGTGCCGACTTCAAGGATGCCAATCTACGCGGCACCGATATGTCGGGGACGCGGCTCGATCGCGCCACGCTGATCCGCGCCGACTTCTCCGGCGCCAATCTTTCGGGGGCCAGCATCCTGCGGCCGACCATCTATACCGACCTCACCGAGAACATCGCCGACGCGCCGCGCTTTGCCGGCGCCAACCTCACCGGCATCCGCGTCATGGCCAACATGTCGGGCGCGGATTTCCACGGCGCCGATTTGACCAACGCCAACTTCACGCCGCGTGAGTCGCGCGCCGGTCAGGGCACGCTGTCGACGCTCGCCAGGAACCTCTTGAAGTCGGCCGACTTCACCAAAGCCATTCTGCGTGGCGCAAACTTCGATCACGCGGTGATGACGTTCTCGCGCTTTGTCGACGCCGATCTGACCGGCGCCAACCTCACCGACACCGACTTGTCGCGCACCGACTTCACCGGCGCCAACCTCACGGATGCCAACCTCACCGGCGCCGATCTCGACGGTGCCACGCTGCTCGGCGTCAAAGGTCTCGACACGGTGAAGGGCCTGTCGACGGCCCTCAACTTCGACAAGACCATCCGCTAGTCGCGCACGAAACGAAAAGCCAGGGCGAGCCCTGGCTTTCGTGTGTCTGCGTCGTCGCCCGAGTTAGGCGCTGGCGCCCTGCGGATCGATGTTGGTCGCCGAACGCGAGCGGCGGTCGGACATGAACTGGTCGAACTCCTCTTTATCCTTCGCCTTGCGCAGCCGCTCCAGGAACTCGCGGAACTCGCGCTGCTCTTCCTCGAGCCGACGCAGCGTCTCCGTGCGGTAGTCATCGAAGGCGGCGTTGCCGCTCGACGGGAAGCCACGCATCTCGCGGCTCCAGCGCTCCATGTTGCGATCCCACCGGTCGGCCATGCGGCCCTGCCAGCGGCTCATCTCTCCGTGCCGTCCACATCCCATGCGTCCACTCCAGATCAGGTAGGCGAGGATTGCGAGGCCCACGGGCCAGAACAGGATGAAGGCGAGGACCATCACGGCGATCCAGGCCGGTTTGCCGAAGTCGTCGAGGGTAGCCACAACCGCAGTCATCGCAAGTTCACTCCATGTGAATGTTTATCACATTTACATAGTTGGCATCCGCCTGGACGGCCGTCAAGTGGATGGCCCAAGAAATTCGGACAGCGCCCTGGCGCGGGGAGCGGACGCGCACGATCCACCGCCAAAGCACACATGGGGGACCGTGGCGCGGTTCGCTAGTCTGGCGCCGGTACTATCTGGGCACTGCCTAGGCACTGCATCCGTTTGAATATCTTGCAGCGTCCGCAAAAGCAGACAAAATTCCGTTGCGAGGCCAAGCTGCTGCATGAGAGCCAGTAGCGGAGGTCGGCCAATCGAGGGGACGAGCGCCGACCTCCCTCTACGTACCTCCCGCCGAGGCAAGTGCCGTGAGGGGCAGTTGTCCGAGCGCAACGCGGCGCACCGTTTGTTGCCTCGAGGCCCAACTTATCCACACGTTATCCACACGCCGCAGTACAACGGCGGGGCAGGATCAGCTCCAAACCGTGTGCCGGCGTCCCATGATCCAAACGATAGCGACTACCTACGGTGTGCTGCTCGCCCTGACCTTCATCGGAATGATCTGGCTGAGCTACAAGCTGGATCAGTGATCGCCGCGCGTCGGCCTCAGTTTAAAATCTAATAGGCTGGTCCCGCGTGTGAGCGCCGACACCAGCCCTTGGTGCTTGCCCGACTAGCTGAGGAAGCCGATCTCTTCCATGTCCCACACGCGATCCGTGAGGCCAGCGGCCATCGCTGGCGTCATGCCCAGTGTCGTATGGATGCGCGTCCAGTTTTAGAACGTGAAGTGGAGCGGAGATCGTTCCTCAGGCCCGAGAATGACACTTGGGGCAGATCACTTATCCGGCGGGACGCCGAGGCCTTCGAGGTAGATGAGCACGGCTGCTTCGAGCAGATCCTCGGGCGTCATCGGGATCGGGCGGCGTGCGGCGTCGCCTCTGCCAAACAGCGACGCGATGCCGTGGCTCAGCGACCAGATGTGCAACGCCATCATCAGCGACGGCGGCCGCTTCTCCTTCGGTAGCGTTGCCGCCACCGCCTCGCACGCGTCGCGCAGCACGCTGAAGGCGCGATCGCCCGCCTCGCGCACTTCCGGATAGTCGCCGATCGGCACGCCCAATTCGAACATCGCCGAGAACAGCGCCGGCTCCTTGGCGGCGAAGGCGAGATAGGCGCGGCCCACCCGCTCGAACGCCGCCCGCGGCGTCGGCTTGCCGCTGTCCCAGGCGCGCGACAGCGCCTCGGTGAAGGCTTCGAAGCCGCGCCGCGCCACGTCCGCCATCAGCGCATCGCGATCGCGGAAGTGCCGGTAGGGCGCCGCCGGGCTTACACCGGCCGCACGCGCCGCGTCGGCGAAGGTGAAGCCTGCCGGCCCCTTCTTGGAGATGAGATCGAGCGCCGCCGTGATCAGCGCCTCGCGCAGGTTGCCGTGATGGTAGCCGCGCCGCGCGCCGGGGCCGCCCTTGTGCCAGGTCATGGCGAGCTTGTAGCGCAATTCGCCGGGCCGCGGCAGATGTCGACGATTCAGACCGCCGAAAGCACGTGGACGCTGAACAGCCGCTCCGCGTCGGTCCACACGCTTTGGGGCAGCCAGCCGGAGCGCTGCGCCAGCACCTGGAAGCCCTCGATATCGTACTTGTGCGAATGCTCGGTGTGGATGCGCTCGCCCGCCTTGAAGTGGAAGCGACGGCCGAGCACGCGGACGCTTTGCTCCGCGCGGCTGACGAGGTGCATGTCGATGCGCCCGTGGCGGACGTCGTAGGTGGCAAGATGCGCGAAACGCGCAACGTCGAAGTCGGCGCCGAACTCGCCATTGGCCCGGTGCAGCAGGTTGAGATTGAAGGCGGCCGTCACTCCCGCCGCGTCGTCGTAGGCGGCGAGCAGCCGGCGCACGTCCTTCCTGAGGTCGGCGCCGATGATCAGCTTGCCGCCATTGCCGAGGATGCGGCGCATGTTGGTGAGCAGCTGGACCGCCTCGCCCTCGGTGAGATTGCCGATGGTCGAGCCGGGGAAGAACCCGAGGCGCGGGTGCGCGGCGATGTCGGGCGACAACGTCAGCGGGCGTGAGAAGTCGCCCTGCACCGGCAGCACCGTCAAATGCGGGAAGCGCGTCGCGATGCGCGCTTGCGCCTCGTCCAGCGCCGCACCGCTGATGTCGATCGGCACATAGGCGTAGAGGTCGCGCATCTGTGCCAGCAGCAGCTCGGTCTTGGTGCTCGAGCCTGAGCCGAACTCGATCAGCACGGTGCCCGGTGCCGCCAGCGCCGCCATGTCGGCAGCGTAGGCGCGCAAGATCGCCGTCTCGGTGCGCGTCGGATAGTATTCGGGGAGCTCGGTGATGCGCTCGAACAGTGCGCTGCCGGCCGCATCGTAGAAGAAACGGCAGGGGATCGATTTCTGCCGCGCCGACAGTCCGGCAATCAATGCGTCGGCGAACTCGCTCCGCACCTCCGACGCGACACCACCGCGCGTTTCCAACGCGACATCCGCGCGCGTCTCCAAAGCGAATTCACCGAGCGCCTCGGAGATAAACTCCGACGCGACGGCACCGTGCTCCGCTTCGCTGGTCATGCTGCGTCCTCGGCGAGGCGCAGGCCGGTGAACTGCCAACGCTGATGCGGGAAGAAGAAGTTGCGGTAGGTGGCGCGGATGTGCCCGGGGGGCGTCGCGCACGAGCCGCCGCGCAGCACGTTCTGGCTGACCATGAACTTGCCGTTGTACTCGCCGACGGCGCCGGGCGCCGGGCGATAGCCGGGGTATGGCAGATAGGCGCTCGCGGTCCACTCCCAGACGTCGCCGAACATTTGCGCCAGACGGCCGCCACTCGTTGACGGCGCCGGACGCGGACGCAGTGCATTGGTGCTGAGGTCGTTGCCGGCAAGCGCATAGCCGGCGCTCGCCGCCTCCCATTCGAACTCGGTGGGAAGCCGCTTGCCCGCCCAATGGGCGTAGGCATTGGCCTCGTAGTAGCTGATGTGAGTTACGGGCGCGCGCGGATCGACAGGCAGCAAGCCTTCGAGCGTCATCTGCTGCCAGACGTCGTCGCGCTCTTCCCAGTAGCCCGGCGCATTCCACCCCTGCGCCTTGACCGTCGCCCAGCCGTCGGCGAGCCAGAGAAGCGGCTCGCGGTAGCCGCCGGCCTCTATGAAGGCGAGCCACTCGCCGTTGGTGACGCAGCGGTTGGCGAGACGATAGGGATAGAGCAGGACCTCGTGGCGCGGCCCCTCGTTGTCGTACGAAAAGCCGGCGCCGTCGTAGCCGATGGCGCGAATGCCGCCGTCGAAGGCGACGAACTCCGCCTCGGCTGCCGCCTCGACGGGCTCGGGCTTTGGCAGCGGCTTGCGATACGCGGGGCGCAGCGGATTGGCGGCGAACAGACTGAGGATGTCGGTCAGCAACAGCTCCTGATGCTGCTGCTCGTGATTGATGCCGAGCGCGATCAGCTCGGCGAGGGCGTCGTGTCCTTCAGCGACGAAGCCCTGCGTGAACAGTCGCGCCAGCGCCTCGTCGACGTGCGCGCGATAATCGCGCACCTGCGCCGCCGACGGCCGCGTCAACAGCCCGCGCTCGGCCGCGCGGCTGCCGCTCGCCTTTGCTCTCGTAGTAGGAGTTGAAGCAGTACTCGAAGTCGGCCGAGAACTGGCGATAGTCCGGCAGGTTCGGCTTGAGGATGAACGACTCGTAGAACCAGGTCGTATGCGCCAGATGCCACTTCGTCGGGCTCGCATCGTCCATCGGCTGCACGGTCTGGTCTTCATCGCTCAACGGCGCGGCCAGCGTCAGAGACAACTGGCGGCTTAACCCCAAGCGCTCCTGAAGATCAGGAACGCCCAGCTTGGCTTCGGGAGGGGCGGTCGCATCGACCGGAAGCGTTGAGAGCACGAGAGCCTCTGGCTGTGAGGGGCGAAAATTGCTCGCCGGAACAGGGGGGCCGATGCCCGGGACGGACGGAAATAACCGGTAGGGCGATAACGATCTATTGAGCCTCTAAGTTCGCCGCACTGCGGAAATAGTTACGCGGATGGCCGCCCGCTAGGCCTTGCGACAGTCGCGCGCGGCGATGTCGATCCATTTGTCGCAACCGCGGATACGCATCCTTTAGCCTCATACCCCTACCCTTTTTCGATCGGAGCGATGGCTCCCGCTGGGATGGAGGGTGAGGCATGTCGCGCCGTGAACTGGACGTGGGGTCGTTTGTGCATGTCACCGGGTTCGCAAGCGGGTTTGCAGCCCCCGAGGCGTCCTACCGTATCGAGCAGCTCCTCAAGCTCGGTGACGGCGCCACCCTCTACAAGATCAGCAACGAAGCTGAGCCGTTCGACCGCGTCGTTGCCGAGCGCGATCTCGCCCAATCCTGACCGCCATCTGACAGGGAGCGCTCGCATGCGTCTGCTGCCCGTTCTCGCCATCGTGCTGGCTTCCGTATCGCTGGCGCGTGCCGAAGCACCGACCGTTGAGTTCGGCGGCGAGCCATACACGCTCAGTTTCGAGGATCAGGCCGTGCTAGCCGACGGTCGCCCCGGCGACGGCATCGCCGAGTTCACGCTTGCCGGCGAGACGGTGGAGGACTGGTCGAAGCTCTTCGCCTATCACGCCTATCCGGAGATGGGCGATGATCCAGTCGCCGCCGTGCGAGTGCTCGGCAAGATCGTCAAGGAGACGAACAAGGACGCCAACTTCGCCATCATCGAGAACGAAACGACAGGGGAAGCCATCATTGACTTTCTCACCTGGGCGCCCGAGAGCGACGTCATGGAGTTCAACGTCTTCAAGTCGCGCGCGCCGCCAATGGCAAGGGGCTCGTTGCCATGCAGTACGCCCAGCACATCAAGCTCGGTGATCTCGACGTCGCAGGCATGCGGGCCCTGCGGGAGCGCTCCGTCGACGACATGGCCGCAACCGACATGTCGCAGGCGCAGGACTATTTTGCCCACAAACAGGGAAAATCGGCCTCCAATGCATCGAAGGGTAGGGTGCCCGACCTTGCACGCGCTGGTGGAGACGATTGAAAAGCGGTAGATTCCACCTCACATGGTGAGGGAGATTGGCATGCGTACAGCCATGCTGCTGCTCGCGGTGATGGGCGCGACGGCGACCCCGTTGCCCGCCCTTGCGCGAATTCAGCCTGACGTCGTCTGCTGGGAAACCGACTTGGAGTTCCCCATCGCCTGCGACGAGGACGGCGACTGACCCGGCTCGCTCACTTGCACACCGTGCCGAGGCCATCCGGCCCGCGGCGCGCCAGATCGACGTGGAAGTGGTCGTGGTGGTTGGCGTCGTAGTCGGGACTGAGCACGGTCGTGAAATGCTGGCAGGCCCCGTCGTGCACGTCGTGCAGGAATGCGCGATCGCGGTAATCCCCGCGCCATCCCTTCTTCACTGAAATGCTCCGCCCGTCGGCGAGGATGAATGCCGATACGTCGAGGGCATTGGCGTGTCCGTGCTCGGAGAGGTGGGCGCCGTACACGTTATTCATGGGCCGGCACGCATAGGATGCGGCAATCTTCAGCTCGGCCAACGGGACGCCGTAGACGCGCTGCGCGGCCGGCTCGATCACGGTGGCAACCCAGCGGTTGACCTGCGGAATCATCGGGCAACGGAGCAGCGCCGCCGGGCGCAGGCTGATGCGGCCACCGTCGGCGGCGGCCAGTTCGAACGGCTGCTCGGCACCGCACACGCTCGGGCCGCCCAGCGACAGCTTGGTCTTGATGAAGGGGCTTTCCTGCACGGTGCCGGAGGCGAGGCAGGCCCGCTCCTCGGTCGCCCGCCAGGGCTCTTCCCTGGCCACGAAATATTGCCCGCCGCCACCGCCGCCGCACGCGGACAGCAGCAGGGTGCAAAAGATGCCAAGAACTACGCAGAAACGGACGGATGGCATGGGTGGACGCTAACCGCGGTAACCCTAACGGATTATGAATCTGCCATCTTTCCCAGGCGATCAGAGAACACCCCATTCCGGCGCATTTGCGATTCGATTGCGGCGCGCAATAGCGAACCGGTGGCGGAACAACGGCGGGCGCTAGGTTATCCACAGCCGGAATGTCGCGATCGCCTGACCGTGTGCAGACCTGTCACAGTTAACTTGCTAAGTGTTGGAGGTCTGGAACTTTCTGGGCCCTCAGGCAGCGGCCAATTCGTAATGCGTATGCGCTGCATCACCTGAGTGAGTACCGCGTCTTGGCCCCGGCATCGGTCGGCCGCTGATCTCTTGGCAACCCCGCGTTTGTCTTTTGAGATCCAGGCGGCGGACTGCCGGGGCCTCGTATTTCCGGGATGCGATTCCAGTGCCTTAGCGCTGCCCCGCCAGAAAGCCCAGCACCGCCTCCTTAAAGCCCTTGTCGCCGACCGACTTCATGTGATCGCGGCCAGCGAGCTCAATCCCGCGCGCGCCGGGGATTAGCTCGGCTAGCTTGGCTGCCGAGCCGCCAATCACATCCCTTTCCCCAACTACGACCAGCACCGGACAACGCAGCCCGCCAAGCGCCTCGGGCGTGATCGGGGCGCGGGCCGAGCGGATGCAGGCGGCGAGCGCCTTGAGATCGCTTTTTGTTTGCTCGGCGAAAGCACGGAAGGTACGTGCCGTCGGGTTCGTCACCGCATCGATACTTTCGGCTTCGAGCGCGCTTGCCACTGGTCCGGTGCCGGCAACGCCGCGCACCATGTTGATACCGAGGCCGCCGAACACGAGACTGCGTACCCGCGCGGGATGCGCAATCGCCAGGAACGTCGCGATGCGTGCCCCCATCGAGTAGCCAACGACGTGCGCGCGCTCTATGCGCAGATGGTCGAGCAGGCGGCGCGCATCCTCCGCCATGATCGGCGCGCCGTAATCCTCGAGGTTGTACAGCTTCTCGCTCTGTCCGTGCCCGCGATTGTCATAAGCGATGACACGATAGCCGGCGCCGGTCACCGACTTCACCCAACTGGTGCCGACCCAGTTGGTTGCGACGTTGGAGGCGAAGCCGTGAATGAGCAGCACGGCATCGGCGCTGCCGGCGGGGCTCTCGTCGAGATAGGCGATCTCGACGCCGTGGGAGTTGAATTTTTGCACTCTGCAAGCCTCCGCAGCGCGCGGCCGAGCCGCGTGAACCCCTATCATTTACGGGCCGGCGCGGCTATGGTCTGGCCCGTATCGGCCACAGACTTCGGCCAGAAACTGCAGGGCGATTCAATGACCTCCAGCCCCGTTCCCCACCTCGCCAACGATCTGGGCGTCGAGAAAATCTTCATCGGCGTGCGCGAATTGAATTGTATGGGCGCCCGCCCGCCGTTCGACCATCCGCACGTCTACCTCGACATGGGCGACGACGGTCAAATCCTCTGCCCCTACTGCTCGACGCTCTACATCTTCGACCCGCGCCTGGCGGCCGACGAGAGCGACCCGCCTGCCTGCCTCGCCAGCCTCGTCGAAGACGCGGCCTAGGCTTAACGCTCTTCGCAGAGCGAGCGCGTCGCGGCCCAGCCGCCGTAGTATTTCATGACCGTGCTACAGCTCAACCCGCAGGCCAACGAGAACGCCGAAGCGGCCCTGGCGCGGGCGCGCCTGGGCCCACCCGGACCGGTGCTCGTCGCCGGCGGCGGCATCGGCGGCCTCGCCACCGCGCTGGCACTGGCGCGCTACGGCATCGCCTCACACGTGCTGGAACGCCGGCCGGGTTTTCACGAGGACGGCGCCGGCATCCAGATCGGCCCCAACGGCACGCGCATCCTGCGTCGGCTAGGCGTCGCCCATGCGCTGCGTCCCCACGTCGGCGTGCCGGAGGCGCTGCGCGTGCGCGACGGGCGTACGGGCGCAGAGCTGGCGCGCCTGCCCCTCGGCCGCTGGATCGCCATGCGCCACGGCGCCCCGTACTGGGTCGCGCATCGCAAGGATCTGCACAGCGCCCTGCTGCAGACCGCGCGTGCCGAGCCGCTCATCGCACTTTCGATGGGATTTGCTGCCTCAGAGGTCGCCAGCGATGCGGGCCATGTGGCCGTCGCCGCCGAGAACGGCCAGGCATGGTCGGGCAAAGCACTCATTGCCGCCGACGGCATCTGGTCGCCGCTGCGCCAGCTGCTGTTCGACGCCGCGGCGCCGAAGTTCTGCGGCAAGAGTGCAGCGCGAAGTGTTGTTCCGGTCGACGAGCTACCCGAAGATTTCCACCGGCCGGAGACGACCATCTGGCTGTTCAAGAATGCGCATGTCGTGCACTACCCCGTGTCCGGCGGTGAGGAGCTTGCCGTCGTCATCGTGCTCGATGACCGGCACGATAGTGGCGACTGGAGCGCGCCCGTGCCGCCTTCGTGGGTTCAGCAAAAGATGCCGGAGTGTGCCGAGCCGCTGCAGGCACTCATTCTTCAAGCGCGCGGCTGGAAGCAATGGGCGCTGCACACGCTTCCCGTCCCGCGCCACTGGACGCGCGGGCCGATCGCGCTACTTGGCGATGCGGCGCATCCCGTGCTGCCGTTCCTGGCGCAAGGCGGCGTCATGGCGCTCGAAGATGCGATGGTGGTGGCCGACGCGCTGCACCGCTCCACCGATGTTACGGCCGCACTCAAGTGGTATCAGCGCCAACGGCGGCCGCGCGCGATACGCGTTGCCCGGGCCTCGCGCCGCAACGGCAGCATCTATCATCTCTCGGGACCGCAGGCGCTCGCCCGCAATCTGGTGCTGCGTAAGGTGCCGCCCCAGCGCCTGATGGCGCGTTACGACTGGCTCTACGGCTGGCGCCACGACTGACAATGCACGCTCAGCCGGCGAGACGTTCCACGGCGATGCGCATGAAGTTGTCGTAGAGCCGGCGCGAGTTGCCGAGCAGCTCGGCAAACCCATCGCTGACACGCGCGCGCAGCTTGGCGCCGAAACCGGGCGGATGCAACTGCCGCAGCTTCTCCAATCCTGGCGGCCCCGAAGACCAATCGACGATCGATTGGTCGGTGGCCTCGACGTGATATTGCAGACCGAACGCTGACGATCCGACGGCGAACGCGGCAATCGGACAATCGGTCGTCGAAGCCAACAACACGCCACCCTGCGGCAGCGCCTTTACCTCGGCGCCATGCCATTGCACGCCGCGCTTCGTTTCGCCGAAGCCCGCGTAGAGCAGGTGCTCGCGCCCCGCGTCGCTCAACGCAATATCGAGCAGGTTGATCTCCCCGACCGTCGCGGGGCCGACCGCGCCGCCCAGCGCATCGGCCAGCAGCTGATGCCCGAGACAGACGCCGAGGAACGGCTTGTCACGCTCGGCGACCCAGGTGCGGATCGCCGCCTTCTCATCTTTCAGCCAGGCGAACTGATCCTCCTGCCACACGTCCATCGGGCCGCCCATGACCATGAGGATGTCGAAGCGATCGAGATCGGGAATGACATCGCCACGGTCGAGCTGGATGATTGTCGGCCTGATGCCGTCGGCGGCGAGGTGGCCGGCGAGCGTTCCGGGATGACAGTTGGCGGCATGCTGGAAGATGACGACGCGTGGCAGCATCAATGTCCTGAAACGTAATTTCCCCTCGCGAAAACAGATATTCGCGCGCTTTTGCGTTGGCAAGCGCTCGTTCAGTTTACGGACGATAAGTCAGGGGAGCTCGCGCGAGTAGCTGATCACCGACAGGAACCGGATCGGCAGCTTCACCAGCTCCTCGGGCCCATGCGGCGCGTCAGCGTCGAAAAACAGGCTGTCGCCCGGCTTCATCGGATAGAGCTTATCGGCGTGCCGGTACACGACCTCGCCCTCGAGGATGAAAATCAGTTCGTGCCCACCGTGCTGGAACAGGGGGAAGACCTCGGACTCCTCCGTCAGCGTAATCAAGTACGGCTCAACGACGACGCTGCCCGATAGGCCGCCGGTATGTCCGAGCAGTTGATACTGGTGTCCGGCGCGCGTTCCACGACGCTCGATGAGGAGGCCCTGGCCGGCTGACACGAAAACGGCATCGCGCCGCTCCTCGAAGCGACGGAATAGCGACGTCACCGGAACGCCGAGGGCTTTCGACAGGCGCTGCAGCGTGGTCAGCGATGCCGAGGTCACGCCGTTCTCGATCTTCGACAGCATCCCGAGCGACAGATCGGCAGCGCGTGCCAGATCCGACGCCGTGATGCCCAGCTTGTTGCGGAAGCCGCGCACCTCACGCCCGATGGCTACCTCGAGCATGTTGTCACGCGCGCCTTGCAGCGCGTGCGGATCCTGCTCGCTGGTCAGCGGTGCTTTTTTTGCGGTCACATGTCGGGAAACGCGCCCGGGAACCGGCTTAATGCTCGCATCCGAGCCGCGTAGTGGCTCGCTGAGCGCATCCAGGGGGCTGTCGACGACCCGCGCTTTCGCCGGGCTTTTTCCGCGGGTCTTGGTCTTTTTCATCCGCCTTCGAGCTTCTGCAATGCCTTTAAGCCAACGATGCGCCCACCGAACTCGTCAGCCGCATCGAGGAGACAATCGCAGAAGTATAAGGCGGCGGCACTGTCCACAAGCAAGTGGAAAACGGGGTTAGCCCCAATATCGGCCCGCACGAGGATGGCCGACATCTTGGCGATCGAGGTTTGCGCGATGGCGAGATCGGCAAACTTATCGTGGCGCAGATCGATGGCGCACAGCTTGGCGAACATCTCCGGGGTTGCCTCGCCGGCCACCGCCAGCCAGGCGTGGCTGTCGCGGCGCGGCAGCGGATAGGTGCGCTCCTCGTCCTCGATGCGCCAGCTCGTTTCGAGTTGTGCAAGCCTCTCACCGTCGCCGGCAAGATTGGCGAGCAGGATGATCTCGCCCGGCGCCAGAACGAGGCATAGCCCGCCGTCCGGCTGGCGGAAGGCGCGATTAGGGGTCGGCTCCACAACGATGCCGCGGCTCTGCGCGGCAGCAATTGTTCCGCGGCCCTTGAAGCCGAGGCGCGGCAGCGGCGATAGGTCGGCGATGGTGATGCCGCCGTGCGCAGCCGTGTCGGCGACGCTTTCGGCAATGGCGACATCGCGCAGGTCGCGCCACACGGCGCCCGCGGTCTCGAGCCGGCGGCGGAGCGGAGAGCGGCGCAGGTAGGCGACGGGATCGACCATGCTCACAACTCCTCGTCACATCTCTTGGCGTTTGTTTTCAGGATCGTAGAACGGCACCGCCACCGTCTCGGCCGCAACCATGTGACCGCCATCGACGCGAATCTCGAAACGCTTTCCGGGCTCGGCGAGGTCAGGCGGCAGGTAGGCGAGCCCAACCACTTTGCCCAGCGTGGGCGAACGCGTCACCGAGGTGACGCGTCCGGCGATATCGCCCTTGCGAATGACGAGATGGCACTCCTTGGGCGACGGCGCGCCCGCGTCGAGAAGCGCGAAGCCGGCCAACTTGCGCGTCACGCCCTTCGCCAACTGCATGTCGATGGCGCGCTTGCCGACGTAGAACGACTTCTTCTTGCCGAGCGCCCACTCCATGTTGGCTTCGACCGGGTGCGTCAGGCCGTCGGTGTCCTGGCCAACGATGATGTGGCCCTTCTCGAGTCGCAAAATGCGCTGCGCCTCGACGCCGAACGGCACGATGCCGAACGGCTTGCCCGCCTCCATCAACCGATCCCACAGCGCTTCGCCGAGGCCCGAGGGGCAGTGGATCTCGTAGCCCAGCTCGCCGACAAAGCCGACACGCAGGACGCGCACCGGGATGCCGGCGAGCGTGCCCACCCGCGCTGCCATATAGGGGAATGCCGCTGCCGAAAAATCGATGTCGCTGGCGAGCTTCTCGATTACCGTGCGCGCCTGCGGGCCGGCAAGGTTGATGCCCGCGTACGCCGCCGTCACGTTGGCGACATCGACGTCCATCTTCCACTGTGAATTATACCAGGTCATCTGCCGGTAGACCTGATCGACGGCGCCGGTCGTCGCCGTCACGTAATAGTGGCGCTCGTGCAGGCGTGCGGCGACGCCGTCATCAATGACGACGCCCGTCTCGTCGGTCATGAGCGCGTAGCGGGCGCGGCCGATCTGCTGCTTTTCATAGGCCCATGTGTACATGCGCTCGATAAACGCCGCGGCATCGGGTCCGCGCACGTCGAGTCCGCCCAGCGTCGATACGTCGATCATGCCGACGCCTTGGCGCACGGCGCGCACCTCACGCTCGATCGAACGCGTGGCATCGCCCTTGGCGCCGTAGTAGGCGGGCCGCATCCACAGCCCGGCTAGCATCATCTGCGCACCGCTTTCGACGTGCCGGTGATGCATGGCCGTGAACCGCACCGGCTCGAAGCCACGCCCGGCGAGCGCCGCGAACTTCTCCGGCACCAGCGGCGGCCGGTACGTCGTCGTGCCGATGGATTCGATCGACTTGCCGGTCGCGCGCGCCACGATGCGGATGGTGTTGAGGTTGGCGTGGCGGCCCTGGCTGGGACCGAAGCCGGCGGTCGAATACCGCTTCACCAACTGAATATCGTCGTAGCCGTCCTTCACCGTGTTGACGATGTCTTTCGACTGCAGGTCCTCGTCGAAGTCGATGAAGTCGTGCGAGCGCTTGTCGGTGAAGATTGGGTAGGGGTGATTGACGCGCGCGGCCGACGGATCGGCCACGACCGAAGCCCGCAGCTCGGACGGACGCCCAAGCAGGCGCGCCGCGGCGGCGGCGCCAGCGCCCCGGCTGTCACCGATCACGGCTGCCTGTGACCACACGCCGGCCGCGGCGCCGGCGAGCGAAATCCCGGCCGGCAAGTCGGTGGCACGATGCATGTTGATCGCCGGGTCGAAGACAACCTTGGCGCCGGCGTGACTGGCGAGATTGAGCGAAGGCGAGTAGCCGACGCTCATCAAGACGAGGTCGCAATCGATCCATTCGCGATCGGTGCCCGTCTTACCCTCGCCGGTGATGCGCGCCACGGCGACCGACGACACGCGCTTGCGGCCCTTGCTGTCGACGAGCGTCGCGCCTGGAACGATGCGCACGCCGCGCGCACGCACGGCTTCCGCTGCTGCCGTGTCGGGTGTGGCGTTGAGGTCGACGACGGCGGCGACAGGAATTCCGGCATCAAGCAGATCGAGCGCCGCCTCATAGCCGAAGCGATTGGCCGTGGCGATGACGGCGCGCGAGCCCGGCCTCACGCCGTAGAGCCGCAGCAGGCGCTGCGCCGCATCGGCGAACATGATGCCCGGGCGGTCGTTGTTGCGGAAGACGAGCGGCTGATCGAAGGCGCCGGTGGCGATCACCGTCTCCTTGCTGCGGATCTTGTAGAAGCGGTTGCCGCGCACCGCCGACGTCCAGTTGTCGGCGAACATGCCGGTGGCGGTCGTGCCGGTCATGATGCGCAAGTTGCGCGTTTCCCGCGCGCGCTGCACCAGACTGGCCCGCCGCGCCACCACGGAAGCGCGGTCGCCGCCGTCGCGCCCGTAGAGCAGCGAGCCGCCGAGCTGCGCACCGTCATCGATCAAGAGCGTATCGGCGCCGGCCTCCGCCGCCGCGATTGCCGCCTCGAGCCCCGCCGGACCGCCACCGACGACGAGCACGTCGGCGAACAGATACGCCTTGTCGTAGTACTTGTGCGGCGCGCCAGGCTTCAGCGTACCGAGGCCAGCCATGAAGCGGATCGGCCGCTCGAACACGTGCTGCCACACCCCGCGCGGCCAGTAGAATGTCTTGTAGTAGAAGCCGACTGGCAGGAAGCGGCCGAACAGACCCATCGCGGCAAACAGATCGTAGTCGAGCGATCCGAACCGATTGATCGACTGCACCGCCATGCCGTCGGCGATGGCGTGCTGGTCGGCGCGCACGTTCGGCTGGGCGCCGACCTGCACCATGGTGTTGGCGTCCTGGCCCGACATGGTGAGCACGCCGCGCGGGCGGTGATACTTGAACGAGCGCGACAATAACGTGCGCCCTTCCGCGTACAACGCCGAGGCGATCACGTCGCCTTCGAAACCGCTGTACAGCTTGCCATCAAAGCTGAACGATATTGGCCGCTTGCGATCGATCAGCAGCCCATAGTCCGCCGCTTCGAGACGGCCCGCATCCGCTCCCGCGCTCATGCTCCGCTCCCGCCTTGACGCGCGAAGTACGCGTCGACCGTCATCGTTTCGAGAACGTTGTCAGTGAGCGTGTTGCGGCGTGCGATGAACCACGTGTTGGTCGGCGCGTGCAGCCACCATTCGTAGATCTCGCCGGCGACGTTGGCGTCGAGAAACAGGTACTCGGTCCATTGGTCGTCGGTCGCCGTGGCGGGATCGGGCATCGCCTTCACCTCGCCGCCCCACACGAACTCCGAGATGTTGCGCGGCCCGTTGATGGGGCACGTGAGAATCTTCATTTGTCGTTGCCTGCCCCGATTAGTGCCCGACGGAAGCTGCGCCCTTTTCGCCGACGAGATCGAACGTGCGGAAGCGATCGAGGGCGAACGGCTTCAACAGGTCCGGCTGCTTGTCGGTGGCGATGCATTCGGCCATGCGGGCGCCGCACACTGGCGTCGCCTTGAAGCCCCAGGTGCCCCACCCGGCGTCGATGTAGTAGTTCTTGACCGGCGTCAGTCCCATCACCGGCGAGAAGTCCGGCGTCATGTCGGCCATGCCGGCCCACTGGCGCAACACTTTCAGCTCGCCCATGAACGGGAACAGCTCGAGCATGTGCGCCATCAGGCTTTCCTTGAAGTCGAGCGTCGAGCGCGAGGAATAGAGCCCGTAGGGGTCGGTGGCGCCGCCCATCACCATCTCGCCGCGCGCTGACTGCGAGATGTAGACGTGCAGCGAGCCGGACACGATGATCTGGTCGAGGATCGGCTTCACCGGTTCCGACACGCAGGCCTGCAGCGGAATGGTGCGGATCGGCAAAAGAAAGCCCGCCATGCGCGCCACTTGGCTCGACGACCCGGCCACCGCCTGTACGATCTTGCCGGCGCGGATGACGCCGCGACTGGTCTCGACGCCGACGGCGCGGCCATTTTCGATAAGGATCTTGTTGACGCCCGTCTGCGTGTGCACCTCGACGCCGCGCTTGATGGCTTCCTTGGCGTAGCCCCACGCCACAGCATCATGGCGCGCAATGGCTCCGGGCGGATGGTAGAGGGCGCCGAGGATCGGATAGCGCACGTCGTCGGAAATGTTGATCGTTGGGCACAGCCGCTTGATCTCGTCTGGCCCGATCACCTCCGAGTTGACACCCAGATGCTTGTTGACCTCGGCGCGCCAGCGCGCCGTGCGCAGGGCCGCGTCCGTGTGAGCGAGCGTGAAATGGCCGCGCTCCGAATACATTAGGTTGATGTCGAGCTCGTTCGACAGCCCGCGGAACAGCTCAACGGACTCCTTGTAGAACTCGACGCCCTCGGGCGTCAGGTAGTTGGCGCGGATGATCGTGGTGTTGCGCGCCGTGTTGCCGCCGGCGAGCCAACCCTTGTCGAGGACGCACACGTTCTTGATGCCGTGCCGCGCGGCCAGATAGTAGGCGATGGCCAGACCATGGCCGCCGGCGCCGATGACGATCACGTCATAGGAAGGCTTGAGCTCGGGGCTCCAGCGGAAGTGCGGATCGTCGGGGTGCTCGTTGGCGAGCCCGTACTTCAGGAGGGCGAAAGGCATTCGTCTATCCGTCCTCCAGAGACGTGCAGCACGACGCGGGGGCGTTACAAATCCATTCCCAGAGTGCAAGAAAATTTCCGATCATTCAAGTGCCTGAAGTATCACCATGATGCGGAATTTATAGGCTTGACTCGCCAAGACCGCGAAAAACAACGGACTAAGCGGCTTGACAACTTGCGTCAACCCGTCGCAGAATTTTCCGCATATAAAAATGAGTTGCCTCTAAGGCAACTTTGTCTCGGGTGGAATTTCAAGCTAACCAAGGGGAGCTCAATGCAAAAGAGCACTAGCGATCAACGCGTGCAAGCCATGTACGCGGGGGATCGGCGATGGGCAATCTTCGCCGTCGCCGCTCTCTGGGCCACATACGCGTTCGTTTTCTGGAAGGTCCTGCCGTACGTCGGTACGCCCGAGGTCATGTATGCCCTCGCCATATCCGGCGGCATCGTGCTCCTCTTCAACACCGCCTCCATCCTGGCGATGGTCCAGCACTACTCCGGCGACAAGGACCACATCTACGGCCTCGACCTCCACTACCTCGACGCCTTGCGCGCCACGACTTGAGGGAGGGACACATGGCCAAGGCACCTTATCAGCCTCCCGAGCAGTCGAAGTTCGGGCAGCTCGTCGATTCGCTGTTCCTCCTCGTCCTTGTCGTCGCGAGCCTGTTCGCTCCCGTCTACTTCGGCCTCGCCGGCGGCGGCAAGACGGCGATCGAGTTCGCCGACAAGACGTGGGCGGGCATGGGACAGAACGCAACCATGCAGGCGCAGTGGGAAAAGCTCGGCTACACGCCCGAGACCGCCCACGACATGATCGCCTCGCGCTTCGACTACTCCTTCAGCCTACCGGCACTCATCGTCACGGCTCTCGTGGTGATCGTCTACTTCGTATTCGTCTTCCGCCTCTCGGCGAAGGAATACAAAGACGTCATCGCCGAGCGGTTCGACCGGTAACGGAGAGCTTCAATGGAAAACCTCAATAACTTCCAGCTGCTCGAATACGCAGCCTGGGGCATCTCCGGCGTGCTTGGTTTGTGGATGCTCTTCGACATGATCCGCACCAACAGCAAGTACTCGGAGAGCACGCTGATTTCATCGAGAGAAGGTGAGATCGAGGACGTCCTCGTGATCGATCCTCCGCACCAAGGGGGGCACCGGTGACCCAATCGACAGCAATCCACGGCGAGAAAGTCTCGCTGTTGCGCGTTCTCGGCCCAGGCCACGTCTGGGCGCTCGGCGTCGGCATCGTGCTCGTCGGCGAGTACATGGGCTGGAACTTCGCGGTCGGCAAAGGCGGCGCCCTCGCCGCCCTCATCGCCTGCTGGGTGGCGGGCCTGCTCTATACCTGCGTCGCCATGATCGACAGCGAGGTCACCTCGACGGTCGCCGCCGCCGGCGGTCAGTACGCGCAGGCCAAGCACATCGTCGGCCCGCTCATGGCCTTCAATGTCGGCCTGTTCCTCGTCCTCGCCTACACCATGCTCGAAGCCGGTAACGCCATTACCGCCGGTTATCTCGTGCAGGCTGTGGGTGGCATGGCGGGCTTCGAGAGCGTGCACGACAAACCGTTCATCGTGCTCACCATCGTCGCGCTCGCGTGGCTCAACTACCGCGGCGTGTTCGCGACGCTCACCTTCAGCCTCATCGTCACGGCCATCGCCTGCTTTGCCATCGTCGTGCTGTTCGCGGCCGTTCGCCCGTGGACCGACGACGTCCTGAAGCCGGGAGAGCTGATCAACGGGTTGCCCTACGGCTGGCTCGGCGTCATCGCGGCGCTGCACTTCGGCCTGTGGTTCTACCTTGGCATCGAAGGCACGACGCAGGCGGCCGAGGAGGTTCGTTCTCCGGCGCGCGCGCTCCCGCTCGGCACGATGACCGGCATGATCACGCTGCTCGTTGCAGCAACGATGACCTGGTACATCTGCGTCGGTCTGATGCCGTGGGAGTATCTGGGTCAGGCGATCACGCCGCTGTTCGATGCGGCGCGGCTCACCGGCTCGCTGTGGCTGATGGTGTTCCTGTTCGTCGGCACCATCTTCTCGACGCTCGCCTCGGCCAACGGCTGCATCAACGATGCCTCGCGCGCATGGTTCTCCATGGGCCGCGATCGCTATCTGCCGGTGTGGTTCGGTGCCGTGCACCCGGTCTATCGGACGCCGTTCCGGTCGATCGTGTTCCTCGTGCCCGTCGCGCTCATCTTCGCACTCGGCGCGCCGCTCGATCAGGTCATCACCTTCTCGATCCTGTCGGGCCTTCTCGGCTACACCTTCATGTCCTTCAACATGGTGATGTTCCGCAGGAAGTGGCCGCTTGGCTCGATCCGCCGCGGGTACGTGCATCCGTTCCACCCGCTGCCAGCGTTCGTGCTGCTACTGCTCTGCTCGGTCACCTACTTCGCGGTGTTCCTCGGCTACGGCACGCAGCTCGTGGCGATGATGGTGTTCTACATCATCGTCTCGGCGTGGTTCGCCTTCCACCGCTACAAGTACGTGAAACGCGGCGACCAGTTCACCATGGCCTGGCCGCGCCCGGTGGGCTACTGACGCCAAACGTGTTGTGCCGCGGGCCGGCGACGGTCCGCGGCACCTCCCCAGGCGATCCCCGGCGGCTCTACGGGGATCGCCACCTGCATCAAGTCGTGCGTGGGCGATCGAACCGATGTCCTTGTCCCTTCTCCTCGCTGTCGGCTCCATCGCAGCCATAACTTATGTCGGCGCGCGCGATCACCGCGCCGCCAAAGCGGCACGGCGCGGACTGCTCGATAGCTGTGTCAACGCCCTCGACCGGGCCGAGCTTTCACACGCACCCGACTGCTTCCCGCGGCTTTCCGGCCACCATCAAGGCCGCGAGGTCCGCGTCGACCTCGTTCCCGATACGATGACCATTCGCCGTCTGCCGCAGCTCTGGTTGTCGACGACGCTGCTTGACCGCAACGCCGGCCTGCCGGGTCTCGCCGTCCTCGTGCGCCCCGCCGGCACAGAATTTTATTCGCTCACCTCGCACTTCGCGCAGCGGCTCGAGACGCCGGCTGGCTTCCCCGCCGAGGTACTGATCCGCGGCGACAATGGCGCCGAGCGTCTGCTCGCCGAACTCGCCGAAACGATGAGCGCCATCCTCGCCGATAGGCGCGTCAAGGAGATCGCCATCACCGATCGCGGTCTGCGCATCGTGCGCCAGGCGGGCGAAGGTAAGCGCGGCGAGCATCTGTTGCTGCGCCAGTCCGTCTTCGAGAATGCCAACGTTGGGCGACGCGACCTTGCCAGCGTGCTCGATCAGCTGCAGGCCATTCGCGCCATCACCGACGCCTACTGGCGGGCGCGCGCGGCATGAGCGCCAAGCGGCCCATCAACCCGTACATCGTTCTCGCCCTCGCCATCATCGCCCCGGGCGCCGGACACGTCGCCGTCGGCGCGCCGCAGCGCGGTCTCGGCTTTGCATTCTTTTCGCTGCTTCTGGCACTGCTGTGTTGGCATACCACGACGCCCGATACCTCCTTCATCGGACGTTCCGCGGGCGGCCTATTCGTTTGGGCACTGTCGATCCCAGACGCCTACCGGATCGCGCGGATCAAATACGAGGTATGGGCCCACGGGCAGCAAGTTGCCTCTAGGGAAAATAGTATTCATACCAGTTGAACTAAACCGAAGCGCCTGCTAAGTCTTGCAGGGAACTAAGCATTTGGGGACCGTAGGAAATGTGCGGCATCGTCGGCCTGTTCATCAAGGACGCCAAGCTCGAGCCAAGGCTGGGTGAGCTCACTTCAACCATGCTCTCGACCATGTGCGAGCGCGGACCGGATTCGGCGGGTTTCGCCGTCTATGGCCCCGCCCAAAAGGGCAAGGCCAAGATCACGCTGCAGTCGCCGCAGCCGGACCGCGATTTCGCCGGCCTCACGGCGGCAGTCTCCAAGGCCATCGGCAGCGACGTCAGCCTCGAGCGGAAATCGACGCACGGCGTGCTCACCGTGCCGGCCGACAAAGCGCCGGCGGCGCGCGATGCGCTGCGCACGGGGCATCCGGAGCTGCGCGTCATGAGCTCGGGCGAGGCTATCGAGATCTACAAGGAGGTCGGCTATCCGACGCAGGTAGCGGGCCGCTTCGACCTCACCAAGATGCAGGGCTCGCACGCCATAGGCCATACCCGTATGGCGACCAAGTCTGCCGTCACCACCATGGGCGCGCATCCATTCTCGACCGGTCCTGACCAGTGCCTCGTGCACAACGGATCGCTGTCGAACCACCACAACCTGCGCCGCGACTTGATCCATGACGGCATGACCTTTGAGACCGAGAACGATACCGAGGTCGCCGCCGCCTACATCACCTGGCGCATGAACCAAGGCATGAACCTCGGCGAGGCGCTGCAGAAGAGCCTCGATGACCTCGACGGCTTCTTCACGTTCGTCGTCGGCACCAAGAACGGCTTTGCGGTGCTGCGCGATCCGATCGCCTGCAAGCCGGCCGTCATGGCCGAGACCGATCAATACGTCGCCTTCGGCTCCGAATACCGCGCGCTCGCCGGCCTGCCCGGCGTCGATAACGCGCGCGTCTGGGAGCCCGAGCCCTCCACCGTCTATTTCTGGGAGCGGTGATCGGAATGCGAACCATCGATCTCGCCACCAGCTCGCTGCGCGAGCTCAACCAACTTCTGCACAAGCAGACCACGGGCACCAACGACACCCAGTGGGAGGTTCTCAACCCCAAGGGCCAGCACGCCCTCGCTGTCGGCGTCGACGCGCCACTCAACATCGATGTGAAGGGGCCCGTCGGCTACTACTGCGCCGGCATGAATAAGCAGGCGACCATCATCGTGCACGGCTCCGCCGGACCCGGCGCCGCCGAGAACATGATGTCGGGCAAGGTCGTCGTCAAAGGCGACGTCAGCCAGTACGCCGGCGCCACGGGCCGCGGCGGCATCCTGGTCGTCGAGGGCAACGCCTCCTCGCGCTGCGGCATCTCGATGAAGGGCATCGACATCGTCGTCAAAGGCAACATTGGCCACATGTCGGCGTTCATGGCGCAGACGGGCAATCTCGTAGTGCTCGGCGACGCGGGCGATGCGCTCGGCGACAGCATTTACGAGGCCAAGCTGTTCGTGCGCGGCAGCGTCAAGAGCCTCGGCGCCGACTGCATCGAAAAGGAAATGCGCGAGGAGCACATCGAGGCGGTCGCCGGCCTCTTGAAGAAGGCGGGCCTCAACGGCGTCAAGCCGAAGGAGTTCCGCCGCTACGGCTCGGCGCGTAAGCTCTACAATTTCAACATCGACAATGCGGACGCCTACTGATGACGTACCACAATCCGCCGACCACCCCGCGCAAGTCCGCCGTCTTCGATGACTACACGCTCTCCGAGATCCGCCGCGCCGCGACGACCGGCATCTACGACATCCGCGGCGGCGGCGCCAAGCGCAAGGTTCCGCACTTCGACGACCTGCTGTTCCTTGGCGCCTCTATGTCCCGCTACCCGCTCGAAGGCTATCGCGAGAAGTGCTCGACCACCGTTGTGCTGGGCACGCGCTACGCCAAGAAGCCGATCGAGCTGAAGATCCCCATCACCGTCGCCGGTATGAGCTTCGGCTCGCTATCCGCCAACGCCAAGGAAGCGCTTGGCCGCGGTGCGACGCTGGCCGGCACCTCGACGACGACGGGCGACGGCGGCATGACGCCGGAAGAGCGCGGGCAGTCGAAGACGCTAGTCTACCAGTATCTGCCTTCCCGCTACGGCATGAACCCCGACGACCTGCGCAAGGCCGACGCCATCGAAGTCGTCGTCGGGCAGGGCGCCAAGCCAGGCGGCGGCGGCATGCTGCTGGGCCAGAAAATCTCCGACCGCGTCGCCGAGATGCGCACTCTGCCGAAGGGCATCGATCAGCGTTCGGCCTGCCGTCACCCCGATTGGACCGGCCCCGACGACCTCGAGATCAAGATCATCGAGCTGCGCGAGATCACCGATTGGGAGAAGCCGATCTACATCAAGGTCGGCGGCGCGCGCCCCTACTATGATGTCGCCCTCGCCGTGAAGGCCGGTGCCGACGTCATCGTCGTCGACGGCATGCAGGGCGGCACGGCGGCGACGCAGGAAGTCTTCATCGAGCATGTCGGCCAGCCAACTCTCGCCTGCATCCGTCCGGCTGTACAGGCGCTGCAGGACCTCGGCATGCATCGCAAGGTGCAGCTGATCGTCTCCGGCGGCATCCGCAACGGCGCCGACGTTGCCAAGGCGCTGGCGCTCGGCGCCGACGCCGTTTCGATTGGTTCCGCCGCGCTCGTCGCGCTTGGCGACAACGACCCGGCGCTGGAGAGCGAGTATCAGGCGCTCGGCAGCACCGCCGGCGCCTACGACGACTGGCACGAGGGCCGCGACCCCGCCGGCATCACCACGCAGGACCCGCTGCTGTCCAAGCGGCTCGATCCGGTGCTCGCCGGCCGCCGCCTCGCCAACTACCTGAAAGTGATGACGCTCGAGGCGCAGACCATCGCGCGCGCCTGCGGGCACAATCACGTCCACAATCTCGAGCCCGAGGATCTGTGCGCGCTCACCATCGAGGCCGCCGCCATGGCGCGCGTGCCCCTCGCCGGAACGAGCTGGATACCTGGACAGGGAAACCATTGAGAACTAGGGCAGGCAGCTTTTGGGATTTTTTGCGAAGTTTCGAAAGCCAACAACGAGCGCCAACGTAACCACGACGGTTGGGGAAGTACCGATGGCACAGGATCTTGCTTACAAC
The DNA here is from genome assembly GCA_963724595.1 of uncultured Alphaproteobacteria bacterium. GTDB lineage: Bacteria > Pseudomonadota > Alphaproteobacteria > Rhizobiales > Hyphomicrobiaceae > Hyphomicrobium_A. The sequence goes on along the minus strand of CAVRVR010000022.1, from coordinate 187,783 downwards.
GCGACTCAGGACCTCGCGCAAGTCGCGAAAGAGCGCGGCATCCGCTACTTCATGATCTCCTATACGGATTTATTCGGCGGCCAGCGCGCCAAGCTGGTCCCTGCCGCGGCGATCGCCGACATGCAGCGGGATGGCGCCGGGTTCGCCGGCTTCGCCACGTGGCTCGACATGACGCCGGCACATCCGGACCTGTTCGGCATGCCGGACCCCTCGGCGCTCATCCAGCTCCCCTGGAAGAAGGATGTCGCCTGGGTCGCCGCCGACTGCGTGATGGACGACAAGCACGTGGCGCAGGCCCCGCGTGTCGTTCTCAAGAACGTGCTCGCCAAAGCACAGGCACAGGGCCTTTACGTCAAGACCGGCGTCGAATGCGAGTACTTCCTCACCAACAGCGACGGCACCGCGATCTCCGACATCAAGGATAACGCGGTCAAGCCTTGCTACGATCAGCAGGCCTTGATGCGCCGCTACGACGTCATCAGCGAGATCTGCGACTATATGCTGGAGCTCGGTTGGGGCCCGTACCAGAACGACCACGAGGACGCCAACGGCCAGTTCGAGATGAACTGGAACTTCGATGACGCGCTGATCACCGCCGACCGTCACTCGTTCTTCAAGTTCATGGCCAAGTCGATCGCCGAGAAGCATGGCCTGCGCGCGACGTTCATGCCGAAGCCGTTCCCCGGCCTCACCGGCAATGGCTGCCACGTGCACATCTCGGTGTGGGACAAGGGCGGCACGACCAATATGTTCCTCGACGGCACCGACGAGATGGGCCTTTCGCAGCAGGGCTACAATTTTCTCGGCGGCATCATGCGCCACGCCGAGGGACTCGCCGCCATCACCAACCCGACCGTCAACTCCTATAAGCGCATCAACGCGCCGCGCACGATTTCGGGTGCCACGTGGTCGCCGAACACGGTGACGTGGACCGGCAACAACCGCACGCACATGGTGCGCGTGCCCGGCAAGGGCCGCTTCGAGCTGCGCCTGCCGGACGGAGCTGTGAACCCGTACCTTCTGCAAGCCGCCGTCATTGCAGCGGGTCTCAACGGCATTGCCCGCAAGGCGCACCCCGGCCGCCGCTACGACATCGACATGTACCAGCTCGGGCACACGGTGACCGACGCGCCGAAATTGCCGCTCAACTTGCTCGATGCCCTGCGCAATTTCGATAAGGACACCGAGCTGAAAGACGCCCTCGGCAACGAGTTCGCCGACGCCTATCTGAAGCTCAAGCAGAACGAGTGGAATTCCTACGCCTCCCACTTCACGCAGTGGGAGCTCGACAACACGCTCGACGTCTGAGCCGGAATTCGGAAAGCGCGCAAAAAAATCGCGGAAGGAACCTCGGGCGCCCTTGAGCGCGCGACGCTCCTTCCGCAAGTGCGCGGCAGGCAAACGGTAGCGGCTCGCCGCGCAACGCGGCTAGGGCAAATTTCCCGGCCTATCCGGCAATTTTTTCCTTAGGGTGATGAAGCTTGGCTCGCCGGCACGAAGTGCCGCCGTATGTCGCGCAGCTACTTCATCTCCATCGAGACGCGGATCAAGTCCGCAGTGCGCTCGACGCCCAGCTTGCTCTTGATGATGCTGCAGGTGTTGGCGACCGTCTTGTAGGCGATGCCAATCGTCTGCGCGATCTCGGTGAGGCTGTTGCCCTCGCCGAGCAAGCGAAGGATCTCGATCTCGCGCATGGTTAGCTGCTGCAGTGGATCCTCGGCGGAAAGCTGCGTGAAGGCCAGCTCGCCGGCGATTTCGCGCTCCACGTAGCGGCCGCCCTCGGCGACCTTCTTGACGGCGGTGACGAGCTCGTCGGCTCCGGCGCTTTTGCTCACGTAGCCGCGGGCACCGAGGCGCAGCGCGCGAGCGGCATAGATCGGCTCGGCGTGCATGCTGAACACGACGACCCGAACTTTCTCGTCCTCGCTGAGCAGCCGCCGCAGCAGCTCGAGGCCGCCAATGCCTGTGAGGTTGAGGTCGAGCAGCACCATCTCCGGCCGTATGTCGCGGAACATGGCGAGCGCTTCTTCGCCCGTTGAGGCTTCGTGCAGTTCAACGCCGCTCATACCCGACAACAGGCGGCGAACCCCTTCGCGAACGACAATGTGATCGTCGACCAGCAGTATCTTCATTGCAGCGTTGCCTCGTGGGTTTCGTAAATGCGATTGGGCGCATGGGCGCCGCGCGCCGGTAGCCGCGCCGTCACGACCACACCGGCGCCGTCTGCACGGTTGGCGACGTCTAGGCTGCCGCCCAGCGTGCGAACACGTTCTTGCATTCCGACGATGCCGAAGCCTCCGGGACGGCCGTCTGGCTTGAGCCCGCCGCCGTCATCGGTAACGCGAATGTCGATCGACCGGTCGGGGTTAGCCTTGACCTCGATGCTGACGAGCGTCGGCTTGCCGTGGCGTACGGCGTTGCTGAGGCTCTCCTGGACGATGCGATAGATGGTCCCGTCGAGCAGCTCGCCGAAGCTCTCCTCGGGCACATCTACGTGAAAGTTCAGGTTCGCACGGTGCGCGCGCCAGAAGGCGACGAGATTGTCGATGGCGTGAGCCAGACCGAGGTCGAGCAAATTCGCCGATCGCAGGCGTCCCAGGATCTCGCGCACGTGGCGCTGCATGCGGCCGATGGCATCGCGGATGATGCCAACGCGGTGCGGGATCGCTTCGAATTCGCCTGCCTTAGCGAGCTGCTCGATAGCCGCGGCGTCGACGTCGGCGGCAAACAGCAAGGGCCCGACCTCATCGTGCAGATCGCGCGCCAGGTCCGACCGCTCCTCGTCCTGCACGGTCGTCAACTGCTCCTGCAGGCGCTTGTTCTGCGCCTCCGAGCGTGCCAGGCGCTCGACCATCTGGTTGAACCCATGATAGAGCCGCACTAGCTCGAGCGGCCCATGCTCTCGCACACGCTCGCGATAGTCGCCGTTGCCGACGCGCGCGAAGGCGGCGGTGAGGTTCTGCAGCGGACGAACGGTGCTGGCCAGCGTCCAATAAATGAAGGCGAGCACAAGCGCGCAAAAAATCGTCAGCACGGTCAACGTCAGCCAGACGTCGCTCCATACCTCGGCCACCTCATTGTTAGGATCGCTCTGCAGCGCGACCGTGCCGAACTTGTCGAACACGACGGGCAGGTCCACCTCAACGTTCTTAGGGGGCGCAGCCAGTAACTTGACGAACCAAGCCGGCGGTGGATTTTCCGCACGGGCTACCTTCGAGGCATGCAGGACTTTGCCGGCCGGATCCACCAAGGTGGCGCGCAAATGCCTGTCACCCTCGAAATCGGCGACAAGAAGAGCAAGGCGCCGTGCCGGATCGGTCGACTCCTCCCAATCGTCGACGGCGTTGTGCGCGACGCGGCTGCCGACGGCCAGGGCCGCCTGCATCTCGGTCTCGATCTTCGCCACAGCATGCCAATAGGTGAACGTGCCGCCGGCGATCAAGCTCAGCAGCAACGTGGCAAGTATCGAGAAGAGCAGGCGATTGCGAAGCGACACGCCGAATACCTCTGGGGTCGAACTGGAACATTATAACAGTGGTTTGCCGCCGCATAGTGCGGTTGGGCCATCCCATAGCGTTAACACCGGCCGAGGCGACCCGCAGCCGTTGTAAACGCGGCGGCCCGATGCTAGGCGCGGCGCAACGTTGAATGGCAGGGGGACCGCGCCACGGTGACAAACAGCTCAAGTTGCAGCGTCGCCGTCGTCGGGGGCGGCCCTGCCGGGCTTATGGCGGCCGAGGTATTGGCCTCCGGCGGCGCCACCGTCACCGTCTACGACCGCATGCCGTCGCTAGGGCGCAAGCTGCTGCTCGCCGGCCGCGGCGGACTCAACCTCACCCATAGCGAGGATATGGGGCGCTTTCTCGCTCGCTACGGCGCTGCGCAGGGACACCTTCGGCCCGCCATCGAAGCGCATGCCACCGGACACCGTACGCGCCTGGTGCGAAGCGCTCGGCCAGCCGACCTTCGTCGGCACCAGCGGCCGCGTGTTTCCCGTCGCCATGAAGGCGTCGCCGCTGCTGCGCGCCTGGCTTGCCCAGCTCGCGCGTTGCGGGGTCGAGTTCCACACTCGCCGGCGCTGGCTCGGCTGGGACGATGGCGGGCGGCTGCTGTTCGCCGCACCCGACAAGGAGGAGGCCGTCGCCGCCGATGCCACGGTGCTGGCGCTCGGCGGGGCAAGCTGGCCGACGGCTCGGCTCGACCGGCGATTGGGCTCGCGCTGCTCGCCGAGCGTGGCGTCGCCGTTGCCCCGCTGGCGCCGGCCAACTGCGGCTTCCGCGTCGATTGGTCGGAAACGTTCCGCCGCCGCTTCGAGGGCCAGCCGCTTGAAGCGCATCGCGCTGACGTTCGGCGAAACGACCGTGCGTGGCGAAGCCCTGATCACCGCTGCAGGCATCGAGGGCGGTGCGATCTATGCACTTGCCGCAGCCTTGCGCGACGCCATCACGGCGGGAGGCTCCGCCCTGCTGCACATCGACCTGCGCCCTGACGTGTCCCTCGCCAACCTTGCGGCGCGTCTTGCCAAGCCGCGCGGCAAGCAATCGCTGTCGACGTTCCTGCGCAAGGCGGCAAGCCTCTCGCCCGTCGAGATCGGACTGCTGCACGAGGCTGCGCATGCGCAGCTCGCCGAGTTGAACCCGATGGCACTGGCCGCACTCACGAAAGCTGTTCCGGTGCGCCTCACCGCTGCGGCGCCGATCGAGACCGCGATCTCGACCGCGGGCGGCGTAAACTGGGAAGCCGTCGACGAACACTTGATGCTGCGGCGCTGTCCCGGCGTGTTCGTCGCCGGCGAGATGCTCGACTGGGAAGCGCCGACCGGTGGCTACCTGTTGCAGGGCTGCCTCGCGACCGGCGCACTGGCCGGCCGCGGCGCGCTGGAATGGCTCGCGCGCCGACCCACCGCTTAAGCGCTCTCGATCTCCTCGCGCAGGATTTCGAGCTCCAGCCACTTCTCCTCGGCAGCGCCCAGCTCGTCCTGCACCGCTGCCAGACGCTCCGACTTCTCGGCGAAGGCCTTGGCGTCGCGAGCGTAGAGGCCGGGGTCGGCCAGTGCATCGCCCAGCTTGCGCGCCTCGTCGTGCAATTTCGCCATCTGCTTCGGCAGCGTTTCCAGCGCGTGCTTATCCTTGAAGCTCAGCCGGCGCTTAGCTGCCGGCGGCTCCGCCGCAGCCTTGGAGACCGCCGCCGTCTTCGCCTTCGCCGTGCGCTTACCGGCGAGGTCGGCGCCACGCTGGGCCAGCATCTCGCTATAGCCGCCGACGTACTCGGCCCACCTTCCCTCGCCCTCCGGCACGATCACCGCATGCACGATGCGATCGAGGAAGTCGCGGTCGTGGCTGATGAGAATGACGGTGCCGGCGTAGTCGCTCAGCATTTCCTCGAGCACGTCGAGCGTTTCGAGGTCGAGGTCGTTGGTCGGCTCGTCGAGCACGAGCACGTTCGAAGGTTTGGCCAGGGCGCGCGCCAGCATCAGCCGCCCGCGCTCGCCGCCCGACAGCACGCGCAGCGGCGTGCGCGCTTGCTCCGGCCCGAACAGGAAATCCTTCATGTAGCCGACGACGTGCTTGTGCTTGCCGCCAACGGCTACCATGTCGCCGCGCCCGCCGGTCAGTGCCTCGGCCAGCGTCCAATTGGGGTTGAGGCTGTCGCGGTCCTGCTCCAGCGAGGCCATCTCGAGGTTGGCGCCGAGCCGTACCTCGCCACTGTCAGGCGGCTGCGTTCCGGTGAGCAGGCTGACTAGCGTAGTCTTGCCGCTGCCGTTCGGCCCGACGATGCCGATGCGGTCGCCGCGCATGACGCGGCCCGAGAAATTATCGACGATCCGGCGCTCGCCGAACGACTTGGAGATGCCCTTCGCCTCGATAACCAGCGTACCCGACTTTTCCGCCTGCGCCGTCTCGATCACTGCCTTGCCGGTGGCGCGGCGATGCTCGCGCCGCGTCTGCCGCAGCGCCCGCAGCTCCGCCATGCGCCGCACGTTGCGCTTGCGCCGCGCCGTCACGCCGTAGCGCACCCAGTGCTCCTCGCGCACGATCTTGCGGTCGAGCTTGTGCTGCTGAACCTCTTCCTCGGCCAGCTTCTCGTCGCGCCAGCCTTCGAACTCCTTGAAGCCGACCTCGACGCGACGCGCCTGTCCGCGATCGAGCCACACCGTCGAACGCGACAGCGTTTCGAGAAAGCGCCGGTCGTGGCTGATGAGCACGAGCGCACCGCGTTGCGCCGCGAGCGTTGCTTCCAGCCATTCGATGGTCGGCATGTCGAGGTGGTTGGTCGGCTCGTCGAGCAGCAGGATGTCCGGCTTCGGCGCCAGAACCCGGGCAAGCGCGGCGCGGCGCGCTTCCCCGCCCGACAGCCGCTGCGGATCCTCATCGCCCTGAAGCCCGAGTTGCTGCAGCAGATAGCGCGCCTGATGCGCGTCATCGCTCGCCCCGAGGCCCGCCTCGACATACGACAGCGTCGTCGCGTGTCCGACGAAATCCGGCTCCTGCGGCAGGTAGCGCACGCTGGCCCCCGGCTGCACGAAGCGCTCGCCGCGATCCGGCTCGATCAGCCCGGCAGCGATCTTCAGCAGCGTCGACTTGCCCGACCCGTTGCGGCCGACGAGGCACACGCGCTCGCCCGCCGACACGGACAGCTCGACGCCGTCGAGCAGCGGATGGCCACCGAAGGTGAGCGCGACATCGCTGAGCTGCAGAAGCGGAGGCGGCATGACAGGTTCCGGACGAGCTTAGCGCTCAGCCCGCCTCGCCGATGATGTAGCGGGCCATGGCGCTGGCTTTGACGCCCTTCTCGCTGCGCGCCCACCCGCGCACCGACACGCCGGCCGCATGCACCGTCTCCGCATCGCCGGAAACCAGCGGATGCCACCAGGCGAGCCCGCGCCCTTCGGCAAGTCTGCGATAGGCGCAGGTCTCCGGCAGCCAGAACAGGTTTGGTATCTCATCGACCGTAATCGAGGTGCAGTCGCGCACGCGCTTCTTGCGGTTCGGATAGTCGCGGCAGCGGCAGGTGTGCGTGTCGAGCAAGCGGCAGCCGAGCCGCGTCAGGTAGACGTTGGCCGTGTCCTCGTCCTCGACCTTGATCAGGCAGCACTGCCCGCAACCATCGCACAGCGACTCCCACTCGTCGCGGGTCATCGCCGTGAGCGGCTTCGTCTCCCAGAACGGGAGTTCGTCGGCGGCGGGCTGCAGGTCGGTGAGGGTCATTGAGCCGCCTTGTAGCACATCCGACGCGGCCGTCACTCCTAGCTCGGGGCGTTAAGTCTTCGTACCAGCGCGGTATTACGCAACAAGAAGTAGCAAACGAGCGCCGAGCAAACGGAAGGGATCGCGATGAAAAGTACATACGTAGGCACGGCTCGCGTGACAGGCTCGGAATGCGAGAGCGCTTGCAGCAGGGCATTGGCGGCTAGCACCGCCGGATAGATCAGCGACGCGGCGAGGCACGCCCACCACGTTATGCGCCCGCCCCATGCGAAGTAGGCAGCCAGCGCCAGCCCGGCGAGCGCGGCTGACGGCCCGCCGACGAGATAGGACAGCGGCACCGCCAGCAGCAACGACCTGACGAGGTTGGCGCCGAATTGCGGAACCGGATCGGCGAGCCCCGTGGCGAGCCAGGGCACGACCTGCAGCAGGGCCATGATGATGACACCTCCGATGGGCGGGCCCAGCACGAACGCGGCGAGGAACACCTTTGCAGCCTCGTTGATCGATCGTCTGGCCACTTGCCGCGCCCCATCGGCCGCTACCCTGTAGCTGCCAAGCTAGAATATCGCTGCGCCAGCGGTCCCGCGCAAAGCTTGCACTCGAGGGTGCGCGGGGCCATGTGCTCGCATCGAGATGCGGTAGGAAAGCCGCACTGGATGGAGACCGCCATGCGTTTGATCGCCGCCTTCGTCGGCTTGCTGCTGCTGCTCGCCCCCGCCGCGGCCGAGGACCCCGACCTCATCTTCAAGAAGACGACCGTGTGGAAGCTCTTGGCGCCCGACCACAAGCTCGGCACCTATGCCATCGACGACCCCGAGGTGGAGGGCGTCACCTGCTACTTCACCGTGCCCGAGAAGGGCGGCTGGACCGGCTGGCTCGGGCTCGCCGAGGAGCTGTCGAATGCCTCGCTCGCCTGCCGGCAGGTCGGCCCGATCAAGTTCAAGCGCAAGCTGACGCAGGGCGACGAGGCCTTCAGCCAGCGCCGCTCGCTGATCTTCAAGAAGATGCAGATCGTGCGCGGCTGCGACGCCAAGCGCAACGTGCTGGTCTATATGACCTACACCGACAAGCTGATCGAGGGCAGCCCGGAGAACTCGACCTCCGCCGTGCCCATCAGCCCGTGGGGCGAGGCCACCGCGCCGGTGAAGTGCGCCGACTGGGTCTCGAACTAACGGCGCCGCCGCTTAGCCCAAATTCCGGAACAAGCGGGGCTCCGTTGGTGTTTCGCTCCCACAGGTGTGGAGGGTGACCCGCGTGGACCAATTGGCAGTCCAGTCCGTCGTAGCATGCATCGTCAATGAGCGTGCCCGCTCCAACGGCGCCGCGCAGCTGACCGAGCGCGTCTCGGCGCTGTTCCGCGACCATGGCGCCAAGGCCGAGACCATCGTCGTCAGGCACGGCCGCGAGCTGACTCCAATCGCCCGCCGCTACGCCGAGGGAGGCTGTCGCACCATCGTCGCCGCCGGTGGCGACGGAACAGTCAGCGCCGTAGCGTCGGCACTCGTCGGCACGCAGGCTTCGCTCGGCGTGCTGCCGCTCGGCACGCTCAACCACTTCGCCAAGGACGTCGGCATTCCGCTCGACCTCGACGCGGCGGTGGAGACGATCATCTCCGGCGAACCCAAGCTGGTCGACGTCGGCGAGCTCAACGGCCGCATCTTCATCAACAATTCGAGCGTTGGCCTCTACCCTGCCATCGTGCAGGAGCGCGACGAGCACCAGAGCCGCGGGGTGAGCAAGTGGGTCGCCTTCGTCCGCGCCGTCTACAGTGTCATGCGCCGCGTGCCACACTTCCATGCCAGCCTGCACGCCGACGGCAAATACGACGGCGCCGATTGGACCCCCTTCATTTTCGTCGGCAACAACGCGTACGCGACGACCGGCCTCGAGATCGGCGAGCGGCGCCGGCTCGATACCGGCAAGCTGTGGGTATCACTTGCGCCGGGTGCCAACCGCGCCGCGCTGTTCAAGATGGCCGTGCGCGCCGTACTCGGCCGGGGCTCCCCGGGCGAATTGAAGGTTCTCGAAGCCGAGGAACTTTGGGTGCAGACCAGGAGGGGCAAGCGCATCAAAGTCGCCAACGACGGGGAAGTATTTTCCACGACATCGCCGCTGCACTACCGCGTTCGGCCGAAAGCCCTGAGTGTCATTGTGCCGGCGTGGAAAACTGGGGACGCCTGATCCGTGCGTACCATCGCCCACATTTCCGATTTGCACTTCGGGCGCGTCAACACTCTCATTCCGCCGGCGTTGCGCGAGGCTCTGCTGCAAGCAAGGCCCGACGTCGTGGTCGTCTCCGGCGATCTCACGCAACGGGCGCGCCGGCTGGAGTTCGCCGCCGCCCGCACCTTTCTCGACAGCCTGCCGTTTCCGCAGATCGTCGTCCCTGGCAACCACGATGTGCCGTTGCACGACGTCATGCGCAGATGGTTGGCGCCGCTCGAGAAATACCGGCAATTCATCAACGGCGACGTGGAGCCGTTCTACGCCGACGACGAGGTCGCCATTCAGGGGGTGAGCACGGCGCGCTCGCTGACGTGGAAAAATGGCCGCATCAATCGGATGCAGGTTGAGCGAACCTGCACTAGTCTGACCGGCGTCGGACCTGACGTCACGCGCATCGTCGTCACGCATCATCCGTTCGACCTGCCGGGCGAGGGGCGCGGCGGCAGCCTGGTGGGCAGAGCTGAGATGGCGATCACCGCATTCACGAAGTGCCGCGTCGACATGATCCTCTCGGGGCACTTCCACGTCGGCCATGCGGCGCGCTGGACACGCCACCATCCCGCCGCACTCGACCACGCGGCCATTCTGGTGCAAGCCGGCACCGCAACCTCGTCGCGCTGCCGCGATGAAGCCAACTCCTGGAACCTGATCCGCATCGAGCGGCCGGACGTCGTCATCGAGCGTCAGACGTGGGAGCCGGCGCGCGAGCTCTTCGCGCCGTCGTTGCGCGAGACTTTTCAGCTCGGCGAAGGCGGCTGGATGCCGTTGCCGGAAGCCGCGCACTCATCGGCGCGAGCGAGCTGACGCATGCCACGTGCCGAGGAGCGGACCGAGTGGCGCTTTGCCTGTCTCATCGTGTCGTCGCTATTGTTCGCCGCTTTGGCCGTTGCCGTGGTGCTGGGCGTCACGGATAGCATCGATGCCGCGACGCGCACCGGCATCAACCGCTGGGCCTCGCCGAACCTGACCCTGCTCGCCCACGCCCTGAGCTTCCTTGGCTCGGTCGTCGTTCTCTTCACACTCACCGCGCTGACCGTCGCCGGCCTGTGGCTGGGTGGGCGCTCGCGCGCCGCGCTGATGCTCCTCCTTGTGATGGTCGCCGCGGCCATTCTCAACAATGTCGTGAAACTCGCCTTCGCGCGCGCACGCCCCGAGGCATTCTTCGGTGATCTCCCCGACACCTTCAGCTTCACCAGCGGTCACGCGCTGTTTTCTGCCTGCTACTTCAGCGTCGTCGCCGGTCTCATCGCCGCGCACGTTGCAAGGGATTGGCAGCGTGCTGTCGTGTGGGTGCTCACCTGCAGCATTATCGCCGGCATCGGATTGTCGCGCGTCTACCTAGGTGTGCACTATCTCACCGATGTCATCGCCGGTTTCGCGCTTGCAGCACTCATCGTGTGCATTGTGCGCGGCATCGTCGCAGAACAGCGCTGAAGCGCGCGATTGCAGGCACGCGATGTCGCAGTCCTGGGAACTCACCGCGGGGTAGGTCGTTGCCCCGTCGAGCCGCACGGCTCCAAGCATTCCCCAAGGAGAAACAAATGAACCGTACCCTTCCGCTTATTGCTGCATTGCTTTTCGCCGCTCCCGCGTTCGCGCAGACGCCTCCGACCGATCCGGCTGCGAAATCGCCGACCAACCAGAACATTCAGCCGGGCACCGGCGGCGTCTCGAAGGCCGGCAAGGACGGCCTGCCTGACAACAAGTCGGGCCCCGCGCAGCAGGCGCCTGCAGCCGGCTCGTCTAGCTCCTCGAGCATGCCGGCTGGCGCGAACGAAGGTGCCTCGACCGGCACCGGCGGCAGCGACGACAGCGGCGTGCCGGGTGAGCCCGGCGGCACGGCTGGCCCTGCCACGAAGTAACTGCTGATCTGGCCGACCATTCGAATGCCGGCGTCACGCATGTGGCGCCGGCATTCGCCGTCAGGCGCAATCGCGGCCGGTGGGCTAACGCCCTTTGATGCGCTTTGGTTCTGGCGCGGCCTCGGCATCGGCGAGTGTCATGACATTGCCCTCGACGCCTTGCATGGCGTCGACATCGAGCGAGGTCAGCCGCTGGCGCCGGCCGAGGATCTTTCCTGTCGACGCCGAAACCTTCTCCAGCGACTTGCCCGACAGCGCAAAGTGCCGTTCGAGGTCGGCGACGCGCTCGACGAGCTGCGCGACATCGCCGAGCAGCAGCGTGACCTCGCGCTGAATGACGTCGGCGTGGTCGCGCATCTTGGCGTCCTTGAGCAGCGCCAGCACCGTTTGCACCGCCAGCATCAAGGTGTTCGGCGCGACGATCATGACGCGCGCGCGGTGCGCCGCCTGCACGAGGTCCGGAAACTTCTCGAACAGGTCGCCGCAGATCGATTCCGACGGCACGAACATCAGAGCCGTATCCTGCGTCTCGCCGGGAATGAGATACTTCTCGGCAATCGCCGCCACGTGGCGCCCCACCGCTTCGCGGATCGCTGCGCAAGCGACCTTCGTCTCCTCGGGCGTGTGCGCGACCCGCAGCGCCTCGAAGCCCTCGAGCGGAAACTTCGAATCGATGACCAGCGCGGCGTGCGCGTTCGGCAACCGGATCACGCAATCGGGCCGCTTGCCGTTCGATAGAGTCGGCTGAAATTCGAAAGCGCCCGCGGGTAGCGCATCGCGTACGATGGTTTCCATGCGCATCTGCCCAAAGGCGCCGCGCGCCTGCTTGTTGGCCAACACGCCGTGCAGGGAACCGACCTCGCTCGACAGCTCCGACAAGCTGCGCTTTGCCTCATCGATCAGGACGAGGCGCTCGTTCAGCGTCGACAGGCTTTCCGATGTGCGCCGCCCGGCTTCGCTCAGGTTGTCGCCGAGCCGCGTGGCGGTATTGTCGAGCGACTGCGACAGATGTCGCGCCAGCGTGTCGATGCGCTCATTGAGGCTGCGCGCCTGTTCGGAGCTTTGCTGTGCAGCGAGTTCTGAAATCGCCGCCAGCCGACCCTTGAGCTCGGCAAACTCCATCCGCGCGGCCGAGCTGCGCGCCCGCGCGAGCACCGCGACGATCAGCACGATCGCCATCAACCCCAGACCGCCTATCGCGAAACAGAACAGCGCGAGGATGTGATTGCCGAGGAAAGCCTCAAGCCGGGTAAAATCGAAGGTCTGCAATCGTTCGAGCATTGCCGAGCGATAGCTGATTCGCCGGCGCAGAATTCAGGCAGCCGCGGTTTGAGGAACCGATTGCCGCGTTGGTTAGTTCTCCTTTGAGATATTTGGAGGATGTGCCATGGCCGATTGGCTGGACAAATTGCACCCCTCGCTGCGTCCGTTGTGGGACCTCGAGAACGAGCTGCGCAAGGCGGCGCAAAACGCAATTTTCCTCAAGAATGAAGAAGCCAAGCAGCACCTCGCAGAGGCACGGCGGCACTACGATACGGCGCTCAAGGCGCTGATGGGCGAAGTGCCCGCCAAGGGTACAACCCCCACCCCGATCGAGCCGCCACCGCCAGGAGAGACGCCGCGTCCGCCCGAGTAGATAATTCTTGTGAACCCCGGGAACGCTCGCGGGGGGTGGACGTTTGAACCGCCAGAAGCCGACCCCCCGCGGCTTCACCTACGGTTGCCCCAGGCGCCCTCCCGCGGCAACCAAGCCCCGGCCCGAAAGGGACCGGGGCTTTCCTTTGCCGGATGCGAGCCGGTTACTCGCACGGACGTTACCTACGCTTGGCTTTGGTCTTGACCTTCGCCTTCGGCTTCACCTTGACTCTCGGTTTTGCCTTCACCTTGACCTTGGTCTTCTTCTTCGCCGCCGGGCGGTCGCCCTTGTCGCCCTGACCTTCCTTGGAGACGGACTTCGCCTTGTGCCGGCGATCCGCGGCTAGCGAGCGTCCGACGTCGACGACCTCTTTGAACTCACCCTTCTTGTTGCGGCGAACGTATCGCTTGTCGCCCTTGTGCGGCTCGATGAGTTCGCGCTTTCTAGCGGCCATGTTGGTACCTCGTTGGAAATTCCATTCGTCTGGTGCGGACGGTGGGAGAAAGCTCTTACCCGGCGAAGCGCCATTATTTATGGGCTTTCTGGCGTCGTGTCTGCGCGACTGTGCAGCGGGTGTGTGCAGCAGGTCAAGCCGTCGTCGGGGTCAATGCGGCTAGGCGTTTGCTCGTGATCTTCCCACGGTCGATCGCCGATGTGTTCGTGCGCCCTCGCACACATGCCTCAGGTTTCTGGCGCATTGATGTGTCAAAGCCGACCTGAACTATGGCTTCCGGGTTTTCGGTTGGGCCTGACGGCCTTATATTATCGCCGTGCCGCGTATCCGCTTCATCCCCATCGCAAGCCCGAAGCTGCGCCCTGCCCCGCCGACGGGGCCGGAGTGGCTGCACGAGGTGAAGTTCGACGGCTTTCGGATCCAGTTGCACAAATCCGGGAGGGAGGTCCGGTTGTTCTCGCGCAACGGCAAGGACTTCACTGACCGCTATCTTCTGATCCCGGCCGCCGTGCTGCACTTGCCCGTAAGGAGCGCGGTAATCGACGGCGAGCTCGTCGCCTGTGACGGCGAAGATAAGCCGGACTTCTACGCGTTGCTGCGACGACCCGCGTCGGGCTTATGCGTCTGGTGCTTCGACCTCTTGATGCTGAACGGGCGCGATCTGCGGCCCCTGGCGTTGGAGAAGCGCAAAGCCAAATTGAGCGCGCTCCTCGCCAAGACGCCCGGCGACACCTTGCGGCTTTCTCACACATTTGCCGATGGCGAGAAACTGCTGCATGCGGCGGCACAGAACGGCCTCGAGGGCATTGTCAGCAAGCGGCGTGAGTCCGTCTACGTTGCCGGCCCGGCATCGGGATGGTTCAAGGTGAAGACCGCGGAGTGGCGTGAAGCCAATCGCGAACGCTACAAGCTGTTCGAAAAGACTTGATCACCAAGCACCAGCGCAAAGCCTCGTTGCGTGCTGGAGGCGGTGTTGCCACACCTTTGCCAGACTGTCCGCTTACGGAGCACTCCTTTGAAGGAGTGCGATTATGGTCAACCTTATTAAGCCGCGCCAAGATCGTCGGCGGATGAAATGGTCAGCGCCAGACCGACGAGCATCGCAGGATAAGCCATGACGAATTGGACCTGCAGGACGAAGAAGCAACGGTGCGTTATCGTTCCGCTGCCCACCTGGACCGCCGATTTCCCGTGGACCCAGGCCGACGCCATGTACCTACTCCCTTGTCCGGCGGGCGGACCAATTGCGCGCCTGCCGCTCAGAACCCCGCGTATGAAGATGAAATCGACCGCTTGTGGAACGCCATCGATGCCTACGAAACGAGGCGATGGGCAGACCGGCCTTCCGAGGCGGCGTGATCCCGGCGTCAGGCGGTGAATTCAAGACCGGATTTGCGGGACGCGAAGACGTGGACCGAGGCGGCGGAGATGAAACCAGCGTTGGTCGTGATTACGTTCGTCACCCGAGAACCGGCCTGAGCCCCACACCCGAGAGACTAGGCGTATTTCACTGGTTCTTCTGGAAGCCGATAGGCATCGCGGTCGTGCAGGAGAGCCAGTGTCTCATCACTCGGCTGAGGCTTACCCAGAAGGTAGCCCTGACCGTCGGACACACCGATCGAGCGAAGCCGTTCAAGTTGAACCATGCACTCGATGCCCTCCGCCACCACGCTGCATCTCAGCGTCTTGGCGAGTTGCACTACAGCCCGCACAATTGCCCAACTGTTGTTCGGTTGATCCGCAGCGATAAACTGCCGATCAAGCTTGATGCGGTCAAACGGAAAACCAACGAGGTAGCTCAGCGACGAATACCCACTTCCGAAGTCGTCCAAGGAAATCGACACGCCCAGCGCGCGAATGTTGTCGAGCGTCGCACGCACGTCCCCATCGTCCTGAAGCAAGCTTGCCTCAATGATTTCGAGTTGAAGACGGCGTGCTGGAAGTTTTGTCCGTGCCAACGCCCGCTCGACTTCTCGAAGGAGCTTTCCCGACGAAATTTGTAACGGCGATACGTTGACAGAGACGATGACATCGCGCGGCCAGCTCACAGCCTGGGCGCATGCTTCATTGATAACCCAGTCTCCGATCTCATCACCGAGCCCCAAGCTTTCGGCCAACGGCAAGAAGTCGTCAGGCGAGAGCACTTGACCACCGGGCTGCGGCCAACGGATTAGGGCCTCAAGACCGGTGATGCTTCCCGACGCAAGGTTGCGGATTGGTTGGAAGTAGAGAGCAAATGAGTTGTGGCTCAGCGCCGCCCGCAAACCCGCTTCCAACTTATGCCTGTCCCTTGCTCGACGTTCCATGGCTGGTTCGAAGAAGCGAATACTCTCTTGCGACGTTTTGGATGCGTACATTGCAAGGTCGGCCTGCTTGAGCAATTCGTCTCCATTGCTTCCGAATTCCGACGACAACGCGATGCCAATGCTCGCGCCGACACTGAGTCGATGACCATCGGCCGTATAAGGCTTGGAAAGTTCATTCAGCAGGCGGCGCGCCAAGTGATCGGCCGCCGCGCGATCCGCTGTATCCTCGGCTATGACGGCGAACTCATCGCCCCCAAGACGAGCGACGAAATCATTGGCCCGCGCCACACTCTCAATCCGCTTAGCACAGGCTCGGAGCATCTCGTCTCCAACGTGATGGCCCAACACATCGTTGATGTTTTTGAAACGGTCCAGGTCCAAGTACAATAAAGCGTAGTCCGGCGCGCCCGGTGCATGCCGCGACGGTGCTGCGAGCTTGGCGACGAAGGCGCGACGGTTCGCCAACCCAGTCAGCGCGTCCGTCCTTGCGGCAGTTTCGATTTCATGATGAGAGGCGTGCAGTTCATCAGTGGCGCGAAGACGTTCATCGAACATGCGCGCGGTCGTCGTGATCAGTAATGTTAGAAAGAACCAGTAGCTCAGGCCCAGAAAACCAAGCGCGAGATAGTTCTTGGTCCCTAAGACGAAAACGCATTTGACAACGAGCGGCAGCAGGATGATCGATTGGTAAGTGACCCCCGCCACAGGTATCGGGGCCAGGAGAATGCTGCCGCTGGCGGCCATGCCAACCGCGAGTGCGATCAATACGATCTCATCATGACCGTTGATCGCGCCAGCGTAGAACACGGGCAGGATCGACCACGGCAGAGCAAGCAGCACGGCGAATAGGAGTGGCTTCACCGTTCTGCGTGCGCGTCCTGGAGAAGCCGAGCGGGGCCTATCACCGGCTCGCAACGCCCGCCAACCGATAACTCCGCACACGCCGCATGCGACTATCGCCCAGGTTCCCAACGCTGGGTTCGGAACTACCCCGAAGAGCGCCCAAAGCGCAATTGCGACATTTATCGCATAGCCCAGCATCGCCGCTGGCGTCGCTCGACGGAGCGCAGCCAACTGCTCCCTGCGAACGTGGAGCAATCCGATTGTCATCTGACACGTGTTCGTTGCTGGGGTTCGAGCACCTTGCTAGCTCTAAAACCTCAACGACCGCTTGAGCGAGTTTGGTTTATAATTTCTTTCAGCGCTCAAGAGCGGCCCCCACACGCCCTGCTGGACCGGCTGTCTGATGATGCTGGGCGTCCGCCGCCCGGGCGTGACGACGGTCATGCAGGAACTTGAACGCGCGGGCGTCGTGGCTCGCAAGCGCGGCCACGCCGTCATTCTCGACCGCGTGCGGCCAATTGTGAGAGCCGGGTTACCGGGCAGCTCACGGGTAGACGCGAGGAATGCGGCCGGGCCGGATGAGCGGCAGGCATACGGCCCATCCATCCCTGACTACCTTTATCGTGCCCGAGGCGCAGCGGTCAGCCAACGCCGCGGCGGAAAACTGAACGAGGCACGCGAGTACGACCAGCAGACGAAGCATGGCGTTCTCCCTGCGTTGCAACACATCGCCGCCATCCCAGTGCGCCGATGACGGTTCACATCCTCGCACGCGGCGCGCTGCGATCCAACCCGATCGGCCGCCAAGCTCTTGCGTGCAATGAAAGAACGTCAGAACCCATAGCTGACGCCCGCGCGGGCAATCGTTCCTGCCACGGTGCTCGGCGTGCCATCCTTCGGCGGAGGTTAGCGCGTTCCGGTGAGCGTGCTCGATGGCAGCGTTATTGCTCGCTGGGTTTGCCAGCCACAAACATCCTACCGAAGGATTTTCAAATTTGCGGCCGAGGTCTTGCCATCAACACCTATCTCGACCTCGAACGAGACTTTCTGGCCTTCGTGAAGTTGGCTTAGGCCAGATCGTTCGACAGCGCTGATATGCACGAACACGTCACCGCCGCCGCCATCGGGATGGATGAAGCCATAACCCTTTCTGGGGTTGAACCACTAACGGTGCCTTGAACCACGAGAGTTCTCCGTGCGCGGAGGAACCTGATGGCAGCGAGTACTAAACGTCGAGGCTCCGTCACCGACCGCGCACTCGGGTAACGCCCGCGTGTGTTGAAGCCTCCGCTCTAATGCAACACCGGCGGCTGGTGTCGGACACGAATTCCGTCTCCTCCTGTAGTGCTCGTCCTAAAGCCGCGGCAGCTTCCAATCCGATCGCGTAAGGCGGCTCATTGTCGAAGCGCAGCAGAACTTTGCGATCGCGCACGGCGTGGCCAACTTCGCAAGCTTTCGGCAGTCGGGTCAGTTCGCCAATGGTTTGCGATTGATCGGAGGCGACCCGTTCGAGGAGTGGAACAAGATCAGCGGCGATAGCCGAGGGGATGCTCACCGTATGTCGCTTGCCATCGGCATCGACGAAGGTCATTTCGATCCGATTGTCGTCGGTCTTGGTGGTCTCAGTGATCGTGCTCGCAAGGAACGTTGTCATGGCCAACCCCCATCAGCCTCTCTGCGGGCAGTGTGGGGTCGAGTCGGGGTCCTCACAAGCGCATCATCCGAACTTAGCCAGAATGGCTTGGCGGCGTGACAAAAATGAAATAACGCGGCCTCCGGGTAGCATTAGTGGGGGTAGTTTGGGAGGTCCGGCGACGACGGTGAAACCGGGGCTGCTGCCTGCGACATCGACCACGAACTATTGCAGCTCTGGTACCAATCGTGAGCGGATAATCTTCGGTCCCAAACAGAATGCCTTAGTTAGGGCAGCGTTAGATGTCGTTGCTCCCCTGTAGCTAGTCACGATTAGGGGGGTGCAGCGGTGAAGCCGGACTTCAGTCTCGAACACTACGACGACCTTCAGCACTTGCTTGCCAATGGCTTTCTTGAGCAGAGCACGTTGCTCACGCCGTTGCGCTGCAGACAATCAATTTAGGACTAGGCTCGCTAACGGACAGCCAGCGAAGCATCTTCGAGGCAGTGATAACCCCGGCTCTGGGGCGGCTCACGAAGGGCAACTAGATTTAGCCGCGGTCTTGAGCATCGGTAACGATGAGTGGTCCTGTCACGCTGGCGACCTCATCGAAGCGAGAAAGCTTCGCTGGGTCTACTGCTGCGACTGCGGCCACGAACGCGATGTTGACCCGGCCGCGCTGCCGTTGTCCTGGGATTCGCCCGTCCCCTTCATCTCAACGCACCTAAAGCCTGAGCCGTACCTCGGGGAGTCGCCGCGATGTCGCCAAGGCGACGCGTGATATGCCAGGCCGCGCGGGCGAGCACGTTCGCCTAACGCGCAAAGATCCCCCAAGGTTTGTCGTGGATGTCCGGTTCTTGGCCGACAGGAGACGCTTGATGTCCGCTTCTGGCCCAAAGCTGACATTCGTACCGACGGGTTCAATGTCCGCTTCTGACCCAAATCCGACATCGAACTTTGCATCAGCAACAACGCATCGACTCCAAGTTCTTGTGGGAATCGGCTACGTTTCTTGTGGGTAAGTAACTGGTCGCCCGCGTTCAGCCATAAACGCGAGGGTCACCGCTATGAAACTGCCGCCCCCAGGCGCATTTGCACCGCCCTACAACGCCATGGCCGCCTATCGTGACCTAAGGCTTGCCGACGTCCTGCGTTGTGTGCCGTTCAAGTGCCAGTTGCGTCGTATGGCGTGGATCAACTCGGCCGGGCACGAATATGCGCCGTCGTGCATCGACGTTCGCGGCAACCTGCTGTTGCGAGATGCGGTCGATGGGTCATCGTTCGCGTGGGATGCCGACCATATTATCCCAGGCGGCCCTGACCAGCCGTGGAACCTGCGCGCCCTACAGCGCTCGATCAATCGCTCAGAGGGCGACAGTAGCTCACAGTAAAAAGGCGCACATCGCTGCGCGCCCCTATCGCGCGATCAAGAAGCGGTCTCACCCAGTGACGACGAGGCAGTTCTATTTCGCGGAGCCATGAACAACGCAAATTCGCCATAAGAATCCAGGACGCTAACCTGTCACGTGGTCCGTCGTGAGGCGGACTGAGGGTGGCCTCAGTCGGGCGGGACCCCGCATTCCGCCCGGCTGCTGCATCTAGCTCTAGCCCTCACGAGCCGTAGCTGATCTCTGGGGTTTGGTCCGAGATCTGACCAATGACAATTAGAACGCCGGCTTAGCCTGTCAACTTACTGTTCCACAAAGTAGGGCGGCCCATCGCTGAACCGCGCGGATGTGTTGCTGCATTGGGACAGATGACTAAACGAACTGAAGACGACGCTTAGCCCGGTGCCGTCGATCTGACGGCGCGCGCTCGGCACGACGTGAGCCGCCGTCCGCAGCTGACGCTCTCGGAAACGCGGTAACTTGCTACAACGCCTTGTGGACCTTGAGACCCTGATCATCGAATCCCGTCGTGTGGCGGATCTGCTCGCGGCGGAAAGCGCGATCACCAGCTTGCCACTGTTGCTGGCGTCGGGCGAGGTTAGACCCCGCGAACGCACATCGATCGAAGTGGGCCTTGCATCTTGCCGAGCCTAGGCTGACCTGTCGGAATTCGAGAAGCGGTACTGACCCCAACCGCAAATCGCGTGAGGCCGGCACCATCACTGAACAAACGCAGCATTTTTTGGGTTTTGGGGGCTGTACAGGCGTGGCCGCCAGGACGACTTTGACTCGCAGTCCTCAGCGCAGCGTTTGATCAATGCCGTCTTGAGCGGGGCGCTTGATCTTGACGCCCAGCCGTCTCAATGCGTCGATGGCGTAGGCGTAATTTGGATCAATCGCAACCGCCTGGCGAAGGTCCTCGATCGCCCGCTTGCGATTGCGAACGTTTGAAAACAGGACTCCACGATTGGCCCAGGCGGCTCGGTTCGTGGGATCGGCGCGGATGGCGTCGTTGTAGTCGGCGAATGCCAGTTCATTCTGGCCCATGTCTCCGTAAATGACACCGCGGTTGTTGTAAGCCGTCGTGTTGTTCGGGTCGGCCTTTATCGCCGCCGAGTATTGCTCGATCGCTTGCCGACGATCGCCCACCTCACTGGCGAGCAAACCGAGCTGGAGCAGCGCCGGTGCGTAGTCGGATTTCTCGGCGAGTGCCAGCTTAAAATCAGCAGCTGCGGCCATGAATTGCTCCGAACTATCGCACCTGGCACCGGCAAAGGTGCGACATTGGCGGAGCTGCGCGCTTGCGGCTTCAGCCTTCGCCCGGCCGCGCATGAAATAATACTCGGCCTTACCCTCCGGGGTCATGGTTGTATTTTTGAACGCGAGTTCAATTGCCTTATCAAGGTCGCGCGCCGAAAGGTCGTAGGCGGACTTCATGTAATGCACTATGCCGAGGGCGACAAAATAGTTTGGCTCGTCGTTCTTCTTCCGGATAGCCGCTTCGAAATCGGTCAATGCGTCATCCAAATTTCCCTTCTCCCTGTACACAAGCCCACGATTGTAGTGGGCGTCGGCGTGCTCATTTTTTGTTAAAGCTTGCGTGTAATCGGCGATCGCTAGGTCGTATTGCCCCTTCGCGTGGTAGGCCATTCCGCGCTGGTTATAGTCCTCCCACGTCGCGTCGCCTTTCTTGACGACTTCCGTGAAGTCGGCGATAGCGCCATCGTAGTTTTTGTCTTCGAAATGCCCAATCGCTCGATCGCGAAGGGCATCAACGTCAGTGCCGACCCCGCCGCTGCCTTGAGAGCCGACGCTCTGAAACTCGATGTTCGGAATGCCGGCCACTCCCCGCAGCTCTGAAGAGACTACCTTCGGAGGTAAAGGGATGTGGATATCCGAGTACTGCAGCGCGAGGAGTGAATACGTGGACTTCAACTCGGCGCGGATTTTCTGCTCAGCTGTGGTGGCCTCGGCGATTTGCGCCGGGGTCAGTAGCTTGTCGAGGGTCGCGAGGCCTTCCTGGGCGCGCTGGTCGCCGAGACTGAGCGCAGCAGCTAGGTGGGCGCGAGCGAGCACGTAGTTGACGCTGCCGAAGTGGCCATGCTTCCAAGCGATCGCGATGTCGTATTGGCATGGGGCCCACGCCAGGCCGGAACATAGGCGCAGATATCCCATGGCCCGCGGGATATCCTTCCAGGGTGCGGCCTTGGCAACTGTGCTGTGTAGGTCGACCAGGCTGCCGAGCGCGTCAAGGGAATGCCCTTTCTCATAGGCCCTGGTGAGCCATTCGATCGCTTCCTTCGGGTCGGGTAGAAGCCCCGCACCATACTGAGCGCTCAGCCAATTGCCGAGAGTTTCTTGAGCTGGAGTTAGACCGGCGTTGGCCGACTGACGCAGATAGCGCTCTGCTTGTGCCGGATCCGCGGTGCCAACCCCGATCCCTTCCGACAGAAGACGCGCATAGATGGCCATGGCCTCCGCGTCGCCGGCATCCGCGGCTTGCTTGAAAAGATTCGCGCCCTTCGCGGCATCGAGCATGCCAAATTCGCCGCTCAAGTAGCCAATGCCTGCAAGACGCATGGCCTGGCGGTCACCGGCCGCGACGCCGGCCTCGATCAGCTGCTGAGCCTCGGCGGAATTGGTAGGCGCACCACCTCGCGGATCCAAAAGGAGAGATCCGAGCAGTGCTTTTGCTTGTGTATTGCCGGCATCTGCCGCTTGTCGCAAAAGCGCTTCCGCCGTGCGCGCGGCATCACCGCGCATCGCGAAAGCAGCTCCGCGCAACAAGGCGACGTTGGGATCGTTGCCGTCGGCTTCGCGGAGGGCCTCGATGGCATCATCTACCCGCCAGAGCCCAATGGCCGTCCGCGCAGCCGCCAGCCGTGGCTGATCGGCCGCGCTCGACGAGCGGAACGCCTTGGGATCGATGTCCAAGATGAAAGCAGCGCCGACGCGCGGATTCTTGAACACATCCGCAAATGGAATCGGGATGGCCGGTCCGGCGACGCTCTTCGGTTTCTGCGGCGGGAGGATCGAACTGTTATTTCCCGGGCCCACCAGGTCTCTATTCGGTTGGGGTTGGGGCGCGCCCGAGTCATGCTGATCGTGCGGCGGGTTCCACGGCCACTGCACGCTGCCGGGAGGATCGAGAAACATCAAGACCAGCGCACCAACTACGGCAAAATCAAGCATGCCGCGAAATGCAAGGTCGCTCTTATAAAGGTCGACGAGCGTCGCGAGGACGGACTTACGCGCCGCCTCGGTGGACAGCATCCCCTTGGTTCCGGAGCTCGTCGTCATTCCTCAATCCTCGACGCTGCTGGGCCAGATGCAGACCCGGGTCAGCGGATCGCCCCGCCCTCACTTTGTGTGTCGGCTGGTTTCTGGATCTCGTCGGTCGATACCGGAATTACACGCACGTCCTCATTGTCGGCTTCAAACATTACGTGTGTCGCCCCATTTTGCCTGGCATCAATTAGTCCATCGGCGATTTTCTCCTCGATGTGCCGCGCGATCTCGCGCACGCCACCCTTCGGCTCGTTATGCGTGAACTCGTCGATCGCGCTCATGAGGATGCTGGGGTCGATGCCCTGACCGGCCACCTCCAAATTGTAGGACTTGGTGGCTTTTTCGATTTCCAACGCCACGACGCGCGCGATGTCGAGGCCGGCGAGTTTGCGAAAGGCGAATACGTCATCGACGCGCGACAGCACCTCGGGCGCGAACTGGGCGTCTTCCAGCGCCGATTTGGCGAGCTTGTTGAGCTCGTCCTGAGTGATCTTCGGATCGCGGGCATATTCCTCGATGCGGCTCTTGGCTGCGTTCGTGGTCATTATGAAGATCACTTCTCGAGTTCGAATGCTTAGAGCCGTCGCTGAGCTCGGTGACGAAGCCGTCGTTCCAGGCCGAGAGAAACTGATTGAGAACGCTACGATCCGCTTTTTCGATCTCGTCGAGCAACACGATGGAATTCGGCACGTCGCGAAGGTAACGCGGAATAATGCCGGGCTTGGTCGAGCCAATATGTCCAGCGGCCGATCCGAAGAGCGACCAGGACGACGCCTGGCTGCCGAATTTTGTCATGTCGATGTAGTGCAGATGCTTCGGGCTCCCGAAGAGCTTCTCAGCTAGAACCTGCGCCAGGTAGGTCTTGCCGATGCCCGGAGCTCCCGCAAAGCAGAATACGGCGACGGGTTTGTTTGGTCGCTTGGCAGCCATGCGCCGATGCAGGCGCGCGACGACGGAATCGATCACTGAATTCTGACCGATGACCTTGGATTTGAGGAAGGCTGCCAGCTCCACGGGATCGATCAGCGTCAGCTCGCGGCTCTTCATTTCCCACATCTTGGATATCGCATCGAAATTGGACAGCCCGACGAGCGGATCTCTGCTTTCACCAGTCGGCTTCTTGGCATCTGCTGTCATGGCGTGTCTCCGTATCGCTGCTTTCAGCCGGCCGCTGCTTGCTTAGACCGGGCTGTCTTCACTCGTTGCTGGGTTTCATCGTCGTCGATAGGGATCACGCGCACTCGCTTCCCATCGGCCTCGAAGCGAATTCGGCGGGCGTTTGATGCCTTCGCCTCGATCAGTCCGTCGGCAATCTGATCCTCGATTTGGCGCGCGATGTCGCGCACGCCACCCTTCGGCTTCTTCTCAGTGAAGGTGTTGATCGCCTCCATCAGGATCGCCGGATCGATGCCGTGATCTGCAACGGCGAGCTGGTATTCGCGCGCGCTGCGGTCCATCTCGAGCGCTACCACGCGCGCTATATCGAGCCCACCGAGATCGCGGAAGGCAAATACGTCGTCGATCCGCGAGAGGATTTCCGGAGCGAAGTCTGCGTCAAGAAGCGCGCTCTTAATGAGCCGGTTGAGCTCCTCCTGCGTAATCTTTGGATCGCGCGTCAACTCGGTAATCCGGCCGGATCCGGCGTTCGTAGTCAGAACGAAGATCGTCTCGGTCGTGGAGAACTTTGTCGACGTGCCCAGGTCCGTGACGAATCCGATCATTCCACGCCGACAGAAACTGCGAGATGGATGTTGCGGCTTGCCTTCTCGAACTCATCGAGCAGCACGATCGAATTCGGCGTATCGCGCAGGGCGCGAGGGAGAAGGCCGGGCTCACCGGATCCTTGTAGGCCGGCGGGGACGCCAAACAGAGAGTTGGAGGAGTAACCCTGCTCGAACTTAGCCATCTCGAACACGTGCAGATGCTTGTCGCTCCCGTAGAGTTTCTCCGCCAAAACCTTTGCGAGATACGTCTTGCCAACGCCAGGCGCGCCGGCGAAGCACATCACGGCGACGGGCTTGCCCTCGCGCCGGGCCGCCAAACGCTGACGCAGGCGCCGGGCGAGCGCATCAATCACCTCGTCCTGGCCGATCACGCGCCCTCTAAGGTGGCCCGCCAGTTCCGTCTCATCGATCACGGTTGGCGTCTTGGGCTCGGATTTGCGGCCCTGCTTGCCCAGTCCCCGATCAATGAGATGCAGCGCGGGGGCTGGTAGGAAACGCCCGTTGTAAACGAATGCGCACACAGTGCCTGCCGCCGCAAGTGCGACCAGAAACCAAGCAAGCGCCGGGGAGGCGCGCTCTATGATGATGATGGCGATCACGATGCCAAGTCGGCCCGCCCATGCCATGCCCGTCATGTCGTCGCCTCCCGCGGATCGCTTACGCAGACCCTCCGTGTGGTGATGAGAATTTTCGCTGGTTCTGTCACGCTTAGTCTCACGGTGCCGGAATTTGCAGAACTTCTCCCGTCTTTAAAGGCTTCAAGGATAATCGCGCCGCGCCGACGTAGACGGAGACAGTGATGTCACCACCTCTGCCATCGACCAATCCGCTGACACTGACGGGCATACCGGGAAGGTAGGGCACGGTTACTGTGTAGGAGTTGTTCAGCAAGCGCACGTCCTGCTGAAATCCGGCCGCCGAAATCCGCACCCAGTCGCCGTCCTCCTCGAAGTTGTCGGATACAGTAATCACAGCGAGGCGCAGTTTGCCGTCGGCGAGCTCGGCCCTGACTTTCTCCTTCTCGGATCCACTCATCATCAACCGTGCGATAGCCGCCGCGCTTTCGCCAGCGGCGACCGGCTGCAGCAGAGATGCGGCGTTAACGCCGGTCTGTTGAGACCTCGCTTTGTCCGGAGAGCCGGGGGAACCGAACAGGCCAACGCTCACGACTGCGGCCGCCAGCAAGCCAGCGATGCCTGCCCAAAGAAACGCGGCGTTGCCAACACCGCTGAGATCGAGACCGTCGCTCCCGTGCGAGGTCTGTGGGTGCGCTGAACCGCTTTCGGCCTGCAAAGCTTCTCTTGTGCGCTCCACGCCTGAAGGTTGGAGCGCAGATCGCACGTCCGTTGGCCCTTGATCACCGTGTGTCACGCTTGATCTCCGGTATTCGCACGAGCTTTGCGCCCAGCGGGCTCCCTGGTCCACTTAGATCTATCCGTATAATTGCCGTCGGCGTATTGCTTCCGATTGCCGGTGATTGCGCTGCTGGCGGTCTGCGCCCCCGATCCAAGGCGTTTTGCAGGCCATCGATGGGCTCAGCTCCCCGGTAGGTGCAGCGTCGATGCGCCGTTCAGGCCGACAGCGACCTCGGGGGGCAGGGCTAGAAGGATGGCAGCCTCGAGCCTTGCGAGGTCGGGACGCATGAGCTTCAGGCCATTAACGAATATTGTGGGGACCTCGGTCACGCCGAAACTGCCTGCGATCTGACCCCCCATGTATTGAATGCGCGAGATGACATCGAAGGACGCTAGTGCCCGCGATACGCGTTGCGCGTCAACATCGAGGTCGGCGAGCGCGGTAGCGACGGCAGTGACTTGGTCCTGCTCCCCTTTCCATTGGGCTTGCGCGGCGAGCAGGCGACTAAGCACCGAGAGCCGCGTCGTTCTTTCAGCGGTACGAACGACGGCCCACACGCCTGCCGCTTCGGCATTCCCCTCCCGCACTATCAACCGCACGTGGCCTCGCTCGATGAACCGTGATGTGAGAGCAGGGAGCACGGTTCTTTCGAACAGGGCGCAGGCTGCATCCGCCATCGAGATGCACAACACCAGCGACACGGGAGCATCTGCGGAGCCAGAGGCGATGTCCTCGAGCGTGACCGTTCCCGGGACGGTCGCCAGCCTCTCGGACGTTTGGAGCTGCCTCAGGATCACCTCGGCGGCGGTTTTGGCCGCGTGGTTGTTGCTGGCGCAGGCCGCCGCAACATGGCGCCTGATATCGGCTGCGTCTCGCTGGCTCCCAGTGTGGCGCATGCCAAGTCGGGCAAGCCCCACGTGACCCAATGCATCGTGGGCGATTGCGGCAGCCCGATAATACTCCTCTGCTCTCGTCGCGCTCGCTTCCACGCCAAAGCCGTGTTCATAAAAACTACCGAGTAGGGCGTGGGCGGCCTTGCCGCCCCTGGAGAGCGCTGCCTCGGCATAAGCCACGGCCTCGTGCGGCTCTATTGTCGTGCAACTATTGCCGTAAGTGTAGTGGTGGCAGAGGGCAAGCATCGCATCCGCGCTTCCAGCCTGAGCGGCCGCCGCGTAGTCAGTCCATTGCTTGCGGCAAATGACGCGCGACACCATCACCGTGCTCGAGGCGCATGGCGCGCCGGAAAAGCGCCGTAGCGTTGCCCGACGCAACGCTCATATCGAGCAGCGCATTCACTTCGTGCGGATCGCGCGCCACCAGCTTACCATCGAGATAGAGCTCTGCGAGCAGAGCGGCAGCGCGTGCATCATTGACTTGCACGCCGCGCTCGAGATAGTGGCGCGCCTTCTCGAAATTCACCTGGTAGGGATGTTTGGCGACGTCCGTATATAGCCGCCCGATCTCGAACAACGCGTTGGTTGCGCCGCTCTCGGCTGCTCGTTCAAGCCACCCAATCGCCTCACCCAGTTTCAGTTGTCGCGCGGCAGAGGCATCCACGCAGGCAACGCGACATTAGCGCGGTAGAATTGAGGCAGCCTGGCGCCGAGCGACCGAGGCCGTCCACATCAAATCGGAGAACACCCATGCCAAAGTCTACCCAGCATGCACCGGGCCTCAACCGGCGCAACTTCCTACGCACCGCCGCGCCGGCCGCTGCTGCCGCCGTAGCTATTCCGTCGGCTGTCGCTCACGCGGCCCACGACCGGGGAGCCGCTTTACGCTCAACCATGCTCTTGATCGAGTTCGGGTTGAGTCTTAGTCCGCGCGCGTTGACGTAGCCGGCGGCCTTCAGCTCGGCGCTGAAATCGCGCAGTGACATCCGCTCACCTGTCTTCGGATTTGCACGGCGCAGGCGCTTGGCCAGAGCCACGGCATCAGGGTTGATCTCGGCGTGCGCTTTGCGTCCCTCGCACTTGCCGCGCTCCTTGCGGATGCGGTCACGCGCGGCGCGCA
This sequence comes from uncultured Alphaproteobacteria bacterium, assembly GCA_963724595.1. GTDB lineage: Bacteria > Pseudomonadota > Alphaproteobacteria > Rhizobiales > Hyphomicrobiaceae > Hyphomicrobium_A. The sequence continues at coordinate 159,846 of CAVRVR010000022.1, read as the reverse complement.
GCTTGCCGACGAGCCGGGCCTTCTCGTACTCGGCGAAGGCACCCGCGACCTGGCGCATCATGTTGCGGCCGGATCGTCGCTGGCGGTGAGATCGTCGCCGCTGGCCGTCAGCAGCTCGCACGCCGCGCTTGACCAGCAGGGCGATGCCCAGCTCCTGGGCCATCAGTTGGCGGGCGAACCGGCTAGCGTCCTCGACAATGACTGTGCGTACGCCGTTGTCTTCGATGCGATCGAGCAGCGCGGCGAAGCCGGGGCGGTCCTGGATAGGGTCGGCGCCGCTCACAGCAGCATCGTAGAACTCGGCGACGACCTCGAAGCCCGCGCGCCTCGCGTAGGCTCCGACCGCCGCCCGCTGGCGGTGCTCGGAGTCCTTATCGACCCCGACGTTGGCCGCCGAGCACGTCCGAGGATTTGCTGAGGTCGCATAGCGCATGCGGGGGGCGAGATGATTAAATTGCACGCAAAAGTACCGGCCGCGTTGACGGCGGCCGGTGAACACGGAAAAGGCTCCGAGGGACACCTTTTCACCGCGGGGCGCTCTGCAAACGCAGTGGTGCCACCTACGCGTCACTAAACATGCATTTCCGCAAGCTCTTCATTAGAAGAACACCGCCCGCGGTCGCCTTTTGGCTTCTGGGCCAGACACATCAGTGTCCACCCGAGCCAGGCCTTCTCCTGCACCCGTTTTACAGTTTGCCCGACACGAGCCAGACCAATCGCTGACAAGGCGCTGTGGAGTTTGCTGGAATTGATGATCCGCAGCACCCCTCTGTTGCACTGGGGAGTAACAGAGAACAGCAAGCGGACATTAAAATCAGGCTCAAGAAGTCGTGCTAGCTCGTGTCGGTCGACCCATTGCCGAATTTGTCCAGGCATTGGACGCGGTATGTCGTTGCGCTCGAGTTGCGGTCGATTTTGTGTGGCGAACATAAGGTAACCACCCGGCTTTAACAGGGAGGCTATTCTTCTGATAAATGCTCTTTGGTCTGCGACGTGCGAGAGCACCTCCAAGCAGACGAGCACATCGTAACTGCCTTTTTCGAAGTCGAGCGACATGAAATCGCCGGCTATGAATTTGACGTCAGGGGTACGCCGCGCTGCCCGGCTTAGTACAAGGTGCGACAGATCGGTACCAGTCACAGAACCGTATTTCGTCAAACTGCCACAGAGCCACCCAGCGCCGCATCCAACCTCGAGTATTCTGAGGTCACCGCGTCGTATGCGTTCCAGCCAGTCCACAACCACATGGCGCTGATCCATGGACACCTGCAAGATCCCTTTTTCCCGAGTGTCGGCGTTCCATCTGTTCCAAAATTCAACCTGCACACTCAGCGGTGCGTCGCGCAGTTGCTCGGCGTTCAGCATGGCAATGCCTCGTGCTAATAGCTCGGGTTTACACGTCCGGGCAAAACTAATGCCTTTGGTTAACACGCCATGGGAAGCGAGATGCAGACTAACAAAGGGAGTATGACGGGAACTAAAACGAAGTAGTCCGGGATGTGCCTCATAGTCTGCCTTCTCGGCTTTGCGGCTGATCGAGCTGCGACGCTCACGTCGAGCTGAAACGTCCGTTTGGGTCAGAAGCAGACTTTGTGCTGGCTGTGCTTGAAGTCAGCTTTGGGTCAAGCGGACGTCTGTTAAACATCGAGTCTCCAAAAACCGCCACGAATCCGTCGAACGCGATACGAGCTGTTCGGATCGGTCCTGGCGTAACCGGCAGTTGGGAGCGCGCGGTCGCGCGCAGGTATGCGCTGAGCTCGAAGCTAGCCCATCTCCGATATGGGGGAGACCTCCGGAGGATGGACGTCCGACCCTGGTGCGGCGGGATCGACGCCGTGAAGCAAGAAACCTCAGGCTCGTTGCGCGCCAACTCCTCAGTTGGCAACTTCTGAACAATCTACAACAGCGGATTCTTCAACATCTGCAAGGCATCGAGGTGTGTGAGAGGAGCATCAGTCCCCTAATTGTCTCCTGCCCAACCCGTTGCCGGTCGACGCCCGATCCCGAATCGCAGTTGAATTCCTGTGCACAAACTGCTGGCGAGTTGCCTACACACACGTCCGAGCGGATCTGGGGGCTCCAATGACGCGGCCATTATCCTTCGTTTTTTCGATCTTGATTTTGAGCTTGCTCGGAACGGCAGCCTGGGCGGACGGCATGGTCCAGCCTGCGGCCCCTCGCCTGCTGCGAAGCGCTCCATTCGCCGGCGCTTACATCGGCGCGGCCGTCGGCTATGCGCGCCAGCGAGTTGAGGTCACCAATGAGACAGTGGGTGCTCCGGCACAGGGCCTGACATTTAGCGACAACGACGGCTCGGTCACGTTTGGCGGGTATGTCGGCTACAACTGGCAGCGCTGCTGTAGTCCGTTCGTCTTCGGCATAGAAACGGATTTCAACTACCTGGACACGTCGCCCACCGGCCTCGACATTGAACCCGGGCCTTCCGCTACGGAGACGGCCAGTTTAGAGAGCAACATGAATTGGTTTGGCACGCTGCGTGGCCGAGCTGGTTATGTGGTCCACGACCACTTGTTGCTTTACGCCACGGGTGGCCTTGCCTATGCGAAGGTCGACCATACGCTCAGCATCGAGAACGTCGGCGCTTCTCAAGGCCTTCAATCTCGGCAACGTGTCGACCAGCAGCGATAGAACAAAGGTTGGTTGGACGGTCGGCGGCGGCGCGGAACTCCTGCACGACTCCAACTGGCTTCTTCGCGCCGAGGCGCTGTACGTCGACCTCGGTGATAATCCAGAGTACTGGCAGTTTTCCCTTCCGGGTGGTTTCACCGCAAACGCCAATGACAGGTGGGACGATCAGTTCTGGATAGGGCGGATCGGCGTTGCCTATAAATTCGGTGGCCCGGACTGCTGTGCGGCACCGCTGAAGTAGTCTTCTCCCATCTCGAGGCGAACGGAAGAGTGCCCCTCTTTCGTTTGCCTATTTATTTGCACTTTGACCAGCCGTGCGCTGGTGGTTAGCGATGGTTCGCTAACCATATGAAGCCCCTGGATATACGCCTTAATAGGGTCTGTCTCCGAGCCCGTGCTACGCCCATCATCTCAGCTCCTGAGTGGCCGGACGCCCTGAATCCGGGCGGAAATTTCGACTCTTGTGACAGGAGAACGTCATGAAGATGAAAGTCGGCGCGGCCGCGCTCTTAATGTACCTTGTAACGGCAAACCAAGCCTTTGCTGGGTACGTTACCATCACGCCCCCGCCCACCCCGGCGATCCCCGAATTCGATGGGCCGGGCGCCATTGCGGCGGTGGCACTTCTAGCCAGCGCCGTGGCTATTGCCTTCCACAGATCGCGGAGTCGATAGTCGGGCGTCTAAGACTGACGAGCGGTCTCGTTGGGGCGCAAGGCGATAACGTTAACGCAAAATCCGCGACCTCGGCGTTGTAACTTGTGAACTCCTGCGCGGCCCCTGCGTCGGGTTGTTCCAGATGTCATATCGGCTAACCCTCGCAGGTGTCACTCGACGGCAATCCGCCCGCGCCCGTTGACCGCGGTTCCCTGACTTACACCCAACAAACAGATTGCTCCGTCCGGAAACGATTCGCCGAATCGTGCGACCCTCGTCTGGTTAGGCGGTGTCTTGTTTATCGCTCCGGCATGGGATGCGCAGTTGCGTTAGGCGGAGCCAGAACCGGGGCGACGCGTGAGCCACGTTCTTCGCAGCTTGGTGATAGTCGTGCTGTTGGCTGGCCGTGGGGCCGCTTGCGGCTGCGATCCGGCGCGGGTAACGGACGCCAACCAAAACCGGGACGTGGAGAACGCGTCCCCAAAGCGATTGCTCGGCTGAGAAGTCCCTACGGATCGGCATTCGGGCCTACGTAACGGGTGATCTCAAATTGGCGATCGCATCGCTGGGCACCGCGCTGCAGGGCCTGCTTCCTAGCAACCAAACGGCCCGAGCGCTCTATTATCGTGGGCTGACCATCGCAAGCAAGGAATGCCCGGCTGGCAATCTCTGATCTGACGCATGCGCTTCAGCAACAGGACGGTTTGTCCGACGCGGAGCGGACCGATGCGGAGCACAATCGCACCGCGGCAAGCCGCGAGGCCGGTTTGCCCGAGACCGAGATCGTGGTGGTGACCCTCTCTCCCGCGAGAGGCGCCATCGCCAGCGCTGCATTGGCCGTCCGCAATCCTGCTCCGGCAGCATCAAAAAATCCAGCTCCGACAGCTCTTCAGAGAACAAGCCGATCGTGACCGGGGCGCTTGCTCCGATGCAAGAGCCGCGCCAAACCAGTTCGGACTGGAGTGCGCCGAAAGTCGCGCGCACTCCCAGTCGTAGAGGCCGCGCCTAGCGCCGCCGTGTCCGAGTGCCCTCTGTCACGCAGGTCGCGGCCGTAGCGCCCGACAAAAAGCCTGAACCGCCATCGCGACGTGCACCTGCAGATCGCTTCGGTGCGCTCGCCCAGCGAGGCATTCGCGCTTTCGGTTCGCCTCACCTCGCAATACGGGGGCGAATTCGGAGGGCACAGGCTCGCTGTAAGCAAGACGCTAGCTGAGAACCAAGGAACGACCTATCGCCTCCTGTTGGGTCCGTACGCCAATGCCGAGGAGCCGCAGAAGCTCTGTGCGTCTCTGCGCGCCGGTGGGTACGAGTGCGTCGTGGAGTAGGGGCAAGTGGAGGAGTGGGCTCGCATCCTCCACATCGCATCAACCTAACTTCGCCAAATCGAGCAACCGTCTAGGGAATAGAATTCATGAGCCGCGCGCCATTGTCCGTGCAATGTCGTGACGAGCTATTCTACATGAGCAGCGTGGACGCGCGGCGTGCCCGTTGCCCATCGTGTGGCGCCCAGCCCGGCGATCCTTGCGTAACCGCAACGGGTAACGAGCGGGGGGAACCGCATGCGGCACGATGGTATGCCTCACGTAAACAACTCACAGAACTGCGCGGCATGTTGTCGGAAGATGCCCGGCACAACGCGCGTAGGGCTTCGCGCCTCCGCTAGAGCACGTGCACCAACTCAAAGCAAAGACCACTGCTGCGCGGTGACCGCGCAGATAAAAATAACGGCGTTTGAAGCCGCATGCGCAGCGATCGCGTCCGACAGTCGATTGGTGCGGTAGACGAGTAGCGCATAAAGGGCGCCCGCCAAGGCCGCTGCAATCCAGCGCTGATGCATCATCCCGAACAGCAGCGACGTGACGACAAACGAGAGCCAGGTGAAGTGGCCGGGAGCCACCTGTTGGAAATCGCGTGAGACCAAAACTCGCTGCAGGTATCCACGAAATGCCAATTCCTCCGTCATCGGCACGAGCACGACGGAGCCGAAGGCTCGGCAGCTGAGCCAGACCACCGCGAGCCATGTCGGCAAGGCTGCGATCCATGTTGCGAGTGTCTCTCCGCTCTCGCCGCGGGGATCGGTCACGACCCATACGATGCCGATGCCGATGCCGACGGCGATCGATAGCGGCGAGACGACGGTCGGCAGCGACGCATAAACGTGGCGGAAAACCCATAGAGCGCCACCGACCGCGGCGACTTTCAGAAAATAGAACCATTCGTCGTGCGGAGCGAAGAGCGACGCGATGATGCTCGTTGCCATGAGCGCCATGAATGGAACGAGCAGAGCGAGTAGCAACTTGCCCGTTCGCGATCCAGCGTCCGCGACGAACGATTCACCGCAAGGTGAAAGAAGGGAATCCTCCTCGAAGCAACCACGATGCCGATGGCCACGGCGAGAAATCCGATCCAGCCGGCTTGCGAATGGAAACCGTTGAGGGCGATCTCTGGGGAGACGTGCCGGCCGATGCTCACCAGCAAGGCAATTCGCAACGCGTTCAGCGTCCAGGCGACTGCGATGCCGACCGGCAGCAGCAGCAGAGCCTGCGGGAACCGCAATTGGCGGCGCATCAGCCAGCAATAAAATGCGAGGAAAGCTGTTACGAGGCCGATCCCCTCGTAGCCGGAGCACTCCTTGAGGACGAGAACCTGGAAGTCCCCAACGCCCAGAATCAGTCGGTCGACGTCGAGCACGACGTCGGTCTCATAGAGCGTCAGTATCCAATGCGAGGCTCGGAGGGTCGCACCCGCGAGACTGCTCCACCCTTCCAGCGACAGTCTTCCCACTAGAACAAGGAACGCGCCGCTGAACGCTGCTATCGCGATCTGCGATGGCATCTCCCGCACGAGCCATTGCCAAAAGGTAAGTGGCGCGCCGACGAGGGCGAGCGAGCCTGCCGTGATGAGCAGCAAGAGGCAGTATAGGGCGAACCAATGCCAAGGTGGGTCGGATGTGTGCGCGACAAGGCTTGAAAATGCGACCGTTGCTGCGAGAAGTGCGGCGAACAGGCCAAGGTTTGCAACAACGCTGGTGCGCCAGTTGTGGCTCCGCGATGCGGAGCTCCATGCGTGAAGAATCGTTGAGCGGGCCGGCCACGCGATGAACAGCAGGATGACCAAAGCAAGAAGCGCCGCCTGTGTCGCCACCTTTCCGTAGGTGACTGGATTAAACCAATCCGGAAGGCCAGTTGGGAAATTGAATGTGTAGGAGGTGAGGACGACCTCGCTGAGCACAAGTGCGGTGAACACGAACCACCGGTGCCGGTTCAACTGATCGTTCTGTACCGCGCCTGCGCTCTGCATCCCGACCGCGCTACTGCTTCACTGCGCCGACTTTGACGAATTCGCCTGCATCCGAGTTCTCCAGTAATTGGGCGCACGTGGTTCCAATTCGGAAGCGTGCTCCGGTAACGGCAAAAGCGGCGTCCTTGTGTTTATAAGTCTCCGGCAGCGCGTGGCGCTAATACGACCTTCGCCGGATGCGCGCTACGCCGAGACGACGACGCGGGTCCGTGGTGGACGGTGGCGCTGCTATCTCAACTTCGAATCCGTCTCGGCGACAGGTGTCATTGCACCGGCGGCATCGCCGCCACTGTTCGTTGCGCTAGTGAGCATGCTCGGGTCTACGCCTTAAGAGGTAGACGCGTGGCTTTTTTCGCCGTCGGTTGGCCAGCTGCATGGCGCTGATTGTCCAAATTCATACCTATGCACTCGATGTCTGCCACATGCATGGTCCGGCTCGGACGACAATGCATTTCAAACGTCGCGGGAGCTCACGATATGAAGGTCTTTCTTACCGGTCATCGCGGCTACATCGGCAGCGTCATGACGCCCTTGCTCCTGGAGGCGGGGCACAGCGTCATTGGCTGCGATAGCGATCTTTACCAGCGCTGCACCTTTGATGCCGGGGGCGCCATCGTTGATGTGCCCACCATTTCGCAAGGACGTGCGCGACCTCGAGAGACGCGATCTCAAAGGCGTCGATGCGGTCATTCATCTCGCCGCTCTCTCCAACGATCCGCTCGGCAACCTCAATGCCGACGTGACCTACAGCATCAATCATCGCGCCAGCGTGCGCCTCGCCAAGATTGCCAAGGAGGCCGGCGTCTCCCGCTTCGTACTGGCTTCCTCGTGCAGCAACTACGGCCAGGCCGGCGACGACCTCGTCGACCGAGACCGGCAGAGCTCAAGCCGGTCACGGCCTATGGCCAATCGAAAGTGTGGTCCGAGCGCGGCATCGCACCGCTCGCCGACGACAGCTTTTGCCCGACCTATCTGCGCCCTGCAACGGCGTATGGTCTGTCGCCGCGCATGCGTTTCGACATCGTGCTCAACAATCTCGTCGCCTGGGCCGTCACGACCGGACAGATATTCTTGAAGTCCGACGGCTCGCCGTGGCGTCCGATCGTGCACATCGAGGACATTTCGCGCGCCTTCATCGCCGCCCTCGCGGCACCTCGCGACAAGATCTTCAATGAGGCCTTCAACGTCGGCAGCACCGGTCAGAATTATCGCATTCGCGAAATCGCCGAGATCGTCGCCAACGTCGTGCCGGGCTGCAAGCTTGCGTTCGCGACCGACGCCGGTCCGGACACGCGCTGCTATCGCGTAAGCTTCGACAAGATCAACAAGACGCTGCCCGACTTCAAGCCGCAGTGGGATGCGCGCAAGGGCGCCGAGCAACTGTACGAGGCGTATCGCGCGTCGAAGCTCACGCTGGAGGAGTTCGAAGGTCCGCGCTATCAGCGCATCAGCCACATCAAGAAGTTGATGGCGGACGGCATTCTGGACAGCTCACTGCGGTACAACGATCGTGCTGCGGCCTGAGCACAAGAGCGAAGGCGCGGGAGCTGAGGGCTGCCCTGGCGACGGCGGCAGCCATCTTTCGACCTCGCGTGTCGGCTCCGACGAAGCTGCCGGCGAACCCGATGCGATAGGGGATCGCATCTATGCTCTTGCTGGAGAGCTTTATCCGATTTGCCGAAGCATCACTGGCGACGGTGTTCGGCAGTCGTTGCGGATCGTCGAGCGCACATTCCACTCGCGTGGTCACGAGGTGCCGACAGGCACGCAAGTCTTCGATTGGACGATCCCGCGCGAGTGGAACATTCGCAGACGCCTACGTGGCGAACGCGGCCGGCGAGCGCGTCGTCGATTTCCGCGCCTCGAACTTGCACGTCCTCAACTACAGCACGCCGGTTCGCGCCGTCTTCTCGCTCGAGCAGCTCAAGGAACACATCTACACGCTCCCGGAACAGCCCGATCTCGTGCCCTACAAGACGTCCTACTACGAGGAGCGGTGGGGCTTTTGCATGAGCCAACGGGCGCTCGAAGCGTTGCCGGCTGGGGACTACACGGCAGTAATCGACTCTAGGCTTGTCGATGGCAGCCTCACGTATGGCGAGCACGTCGTGCCCGGCGAATACGAAGACGAGGTGCTGCTTTCAGCGCACATCTGCCACCCCTCGCTCGCCAACGACAATTGCTCCGGGGTGGCGCTGCTGACGCTGCTGGCGCAGGAACTCGGCCGACGCCGTACCAAGTACACGTACCGTTTCGTGTTCGCGCCGGGCACGATCGGTGCGATCACATGGCTTGCCCGCAACGAGGACCGCGTCGGTCGCATCAAGCACGGGATCGTCGTGTCCTGCGTCGGTGACGGGGGCGGTCCGACCTACAAGAAGAGCCGGCGCGGCGATGCGCTGATCGACCGGGCCATCATCCACGTCCTGAAGCACGCGCACCCGTCGGCGCAGGTGCAGGAATTCAGTCCCTACGGCTACGACGAGCGACAGTACTGCTCGCCGGGCTTCAACCTACCTGTCGGGCTGTTTCAGCGTAGCCAGCATGGGCAAGTTCGCCGAGTATCACACGTCAGCAGACGATCTCGAGCTGATCTCGCCGGAGCACCTGGCGTCCTCGTATGATCTCATCCTTGCGGTCATCGACATCCTGGAGAACGACCGCGTTCTCGTGAACACCCAGCCCAAGTGCGAGCCGGCGCTCGGCCGGCGCGGGCTCTATAGCACCGTCGGTGGCCATACGAACGCTGCCGATATCAGCATGGCGATGCTGTGGGTTCTCAACCTGGGAGACGGCGCGCATTCGCTGCTCGACATAGCCGAGCGTTCGGGCCTGCCATTCGCCGTGATCAACGCGGCGGCAACGCGCCTCGAGGAGGCTGGGCTACTCGTGGCTCCGTGACCGAGCGCCCCACCAGTGACTAGGCAGCGAGCAAGGCCCATGCCTTGTCGCGATCCGAGATCGCCGCAACGGGCAACGGCCATCTAATCTCCAAAGCCGGATCGTCGTAGCTAACGCCAGTTGAAGCGGAAGGCTCATAGAAGTTCGAGATCAAATAGGAGACGCCGGCGCCCTCGGTCAGCGTTTGGAAGCCGTGCGCGAAACCGGCCGGAATGTAGACCTGCCGCTGGTTCTCAGCCGTTAGCTCGAACGCCTGCCACTTGCGGTATGTCGGCGAGCCGGGTCGCAAATCGACGATCACATCGTATATAGTGCCGGCCAAGCAACTGACGACTTTCACTTCCGCGTGCGGGGCGGTCTGGAAGTGCATGCCCCGCAGCGTTCCCTTCCTTGTCGAATAGGATTGGCTGTGCTGCACGAAGCGTGTCTCGAGGCCACGTTCTGCAAACGCGCGCGCGCAAAAGCTGCGCATGAAGTACCCGCGATCGTCGCTGATCGGCTCCGGCTCAATCAGCCAGGCATCGGGAAGTTTGGATTGAACGAAGCGCATCGAAGCGTCCGGTCAGGATCGAATGTATCAGAGTAGCTTAGCCTCTCCAGGCAGGCAGTTCTCCTTTGGCTCCCTTCGAGGCGCACGTTCGTCGGCGCTTTCACATTCGACCGATGCGAAGTTCCCGCCTTTGAACGCGTGACCGCGCTCGCCGGGCTCGTAGCAAAAGGCGTAGGCGTACCGCTTTTGATTGAGATCAGTCGGCCAGCATCCGCGCGCGCAGCTCATCGGCATAGCCGCATTGGCCAACGCGACAAGCCGCCCTGCCGCGGGCCGAGACTGCTCCTGAGTTCACGGCCGTCGGGTGGACGCTTGGCTGGCCTTAGCGGCTGTGGGATTGGATCGCATGCGGTAAGTCGCCGTTGTCTCACTCGTCGCCGTCAGCGCGGCCGTCTCTGTCGCCGGCTACGCAGTCCCGTATCGGGCGGCGCCGAAAGAGTTCGTCTGGGGTGTAAACGGGCATCCTCTCGCCTCGTATCCCGGAATTCCGTTGGAAACGCAGCTCGAACACATCCGCGAGCTTGGACTGACGTCCTATCGCGTCGATATCGGCAGCACGGAGAAGCTCCTCGACCTGCAGCACCTGGTGCGCGAAGCGAAAGCGCGCGGCATCACCGTGCTGCCGGTGATTACGCCGGGCTTCGACATGGACAAGCAAGACGCCGGAGTTCTCGAGAAGAAGGCCTACGGGCTCGCGTTCGCGCTGGTGTCGAGCTTCAAGGGCGAAATCCCGGTTTGGGAGCTTGGCAACGAGCTCGAGAACTACGCAATCATCCAGCCCTGCGAAATGCAGGACGACGGCAAGCAGTACAGCTGCTCCTACGGTCCCGCCGGCGGCGTCTCTGTAAACGAATACTATGGGCCGCGCTGGGCGAAGGTGAGCGCTGTCCTCAAGGGACTGACGCGTGGCGCCCGTGCCGCCGATCCCACCGTCAAGCGCGCCGTAGGCACCGCCGGCTGGGGACACCTTGGTGCCTTCGACCGCATGCAGGCCGATGGCATCGAGTGGGATATTTCCGTCTGGCACTCGTATGGCCAGAACCCAGAATGGGCCTTCAAGCATCTCGTCAAATTCCAGCGGCCGATCTGGGTGACCGAGTTCAACCACTCCGGGCGGCAGCCACGACGGCAAGGAGGCGCAAGCGCAGGGCCTGACGCGGGCGATGGCGCAACTGGAGGACCTGCAAGAGCAGCTACCCGGTCGAAGCCGCCCATGTCTACGAGCTCATGGATGAGCCTTACTGGGAGGGCTACGAGGCGCACATGGGCCTCGTCGAGATGAAACAAGACCGAGCAGGCCGCTGGGCCCCAGGCGAGCGCAAGCCGGCATACGAGGCGGTGAAAGCCTTCTGTGGCGTCAGGCCGCGGCGCAGGCCACCGCGAGGCGAACTGACTCTCCACCGGAAGTGCGACCTCGCCGCAAGCGGCCGCGATGCCCGCAAGGACGCGCTGCACGCCATCATCGTGTACGCCTATTGCCTCGTTGTCGATCGTGAGCCTGACAACGCACGGCGCCGAGAGCTGGCACGAGCGCCTGAAAGGTGGCATGCCGGTCGAGCAGCTCATCGTCGAGATGATGCACAGCGACGAGTTTGCCGCGCCTCCACGACGTTCGAGAACTGAGCACAGGCCGAGTACGTCACGCTGATCCATCGCGTGTCTCGCTGAGCCAAGAACCGGCCGAGCCGAAGTACAGCGCGCGCTCGCGGACCCATCGAAGCCGGCGACGACCCGCGCCCAGCTTCAGCGCGAGATCATCCGTTCCACGGAATTCCAAGCGCGCCATGGCGTGCTGTTCGGCAAGATCGCGCCCGCAGCTCAATCCGGCTGCCAAGCCGCTCGTTGCGTCCGCGAAGGCGGAGGTGCGCCGTACGTGCGATCTCAACGGCCTGAGACGTCCGCTCGAATTCGAGCGCGGTCAGGTGATCTACAGCTATTGCTTGGTGCTGGGCCGCTGGCCTGATGGTTACGGTCTGCAGACGTGGCGCACCAGGTTGCGTGAGCGGGCTGAAGCTCGACGACTTCCTTCTCGGCCTGCTCGTCTCGAGCGAATATACCGAGAAGTATCAGGCAGCGGCGCTCGATGACATCGATTTCGCGACGCTCACCCATCGGCTGCTGCTCGGCCGCGATCCAAATGCAGACGAGCTCGATACCTACGTGCAGCAGCTCTCCGCCGGCGAGCTGAGCCGGATCGCCCTCTATAAGCACTTGCTCGCTTCGGCAGACTTCCGCACGGCGCGGGAGCCGCTGTTCAGCGCGCTATCGCCTGAGCGGGCGCGCGTTGAACTGCAGAAGACGCAGCAATAGCGCGCTGCCTCGAAAGTAGTAGCTCTACCCAGCATTGGGAATCGGACTTCGCCCAAGCGTGCCGTAGAAGCGGTGATCCGAAGAATGCGAGACTTCGAGCTTGGGACAGCAGCCTGCATGGCGGTAAGTGCGGCCGCGCGGTTACCTCAATGCAGCACGTCCGCGCATGAAGGAGTAGTGAAGGTGAGCAGCCGCAGCTTGGAAATGAGCGCCTCGCGCAATCTTCAGAAGCGCGCCCATGCGCTGATCCCCGGTGGCTGCCACACCTACGCCAAGGGCGACGACCAGTATCCGCTGATTGCGCCCCCGTTCATCGCGCGCGGCTCGGGCTGCCACGTCTGGGACATCGACGGCAACGAGTACATCGAGTACGGCATGGGCAATCGCGCGGTCGGCCTCGGCCACGCCTATCGCGCCGGTCGTCGAGGCCGTCGCGCGCCGAACTGCGCCGCGGCTGCAACTTCACGCGGCCCGCGCCGATCGAGGTCGAGTGCGCCGAGACGTTCCTCGAGTCTCATCGACGGCGCCGAGATGGTGAAGTTCTGCAAGGACGGGTCGGACGCGACGTCGGCGGCCGTCAAGCTGGCGCGCGCCTACACCGGCCGCGACATGGTCGCGATCTGCGCCGACCATCCGTTCTTCTCGACCGACGACTGGTTCATCGGCACGCACGCCGATGAACGCCGGCGTCCCCGAGCAGATCAAGGCAGCTGACGGTCGGCTTCCGCTACAACGACCTCGCAGTCGGTGCGCGCGCTGTTCGACAAGCATCCCGGGCGGATCGCCGCCGTGATCCTCGAGCCGGCGCGCATCGATGAGCCGCGCGACGGCTTCCTGCACAAGCTGCAGCGAGCTCTGCCACGCCAACGGCGCGCTGTTCATCCTCGACGAGATGATCACCGGCTTCCGCTGGCACAGCGGCGGCGCGCAGAAGGTCTACGGCATCGACCCGGACCTCTCCTACATTCGGCAAGGCGCTGGCCAACGGCTTCTCCGTCTCGGCGCTCGCCGGGCGAGCGCGAGTTCATGCGTCTCGGCGGCCTCGATCACCTCGACCGGCCGCGCGTCTTTCTGCTGTCGACGACGCACGGCGCGGAGACGCACGCGCTGGCGGCCGCGATCGCCACGATGCGCGTCTACCAGAACGAGCCGGTCATCGAGCACCTGACGCGGCAGGGCGAGCGTCTGCGCGAACAGGCCGAGGCCGTCATCCGGCATCATCGGCTTGAAGACTACGTGTCGATCATCGGGCGGGCGTCCTGCCTGCTCTATGGAACGCGCGATCTCGACGGCAAGCCCTCGCAGGCCATGCGCACTCTGTTGCTGCAGGAAACGATCCGTCGCGGCGTGCTCATGCCATCGCTCGTCGTCTCCTACTCGCACACGGACGAGGACATCGAGCGCACGATCGAGGCACTCGACGGCGGCGCTAGGCGTCTATCGCCAGGCGCTCGACGGCGGCGTCGAGCGGTTCCTCATCGGGCGTCCGTCGGAGCCCGTCATGCGCAACTACAACATCACGGCGCCGGCAGTAACGTGTGCGCGATGCGCGCCGATGCGGCACTCAGCGAGAAGGCGTACGCCCATGGCAACAGCTCTACGTCGAATGGTGCCGTTCTTGGGTGCGCGCGGGTGGGTAATCTCAGGCCGACGATATTGATCGTGACGCGCTGGCCGTCACCGAGAGGGAATGAGCCAAAGCATGAACGCGCATCCGGACGTATTGACCAAGCACGCAACGCCAGCATCGCGGCGGCGGCTCCTGCCGGTTGTGCAGCAAGCTATCAAGCACGAGTTCGTCGATCTCGGCATGTCGCCGCTGTGCGAGAGCTTTCTGCTCGCCGACCAGCTCGATCAGCATAGAGCCGTATTTTCCGCTGCACGCCTTCGTCTGCGACAGCTGCTTCCTGGTGCAGCTGAAGGAGTACGTCAGCCCCGAGGAGATCTTCAGCGAGTACGCCTACTTCTCGTCCTACTCGACGTCCTGGGTGGAGCATGCGCGCACGCTACTGCGCGATGATCAAGGAGCGGCTCGGCCTCGGCGAAGGACAGCCTCGTCGTCGAGCTCGCCAGCAACGACGGCTACCTGCTGCAGCACTTCCTGCCGCTCGGCGTGCCGGTGCTCGGCATCGAGCCGGCCGCCAACGTGGCCGCAGTCGCCGATCGACAAGGGCATCCCGACGCGCGTCGAATTCTTCGGCGTCGAGCTCGCCGAGGAGCTGGCCGCGCGAGGGCAACAAGGCCGACCTCATCGTCGGCAACAACGTGCTGGCGCAGGTTCCCGACCTCAACGACTTCGTCGCCGGGCATCGCGCGTCTCTTGAAGCCCGAAGGCGTCGTCACGCTCGAGTTCCCCCATCTCGCGCGGCTGATCGCGGAGAACCAGTTCGACACCATCTACCACGAGCACTTCTCCTACTTCTCGCTCACCACGATCGAGCATCTCGCCGCACGCACGGCCTGAAGGTCATCGACGTCGAGGAGCTGCCGACGCACGGCGGCTCGCTGCGCGTCTACCTCGCGCACCGGCGGATCCAGCGCGATGCGAGCCAGCGCGTCGAGCGACGCTGCTCGCCGAGCGAGCGAGGCGGACGGGCTTCTCGACGATCGCGACCTACCAGGCCTTCGCCGAGCAGGTGAAGCGGACCAAGCGCAAGCTGCTCGCGTTCCTGATCGCAGGCCAAGAACGCCGGCAAGCGCGATTTGCGGCTACGGCGCGCCGGGCAAGGGCAACACGCTGCTCAACTACTGCGGCATCGGCACCGACTTCCTCGACTTCACCGTCGACCGCAACCCCTACAAGCACGGCCGCTTCACGCCGGGCATGCACATCCCGATCCTGTCCGGTCGAGGCGATCGCCGAGCGCCAAGCCCGACTACGTCCTGATCCTGCCGTGGAACCTCAAGAACGAGATCGTCGAGCAGATGCGCTTCATCGAAGCGAATGGGGCGGCGAAGTTCATCGTTCCCATTCCCGAGAGTTGCGATCATCGATCCCAAGGAGCTTCTGCCATGAAAGTCGTCCTGTTCTGCGGTGGTCTTGGCACGCGCATTCGCGAGTACTCGGAGAACATCCCGAAGCCGATGATCCCGGTCGGCAACCAGCCGATCCTGCTGCACGTCATGCAGTACTACAGCCAATACGGTCACAAGGACTTCGTGCTGTGCCTCGGCTACAAGGCGAACATCGTCAAGGAGTTCTTCCTCAACTACAAGCCGCAGACTTACGTCGACTGCGTCGTCTCCGGCGGCGGCTCGAAGGTCGAGCTGCTCGGCAAGAGCCGCAGCAGGAGTGGCGCGTCACGCTCATCGACACCGGCATCTGGCGCAACATCGGCCAGCGCCTCTGGGCGGTGCGGGACCAGGTCGAGAACGAGGAGATGTTCCTCGCCAACTACAGCGACGGCCTGACCGACGTGGATCTCGACGACATGGTCGAGACGTTCAAGAAGAGCGGCAAGCTCGCCTGCTTCCTCGCCGTGCGCCCGCCGCTGACCTACCACCTCGCCGATATCGCCGAGGACGGCTCGCGTTGCGGCATTCCGCTCGTCGGATCGCTCCGACATCTGGATCAACGGCGGCTACTTCATCTTCCGGCCGGAGATCTTCGACTACATGCGCGAGGGCGAGGAGCTGGTGCTCGAGCCCTTTCAGCCGCCTCATCGCCGACGATCAGCTGATGGCCTATCAAGCACGACAGGCTTCTGGCGCTCGATGGACACGCTCAGGGACCGGCAAGTCCTCGAGGATCTCGTCGAGCAGGGCGAGATGCCCTGGCGCAAGCGCGAGGAACGCGGCATCGAAGCGTGAAACGCTCGTCGTTTGACCATGCGTCAGCTGAGCCTGGCTTCTCCCGGATCGCCGCTGCGCGTGCTGTGCCTCGGAGCACACTCCGACGACATCGAGATCGGTGCCGGCGGCACGATCCTCAATTGGATCGAGCGTGGCGTTGCACTCGAGGTGCATTGGGTGCGTCTTCAGCGCACGTGGGCCGCGCGCCGATGAGGCGCGCAGACTCGGCCAACGGCTTTCTTGCGCGGCGCCAAGCACGTCAAGGTCGTTCTCTGCGACTTTCGCGATGGCTACTTCCCCTATCAGGGCACCGAGCATCAAGGACTGGTTCGAAGAGCTGAAACGCGAAGTCAACCCGATGTCGTGCTCACGCACCGTCGCGACGACGCCCACCAGGATCATCGCGAGGTCGCGCGGCTGACCTGGAACTCGTTTCGCGACCACGTGATCCTCGAGTATGAGATCCCCAAGTGGGACGGGGATCTTGGACGGCCCAATATCTATCAGCCGTTCAGCCAGGCAACGCTTGAGCGCAAGATCGCGCTGCTGCACGAGCACTTCGCCACCCAGCGCTCCAAAGACTGGTTCGATCCGGAAACCTTTCGGGCGTTGGCGCGGCTGCGCGGGATGGAGAGCCGGGCCCCGGAGCGGGTCGCAGAGGCCTTCGTGCTCTCCAAAGCCATTCTCTCCTGAGCGTCGTCATTAAGAATTTCGCCCGAGCGTAACGATTTTGCATTAGGTGCCCGCCCGGGGTGCACCCCTAGTACCCCCTTTTTCGACCTTGTCGGCGGGCGGCCTCGGCAGCGACACTTGTAGGGCTGGCCCCGGGTGTTTGGCGAAGCTCCGTGCGCCTCATCGGGCTCCCTGGTCACTGTCCTGCTGCCTATTTGAGGTCGAAAGCATGTTCTTTGCAGGCCAACCTGATACGGTTCGTTTGCCGCCGACGATGAGCGCTTCTCCGGATCGGCCGGTCGGCGGCGTTCTCAAGCGCGGCATCGACGTCGTCGCCGCGTTCATCACGCTTATCCTGCTGGCGCCACTTCTCGTCATCGTCTCACTCCTCGTGCTCGCAACCTTTGGCCGGCCCATCTTTTGTCGCCACCCGCATATCGGGTTCGGCGGTCGCGTCATTGGTTGCCACCGGTTCCGCACGCGGCGAGGGAGCGGCGCGAACGGGCAACTGACGTGGCTTGGCGCCCTACTCACGCTGTCGGGCATCGACAAATTGCCCCAGCTGCTCAACGTGCTCATGGGTGATCTGAGCTGTGTCGGCCCGCGCCCTATGATCATGGAACTTCCGGGCTGTTACGGCATCGAGATCAGCCCCTACCTGCGCGCGCGACCGGGCATTGCGGGTGATTGGCACCAGAGCTCACCCGTCATGAGTAGCGATGAGGCTGCAGCTCTCGACAGCGCCTACGTGCGCAACTGGTCGATGCGAAGCGACATATTCATCCTCTTCAAAGCCATTCCCGTGCTGATGCGCACCGAGAATGCCAACCAGAAAAGCCTATGACATGAGGATGCTCGCCATCGCACCTGCGGCGCAGGCTTCGGCGGCCGATCGGCTTTATTGGCGCCGGCCTTTGGACTGACCGCACAATGGAGCCGTCACTTGCAGGCATTCTAATCTGTGCTGAGCTTTCGACATTCGGAAAGGCGCTCGGAAATGGCTTCTCAGTCTCGGCATTAGCCGGGCGCCGCGAGTTCATGCGCCTCGGCAGTCTTCGTCATCTCGACCCGGCCGCGGGTCTTCCTCCTCTCGACAACGCACGGCGCTCAGACGCATGCGCTGGCCGCCGCCATCGCAACGACGCGCGTCTACCAAAACAGCCTTGTTGTCAATATACGCAACGCGCGACCGCGACAAGAATTTGTCGCAGACGTCGCGCACACTCTCCCTGCAGGAGACGATCCGCAGAGGCGTGCTCATGCCATCGCTTGTCGTCGTCTATGCGCACACCGACAATCGGTTCGGTCATGATCGGACTTTTGGTGCTGGAGATCATACATAGTGGCGATTTGCGCCATGCCCACGAAATCAATCAGGAGACATTGAGGGCGATTGCGCTTGCATCGCTAATCGCGGAGTCGATCAGCGGCGGCGGCGCCAATCCCGGCGTGGTCTTTTTTATCGCGTTGGCCGTCGTGCTCGGCCTCAGAGCGACCTCTCTACGCGACGCGCCAAACTGCAGGCAACTCGCATTCCGCCCGTGTCATCCCGAGGTCGTTCCCACTATACGGAGAGCTTGAATGGCAAC
Organism: uncultured Alphaproteobacteria bacterium; assembly: GCA_963724595.1. Lineage (GTDB taxonomy): Bacteria > Pseudomonadota > Alphaproteobacteria > Rhizobiales > Hyphomicrobiaceae > Hyphomicrobium_A. The sequence continues at coordinate 141,427 of CAVRVR010000022.1, read as the reverse complement.
GGCAGTCGTACTGCTTTGCGACAGCAACTTTCTGGTTCCGACCGTCGGCACGGCCATCGAGGCGCGGTTGCACATACGGACCCTGCAGTCGGCATATTCATCTACGTGCTTGATCGCGAGGATCACGACCTCGCGCCTTTGCGACATGTCCTGACCCCACGGGGCGTGCGGCTTTTCGGCAGCGAACATCGCGGAGCTTAGCGCGGTGAAAAGAGCAGGATTTCAATAAGACACACGTGCCGATCGCGACCATGGCACGATTGTGGATCAGCGATTTGCTTCCGACCGAGTACGATAAATTCCTCTACCTCGACGGTGACCTTGAGATTGCAGGTGAACTCGACCCGCTTCTCGCCATGCCGGTTCCCCATCGGGGCTTCTTGGCGGCGCCAGATCTCCCCCTTCTGATAGCGAAGGATTGGGGAAAAAGCGCGCGCGCGACCTATAATTACATCTCCAACCTGAGCGTTCGCGACCCCGACGACTATTTCAATGCAGGGGTATTGCTTGTCGACAGAACCGGCTGGAGCGACGTGGCAGGTGAAGCGCTTTGCTACTTCAACAGATTCCCGAAGCGCTGCCGGTACCATGATCAGAGTGCCCTCAATGCGACGGCACAATCCAAGCGCGGACGCTTGTCGCCGTCCTGGAACTATCAAACTGACTTCATGGCCGCCATCGATCCGCGCAAGTGGGGAATCTCACCATCGATCTGGCATTTCACCGGGTTTCCGAAACCCTGGCATGCTGACGTGTTTCCGTGGTCAGACGGCTTTGGGCGGTCCCTCAGCCTCGGCGAGGCTGTGTTCGGCGAGGTGCAATTGGAAATGCCGCCTTTGGCAGAAGCACAGAGCCTGACCACGGCAATCAAGGGTCGCGAAAAGCTCGAGTTCCGTCTGCGGTGGGTCTACCCCTGGCGCCGCCTTCGACGGGCACAAAAAATTCGAGCCGAGTTTAGCAAGTTTCGCGAACAGGCAACGGGTCGCACGCTGTCTGGATCGCCTGATATGCCAGTCCAAATCGAACTTATGCCGACATGAGCTGACAGGTGCAGAGGGCGGATGACCAGCTGCACAAGGGTGGGCGCCGCCGCGGTTCTCGCGCAATGGCAGGGACTTCACTGACTGCTATCCTCTTAGCCTGCCGCGGTGACCCGCGGGTGTTGTCTGCTTCTGGCCCATAGCGGACGCAATGCGGTTCGCGCCCCAACGTCAGCTTCTGGCCCTTAGCGGACGGGGCCGGGTGGGCAGCGTCGCGCGCCGTTGGGTTCCGGGTGTGTTGGCAGAGCTTGTCGACAACTTTGAACAATCTGCGGTTTCTTCAACATCTGCCAGGCATCGAGGTGTGGGATGGGTTATAAGGTTGCCGCCCGTTGTTCCTGCCCAGCCCGTTGCTGGTCGACGCCCGATGTAAGCGCCTCCGAATTGTTGGGGCGCAAGACGATAACGTTGGCGCAAAATTCGCCACCTCGGCGCTGTAACTTATGACCCCTGCGCGGCCGTGGTCGGGTGCTTCCGAGTACCATAACGCTCACCAATTGATGCCGCCGGCCCGCAGCCGAAGCTCCAGGCCGATGACCCATCCGCACCTCGATTTGAGTTTTAAGAAGAGCACTCCAATGCAGCAGCCGCGTGAGCCTAAAAAATTGTAAAGCCAGACGTTCTTTTCGGTGAGGGCAGCGCGCTCTGCGCGTCCGATGTCGCGATGCACTTTGCCACGTTCTTTTCGGTGAGGGCAGCGCGCTCTGCGCGTCCGATGTCGCGATGCACTTTGCCGAACGGTGCGCACGCGGTGCGCGCGATTAGGAGAATCGCATGAAACCTGACGCTGCCACCATCGCTAGGTGCGCCAGTACGCGCTGGTGCCCTACCGGCAACGCGTCGCTTTAGCCCACACGGATGTTCGAGCAAAGCTCTACGGGCTCAGATAAGCGCCTCGCGCAAAGGACGCCCAACTGTAAGCTCATAGCATGGGCCATCCATCAGTGCCGCGAGGCGAGAGCAACGCTTCCCACGTTCCCAAGCTAAATTTCATTTCGAGCGATGGGGGATGAATACCTCTTTGGGAGAGAGTCGGTACTCCGAAATACTGATGTTTTGACCCTCCAGTACGTCTATCGGTCAGACGAAAACGAGAGTAAACTTAAAGAGTAAACTTAAAAGGAATCTTTTTGCGACTTTCAGGGTTGACAATTTGCTACTTTCAGGGTGGACAAAATGACACACTTAGCAGCAACCTTAGCAGCAACTCTAAATCGCGCAATTAAACCGCTGGAATACGTGGAGCCCGCGCCCACGATTGGCACGATCCAAAAAACTTTCTACCTTTCGATGATACGGTAACTGCCGCGCGCAAGGCCGGCCTGTCGATCGCTGACTATGTTGACATTAAGTATAACGTAGAGGGGGCGACCCAGAAATCCGTTGACCGCATGGCAGATTGCGGCGTGTTTCTGCACCGATTCAGACGGTCGGTTGAGATTGGCCCCGGAAGCGGACGCTATCTCGACAAAATACTGCGCAGATGCGACCCATCTAGGTATGAAATTTATGAGACAGCAAAACCATGGGCCGACTATTTGAAGGAACAATACGGCGTCATCCAGCAGCCAGCCGACGGCCGTAGCCTATCCGCTACGCCCGATGCCTCCGCCGATTTTGTTCAGGCGCATAAAGTTTTCGTTACAACGACTTTCCTTACCACTTGCGCGTATTGGCTGGAAATGCTGCGGGTTTCTCGACAAGATGCCCACATTGTATTCGACATAGTCACAGAAGATTGTATGGATCTGGGAGACTCTGAAATCATGGATTAAGTCAGGTATAAATTTTGGAAATTACCCTGCAATTGTACCCAAGGAATATACCAAAATATTTTTTGAGGCCCGTGGCGCAGACTTTGTCGGCAGCTGTTTTGTTCCGATGAAGCCTGGGAGAACCGAGATGTTCGTGTTTCGCCTGCGATCCCGCCCCAGAGCGTCTTCGCGACGAGCCGGCTCGGGCGCGCGTGCCCTTTGAAGTGTGAGATTTCAGGTTGAGAGTTAGTTGAGGATTTATCGCCCTAATAAACCTGTGCAGTTAGTAGCTACCGCGCGATTGCAATCCGCCAAACGTTTCTTTTTCGGTTCTCTGCAATGGCCACAGCCGATAAATCAAGCCCGCACGACTTTGGCTCGAAGCAGACGATACCGGACTGTGTTCTTGCTGCAGGCGCCCTTGGCTGATGGCTGTAACTCACCTTGCGGCAGCGATGCAGCGTTTGCTATTGCAGCCGACACAGAAGCGCGCCGACAGGGTGCCCTGTTGTTTGGTAAGCGGGGCGCCCAAGCCAGCAAGAGGCGGCGACCTACCTCCAAAGGCTGGCTTTTCTATTTGCGCACGTTGGCCATTCTTCAGGGACGGTCCCCTAACGTTGTTGCGGGGCGTGTCGCCACCGCAGGGAGGAGCGCGGCGTCTTTGCAGGGAGGAGCGCGGCGTCTTTATGGACATCTCGATTGCAGGGATATTGATCTGTTGCGGCATCTGGCTAGCTTCGCGAGCTCAGTGCCGAACCTTGCATTACGGCTTTGCTTGCGTCGCTTGCGTTCGGATCGACCGCCATCGTCGCTTTTCCCGCCCTCGGCGGCTCATCCCCGACCATCTATGTCGTCTTTCTCTGCGCGCTACTCGTCAGGGCGGCGCAGCGACCATACGGGCTGCACAATCTTCAGACAGTTTTTGTCCGGCAACCGGCGGCGTGGCTCCTGGTGCTTCTCACACTTTATGCGCTCTTCGGTGCATACCTGCTGCCCCGGATATTCGAAGGAAGCACGACGGCGTTCGTACCCTTACGCATTGAAGGCCGCGTCGCTGAGGTTCCGCTCGTGCCCGTGGCAGGCAATATCACGCAAAGCCTATATTTTGTTTTTGGTGTCCTCTCGTATTTCGGTTTCAGCATACTGCTGTCCAATCCGCGTGTGTTTCTCGCCATTAAGCAGGGAGTTTTCGCCTGGGCCACCCTGCACGTTGCCATGGGTTTCATCGACCTCTTCGCAAAACTCGCCGGCTCGGGCGATGTCATGGCTCCAATCCGCTCTGTGTCGTATGCCATGCTGACTGAGGTCCAGGTGTCCGGTTTCTGGCGCATAGCAGGCGCCTATGCGGAAGCTTCTTCATTCGGGGCCGCCTCCGTAATACTGCTCGCGTTTATGTTCGCCTATTGGAGGGACACGAGAAGCGCGCTCGCACTCGTTCTTTGTTCTCTGCTTATCACCATCGTCGTTTTCTCAACCTCAACCACTGCTTACGTAGCTGGCGCTATTCTCGTAACGCTTTTATTCATTTCGGCCGTGTTTGCAGCCCTTTGCGACCGTTTACGAACGCACCAAGTTTGGCTGCTTGTCGCAGCCGCAGCGGCTTGCACTGCACTTCTGGGAATTGCGATATGTGATGAGACCGCACTCGTTCCTATGAGGCACCTGCTCGACACCATGATTTTCGAAAAGGCTTCGTCCGCGTCAGGCCTTGAGCGCGCATATTGGAATGTTCGAAGTTGGGAATCGATCATCGACACAAGCGGCCTCGGCATCGGCCTCGGCAGTTCGCGCACCTCCAGCTGGATCATCGCGGTCATCTCCCAACTTGGCATCATCGGAACGGCGCTGATGGCTATTTTGACACTGGAGCTTTTTCGGTTCGGTGATTTACGCCGCGTGTGGGATCTCGACCGGGAATCCCGCAGCGTGACGAGAGGTTTGCGCGCAGCCTCTTTCGCACTACTCATCACGATATCCATCAGCGGCGGCGGCGCAGATCCCGGCATCGTCTTTTATCTGACACTGGCTGTCGTGACTTGGTTGCGGGGGCGATGCGTGGTGAGGGAGGCCGATCGGTACCCTATCAACTGCAGCTGGCCTGCTGCCCGCTGACGGCAATCGCGATCGTGCCAAGCCGCGATGCATTTTTCCCGCGCCAATCGTGCGGACAACTTTGCAAATAGTTGCAAGAGGAAAGACCATGTCGGCAGTAAGACGGGCATTTATTGTGACGACCGCACAACGCTACGTTATCGTGACCGTCAACTTCCTAGTGTTTGCGGCAGTCGCTCGACTGCTCACCCCGAACGAAATTGGCGCCGCCGTGATCGGAATCGCCATTACGGTTGTTTGCCAGGTTTTGCGGGATTTCGGTACGCTTCCCTATCTTGTGAAACTGCCGACGGTCTCGAGAGAATTCTGTGCGTACCGCGTTCACCGTCTCTATGGCCATCGCCCTCCCCTTGGCCGCGCTTATGGTCGTCATCGGACCGTTTGTGGCTTCATTTTATGCAGCGCCCGCACTCCCGTTGTTCATGGCCATATCTGGCGCGACGCTCATCGCAGGTGCGTTCTTTGGTCTCGTCGCTGCATTGCTTCAACGCGATATGGAATTCGGCACACTGGCGTTGATTGAAGTCGTTTGCGTGATCTTGGGCGCCGTCACCGCCATAGCGCTCGCCTGGAAAGGTTATGGGGCCGTGAGCTTCGCCTGGTCCGGGCTCGTGCAATCGGTAGTCGCTGGAATCATGCCGGTCTGTTACCGGCCCGCCTTTTGGGTCTTCCGCCCCTGCTTCAAAGATTGGAAGGCCGTCATCACCTTCGGTGGGTTTACAACCATCTCATTTGCACTGGGACGCGCCTACGAGCTGTTCACTTACTCTGTGTACGGACGCCTCCTGTCGCTGGACGCACTTGGCCTTTATAATCGTGCGACAATGATCTGCGACCTCCCCATGAAAGGGGTGCTCTCGGGCATCGTACCCATTGCCTTGCCAGCGCTCGCAGCAGAGCTGCGGGCCGGACGCTGCCTCAAAGCAGCGTTCTTCAATGGCGTGGCGTTAGTGACCGTCGTCCTCTGGCCGGCGCTCGCCATCATTGCTCTTTTCGCCCAGCCTGTCGTCAGCATCCTCCTCGGCAGCCAGTGGGGTGGCGTCCAATCGTTCGTTCCGATCTTCGCGGTCGCTGCCGCATTCTCCTTCTCGAGCTACCTCACCTACCCTATTCTGGTGCTCGCGGGCGACGTGAAGCAAACGGTGTCCATCTCGCTCATTGCGCTTCCTCCATGCGCCATTATCGTCGTCCTTGCTGCCCACATGGGACTAGATGCCGTCGTTTGGTCAGTTCTCATAACGACACCGCTGCAAAACGCGGTTGCCCTCTTATTCATCCGGCGCTCCGTCTTTTCGGATGGCTCGAGTTACTCGCCTCGTTGCGAAAGAGCGCAGAAGTGACCTTGTTCAGCTGTGTCGCCCCTGTGATGGTGATTGTCGTCAACGGTATCGAGGAACACTTGTCATACCGCGTGGCCGCCTTGGGCGCCGCCGGTGCTGCCGTCGGCTGGCTTTATGGCCTTGCCAAGGTCGAGCATCCCTTGTGGCCGCATGTTCACCCCTTCATTGGGAAAATCGTCGATCGCGTGCTGGCGCGCGGCTTGCTCCGTCGCGTTGCGAGTGCTGGAACGCGGCAGCAGGACATCTAGTCGAGCGCCTGAAAGATGCATGCGTCATTAATTAAATTCATTGCGGTTTTAATGTTCTTAGGCCTTGCCGGGGACCGATCCACCTTTGCGGCATCGATTGCGCAGGCACCTGCTCAATGCCAGCTCGGCCGCGCCGTTTTCGTCAATGGTGGCGACCACACCATCGCCTTTCCCCTTAAAGTGCGCCCTGGCGCTCGCTTTCTCGAAGACGCTGCCGGAAATCCATTCTTTATGCACGGCGACGCTGCCTGGTCGCTAATTGTGCAGCTGCGCAGACAAGCGGTCGAGGAATATCTCCAGGATCGTCGGCGCCGCGGCTTTAACACCATCCTGATAAACCTACTGGAGCATCGATTTGCCAGCGATGCGCCGAACAACGCATATGGAGAGCCCCCTTTTCTGACGGCCGGCGATTACGCGAGGCCGAACGAGAAGTACTTCGCGCATGCCGATTGGGTAATCGGGCGAGCCCAGGAGCTCGGGTTTGTCATCATCGTAGCCCCATCATGGCTTGGTCATCAGGGTGGTGATGAAGGCTGGTATGGGGAGATGCTGATCAGCGGGCCGAAAAAATTGCATGCATATGGCCGCTATGTCGGCCAAAGATATCAACACTTCAAGAACATCATTTGGCTGCACGGCGGCGACTATGATCCACCAGACAAAAATATCGTGCGCGACATCGTCGACGGAATCCGCGAGTTCCAGCCCAACGCTCTACATAGCGCGCACGCCGAGATTCGCGCGGCGGTAGAATATTGGAGCGGCGAGCCGTGGCTCGATCTTAATAACGTCTATACCTATGAGCCGGTAATTCACGCAGCCCGAAAGCAGTACGCTGGCACAAATTCGATGCCTTTTTTCTTGCTCGAAAGCGCATACGAGAACGAACACAACGCCAGCGACTGGCGCATACGTCTGCAAACTTATCAAGCGGCACTGAATGGAGCAGGCGGGCAGATTTTCGGCAATAACCCGATATGGCACTTCGACGGACCGGGACTTTATTTCGCGCCCACAACATGGCGCGAGGCGCTCAACAGTGGCGGCGCGCGAAGCATGACGGCGTTTTGCAATCTCTATGCACGGGTCGAGTGGTGGCGACTGAAGCCCGACCTCGACAATGTACTTCTCCGTCACGGCCACGGAAGCGACCGGGAAGGGCGTGCGGTCGCGGCTCTGGCTGACGATCGCTCGTTCGCGCTTGTCTACTTGCCGAGCGCTCGGGTAATTACATTGGACCTCTCGCGCCTCGCTGGTCCGGTGGTGGCGGCGACATGGTATGACCCATCGAGCGGCCACTCTAAGGCTGTTAGCGGCTCTCCCTTCCGCAATACCGTCTCGCACCCAATGGCGTTCTCGGCCCCACTGCCTCGTAATGATGGCCTGAGCGATTGGGTGCTCGAGTTGAGGTCGCAGCCGGAGAAAAAAATTCCCCCCATAAGATAGCGCGGCAGAGCTTAAAAGTGGACATTATTGAGTCAAGTCAGCTTTATTGAGTTAAGGTCAGCTTTCTCCGCATGAGCCAGCGTGCGCTGGACGCGTTCCCGCAGGGCGATTGCACGGCAGTCGTGGAAGTCAACGCTGGCAGACGGAAGCCTCACCTACGGCGAATGCGTGCTCGCTGGAGAGAGCGAACCCTGTTGGCGCTCCTCGCACAGGAGCTGGCGCGGCGCCCGCGCCGATATATACGTACCGCTTCCTGTTTGCGCCGGGCACGATCGGCGCTGCGCGCTCGTTGAGCGCGAGCCATAAGGCCGTCGCGGACTTAAACATGGCTATGCTTTGGCTGCTCAATTTCGGTGACGGGGCGCACTCGCTTTTAGACATCGCAGAACGCGCGCAGTTGCCATTCGCCACGATCGATGCAGCGGCCGTGTGTCTGGAGAAAGCGTCGTTGCTCGCGCCCACTAAAAAGGCGGGCGTCACGCTGCAAGGCGCGCCCACGACCGGTCCCGCTCGGAAATGACAGCGACCGGTAGCGGCCAATCAATGCCAAGAGCCGGGTCATCGTAGCTGACGCCCGTCGAAGCCGCCGGCTCGTAGAATGTCGAGATCAGATAGTTGAGCCCTGTGCCATCGGTGAGCGTCTGGAAGCCGTGGGCGAAGCCGGCTGGGACGTAGAGCTGGCGTTCGTTCTCGGCTGACAGCTCGAATGCCTGCCATGCACGGAAAGTGGGCGAGGCTGGTCGCAGGTCGACGATGACGTCACAAATTGCGCCGGCGAAGCAACTCACAATTTTCACTTCCGAATGCGGCGGGGTTGGGAGGTGCAAACCGCGCAAGGTGCCGGCTTTATCCGACCAGGAGCGGCTGTGCTGCACGAACCGATACTCAAGTCCGCGCTCAGCGAAGCTCCGTTCGCAAAATGTGCGCGCGAAGTAACCTCGCGAGTCGTGATCGGCTCCGGCTCTATGAGCCAGGCGTCGCCGAACTTCGTTTCGATGAACCGCATATGACGATCAAACGGCTGTGGATCCCGAAACCTCGTCGCGGGCCAGACGATTTCCGAAATAGAGGATCCTGTCGTCGGCGGCCGTCCCGTCGTCATAGGTGCTGATGACGTCCTCAGGGATGTGCTTGAGATCGGAGGCGCGCAGGTAATCGCGCATGGTGGTGCCGGTGCAGCGAGAGTCGAGGTTGGCCGCGCCACGGTGCTCAACGACGTCGTCGAAATGCACGGTCCTGAAGTCGATGCTGTAGCGCGCCATGTCCGTCGTGTTGGGAACCGTCTCGTGGAGCTGCGCTCCCGAGAACAGGATCACGCCCGACGACGGCGGCAGGTAACAGACCGTCGGCGGCGCAATCTTTTCCTGCGGCTTCGGCTGTTCGCGCGTGTCGCTCTTGACGTGCTTGGCGGCCGTCGCACGCGAATTGCTGTTCCACTCGTAGTAATTGTAGATCTCCGAGTTGTTCTTGACCGGGCGGTCGAAATAGTCGGGGTAAAACGCCATCGCGTTGCCGGCCTCGATCGGATAGATCGGAAACCACCAGTTGATCTGGCAGAACGGCGCCGAGTACCAGGTGTCGCGGTGCGCGTGGAACGCGTAGGCGATGCCGGACGAGAGGAAGTGCGACGGGTAGGCGGAACGAAGACGCGGAACGTCGAAATAAGTTTTGTCTACGTCGACGTTGCTCTCCGTGAGCAGCTGGCGGATCAGCCGCTTGCATTCCGGATGATGTACGAATTGCGGCTTCAGCGTCCCCAGGATCTCGGCAACCCTTTCCGGCGTGAGTTGGCGGTGGATCGTGCGCGGGTCGTGCGGCGCGAAGGCGTTTTCCAGCATCTTCCTGGCGAGCTCGGCCATGGCGCGAGAGCCGTCGGAAGCGGAGTTGATGAAGATGTCACCTGCGTAGAGCCTCTGCCGGCGGGTGTCATCGGTCGTTGAAGCGTCGAAATGAACAGCAGTCATGCTTCCACCTCTGATAAGTTCCCGGCGTCGACCGCCGGGTTGACCTCACGTGCGCTTGCGAAACGCAAGCACTTCCGTCCTGCCTGAGCCCATCGGCACTAAAAACGAACCAACGAACTCGAATGACTGATCGTCGAAGTAGTCGATGGCGACCTGCCGCGGCATCGCCGCGGGATAGGACCCGTTGTCCACACCCGAGGCCGCCCAGTGCCGCAGCGTCTCCGCATCGAGGCAACTCTCTGTCATGACATCGAAGACGACATACCCGCCGGGCTTTGCGACGCGCGCCATTTCCGTCCAGTATGCGCAGGTGGCAATGAACGGTATGGTGCTGAAAACCTTGTGAGCGTGGACGAGATCGGCGGAAGCGTCCGCCGTCCAGCTCAACGTCTTTCCATCCGTCGGCTGGCATATGACGGCGAACTTTTCCGCCACGTATGAAGCCCAGGCCTGCGACGTCTCGTAGATCTCGTAACGCCGAGGCGAGCCCATCACGATCGTCTTTTCGAGGTATCGCCCAGTTCCGGGCCCGATCTCCACGACCGTGGCCAACGTCCGCGAGAAGATTCCCAGTCCGGCGAGGCCGTCTATCGTAGCCTGTGTAGCGCCGGGGATTTTGTTCATCACGCCGTCGACATAGTCTCCGACCGATAGTCCGGCGCTCTCGGCGGCGTCGAGCGTCTCCTGCAGCGGAATGAAATTACGTGTGTCGCTCCAATCGTGCGAGGCCCTGCGCGTGACTTGCAGCCCAAAGGGAGCAACCGCCGCATTCAAGCCGACCTTGGCCAATGAATTCAGTGAAAGTTGCACGCCAATCCCCGAGCATCGAGAGGCTTCGAGATTATCACCGGGAAGATGCAACCCGTATCGTACCTATAGTGCGTACGCCTTACGCCAGACCATGGAGCCGGCTGCGTCTAATTATCGCCACGCGCTGCCCCTTACGACTTCCGACATAGTCCGGTTGCGGCCGATACCGTGTTTAAGCGCCCGCCTCGCGATCGCGGTGATGGCGAACACGCACGCCGGGACGAGTGTACGAGTTCGCTCCGGCGACAGCCCGCGCGCCTACACCGAAAGAGGTAGACCATCGTCTTTCGGAGAACCGACGCATCACGCGCATGCCACTCAAGCCGAACGCCGCGTAGGTGCATTGGTCAACGCGACAGGGCGCCCCTTCAGTGGCTAAGTTCGTTGCATGCGACGGCACCTAGGTTCGGGTAGATAATGACAAGCATGAGGTCGAGCGTCGACCGAATGAGGCGCGTTCTGACGATCGCCGTGTGCATTGTTGACGCACTGCTGGCTTCGCCCGCCTCGGAGGCGGCCACGTTCCGCGAGTGCCAGACGGCCCCTGCCACCCGGTCCGATCACGTAGCCACCGTTATCGACTATGCGTACTGCCTCGTGCTCGACCGCGAGCCCGATGGTGCGGGGCTCAGCTCCTGGCGGGCACGCCTCGCGGGCGGCACGAAAGTCGAGCGGGTCATATTCGAAATGCTGCACAGCGAGGAATTTGCACGCAAGAACCGCCTTGATACGCTGTCCCTACCCGAGCATGCCGCCCTGGTACATCGGCGACTTCTAAACCGCGATCCCGATGCCGCAATCATTCAGCGTTTGCGTTTCGCCGACTCAAAGGAGGCCCTCGATACAATCGAGGAGGCGTTAGTCGACTCCGCCGAATTTCGCCAACTCCATCCAACCCTTTTTGCTACGGCGGCGCCACACGCGCCAACTGCGTCGGCCATTCCAAAAGTAGAGCGCACTTGCGACCTCAGGGCCGTGAAGCGCCCGCTCGAGTACGAGCGGGGACAGGTCATCTATAGCTATTGCCTCGTGCTGGGTCGGTGGCCCGATGCCTACGGACTCAATACTTGGCTCGCTCAAATGCGCGGAGGCCTGACAATCTCCGGCTTACTGTCCAACCTTTTGCAGTCGGCCGAGTTCGCCGACAAGTATCGGGTGGCCGGGCGGGAGGATATGGAGTTCGTGGCGCTCGCCTACCAACTCCTTCTCGGCCGAGACCCCGACCGCCATGGCCTGCTGGCCTACGAGTTCGGGGATCGCAAGCGGAGCCCTGAACCGATCGGCCGTCTACGACAGCATTCTCGCCTCGGACGAGTTCCGCACGAAGCAAGAACCGTTGTTCACCGCGCGGAAGCTCGAACCGCCACCGCACTGAGCTTCAGGACCAGCAATGATTAAAAGTGAGGAGCACCGCGCTTGAGCATACGAAGTCTGGAGGTGAGCGCGTCCCGGCTGTTGCAGCGACGAGCCCATGAACTGATCCCCGGCGGCGCTCACACCTACGCGAAGGGCGACGATCAATATCCGCAGATCGCTCCGCCGTTCATCGCCCGCGGCGCAGGCTGCCGCGTCTGGGATACCGACGGGAACGAGTACATCGAGTACGGCATGGGCAACCGTGCAGTCGGCCTTGGCCACGCGTACGCGTCGGTGATTAACGCCGCTCGCGATCAGCTCGACCGCGGTTGCAATTTCACGCGCCCAGCAGCGCTGGAGGTGGAATGCGCCGAGCAGTTCTTGAGCCTTATCCGCAGCGCTGACATGGTGAAGTTCTGCAAGAACGGGTCGGACGCGACCTCGGGCGCCATCAAAATCGCAAGAGCCTACACCGGTCGCGACATGATCGCCTGCTGCGGCGATCATCCGTTCTTCTCCACGGATGACTGGTTCATCGGTAGCACTGCCATGAAAGCCGGCGTGCCCGAGACGGTGCGCAAGCTTACGGTCACGTTCAAGTACAACGATCTCTCCTCGCTGACGGCGCTGTTCGACGCACATCCCGGACGAATCGCGGCGGTGATCCTCGAAGCGGCGCGCACCGAGGAACCGCGCGACGGTTTTCTGCACAAGGCTAGGGAATTTTGTCACAGCCGCGGCGCGCTTTTCATCCTGGACGAGATGATCACTGGGTTCCGCTGGGATGTCGGGGGGGCGCAGAGGTACTATGACATACAGCCGGACCTGTCATCGTTCGGCAAGGCATTGGCCAACGGCTTTTCCGTCTCCGCGCTTGCCGGGCGGCGCGAGTTCATGCGGCTCGGCGGCCTCGATCATGTCGACCGGCCGCGCGTGTTCCTGCTTTCGACGACGCATGGAGCTGAGACGCATGCCCTCGCAGCCGCCATAGCCACCATGCGGGTCTACCAAAAGGAGCCCGTGATCGAACATCTAAGGCGTCAGGGTCGCCGCCTCAAGGAAGAGGGCGACAGCATCATCCGCGGGCATGGACTTGATGAATACGTGGAGATCATTGGCCACCCATGCTGTCTGCTGTATGCGACGCGCGATCGCGAGAAAAATTTGTCGCAGGCGATGCGCACGCTGCTGTTGCAGGAAATGATACGCAGGGGCGTGCTGATGCCGTCCCTCGTCGTCGGCTATGCTCACACTGATGTCGATATCGAGCGCACGCTGACGGCGTTCGATCGGGCGTTGAGGGTCTACAAGCAGGCACTCGAGACTGACGTCTCGCGGTTTTTGGTCGGACGTCCCTCGGAACCGGTGATGCGCGCCTATAACGGCGCTCGAGTACGATGACCCACGCTGTAACCGGCACCAGTGCCAGAAGCGAGCTCACGGGCGAGTCGCCTCGCATCGGTCTGTTCGGGCTGTTTGGTAGCGGGAACTTCGGCAATGACGGCTCGCTCGCCGCCATGATCGGCCTGGTGCGCCGCGCGCGCCCCGACGCGCGCCTAGTCTGCTTCTGCGATGGCCCACAGCAAATTCAACACAGGATGGCAATCAAGGCGATCGCAATCCGGCCGTTTAACGTCAACCATGGCGGCCGTTTGGGCCGCGGCATCCTTGCTCTCCTGGCTGCGGTCCCGCACCTGATCCGCGCGATCCTCCACACACGCAAGCTCGATGCGGTGATAGTCCCTGGGACCGGAATCCTCGATGACTTCTGCTGCGGCCCGTCGGGACTGCCCTTCGACATTTTCTTGTGGGCGCTTGCGGCCCGCTTGACACGCACGCCATTCTGGCTTGTCAGCATCGGTGCCGGCCCGATCGTCCATCCCTACAGCAGGCGGTTGATGATTTGGGCTGCAAAGCTGGCGCGGTATCGATCGTACAGGGACGCGGGTTCGAAGCTCTTCTTGGGCGAAGCGGGAGTTGACACCCGCAACGATATGGTTGTCCCCGATCTCGCGTTCGATCTAGGACGGCCTGATCCGATTCCAGCATCGAAGCCTGTCACAGTTGGCATAGGGGTCATGAATTACTGGGGCTGGAGTTCGCCCGAGCGCGGCAGTGCCATCCATGGCAGATACCAGTATCGGCTCTCTCAGTTCTGCGTCTGGCTCTTGGAGCAGGGCTACCGGATTCGCCTTCTGCCCGGCGATGACGCCGACAATACAGCCATTCGGTCTCTCGAGACGCTACTCAGGATGCAGCTGAACAATCCCGATCTGATGCACAATGTTGTGGCCGAACCGGCTCACGATCTTTCTGATGTCATGGCGCAAATGGCGGCCACCGAATTGGTCGTTGCCACGCGATTCCACAACATCGTGTGCGCCCTCAAGATGGGCAAGCCAACCCTATCTCTGTCCTACGCCGAAAAGAATGCCGAACTGCTCAACGATGCGGGTCTCGGCGACTTCATGCAGGACGTCGAGAGCTTGGACGTTGATAACCTCAAATTGCAGTTTGCAAGCCTAGTGGGCGAACGTGAGGCCTTAGCTACGAGGATTGCGGCCTTTCTTGCCCTGACCAAGGCACGTCTCGCCCACCTAGAGCAGCTCTTGCACGCACGCTTGCCGCGCTCCAGGCATCAGCTGTCCTCTGAACGCCGCCTTCTTTAACGCGGTCAGCATGGTAACGGTCGTGCTCTGGCCGGCCCTCGCTGTCATCGCGGTCTTCGGTCGGCCTATAGTCGAGGTCTTCCTCGGCAGCGGACGCGGAGTCGCTCCTTCCGATCATTGCGATCGCCATGCTGTTCTCGTTTCCGAACTTCCTGACTTATCCGATGCTGGTTCTGGCAGGAAACGTGCGGCAGACAACTAGAGTATCGTTGATCACCCTTCCCCTGTGCGCCCTTGTCGTCGTGCACCCCTAGGCTCCAGGCGATCGTCTGGTCGCTGCTCATCACCGTGCCGTTACAAATATCGTCGCGCTCATCTTCAGTCGCAGATGCGTCGCCTGCTCGGCGCCGGAATGGCGTGGGTCTACGGCTTGGCCATAACACAGCACCCACTCTGGTCTCACGTCGATGACGTGGTCGTCTCAATCTCCCGGGCTTTGGCCAACGGCTGGCAGGCAGTCTTACAGCAGGTTGACGCCCGCGCCGGCCGCGCCGCACTTGCAGCGATGCGGCAACACGCTGCAAGGCGTTCCCCCGCATTCCCGCTCCGTGCCAACCAATCCAGCGGCGGCAGGAGCGCCATGCTCGGACGGCGGCAGAGCGCAAATTTCATGAGTGAAACGCTCGCCTGCCGATACCCGCGGACCATGTGCGATCAGACTCGACCAGTATGCCTTCGATGCCAGGCTTCGCTCAGCGCTGCGGTAGAGGGCTTGTGCGTTCGGCACCGATTTCCCGTCCCCGGAGAAGAAGCACTTGTAGGCCGACAGCCGCTGCTCGCAGTCGCGCACGAATGCGGCGTCGAAGTACCTCGTCAATTGATGGGGATGCACCCTGCGAATGCCCTGCACCACCGGGGTTCGGGCAACACCCCCAAAACGCGCCAACCGCAACCACATTTCCACGTCGTCGGCATGCTCCAGATCCGGGTTGTAGTGACCTACCCTCTTCTGGATGACGGTCCGCGTCACGAAGCCGGTTGTGCCGACCGGATTGATCGGCCGTAGACAGATCCGTCGAATGAACTCCAGACCGGTCTCGATCTTCCAGTGATGTTGCGCGGCGGTGGCAGGCAGCGGCGGCGCGCTTCCGGCCGCAAAAGGCACCGCATACTCGGGGCCGTGACAGAACGCCAACGAAGGCGTTTTGTCCATGACCGCCACGGTGCGCGTCAGCGCTCCTTCAGCCAGGACGTCGTCTGCATCAAGGATTGCAAAGTAGTCGGAGGCCGCCCAATCGATTGCCTCGTTGTATGCATGCTTCTGTCCGAGGTTGCGCGGGTGGCGCACAACCGTGATGCGCCGGTCAACCCGCGCTAACTCCTGCGCCAGCTCCAGGCTGTCGTCGGTCGAGCCGTTGTCGATGATCAGGACACGCAGATCGGCAATGCCCTGGCTCGTGATGCTCGCGACGCAGTCCTGCAGATAGCGACCGTATTGATAGCAGGGAACAGCCACATCGATAGTCGTCATGCACTCCTACTTGATCTCGGATAGCGCTGGGCGACATCATTATCCGGCCGCAGCAGACTTTGTAGGGTTGCCTAAGTCGGAGCGGCGCGCCGCATCTACCCCCCAAACGAATTCGAGCTACTCCAAAAGTTGTACTGCCACCGACCGAGTTCGTATCCCGATCACCAATCGTCGGCAGCGACTTCAATTGGCCCGGATTGCAAGGATGGTGAAGAAACAAGGAACTCGCAGTCGGCGTGCGTAAGACTAACGGAAGGGGACAACCGCAAATTTTCGACAGCCGCCGTATGCTTACTCGCACCTAGGAGCTTCACGATGCGGCGCTGGACGATAAACGGGCGCTTCCTCGCCCAGCCGGTCACCGGCGTACAGCGATACGCGCGCGAGATCGTTGTGGCGCTGGACAAGCATCTGGCACAAGACCATTCACTCGCTCGGGACCTCGAACTCGAGATCGTGGCTCCCCCTCGGGCCGAGTGCGATCTACGGCTTGAGCGGATAGCGTTCCGCACGGCCGGGAGACGAAGTGTACACATGTGGGAGCAGCTCGAGCTGCCGAAAGCTGCCCACGATGGGATCATCAGTCTGTGCAACGTCGGTCCCCTCGCTGCCCCGCGCCAGATTCTGTGCATCCACGACGTGAACCCACGCCTTGCGCCGCAAAGCTACTCCTGGGCGTTTCGCAGCCTCTATCGCGTGCTCTTGCCAGCACTTGGCGCCAGGGCCGCCCGGGTGGCGACCGTCTCCCAATTCTCAGCCGAGCAGATCGTCCACTTTGGCATCGCGCCGAAGCCCAAGGTGACCGTGATAGCCAACGGAAGGGAACACGCGCTGCGGTGGATCGCCCAACACTCCGCAGCAACGCAAGCGGTAGCCGGCAGGCAGACGATCCTGGTAGTCGGCTCGCCGGCACCGCACAAAAATGTAGCAATGATGATGGGGCTCGCAGGGGATCTGGCGGCGGCCGGACTGCAACTCGCCGTTATCGGTTCGCTCGATGCTCGTGTCTTCGCTTCAAGACGAGCAGGAGATGCACCGGCCAACGTGAAACTGCTCGGGCGCCTTGCAGACGGCGAGATGGCGGCGCTCCTGAAGGACTGCTTGTGTCTTGCTTTCCCCTCCCTAACCGAAGGGTTCGGGCTCCCGCCGCTCGAGGCCATGACGCTCGGCTGTCCGGTGGTCGTATCGGACCGGGCGAGCTTGCCCGAGATTTGCGCTGACGCCGCGCTCTATGCACCGCCTGATCAGCCAAAACGCTGGCTCGCGCATTTCATCGAGCTCGGAAGGAATGCCGCCCTGCGTGAGGAGCTGGGCCGTCGCGGGCGTGCGGCGGCGGAGCGCTTCAGCTGGCACAGATCCGCGGAGCTCTATCTACGGGCGATGGCTGAAATTGACGGTTTGCCCGAGGTCCATCTCGAGCATCTGGGAGACCATAGAGTGCCGCCATTTCCGGCTGTTGATCACAGGACCGCCATCCTCCGCGCAAAAAGGCAGTAGGCGTAGTCCAAATGAGGTATCTGCAAGCCCCCAGTGCAGGACTATACCCGCGCGAACGTCACCGCGTAAGAAGAGAAGCCGCATTGGGTGTCTGGTAACGATGCATGCTCACAGCCCGCAGGTCCTCGCTTCGTTTGGTCGTCGACGGTATGCGCAGCGCGCTTAAGCAAGAACTAAAGAAGCCGACAGCTTCTATCCCGCATGCTCTGGCGGCTCTGAGCCTTGCCTACGTACTCGCCTGCCAAGCGGGTGGAGTGCACGCGGCGGCGCAACAAACCATCGATCTCACCGCATACCAACTCACCTTTGATGAGAACTTCGACAGAATCGATGTTTCTTCATGGGGACCCGACACGCGATGGATTGCTCATACTCCATGGCACGGGGATTTCGGTGACGCCGAGTTCACAAATCCGTCGCCGACTTTTCCTTTCGTCGTCAAAGAGGGAATTCCTGCGCATCGAGGCGCGTAGGGGCCGCGATGGAAAGTGGCGGTCAGGGTTACTTTCCTCAAATGACCAGAAAGGTAGGGGCTTCGCCCAACGCTTTGGCTACTTCGAGATGGGCGCGAAGCTACCGCCGGGGCCAGGCGTCTGGCCAGCCTTCTGGCTAGTCGGCGATAGCGACCCGCGCACCCGGATAGAGATCGACGTAATCGAATACTACGGGATCAAACCTGACAGATACTACTCAACGGTCCACGTTTGGAAAAAGCCTGAGATGGCAGACAATGAGGCATTCCAGATGGAGCACGACGTGCCACATGGCTCGCTAATCAGCGATTTTCACACCTACGGGGTCTCTGTCGAGCCTGACTGGATCATCTTCTATCACGATCGCAGAGAGATTGGCCGCGCCCAGACGCCCAAAGAGCTGCGCGGACCTCTGTTCGTTTTGATTAATCTTGCTCTCGGGTCGGGCTACCCGATCGATGAAGTGGTCAGCCCAGTCTACATGTACGTCGACTACGTGCGGGCATACAGGAAGAAGTAAGAGACACCACAGATGCCGTGCTGACACCGGAGGAGACGCGGCAATCATGTTAGAAGATCACGACGCCACTCAAGCGCGCGAGGAGCAAATCAGGGCGCAGCGCCTTCGACTCGCCGTTGGCATCCCGACTGTTGGGCGCCCGACGGTTCTTGCCGGAATGCTTAAGCGGCTGAGGCAGCAAAAGCGCCCCTCCGACAGCGTCGTGGTATGTGCGCCAAGTGCGGCCGATTTCGGGGGGGTCGCCGAAGCTTTTCCTGACGTCACGTTGATGATCGGACCGCACGGGCTCGCGCATCAGCGCAACGCTATCCTTCGCCATCTCGACGACTTCGACGTCGTCGTCTTCTTCGATGATGATTTCGTGCCTTGCCGAAGATACTTGGAAAGCGTCGAGAAGATCATGCTCGACAATCCAGACGTTGTCATGACAACGGGTTACGTCCTCGCAGATGGGATAGGGGGACCCGGCCTCACGTTCGAGGCGGCGGACGCCGCCCTCAACGAAGCATTGCTGACAGCTCCTTCGGGCTCGTTGGACTGGGTCTACAACGGGTATGGCTGCAACATGAGCGTGCGGCTTGCACCGGTGCGGCTACACGCCCTTGCATTCGACGAACGGCTTCCGCTTTACGGTTGGCTTGAGGACGTCGACTTCAGCCAGCGACTGGCTGGCTTCGGACGGCTAGTTCGGTCGGACGCTACACGGGGTATTCATCTTGGGATCAAACTTGGGCGCTCGCTGGGAATGCCGCTTGGCTACTCGCAGATCGCCAACCCATTCTATCTCATGCGCAAGGGCACCATGAGCTGGCGCCGGGGACTGGCCCAAATGGGCCGAAACATCGCCAAGAACGCGCTATACAGCGTGCGCCCGGAGGCTTGGGTTGACCGGCGCGGGCGCCTGCATGGCAACGCGCGCGCGCTCCTAGACCTGGCTTGGGGCCGCATCGACCCGGCGCGCATTGAGCGCTTCCGAAAGATGACAGGTGCGGCGCCTACCGGCGCTGCGAAAAGTTAAAGGCACGACCGTTTTGAGTGCTGCGCAGACCTTATCAGGCGTTGTAGGTTCTCCTATTGCAAATCCGCGCAGATACCGCACAGTTATCGAACTAGTCTGACGAAGGTCCGATCGGAGGGGCCGGACTTGGTGTGGGCGTGCCTTACAGCGGCTGGCATCGGACTAGCCATTGGCTTTCGCTTCCGTGTGCCCATGCTTATCGCGGCAACCGTCGTCACGATCGCCGTCGTCGTAGCCGTTGCAATCCATTCAGGCTGGTCTGTGCCCCGCGCGCTGGGTATCATAGTTCTTCTGGCGGCGATTGAGCACGTGGCCTATCTGGCAGGATTACTCGGCTCCGCGCGAGGCGCTGATCGAACGCGCTCAGACGGCGTCATCGGTGCGCAGGACGGCGGGTATCGTTCGGATTAGTAACCCGATGTCGCGCCAGAACGACCACCTGCGCACGTAGTACCGGTCGAGGCCGACACGCCGTTCGTAGCTGAGCCGGCTGCGTCCGCTGACTTGCCAAATCCCCGTGAGTTCCGGGCAGGGCTCTAATGTACTCAACCCAATAGGCACCGTACCGATCGATCTCCGCCTCAACGATCGGACGCGGGCCTACGCAGCTCATCTGCCCTGTTAACACATTGAAAAGCTGAGGCAACTCATCAATGCTCGAGCGCCGCAGGATGCTTCCGAGAGGCGTGACGCGGGGATCGCTGCGCAGCTTGCGATCGATTTTCCATTCCTCACGCGCAGCGCTGTTGTGGACGAGGTGATCCTGCAAGGCGGCGTCCGGGTCGTTGACCATAGTGCGGAACTTCATACACGCGAACGAACGTCCGTCGTAGCCTAAGCGTGCGTGTGAGAAGATGACCGGGCTGCCCATGGTCAGACGGATCAACAGAGCCACGAGCAGCAGCAGCGGGGCAAGCAGCACCAGGGCCACTGACGCGACGGCGATGTCGAGCGCTCGCTTGGTCAGGCCGCCAATAGGCCGGCTGCTCAACCCTGCCTTGGTCGTTGCGATAGATGAAGGCTTCGGTTCAAACGTCAGGCGGTCGGACTCGCGTGGCGCGAAGATAGGCTCGTTGGACGATTGCCGAAGTAGCCACTGGCTCGCACGTGAGTCGCTAGGTTGCTCCGTCCTCACGAACTCGCGATGGCGCGCACCATCGGGCAATGTGATCGCCACTTCGTCACCGCAAGCAGCGGCGTCGCAGCTTCCGACTTCTTGCAAAAGGTAAGTATGTTCGGACACGGATTTAGCTGCCGCAGCTATTTTCCCGTGCGATCTTCTCGCAATACTGCTAGCCGTCACAAGGCGCCCAAACGAGGTAGGCTCAGTGCGCGGAGTGCATGCTTTGGGAGGGGCGAGGACGACGGATGGGTTCAGCCCCCCACATCCGTCGTCGTCGATCACGAGCCCGGGCTAGCGTATGACTTCGTCGCCGTTGAGCAGACGGTTGGCCAGGTAGGCAACTTCCGTCCGGTTGGTGGCGTGGAGCTTCTTCATGATGTTGCGGACGTGAACCTTCACCGTGCTCTCACGCATCTTGAGTTCGTAGGCGATGATCTTGTTGGCCTTGCCGCGCCGCAGGGCTTCGACGACGGCTGCCTGCCGGGCGGTGAACAAGCCGTTAGACTTTCTGCACCGCTGTGGATGGCGCTTCCTGCACGCGGTGCGCAGCGATGAGGCTGCTCGCCGGCACATAGACGCCTCCGGCACGGGCCAGTTCGATCGCCTGTACGGCGACGGCGATGGACAAGCTCGTGGGAACATAGCCGCGAACGTTCTTGCCCAGCATCCGCACGATCAAATCCGGATCTTCGTTGTCAGAGAGGATCACTGCCGGGCAGTGCCCGGTCTGCGGAGCCAGCTCCGCAAGGCGCTCGACTTCCTTGATGGCGTCGGCCTGAGCCGCGCATAGACTGGCACAGAACGACGAGTGACGCGGCGACTGCAGGGCGTGCAGCCAGCCACTCGTCGATGCTCGAGAAGCAGACTGCCGGCGTAGCCGCAATCATTCGTTGATCACGCGCGCCAGGCACTCTCGCGAGAGCAGCTGAGAATCGATGATGACGATCGGCTGCGTATTCTTGTGAGCGCGTGCACTCGCAATGCTCGCAATCTCAGAGCGCAACGGACGTCGTCGAGAGCCTCTTCAGCCGCGTGCCCGTTGTGCACGTCAGCGTCGTACTCACTGGATGCTTGGGTTGACATCGTTCCCGCCCCACCGGTGACGTCATGAAATGAACAGACTGGACAGAATTCAAATGTTCACATTAGTTAAATGCTTAACAAGGACTTAGGAGCCTTTGTTAAATTATCGTGCAATTATCGGTATTGCAAGCGCAACCGGCCAAAAGTCGGCTACCTCTTTGGGGTTAGTAAATTACGTCCGCTCGCACCGGTCCGAGTCGCGCAGCCTTCGCGCCCGACGAGCGGCGCGAGGCGAAGCGCAGTTCAACGAAGCGGGGGAACTATTGTCTCGCCGCGGGCGCGCGATGTATGCGCCGCGACGGCATGCCCGTCGCGAACTGTACCTCGGCATAGGGCGAGTGGTTGACGCACATCAGCGGATGCTTGCCGTTCTGCAGGTACGTGCTGAAGAACGCGACGCTGTACGCGTCGATGATGGTTCGGATCCGCTTGTCGCGCCGGCGCCGGACGATGAGCGGACAACCGACCACGGAGAGCTCAGTCGGTCGCTGAAATGCTCTCGACGCGCGCCGTCGATCTCCATGATGTGGCACTTCGGCAGCGCCGCTTGATGACGCGCTCGTCGATGAAAGAGTACGTCGCGGGCGTTCTTCGGGGGCGAACGTTCGTTGGCGTATTGATCGGTGACAGCTCGCTGAGCATGACCAAGTAGGGGACGGTCACCAGCCGTGCGCTGATCGGCCCGGCGAGGTTGGCCGCGGCGACGTATCGGACGTCCGTCATGCGTCGCTTCGGCTGCGACCGCTACCACCGAGCGCAAAGCCCATGATGCCGACGTTCGTCAGGTCGAGGCGATTGGCCCAGACCGCGGCATCCGCCTGTGTCGAGCTCCTGCAGCGCATCGAGAAGTATCGAAGCTGTCCGCGCGCCTCGAGCAATTGAATCGGAGGTACCCTGTGCGTGCGGCCGCGAGCTAGCCAAACCGAATGGTGCTTTACGCTCGCGAAACGGATCGTGGATGGCGGCGAGCACGAAGCCATGGCTCGCAAGGTTGGCCAGCATGAACGTATTCTCATCATGTCGGCCGGAGGCGTCTGGCACGTACACTATGAGCGGTAGTCGCGCGGATGCACGAGCCGGCGGAGCGCCGTGCCATGCCGGTGGCCATGTCGGATGCCTGCAGCTTAAGACCAATTGCGAAGCGGAGCGGGTCGGCAAATCCTGCGTGTCGTCAATCGGATACCAAAGCTGAACAGTTATCGTGCAGTTGCGTCCGTCCTCGGCTTTCCCGCTAGCGCGCAGGCTCGCAGTACCCAGTGCATGGGGTCCCTGTTGGACTGGGTACTGCGGGTAGCCAGTGCATGCGGCCCTCTATTGGCGACTGACGCATCGAACTGCACGAGGCGATGTACGATCGTGACGTTGCATGAAGCGACTTGGCTTTGGCGCGGTCGTCGTCACTCTTCGACATCCTCTTTCGTTGTCCTTTGTCGTCGTTCTCGGATGCGATCATTCAGCTGCCACGCGCGGGAAGTACGGGCCGCTGCTGTCAGCGGCGTGCTTTGCCAAGGTCGCTGCGAAGGCGGCCCGCACCTCGCGGGCGAACCGCTCCGGTTTGAAGCGCATCGCGTTCTCGCGGCACGCCGAGGCGAGGATCGCGTCGCGGTGAGCTTCAAACCGTTCGACCGCATCGACTACGGCATCCGCGGACTGCTTGTTGAACAGAACGCCAGTCGGGTTCTCGGTGACGCCCAGCGGTCGCACGATATCGGTTGCGCCACCGCGGCCAAAAGCGATGAGAGGCGTGCCGTACGCCTGCGCCTCGGCCAGCGCGATGCCGAAGTCCTCACAGCCGGCGAACACGAGCGCCTGCGCGCGCGCCACGGCCTGGATGTATTCGGCCCGCGGCAAGTAGCCGGTGAAGGTCACGTTAGGAGCCCGCGCGCGCCTTCAGTTGCTGGGCTTGCTGGCCATCGCCGACCACGAGCAGTCGCCGTTTCGGCATGGCATTGAAGGCGTCGACTACGAGGTCCGTGCGCTTGTAGGGGGCAAGGAATGCGGCGGTGACGTAGTAGTCGTCCTTATCGGTGCAAAGAGTGGTCTCATCCACATTCACAGGCGGATACACGACCTGTGCTTCTGCCCCATAGGTGCGCTTGATGCGTGCGCGCACGTAGCTCGAGTTGGCGAGCATGGTATCGGGACCATGCGCCGTGCGGACGTCCCACAAGCGCAATCTGTGCATCAGATAGCGGAACAGCAGCCCCTTGGGGCCGAAGCCCAATCGCCCCTGTTTGAAATACGAGAACTGCTCGTCCCAGGCATAGCGGACCGGGCTGTGGACGTAGCAAAGATGCGGTTGGTCCGGTCGCGTGAGCACGCCGCGTGCGTATGCGGCGGACGAGGAGATGACCGCGTCATACTCCGTGACATCGAATTGCTCGATGAGGAACGGGCAGATCGGGAAAAGGGCGCGGTAGAACCTACGCACCCCCGGAATGCGATTGGCGATCGAGGTGTGGAAGACCACGCCAGGGAAGTGCTGCTGCTTGACCTCCGGGGAGAGGAAGTCGAACAGCGTGAACACCTCTGCGCCCTTGAAGAGCTTGCAGAGCTCGGCGAGAACCCTTTCACCGCCGCGAAAATCCGGGCACCAGTCATGCACGATCGCAACGCGCATGCTGCTAAGGCTCGCGTCTAGCGAGGTTCTGCGCGAGACAGGCCCGCGATAGCTAGTTTCCAATCCGTTGGAGGCTCGTCCCACCCGATCCACCATCTAATGCGCGCATGCGCGTCGAGCCCGGTTCGGCTTCTTGCTTCTGATTGCCGAAGGGCGTCCGTTTACTGGCGAAGTATTCGGTCGAAGGCCCAGCGGGGGACAAGACCGACCAACGGAGCGGGGCAGGGCCTACGACCACGCTCGATAGACCGTGAATTCGACGCCGGATAGACTCATCCTTTGTGGGAGGCAGAAGAACCGGAAGACGTAGGCCGCATGACCCCGCGAGGTCGTCGGCGCCTGGCGTCTACACTTTTGTTGGTGATCCCCGTGCTGCGACGCACCGATAAAGTCGGGCAACAACGTACGGAGCCAGACGACGCTCATTCGGCTGCCGGCTGTTCTCACCGGCGCTGGGCGAAAAACAGAGAGCGCCGCCTCCTAGTCGGGATCAGAACGAGATGATGCAAAAAGTAGCGCGCACATTCGTGTTGGTTGCACTTTGCCTTGGCGGTTTTTCGCATTTCCTCCAGCGGCGCGGTGGAGAGCGACGCTCGCGTCAAGGCGGCTCAGAGGTGCACTACAAGCTTGGCGCTCAGGACAAGGTCAGCATCAAGGTCTACGAATGGCGCCCGTCGCGCGACGAGATCTATCGAGTGGACCGCATTCAAGGCCGAATACATTGTCAGCGGCTCAGGATACCTGTCCCTTCCCGCTGCTTGGCGATGTGTCGGCAAACGGCCTGACCACGATGGAGCTGTCGCGTGATCTCGGCCTGCGTCTGAAGGACAGGATGGGGCTCGTCGCCAGCCCCGACGTGACCGTCGAGGTCGTGCAGTTTCGTCCATTCTATATCGTTGGCACAGTCGAGAAGCCTGGTGAGTACCCGTATCGCCCCGGGCTGAACGTCCTCGAGGCATTTGCGATTGCCGGCGGAAGGCCCCGCGGATCGCCCGGCCGGCTTGAACGCGAAGCCATTGCGACGCGCGGCGACCTCAACGCGTACAGCCTCGAGACGCAAACCTTGATGGTGCGCATGGCGCGCCTGCAGGCCGAGCTTGCCGACGCAACCGCGGTGAAGTGGCCTGCCGAGATCGAGACGCAAATGACAGTCCGCTACGGTAAACCGCGTGGTCGCGCAGGAGCAGTTGGTGTTCGACATGCGGCGGGAGTCGTTTCGGACGCAGATCAGAGCCCTAGAGCAACTGGAGGCGTTCCTCGAGAAAGAGGCCGTCTCGCTGGAGAAGCAGCTCGAGGTGCACGAGATCGAAATCGCGTCCGTGAAGACCGAGTACGACATGGTCGAAAAGCTCTTCAAGAAGGGGCTGACCGCGGCGCCTCGGAAACTGGCGCTCGAGCGGAATTTGGCGCAAGTCGACGGAGATCGGCTGCGGTTGGATTCGAGCCTGATGCGAGCTCGCCAGGAGATCAGCAGGACGAAAGTCGCCATCGTCGATCTTAAGGGCAAGCGCGACAGCGAGATTTCGACCGAGATGCAGAAGACGCAAGCGCGGCTCGACGAACTCAAGAGCCGCATGGAGACGTCGTCAAACCTGCTTTACGAGACCGAAATCTTGGCGCCGCAAGATCTCGCCACCTCGGATGGTCGCCCGGTAGAGCCGGTGTTCAAGATTGTGAAGAGAGGCAATGCCTCGACGAGCGGAGAGGTGGTCTCGCAGGAGCAGGCGGTCATGCCCGGCGATACGGTCGTGGTGGAGATGCCGCCGCGTCAGTATCCGCAAGTGCGCGTCGATGCCCGAATGCCGACGTCTGAAGCACCGGTCGTCGCGCCCACGGCCTCGGCAGACATCCTGGCCCCGCAACGCCGCTAAGCCGTCCTCGCTCCCGGACTTCACTGCACGAATGTGAAGTGCGCGGGCCCGCTCACCCGCGCCGATCGGTTGCCGCTGGCGTATAGGTGTAGCTGAAGTAGTTGGCGGCCAGCTCGCCTAGTCGGGACTCGACCCATCGACCTTGTTGATGACGACGCCGGCGATCTTCACGTTCGCATTGCGCAGGAGGTGAGTAGCCTCAGAGAGCAGCGGCATGGGGGTTCTGCCCCATTCGGCGACGAGCAGCGTGCTGTCCAGGATCGAGCTGATCGTGAGGCCATCGAGGCTGGCGCTGAGCGGCGGCATTTCGAAGATGATGAAGTCGTAGGTCTTTTGCAGATCCTCCAGCAGAAGCTCTGCTTGATCGAAGGTGGGAATGTCGTCGGAGGAGTTGTTTTGGAAATAGCTGGAGACCGGCAACAGATCGAGGCCGAGTTCGTTGACGCGGACGACGCAGTCTTTCAACTTGGCGCTGCCCTGCATTGCTTCCAGCAGTCCGAATTCTGCCTCCGGGGCCAGCGAGCGGCTCAGCGTCGCCTTGCGCACATCACCGTCGACGAGGAGCGTGCGCACACCCGACATCGCAAACAGCATGGCGAGATTGGTGGCTATGGTCGTCTTGCCCTCGCTCGGAAGCGTCGACGTGACAGCCACGCAGCGCATCTGATGGCCTCTGGCCGCGAGCGAGATGGCTGTCTTCAACCGCTTCATGCCGAGGCTGAAGCCTGAGAACGGCATGGTGACAACGACATCCAGGCCGTGTCCCGTCATGCCGTGCCGAGCAGTGTGAGGCGGCTCGACGCCTTCCAACTTAGCTCTGATGCGGTGCCAGACCTTTTCGACACCTTGGCGAAGCAGACGCAGTAAGTCAGACGGTCGCTGCACGTAGGCCAAGGCGGTGGACAACCGCGCCAGACGCGAGGGCGGATCCTGACCGACAATCCTCGGGATGCTTGCCAGGCATTCCAGCCCGACGTCCTCGCGGATCTGCCGCGCGCCCCAGACGCTGCGGTCGAGCTTATGGCGACAGAACGCAATGCCAAGTCCGGCAAGGCTTCCCATCAGGGCAGCCGAAAACCAGAATAAGCTTGGTTCTGGGATGGCTCTTGCCGAGAGGCGGAGACGGCTGCCGTGATGATGCGGGCGTTGCTGACCGGATACGACTGCTTCTGCACCGACTCCGTGTAGGCCATGAGATAGCTCTCATAGATCCTCCGATACGTCTGCGCCGTAGAGTCGAGCTCCTCGAGGGTGTTCGGGCGATTGCTCCCGCTGTCCTCGAGTGTCCCGGCTTTGGGATCGACGGCGCCACCGCGGGGGCCCGATATTCGGTAGTCGCGCTTGGCGCGGAATTCCTGCGCCTGCAACGCCGCCGCGTTCATCTGCTTGCGCAGGTGGTCGATGCGCTCTTCCAGCCACAGGCCGCCCTGGCGCGCCGATTGCGCCCGCGCGCCGATCTGCTCGGCGATGTAGGCGTTCGCAGTAGCATTGGCGATCTTGGCCGCAAGCTCCGGGCTCGTCGCGCTGAACATAACTTCTATCGAATAGGATAGGCCGACGCGGCGAACGGCGAGGCCGCCGGCGAAACGTGCGAACGCATTGCGCTCGCGTCGCAAACGCGTCCGGTTGGCCTTCCGATCGAAAAAGCCGAAAGGGGTAAGAGAGGATCGAAGGGGCCGATCCGATAAATGCGGGATCGTCGGCCAGCTTCAGTTGCGTGATTACGTCGTGCGCTATGCTTTCAGATTTGAGAACTTCGATTTGGCTCTCAACCTGGGCGTTGTCTATCGAGAAGAGGCCGTCGCCTTGTTCGCGCAGGGTCTGCGGCAGACTTGGATCAATGATGATCTGCGTGTGAGCAGTGTAAAGAGGGACCGCCGTCATGGCATACAGGGCCGCAAGCACCACGCCGATTGCCGCCGACCAGAATATGGTCGAAGAGTAACGCTTGATGATGCGCTTAATATCAGCGTGCGTAATGAACGTTCTGTCGCCCGCATAGGGCGCGGCACCGGAGAGGTGCGTTGAACTTGGAGGGAATGTACTGCTCTTGCATGGCGCATCCCTATGCGTGGCTCAGAGCTCGTTCCGAAGCTGCGTTAGAAAATCAGGTTTCAAACTGACCAGCCGCCGAGTACCACAGCGTGGACAGCGACAAGTCGAGCAGCCCATCGCCCCACGGTGCCGCAATCGGGAGGGCTGAACTGCCAAACTTTTCCACGTGAGCTCGCTTCCAGAACATCCCCGGTTCGTTTCCTCGTAAAGCGTGGTAGTGCCGGCACTTAGATCTGTTGGGAAGCTACCATGTGGCTTGACGCGGGGAGGCTACGCCAATCGGCGTATGGGCTCCGCGGATTGGTTTCGAGGGCTACGTCAGACAGATGCGGTCGCCTAAGCTCGTTGCTCCCTGCCGGCGATGGATTGAGCAAGTGCGACCGCGGAAGTGCTCGAGCCAAACCCGTCTATAGCGATCACTGAGGATCGGTTTACCCTTAAGGCGAGCTGGCCGAGTTTCGAGCGTGATCTAGTCTATTGTCTGTCAGCAGAAGAATGCGTGGTGATTGGCGTATGATCGTTCCCGTGATCCTGTCCGGCGGCTCCGGCACGCGCCTGTGGCCACTGTCGCGGACGATGTATCCAAAGCAGTTCATTCGCTTCTTCAACGGGCAGGGCAGCCTGCTCGGCAGCCACCCTGCGGCGCGTCGACGACGGCGGCTTTTCTGATCCGATCATCATCTGCAACAACGACCACCGCTTCTTGGTGCGCGAGGAGCTCGCGCGCGCGGCCATGGAGGCCGAGGCGATCATTCTCGAGCCGGTCGCCCGCAACACCGCGGCGGCGGTTGCCATCGCGGCGCTAGCCGCCGTGCAGAAGTCGGCCGGCGCCGTGATCGCCGTCATGCCATCCGACCATGTGGTGAAGGACGCTTCTGCCTTCGCCGAAAGCCTGAAGCGCGCGGCTGCCGTGGCGGCAACCGGCAAGCTCGTCTTGTTCGGCATCGTGCCGACCGGCCCGCACACCGGCTACGGCTACATCCGGCGCGGCGCTCCGCTGGCCGCTGAAGGCGGCGGCTATGCGGTCGATGCCTTTTTCGAGAAGCCGAACCGCGCCACCGCGGAAACCTACGTCGCCGATAAGAGCTACTTTTGGAACAGCGGCATCTTCGTGCTGCATGCGCGCACCTTCCTGTCCGAGCTCGAACAGCTGGCCCCAGAGATCTTGGCAGCGGCGCGCGAGGCCTTCGCCAAAGCGACGGACGATCTCGAATTCCTGCGCCTCGACCGCACTGCCTTCGCGCGTTCGCCCAACATATCCGTCGACTACGCGGTGATGGAGAAGACCAAACAAGCGGCGATGATGCCCATCGACGTCGGCTGGAGCGACGTCGGCTCGTGGTCCTCGCTATGGGAGAGCGCCCCGCGCGATGCGCAGGCGAACGCCATCGAGGGCGATACCATCCTCATCGATACCAGCAACTGTCTCATCCACAGCGAGCGCTCGCTGGTCGCCACCATTGGGCTTGAAGGCCTCGTCATCGTCGACACGCCCGACGCGCTGCTGGTTGCCGATCAGAGCCGCGCGCAGGACGTGTCGGGTATCGTCTCGCGCCTCAAGGAGCTCAACCGCAAGGAGCACGCGCAGCACATCAGGAGCTACCGTCCGTGGGGCTTTTTCGAGCAGCTGGGCACCGGCGATCGTTTCCAGGTGAAGCTCCTGCACGTTAGTCCGGGCGGCCAGCTGTCGATGCAAATGCACCACCACCGCTCCGAGCACTGGGTCGTCGTGCGCGGTACCGCCAAAGTGACGATCGGGGAGACGGAAAAGCTCGTGCAGGAGAACGAGAGCGTCTACATCACGGCAACGCAGTGGCACCGGCTGGAGAACCCCGGCAAGGTCCCGCTGGAGATGATCGAGGTGCAGATCGGCAGCTATCTGGGTGAGGACGACATCATCCGCGCCGACGACGTCTATCACCGCGCACCTGACGAGACGCGCTGAGGAAACTTATACCTGCGAAAGGTCTTGGCGGGCCTCACTCGGGACTTCGACCGCCTCCGTCAGCGACGGAGCTTACCGGGACCGGCTTGAGCAGCGGAAAACCTGCACCTCCACCAACGGTCGGGGAGTGCGTGTCGCCGTTGCCTGGAGCGATTGGCCTCCCAGCAAGACCCAACATCGATGTTCCCGCGTAAATCAAATTTCGTGGGACATTCAATAAGCGGCCGCCATTGCGCAGCACGTATGCATGCAGCGGACGCTCGAGCAGGACATTGGAGCAGAACACCAACGATCAGCGCAGCGTCCACGAGCAGGAGCTGCGTTCCGGCCCTGCCGAGGAGCGGGAACAGACCGGTGAATTGTACGGCTTTGGCAACCAAAGCCAGCGTGAATAAGTTTGAGAGGTACGTCGCAAACGACGCATCACCCAACTGCGCAAAAGCGCTCGGGTTCCACCAGCCCCACTCCTTCTCGACGAATAGGGCCGAGAACAAGATGCCGGTGTCGGCGAGCCCCCAATAAAGGACGCGCTGCTCGCCGCCCCCGATGCCAGCGAGCACTCCTGCCGCGAAGACTGCAGCGCTCGCCGCCAATATGACGGCGAGCGTCGCAATCGGCACCGAGCGTCGCTCCAGGTAAATCCAAGCGACCAGCATCCCCAGAACGAAGTCGAGAACGACGGGTGCACCATAGAAATCCAGCAGCGGATTTGCTCCGAAAAACTGCCACCGCAGGATCACAAGAGTGCAGAGGATGAGCCCAACGGCCACGATTCGCCATTTGCTCGGCAGGAACAGGAACAGTCCGAACAAGAGGTAGAAGAATGCGATGATGTTTAGCGCCCAACCCGGGACGAGGAACGGTCTTTGAATCCCGAGCACCGGATGCGTAGAGGGAACAAAGGCAAGCGAAGCAGCGAAATGCTTGATGTCGAACTTCGTATTGTTGAAGAGGCTGGGCGAGGCAACGAATGCCGCCAGCATGCAAAGGGTGAGCAACCAATAGAGCGGGGCAATGCGTGCGATGCGCCTGAAAATGAACTCACCGAAACGTGGGTGTTTTCCATGGCTGATGTACACCATGGTAAAGCCGCTGATGACAAAGAGCAGATCCGTTCCCGCTGCGCCGAACGCGGCCGATTGGACGTGCGTTCCATCGGAGAGGCGCCAAAGCTGCAAGTCCGTGTGATAGATCACAACTAGGGTGGCAGCCACACATCTCAGGAATCGGAGACACTCGATGCGTCTGTTGGCCGTCGGTACTGGCACACTAGTGCGGACCAATTGGTCCATGCTGCTTCCGCCCCTGAATGTCTGACACGCGTCGACGCCATCTGCTCGAATAGGCGCCGGGCCTCTCACACCCGAGGCCCACGCTCGAACACAAGCGGACTTCCGCGCAGTTGTTAAGCTTCTGCGGCACCGATAGTTTCACCGATCTGGCTACTTACAAAGTACCTAGGAAGGAGAGGGTGCCGTGGCATTTGGTAGATGGGTGGCCCACGACAAGCCGAGCCGTGAAATGCCGTGAGCCGATGATCGCCGCACCACGGATCGCCGCCCCTATCTCGACCTCTGGGATCTGACGCCTGACGGCGCGCCGATCACTACGCATGCCGGGCGGTTGCTGGCTCGACATGCGTGCGCAATCCGGACTGGCGAAGACTCCCTGGATCATCGCCTGGACCGCGATCCTCCCGCCTGTTCATGGCGACGGCGATGACCCGGCTGTCGATCTCGCTGCTCGGCACGGTGGCCGGATCGGCGAGTTGTTGCTCGCGGAATAGTGCGATAGCGAGTGTTTCAGTCACTCCTTCCCGCCGCCTTCCGTCCCTCAACAGAAACTGCGAGCGCAGATCCATGAAGCTTGTGCGTTTTGGCAACCCCGGCGCGGAAAAGCCGGGCCTCATCGACGCGTGACGGCGCGGATCCGCGACCTCTCCGGCCACATTCCCGGACCTTACCGGCGCGACTCTGTCGCCGGCCTCGCTCGACAAGCTGCGCGCCATCGATCCGCAAAGCTTGCCGCTGGTCCCCGCCGGCGTGCGTCTCGGCGCGCCCGTCGCCGGCACGCGCAGCTTCATCGCCATCGGTCTCAACTACGCCGACCACGCCAGGGAGACGGGCCAGGAGATCCCAGCCGAGCCGATCCTTTTCAACAAGCTTGCCAACTGCATCGTCGGGCCCAACGACGACATCATGTACCCGCGCGATTCCGACCGCATGGACTGGGAGGTGGAGATCGCCTTCGTCGTCGGCACGCGCGCCCGCTACGTCGACGAGAAGGACGCAATGGCGCACATCGCCGGCTATTGCCTGTGCAACGACGTGTCGGAGCGTCGCTTCCAGGTGAAGCGCGCCGGCCAGTGGGTGAAGGGCAAATCGGCCGAGACGTTCGGGCCGCTCGGGCCGTGGCTCGTCACGCCGGACGAGATCGCCGACGTGCAGAACCTCGCCATGTCGCTCGACGTCAACGGCGAGCGCAAGCAGACCGGCTCGACCTCGACCATGATCTTCTCGATCCCGTTCCTGCTCGCCTACATCACGCAGTTCATGGTGCTGGAGCCGGGCGACGTCGTCACCACCGGCACACCGCCGGGCGTCGGCTCGGCGAAGAAGCCGCCGGAGTACCTGAAGGCGGGCGACGAGTTGGTTTTGCGCGTCGAAGGCCTCGGCGAGCAGCGCTCGAAGGTCGTCCCCTTCAAGCTGTAGGAAAGACGGCGCCGGGCGCGAAGCCCGGCACCGCCGTAGTGCCCTCGTCGTTCGTCAGTACGCCTGCTGCACCTTCGCCTTGTGCTGGTCGTAGCGCATGGTCTTGCGCGTGCGATCCCAGTCGCCGCCATCGAGGCTGTTTGCGGCCTCGCGGCTCTGGCGCTCCAAATCATTGAGCGCGCTGACCGAGGCTGACGGTGCCGGCGCCGCACCCGAGGTGAAGATGTCGCGCGAGCGCTTGATGTACTCGGCGTTTTCCTCGAGCACCTTGCGCGCGCCCGCGACGTCGCCCGCGTCGCGCAGCTCCACCGCCTTCTCGCTCTTCTCGGTGGCGATCTGCTGCGTCACCTGGCTCATCACCGGCTTGTTGACGCCCTCTTCGACCTCCTTGGCATTGGCCGAGAAGCGCACGCTGGGCTTGGCTTCGGCGCGTGCCGGCGAGCCGCCCTTGTCGAGATCGAGGTAGGTGACCGTCACGTCGGCGACGTCGGCGGTGCCTTCGCTGCGCCCTTCGGGCGCCTGCAGCTCGACCACGACGTAGCGCTCGTTGTCCGCCTGCAGCTGGTTGAGCTTCAGCGTGACCTTGTCGCCGTCGATGCTGCCGTCACGGCCGAGAATGCGCATCGGCTTGAAGCCGAGCTTGCACTCGATGATGATGGTGATGTCGCGCGCGGAAACCGACAGCGCGTCGCCGAACTCGCGGTCGAAGATCTCCGCAAGATCGCTCGGGCGCTCGACGAACACGTGGTTGCCGTCACTGGCCGCGGCGAGCCTCTGCATCAGGTCCTCGTTGTAATCGAGCCCGAGGCCGATGGTGCTGACCGAGATGCCCTTGGAGGCCAGCTTGCGGCCAAGCTCGGCCAGCTCGCCGGGCGTCGACGGGCCGACGTTGGCGAGGCCGTCGGACAGCAGGACGACGCGGTTGATGTTGTTGTCGGAGACGAACTCCTCGACCTGGCGGCCGCCTTCCTTGACGCCGGCATAAAGACCGGTGGTGCCGTCGGCCTTCAGAGTGTCGATGGCCTCCAGCAGCTTGTCGCGCGAATTGCGCAGGGGCGCCGCCGGGCTCATCACGTCGACGTCGTGATTGTAGGAGACGAGCGAGACGGTGTCGTCGGACGACAGCCGCTTCAGTGCGACGCGCGCGCCTTCCTTGGCGGCGGCGATGCGCTCGCCCTGCATCGAGCCGGAGCGGTCGATGACGATGGCGACGTTGACCGGCGTGCGCCGCTCGCTCTTGGCGGCGCTGAGGCTCTTGAGGTTCAGGCGAAGATAGACGCTGCCGGGCTTGGAGGTCGACAGCACGGTCTGGCCGAGATCGGCCTCGACCTTGAGTTCTGCGGCGTTGGCGGCGGCGGGCAATGCCAGCGGCACGGCGAGTGCAAATAGCGAGCGCGGTGGCTCGGATCATCGACATGGCAATAGCTCCTCATGCGAAAATGTCAGAGCAACCTAATGCTCGCCGGCGGCGGAAGCGCGCTCGCGCGGTGGCCAAACGGCGTCGCCGCAATGGCTGAAAAAAGAGATCGCCCCGCGTTGCGAGCAGCAACGCGAGGCGATGCGTATCGAGCGAAAGCTTGTGAGGTCAGTTCAGCGTGCGGCCGTCGTCGAAGGCGATGCGCGCGCTCTCCGCGTGGGACGTCGTTGAAGCTGTCTCCAGCCGTCGCCATGAGGTCTCGTTGCTGCGTGCGCTTGCCTTGAAGGCATCTGCCAGCGCGCGGGCGATTTCGTAGAGCGCTGACTGTTCGTTCGACAGCCGGCCGCCACCGGCATCGGCATCCAGGCTTTCGACAAGGTCGTGCAGAACGAACTCATACGGACCGCTCGGCAGCAACATGAGCACTTGCCAGTGCTGGTCGAGCTCCTGATAGGCATCGTCGAGCAGCTGAAGATCCCAGCTCGCCTGCGGCCGGTTGCTTGCTCTTCAGCAGCGTGTACGCTTCGTCGAAGCGATAGGCGCGCCTCGTCCTCGCGCTTGCGCAACAGCACATCGAGGGACTGGTTGACGCGCCGTGCTCGGCCGAACGCCTCGTTCGCGGCGATGGCGGCTATGTGGGCGCCGCCGGACACGCGCTCCCACGCGTCGGGTTTGATGTTCAGCGCGGACAGAAGCGCGGTCGACGAAGCCGCCGCGAACCTCGGTCGAGGGTTCGTCATCGACGGAAGGCTTGCTTGGCTTGTGCTCGATCGGCTCGCGTGGAGTCGGTGAGGAGCCGCCTCGACGCTCGCCCTGGGGCCGGCCGCAGCGATGCGCGGGCGGCCGTAATCGGCCATGAGCGTGCGCGCACGGATGCGCGCCAGCGTCTTGTAGAGGTCGCGGTGGATGTAGAAGTAGCCGGCGTTCTTGCCCGCCCGCTGCACGCGCCCGAGCGTGGCGCCCGCATTGAGCGTCGAGCGCACCGTGCGTTTGTGCTCGTCCGCCACTTCGCCGAGGTTGATCTCGGCAGTGAAGCCGCGATCCTCGTCGATCGGGTGCATGTAGTGCAGCACCGTCTCGGCGTTTCGGTTGATATCGGGCAGCAGGGCGACGCCGACGATCTTCTCCAGCTCGGCGAGATCGATGTTGGCCTTGTCGGCCTCGAACGAGCGCTTGGCGACGATGGCCAGGAACTCGTACAACTCGGCGCGCACGAGATAGCGGTCGGCCGCTTCGTCGTAGTCGACGGCGCTGATGGTCGCGCCGGCGTTGAGCACGCCCAGCACCTGCCGCTCGGTGTGCGGATCGAGCAGCTCGGGGCGCACCTCGGCCATGAAGCCCGAAGCGTTGGTGATAGGTCGCATGGCGTTGAGCGTTGCGCGCGCGTTGTCGAGCGTGTCGGGCAGCAGCGCGTTCTCGATGATGGCTTCGAGCTGCGCCGAGTTGCGGCCCTTGCTCGACGGCACGTCGGCGAGCGGCGAGCGCACCGCGTTGGCGCCGAACAGGCCGGTCATGAAGATCAGCGAGTCGATGCCGATGGCGATGGCGAGCGCCAAGTAGGCGAGGCGGTTGCCGTCCTGGAAGGCGTTCCAAGAGACGACGAAGCGATGTGCCTTGTCGTCGCGATTCATCTCCGCGAAGGCGATCTTGCCGCGCAATTCGTCGGTCTGCTTGCTCGGCAGCCCGCTGTCGGACAGGCACTTCACGGCAAACCCGAACAGCGCGTCGGTTGAACGTTGCGCCGCGAGCTTGTCGCCGCCGACGCAGTTGGCGTTGAACGCCTTGGTGCCGGCCTGCAGCGTGAACAGGGTAGCTGCCGCCTCGGTCGCCTGCTTGGGGTCGCAGTCGATGCCGGCCACTTTCGGCTTGGTCACGTCGGCGGCAAACATGGCGCTATAGAGCTGCGAGCAGCGTTGCTGCACCTCGGCGAGGCGTTCCGCGTTCGGTGCTGGCGGAACTCGGCGCGCGCCGTCTCGAAGGCGGGCAGCACGCGGCCGGGATCGACGCGCTGCTCGGCGTCCTCGCCGGCAACGATTCTCCTGCGCCATGCGGATGCGCTGACCGGCGGTCTCTTCCTCGCCCTTGTACTTGGCCAGCTCGCCGTCGATCGAAGCCAGCTCGCGCTTGATCTGCGCGATGCGACCCTCGGCGGTGTCGAGACGCTTCTTGGCGTCCTTCACGCGGTCGTCCTGGATCTTGTAAGCGGCCTGCATCTTGGACAGCTCGTCCATGTGCTGGCGGTAGACGGGCCCGCGGCCCTCCTTGAGCGTGCCTTCGACGCCCTGGCCCTCGGCCATGGCCTCGACGCGCTTGGCATCGATCGCCTTGGCGCGCGTGTCGAGTTCGGACTTGGTTGCCGCATAGTCGGCGACGAGCGTCGCGCGGTCGGCTTCGAGGCGGGCGAGTTCGTCGGTCAGCGAGGTCTTCTTGCCGGCGATGCCGGCTTGACCGCTCTGCGCCGTGGTGATGCGTTCCTGCTGCTCCTTGATGCCGCGGTTGCGTGTTTCGATCTGGTCGTTGAAGTACTTCTCGATCTCGCCGGTCGAGCCCTGTGCCGCCGAGGCGAGCTTATCGAGCTGCCCCTCGTAGGCGTGCCAGCCTTCACTCTGGAACAGCGACGAGGTCTGCGTCAGCTCTTGGTTGGCGATGGTGGAGCCGATATCGGCGATGATGGCCGACACCTGGTTGGTCGCGCGCAGCTCCGACACGCGCTCGCGCTGCTCCTTGGGGAAAACGACGTTGAAGCGGCTGTCGAAGGAAAAGAACACCGAGGTCGCCATGCAGGCGAGGAACATCACCCACAGCATCGAGTTCTTGGCCATGATGCGCAGCGCCTGCGCGTACGGCGTCACCACATCGGTGCGGGCGAAGACGGTGAGCAGACCAAGCACGCCGAAGACGAGGCCGGCGGCGGTCAGCGCCTGGATCCAGTAGTCGGCCTCGATGCCGTGCTTCCATTGGTAGAAGGCGGCGGCAGCGGCAAGGAGAACAACGCCAAGGCCGATGACGACGACGAGCGGTGCCGTTACGCGGGCGATGCCCGAGCGCGGCACGGTGCTCATGCCGGTGGCGAAACTTTCACCGATAAGCCAGGCGACGATCAGCATCACGCCGTGGATGCCGAAGGTAAACATGAGCGACAGCACCGGCTCGCCGGTGAAGTTCGTCATGCCGTCCCAAGTCGTCCAGCCGCCGGCAAGTGACAGCACGATCGCCGCGGTGCCGAGCATGGCAAGCTGCCAGTTGGTGAAGAACACTTCCTCGATCACCCGCCACAGCCGCGGCCCCACTCGGAAGAGGGCTATCAGTGCGGCGATAACCACGACGGCAAGTAAAATGCTGCGGGCATACGCCGCCGGGTTAGCCATCACCGCGTCTAGAGCCTGCTTGACGTCCATTTCGGTTCTCTCTCAACCGGCGGATGCCGGATTCAGCACGCCGCAACGCCCTAGCGGCTCAAAGGTCACGCCACGGTGCACGATGACCACAGCTCCTGTCCACTTCGGGGCGGGATTGCGGCGATCCCATGCACTCTGACGGGTTTTGGAAGCCGAGTGGACCGGGAAATCCAGCGCGCAATCCTGGCGGAGTTGGGTATGGCTAGCGACGAATACAAGCGTCACGCGCCGATGGCGCGTACGCCCTTTGCTCAATGCGAATGCAGAAGTCGTTAGACGGCTTCGAACAATGCCGCGAGACCCATGCCGCCGGCGACGCCCAGCGTTGCCACGCCGAGCTTGGGACCTCTCGCCTTCGCCGCGCGCCATGCGCGTGAAAAGACGCGTAACCAGAACGGAGCTCGACGCCGCGAACGGATGTCCGCGAGCGATGGCGCCGCCGTCCGGGTTGACTATGTCCTCGTCGATTTCGAGGCTGCGGATAAGCGCAATTGCCTGCGCGGCGGAAGACTCGCTCATCTCGATGATGCCGATGTCCGACGGCTTGTAACCATCGAACTTGGCTCTGAGTTTTTGCATGGCCTCGATAGGAGCCGCCGCCTCGTCATCCGGTGCGGTGCCGCGCGCGGCATGGGCGAGCAGGCGCAGACCGCGGGGCTTGCCGAGCGAGGTCCACATGTTCTTGGACACGACGACGGCAACCGCCGCTCCGTCGTGCAGGCTCGCGGTATTACCGGGTGTCAACGTGCCATCGGGCGGCATGTACGGGGCGAGTTGTGCCAAGTCCTTGAAATCGGGCGCCACTGAGCTCTGGTCGCGAGCTTCGTCGGGGTTGGCGCGTAACGGGGCGATCTCGCCGACGAAGCGCTTGTGTTCGCGCGCCTGCTCAGCCTTGAGGTACGAGCGCAGGGCATAGGCATCCTGCTCGGCGCGTCCGATGCCGTGCTTGATTGCTAGGGCCTCGGCGGATTCGATGTGCGCTGGTCCCTCGCGCTCTTCGCCGGAACCCGGCTCGTAGCTCAGGAAGCGGGGAAGCTGCTGCAGGTTCCGCGGCTTGGCCACGCGCCATGGAGCCATGGAGATGGCTTCGGCGCCGCCGGCGACGATCGCCTGCGCATCGCCTAACGAGACGGCGCGCACGGCAGCGAGGATGGCGTCGAGACCGGAGCCGCACTGACGGTCGATGGTTGCCGCCGGTGCCGCTTCGGGCAGACCGGCTGCCAGCGCGATGAGCCGCGCCGGGTTGCCGCCTTGTGTGGCGTTACCGACTATCAGCTCGTCGACCTGCCCTGGCTCGAGGCCACTATCTTGCAATGCAACACCGACCAGCGGCGCGCACAGCTCTTCGATACGCCGGTTGCGGTGCAGGCCACCAATGCGACCGATAGCGGTTCGCCGGGCCGCGATTATGTACGCGGATTGAGAAGGCATATTTGCTGTTTATGGCTCTCGAAAATTAGCACGCTTGAGAGCGACGTGGTGGCACCCGCTGAAAGGGCACCGGCTCCCGACTTCCATTGTCCGGTGCTGGCTAGCAACCATATGATGGTGGCGGAAAAGGGATGATTGAAAGTTCGGTTTATGATCCGTTACCGGGCTTGCGCTATGCCCCGATAGCGCAGTGGTATACAGTGACAGAAACAGAAACGCTTGGGATGCAACGATGACCGAGGCCACCGCCAAACAGCATGCTGCGCCCTCATCGACCCCCGCGGATCGCAAGCTGGCGAAAGCCGTAGAGCGCGCTAACCAGGCGTTTACCGAAAAGAACCTGCGCTTCACCAAGTTACGCCAGGACGTCTTCGAGGAGATTGCCGCTACTCATGCCTCGATCGGCGCCTACGACATTCTTGCCAAGCTGGCGGAGAAGGGAACTCGCCTCGCCCCCATCTCCGTCTACCGCGCCATCGACGCGTTGCTGGAGGCTGGCGTCATCCATCGCCTCGAAAGCAAGAATGCGTTCTTCGCTTGCCGTCGCATGGACCACCGCACTGGCCGTCGGCCGATCTTCTTGTCGTGCGAGAAGTGCAACGCCGTGCAGGAAGTCGATTCAGAAGGCATCTTCGATACCATCGACCGCCTGTCGCGCGGGGCATCCTTCCAGCCGCGGGTGAAGTTCGTGGAAGTCTCCGGGCTGTGCCGCAGCTGCGCCAACAAGGAATAAGACAGCCAATGCCGCAGAGCGATGGAGTGGCGCCCACGACGGCAAAGCCGTGCGGCCACCATCCCGATCATGCCTGCGCGCACCAGCACGGGCACGAGGAAGCTACCGCGCCGTTGGATCCGACGGCGCTCATCAGTGCGCGCGAACTAGGCATTTCCCGACACGGCCGCGACTTGCTCATCGACGTCAATCTGGACATCCACGAGCGCGAGATCGTGACGCTCATCGGTCCCAACGGCGCCGGCAAGACGACGCTGGTGCGGGTACTGCTCGGCCTCGAAAGGCCGGACCGCGGGCTTGTGCACCGGCGCAAGGATCTGCGCATCGGCTATGTCCCGCAGCGCTTCGACAGCGACGCCGTTATTCCGATGACGGTCGAGCGCTTCCTGATGCTGGGCTCGAGCGAGAGCGCGGAACGTGTCGGCGACATCCTCGGCCAGGTCGATGCCAGCCACGTGCGTGATCAGCAGCTTGGTGAGTTGTCGGGCGGCGAACTGCAGCGCGTCGTTCTGGCCCGCGCGCTGTCGCGCAAGCCCAGACCTCCTGGTGCTCGACGAGCCGGTGCAGGGCGTGGACTACACGGGCGAGGCAGATCTCTACAACCTAATCGGGCGCCTGCGCGACGAGGCCGGCTTCGGCGTGCTGCTCGTCTCGCATGACCTGCACATCGTCATGGCGCGCTCCGATCGCGTCATTTGTCTCAACCATCACGTCTGCTGCTCGGGCGTGCCCGAGACGGTTGCCCAACACCCGGCCTACGAACGCCTGTTCGGTCCGGAGGCAGCTCGCGCTTTCGCCGTCTATCGTCACCGACACGATCACAGCCACGACCTCGCCGGCATGCCGCATCCCGCGCAGGGCGATGCGGCCGACGAATTGACGCAAATTCCGGCGCGCGGAGACAAGTAGTGCTCGAGCCGTTCTTCGTCCGTGCGCTCGTCGCCAGCCTCGGGCTAGCCGCCGTTGCGGCGCCGCTTGGCTGTTTCGTCGTCTGGCAACGCATGGCCTACTTTGGCGAGACGGTTGCGCAAGCGGGCCTCATCGGCGTGGCGCTCGGCCTCGCGCTGCAGATGGACGTCATCTGGGGGATGCTCATCGTGGCGCTCGCCGTCGCCGCATTGCTGTTGTGGTTCGGCCGCCAAAAGCTCGTTGCGCTCGATTCCGTGCTTGGTCTGCTGCACCACGCCGCGCTCGCCGCCGGTGTCGTCGCCACGTCGATGATCAAGGGCGCGCCCGTCGACCTGACAGGTTTCCTATTCGGCGATGTGTTTGCCGTGACCGCCTCCGACGTTGCCATCATTTTCATCGGCGGCGCCGCGGTGCTCGCCGTCGTTGCCTGGCTGTGGCAGCCGTTGCTGCGCCTCGCCGTGCACGAGGAGCTGGCCGCCGCCGAGGGTGTCGACCGCGAAACTGTGCGCACCGTGTTTATTGTGCTGCTCGCCGTCACCATCGCCGTCGCCATGAAGATCGTCGGCATCCTCCTGGTCATGGCATTTCTCGTGGTGCCGGCTGTCGCCGCCCGCCCTCTGACGCGAACACCCGAGCGTATGGTGGTCTTAACCGCCCTGATTGCCGCCGCCAGCGTAGTCGCCGGTCTATGGCTGTCGGCCACAGTCGACAGCCCGGGCGGGCCGTCGATCGTCATCGTCATGTCGGTTATCGCCGGGCTTTCGCTCAGTTGGGCGGCTTTCGGCCGCCCCGGCGCGAGGGTGAGGTAGCGGAGAGATGCCGCCGCCCTCTGGCCAAGATGCGGGCGCTGCATTAGGTAGACGCTTGGTGCCAATGGCGGAAATGGGAGCCATGCAGGCTTCGCCCACGCAACTCATCGCCTCGCGGCGCCGGTCCCACCTTGTCCGCGTCGCGGGCGTGGCGGTCGGCGGCGACGCACCCATCGTCGTGCAGTCGATGACCAACACCGACACCGCCGACATCGACGGGACGGTAGCGCAGGTCGCCGCTCTCGCCCGCGCCGGTTCCGAGCTCGTTCGCATCACCGTCGACCGCGACGAGGCAGCCAAGGCCGTGCCGCATATCCGCGACCGCCTGGCGCAACGGGGCGTGATCGCGCCGCTGGTGGGAGACTTCCACTACAACGGTCACACGCTGCTCGCCGACCATCCAGCCGCCGCCGAGGCGCTCGACAAGTACCGCATCAATCCGGGCAACGTCGGCTACAAGGAAAAGAAGGACCGCCAGTTCGGCGCCATCATCGACGCCGCGCTGCGCTGGAAGAAGCCGGTGCGTATCGGCGTCAACTGGGGCTCGCTCGACCAGGATCTGCTGACGCGCCTCATGGACGAGAACGCGCGTTCCAACGCGCCAAAGGATGCACGTGCCGTGATGCACGAGGCGATCGTGCAGTCGGCGCTCATCTCCGCGCAACGCGCCGAGGAGTTCGGTCTCACTGCCGGCGATATCATTCTCTCGGCCAAGGTCTCGGCCGTGCAGGATCTTGTCGCCGTCTACACCATGCTCGCCGCGCGCAGCCAATACGCGCTGCATGTCGGCCTCACCGAAGCCGGAATGGGCTCGAAAGGCATCGTCGCCTCCACCGCCGGCATCGGCCTGTTGC
Organism: uncultured Alphaproteobacteria bacterium; assembly: GCA_963724595.1. Classification (GTDB taxonomy): domain Bacteria; phylum Pseudomonadota; class Alphaproteobacteria; order Rhizobiales; family Hyphomicrobiaceae; genus Hyphomicrobium_A. Next base: position 98,747 of record CAVRVR010000022.1, on the reverse strand, counting down.
TGCAGGCCGGCATCGGCGACACCATCCGCGTCTCACTGACGCCCGAGCCCGGCGGCGACCGCACGCTCGAGGTGAGGGTGGCGCAGGAAATCCTGCAGTCGATGGGGTTGCGGTCGTTCGTGCCCGTCGTCACCGCCTGTCCCGGTTGCGGGCGTACGACCTCCACCGTCTTCCAGGAGCTCGCTCGCAGGGTGCAGGACATGATCAGCGAGCGCATGCCCGAATGGCGTCGCCGCTATCCGGGGGTCGAGACGCTGAACTTCGCGGTGATGGGCTGCATCGTCAATGGCCCAGGCGAATCGAAACAGGCCGACATCGGCATTTCGCTCCCCGGCACGGGCGAATCACCGGCTGCACCGGTGTTTGTCGACGGAAAGAAGATGACAACTCTGCGCGGCCCGAACATTGCCGCTGAATTCCAGAAAATCGTGGAGGACTATATCGAACGTCGATTTGGGGGATCGGCCCCAGCAACCGATCCTGCACCGGCGGAAGAGAGACATACGGCCTGAGGCGCGGCCGCAGACTTCGGGGAAACTACAATGACAACAACGACCCTTGCCGCGCGCTGCCTCTTGCGCGCCACTTCGTTGAGCGCCCTTCTGCTTGTTCTCGCCGGTTGCTCGGGATCGTCGCTGCCCGATACCGACCGCGTTTTTCTCTCGGCGGCGGGAGGCTGGGATCGCAATCGCGACGGCGTCGTCACCTGCGATGAGTGGAAAGCCTATGCCGCCGAGCTGTTCGACAGTGCGGATGCCAACCGCGACAACAGCCTCGACCGCACCGAGTACTCAAAGCTCATCTCCACCGACCGCATGTTCCAGACGGTCGAGTTCGGCTACTACGACGCCAACGGCGACGGCAAAGTCGAGCGCACCGAGTTCGTCGATAAGCCAAACCGCGCCTTCGCGCTGCTCGACAAGAACAACCAGTGCAAGCTGACGTCCGACCAGACCGCCGGAGCCCGCGCCCACAGCGAGCAAATTTTCGATTCCAAGAAGGCGGAATCGGGCGATCCGCGCGAGAAGAAGACGCCGGGCATGCCCTAGCCGCTGCCTTATTCACTCCTTGATTCGGTCCCCGCACCGCCAAGCTTAGGCCATTGGCGGTGCCTAGCTTTTTGGACACACCCGCCGGAGCGCCGGGGAACTCCCGATGCAACGCCCGCGTTAGGCGCTCATTGATCAGACCAAACGGGGATCTTGCCATGAAAAATCTGCTGTTGGCCGGCCTAGCCGTCGGCACGTGGTCGAGCTGCGCGCTTGCCGCCGATCTCGGCCCCTACGCCCCTCCCCCGCGCTATGAGCCTGTTTATGAGCCGGTGAACGATCGCGGCTACAACTGGCAGGGTCTCTATCTCGGCGTGAACGCGGGATACGGCTGGGCCAACGACAACAGCGCTTCGTTCGTGGGTCCTGGCGGCACCAGTGCCGGCGGCATCAGCCCCGAGGGTTGGTTCGGCGGTGGCCAGGTCGGCTACAACGCGCAGTTCAATGCTCTCGTGCTCGGCCTCGAAGCCGACCTGCAGGGAGCGGACATCAGCGAAACGACTGGCCTTGCTGGCGGCGCTGTCTTCACGCAAGCGACGACCGACATCGAGTGGTTCTCAACTGTGCGCGGTCGCGTCGGCTATGCGGCCGGTCCGGCGCTGCTCTACGTCACAGGTGGTTGGGCGTTCGCCGACGTCAATTCCAGCGTAACTTCGAGCGGTGGTTTCGGTACCGTCTCGATGGGCAGCGACGACATCAAATCCGGCTACACGCTCGGCGGTGGTATCGAGTGGGCGTTCGCACCGAATTGGTCGCTGAAGTCGGAGTACCTCTACGTCGATCTCGGTGAGGATACGTTCAGCACGCCGGTCGGCACCTACACCACCGAGACAGACTTCCACACGGCGCGCCTCGGTTTGAATTACGGGTTCTAGGTTCAAGGTTTCTGCATCGAAGGCGTCCCTTGCGCGAGCGAGGGGCGCTTTCGGCTATTTGGCGTGTCAGTGCTGGCGATTGGCGACGAAGTGCGCGGCTGTGATAAGCGTGGCGGCCTTGTCGCCAAACGTGCGAAGTTCGCTTTCGGCACCGGCTACCGCCGCCGCAAGCTCGGCACGCGCTTCGGCAATGCCGATCATGCCGACCAGCGTCGCCTTGCCTGCGGCGCTGTCCTTGCCTGCCGCCTTGCCCATCCTCGCGGCGTCGCCTTCCGCATCGAGCAGATCGTCGGTGATCTGAAACGCCAGACCCAGTTTGTCACCATAGCGCTTCAGCGCCGCGCGCTGCGCGTCCGGCGCACACGCCAGAACCGCGCCCGCTTCGCACGCCGCCGCGATCAGCGCGCCCGTCTTCAGGCTTTGCAGCCGCCGGACGTGCTCCGCCGTCATGCGCTGCGGCTCATCACGCTTCTCCGCTTCGAGGTCGAGCATTTGTCCGAGCACCATGCCGCGGGCACCGGCTGCGCGCGCGAGCACGTGCACCAGCTCGGCGCGCACGCCGGCATCGGCGTTGGTCTGCCGCCGCGCCAAGATCTCGAATGCGAGCGTCAGGAGCGCATCGCCGGCCAGGATCGCCGTCCACTCGTCGAATGCCTTGTGCACGGTCGGTTGGCCGCGCCGCACATCGTCGTTGTCCATCGACGGCAGGTCGTCGTGTACGAGCGAGTAGCAGTGCACGCACTCGAACGCCGCTGCCGCATCGAGCGCCGCCCGAGGCTCGATGGCAAACAACCCGGCGCTCTCGATGACGAGGAAGGGCCGGAAACGTTTGCCGCCGCCGAGCAGCGCGTGGCGCATGGCCGCGTTCAGCCGGCCGCCCTCTTCTGGCCCGCATTCTGCAAGCAATTCAGTGAGGCGCTGCTCGGTGAGCCCCGCGGCGGCGCCGAGCCTTTGCACGAACGTCATTTCGGATTACCTAGTAGCGTCGGGCCAGCCCGCCCAGGACGTTGCGGCAGCGACAAGCGCTGCGGATATAGCACCCAGGCGACGCAAGCGCAGTATGGAAAGGTCCGATCCTCCACGGCCGGTTCCGGTCGATCCGGATGCGGCAAAGCCCGAGCCGCAGAAACCGGCGGCCGACGGCGCTGCTGCGTCTGAAAGCGAAACTGAAATCGCCGGCTCGTCGTTCGAAAACCAGGCGGACGATCCCTTCGTCGAGGCGGAGCCGGAGGCGGTCGAGCGCACGCACTTCGAGGATATGGAGCGCGAGACGACGCAGCCTCTGCGCCGCTACCGGTACACGCCGCTTTCCGCGCGCGACATCGCGCCCGCCGATATCGCGCACGCGGTCGACTACGAGGCAAGGGTCGACAGCGTTGCTGCCTCCCACGCCGAAGATGCGCCGCCAGCGCCTGAGACCTCTGCGTCGAACGGCACGCCGGAATCACTTCTGGATCCGTGGCCAGCTGCGGTCGAACCGGCGAACGCGCCGCCATTCGCCGCGCCGCAACCGACCACCGATGATGGGTGGTCTGAGCCAGCACGCAGCGCGTCGCCTGAGGTACCGGCGATTGCCGATTTGCCGGCTGCATCGGACACGGCCGCTTCTGTCGATGCCGCGACCCACGCACCAGAGCCGGCGCCGCAATGGGAACCGTCTACGCCGGCCGAGCCCCCTCTGTCTCAGTCGCATGCATTCGAGCCGCATCCGCTCGAAGTGCTACCGCCGCGCGCCGATCCACCCCGCCCCGCGCCGCCCCCGTATGTGCCGCGCCATACCGAACCGCCGGCGCCTGCGTCCATTACGCGGCCGATCAGCAGCGAGCCCGCCAAGGAAGCGCAGCCATTGCACGGATCGCAACCGCCAGTGCCGACACTCCGGCACGATGTTGCCGCCGTCTGGGCGCCGTCACCCTCTACGCGGCGCGAGCCTTCGTTCTATCCATCGGCGTCGGTATCGCACGCCGATGCAGTTCCCACACCTGATCTCGCGCCTGCACGTCGCGACCACCGCGATCTCTTTCGCCGCGCCGTGCGCGTCACTGTCATAACCTTCTGCGGCTGGTTTATCGCCGTCTTGCTGCTCATCGCCGCTTACCGTTTCATCAACCCGCCGTTCTCGATGCTGATGGCGCTGCAGTTCATGAGCGGCACGCCCATTCAAAAGCAGTGGGTGCCGATCGAGCGCATGTCGCCCAACCTCACGCGGGCAGTGATCGTCGCCGAGGACGGCCGCTTCTGTCAGCACTGGGGCATCGATTTCATCGAGGCAGCCGACGCCATCCGGCGCGCCTCCGACGGCTACCCGCGCGGGGCCAGCACGATAACCATGCAGGTGGCCAAGAACCTCTTCCTGCTGCCGGCCAAGAGCTACCTGCGCAAACTCGTCGAGATCCCGCTCACCTTCGCCATCGAACTCGCCTGGCCGAAGTGGCGCATCCTGGAGATCTATCTGAACATCGTCGAATGGGGGCCCGGCGTCTTCGGTGCGGAGGCGGCCTCGCAGGCCCATTTCCGGCGCTCGGCCATGGGCCTGACCTCCCGCCAGGCGGCTCAGCTCGCCGTTACGCTGCCCAACCCCATCATCCGGGATGCCGGTGATCCTGGCCCGCGCACGGCGCAGCGCGCCTCGGTCATCCAGGCACGGGCCGCTCGCAACCCCGAGGCCGCGGCCTGCGTCGACGGGCTCCGTTAAGCCTCGCCAAGGCTCTGGAACTCCCGCCGGAATGTGAGTATAAGGCGCCCCACGTACGCCCTGGCTCGGATCGCCGCGCGGGGCGTTTACATGCAATGAGCTTCCAACAGCCGGGATTTGAGCGGGCTTGAGAAGGCCCGGGCGCGGCGCATTTAGCCCCGCGTAACCCCGATAGAAAGCACGGAGTTAAGACGATGGCAGTTCCGCGGAAGAAAGTCTCGCGCATGAAGCAGGGCACGCGCCGTTCGCACGATGCGCTGACCGCCCCGATCTATGTCGAGGACAAGGAGAGCGGTGAGCGCCGCCGTCCACACCATATCGACCTCAAGACCGGCAAGTACCGCGGCCGGCAGATCCTCGAGCCGAAGGCGGACGCCTGAAACCTGGGTTTCGACGGGACGTGACAAGAGGGCGGCCGCAGGGTCGCCCTTTCGCCGTTGCAGCGGCAAGGTCCTCGTGGCAAAAACGCTGTGCCGCGGCCTGACCGGGCCGGCTAAATAAGGGGGAACGCGTTATGTCGCTCAGGTCAATCCCGTCAATTGTCATCGCGTTCTTGATTTACAACGCGGTGGTCTTCGTCTCGGGCAGTACGGATGTCCTGAACCGCGCGCTATTCGAGCTGCCGATGCTGAGTGGCGGCATTTGGCGTTTCGAGGTCGGCGACCTCATTATTCTGATCACGCTGTTCCTGCTCTTCGCCGAATTGATCAAGTCGACCTATACGGCTGCGTCCTCGCTCGTCGATCACGGCCTGTCGATGGTCGTCTTCATCGCCTGCCTCGTCGAATTCTTGCTCGCCCCGCTGGCGGCAACCTCGACCTTCTTCCTCGTCATGGTGGCCACGGCGATCGACGTCGTCGCCGGCTTTACCATCGGCATTCGCGTGGCGCGGCGCGATCTCGCCATCGGCGGCGGATTGGACTAAGCGAGCACCGCTCGCACGCTGTGCGCACAAAATTACAGGCGATCGCATTCAGTTGCGATCGCCTAAATTGCTTTCGCGGCCAGTCGCGACCTAGTCGCGATCCTCAGAAAGCTTGTCGATTTTCTGCTGCATGTTGGCGAGCTGCGCTTTCAGCTCGCTGATCTCGCTCGGCTCGGAAGTCTTTGCTTCCGCCGTGCCCTTGTCGGGCTTTCCGGCTTCGCCGCGCTTCCCCGAGAACGGGGTCCACAAGGAGAACGCCTGCTCGAACATCGCCATGTTCTTGCGTGCCTGCTCCTGGTACGCCTCGAACGCGGCCGCCGGATTGGAGAACGCCGTGGCGAACTGCGCGCGGAATTTCTCCTGCTCCTTGACGAGGTTTTCGAGGCTGAACTGCAGGTAGCCGGGCACCATGCGGCCGATGCTGTCGTCGTAGAAGCGGATCAGCTGGCGCAGGAACGGCACCGGCAGCAGCGTCTGCCCACCGACGCGGTTCTCCTGCTCGACGATGATCTGGGTCAGGACCGAATGCGTGAGGTCGTCGCCCGTCTTGGCGTCATAGACGACGAAATCCCGATCGCCGCGCACCATCGCCGCCAAATCTTCAAGCGTCACGTAGGTGCTCGTCTCCGTATTATAGAGACGCCGGTTGGCATACTTCTTTATGACAACCGCTTCTTTTTTGTCGGCAGGCGGGTCGGTTCTGTTGAGCATGGGAGTGGCCGCTGGGGCTGGTTATTGCACTGCGGCAGCGTAACACACCCCCAGCCCGAGGTGCCAGCCGTTTGTGTTGACCGTTAGGGCCAGATAGCGCATTAGCTGGCGTGATGCCTTAGCTTTGGTAATACGCCGTTAACACCGCGGCCGGCCAGGGGTCCAACGACGGGCTTGGGCCGCGCGGCGCTAGACCGGCTTACAAAACGCAAGCGCTTGAGGAGGCGCCTCCCGATGAGCGACGACAACGCCACCATCGTCATTGCCAGCGCGGCGCGGACGCCGGTCGGCTCGTTCAACGGCTCGCTGGCGAGCTTGCCCGGGCATGAGCTAGGAAAGATTGCCATCAAGGCGGCTATCGAGCGCGCCGGCGTGCAGCCGGGCGACGTTTCCGAGGTTATCCTCGGTCAGGTTCTGACCGCTGGTCAGGGGCAGAATCCGGCGCGCCAGGCGTCCATTGCCGCGGGCGTTCCGGTCGACAGCCCGGCCTGGGGCATCAACCAGGTGTGCGGCTCGGGCCTGCGCGCCATCGCGTTGGGCGCCCAGCAGATCCAGTCTGGTGCCGCGACCATCGTCGTCGCCGGCGGCCAGGAAAGCATGAGCCAATCGCAGCACGCGGCCCACCTGCGCAACGGCACCAAGATGGGTGGTCTCGACCTTGTCGATACGATGATCAAGGACGGCCTGTGGGACGCCTTCAACGGCTACCACATGGGCACCACGGCGGAAAATGTTGCTCGCCAGTGGCAGATCACCCGCGAGGATCAGGACAAGTTCGCGGTCGCCTCGCAGAACAAGGCCGAGGCCGCCAAGAAGGCCGGCAAGTTCAAGGACGAGATCGTCTCTGTGACCATCAAGGGCAAGAAAGGCGATACCGTCGTCTCCGAGGACGAATACATCCGTGATGGCGCCACTCTCGACAGCCTCACCAAGCTGCGCCCCGCCTTCGACAAGGCCGGCACCGTCACCGCCGGCAACGCGTCGGGCATCAACGACGGCGCGGCTGCCGTAGTGCTGATGACTGCCGCCGAAGCCAAGAAGCGCGGCATCGAGCCGCTCGCCCGCATCGTGTCGTGGGCACAGGCCGGCGTCGATCCCTCGATCATGGGCACTGGCCCCGTTCCCGCCTCGAAGAAGGCGCTGGAAAAGGCCGGTTGGCAGGCCAAGGACCTCGACCTCGTCGAGGCCAACGAGGCCTTCGCCGCCCAGGCCTGCGCCGTCAACAAGGGGGTCGGCTGGGACACGGACAAGGTCAACGTCAACGGCGGGGCCATCGCCATCGGTCATCCGATCGGTGCCTCCGGCGCGCGCGTCCTGACGACACTGGTGCACGAGATGAAGCGCCGCAACGCCAAGAAGGGCCTTGCCACGCTGTGCATCGGCGGCGGCATGGGCATCGCCATGTGCGTCGAGCGCGACTGATAGGAACTGACCAGTTTGATGCTCCGGCCGCGCGGCCGGAGCACCCGCCGCACGCTAATCAAACCAACAAAAGACCATTCGAGGAGGTTCTATATGGCTCGTGTCGCCCTGGTGACGGGAGGAACGCGCGGCATCGGCCACGCCATTTGCGTGGCGCTAAAGAGTGCCGGATATCGCGTCGCCGCCAACTACGCCGGCAACGACGCCGCCGCGCAGCAGTTCCAGGTCGAGACGGGCATCCCGGTCTTCAAGTGGAACGTCGGCGACTTTGCCGCGTGCGAAGCGGGCTGCGCCCAGGTGGCCAAGGAAGTCGGCCCGGTCGACGTGCTGGTCAACAACGCCGGCATCACGCGTGACGCCATGCTTCACCGCATGACCCTTGAGCAGTGGAAAGAGGTGATCTCCACCGACCTCGATTCCGTGTTCAACATGTCGCGTCATGTGATCGACGGTATGCGCGCCCGCAACTTCGGCCGCATCATCAACGTCTCATCGATCAACGGCCGCAAAGGGCAGATGGGGCAGACCAACTACTCCGCCGCCAAGGCGGGCACGCACGGCTTCACCAAGGCGCTGGCGTTCGAAGGCGCCAACAAGGGTATCACCGTCAACACCATCGCGCCCGGCTACATCGCCACCGAGATGGTGCGCGCCGTGCCGAAGGAGGTGCTCGACACCAAGATCATCCCGCTGATTCCGGTCGGCCGTCTCGGCGAGCCCGAGGAGATCTCGCGTGCGGTGGTGTTCCTCGCCGCCGATAGCGCTGGCTTCATCAACGGTGCCTGCTTCGACATCAACGGCGGCCACTACATGGCGACCTGATCGCCCATCGGAAAGTCTAGAAAGTGAAATGGCCGGGCATGCAGCCCGGCCATTTTCGTTTCGGAAAAGGGTGAAATTATCCGCGCAGTCGCGTGCGGATAATGCGCGGGAACTCGTCTCCGCCCGTGCCGGTTGGCTGTTCCTGACCCGGTCGGCGGCCGTCCTCCTGACTCCACCAGCGGTCGGGATTTTGCGCGGGACCGGGGCCTGGCGCCGCCCGATCCTGCGTCGGACCAAAGCCTGTCATCCCCTGCTGCGGCTGCCGTGATGGCGTGTGGCCGCCCTGTGCGGCAGCGGCAGCGGCACCGCCACGCTGGGCGATGGGCGCGGCGAACCACGCCTCGATTAGGTCGAGCTCGTCGGCCGACAAATTAATCCCTTGTCCGCGGCAGCGCGCCACGACGAAGTTGCGAAAGCGGGAGGCGAACAAGTTCGGCGAGGCGCCCTGGTCGAACCACGGATCGGCCTCGCTGACGACGTCGAGCACGAAGCGCACGTCATCGCGGCGGATCTCGATGCCGACGCTCTCGGCGCGCTTGACGATGTTGAGCAACGTCTGCGAGCCGGCGAGGCCGTTGGCGGCGATCTCCTGCGCCATGACGTCGAACAGCGTGCGGTAGTCCTGCGGCGACAGTGTCGGCGCCTGGCTGGCCTCATGGATGCGCGCGATCGACTGCTGGATTGCCGCGGCACCCTGCGCCGTCCGCTGCACGCCGGCGGCCTGCTGGCGAATTTGCCCCGGCTGGCCCGAGAGGGCTTCGGGTTGCGCCGGGGCCAGCTGTCCGCGCTGCTCCGGAGCGGGGGCCCCGGTCTGGGCAACGGCAGCTCGCCGAGCTGGTTGTGTGCCGAGCAGCGGCGCCAGGGCACGCTGCGACGGCTGTGCGCCAGGATCGGCGCGCATCGGCTCGGGACGGGCGATGTCGGCCCGCGGGTCGATGCGGCCCGCTGTGCGCGTCTCGATGCGCGGCGCTTCGCTCTGCGCGGCGCGGTTGGCGTCATAGACGAAGTATGGCGGTTGCGCGGTAAGGCGCACGTCCTCTGGCAACCCGCGCGTCAGCAGATCGCGGAAGCTCCCCGTCCCGCCCCAGGCGGCGCCCACGGTCTTCTCGTGACCCAACACGCGCACGCAGCGATCGGCCAGCGCCTCGAGCGGCACGGGCTGGTCGGCGGCGCGCACGACGTTGGCGACCTCGGTGAGGATCTCCGTGCGCAGTGCCTCGATGGAAGCCGCGCTCGGCAGTGCCTGCGGCTCGCTGCGCTGCGCCTGCCCCTGATTGGTGAGCTGGCCGTCGATGAGCAGCGAGAGGAAATCGGATTCACGGATTTCCGCGTCGCAGATCGCCGTGTACGGCACCGCTGTGTGGTCGTTGGAGAAGATCACAGTGCGCCGTGCGTGCGAACGCAGGCGGTGCAGCACCGGCGTGAAGTCGGCATCGGCCGAAAGGATGACGAACTCGTCGAAGTAGGTGTCGTGGGTGAGGATGTCGCGCACATCCATCACCATGCGGATGTCGGCTGAGTTTTTCAGCTGCGCGGTCAGCGGCGGGCAATCGACGACCTCGAACCCGGCGCGGAGGAAGTGGTGGCGCACGAACGGGAAGGAGCTCATGTCGGTGGAATTGTCGCTCTGGTTGCGGCGCGGGACGGGATTGCCGTAGCAGCGATTGATGACGATGCGGCGCTCGACTTCCAGCGCCGGCGAGTTGGTCGGGGTCATCAGGGCGCCCGTGGCGATCTCCCTGACCCACAGCCCGGCATCCTTGGAGAAGCGCTTGGCGGCTTCCTCACTCTTGCGCTTCAACGACAAGTAGACGTTGTCGTAATCGACGAAAATCGTGGTCAGAATTGGCCCAGACGACTCGCGCTTCATAACCGGCATCCCCCGCGTGGCCGTAAAAAATCCAGTTGTAGGGACTCTTTGGTGAGTTGCATTGAGCGGCAAGCTCACCGTGCCTGCTGATCGCAGAAAACTGTTCGCGCCCCGGCCCTTAGCGAATTGTACGCGTGGAGATATATAGTGGAAAACCCGATTGTGAGCTTTAGTTGCAACAGGGCGTCGCACGAGGTGCGCAACACCTCAGCGCCGCGGCGGAGCAAATCCCTCTTGCGCGAGCTCGAAATGCTCGAACAGGAAGCCTGGCGCCACCGTGCAGCCAACCAGCGTCCATGCGCCGAGGCTTACCGCGCTCTGCCAATACCCGGGCGGCACGACGCCCTGCGGTCGCTGACCGTCGGCGAGGTCGGTACCGAGATGGATCTCTACCGCGCAGCCGTCGGGCGGCGCCATCGACAGCGCTAGCGGCGCCCCGGCGTGCCAGTGCCAGATCTCTGCCGCATCAACCCGATGCCAGCGCGACACTTCGCCCGCTGCGAGCAGGAAGTAGATCGCCGTTGACGCCGCGCGCTTTCCGTCGCCGCGGTCGTCAAGGAACGTCTCGCGGTAGTGGCCTCCCTCCGGGTGCGGCTGCAGATCGAGAATGCGGATGACGTCGTCGGCGCTAAGCGGGGTGCCGGTCGCCTGCATGATTTAGCTCTTGTTCTTGCGCTCGCGGATCGCCGCGAAGACGTGCCAGTCGGGTGCGTACAGCATACCGAGCTTGGCTCTGATGGCGGTGACGTGGGGACGCAAGAATGGATTGGTTTCGAGCTCGCGATCGAGCCGCGTCGGCAGAGTTGGCTTATTCTCGTCGCGCAGCCTGTCGACCTCCTTGGCTCGATTGACCAGGGCCAGGTTGTTCGGCTCTAGAGTCAGCGCAAAGCGCGCGTTCGACTGTGTATACTCGTGCCCGCAATAGATCTCCGTGTCAGGCGGGAGCTTCATAATCTTCTGCAGCGACTTCCACATCATCTCGGCATTGCCCTCGAAGATGCGCCCGGCACCCATGGCAAACAGCGTGTCGCCGGCAAAGGCAATCTTCGCCGCCGGAATGAAATAGCTGACGTGTCCCAGCGTGTGGCCCGGCGTTTCGAGGACCTTGATCTCGAAGTCGCCGAAGGCGACGACGTCTCCCTCGCCCACCTCCTGGTCGATCCCCGGAATGCGCTCCGCCTCGCCCCTCGGCCCGATGATGGTGCAACCCGTCTCCTGCTTGAGTTGCAAGTTGCCGCCGGTGTGGTCGCTGTGGTGGTGGGTGTTCAGGAGGTGCGTCAGCGTCCAGCCTTTGGCCTTGAGACGGGCCAGGATCGCCTTGGCGTCGGGGGCATCGATCGAGGTCGTGACGCCCGCATCGGGGTCATGGATCAGCACCGCGTAGTTGTCGGAAAGGCAAGCAAACTGCTCGATTTCGAGCTTCGGCATGCGTATCGGCTCTGGTTCTCGGAGATCGATGGCGACGCGCGAGCGTAGCGGCGCGCTTAACCGATGACAACGCGACAGCGTGAGGAAGCTTGAAATGCCGCGTGAAGCCGTCAGATTGGCGAGCGACGAAACAGGATAGCCTTGTCGATGCAGCTCGATGTCGACGATCTGCGCGAGTTTTACGCTACGCCGCTTGGGCAAACGGTGCGTCGCCTGCTGACGCATCGCATCCGCGCGCGCTGGCGGGGGTTGCATCGCTCGACGCTGATCGGGCTCGGTCATTCCTCGCCGTACCTTGGCGCCTTCCGCGGCGAGGCGCTGCACCTGGGCGCGCTGATGCCGGACAGCCAGGGCGCGGTGCGCTGGCCGCGCGATGCGCCCTCGCAAACCGCTCTCGTGGACGACGACCGCTTGCCGCTGGCCGACGGCTCCGTCGACCGGTTGCTTGCTGTGCATTGCCTCGAGGTTGCTGACAGCACGCGGCAACTCTTGCGCGAAATGTGGCGCGTGCTGGCGCCCGAGGGCCGCATGATCCTCGTCGTACCGAACCGGCGCGGCGTGTGGGCGCGCCTCGACAACACACCCTTCGGCCATGGCCGTCCCTACAGCCGCCGCCAGCTCGATCAGCTCCTGACCGCGGCCATGTTCACGCCGCTCGACTGGGGCGGCGCGCTGTTCTTTCCGCCGCTCGGCCGCCAAATCCTGCTGCGCTCGTCGACCGCCTGGGAGCGCGTCGGTGCAGGGCTCTCGCCCGCCTTCTGCGGCGTATTGATCGTCGAGGCGAGCAAGGAGCTGATGGCCCCCATTGGGCGTCCGGCAAAGGCGCGTCGCCTGCGGCAGCTCGTGCCGTCGGCGAGCCCGACGCGCCGGACGCGCCTCTAGCCGGCTTCGCGGAAGCGCTGCGCCGTCTGCAGATCGACTGAGACCAGCTGCGAGATGCCCTTCTCGGCCATGGTGACGCCGAACAGGCGGCTCATGCGCGACATGGTCATGGGGTGGTGTGTGATGACGAGGAAGCGGGTCGCCGTTTCTTCCGTCATCGTCTCGAGCAGGTGGCAAAAGCGGTCGACGTTGGCGTCATCGAGCGGCGCGTCGACCTCGTCGAGCACGCAGATCGGCGACGGGTTCGTGAGAAACACCGCGAAGATCAGCGACAGGGCGGTTAGCGACTGCTCACCGCCGGACAACAGTGACAGCGTGGCGGGCTTCTTGCCCGGAGGCTTGGCGATGATCTCAAGGCCGCCTTCCAGCGGATCTTCGCCCTCGATCATTTCGAGGCGCGCCTCGCCGCCGCCGAACAGCGTCGTGAACAGCTTGCCGAAGTGCGCATTGACCGCCTCGAAGGCGTCCTGCAGCCGCTTGTGCGCCTCGCGATTGAGCTGACCTATGGCACCACGCAGCTTGGCGATAGCGTTTTCGACGTCGGCCTTCTCGGTGTCGAGGCCGGCTGCCTGGATGCTGAGCGCCTGCAACTCTTCATCGGCGCCGAGATTGACGCCGCCGAGCCGCTCGCGGTCGGCCTTCAAGTTGGCGACTTTGCGCTCGACGTCGGCCAGTGGCGGCAAATAGGCGCCCGGCTGCAACTCGGCGAGTGCGAGACAACCTTCCGGCGCGATGCCTAGCGTATCGCGGATCTGGCGCGAAACGTCCTGACGGCGCGTGCGCGCTCCTTCCAGCCGCGCTTCTGTGCGAGCGCGCCCCTCACGCCCTTCGGCGACGGCGCCCTGCGCAGCGCGCAGCGCCTGCACGCCAGCTTTCAGCGTAGTGTCCGCCTCCGCCAGCGCGTCGGCGGCGACTTGCCGCTCATGCTCCGCCTTGCTCAGCGCACTCATCAACTTGCCGCGCTTCTCCTCGATCATCGCCGGCACGTCGGCCAGACCGTCGAGCTCGCTCCGCGTTTCGGTGAGACGCGTCTTCAGGGCGTCGATCTGCTGTTCGGCGCCAGCCGAGCGCGTCGTCCAGCGTTCGCGCTCGATGCCGATCGCCGTGCCGCGGTCGGCCCGCGCGCGCCGCTCGCGCTCGATATCGGAAACCGAAGCGCGCGCCTCGGCCAACGCCAGGCGTCGCGCATCTGCTTCCGTCTTGGCGGCGGCAAGCGCCGGTTCGAGGTCCTTAGCGGCCGCAAATGCAGCAACAGCGTGCTCGGCCTCCTCCAGCAAATCCTTGGCGACGATAAGCTCTTCTTCGGCGCGCGCCCGTGCGCCGGACACGGCGGCCAACTTGCTCTCCGTTTCGCGTGCCGCGCGCTCGATGGTGGTGAGGCTGTCGCGCGTCTTGGCCAGCATGCCCTGCGCCTCGCGGCCGAGCTGGCGCAGGCGCTGCTCCTCGGCGCGCGCGGCGGCTACGGCCTCGACGGCCTCGCGCTCAGCATCGGCCCTCGCCGCGGCGGCGGTGCGCGCCCCGGCCTCTTCCAGCTCCAGGGAAGACAGGCGATTGCGCTCGGCAAGCCGCAACGCGGCAGGTGCGGCGCCCTCGGCTGCAGCGGTATATCCGTCCCACCGCCATAGGTCGCCGGCGCGCGTGACGAGGCGCTGGCCAGGCTTCAAAGCGGGTTGCAACTTGTGGCCCTGTTCGCGCCCGGCAACGATGCCGGTCTGGCGCAGGCGGCGATCAAGCTCGGGCGGGGCCTCAACGTGGCCCGCCAGCGGCTCGACGCCCGGCGGCAGCGCCGGATCCTGACGCGGCACCTCGACGTGGCGCCAGTGGACGGCCGCTTCTTCCGCAGCCGGCGCTTCGAGGTCGTCTCCGAGCGCGGCACCGAGGGCCGCCTCATAGCCTTGCTTCACCCGCAGACGGTCGAGGATGGGCGGGAAATCGGTGTGCCGAGCACCGATCAGCAGCTTGACCAGCGTTTCCCGCTCGGTGCGCAGCGATGCGAGCCGCAGCCGCGCCTTGCCGCTTTCATCGCGCGCCGCGTCGGCGACGGTGGCGATGAAGCGTGCGGTGTCCTCGGCAGCGAGCGCCTGCACCTCGAAGCGCGCGATCTGGTCCGCGAGCTGCTGGCCCGCCTCGGTGATCTGCGCCAGTTTCTCGGCATCGGGCGCGCGGCCGGCGATCTCGCGCGCTTGCGCGCCAAGCTCTGTCAGCTGGCGCCCGAGCTTGGCGACCGTATTCTGTCGCTCACTGCGGCTTGCCTCTAGATTTTGCTTGCGGGCGCGATGCTCCGCGACCTTCGTCGTCAGCTCGGTGAGCTTGGCTTCGGCATCGCGCAGGGCCTCCTGCGCGCTTTGCAGTCGGGCGCGCGCCTCACGTTCGCCATCGCCCGCCGTCGCCTCGGCGGCGCCGAGCGCCTCGATTTCCGAGCCGAGATCGGCGAGGATCTGCCGCGCCTCGGCGATCAAAGTTTCTTCGCGCGCCGTGTCGCCGCCGAGCTGCTCGGCGCGCGCGCGCAATTCGCGCTCGCGTTCGGCGGCACGCGTTGCCTCGCGTTCGAAATTCTCTTGCTCAACGCGCAGGCGGCCGAGCACGGCGGCGCGCTTTGCCTCTTCTTCGCGCAGCGGGTCCATGCGCTCGGCGAGGCGCGCTTCTTCGGAGAGCGCCTGCGACTCCGCTTCGGTCGCCGTCGCCAGCTTCGACAACGCATCGCGCAGGTTGCCTTCCTCGGCGTCGACGTGCGCCTGCGTGTCCGTCCACGCGAGATGCATCAGAAGCGCGTCCTGGCGGCGAATGTCGTCGGAAATCTCTTTGTAGCGCCGTGCCGCGCGCGCCTGTCGCTTGAGGCTTTCGACCTGGCTGTTGAGCTGGCCCAGCACGTCGCTGAGACGCGCGAGGTTGGCTTCCGTCGCCTTGAGGCGCAGCTCCGCCTCATGCCGGCGACTGTGCAGCCCAGCGATGCCGGCGGCGTCCTCGAGAATGCGGCGGCGCTGCTCGGGCTTGGCGTTGACGATCTCGCCGATCTGCCCCTGCCGCACCAGCGCTGGCGAGCGCGCACCGGTCGCTGCATCCTCGAACAGGATCTTCACGTCGCGGGCGCGCGCCTCGCGTCCGTTGATGCGATAAGCCGAGCCTGCCTCGCGCTCGATACGGCGCGTGATCTCTATCTGATCGGTGTCGTTGAACTCGGCCGGTGCCTGACGCGCGTGATTGTCGAGGAAGATCGTAACTTCCGCCGTATTGCGGGCCGGGCGGGAATTGGTGCCGGAGAAGATCACGTCGTCCATGGCGGCGGCGCGCATACTCTTGTGCGAGGTCTCGCCCATCACCCAGCGGAGCGCTTCGAGCAAATTGGATTTGCCGCAGCCGTTCGGTCCGACGACGCCAGTCAAGCCGCGCTCGATGACGAGCTCGGTCGGCTCAACGAACGACTTAAAGCCCAGAAGCCTCAGGCGAGAGATCTTCATCTCGGTTCCTGTACGAAGCGAATTGCGCCGCTCTCAGCTCGCGACCCTACGTCAGTGCGGCGCTCCCGCCGACGCCGTGGCGCGGCCCGCGATCAACGGATCGACCATTGCGCGGATGTCCTCCATCGAAAGCTCTTTCTTCACGAGCTTGCCTTCGACGAAGAAGTTGGGAGTGCCGATGACGCCCAACTTGCGTCCGCGGTCCTTCACCCACTTAAGCCCCTCGATCATGGCCTGATTCTCGCGGCAGGCGTCGAACTGCCGGCGCGTCATCCCCACCTGCGCGGCGACCTTGAAAATGGGGTCGAGGTGCACCTCCTGGCTGACCCAGGAAGCCTGCTGCTCCATGAACTTGCCAAACAGCGTCAGGTACTTCTCGGGTTTGGCGCAGCGCAGGGCAACGCTTGCCGCGCCGGATGTCTTGCCGATGGGGAACTCGCGCAGGATGTAGCGCACCTTGCCGGTGTCGATGTAGGCCTTCTTGAACTGGGGATAGGTCTTGATGTGGAAGTTGCGGCAGTGCGGACAGGTCAGCGAGGCGTACTCGACGATGGTGACGGGGGCATCGTCGCGTCCGAACGACATTTCCGGCAGCGTACCCGTAAACATGACGTCGGCGATGGTCGGATCGGCGATCACCTCGCGCCCGCCGGCCGGCTTGTCGCTCGGATCGGCGAACGGGTTGAACCGCTCGGGGCCGGTCGAGGCCGTGTCTTCGGCAGTCGGATAGGCCGACGCGCCGCCGGCATCCGCTGCCTTGTCCGGCGTCAGCGATGCCGCATTCATCAAGCTGCTACTGCCGCACCCCGCGAGCGAGGTCGGTAGCAGCAACAGTGCGACGAGGGCCCCTATCCTGCTCACTCTGCCTCAGCTCTTGGCCAGCAGCGGCTCGATCATCTGGTCGAACTTCTCCAGCGTCGGCTGGCCGTCGAGCTTCTTGCCGTTGACGTAGAAAGTCGGTGTCGCCGAGACGCCGAACACGTCGGAGGCGCGCGTACGGCCGGCCGTGATGTCGTCAAGCAGCTTCTGATCGGTCAAGCACTTGTCGAATGATTCCTGCGTGAAGCCTGCCTGCTTGGCGATCTCGAACAGGCGCGGCACCGGGTTGCCCTCGCCAAACGCCCACTCCTGCTGCTTCTCGAACAGCACCTCGATGAGCGGGAACGCTTTGTCGCCGCCGGTGCAGCGCGCCAGCATCGACGCGGCGGCGGCCAGATTGTCGAGCGGGAACTCGCGGAACACGTAGCGCACCTTGTTGGTGTCGACGTACTTCTTCTTGAACTCCGGCCAGACGTCCTTGGTGAAGTGAGCGCAGTGTCCGCACGTCATCGATGCGTACTCAACGACAGTCACCTTGGCGTCCATCGGGCCGAGCCCCAGATCCGGGAGCCCCGTCGGCTTCATAAGCTCCTCGACCGGCACCTCGGACGGCCCCTTCGACTGAGCGGTGGCGGGCAGCGTGTGCATGGCCACGCCGGCGCCGATAGCGCCTGCGGCAAGGACCGCGAGCACGACGCGCCGCGAAAGCTCAAATCGGCCGGATGGGGTCTTCGATGCGGACACGGGTGCGCTCCTTGCGATCTTCGGAATGAACATTCGCCGGCCACCCGGCCATTGACGCCCGAGTAGCACGCGACTGAGCGTGGAAATAGGGCAAAACAGCTGCCGTTCCAAGTGAATGAAGCTTAATGCTCGGCCAGATCTCTGGGCCGCTCAACGCGCCTGGCCGCGGCTCATCAGCCCCGACTTGAGGCTGGCGAGAGCGGCGCGCAGCCGCTCGTCCGCGATGCCGGCGAGCTCCGGCGCGGCGGAGGGCGGCGGGGTGACCGGTACAGGCGTAAGGACGGCCCGCTCAGGCAGAGGCGCCTGCAGGAGGCGCAGCTCGGCGACGGCGCGATAGCCGAAATGCCCGTTGATGCGCTCGATCAATTGATGCGCCTTGAACTGCACGTCGAGCGCCCGTGCCGGCTCGACCCGCACGATCAAAGTCGCACCGGGGCGTCCTTCGGCGCCTTGCTCGACGTCATCGCGAATGCCGACGCCGCGCGGCCATTTCAGTCGCTCCGGTGCCGTATAGCCGGCGACATCCTTGCCAACGATCACCGCCCAGTCGGTGATCAGCGTCGCGGCGGCAAAACCGTACTTCTCGAAGGCCTTGTGCGTCAGCTTCGGCACGTATGTGCCGACGGCACGCGCCGAGACGAAGCCGCGCTGACGAGCAGCAGGCGCTGTGGGAGCGGCGCGGAAGGTCGCAGCGTTGCTTGCCATGGTGCGTTAGTCCGGGTCGGAGAGTATCCAGCGGGTGCCTCGACGCTTACCATCGGGGGATCGATTCGCGGGGGGCCGGGAGACAATCCCTTGACTGCTGTTGCGCGAAAGCAACTGCCGCTCCGGCCCGCCGGGCCCGACACGGTCGAGGCACTGCTCGCCTGGTACGACGAGGAGCGCCGCGACCTGCCGTGGCGGGTGGCGCCCGGCAAGCGCGCCGATCCCTATAGCGTCTGGCTCAGCGAGATCATGCTGCAGCAGACGACGGTAAAGGCCGTGATCCCGTTCTACCTGCGGTTCCTCGCCCGCTGGCCGACAGTCACGGCGCTCGCTTCGGCGCCGCTCGACGATGTGCTCGCCGCCTGGGCGGGGCTCGGCTACTACAGCCGCGCGCGCAACCTGCACAAATGCGCCGTCGCCGTTGCGCAAGATCACGGCGGTAGTTTTCCCAGCACCGTCGCCGAACTGCAGAAGCTGCCCGGCATTGGTCCCTACACAGCGGCCGCCATTGCGGCGATCGCGTTTGGCAAGGCCGCGACACCGGTCGACGGTAACATCGAGCGCGTCGTCGCGCGTCTGTTCGCCGTGCGCCAGCCGCTCCCCACCGCCAAGTCGGAGTTGAAGCGCCTTGCTGCCACGCTGACGCCCGCGCGGCGCGCCGGCGACTTCGCGCAGGCAATGATGGATCTCGGCGCCGGCATTTGCACGCCGCGGCGTCCATCATGCCTCGTCTGCCCGGTGCAGCAGGACTGCGCCGGCGCCGCCCACGGCATAGCGGCGTCGCTGCCGATGCGGCTCGAACGCAACGAGCGTCCGCAGCGCGTCGGCTTCGCCTTCGTCGCGTTGCGCGAGGACGGCCATGTGCTGCTGCGCAGGCGGCCGGAAGCAGGACTGCTCGGCGGTATGCTCGAGGTTCCCGGCACGGCGTGGGGCGACCTGCTGCCGCCGGCAAAGGAGGCGCTGCGCTCGGCTCCGTTGCGCGCCGACTGGTGGGCAGTTCCAGCCACGGTCGTGCACGTCTTCACGCACTTCCGCCTGGAGTTGATCGTCTACCGCGCGCTGGTGCCGGCGGATGCGACGCTGACCTTCTGGGCCGAGCCCGAGCGCTGCCGCTGGGTGGCGCGCCGCGATCTGCATGCGGCCGCCGTTCCCAGCGTCATGCGCAAGGTCATCGCCCACGCGCTGAAAGAGAATTAGGCGGCGAGGCCGTCGATCGCCAAGCGGGCAGCGTCGATCGACTTGGCGCGCTGCTCTGGGCCAAGCGCGACACCCTCGGCGCGGATAAACGTGACGTCTCCGATGCCGAAGAACCCGAAGATGCCGCGCAGATAAGTCTCCTGGTGATCGAGGAAGGCAGCGGGCGTTTGCGGGCCATAGTAGCCTCCGCGCGAGGAGGCGATGATCACGCGCTTGCCGCCGGCCAGTCCCTCGGCGCCCTTGTCGGAGTAGCGAAATGTCTTGCCGGCGACGGCGAGCCGGTCGATCCACGCCTTCAGCTGGCTGGCGATGGCGAAATTGTACATCGGCGCACCGACGACCACGATGTCCGCGGCGAGGAACTCTTCAAGCACGGCGTCGCCCGCTGCTATGTCGGCCTGCGCCTCGGCGGTTTCTGGGACGGCGCCGCTGCGGGCTGCCAAGTGCGCGCCGGAAAGGTGTCCGACCGGCGTTAGGGCTAGGTCGCGGTAGGCGACGTCGAGCCCCGGATGCAACCGGCGCTCGGCGGCGACGATCTCGGCCGAGAGTTGCCGGCTGACGGAACCCGCGCCGAGAATGCTGGAATCAACATGGCAGTAGTTTCATGGTCATCTCCCAGTCCGGGGAATGGCGCTCGGCTCGTCGACCGATTGACACCCCGCAGCGTTAGTCACATTTTGTGACCTGGGCTAATTTGATGACCGCGATCGGTTGCACAAGGAGGCACTTTTTTGAGCGCAGGAAACACCGATGATACCGAGAGCTGCCGCATGGTGGCCGAGGTGTTGTCGCGGATCGGCGACAAATGGACCGTGTACGTCGTCCGCCTGCTGTCGGACGGCTCCATGCGGTTCAACGAGATCAAGCGCGCCATCCCAGCCATTTCGCAACGCATGCTCACATTGACGCTGCGCGGCCTCGAGCGCGACGGATTGGTGACGCGCACCATCTATCCGACCATACCGCCGCGCGTTGACTACGAGCTGACGGATTTGGGGCGCACCCTGATCGCCACGCTCGTGGAGTTGGGAGAATGGGCCCTCTCCAACCGGGCCAGTGTCGAGAAGGCAAGGGCAGTGTTCGACGCCAAGGAAAAGAAATCGAAAGCCAAGATTGGCCTCGTGCCGCTGGCGTGGGGCCGGCGACAAAGTTAGTTCTCAACGCGGCTGCGAATTAAGTCGCAGCTCGCGCGGACCAGTACACCCCGCGAGGCGGCGCGCCGTGCCAAGTCTCCAAGATAGAACGCCCCCCGTGCGGCGAGGCACGGAGGGCGCTTGTTTGGTTCGATCGGACGAGCGCCGCAGCGCCCAAATTCGATGGCTCTACTTTTGGGCAGTTTTGATCTTTTTGCCGGATCCGTTGCCCAGCACCGCGACGTGCACATGCTGCAGGCCCGAGAAGCCGAGCGCATTGGCGGCGCCCTTCGACAAGTCGATGATGCGACCCTTAACGAACGGCCCGCGGTCGACGATGGTCACGACAATGGAGCGCCCGTTGCGCGGGTTCTTCACCCGCACTTTGGTGCCGAAGGGAAGGGTACGGTGGGCGGCGACCATGGCGCCTGAGCTATAGGCGCGCCCGCTGGCGGTGACCGAGAGATCGGAATAGTGCGAGGCGACACCGCTTTGCGCATGCGCGGTTGCCCAGGGCAGCAGAGCAATGACGGCGGCTCGGGCGAGCTTTCCGATTGGGGCTTGCATGTTGTCTCCACCTTGTTGACTTCAAGGGCTCTTTTGCATGCTCAACCCGGACAAGGAATACGTCGTTCCATCAAAGACTTGCAACGAACAGACACACATCGGTTCTTAACCAATCCCTAGCGCGGTGAAACGGCGAGTTTGGCGTGGGTGTGCGTGTTCGCACGCAGCACTTTGTCGCCCCGGGTTAACCGCGAGCGCTCCGCTGTTAAGCGCGTTCGACGTGGTTTACGGTGGATCGTTCAGCGCGTTTTGCGCGTGCGCGGCCCGCGCGCGTCGTTGGCCGGCAGCTGGCGGGTCGACTGACGCAGCGCATCTTTGAAGCTGGCGGGGCGGCCGTGCTTTTTCAAAAGATCGCGGAATGCCTCGTCGGCCAGCTCCTGCAGGTCCTTCATGGCGTCGCGCCCCAAGAGCTCAAGCGCCTGCAGGGTCGAGGGGTCGAACGCAATGAGCTTGCGCGGCTCGCTTGCGGACGGCGCGGCCGAGCCGCTCTGACGCGTCGGCTGCTTACTCACCGGTTTTTTTCGCCATCGCAGCTTTCCCTGAGCGACGGGCTCGCGCGATCACGCACGCTTCTTCGAACCGCTACGGCGTGCCGCCGGGGCGCGACGCGTGGTCGAACGCGCCGCCTTGGCTTTGCCGCTGCCTTCGCCAATCGACTTGCGCAACGCCGACATGAGGTCGATGACCTTGGCGCCCCCCGGCGCCGCTTCCTCGTGCGGGGCTTTGATCTTGTGGCCCTTCAGCTTCTTCTGCACCAGCTCGCGCAGCGCGGTTGCGTAGTGGTCCTCGAACTGATCGGGTGTGAACTTGCCGGCCTTGCGCTCTATCAGCTCGACGGCGAGATCCACCATTTCCTTGTCGGGCTTGCCGGTCGGCACCTCGTCGAAGAACTGGTCGGCCTCCTTCAGCTCGTCGGCATAGCGCAGCATTTCCATGAGGAGGCCGTCGCCGAGGGCGGTGATGGCAACTAGCCACTCGCGCCCGCCAATGGTGAGCTGCGCAAGACCCGCCTTGCCGGTTTTCTTCAGGGCCTCGCGGATGACGACGTAGCCTTCGCCGGAATGCTTGTCGGCAGGGGCGATGAAATAGGGGCGCTCGAAATAGCGCGGGTCGATCTCATCGACGTCGACGAACTTGACGAGGTCGATGGTCTTCTTGCTTTCCAGCTTGACCGCGTCGATCTCGTCCGGATCCAGCGTCACATACGTATCGTTGTCAACCTCGTAGCCCTTGACGATATCGGCGCTCTTCACCTCGCCGATGCCTTGCACCGTCTTGGTATAGTTGATGCGGCGCCCGGAAGGCTTGTGGATCTGCCGGAAGGAGATTTCCGACTTCGACTCGACGGCGTTGAAGATCTCGACGGCGATCGAGACGAGGGAGAGGCGCAGAAAGCCCTTCCAGTAAGCACGCGCGGCCATTGTAAGCTCCGCAACTCGAGGGGGACCAGCCTCCACCTTATGACGCCAATGATAACAAAAAAGTTCCTGACTTCGAAGGTCGCTCCGTGAACCCGCAATTGCTGATCAAGCCGCCACCTTGGCGGATCTGGCTTCTATCTGGCGCACCCTCGAGCCTACCATTCGAGCCGGGGAGACCTACGCCCTGCCGCCGGACATTAGCGAGGCGGACGCGGTCGCCTATTGGATGGGACCGGGGCGCCAGGTCTTTCTTGCCGAGCGGGACGGCCGCTTCGTCCGCACTTACTTCCTGTGTGCCAACCAGCCTGGTGGCGGCACCCACGTCGCCAATTGCGGATACATGACGAACTCGGCAGTGCGTGGCCGCGGGATCGCGAGGCAGTTGGCCGAGCACTCGCTCGAGGAGGCACGTCGGCGCGGCTTTCTTGCCATGCAATACAACTTCGTCGTCTGTTCGAACGAGGACGCCGTGCACCTGTGGCAGAGCCTCGGTTTCACGGGGCCGCCTGCCCGGCGCCTTCCGCCATCCGCGTCTCGGCTACGTCGATGCCCTCGTCATGTTCCGGCGGCTTTGACGGGCACTCGCTCCACTCCCTTGGTTAACCAACAGCTGGGCAGCTTGTGACGGAGCTTCCAGCGCGCATTGGCGGGCCGGCGTGGCATTGCGGTCACCCTTAGTTAAGCGACCGTTGTTACCTTCCCGAAATGAGGCGGGCGCGGGGCGAGTTTGCTGTGTTCCGCAGTCCTCATCAGGATCAACGAGGAAGAAAATGCGGATCGCTATTGCTTTGGGCTCGGCCGTCGTCGCGGTGTTGACACTGCTCGCCGTTTCCCAGTCTCCCGCTCAGGCGGAGGTCTATCGCACGCCCGCCGGCGAGGTTAAGTACCGCTGGGTAAATCCGAACGCCAACGGCACCCACTATTTCTACTATCGCGGCTACGCTTACCCGTACGTCTCGGGCCTCGCCTATCGCGAGCGCACCGGCGAGGTACGCCCGTCGGACGTTCCGCACCGCGAGCGCGTGCAGCGCTAAGCGCTATGGCAGCGAAAGTGAGTCTCAGGCGTTGACGGCGATGGCGCCGTCGGGCCTGTCGAACGCGTAGAGCGACGGGTCGAAGGGTGCACGCGGCTGCTTCTCGGCGATAATGCGCGCGCGCCGCTTCAGCAGCGGCAGTACCTTGTGCGCCAGCCAGATGACACGCCGTGTCGAGCCGGGATCGACGAGGTGCGTGGTCGGCACTTTCAGTCCGCGCCACTTCAAGACGTAGCCGATCGGCAGCTCGATCTCATCCTGCAAGGCGATCATTTCGGCATAGAGCTTTGCGGCAGGCGAGATGATGGCGCCGAAGCCGTTGCGCGGCTGTGCCCAGCCGACGATGTAGAGATTTTTGACCGTATCGGGGAAGGCGCCGCCATAGACCTGCACGATGTCGTTCTCGACCGGCATCAGGCCCTTCGGCAGGAACGGAATGGCGTTGTTGTAACCGGTCGCAGCGACGATGAGGTCGAACTCGCCGACGCTGCCGTCGGTGAAGTGCACCTTGGTACCGGCGAAGCGTGCGATATCGGGCCGCGGCTTGATGCGCCCCTGGCGTAAATAGTTCAGCACCTCGGTGCCGAATGCCGGGTGCCGCTCGAACAGCTTGTGGTTTGGCCTCTGCAATCCGTACTGACGGTAGTCGCCGATGAAGACACGCACCAGCGCGCGCAGCACGAGCCGCTGCAACCACACCGGCAGGTTCCAGATCGGCAGATCGGTAAGCGGCTTGCCGAACGCGGTCTTCGGTAGGAACCAGTAGCCCGAGCGCAGGCTCAGATCGCAGGTGGCGCCGACGCGCGCCGACTCGCAGGCGATGTCGCAGCCCGAATTACCGCCGCCGATGACCAGCACGCGCTTGTCGCGCAGCTGCCTCGGCTCCTTGTAGTCCTTCGAATGGATGAGCGTGCCGGTGAAGCGGCCCGGGTAGCTCGGCAGGCGCTTGTCCCAGTGATGGCCGTTGCAAACGACTACGCCCTTGTAGGTGCGCTCTTCGTCGTTTTCGAATCTGACTTGCCAGCTCTCGTCCGCCAGCGGCATGGCGCGCACGACTTGGCGGTTGAACTCGATCGCTTCGTCGATCTCGCGGTCGCGTGCAAAGTTTTCGAGGTAACGCAGCATCTGGCTGCTACTCGGGAAATCGGGGTAGTGCGCCGGCATCGGATAATCGGTGTAGCCAGTCGACTTCTTCGACGAGACGATATGCACGCCCTGGTAGACGCCGTTTCGCCACAGGCCGCCGACGCCATCGTCTGCATCGACCTGATCGAAGGCGACACCGCGCTGCTTCAACGCGTCGGCCATGGCTAAGCCGACAGGACCGGCACCGATGACAAGCAAGTGATCGGTTCTGGACGCCGTTCGACGCATGTCCCGTCCCGAGGAATATGCTTATGAATGAGGAATTGGATTAAACCCAGAAACGACGGCCGTCCACTGCGGCTTCGCGCCCGGCCGGAAGCGGCAGTGGGGAACGCCGATGTGGGTCAACGGCGTTCCGCCACCGGCCAAAATGTCGCAAGCCCGCAGCCCACTGATTATTCAGCGGCAATTGCCGCCGGGACGGCACAAAGCCCGAGCTGGCGCTTGGCCTGCTCGCGCAATAGGTCGATCGGTTTCAACTTGCCGTCGGCCTCGAAGTGCCAATACGTCCAGCCGTTGCAGGCGCTCTTTCCCTGCACGATGGCGCCCAGGCGGTGGATCGACCCCTGATTGCCCCCCGAGCTCAGCGTGCCGTCGGCCTTGACCTCGGCGCGGATCCGCTTGCGCGCATCGAGCAGTGTCGCGCCCGGCTCGACCAGACGCAGCTCGACGATGGTGCCGAAGGCGACGCGCGGCTCGGTGCGCTTCGAGCGCACCGTCTCGCAGCGCCGACAGTGGCAGCGGCTGCACGCGGGCGATGCGCTCGTCGGCGGCCGCGCGTAATCGGGATCGCGCTCGATGCCGATGAAGCGGCGGCCGAGCTGCTTGGCGACCGCGCCGGTCGTGCCGGTGCCGAAGAACGGGTCGAGCACGACGTCGCCCGGCTTCGTCGAGGCGAGCAGCACGCGGTGCAGCAGCGCCTCCGGCTTCTGCGTCGGGTGCGCCTTGCGGCCGCCGTCGTCCTTCAGGCGCTCGGGGCCCGAGCAGATCGGGAACAGCCAGTCGGAGCGCATCTGCAGGTCGTCGTTCAGCGCCTTCAGGCTCTCGTAGTTGAAGGTCGCGCGCGAGCGCTGATCGCGCGCCGCCCAGATCAGCGTCTCGTGCGCGTTGGTGAAGCGCTTGCCGCGGAAGTTCGGCATCGGGTTGACCTTGCGCCAGACGACGTCGTTCTGGATCCAGAAGCCGAGGTCCTGCAGCGCGACGCCGAGGCGGAAGATGTTGTGGTAGGAGCCGATGACCCAGATGGCGCCGTCGGGCTTCAGGATGCGGCGGCACTCGGCGAGCCAGGCGCGCGAGAAGGCGTCGTAGTCGGCGAAGCTCGCGAACTTGTCCCAGTCGTCGTCGACGCCGTCGACGCGCGTGTTGTTGGGACGCATCAGATCGTTGGCGAGCTGCAGATTGTAGGGCGGGTCGGCGAAGACGAGATCGACGCTGGTCGGGCAGCTTCTTCAGCGCCGCGAGGCAATCGCCGACGATGACGCGATTGGCCGCGAGGGCCCCTGACGGACGACGCAGAACCATTGAACGCAACTCTCGATTCAGGGAAGCCACGCGCTCCGACAAGCCGGCGCTACCCTCGAAGCCCGCGGAGTCTAGCTGGGCGCGGAGTCGGTTGGCCAGAGATTTATCGGTTGCCGATGCAGTGCCGCGAGTCGCCAATGAGTTGACGCCATTAGTGGATTCTTCACGACTTGCCGTCTTCCCCGGGACGAGGCCGAGGGCCAGCTGCACAGCGCGGAACGAGCGCCGGTGATGCACGCGTCACGCCGAGGCGCGTGATGGCGTCGTGATGCTCGGCGTGCCGTAGCCCTTGTGGCGCTCGAAGCCGTAGCCCGGATGTTGCGCGCCGAGCGCGACCATCAGCCGGTCGCGCGTGACCTTGGCGATGATCGAGGCGGCGGCGATCGACAGGCAGCGCGCGTCGCCCTTGACGATCGGTGCGCGATGGGCAGCCGAGCTTCGGGCGCGCGGTTGCCGTCGATGGCCGACGAGCTTCGGCGCTGCGGCGAGCTGGGCCACCGCCTGCGCCATCGCCCACATGGTGGCGTGCAGAATGTTCTCGCGGTCGATGCGCTCCACGTCGGCGATGCCGACGCCGACGATCGGCCGTCGCCTGGATGCGCACGTAGAGGACCTCGCGCGCCTCCGCGTCGAGCACCTTTGAATCGTCGATGCCGTCGGGAATGCGCTCGCGGATCGAGGATGACCGCGGCGGCGACGACCGGGCCGGCCAGCGGCCCGCGCCCCGCTTCGTCGACGCCGGCGACGGGCCGCCGTGCAGCTGCAGCTCCGCCGCCTCCAACTCGAACGTCGGTCGCGGTCGAGCTCGGCATGGGCGAGCTTTCCCCATGGCGGGGAAGGTTCACGCGGCTGCTGCCCGAAGTCAAAGCCGGCGCGCGCACGTCGCCAGGAAAACTCCTCAGAAAAGCCGCATTTGTTGCCCGGCGAGCACGGGGCGCTGGAACAGGTCGGTGCGCAGCCGCTCGCGATGCTCGTTGAAGCCGAGACGCTTGATCGCGAGCGCGGAAGCGCATGCCGATCTGCTCGGCATAGGGGCCGGTGCCGCGCTGGCGCACGCCGAACTCCGACGTGTAGTCGCGGCCGCCATGCATCGACTGCATGAGTTGAATGACGCGGTCGGCGCGGTCGGGGAACTCGGTCTGCGAGCCACTCGCGGAACAGCGTCTTTGATCTCGAGCGGCAGGCGCAGGAGCACGTAGCCGGCCGAGCGGGCGCCGGCCGCCTCGCGCCGGCCTCGAGAATGCGCTCGATCTCGGCGATCGGTGAGCGCGGGGACGATCGGCGCCACCATCACCGTCGTCGGGATGCCGGCCGCGCTCAGCTGGCGGATCGCGTCGAGACGCTTCGCCGGTGTCGCTGCGCGCGGCTCCATCGACGCGCGCAATCTGTCGATCGAGCGTCGTCACCGAGAGCGCAACCTGCGCCAGACCGCTGCTTTGCCATGCGCGCGAGGATGTCGATGTCGCGCGTGACCAGCGCCGACTTGGTGACGATGCCGACCGGGTGCCGAGGTGCGCTCCAGCACCTCGAGGATGGAGCGCGTGATGCGCCGCTCGCGCTCGATCGGCTGATAGGGGTCGGTGTTGGTGCCGAGCGCGATGCATCTCCGGCTGGTAGCGCGGATTGGCCAGCTCGCGTCTCGAGCAGCTCGGCCGCGTTCGTCTTGGCGTAGAGCTTGGTCTCGAAGTCGAGGCCGGCCGAATGCCCGAGATAGCAGTGCGTCGGCCGCGCGTAGCAATAGATGCAGCCGTGCTCGCAGCCGCGGTAGGGATTGATCGATCGGTCGAAGGAGATATCGGGGCTGTCGTTGCGCGTGATGATGGTGCGCGCCGGGTCGTCGAACACCTCGGTCTTGAAGGCGTCGAGGCTCGACCTAGGCCCTCCCAGCCGTCGTCGAAGGCTTCGCGCCGCTCCGCCTCGAACCGTCCGGTATGGTTGGACTGGCGCCGCGGCCGCGCCGCCGCTCGCCGTCGACCACGCCGCCGGGTGTCGCCTCGATGACTGGCTGTTCTCGCTGCTTCTTCCGCACCGACGTCTCCGCTCTACGTGCTCCGAAGCCTAACGGCCGACCTAGAACAAAGCAAGAACAATTGCTCAGCCAGCGGGCACCGGACCGATTGGTTGTTGGCCGCCTGCGTGCCGTGGCACAGAAACCCATGATCTCCGTCGTCATCCCGACCCTCGACGCCGAGACCACGTTGCCGGCGACGCTCACCGCGCTGATGCCGGCCGCGCTCGATGGCCTCGTGCGCGAGGTGATCGTCGTCGACGGCGGCTCCAAGGACCGCACGCGCGAGATCGCCGACCAGTCCGGCGCCGAGGTCATCGCCGCGCCGTCCAATCGCGGCGCCCAGATGCGCGCCGGCGCCGAGCCGCTCGTCATGCGTGGCTGTTGTTCCTCAACGCCGACACGATCCTCGACGCTGGCTGGGAGCGCGAAGCCGCCCACTTCATGGAGCGCGTCGACTCAGGCCGCTCGCGCCATGCCGCCGCCGCCTTCCGCTTCGCGCTCGACGACGACGGATTTGCCCCGCGCGCCCTCGAGGGGCTTGTGCGTCTGCGCTGCGCCACGCTGCGCCTACCCTACGGCGAGCAGGGACTGCTCATCGCGCGCAGCGCCTATGACGAGGCGGGCGGGCATCGCGCGGTGCCGCTGATGGAAGATGTCGATCTCGTGCGCCGCATCGGCTTGCGCCGTGTCAAGCTGCTGCGCTCGCGTGCCGTCAGCGATGCCGCGCGCTACCGGCGCGACGGTTATCTCCGGTGCGCTCTCGGCAACCAGGCGCACCGCATACGCTACGCGCTGCATCTCGCCCCGGCGCGCCCCTCGCGGCTCTCAAGCGGCGGCCAGTAAAATAGCCACGCGCCCCCCTCGTACTGTCGCATTTTTGCCGTTAGATATTGGTGTCTTAGTGCTGGATCAGCGCTTTACGGGGGTAAAAAGCTGTGCCTGTCCTGTCCGTTCGCCTTGCATCTCTGCCATTGCCGCCACGTGCCGCACCCCGGCGCCGCCGCAAGCCAATCGGCCACGGCGGATCGATCCGTCCAATCGTCATCGACAAGGAAACCGCGGGCAAGGTCGCGGGGGGAAGCGATCGCCTGCCGCGCATCAGCGCGATGCCGCTCGACTGCCCCGTGCTTGTCGTCGGCACCGGCGTGCCCGCCTTCAAAGCCGAGCACGTCGTCGCGGCGCTCAAGGCGCGCGGCGTCAGCGGCTACTGGTTGGTTGAGATGCAGCAGCGTCCGGGTTCGCCCGGTAGGGGCGCACTCGCCGAAATGCTCGTCGGGTTTCCAGGTCTGCACATCGAACGCATTGCTTCGCCGAGCGACCTCTAGACAAAGCGAATTTGCGGCCCCGCGTCACTTGGTCCGGATCCGCTGTTAGTAAAGTTTCGGGTTTTGAGGAATTCATCCCGCGGCGGGGCGGACATCCGATATTGACAGTGGTAGCGTTGCATCGCTCGTAAGATGCGTAGGGGGTTGCGTTATGGTGCAAACATCGGTGCAGTTCACGCCCGTGCAGGTGCTGCAGGCCGCTCGCCGGGCCGAGGCCGAGGGCAAGATGGACTATGCCCTCCAATTTTACCGCCACCTTGTCGAGCAGCATGGAACGACGCCCGAGGCGCAGGAAGCGCGCGAAGGTCTGTTCCGTATCGCCGAATGGCGCTGGGGCGAAGCACGCGTCGCCCGCAGCCGTGAGGCGGGGGGCGCCGGCGCAACTCCACCTCAAAATTCGGCACCCGCGCAGCCACCACAAAGCCCTCCGAGTGGGGCGACGGGACAGCGCGTCTACAACGTCGCCAACACCCCCCCGCAGCAGCAACCGTCGAATTATTATTCGGAACAGCCGCAGTCAGGCGCCGCGACGGGGAAGTTGCCACAAGTCGCGCGCGAGCATGACCAGGCGGGCGAAGACCTGCCGCCGTTCCGCCCACGCTTCAAGATCGCCAAGTTCGCGGCCACTGTGCTCAGCGCGCTCGGCTGGATTACGCTCGTCGCTGGCATCGGCGGGGCGGCCGCGGGATTGGGCGGTATTTATGCTCAGCTGTCGACACTGGCCCTGCTCGGACTGCCGTTTGGCGTTCTGCTCGGCGCCCCGGCCGTGGTGCTCGGGCTCGTCCTCGTCGTCGCTGGCCAACTGGCTATCGCGGTGTTCGAGAGCACCAATGCGCAGCTCGAGCTCGTTGCCATCGAGCGCGGCCGCACGAGCTTCTGAGCGCGGCGCTCGCTCAGCCGCGCGTCTCTTTCAGGCGCGGCATGATATCGACGAGATTGCAGGGCCGGTGGCGGCTGTCGAGCTGCCACTTGAGAATGCCGTTCCACGCGTCCTTGCAGGCTCCTGGCGACCCCGGCAAACAGAAGATGTAGGTGCCGTTGGCAGTACCGCCGCAGGCGCGCGACTGGATTGTTGACGTCGCGACGCTCTGAAACGAGAGCATGTGGAAGATCGCCGAGAAGCCCTCGATCTCTTTCTCGAACAGCGGCTTCACGGCATCCGGCGTCACGTCGCGTCCGGTGAAGCCGGTGCCGCCCGTGGTGATGACGACGTCGATGCTGGCGTCGGCGATCCAGCTTTCCACCTTGGCGCGGATGGCCGTGCGGTCGTCGGTGACAATCTCGCGCTTAGCGAGTGTGTGACCGGCCTCGCCGATCATCGCTTCGAGAACGTCGCCCGATTTGTCGGTTGCCTTCTCGCGCGTGTCCGACACGGTGAGCGTCGCGATGCGCAGCGGCTTGAATTCGAAGCTCTCGTCGATCTTGGCCATGGACCTGTTCTTTGCTTCCGTCCTCGTCACTTCAGCGCGGCCTTGACGGCGAGCAGATCACGCCACGCCATGCCCTTGGCGGCCGGCGTGCGCAAGAGGTAAGCGGGGTGCAGCGTCGCCATGGCTTGCGCTTGGTGGCCGCCCATGTCGATCTCCCGCCACTTGCCGCGGATGCGCATGATGCCGTCGGCGACATCAAACAAGTGTTTGGCCGCTGCCCCGCCGAGCGCCAGCACCACCTTCGGGCCCACCAGCGCCATCTGCCGTTCGAGGAACGGCCGGCAGGCGAGTGCCTCTTGCGGTGTCGGCGTACGGTTCCCCGGCGGGCGCCAATAGACGATGTTGGTGATATGCACGTCGGCTTCGCTCATCCCTATCGCGCTGAGCATCTTGTCGAGTAATTGACCGGCGAGGCCGACGAATGGCTTGCCTTCCAGATCCTCCTCGCGCCCCGGCGCCTCGCCGATGATCATCAGGTCGCTGCGCTCCGCGCCCCGGTAAAAGCACAGGTTCTTTGCCGTCAATTTCAAACCGCAGCCGTCGAAGCCGCCAAGCATAGCGCCGAGTTCGGCCAGCGTGCTCGCCCCATCGAGGTCGATGCGCGGCTCTGCGTCGCGTGCGGCGGGCGCGCGGGCCGGGAACTGGCGCGCCGGCTTGGCAATTGGTGCGATCGGGGACGCGGTCGCCGGTCGCGTTGGTGCGGCCGCGGGCTTGCTCGCTGCGGCAGCCGCAGCCGCGTCGGAGAAAGAACTGGCTTGCAACGAGAATTGCGCGCCGGGAGCAACGCCGCCGCGGGCTAGCCAATCGAGCGGATGCGCCTCCAGCGCCGCATCGACGCCCATCGCCTCGTACCAGGCGAGGATGCGGCCGGCGGCCTTGCGCGTTGTCTCGTCGGCGCTCATGGCCGGCACCATATAGCGAGAGATCGCCGGCTCATAGCGTCAGCCCCGAGGCGGCTTCAACATCGCGAGAGGCCTGCTTGCGGCCCTGCGGCGCTTGACGCTGCGGCCCATCGAGACCTAGGACCACTATCGAAGCTCGCGCACGAGAACGAGGTGACACGAGAGATGGCCGAGACCGCAGGCGAGCTGCCGCCCAGAGAGGCGATGGAGTTCGACGTCGTCATCGTCGGAGCCGGCCCCGCCGGTCTTGCCGCCGCGATCCGGCTGAAGCAGCTCGCCGCCGAGGCGGGCAGCGAGCTTTCCGTCGTCGTCGTCGAGAAAGGCTCGGCGGTCGGCGCCCACATCCTGTCTGGCGCCGTCATCGATCCCAAGGGTCTCAACCGGCTCATCCCCGACTGGAAGGACAAGGGCGCCCCCGTCGAGACGCCGGTAAAGGACGACCGTTTCCTATTCCTAACTAAGACCACGTCGCTACGGCTGCCCAACATCTTCATGCCGCCGCTGATGAGCAATCACGGCAACTACATCGTCAGCCTCGGCGCGCTGTGCATCTGGCTTGGCGAGCAGGCGGCCGAGCTTGGTGTCGAGGTGTATCCGGGCTTTGCCGCGAGTGAAGTCCTCTATGACGAGAACAACGCTGTGGTCGGCATCGCCACCGGCGACATGGGTGTGGGCCGCGATGGCCAGCCGACGGAAAGCTTCGTGCACGGCATGGAGCTGCGCGGCAAGTACACGTTCTTCGCCGAGGGCGCGCGCGGCTCGCTGACCAAGCAGCTTGTCGAGGAGTTCAATCTTAGCGAGGGCCGCGATCCGCAGAAGTACGGTATCGGCATTAAGGAGCTGTGGCAGGTCAAGCCGGAGAACCACCAGCCGGGGCTCGTGCAGCACACGTTCGGATGGCCGCTCGACAATCGCACTGGCGGCGGCTCTTTCCTCTATCACTACGGCGACAACCTCGTTTCCGTTGGCTTCGTTTTGCACCTCAACTACGACAATCCCTACGTCGCGCCATTCGAGGAATTCCAGCGCTTCAAGACGCACCCGGCGATTCGTTCGACGTTCTCTGGCGGCAAACGCATCGGCTATGGCGCGCGCGCTATCACCGAGGGTGGCTGGCAGTCGATTCCCAAGCTGACGTTTCCGGGGGGAGCGCTGCTCGGTTGCGCCGCCGGGTTCATAAACCTCCCGCGCATCAAAGGCAGCCACAACGCCATGCTGTCGGGCATCGCCGCGGCGGAGGCAGCCTTCGCGGCGCTCGGCGAAGGCCGCGCCTACGATGAGCTTGCGGCCTATGAGGAAGCGGTCTACGCGGGCGACATCGCGCGCGATCTCAAGCCCGTGCGCAATACCAAACCGTTGTGGTCTCGTTTTGGGACTTACATCGGTTTCGCGCTCGCTGGGGTCGACATGTGGATCAACACAATAATTCCGGGGGGGCTTCCCTTCACGCTGAAGCATAAGAAACCGGACTACGCGACCCTGAAGCGGGCGCAGAACGCCCGGCCCATCGCTTATCCCAAACCCGACGGCGTGCTGACCTTCGACCGGCTGACCAGCGTGTCGTTCTCCGGCACCAACCATGAGGAAAATCAGCCGGTTCACCTCAAACTTGCCGACGCCCGGGTGCCGATCGCCATCAACCTGCCAGAATTTGCAGAGCCTGCTCAACGCTACTGTCCGGCAGGGGTCTATGAGATCGTCGCCGACGCGGGCGGGGATCCGCGCTTTCAGATCAATGCGCAGAACTGCGTCCACTGCAAAACTTGCGATATCAAGGACCCGAGCCAGAACATCAATTGGGTCTGCCCGGAGGGTGGCGGCGGACCGAATTACGCCGGAATGTGAGCCGCCTAGCGGCCGACGGTGGGCTCATTATGACGATGCAAGAATTTGCAGATTCAACGTTACCCACCGGGCGCATGTCGCCAAATCGCCGCGTTATTTGCTACGGTATGGCGCTCCGGGAATCAGCCCCGTGCCTCCAAGAAGGATCAGTTTGAATGCGGGTCAGCCTTCGCAACGCGTTGCTCTCAATGGCAACCGCCATCGGCATGTTCACCGCCAGCCTTAGCGCTGCTCAAGCTGCCAACGACTTCACGTCGGAAAGTGACGCGCATTCGCTGCTTGGCAGCTACCTTGCCGCCAACCTTGCCAAGGGCGCGAATGACAACAACAGCGCCGCGGCCTTCTACCGCAGCGCTCTCGCCCTCGACCCCAGCAACTCCGTGCTGCTGGAGCAGGCCTTCCAGACGGAAGCCGCCGAGGCGCACTGGGACCGTGCAGTCCCACTGGCCCGCGAGCTGGTCGCCAAGAGCGCCGAAAACCGCATGGCGTACCTTTTGCTCGGCATCAATAGCTTCAAGAACGGCGAGTACGCGCAGGCGGACGACGAGTTCCGCAAGGCTTCCGACGGCCCCATCGGCGAGCTGACCAGCGCGCTGGCGCGCGCCTGGGCCGCGGCCGCCTCGGGCAACGCGCAACGGGCGCTGAAGCTGCTCGATATGCCCAAGCAGGCGGAGTGGGCGCAGTTCTATCTCAATTATCACAAGGCGCTGATCGCCGACGTCACCGACCAACCTAAGGACGCGCTTGGCGCCTACGAGCACTCCATGCGCCAGGACGCCACCACGCTGCGCATCGCGCTCGCCTACGCCCGGCATGCGGCGCACAACGGCAACGTCAAGCTCGCCAAGGAAATTCTTGACGGCCAGGCCGAGCGCTCGCAGGGCGAGCCGCACGTGCTGGTACGTGAACTGCGCGAGGAGATCGTCTCGGGCAAGAAGACGGATCTGCTCATCACATCGCCGGCCGAAGGCATGGCCGAGGTGTTCTATGGCCTCGGTGAGGCGCTGACGAGCGAGGGCGGCCTCAGCATGGGCATCCTCTATCTGCAGCTCGCGCTCTACGCCAAGCCGGACCACGCCTTCGCACTCGCCGCGCTGGCCAGCGCTTACGAGACGGCTCAACGCTACCAGGATGCGATCAACGCCTATAACCGCATTCCGCCCGGCACCGCGCTGCAGCCGGCCATCGACATCCGCAAGGCGTTCGATCTCAACTCGCTCGAGAAGGTCGACGAGGCCAAGAAGATCCTCGACCGGCTGGCGACGGAGAGCCCGACCGACCTCAAGCCGCTCGATGCGCTGGGCAACATCCTGCGGGCGCGCAAGCGCTACGGCGAGGCCGTCGAGACCTACACCTCCGCCTTGAAGCTGATCCCCAAGCCCGACAAGCGGCATTGGAGCATCTTCTACTCACGCGGCACCTGCTATGAGCGCCTGAAAAATTGGCCGGCCGCCGAAGCTGATTTGCAGAAGGCGCTCGAGCTATTTCCCGACCAGCCGCTGGCGCTCAATTATCTCGGCTACAGCTGGATCGACCAGAACCGCAACCTCAAGCAAGGCATGGCACTGATCGAGAAGGCCGTCGCGCTGAAGCCCGACGACGGCTACATCGTCGATAGTCTCGGCTGGGCGCATTACAAGCTCGGCAACTATGCCGAAGCCGTGCGCTTCCTCGAACGCGCCGTCGAGCTGAAGCCGCAGGACCCCGTGCTCAACGACCATCTCGGCGACGCGCTGTGGCGCGTCGGGCGTGAGCGCGAGGCGAAGTTCCAGTGGGATCAGTCGCTCACCCTCGATCCCGAGCCTGAAGAGATGGAAAAGATCAAGAAGAAGCTCGCTGAGGGCTTGCCGGTCAGCACCGAGGCGCGCATTGGCCCACGCGAGACCATGCGCCGGGTGCAGGCGAAAAAGCGCAAAGAGACCAAGCTCAATCCCGCGCTTGTCGAATAACGCCAAAGCAGAAGGTCCTGTAGCGCCTTGTTGAGCGGTGGTCAATCGCCGTTGGGCCTCGGTTTTTCACGGAACAAGAACCGCAGATTTGAATTCCTCCGGAAGCTCGCCGTCGAAAGCGGAGCCGTCAGGAGTTCACTATGCTTCGAGTAAAACTTTTCGCCGCCCTCGGCGTCGCGTTGTCCGGTGTCATCGCCGCCACGGCTACGCCCCTCCCCATTGCCTCGCAGGCCGAAGTGGAATCGATGGCTGGGACGGTCGACTACCGGCGCTGCATCTGGGCCGACGGTCATAGGCTCTGCCGTACCTACTATGAGGAATCCTACGGCGAGAACCCCGCCGTCCCGGAATATGGCTATTACGGCGCTCCCGGTATCTATCTTGGCTACGGCGGCTTCGGCGCCGGTCGCGGCCCGCTCGACGACAGCGAGGGCCGTTGACGCAGGGACCACGCAAT
Organism: uncultured Alphaproteobacteria bacterium; assembly: GCA_963724595.1. Taxonomy (GTDB): domain Bacteria; phylum Pseudomonadota; class Alphaproteobacteria; order Rhizobiales; family Hyphomicrobiaceae; genus Hyphomicrobium_A. Next base: position 62,404 of record CAVRVR010000022.1, on the reverse strand, counting down.
CGACTACTATGCGGCCCCGGGAAGCCCTTCCTCCGGGGCCGTTGCATTTGAGCTGAACCGATGTCGGCGATCACCGAGCGCGCGCGCGCCAAGATCAACCTCACGCTGCGTGTGCTGGGGCGGCGCGCCGATGGCTACCACCTGCTCGAAAGCCTGATCGCCTTCGCCGCCGTCGGCGACGACGTGACCTTCGATCCGGGCGCTGAACCCACCGTCGAAATGTCCGGCCCCTACGCTGCCGCCATCGCCGGCAGCAACCTCGTCGACACGGCGCTGCAAAGCCTTGCGGTCGCCCATCCGAAGTTAATCCTGGGCCGCGTCTCTGTCGTCAAGCAGCTCCCCATCGCCGCCGGCATCGGTGGGGGCTCGGCCGATGCGGCCGCCGTGCTACGCGCCGTGCGCCGCACCAATCGTGCCAACGGCGTCGACTGGGAGAGGCTTGCCGCTGCGCTTGGGGCCGACGTGTCGGTGTGCCTCGCCGATCGCAGCTCCCGCGTGTGGGGCGTCGGCGAGCACGTTGAGCCGGTCCAGGCCATGCCGCGCCTTGATGCCGTGCTCGTCTGCCCGCAGAGCGCCGCGCCGTTCGGCAAGACCAGATCGGTGTTCGCGCGGCTGTCGGTGTTGGACGCCGGCACCGAGACGCCGCCCGCTCCGCTGCCGCCCTTCCCCGATACCGCGGCGCTCATCGCCTATATGCGCGGCGTCGGCAACGACCTGCGGGAAGCCGCGCATGCCGTACTGCCCGATAGCGCCGAGGCGGAGACGGCCCTCGGCGCCACGCCCGATTGCCTCTATGTCAGCCTCTCCGGTGCCGGTCCGACGAGCTACGGGATTTTTCCCGACGCAGCGCGCGCTGCTACCGCCGCCGCGCATCTGCGGGCACACCATCCCGGGTGGTGGATCGTGACCACCACGCTCGGCGATTGACGATAAGCGCTAGCGCGTCAGCAGAAGAAGCAGTTACGGCACGCGGCGGCGGCCTCGTTGATCTGCCCGCTCATGATCTTCGAATATTCGCCGAGCTTGCTCTTGAAGCGGTCGCACACGGCTTTCTTGGCGTCGGGCTGGCCGTGCAGCGTCTCCCACTGCTTCAGGTACCCGTCCTTCTTGGTGCGGAAGGTGCCGAACACTTTCTTGAGCGAGGTCGGCTCCACGCAGGTCGCCACCGCGCGCCAGGCGCGCCGCTGCAGGTTGAGTTTGGTGCCGCAGAACTCCTGCAGCGCATCGACCGTGGCGTACTCGTCGACCAACTTCCACAGGTTCGCCTGCTCGGCTTTGCTCATATCGGCGATGCCGAGCTTGACCAGCCGGAGGCTCGATTGCTCTAGGGTAGAGGACCGAGGCGGTAGCTGCGCCGCCGCTGCGGCTCCGGCAAGCAAACAGGTGGTGGCAAAGAGCCATCCGGCGTTGCCGGTCATGCGTCCGACGATGTGATGAAACGAACGCACCGGCGCCCTCCGATGTTCTTTCTATGCGGCCCGAATCCTAGGATGCCGGCAGGCGCCGGGCAATACGGTCGGGTGGGTGCGGTGTTTTTTCAGTGCGAGCGATGCACGCAGAACCCGATTACGTCCAGCATCGCGGCTTTTTCGGGCCGATCGGGGAATATGGCAAGGGCGTCATGCGCGATCGCGCCGTAAGAGCGCGCCCGTTCCATGGTCGCCTCCAGGGCCTTGTGCTGTTTCATCAGGGCCACCGCGCGCTCCAGATCGCCGTCCCCGATCTGCCCTTCGGCGATGGTGCGCTTCCAAAATGAGCGTTCCTCCTCGGAGCCGCGGCGGAAGGAGAGGATCACCGGCAGGGTGATCTTGCCCTCGCGGAAGTCATCGCCGGTCGCCTTGCCGAGGTGGGCGCTGTCGCCGAAATAGTCGAGCGCGTCGTCGACCAATTGAAAGGCGAGGCCGAGATTGCGGCCATACGACCTCAGTGCCGCCTGCTCGGCGGCCGGCCGGTTGGCGATCGCCGCGCCGACCTCGGCGGCGGCGGAGAACAGCGCCGCTGTCTTGGCATTGATGATGGCGAGGTATTCGTCCTCGGTCGTCGTCGTGTTGTTGGCCGCGGCCAACTGCATCACCTCGCCCTCGGCGATCACGGCCGCGGCGTTGGACAGGATCTTCAACACCGGCAGCGATCCGACATCGACCAGCATGCGGAATGCCTGGCCAAGCAGGAAGTCGCCAACCAGTACGCTCGCCTGATTGCCCCACAGCATGCGCGCCGTCTGCTTGCCGCGCCTGAGGCCGCTCTCGTCGACGACGTCGTCGTGCAGCAGCGTCGCCGTGTGCATGAACTCGATCGCCGAGGCGACGCGGATATGGCCGCCGCCGCGATAGTCGCACAGCCTCGAAGACGCCAGCGCCAGCATCGGCCGCAGCCGCTTGCCGCCTGAATCGATGAGGTGATGCGCCAGTTCGGGGATGAGCTCGACCTCGGAGACCGCCTTGTCGAGAATGATGCGGTTAATTGCATCCATGTCGCCCGACACGATGTCGAGCAGCGGCTTTAGGCTTTCCGGTGCGCTGCGGGCGGCGTCGAACGGTATGACTTGTCCCAAGGGCATCTTCCCGAGCTCAAGCGTGCTTTGATTGATCTAGCGTTGTGGCGGGGGCGATTTCCGAGCAAACTTTGCCGCAATCCTACGCCCCTTGCTTTATAGTCCTCGATACAGTCCCATGCGTGACCTCGTAACCACCAACGATCCCGTGCTGCTCAGCTACCTCATGGTGCTGTTGCAGGACGCGGGCATCGAAGCCGCAGTGTTCGACGGCAATATGAGCGCCGTGCAGGGCACGCTCGGCGCCGTCGCCCAGCGGCTCGCCGTACCCGCCGGGAGCTGGGATGCCGCGCGCCGCCTCCTCCTCGACGCCGACCTCGGCCAGTGGATGGTAAAGTCATGACGGTGGCGCCTGCAACCCATAATCGACCGGACTCGACCGACGACGCTTTCCTTGGGGGTGCGCTGCACCTCCTGCAGTTGCGTACCGGGTACCGAGCGGGGCTCGACGCCGTGATGCTGGCCGCGGCAGTACCGGCCGACCCTGAAAGACCGCTACGTGTGCTCGATGTCGGGGCCGGAGTCGGCACGGCGGGACTTTGTCTAGCGCGGCGCGCGCCTTTGGCCAGCGTGGTGCTGCTCGAGAAGGAATGGCAGCCCGCTGAGCTGGCTAGCGAGAATGCCCGCCGCAACCACCTTGCCGATCGCGTGCGCGTCGTCACGGCCGTCGTTGGCGCCGCGGCAAGCGAGTTGCGTGCCGCCGGGCTCGCCGAGGAAAGCTTCGCCCACGTCATTGCCAATCCGCCGTATCACGACGCCGATGCCGGCACGCTCGCGGCCGATGCCTTGAAGGCCGGCGCCCACGCCATGGCGGACGGCGAGCTGGAGCTGTGGGCGCGCTTCATGGCGCGCATGACGGCGCCTGGCGGTGAAGCGACGATTGTCCACAAGACCGAGGCGCTGCCACGTCTGCTCGCTGCGTTTGCGACGCGCTTTGGCTCGCTGAAAATTCTGCCCCTGCATCCACGCCACGATGCTCCGGCCAACCGCGTGCTCCTGCAAGGCGTAAAGGGAAGCCGCGGTCCGCTGCAGATCTTGCCGGGTTTTATCCTGCACGAGGGAAACGGGGCCTTCACGCCCGCCGCGCAAGGTATCCTGCGCGCCGGCGGGGCCCTTCCCATGTCCGCGGCCGGTTGAGACGTTCCCTGCCCTAGCCGGGGCGGCCTCGATGGCCTAAGAAGTTCGGCTCCGCCTATCATCAAGCTTCAGCGAGGTTGGCCCGCATGTGGTTTTTTGGCCAAGGTCCCGTCGTTCCCGTGCTCCGCTTTTCCGGCCCCATCGGCATGGCGACGCCGCTGCGTCCCGGGTTGTCGATCGGCCAGGCGGCAAGCGCCATTGAGAAGGCCTTCGACCTGTCGAAGATCCCCGCCGTCGCCGTTGTCGTCAATTCACCCGGCGGCTCACCGGTGCAGTCGAGCCTCATCTTCCGCCGCATTCGTCAGCTTGCCGAGGAGAAGAAGAAAACCGTCTACGTGTTCTGCGAGGACGTCGCCGCTTCCGGCGGCTACTACCTGGCGCTCGCCGGCGATGAGATCTATGCCGACCCGTCATCCATAATCGGCTCCATCGGCGTCATCTTCGCCGGCTTCGGCCTCGACAAGGCGATTGCCAAGCTCGGCATCGAGCGCCGCGTCTACACGGCCGGCGAGCAGAAGGACGCGCTCGATCCATTCCGCCCGGAGAAACCCGCGGACATCGAGCGCATCAAGAACGTGCAACGCGACGTGCACGACGTGTTCATCGGCATCGTCAAGGAACGCCGCGCCGGACGTCTTACCGGCGCCGACGCCGAGCTGTTCTCCGGCGCCTTCTGGTCCGGTCCCAAGGCACTCGAGCTCGGGCTCATCGACGGCATCTCAGACGTGCGCAGCAAGATGCGTGAGCTGTATGGCGACAAGGTGCGCCTGAAGGTCGTACCCCTCGAAAAGGGGGGGCTGTTGGGCCGGTTGCGGCGGTCGAGTTCGGCCGCGGGTTACGAGGAATTAAGGACCGGGCGTCTTGCCTTCGGGGAAGATCTGATATCCGCTATCGAGGCCCGCTCGCTATGGTCGCGTTTCGGGCTGTAACCTAGGGTGATTGATCCGCCTTGCAGAGGGAGTTTCGCCGATGCCTCATGTCATCGCCGCGGTTCTCATCGGAGCCGGCATTGGCGCCGGCATGAAATGGCTTTCTCGCGAATGGTCGCGTGCGGCCGAGGCGGCGCGCATGGCGCACGAGCCGATGATGCACGCTAGTCCGCTCAGGGTGGCCCCCAAGGATCTCGGTGCTCTCGTGTGGGACGCCGATGCCGGCGTCTACCGGCCGGCTGATGGGCGAAGTGGCTGACGCACAATCTCGTTCTCGACCGCACGCCAATTCAACCGAGAGGATATCCATGGCCGTCGACCCCGCAACGATTGCCGAGCTCGACAATCGCATCGCCATTCTGCGCAGCAACCTGCGCGAGCTGGTTGAGCAGGCGGCCGCCTACTCGGGCGCGGCCGACGAGAGCCGCACCGCCGATCGCATTGCCGATCAGCAGGCCAAGCTCGATGCGCTCATCGTCGAGCGCGACAAGCTGGCGGAGTAGCGGAAGGTCCCTGCCAAGTTACGGCGTGTTGAGCTGGTATCTGTGCGCCAGCCAGCGATAGCCGCCGCCATCTCTCCGCTCGACATAACCGATCGACGGGAACGGCATGTGGTAGCCGCTGACCGGGATGCGCTCGGCCGCCGCCATCTCGTAGATGCGCCGGCGCGTTGCCGCGCCTTTCTCCTTGTCGACTTCGAACGAGCAATGCCAGTCGGGGCGCGCTAGCGAAGCGACTTGATGATACGCGCAGTCGCCCCAGAACAGCATGCTCTGACCCTTGCTTTCGAGCGTGAAGGCGAGGTGGCCGGGCGTGTGGCCGTGCGCCTCCAGCGCGCGAATACCCGGCACGACGTCATCGCCGGGCTTGAGGAAGGTCGTCTTCTCGGCCAACGGCACGACTTGGAACGAAACAGCGAGGCGAGCTTTTCCAATTCGTCGGTGAACTTGCCCGCCGGCGCCCAGAAGTCGTACTCGGTGCCGGCGATCACATAGCGTGCGTTGGGGAACAACGGCTTGTCGTTCTCCATCTTGCCGCCGACGTGATCGGGATGGCCGTGCGACAGCACGACGATGTCGATCTGTTCGGGCGTGATGCCCGAATGTGCGCTGGCTGGTGAAGGGCACGCTCTCCGGCAACTGGGTGCATGATGCCTGGCGCTTCACGCCCTCGGCTGAGCTCGCCTATGTGACGGAGAGCCAGGACGCCTTCACCAACTCGGCGGGCACCTTCGTGCCCGGGCAGGACGTGTCGCTCGGGCGGCTGCAGTTCGGTCCCGAGGTAGGCTACCGCTTCGCGCACACCGCCGACACCTTCATCGAGCCGTTCGCCGCCATCAAGGGCGTGTGGGATTTCGACAACCCCAACGTCGCCATTATCGACGGCTTCGCCGTCGGCCCCGGCGACTTCTGGGGCCGGCTCGAGGACGGCCTCAACGTCGTGACCACCGACGGCTGGCTGGTGCGCGGACTAGCCTTTTGGGACGGCGTCGGCTCCGACGACTACAACGGCTACACCCTGCAGGGCATCGTCAACGTCCCGCTGAACTAGGGCGGGCGGTCCACCCGCGATATCCGGCAAGCGCTGTTGCCGTGCAGCATGCAAATCGATTGCCGGCGGTTCCCGCTTAGATCGCCGCCGACGAGGGATTGCAAGCCGGGTGGGAGTAAGTCCTGATGATATTGCGGTGCCTGATAGGATGCTCGGCAAGGATGACCAGGGCAAAAGCCAGTGCGGTCCGCCACTCGAGGGCGACGGCGTCGTGCTGACCCCGGATGAGATCCTCAACCGCTTCGAAGAATTGCAAGCTGATGGACGAGACGCCGTCGCTGGACCTCAAGAACGTGATGGTCGCACGCGAGGGCAACCTCAATCAGGTCTTCATCTTCTCCAAGTCCAAGGAGGGCTGCGAGGAGTTGGCCAAGAGCATGGGCAACTAGCTCCGGGCCAGCCCCGCTGCGCCCTGGCGAAATGGCCGATCAGCTGGAGTGACAGGGGCAAGGATGTGCGTATAGTGCGGCGCAATTTTCGCAAAGGCGCCTCCATGCCGACCAGCCTCGCTGCCAAGTCCGCCCCTCACGTCGATGTGGCGCCGCTGCAGCCGAAGAGGTCTTTTCAGGACCTCATCTTCGCCCTGCAGCGCTTCTGGGCGGAGCAAGGCTGCGTAATTCTGCAGCCCTACGACATGGAGGTCGGCGCCGGCACCTTCCATCCGGCGACAACGCTGCGCGCCCTCGGCCCCAAGCCGTGGAACGCCTGCTACGTACAACCCTCACGCCGCCCCAAGGACGGCCGCTACGGCGAAAACCCTAATCGTCTGCAGCACTACTACCAGCTGCAGGTGATCATGAAGCCTGCGCCGACCGACATGCAGGACCTCTATCTCGAAAGCCTGCGCTGCATCGGTCTCAAGCCCGAGCTGCACGATATCCGCTTCGTCGAGGACGACTGGGAGAGTCCGACGCTGGGCGCCTGGGGCCTCGGCTGGGAGGTGTGGTGCGACGGCATGGAGGTGACGCAGTTCACCTATTTCCAGCAGGTCGGCGGCTTTGACTGCGAAGTCGTGTCGGCCGAGATCACCTATGGGCTCGAACGCCTCGCCATGTACGTGCAGGGCGTCGACCGGGTGTTCGATCTTTCTTTCAACGGCCGCCAGGACGCGCGCAAGCTGTCCTACGGAGACGTTTTCCTGCAGGCCGAGCAGGAGTATTCGCGTTTCAATTTCGAGCACGCCGACACGGCGCTTTTGCTGCAGCACTTCAACGACGCCGAGAAGGAGTGCAAGGCGTTACTCGACAAGGGCGCGACACCGGAAGGGCGCCATCTGCTCGCGCTGCCGGCCTACGATCAGTGCATCAAGGCTTCGCACGTTTTCAATTTGCTTGACGCGCGCGGCGTCATCTCGGTGACGGAGCGGCAGAGCTACATTCTGCGCGTGCGCGAACTGGCCAAAGCCTGCTGCGCGGCGTGGCTCAAGACTGAAGGCGGCGGGGTCTAGCGCGCCGACTACTCGGGGGCGGGGATGAGTGCGTCGGGCGTTGAGCTGTGGATCCCCGGAAGGATCGCAGCGAATTCAATTCCGCCGTGGCGGCCGGTGATAGCGGCGTGCTCGCCGCCGGCGGGATGTTGGTCGATGCGCAAAACAAGCGGCACGCCAGCTACGACGTGCTCCAGCGCAACGGTGACATCACCAAGGAAATGTACATCGGCTCGGGACGTGCGCTCGGCCGCGAGACGCGGAAGCGATCGACGATCACCACGCGATCGCCTGCGTGACGATTGCCGACACCGGCGAAGGGCTCGACGAACGGCTTGGCGTATTCACGGGCGCAGTGCGCGCCGCCGGCGGTATCGCCGTCAAGGTTCACAAGTCAGGTCTCAGCCACGACTGGGCGCGTTGGGAGCAGCAGCTCGGCCTCGGACATGCCGGCCGGTCTGTTCCGTTTGCTCGTGCTGCAAGTGCGCGACCCCGATGCGGACCGCCTCAGCTCCTTCGGCATGCACCAGCTGGGGCTGGCCGACGGCAGCATCGAGGACGATAACCAACGTCAAAGGGGCATGGTCGCTTTTTGAATTCAACGCATACTTGTGGGGATACCAGCCCCGTCTACAAGATGGTGACACATTCTCGCGCGCTGGCGACGGCGCCGTGAGGTATCGATTGAAACTTGGCGCCGATCGACGCTATCCAGATGGGCACCCCTATTTCAATTTGCATGGGGTGTGGGAGTTGCCGCCAAAGTAGCGTGGCGCCGAATACTCAAAACAAGGAGTGAGACATGATCTCGCCGATCTCATCGGCGCCCTGGTGCTCGGCGTCCCGGCGCTGATCATCGCCTACGTCGCATTCTTCTGGCGCCGCCGCCCGATCTTCTGGTTCGTGGTGGCGCTGGTCCTCGTCGGCCTCGGCTACCTCGGCTCCACCGGCGCGCTGCGCGAGATCGGCGCTTTCGTGGTGGGCGAAGCCGAGGTGCTGGAGCCGGCGCGCTGAGCGATGCCGCTCGTTCCTTACACAGGCAACGAGGCTCCGCCGCAGGACAAGCTGCTGCCCATCAAGCCGCGCCTTGTCGTCGTGGACCTCGCGCATCTGGCGCGAGAGCCCCGGCCGCTGCCGTCCCGCTGTTCAAGATCGAGGCGCGCCTGGAAGTGCGCGACGTCGAGAACCGCGCCCTCTGCAGGACGCGCTGCGGCCGTACGCGGCGCAGCTGCAGAAGATCGCCATCTATGTGCTGCACCCGGAAGAGTCGCAGCGGCTCGCGTCATGGGCGGTCGGGCGATTCGATGTCGACGAGAAAAGCGCGTACATGTTCTTCCACGATTTCCTCGGCGCGCCGAACGGCATGCTGATGCTCAACCTGATGCAGACGGCGGGCGCGGCGACCGACATCATCATTTCCGTCGTGCCCATGCTCATCGAGCCGCACCGCATGTCGTTCGCCGTCAGCGACTACGATTTCGGCCTGCACGGCCGTATCGGTTAGGCGCTCTGCCCGGCCTAGAGCAGCCGCGCGCAAGCCGGGATGACAGTGAAGGCCCGATCACGTATGTGTTCGCCTCCCTCTGACGCCTGAGACGCCACATGTCTGAGCTGCTGCTCGAGCTGTTTTCCGAAGAGATCCCGGCGCGCCTGCAAACGCGCGCGGCCGACGACCTGCGCCGGCTGATGGTCGACGGTCTGAAAGCGCGACGGGCTCGAGGTGGGCGAAGCGCGCGCCTTTCGCGACGCCGCGCCGCTTGGCGCTCGTGATCGCGGACGTGCCGAAGAAGTCGCCGGCCGTGTCGGAGGAGCGCAAGGGCCCGCGCGTCGGCGCGCCGGAGCCGGCGGTGCAGGGCTTCCTCAAGGGCGCCGGCCTGAACTCGCTCGCCGACGCGCAAGTCGTCAAGGACGAGAAGAAGGGCGACTATCTACGTCGCGCGCATCAACAAGCCGGGCCGCGCCGCCGCGCGAGATCGTCAACGAGGTGCTGCGCGAGACGATCCTGAATTTCCCGTGGCCGAAGACGATGCGCTTCAACGCCAAGCTCGACAACGGCTCGGAGCTGCGCTGGATCCGCCCGCTGCATTCGATCGTGCTGCTGCTCGACGGCAAGGTCGTGCCGTTCGAGATCGCCGGCATCAAGGCGGGCAACGTGACGCGCGGGCATCGCTTCCTCGGCAACGAGCCGTTCAAGGTCACGGGCTTTGCCGAATACGAGAAGGCGTTGAAGCAGCACAAGGTCGATCCTCGATTCCGCGACGCGCGCGGCGCGCATCAACGAAGGCGCGCACGCGCTGGCCAAGGACGCGCACCTGACGCTCGTCGAGGATGACGCGCTCGCCGCCGAGAACGCCGGCCTCACCGAGTGGCCGACGGTGCTCATGGGCGAATTCGACAAGTCGTTCCTCGACGTGCCGGCCGAGTGCCTGACGACGTCGATGAAGACGCATCAGAAGTGCTTCTCGCTGCGGCACGGCAAGAAGCTGTCGAACCACTTCCTGCTGGTCTCCAACCTGAAGGCCAAGGACGGCGGCAAGACCATCGTCGCCGGCAACGAGAAGGTCATCGCCGCACGGCTCTCCGACGCCAAGTTCTTCTGGGAGCAGGACCTCAAGAAGAAGCTCGAGATCATGCGCGACGAGCTGAAGGGCGATCACCTTCCACGAGAAGCTCGGCACGCAGTTCGAGCGCGCCGAGCGCGTCAAGGAGCTGGCCCGGCAGATCGCAACCTCGCAGGAGCTGTGCGAGGCGGCTCTGGCGCAGCGCGCAGCCGAGCTGGCCAAGGCCGACCTCGTGTCGGGCATGGTTGGCGAATTCCCCGAGCTGCAGGGTCTCATGGGCCGCTACTACGCCGAGGCCGAGCACATGAACCCGGCCATCGCGCGCGCCATCGAATTGCACTACAAGCCGAAGGGGCCGACCGACACCGTGCCGCTGGAGAAGGAAGGCGACGGCGCCGCGGTCGCCGTGGCGCTGGCCGACAAGCTCGACATGCTGGTCGGCTTCTGGGCCATCGGCGAGAAGCCGACGGGCTCGGGCGATCCCTATCAGCTGCGCCGCGCCGCCCTCGGCGTCATCCGCATCGTGCTCGAGAACGATCTGCGATTTCCCATTGTGGAGGAGGCGCAACAACACTTGATGCGGCTCGAAGCTCGAACTTGAGAGATCGTCTCGTCGAATTGGAGGCGGACATTCATCCGACGCAAGCAGGTTCAACGGTCGGAATCGCCTATCGGCCGTGCTCTGGACTTGCTCGCCTTCTTCGCCGAGCGGCTGAAGGTTCACCTGCGCGACAAGGGCGCGCGCCACGACCTCATCGACGCCATCTTCTCGTTGCCCGGCCAGGACGACCTGGCGCTGATCGTCAAGCGCGTCGAGGCGCTGACCGAGTTCCTCAAGACCGACGACGGTGCCAACCTCCTGGCCGGCGTCAAGCGCGCGCAGAACATCCTCACCATCGAGGAGAAGAAGGACAAGACGAGCCACGCCGGCGACTACGATCCCGCGCTGCTGCAGGAGCCGGAGGAGCAGGCGCTCGCCGCCGCCATCGACAAGGTGAAGGGCGACACCGTCGCCGCGCTCAATGTGGAGAACTTCGCCGGCTCCATGCGCGCGCTGGCCGAGCTGCGCGCGCCGGTCGATGCGTTCTTCGACAAGGTGACGGTCAACGCCGACGATGCGGCGCTGCGCAAGAACCGCCTGCATCTGCTGTCGCAGATCCGCGCCGCCACCCTCAACGTCGCCGACTTCACCAAGATCTCCGGCTGACCGGCGCACATGGCCGAGGACTCACGCTACCTGTTCGTCTACGGCACGCTGATGAGCGGCGCGCGGGGGGCGCTCGGCACGCAGCAGCGCCTGCGTCTCGCCCGCGAGTCCGACAGTCTCGGCCCCGCCTCGCTGCACTTTGCGCGTCTCTACGATCTCGGCCGCTACCCCGGCGTTGCGAAGTGCGACGGCGAGGACGACATCGTGCACGGCGAAGTTGTGCTGCTCTCCGATCCCGTCGCCGCGCTCGCGCTGGCTCGACGACTACGAGGGCTACGTGCACGGCGGCGGCGACCGCAACGAATACGATCGCGTCGTCTGCGAGGTGCGCCTCGCTGGCGGCGAAACGTTCGACGCGTGGGTGTATCTGTTGCGCCGCGTGCCGGCAGCCGAGCGGCGCATCGACAGCGGCCGCTGGGTGCGCGGCTAGACGCTCGAACGTTACACTTTTGAGACGTTGAGAGCTGGCCTGCGGACCCCGAACGGCCCTCTACCGCGCAGGCACGGTCCCCGCTTAGACCGAGGCGGCCAGCTCCCACGCCTGCGGTCATACACCCGTCGCGGAGCGGCCACTATTGGGGCGCGCAAAAACAAATATTCATGTGCATATCGCGCAGATGTTACTTGCTACAAAATCGTCACACAAATTGCTCAGCTTACGCCTCGGCTGCATCCGACGCGTCGGCGTGCGCGGCTTCGTAAGCCTCGCTCGGCGAGGAGCCACGCCTCTTCCGCTTCGCTCAACCGCTTGGCGAGTTGACCGCGCTCGATGGCGGCGCGCTGCGCAGCAGACGGATCCTTCGCGTAGAGCTGCGGATCGGCGAGCTTGGCGTCGAGACGCGCGATGTCGGCGCCGATCGTCTCGACCTTCCTCTCCGCCGCCTGCATCGCCTTCTTCAGCGGCGCGAGGCTCGCACGCCGGTCGGCCGCCGCGCGCCGTTGATCGGAACGCGCGCTGCGCGCTGCATCCGCCTTGGCGCCTTTGTTCTGTCCACGCGTGCCGGCGCCGCGCTCGGCCAGCAGATCGGCGCGATAGCTGTCCATGTCGCCGTCGTAGGCTTTCACCGTGCCGCCGCGCACCACCCACAGCCGGTCGGCGCACGCCTCGATCAGATGCCGGTCGTGGCTGATGAGAATGACGGCGCCCTCGTACTCGGCCAGCGCGTGCACCAGCGCCTCGCGGCTGTCGACGTCGAGATGGTTGGTCGGCTCGTCGAGGATCAGCAGGTGCGGCGCGTGGAACGCCGCCAGCGCCAGCAGCAGCCGCGCCTTCTCACCGCCCGACAGCTTGGCGCACTTGGTGTCGGCCTTGTCGGCGGAAAAGCCGTAGGTGCCGAGCCGCGTGCGCCGCTGCGCCTCGGTCGCCTCCGGCATCAGCTTCAGCATGTGGTCGTAGGGCGTCGCCGCCGGGATTGAGCTCGTCGAGCTGGTGCTGGGCGAAATACCCGACGTCGACGCGCTTGGCGCCGAAGACGCTGCCCGACAGCGGCGCCAGCTTGCCGGCGATCAGCTTGGCGAAGGTCGATTTGCCGTTGCCGTTCTGGCCGAGCAGCGCGATGCGGTCGTCCTGGTCGATGCGCAGGTTCAGCCCCTGCAGCACCGGCGCGTCGGCCGCGTAGCCGATCGACACCTCCTCGAAGCGCATCAGCGGACTGGCCAGCGCCTTCAACGGCTGCGGCAGGTGGAACGGCGCCACGCGCTCGTCGAGCTGCGCCGCGATCGGCTGCATCTTGGCCAGCGCCTTGACGCGGCTCTGCGCCTGCGCCGCCTTCGTCGCCTTGGCCTTGAAGCGGTCGATGAACACCTGGATGCGGCGGCGCTCCTCGTCCTGCTTTTTCTTCAGCTTCAGTTCCAGCCGCTGCTTCTCGCGCCGCGCCTCCTCGAAGTCGTCGTAGCCGCCGGAGTAGAAGGTCAGCTTGCCGCGGTCGAGGTGCAGGATGGCCGTCACCGCGCGGTTGAGCAGGTCGCGATCGTGGCTGACGATGACGACGGTGTGCGGATAGGTGCGCAGGTAGCTCTCGAGCCACATCGCGCCTTCGAGGTCGAGGTAGTTGGTCGGCTCGTCGAGCAGCAGGATCTCCGGCTCGAGGAACAGCACGGCGGCGAGCGCGACGCGCATGCGCCAGCCGCCCGACAGCGCGCCGCACGGGCGCTGCTGCGCTGCCTCGTCGAAGCCGAGGCCGGCGAGGATCTGCGCGGCGCGCGCCGGCGCGGCGTGCGCGCCGATGTCGGTGAGACGCTCGTGGATCGCGGCGATGCGATGCGCGTCGCTCGCGTGCTCGGCCTCGATCGAGCAGGCCGCGCGCGCTCGGTGTCGGCGGCGAGCACCCAGTCGATGATGCTTTCGTCGCCGCCCGGCGCCTCCTGCGCCACGTGGCCGATGCGCGCCGAGCGCGCCATGGTGATCGAGCCCATGTCGGGAGTGAGATCGCCGGCGATGATCTTCAACAGCGTCGTCTTGCCGGCGCCGTTGCGGCCGACGAGGCCGACCTTGTGGCCGGTCGGAATGCCGGCTGTCGCCTGCTCGAAGATCGGCCGCCCCTCGATGCGGAAGCTGAGGTCGTTGATATGCAGCATGGGCAGGGCATAGCCGCTCGCGCCCGCCCTGTCACCGTGCGGCTCGTCAAATGGCGATGCCGAAGCGCTTCAGCATGGCGAGCATTAGGAAATAGCTGGCGACAGTGAGCGCGCCCGCTGCTACGAGGCTCGGCGCGAACGGCCAGTCCGGCTCGCAGCAACAGCGGCAGTGCGACGAACAGCGCCAGCGATGGCAGCACCAGCCAGAAGATGCCGCTCGCCAAGTCGGCGACCTGCTGCGCGTCGCCCGTGTCGGCGTAGAGCCAGATCATCGCCAGCAGTGAAGTCAGCGGTAGCGACGCCAGCACTGCGCCGAGCAGTGAGCTACGCTTGGCCACCTCTGAGATCGCCACCACCAGCACCGCTGTGACGACGATCTTGATCGTGACGGCGAGCATGCCGGCGATCAGCCGGAGACGACGGGCTTCAAGGTCTCGACCAGCAGCCGCTCCTGCGTGCCCTGATCGGCCACCGAAAGGTGCGCGAAGAACCAGTCCTGCACCATCTGGCAGACGCGGTCCGGCGGCTCGCGCGACAGCAGCGTCGGATTGGAGAATACCTGCAGGTCGTTCTCCTTCCAGCCGAGCTTGGTCAGCTCCTGCACCAGCACGTCGTAGTCGGCCTTGGCGGCCTTGTCGTGCGTGCGTCGGCGATTTGCGGCCATCGGCGATCGCCTCGAAGATGGCCGCCACCTGCTGCTGCACGGCGGCGCCCTGCTCGGGCGACTGCAGCATCTCCAGCACCACCGGCGAGGTCTCACCCTGCGAGATGAAGCCGTAGCAGGCGCCGACGTTCTGGCTCGCCAGTGTCTTGAGATTGTTGAGGAAGGTCGTCGCCGACATCCTTCAGCCGCTCGGTGCTGGCGGAGAGCGCGTCGTTGGCGTGCTGGCGGCGCAGGGCGACGAGCGCCTCGGCGAGCTGCTTGTTGATCACCTGCTCGGGTTGCTTCTCGGCGGAAAGTTTCGCCGCCTGGCGCAGTTGCTCGCCGTACCAATCGGGGAACTCGCGCTTGACGACGCTCCACGCCGGCATCTTCTCGAATTTCGAATCGAGCTCCTGGGCGCCGGCGTCGACCTCGGCAGCGGTGGCCGGCGGAGCCGGCGGCGTTTCCGCCGCAGGCACGGTGGTGGTGGAGCCGCCGGGCGCCGCGACCGTCGGCACCTGCTCGCCCTGCTTGGCGGAGCTGAGCCGCTGTCGGTCAGCGAGGCGATGGTGCCGCTCTGCCAGGCGTACCAGCCGCCGCCGCCGAGCAGCGCCAGAAGCACGACGATGCCCAAAGCCCGCCGTGCTCCCGACTTGCGACTGTCATCAGATCCTTGCGCAACGCGGATACGATTCGGCTCGAACGAGCGCTCTGCGGGCGCGGCGGTCGCCGCCGTCGCAGGTCCGCGCGCTGGCTCCGCGCGCCGTCCCTGCGTGGTCGGACGCGGCGCCGCGGTCGGCGGCTCGGGCTGTTGCAACGGAAACACCGCCGGAGCGGGGCGCCAATCGGCAAAACCCGGACGCCAAATGAGATCGGTCGGCTTGAGATGACCTTGCGCGACAAATGTGCGCATTTCGACATCGGACAGCGGGCCGTGCTGTTTGCCCTCGCGCGCGATGTACCACTGAATGTCAGCCTGCTGGCCAGTCATGTATTTCTCGTGTCATTGCGGGTAGCCGACGGCACCAAGCGCGCAGCACCCTGGCCAAGCTTGGCCTTTTTGCATGGCGCCAATGTGGTTCGCCGCACCCTGCTTCGTCAATTGGCCGCACCAGCGCGGGGCGGGATGTCCACGGCGGCCTTTTGGTCGCCTTGCTGCGGGTAGGGCCCTTGGCTATAAGGCGCCGCAATCCAAGAAAAATCTAAATTCGGAATAGAGGTCGAGGGATGACCATCGAGCGAACGCTTTCCATTATCAAGCCGGATGCAACCGGGCGCAACCTGACCGGGGCGATCAATACGCTCGTCGAGAAGGCGGGTCTGCGTATCATTGCCCAAAAGCGGGTGAGATGGACAGCGACCCAGGCGCAGAAGTTTTATGCCGAACACAAAGGACGGCCGTTTTTCGACGATCTGTGCGCCTTCATGACCTCGGGGCCGATCGTCGTGCAGGTGCTGGAAGGCCAGGACGCCATCGTCAAGTATCGCAAGATCATGGGCGCCACCGATCCGGGCGAGGCCAAGCGGGGGACCATCCGCAGGCGCTTTGCCCAGTCGAAGTCTCGCAACTCGGTGCACGGCTCCGATAGCCCTGCCTCGGCCGCACGCGAGATTGCAATGAATTTCAAGACGAACGAGATTGTAGGCTGAGGACCGCACTGTCCTAGCGCGGTCGCGGGGGTCACTCCTCATGGCGCGCGTCAGGTTCTACGTTGCCACCAGCCTCGACGGCTTCATCGCCGACCGCGAGGGAAGCGTCGACTGGTTGGCGCCGTACGACGCGCGCCTCTACGGCTACGACAGGTTCCTCGGCGAGGTCGGTGCGCTCATCATGGGGCGGCGCACCTACGAGATGATCCGAGCCATCGGCGAGGATTGGCCATACGCGGGCAAGCCCGTGTTCGTCCTCGCCTCGCGCTCGCTCGGCGACGTGCCGCCAGGCGTTGTCCAGACAACGCGCGGCATCAGGGCCGCTCTGCAGCAGGCACGCGAGACGACGCGCCACGACATCTGGATCGTCGGCGGCGCCGTCAGCATGCAATCGGCGCTGGAGGATGGTCTCGTCGACATGATCGAGATCTTCCTCGTTCCCGTACTGCTCGGCGCCGGGCTCAATCTGCTCAACGATCTGAGCCGCCGCCCGACGCTGATCTTCGACGGCATCGAGGCGTTCCCCGACGGCGTCGTCAAGCTGCGCTACCTCGTCCCCCACCGCTAGCGACGCGACACAAAGCCGACAGCCGGCGCGCATGCATGTGGGCTGCTGCGCCACTTCGGCGAGGCCCCGCCTGCGGAGGCGTTTAGAGCGTATGGCGTCGGTGCACGACGCCCGTCAGCTCAGCTCGCGGATCTTGAACTTGAGGCCGCCCTTGGGCGTCAGCGTCACGGTGGCGTTGATGCCGGCCGGCTCGGTGCCGACGTACTCGGGGCGGAAGCGGCGCAAGCAGCAGCGACAGCGCCAGCACGTTCTCCACCTGGCTCATGGCGCCGCCGATGCAGGCGCGCTTGCCGCCGCCGAACGGCAGGTAGGAATACTTCACCTGCTTCTTGGCGGCGCCCGCCATCCAACGCTCGGGGCGGAACTCCTCCGGCGCCTCCCAGAAGCGCGGATTGTGATGCGCGCCGTAGGCGAACAGCACCACGCGATCGCCGGGGCGGACTTCCTTGCTCGCCGATCACGTCGTGCTCGTTGGCGACGCGGATGAGGCCCCAGATGGGCGGGTAGATGCGCATCGTCTCCTGGATCACGGCGCGCGTGTAGGCGAGGGCGGAATAGTCGGCGGCGGTCGGCTCGCGGTCGCCGTAGACCTGCTCGCCTTCCTTGCGGATGCGCTCGGCGGCTTCCGGGTGGCGCGCCGTCTCGTACAGCGCCCAGGCGAGCGTCAGTGCCGTCGTCTCGGTGCCGGCCCACAGGTACTGCTTCAACTCGTCGATCGCCTGCTGCTGGTCGAACTCCGGCATGGTCGGATCGTTGACCGCCGCCTCGATCATCTTCAGCAGGGTGCGCTCGCGCTCCTCGCGCGGATCGGCGCCGAAGACGGCGGGCGGCACGCTGGCCCACACTTCCATCGCCTTCGCCGCATCTTCCTCGGTGATCTCGAACACCTCGCCCGCCTGCTTCTTGAGGCGGATCTCCTTGTGGTTCATCACGTCGGTGTAGGTCTTCACGCACTTGAAGACGAAGTGCGGATTGAACGGCATGTCGCGGTCGAACAGCGCCTTGCAGATCATGTCGGCGGCGAGCGTCCACGTCTGCTCGACCATCTCGATGGTCTCGCCCGACTTCGCCACCTCCGACCAGATCCCCATCTTTGTGCGGATGGCGGCGAGGAAGTAGGGGATGTACTCGGCGAACATGTCCGGGTGGAACGCCGGCTGCTGCGGCATGCGGATCTTCTGCCACAGCACGCCGTCGTTGGTGATCATCGACTTGCCGAAGATCGGCTTCAGGCCGTCGAAATACTTGATGTAGGCGTCGGCCTTGGTGACCAGCACGTGCTTGAAGTGCTCGGGCTCGCTCAAAAGGATGATGCGCTGGTTGGCAAGGTTAATGGGGATGACGGGGCCGTAGCGCTCCGCCATCTGCATGATGATATGCAGCGGATTGTCGAGCCCGCCCTTGAGGAGGGGCGTCAGCTTGAACCAGATGCTCGATTCCTCGCCCAGGCCCTGGGCATGGCTGGGAGCATCCTCGACAGCGTGGATGGGCTGCTTTGCGGTCGCGGTCATGCCGTGTCTCCCGGCTAGAAGCCGTTGAAACGCACTTCTATGCCTAGTCCAGCCAACGGGTTGTAAACTGGGTTACGGGCGGCGCCCGTAGATTACCTGGCACGGCCGAGCCGGCTCCCCCAAGGCGGCAGAATAAGTACCACCCGGCGACCGCAAGTGTCCATGCGACCACGCGTTTCCGCTTCATTTTGGCGCTAGGGCGCTGATCTATGGCAACGCTGCCCGGGTCAGTCGAGAGGGGGCCAAAACAATGGTTTTGCTTGGTTAACCGGAGCTTGCTCGAACGATTGCACGTTCGCCCGAAACAGTAATTGCCCCCGAGGCAAAAAGAGAAAGTGCATGGGGATAGAGCTGGTGCTCGGCCTCCAGCACGCGGGCGGCGAGGCTTTCGGCCGTGTCGTCATCGAGCACCGGCACGGCCGCCTGGGCGATGATCGGGCCGCTATCGACCTCCGGGCGGACGATGTGCACCGTGCAGCCCGTCAGCTTGACCCCGGCCGCCAGCGCGCGGGCGTGCGTGTCGAGCCCCTTGAAGGCGGGCAGCAGCGAGGGGTGGATGTTCAGCATGCGGTCGCGCCAGCGCTCGACGAAGCCGGGCGTCATCAGCCGCATGAAGCCGGCGCAGGCGATGAGATCGACCTCGAAGGCCCGCAGCGCCGCGTCGAGCTCCGCTTCGAAGCCCTCGCGCGCGCCGAAGCTCTGTGTGATCGATGGCGCGCGCCGGCAGGCCTTCGCCGGCGGCCTTGAACAGCCCTTCCGCCTCCGGCCGGTTCGACAGCACGCAGGCGATCTCGGCCGGGTAGTCGGGCGCACGCGCGGCGGCGATCAGCGACATCATGTTGGAGCCGCGTCCTGAGATGAGGATGCCGACTCGCTTCTTCGTCTCGCTCATGCCGGTCCCTTAGCACGCGGCCAGTACGCCGACGACTGCCTCGGGTTTAGATGCTCCCCGTGGCCGCGAGGCGCTTGGCGAACCAGCGGGAAAACCAGCCCGCTCCGAAGTAAAGGGCGGCGAAAAAGAGAAGCACGACGAAGGCGGCGATGACCGCGAGGAGGGTCGTGTTGTCGGCCGCCCACGCCTGCGCCTCGGCAGCCAGCTGCGGCAACTCATCGAGCTTGAAGAATATCAGGATGACGACGGCGACCTGGAGTACCGTCAACAGCATCGTCGCGACGATGGCGAGCAGCGCAAAGCGCAGTTGCTCACCCTGGTGCAAGGCACGCCGATGATCGGCTACGAACTTGCGTGCCGCCGCACCCGTGGCCGCCATCAGCACGCCGATGGAAAGCCCCGTGTTCGAGTTGAGGTCGAAAAAGGTCAGCACAGCCGCGACGACCGCCGACAGGGCAAGGTACGTCACGCTGAACAGCAGCACCGCGGGCCACAGGTTGGTCTTGTCCTCGAGTGTAGCGCTGGTCATCTTCAAACCTTTGTAAGGCCAATTGCGGCGGAGCTCCCGCTGTTGGGAATTGCCAGTCCCTTAGCACGCGGCGGCCCTCCTTCGCATTCGTCTGACTACAGGTTGAGCCTTCGGCGACGAAAAAGAGCCGTCCCCGGGGGAGCGGCTCTTCACGTTGCGTGGGATGGAAGTAGCGTGGTCAGCCGGCAGGTTCGTCAGTGAGCGCGGCGCCTGCTGCCCGCGGCCGCGTCTGCGACTTGCGATTTGGGTCCTGACGAATGCATCGGCGCTGTCGCCCGGGACGCCCTTACGGTCCGCCGCCGGCCGCACGCTCAGCGCATGTCGAGCTGCAGCCACCAGTCGCCGGCAATTCTGTGCTGGAGCCAGACGTCCTGAGAAACTTGCTCGTTGCCATTCGTCTCGAGCGCCGCCCTACTCCGCGAGTGCAGAGCCGGCAGCAGGCACAACGGAGGCGGTTGCAAGATCCATGAGACGTGGCGCGGCCGTCACGCGTACCGCAGCGCTCCGACATACTTCACCGCCCAGGCGTTGCCGCGGCCCTTGGCGTCAGATCGCGCCCCGCCCGGCGGCACGATCTCGCCGACGACGAACGGCGCTTCGCCCGCCTCCTGCGAGCGTGCGCACCACCGCGTCCGCCTCCGCCTTGGCAACGACGAGCACCATGCCGATGCCGCAGTTGAACGTCTTCAGCATCTCGGCATCAGATAGCCGTCCCGTCTGCGCCAGCCAGCCGAACACGGCAGGCGCAGCAAACGAAGAAAGATCGATGCGCGCCGCCACTGTATCAGGCAGCACGCGCGGTACGTTCTCCGACAATCCGCCCCCGGTGATGTGCGCGAGCGCCTTCACCGCACCGTCGGTGCCGCCCACGGCCTCGATCGCCGCCAGCACCGGCCTCACGTAAATGCGGGTCGGCGCCAGCAACGCCTCGGCGACGCTGGCGGCCGGCTCGAACGGCGCCGGTGCCTCCCAGGCGAGCCCGCTCTCCTTCACCAGGCGCCGGACCAGTGAGTAGCCGTTCGAATGCACGCCCGATGACGCCAGCCCGATCAGCACGTCACCGACGAGGATGTCACCGCGCGGCAGGATCTCGCCGCGCTCGACGGCGCCGACGGCAAAGCCGGCAAGGTCGTAGTCGCCCGCGTGGTACATGCCCGGCATTTCCGCCGTCTCGCCGCCGATGAGCGCACAGCCGGCCTGCCGGCAGCCGTCGGCGATGCCGGCGACGACCGCCCTCGCGGTCTCCACGTCGAGCTTTCCGCAGGCGAAATAGTCGAGGAAAAACAGCGGTTCGGCGCCCTGCACTACGAGGTCGTTGACGCACATGGCGACGAGGTCGATGCCGATCGTGGCGTGCTGACCCGTGTCGATGGCGATCTTGAGCTTGGTGCCGACCCCGTCGGTGGCCGAGACCAGCACCGGATCGCGGAAACCGGCGCCCTTGAGGTCGAACAGGCCGCCGAAGCCGCCGAGGTCGGCGTCCGCACCGGGCCGGCGCGTTGAGCGCGCCAACGGCTTGATCAGCTCGACCAGCCGGTTGCCGGCATCGATATCGACACCGGCGTCGCGGTAGGTGATGGCCGGGTTGCGTTCCCTATCAGGCTCTGTCATGTGACCTTGGAACCCAACTTTTGCCCCCTTTGCCTGCGGGAGATGCGGCGTCCTAGCAGCTTCGGCGTAGGCGATGGGCAACTCGCGGCGATTCTGGGCCTGAGGCAAGGCTGGAACCGGGGATGGAGAAGGCGCGTGCCGGCCGTTCGACCTAAGTTTCTGTGCGCAATGCTCGCCGCCGCTGCCCTACTGGGCTCTGGCAGGCACCGCCGGCGCTGCGCCCAACGACGACGTGTTCACCGTCGGCAACTATCCGGTCGACGCTGATGCTGCCAACGCCGTCGCCGCCAAGCAGAAGGCGATGGCCGACGGCCAGCAGGCGGCCTTCCGCTCGCTGCTCAAGCGCCTCGTCCCCGTCACCTCCTATGACCGGCTGAAGCGGCTTGTCGGCGCTCAAGTCGTCCGGCTTCCTCGAGGGCGTCTCCGTACGCTCGGAGCGCAACTCGTCCCACCCGCTACATCGCCAGCCTCGACTTCTCCTTCCGCGCCGACTCGGTGCGCACCGTGCTGCAGCAGGAAGGCATCCCCTTCGTCGAGGAGCAGGCGCGCGACGTCATCATCGTGCCGGTCGTGCGCAATGCCGAAGGGACGGTCGACACCGGCGCCGCCGCCCGCGCCTGGACGGATGCGTGGAAGAGCCTCGACCTCGAGCACACGCTGACGCCGTTCAGCCTGCAGACGCTGAAGAGCCGAGATCCACACCGACACACTGAAGATGGCCGCCGAGGGCCGCGGCGGCGCTGAGCGCATTCTCGCCGGCGAATATGCCTCGCCCTACGTCGTGCTCGCTATCGCCGATCCGGACCCGGCAACCAAGCGCCTCAACGTGACGCTGTCCGGCATCGACGCCGTCGGTGGCTTCACGCTGCGCCGCGCCTACCGCGTGTTCGACGGCGACACCGCCTACTCCATGGAGCTCGCTGCCGTCGTCGGCTCGGGGCGTGCTCGAGGGCCGCTGGAAGGCGCACAAGTTGCCCCCCACTGGCGGCTCGTCCTATGCGCCGGCCTACTCATCCGCTTCGACGGGCGGCGGCACACCGGTCTCCATGCGTGCCCAGTACCAGAGCCTGGCGGAATGGAGCGAGATGCGCCGCCAGCTGCTCGATCTGCCGGGTGTCGAGGATGTGCGCATCGAGGCGGAATCGGCACGTGGTGCAGATCTGACGCTGCGCTTTCCGGGCGGCGCCAACGAGCTCGCCTCCGCCCTTTACGCACGCGGTCTCGCACTAGAGAATGGTGCCGACCGGCTCATTCTTCGCACAGCCAACTAGGCTCGCAAAACGCAGCGGCGACAAGCGGCGGAACAAGATGGCGAGCGCGCGCGAGGCGCGCGTCGCCGCAGCGGAGACGAGACGTGGACCGGGCGCTGAACCTTCCAAACTTCATCACCCTCGTCCGGGTGATCCTGGTGCCGGTCGTGTTCTGGCTGCTGATCACCGGGCAGACCGAGGTCGCCTTCGTCCTGTTCATCATCGCCGGCATCTCGGATGCGATCGACGGCTACCTCGCCAAGACCTTCGGCTGGCAGACCGAGCTTGGCGCCTACCTCGACCCGCTCGCCGACAAGCTGCTGATCGTCAGCATCTTTCTGGCGCTCGGCGTCGACGGCAAGCTGCCGCTGTGGCTGGTCATCGCCGTCGTCTCGCGCGACATCCTCATCGTCATCGCCGTGCTGTCTGTCGTGGCTGCTGGGTCACCCCGATGCGCATCCGCCCGCTCATCGTCAGCAAGGCCAACACGGTGGCGCAGATCGTCCTGGCGGCGACCGTGCTGGCCGACGAGGGCTTCGGCCTCGGTCTCGCCTGGCCGCGCTTCATCCTCATCTGGATCACGGGCGCGCTGACGTCTCGCATCGCTCGCTGCCTATTTGCACAGTTGGCTGCTACATATGTCCGGCTATGAATCGCCGGAGGCGCGCGGCTGAGCATGTCGCAGCGCGATGGCGGCCCAACTGGGGGGCGGGGGCTTATAGCGATGCGCGTCGAACGTCAGGTGCTGTTCTGGCTATCTGCGGCGTTGGTTCTCGTCCTGCTGATCGCGCCTGCTGCGCGGCGTCATCCTGCCGTTCGTCGCCGGCATCGTCATCGCCTACTTCCTCAATCCCGCCGCCGACCGGCTGACGCAGTGGGGCGTGCCGCGCGGCGTGGCCGCAGCGCTCATCGTCGCCGCCTTCGGTTGCCTGATCGTGGTGGCGCTCATCTTCCTGGTGCCGCTGCTGCTCACCCAGGCACAGCAATTCGCCGTGGCCCTGCCGGACGAGATCTCGCGCCTGCGCGCGCTGGTCGAGTCGTGGGCGCGCGAGCAGCTCGGCACCCATTATCCGGATTTCGCAGCCGGCCTCGACCGCTCGTCGCAGACGCATCGCCGACAACATGGCGAGCTTGGCGGGCTACATCGCCGGCTCGCTGTGGAGCCAGGGCCGCGCGTTGTTCGACTTCCTCTCGCTGCATTCTCGTCACGCCGCTCGTCGTCTTCTACGTGCTGATCGACTGGCATCCGATGCTGGCGAAGATCGATTCCTGGCTGCCGCGCGAGCACGCGCCGACCATTCGCCGACTCGCCGCCGAGGTCAACGACGCCGTCTCCGCCTTCATCCGCGGACAGGGCACCGTGTGCCTCGTGCTCGCCATCTATTATGCGCTGGCGCTTGGCGCGACGGGCCTGCGCTACGGATTGCTCGTCGGCCTCGCCACCGGCCTCATGAGCTTCGTGCCGTTCGTCGGCTGGGCGCTCGGCCTCATCACCGCCACCACCATCGCCATCGTGCAGTTCTGGCCCGACGCGGTGCCGATCCTCATCGTCATCGCCATCTTCATCGGCGCGCAAGTGCTCGACGCCGGCTTCCTGAGCCCGAATATCGTCGGCTCCAAGATCGGCCTGCACCCCGTGTGGCTGATCTTCTCGCTGTTCGTGTTCAGCTACCTGTTCGGCTTCGTCGGCGTGCTGGTGGCGGTGCCGATCGCCGCGGCGATCGGCGTGCTCGTCCGTTTCGCGCTGAAGATCTATCTGGCGAGCCCCGTCTACTCGGGCGACATGCCGTCGCACCGCCGGCATCCGGACTGCCCACAGGGGCGGCCCCGCGCCGTCGCTGCAGAAGCCAGTTTCGCCGTAATCATCCGCAATCAACGTCGACAATGACCGCAGCTCCGCGCCAACTCGTCTTCGATCTCGCGCACCGCCAAGCGCTGGGGGCCGAGGACTTCCTCGTCAGCCAGCTCCAACGCAGGCGGCCGTCGAGACTGATCGACCGCTGGCCCGATTGGCCGCATCCCGCTTGCATCGTCGTCGGGCCGCAGGGCTCGGGCAAAAGCCATCTCGCCAACGTGTGGCGCCTGCGCTCGGGGGCCGGCATCGTCACGGCGGCGGCGCTCGATGACGCCGCCGTCGCCGCCCTCGCCGACGGCGCCGGCCTCGTCGTCGAAGACCTCGATCGCGGCATCGCCGACGAAAAGGCCCTCTTCCACTTGCTCAATCGCGCCCGCGAGAGCAAACTTTCGGTGCTGCTGACGTCGCGCGCGCCGCCCGGCGAGCAGGAGTTCCGCATTCCCGATCTGCGCTCGCGCCTGCGGGCGCTGCCGCATCGTGGAGGTGCAACCGCCCGACGAGACCCTCCTGAAGGCGGTGCTGGTCAAGCTGTTCGCCGATCGCCAGCTCAACGTCGAGCCGCCGGTCATCGACTACCTGAGCCTGCGCATGGAGCGCTCGATGGCGGCGGCGAGCCGCGTCGTCGCGGCCGTCGACCGGCTGGCGCTGGCGACGCATCGCAAAGTGACGCGGCCCCTGGCCGCACAGGCGCTCGCCAGCCTCGGCGAAAGCCGTGAGTAACAAGATTTCAACGCTGGCCGTGGCGGGCATGTCATATTTGTGACGTAGCGTCGCCGCCGGCTCTGAAGCATTGGCGGGCGAGGATACTGAAGATGGCGAGTGCGAGGAACAAAGTGCGCGAAAAGGCAGTCGAACGCTCGCGAGTGCCGCTGAAGCGGCCGCCGGAGGGCCCGGCCCGCTTCTACAACCGCGAGCTGTCCTGGCTGCAGTTCAACCGCCGCGTCCTCGAGGAGGCGCAGAACGAGCGCCATCCGCTGCTCGAGCGGCTGCGCTTCCTGTCGATCTCGGCCGCCAACCTCGACGAGTTCTACATGGTGCGCGTCGCCGGCATCTACGGCCAGGTCGCCGCCGGCGTGCAGACGCTATCGCAGGACGGCCTGACGCCGGCCCAGCAGCTGCGCACCATCAATCGCTTCGCCGCCAGCCTCGTCGCCGACAAGCAGGCGTGCTGGCGCGACGCTCAAGGCGGAGTATGGCGAAGGCCGGCATCCCATCCTCGAGCCGGGCGACCTGCAGCCCGGCGAGCGCAGCTGGCTGCAGCGCCTGTTCCTGACCCACATGTTCCCGATCCTGACGCCCGATCGCCGTCGATCCCGCGCATCCCTTCCCCTTCATTCTCAACAAGGGGCTGACGCTCGCCGTCGAGATGCAGCGCGAGAGCGACGGCAAGGCGCATGAACGGCCTCATCCCGATCCCCGGTCAGCTCGAGCGCTTCATCCGCCTCGGCGGGCCCGACGCCGAGCCCAAGCCGAGCTGCGCTTCATCCGGCTCGAGACGATGATCGGCCTGTTCATCTCCGAGCTGTTCCCCGGCTTCCAGATCAAGAGCCAGGGCGCCTTCCGGCGTGCTGCGCGACAGTGACATCGAGATCCAGGAAGAAGCCGAGGATCTGGTGCGCTCGTTCGAGACGGCGCTGAAGCGCCGCCGCCGCGGTCACGTGATCCGCCTCGAGCTCGAAGCGGCGATGCCCAACCGGCTGAAGAAGTTCGTCGTCGAGGAGCTCGAGGTCGGCGAGGACTCCGTCTTCGTCAAGGACGGCCTGCTGGCGCTCGCCGACACCGCGCAGCTCATCGTCAGCGACCGGCCGGACCTGCTGTTCAAGCCGTTCAACAGCCGCTTCCCCGAGCGCATCCGCGAGTTCAACGGCGACTGCTTCGCCGCCGTGCGCAAGAAGGACATCATCGTCCATCACCCGTACGAGTTGTTCGACGTCGTCGTGCAGTACCTGCGCCAGGCGGTCGCCGATCCCGAACGTCATGGCCATCAAGTGGACGCTCTACCGCACCTCGCGCGACAGCCCGATCGTGCAGGCGCTGAAGGAGGCGGTGGAAGCCGGCAAGTCGGTCACCGCCGTCGTCGAGCTGAAGGCGCGCTTCGACGAGGCGGCCAACATCCGCTGGGCGCGCGATCTGGAAAACGCCGGCGTGCACGTCGTCTACGGCTTCATCGAGCTCAAGACGCACGCCAAGCTCGGCATCATCGTGCGCCGCGAGGGCACCGAGCTCGTCAGCTACTGCCACATCGGCACCGGCAACTACCATCCGCAGACGGCGCGCGTTTACACCGACCTGTCGCTGTTCACCACCGATCCGGCCATCGCGCGCGACGTCACGCGCATCCTGAACTTCGTCACCGGCTACGGCGAGCCGGCCGAGCTCGAGGCCATGGCGGCGAGCCCGCATGGCATCCGCCAGCGAATCGTCGCACATATCCGCGAAGAGATAGAGCACGCCAAAGCAGGGCGGCCGGCCGCGATCTGGATGAAGATGAACGCGCTCGTCGACAGCCAGATCATCTCCACGCTTTACGAAGCGAGCCAGGCCGGCGTCGAAATCGATCTCGTCGTGCGCGGCGTCTGCTGCCTGCGCCCCGGTATTCCGGGGCTGTCCGAGAACATCCGCGTCAAGAGCATCATCGGCCGCTTCCTCGAGCACGCCCGCATTTACTGCTTCGGGCGCGGGCAGGGGTTGCCTTCCCCGAAGGCCGCCGTCTACATCAGCTCGGCCGATATGATGCCGCGTAACCTCGATCGGCGCGTCGAGGCCATGGTGCCGATCATGAACCCGACCGTGCACGAGCAGGTGCTCGATCAGATCATGGTCGCCAACCTCAAGGACAACCAGCAGAGCTGGAGCATAAAGTCGGACGGCTCCTCGGAGCGCATCCATCCGGCAAAGGGCGAGGAAGCCTTCAACGCGCACCAGTATTTCCTCACCAACCCGAGCCTCTCGGGTCGAGGACAGGCGCTCAAGGAGAATTTCCCGCCCCGCTTCAGCCTGCTCGCCAAAGACTGACGCTAGAGGATCAGGGGCCGCACTTGACGAGCTTGGAACGGTTGTTCGGCGAGCAGAGCCGGGTTCACGAGCTCGAGCCCATCGGCGTCATCGATATCGGCTCAAATTCCGTGCGCCTCGTCGTCTACGAGGGCGCCGTGCGCGCGCCGACGCCGCTGTTCAACGAAAAGGTGCTGTGCGGGCTCGGCCGCGCCATCGCCACGACCGGCAAGCTCGGCGACGACGCGGTCGATCGCGCTCTGGCGGCGCTGGTGCGCTTCCGCTCCATCGCCCGCATCCTCGAAGTGAAGAACGTGCGCGCCTTCGCCACCGCCGCCGTGCGCGAGGCCGAGGACGGCGCCGAGTTCATCGCCCGCGCCGAGAAGGCGTGCGGCCTGCGCATCGAGGTGCTCAGCGGCGAGAAGGAAGCCAAGCTCGTCGCCCAAGGCATCATGATGGGCTTCGTCGAGCCCGACGGCATTGCCGGCGACCTCGGCGGCGGCAGCCTAGAGCTGATCGATATCGCCTCCGATCGCCTGAAGCAAGCCTCGACGTTGCCCGTCGGTGGCCTGCGGCTGATCGATGCGACCGGCAACAAGATCGAGAAGGCGCAGCCGCTGATCGACGAGGCGATCGCGCAGGTGCCCTGGCTCGCGCCAGGGCGCGGGCCGCCCGTTCTACGCCGTCGGCGGCAGCTGGCGGGCGATCGCGCGTCTGCACATGGAGCAGACGAACTACCCGCTGCACGTCACGCACGGCTATGCGATCCCGACCGCTCGAGGCGATCGCCTTCTGCGAGTTTCTGCGCAAGACGAAGAAGCTTGCCGGCTTCGCCGGCATCGAGGAGCTGGCCAGGGCGCGGCGCGAGGTGCTGCCCTACGGCGCGCTCGTGCTGGAGCGCCTGCTGAAGACGCTCAACCCGAGCGAGGTCATATTCTCCGTCTTCGGCATCCGCGAGGGGCTGATCTACTCGCTGTTGCCCGCGCACGAGCGGCGCAAGGATCCGCTGCTCAGCTTCTGCGCCGAGTACGCCGGCCTGCGCTCGCGCTCCATCGAGCACGCCTGGGAGCTGTGCAAGTGGACGGATGCGCTGTTCGAGCCGCCCGGCCCCAAGGAGACGCCCGGAGGAACGGCGCCTGCGCTACGCCGCCTGCCTCATCTCCGACATCGGCTGGCGCGAGCACCCCGACTACCGCGGCGAGCAGAGCCTCAACCTGCTCGCCCACGCCGGGCTTTCCGGCATCGATCATCAGGGCCGCGTGTTCATGGCCCTGGCCGTCTTCTACCGGCACGCGGGTGCCAGCCAGGAGCACGCCGAGGAGCTGTCCGAGCGGCTGAAGGCCCTCGTCTCCAAGCGCGCGCAGAAGCGGGCCCGCATCGTCGCCGCGGCCGTGCGCACCGCCCATATGCTGTCCATCGGCGTCGCCGGCGTCATCGACGAGACGCCCCTGAGCTACGACGGCGACAAGCTGGTGCTGACCATCCCCAAGGCCTATGCCGGGTCTCGACGGCGAGCGGTTGCGCCGCCGCTTCGAATCGCTGGCCATGCTGGTCGAGAAGGTGCCGGAAATCCGCATCGGCCGGTGAGCAACCATTGTCTGCGGCCCGCCGCCGCCATATTTCTTGCTAAACTGAGGTGCAGCTAGCCGAGGGGGGCCAGCTTTGGGGCGAGGACAGTTCCGCGATGGCCGATGATCCGTATGCCACCCTGGGCGTGACGAAGAGCGCCTCGGAAGAGGACATCCGCCGTGCCTTCCGCAAGCTCGCCAAGGAGCTGCACCCGGACATCGCCAAGGGCACCGAGGAGCGCTTCAAGAAGGTCTCCTCGGCCTACGAGATTCTCGGCGACCCCGACAAGCGCACGCGCCTACGACCGCGGCGAGATCGACGGTCGCGGCGACCCGCGCCACCCGAGGCTTCCGACAGTACGCGCGCGGCGGCGCCCGCGCCGGGGCCGGTGTCAACGGCGGCGGCGGATTCGACGAGTTCGGCTTCGGCGACATCTTCTCCGACATCTTCGGCGCCGCGGGCAGCGCGCCGGCGCGCGGCCCAACTTCGTCTCCAAGGGCCACGACGTGCGCTACACGCTCGAGGTGGATTTCCTCGAGGCGGTGTCGGGCGCCACCAAGCGCGTGACGCTGCCCGGCGGCGGCACGCTCGATCTCAACGTGCCGGCGGGCGTTGCCGACGCGCAGGTGCTGCGCTTGAAGGGCAAGGGCTCAGCGCGGCGCCGGCGGGGCCGAGGCGGGCGATGCGCTGGTCGAGATTCGCGTGCGCCCGCACGCGCAGTTCAAGCGCGACGACGACGACATCCTGCTCGAGGTGCCGATCACGCTCGATGAGGCGGTGCTCGGCGCCAAGATCGAGGTGCCGACCATCTCGGGGCGCGTGCAGCTCACGGTGCCGAAGGGCACGAGCTCGGGGCGCGTGTTCCGCTTGAAGGGCAAGGGCGTCAAAAGCGCCGGCCGCCCGGAAGCGGGCGATCAGCTCGTCACCGTGCGCATCGTGCATGCCAGACACGATCGACGACAACCTCGCCTACTTCTTCTCCGAGTGGCGGCAGAAGCACCGCTACGATCCCGGCAGGAAGTAGCCTTCGGGCAATCGTTCGGCCGACTTGGCCTTCTGTGCCTACTGCGCGGCTTCGCGGTTCGGGCGCGGCGTCGCGATCGGCACCACTTCGCCGCCGTCGAGCGTCAGCGCGATCTCGCCCCGCTTCAGGCGCATCGCGTCCTCGCCGAACAGGCGCCGCCGCCAGCCCTTGAGGGCGGGAATATCGGGCTCGGCCTCGACCGCGATGCGCTCCAGATCCTCTGACCCGGCGATCAGCTTCGGCGCCACGCGGTTGCGCGCTGCCGATGCCTTCAGCAGCACGCGCAGCAGCTCCACCAGCGCAGACGATTCCGCCGACAGCTGCGCGCCGCGCGCGACCGGCGGCACGTTCTTCATGTCGCGGGCGAGCCCGCGCTTCACCGCATCGACGATGTCGCGCGCTCGCGCCGAGCGCGAGAAGCCTTCGCTCAGCGTGCGCAGCTGGCTCATCTGCTCGGCCGAGGTCGGCGCCTGATTGGCGATGTCGTACAGCGCCTCGTCGCGCAGGATGCGCGCGCGCGGCACGTCCTGCGACTGGGCGAGGCGCTCGCGCCAGGCGGCGAGCTCCATCAGCACGGCCAGCGCCTTGCGGTTCTTCACCCGCAGCTTCAGCCGCTGCCAGGCCTCGTCGGGATGCGACTCGTAGGTCTTCGGATCGGTGAGGACGCCCATCTCCTCGTTCAGCCAGTCGGCTCGGTCGGTCCTGTCGATGTCGGCCTTCAGGTGCCGGTAGACGTCGCGCAGGTGCGTCACGTCGCCGAGCGCGTATTCGAGCTGCTTGTCCGACAGCGGCCGCCGGCTCCAGTCGGTGAAGCGCGAGGACTTGTCGATGTCGACGCCGGTCACGTTCTTGACGAGGTTGACGTAGGAGACGCTCTCGCCGAACCCGCACACCATGGCCGCCACCTGCGTGTCGAACACCGGCTGCGGCACGAGGCCGGCGCGTGCGTAGACGATCTCGATGTCCTGGCGCGCGGCGTGGAACACCTTCACCACGGCCTCGTTGGCCATCAGCTCCCAGAACGGCTTCAGGTCGATCCCCGGCGCGATCGGGTCGACGATCATCGCTTCCTCGGGCGAGGCGATCTGGATCAGGCAGAGCTGCGGCCAGAACGTCTGCTCGCGCAGGAATTCGGTATCGACGGCGACGAATTCGCTGGTCGAAAGGCGCCGGCAGGCTTGGGTGAGGTCGTTCGGAGGAGCTGACAATACGCATGTGGGCCGCGGTATAGCGCATCAAATGGTGTTTGTCGCGGGGCTGCCCGCTTTGGTTAGCGCTCCATCGGCCGCACTGGCGCCGCGCCGCTTAGCCCGGCGGGTCCCGGCTAGGCCGGCACCACCGGCGACTTCTTCTTGCGCAGGGCCCGTACCGTCTGTTGTCGATGTCGAGGCTCGCCCGCACTAGCTCCGGCGGTGTCAGCGCCAGCCATTGGTTCAGCGACACGTCGGCATAGCGGGCGCTCTTGAACATCTCGAGGAAGCGCAGCGGACGGTTGCCCGTGTTCTCCACGTAGTGCCCCATGGCGAACGGCACATAGCCGACGTCACCGGCGCGATAGTCGAAGGTGCGTGCGTTGCCCGTCGAGCCGAACACGCCCATGCGTGCCTGGCCCTCGATGTAGTACTGCCACTCGTCGGCGTTCGGGTGCCAGTGCAGTTCGCGCATGCCGCCGGGTGTGACCTCGACGAGGGCCGCGGCGATGGCCGTGGCGACGGGGAAGTTGCTCGAATCCGTGATGCGCACAGCGCCGCTTTTGGTGCGGATCGGCTTTTGCGCCAGCATGCGGTGCGTGTAGGCGAGCGGCGTCGGTACCGCACCCTTGATGCGGTCGCGCTTTAGGGGTGGGGGCACCTTGCCGGCGAAGATGTACAGCTGGTCGGGGTTGGGCGTATGGGCGAAGCTCGCTGCCGGCACGCCGAAGTTCTTGGCCAGCACCTCGGGCGGGGTATGCACGAACCAGTCGCTCAGCAGAAACGTGTTGTCCTCGCTGAACGCGCCGTCGTCGAAGACGAGGAGGAACTCGCAGCCGTCCGGTCCGAGGCCCTGGATCGAATGCGGCAGGCCCGGCGGGAAGTACCACAGGTCGCCGACGCCGAGATCGTTCATGAAGCTGCGGCCCTCGGCATCGATGATGGTGATGCGCGCGTTGCCGTAGAGCATGTACGCCCACTCGGCTTCCTTGTGCCAATGCATCTCGCGGATGGAGCCGGCGTTGAGGCGCATGTCGACGCCCGCCATGTTGGTCGAGATGGGCAGCTCGCGCACGGTGATCTCGCGCGTCCAGCCGCCGCGTTCCAGGCGCATGTGCGCATCGGCGAACGAGAAGCGCAGGTTCGGCAGGATGCCGGCGTCGGTCGCCGGCGGAACGAAGAGGTCGGGGTTCTGCAGATCGACGGTGAGGTTGCGCGGGCCGGGGTCTGTGCCGCCGCGCCGGGGCCGCTCAGGCTGACGCGGCTGCTGCAACTTCGCCTTGGGCGTGCGAGCGGACTTGCGCACCGGGTCGTGCATCGCCTTCGCCAACGTTTTCGGTGCGCGCTTCGTTGCGGCTTTCGTGCGCCTGCGTGAACGTGTCGGGGCGATGGTCATTGCGGCTGCTCCAGAGCGGGCGGGGCACGCCCGCGCGATGTTCGCACCAGTCAGCCACAAACGTGGGTAAAGAACGGTAAAGGCGTAAGAATTAGTCGACGCGGCTGACGTCGCCGCGCTTCATGCGCAGCACCCCATAGACGGCATGGCTCGACAGGGCGGCGATGGCCGCCACGTTGGCCCCCGAAGCTTCGCGCACGCGTCGTCGGACGGCATCGACAGCTTGCGTCTTGTCGGGCTCGGCGACGTTGAACCTGAGTATCGGGTTTGGCGCCGGAGGCGTCACCTCGACCACCCAACCAAAGGCTTTGCTCGTCGTCATGGTGTTGCTCCCTCGCGGCCGGGCGGCCCGCGGCACTTCAGCCCAACCCACGTAAGGAAACGTAAAGGCGCCCAATCTGCCGCGTGCGCAAGCCCTTCAAATCAATTCCTCTTATGGGTTGCCGCAGGAAAGATCATTTTACACGGAGCCCGGCCCGGAGGTCCTTGGTGAAACGCACACGAGGCACTCGTGGAGGTCCCCCATGACTGGCAAGTTCCCAGGCACGAAAACGCTCACCACCAGTGCCGGCGCCCCCATCGCCGACAACCAGAATGCGATGACCGCCGGACCGCTCGGACCGCTAATGGTTACCAGCTGATCGAGAAGCTCGCCCACCAGAACCGCGAGCGCATTCCCAAGCGCACCGTGCACGCCAAGGGCTGGGGCGCCTACGGCACGCTGACCGTCACCAATGACATCACGCGCTATACGAGCGCCGAAATATTCTCCGCCGTCGGCAAGAAGACCGAGATGCTGGCCCGATTCTCAACCGTCGCTGGCGAGCTCGGCGCCGCCGATCACGAGCGCGACGTGCGCGGCTTCGCGCTGAAGTTCTACACCGGCCAGGGCAACTGGGACCTCGTCGGCAACAACACGCCCGTGTTCTTCGTGCGCGACCCCTACAAATTCCCCGACTTCATCCACACGCAAAAGCGCCACCCGAAGACCAACTTGCGCTCGCCGACGGCGATGTGGGATTTCTGGTCAGTGTCGCCGGAGAGCCTGCACCAGGTGACGATCCTCTTCTCCGACCGCGGCATGCCGCATTCGCCGCGCTTCATGCACGGCTTCGGCTCGCACACCTTCTCGTTCTTGAACGATGCCGGCGATCACCACTGGTGAAGTTCCACTTGAAGACGCAGCAGGTCATCGAGTTCCACACCAACCGCGAGGCCGAGGCCATCGTCGGGCGCACGCGCGAGTCCTATCAGGCTGCCTATTCGGTGCCATCGAGGCGGGCGACTTCCCCAAGTGGACCACGTACGTGCAGGTGATGCCCGAGGCCGACGTCGGCATGCGCTGGTACAACCCGTTCGATCTGACGAAGGTGTGGCCGCACGCCGACTATCCGCTCATCGAGGTCGGCGTCATGGAGCTCAACCGCAAACCGGACAACTACTTCCAGGAGATCGAGCTCGCCGCCTTCTCGCCCTCCAACGTCGTGCCGGGCATCGGCTTCTCGCCCGACAAGATGCTGCAGGCGCGCGTCTTCTCCTATGCGGATGCACACCGCTACCGGCTCGGCACGCACTACGAGATGCTCCCCGTGAACCGCCCGATCTGCCCCGTGGCGCGCTATCACAAGGACGGGCCGATGCGCTTCTTCCCGCAGGAAACGGGCGCCACGGACGCCTAATCGCGACGGCAACGACGACTACAAACAGGCGGGCGACCTGTTCCGCCTGATGCCGCTGGAGGCGCAAGCGCGCCTCATGGACAACATCGTCGAGGCCATGCAGGGCGTGCCCGCGGAGATCGTCGAGCGCCGGATCGGGCATTTCTACAAGGCCGATGCGGCCTACGGGCGCGGCGTCGCGCAGCGCACCGGACTGAACATCGCCAAACTCGCAGCCGAGGCGGCGGAGTAGGCGGCGAGGCTACAGGCGCGGGGAGGAACGCGCCCGCAGCTCACAGCATCCTGACAACGAAAGTAGGTACACGATGACAATCATGGAGAAGCCGGTGAGCACGCCGGCGAGCAGCGTCGTCGGCTCGTTCATTAGCGAGGCGCGGCTCGACGCACTCAATGCCGCGCTGGCGGCGCACGGCGTCGATGCCGCTCGCATCATCTCGATCTTCCAGCTACCCGGTCAGCCGGTCGCCAATTCAATGCCTCCCCGCTTCCAGGTGCTCTACCGCAAGCCGTGACGGCGTGAGCCAAGCGAAGAGCCGCGCAGCTTTCGCCGTGCGGCCCGTCGCTTTTGGCGATGTGCTACCTGGCCTTGGCAATCCTTTTCAGAGCTCTCACCCGTGCCGACCGCAAGGTCGGCTGACGGACACGCGATGCACCCCTTCGCCCGGGTTGCCGTCACACGTTCCGCAGTTGCCGTCACACGTTCTCGCGCGCCGAAAAAATCCGCTCGGGCGTTTCGTTTTGCGTCACAGATTTGCGTGAACTTAGCTCCGCAGCGCACTGAATTTTAAGCTAAATAGCTGCAATTTGTACGGGTCTTTCAAGCGCATCTTAGCGCTCCGCCCCAGTAGCCGAGGACCCAGTCATGCGTATGCCCCTCATCTCCGCCTTATTATTATCAGCTGCCGCTCTGCCAACCGCCGCCGGTGAATACAGCTCCTGCCTCACCGCCTTAGACACCGTGAACTGCATCATCGAGCAGGCCGAGTTCACGCGCCAGCGCAACGCCGAGATCGACGCTTCGATCGCCGCCGTGGCGGGCGCCCGCTCCTTCGAGCAGGCTCGCAACAACGAGATCGACGCGTCCATCGCCGCCGTCAATGCCACGCGCACCCGCCAGCTCGAGATCGAGCAGAACGCGCTCTCCGCCCGCGTGCTCGCCGCTGCCAACGCCGAGCGCGACCGTCGCTTCGCCGCTTACCAGAACGCGCTGGCCACTGCCTCGGTCGAGCGCGTCGCCGCCGTGCGCAAGTGGGACCTGGCAATGAGCCTGACGCACTGCAAGTCGCCGCGCTCGCGTACCCCGCGCTGCCAGACCGAGCGGGCGCAGAAGTTCGCCAAGCGTCAGAACGCCCTTGCCAGCGCGTCGGTCGCCCGCGTCAAGGCCGAGCGCGAGCGCCAGTTCGCCGCCGCGCGCAATGCCGAGATCGAGGCTTCCACCGCCGCCGTTGCCCGCAACCGCGCCGCCCTCGCCGTCAACACCACGCACTGCAACGGCTTCGAGGTGACGCCGCGCTGCCAGGCCGAGCGCAATCACCAGTTGGCACTGAGCCTGACGCATTGCAAGTCGGCCAATGACACGAGCCCGCGCTGTATCGTCGAGCGTGACAACGCCTTCCACATCGCGCGCAACGCAGAGATCAACCACTCGATCGCCGCCGTTGCCGGTGCCCGCGCGCTGCAGAGCGCCGGCCGTGCTACCGGCAACAACGATCCACTCAGCTCGGCACTCTCTGCCTACGGCACCATCGACTCGCCGCTGGAGACCGGTACGATCGGTAAGCCGGAGCTGCCGATGCAGCCAGGCCCGACGCCGGCGCGCGACCTCAAGCTGCAGCATCACATCTCGACCGACCCCTGCCGTGCCGCTGGGACGCTCTTCGGCCCGCTGCACTTCGCCAACGGCCTCGATATCGACGCCGCCATGCAGCCCGAGCTCGACCGCCTCGCTGCCGTCGCCCAGACCTGCCCGGGCGTGCACATCGAGATCCACAGTTACTCGGACGGCAGCGGCCCTGCCTTCACCAACCGCAGCATGGCGCAGGCCCGCGCCCAGGCGGCGGCCGACTATCTCATCGCCGCCGGCGTGGCACAGAACCGTCTCGCCGCTATCGGCCGCGGCGCGCTCGCCGCGCTGCCCTTTAGCAAGGGTGTCAACCGCGCCTACGACCGCCGCGTCGAGTTCGTCATCAAGGATCCCGCCATGGACGCGGTCGCGCGCCGCGTGATGTGGGATCTCGCCGAGCTGCTCGACCCGACCTATGTGCCGGCCGTTGCTGACCTCAGCCCCTGATTACAGATCAGTGTTAAGTTACTCGGCCCCGCAGGCTGCCACCGCCGATCGCCGCCGAGCCCAAGAAGGGCCCCCTCTCCGGGGGCCCTTTCGCGTTTATGGGGCCACACCCGCATTTTTGAACGCTGCCTGCGACCTGCTCGTTGTTGAAAATGCCCAGATCGCATGGACAACTGGGGCGCGTGCGGCCACACCATCGCGGGGCCGCAGGGGTAAGCAACTCAGGGCGAGCAGGCGACATGCACGCTAATGAGATGGTGCTGGCGGCGGAAGGCACCGCGACGCTCGATCAGCACCTCGCGGTACTGCGCAACCAGCGCCCGCGGGCGTTCTGGCTCGGCCTGACGCTCGCCCTCGTTGTGCACGCCGGCTTCATCGTCGGAATTAGCAGCGCCAAGCAGCGCACGCTCGGCACGCCCGACGGTGCCGCCGACGCGATCGCCGTGGAAATCGTCGACGGGGCTACCTTGCGCGACAGCATGGCGCCGCCCACCCCGCCTGCCGCGGCACCCGGTGCACAGCAGCCGAGCCCGGCGCAACAGCCCGCGCAAGCGCAAGAGGCGCAGCCAGAGGTGCCGCCCCCTCCTCCCGAGGTTGCCGCGCCGCAGCCGCCGCCTGAACCTGCTCCCGCGCCAACGACTCCGGAACCGGCTCCGGAGACGCCGAAGGCGGTGCAGAGCCTGCCCAAAGAATTCGCCGACACGCTGGCCGAGCTCGCGGACAAGCCCCCCGATCAGGAGAAACCGCAGAAGGAGGAGGCCAAGGAAGCGCCGAAGCCGGAGCCGAAGCCCGCCGAGAAGCAGCCCCCTGCCAAGCAGCCGCCGCCCAAGCAGCAGGCCAAGCAGCGCACGCAGACCTCCGCGCTCGATCTTTCCGTGCCGACCGACGATGGCGGCGGCAGCGAAGATGGCGGCTCCTCCGCCGTGCAACGCCCTCCCGGCATCACCCGCTCGGGCGAGAATGACGAGTTCGCCCGCAACGTCATTCGCGCGCTACAGAAGACCATGCCGCGTGAGCGCGCCAACGGCCGCGTCACGGTGCGCATCGTGTTGTCGGAGAACGGCAGCCGCGCCGACGTGAAGTTGCTGAAAAGCGGCGGCGACCCCGACCTCGATTTCAACGTGATGTTTGCCGCCCGGCAGACCGCCTACCCGTTCCCGCCCAACAACTCGACGCTCGTCGACCGCACCTTCACCGTCACCTACATCTATCGCTGACGCAGGGGCCGCGTTATGGAATGGCTCACCTTCATCCTGGTGCTCGGCGCCTTGGTCGGCGTCTTGCCTGGTGTCGTCGATCAGTACCGCCGCGACCGCGCCGGCTTCTGGAAAACGCTGCGCCTGCTCGGCGTCTACCTCCTCTACCTAGCCGCCGTTATCGGCGCGATGCTGTGGCTTATGTCCGGGGCGCAACCGGGCGCCGCACGCGCCATCGCGGGAGGGCTGTTCGGCTTAAGCGCGATATTCTACGGCGGCGTCTGGCTGGCGCGCATCGTGCCGCGCTATCGCCCGCTGCCGGCCTGGTTCGACCGCTATCCAAGCGGCATCGACTACGCATTCTGTGCCGTCATGGCAGTTGCGTTGCTCGTCGCTTTCCTCAACTGACTGCAGATCGTTGGCTGCGCCTCACCTTGCACGACGATGCCGCTTGTTCGCAGTTGTGATGAAACTCCGAAGTACCGGCCGGCGTTTCTACGCACTGGTTAAGGGACCAAGGAGATCGATAATGAACAAAATAATCGCTGCCACTGCCCTCGCCGCTGCTTTCGCGCTCGTTGCGCCGCAGGCCATGGCGGAGGATGCGAAAAAGATGGAGACGACCGGCGACAAAGCGACCGGTGCGGCTGCGGATCAGCCGGCTGGCACCGAAACCTCCGACCGCACGCCGGAGAAGATGACGCCGACGCCCGATACACAGGTCGACAAGACCAAAGAGGGCGCTACCTCGGACCGTACCCCTGAGAAGAAGTAAGTAACTCGAATTGCGACTGAGTGGCTTCCGGCGCCACAACGCCGGGAGCTTCCGCACGCCGAAACGTGCATCTGCGCAGGCCGATAGCCGCATTAATGATGCTGCGTAGGCTCCCGGCGCAACCTGTGCTATAGACGTCGATGGAAAAATTCGCCTACGACGCGCCTGCCGAGATCTATTCGAGCGATGGGACCGGAGCGCGCAAGCGGCCGATGTCCTATCGGCGCTTTGCAAGCAGCGCAGAGGCTATTCGCTTCGCCATCGAGCAGCTGCCGCAGATCATGCAGCGCGGTGCCGTCATGGAAGTGGGTGACGACCGCTTCGAGTTCGCCCGCATCCGGGCACTCTACGACAGCGAGCGCTACCCCCTCGCCCGCGATGACGAGGACGGGCGTTGAGGCTCGTGTCCCCAGCCGTCCTCTTCTTTGCGAGCAAGCGTCACAACTGAACCCCAGATCGACGGAGGCCGACGTGGCCAAAGGTCAGCAGAAATCTAATCGTGAAGTCCGCAAGCCGAAGAAGTCGGCATCACAGAAGGCCGCCGCCGCCGGGCCGGCCACCGTCACTTCGACGTTCGCCGCTCCAGCGCACAAAGGCGGCAAGAAGTGACACGTCTTTCCTCTAGATCATGAGCATCATGGATTCCCTCAAAAGCCCCCCGACGCGGCTGCCGGACGACGAGCTCGACATCCCGCTCGGCCAGCGCAAGACGATGACGACACTGCTGCCCGACGACTGCCGCTGGCCGATCGGCGACCCGCAGACCGCCGGTTTCCACTTCTGCGGCAAGCGCAAGCTCGACGGCCACCCTTACTGCGAGTTCCACGTGCGCCGTGCCAGCCAGCCCGGCCGCACGCGCACGGTGGTCTACCGACCGCGCGACGCAGCCTAGTCGGGGCGCCGGCCACCGCGATCGGAGGCGTGGCCGGCACTGCAGCGGCGGAGGAGTGCCATGACGGATTGTGTCGAGCTCTCCACGGAACTCAATCGCCTGGTCACGCAAGGCCATCAGGATTCGAGCCTTGCGATCGCGCTGCTGCGCAAGTTCCCCGGCATAACGGAGGGGGAGATCGAGGTGGGCCTCGAAAAGCTTGCTGCCGATCGCCTCAAAGCTAGACGCAAGCCATAACGGCTGCTCGGGCGGAGCGATGTTTGTCGCCTCGCATCAGTGCTTCTAACGGAAGACGCCCCTCACCCCGGCAACGCCGTCTGCGACAGCTCACTTTCGCGGGCCACGCGTTCGCATACCTCGGCGATGGCTTTGATTCGATAGAGCCTTTCGCTGCCCTCGTTCGGCATCAGTCGCACAATCTTGTACGCCCTTGCCGTAGCCACCATGCCTATGTGTGATGGCGCGTACGCGACCGTCTGGCCGACCTTGAATTTATGACTGGCCATGACCTGCCTGTGCATCTCGTGCCAATGCAGCCGCAAGATCGGCGGGCTCGACTTCTACCAGTTGCCGCGAAATATAGGCGGCACTCGAACCCGGAAGCTCAATCGTCGTCTTCGTGCGCCGATAGCCGATGAACGACAGTCCCTCGACCTGCTCGCGCGTTTCGGCAATCGCATACGTTCCAGGCGGGTACGTCCCCTCCACTCCGTCCAGCGAAAACGGATGGGTGAAGGTCACCGACTTCTGGCTTAAGGCATCCATCATGCGCGCCCACGCGGAACGCGAATGCCGGGCAAGTCCGTATCGACGGAAACGCCAATGGCGACGGCCTGCATG
Source organism: uncultured Alphaproteobacteria bacterium (assembly GCA_963724595.1). GTDB lineage: Bacteria > Pseudomonadota > Alphaproteobacteria > Rhizobiales > Hyphomicrobiaceae > Hyphomicrobium_A. The sequence goes on along the minus strand of CAVRVR010000022.1, from coordinate 22,108 downwards.
CGGGCCGGGGGATGCGCGTAGAGGTTATAGATCGCGTACGCAAGGATAATGGCGGCGAGACCGAGGGGAACGACGATAGGGGGGATGAACCACGACGCCATTGCTTTGTCCTTTCAGGCTGAAAGACGACGAAACCGACGGCCCGCCTTCAGCACGCGCTGAAGATCGGCCGTCGGCGGAAGAACAGCGGCTAGCCCTTAGAGCTGGCGGCCCTTAGCGAACGCGTCGACGTCTTTCTGGGCTTGCGTGGCGTCGAGCGCATACTTGGACTGCACCTCTTTCACGAGGTCGTCCTTGCTCTTCAGCGCGGTGATGTCTGCCGCGGTCAGCTTCGGCCACTTCTGGGCGATTTCTCCGCGCATTCCCTGGACGTTTGCCTGCGGAGGAGTAGCGGCAGCCTGAGCGTTCTGGGTCATGTAAAAAACTCCTAAGTGTATGTTTAAGTATAAACTGAATGATCACCATCCAGGCCATGAATTGTTCTAACAACATACCGTGGCTTATTTGTGTTCTCTAAAATAATAATCTTGTAATTCCAAATCGTTTTTGTGGCAGGAAATAGATGAACACCATGAAACAACAAAGTTGGTATTACTTTATAAAGTTAAACATACGCGTTTTATTTCCAACGAAGCTGGGTTATATGCAGCAACAATTTGGATATACTTATGTAGTGACCATTCGCCACCCAGCAGGCGTGCTCCGCTTTGAATAGGTCCGCCGGGGCCGGTCCGTGCTACAGCACAAGGAGCGCTACCCCTGTGCCGCGACGGCGACGATGCTGGGGGTTGAGCATCGTTCGCCTCAATCCGCTGCCATAGGGATACGATGCGCTTTCACAAGGCGATCTTGATCAGCAAGCCGGAAGCCGATTTCATCATTGGAACCGGCACGGCGGCCGTGGCGCAATCGGATACCGTCGTCGTTTCGCGCGGCGACAGATATTACGACGTGCGCAGCATGAACCACGCCGAGGTCAATGCGTTCGTCGCTGACCTGGCGCGCGCCGAGCATGCCGCGGACGAGGCGCGCTTGGCGCTTCCCTGCTGAGGCGTCGGCAATAAACTTTGCCGGCCACCTTCGCCACCGCGCCGAGGCCCAAGTCGCGGTCCGGCCTTGGCCGGCCGCCCACAAGGCGTCGTGGCAGTAGGGGCCGGCGCGCACTACCTCATAGGCAGCGACCGTCACCCGATCGGCGATTTTGCCTGTGCTGCCGCGTGGTGCTGTAGGAGGCGGCGACCCTTAGGGATCCAATGACCGATCACCAATCCGTCGTGCATCAGAAAAAGTTCGATCGCATGCTGGCGCGCCTGCAAGCGAGGCTGCCGGGGCGGCTGGCGCGCGCCGTGGCGTGGCTGGTCAGTCCGTCGGCGGTGCTGCTGCGCCTGCCGCTCGCCATATTGTTCATCATCGGCGGCATCTTCTCGTTCCTGCCGGTGCTCGGCGTGTGGATGCTGCCGCTCGGCATCATGCTGATCGCCGTCGACATCGCCTACGTACGGCGCTGGGTGGTGTACGTCTGGCCGATGATCGAAGCCCGCTGGCGCCTGCGCAGCCGCCGCAAACGGCAGGGCTAGTTACGGCAAATGACGTCTTGCGGGAGTTATGGCGGCGCGCAAGTCTGAACTTGCGCGTGCCTTGGGCGTTTTTCCGCTATGGACGAAGAACGACGCGCTCATCGCCGAGGTGAAGCGGCTGCGCGCCGGCATCCGCGCACATCGCGATGCATCCGGCCACGAGCTGTGCTGGCATCATCCGCAATTGTGGGGGCTGCTGCCCGAGCCGATCCCGCGCGACATCGCCGTGCCGCCGTGGCCCAAGTTCATGCGCGGATGCATCGCCTATCGCACAGCGCTCGAGCGCGAATTGCCCGATGCGCCCGTCGCCGACATCGACTACGCCGGACAGCCACACACGCCGCAGGCGCACCGACGCTAGTTCGCCATGCGCCCGCGAGCCGTCATCTCAATTAGGCCGGCAGTCCGTTGATCGCTTGGATCACTTCGCGGATCGTGCAGCCCGGCTGGCCGCGCCAACGGGCGACCGCGTCACGCCGTTCGAGCAATTCCACCGCCCAGAAACCCTTGCGCGCATCCTTGCCGGTTGCGGCAACGAGCGCCAGCTGCCGCGACGTCAAATTCCGCGGCAGGGTCTTAACTCCGGGGCGGCGCGCCATCTCTTTGAGCCTCATTTGGTGTCCTCCCAAGTCGGTGTTGGTTATGCCCAACATCCGTGCCTACTTTTTTAGCATAGGGAACGTCGATGGCAAGATAGATTGTGTCGATGGACATAATTGTGACGACGAGGGCGCGTTGGCTGCGCCTACGGAACTTGGTGCAGCGCACAAACGTTGTGAGGTTTCCAGTCGAGCGGTGTCAATGTCCCTAGAAGCTGGCACCTATGCGCAAGATCCCCACGCCCGACGCGTGCCGGACGCCGCGGCGGCTGTGCGCCGCATTCTCATCGTCGAGGACGAGATGTTCGTCGCCATGGACATCGAGGCGGCGGTGATCAAGGCGGGCCACAAGGTGATTGGTTTTGCTGGCACCGCACAGCGTGCCATAGCCTTGGCGGACCAGTTGCGGCCCGACCTCATCTTGATGGATATCCGCATGCCGGGCGATCGTGATGGCGTCGATGCGGCGATCGAGATCCGGCGGCTTTTCGACATTCCCTCGCTCATGCTCAGCGCGTTCTCGGACGCGGAAACCCGCGCACGCGCGGCGCCCGCCCAGCCGCTGGGCTTCATTGCCAAGCCCTTCGATCACGCCCGGCTGGCGCTCGCCCTCAATGGGGGGTGAGGTCATGAGCGGCGCGCTCCTGAGAAAAGCGCTGCTTTCGATGCTGGCAAAGCTTTCCAGAGGAACGCCGGCTCTCGCTCGCGCGTTTGCTCCAAGTGTGTTTAACCAGGAGGAAGCCGATGAATTGGGATCGCGTTGAAGGCAACTGGAAGCAGATGACGGGCAAGGTGAAGGAGCAGTGGGGCAAGCTCACTGACGACGACATCGCCCAGATCAACGGCAGCCGCGAGCAGCTCGAAGGCAAGCTTCAGGCGCGCTACGGCTACGCCAAGGACCAGGTGAAGAAGGACGTCGACGACTGGCTGAACCGCTCCTGATAGCGGCGGGCTGCCCGAAAATAGCGCGGCTTCGGCCGCGCTATTCTTTTAGGGCACACACCGCCATAAATTCTTGACAGCCCTCGCGAACCCCTTGTGAGCGGCTTCGACTCGACCTCACTATAGAGCCAGCGCTTGGCTGGGGGGTCGGCGATGAAAACGTTCCTTGCAACTACACTTACCGAAACGGCGGTCTCCACGGACCGGCGGCGCTTCAAGCTGACCTTCGTCGATGCCGACGGCCAGCAGTATGCCATAAGCATTCCGTCCGCCCTCGCCGCCGACCTGGTGCCGGTGCTGGAATCGGTCGCCGCGACGCAGCCGCACGCGGGCAGCGGAGAGATGACGCGCGTGCCGAAGACGTGCGCCGTCGGCCACGCCACGGGCGACCGCATGGTGCTGCTGCGCTTTGACGACGAGGCGCCTTACGCGATCGAGCTCGAAGTGGCGCGCGCTTTAGCCGAGCAGCTGCACGAGCAGAGCGAAGAGCTGGGCGAGACCGCGCGGCCGGCGCTGCATTGATCCCGCTGCGCCGCATCGCCCGCAATTGACAACCGTCAATGACCAGGGCGGCCAGTACCGATGGCCGTCGCAGCGCTGATTTGGCATGGGGATGGGAACTGTCCCGCCGACCCGTGGCGTCCTGTCAAAGGAGGTGCACCTAACCCCGACGCGGCAATGGCATTTGCGCCATGATTGCGAACTTTTTGAATACGAACTTTTTGATAGGTTTATCCCCGCCCCCACTCTCCTCCCCCATACTGCCTCCCATCCTTGCCCGTCACGCGGGACGCATCAGCTGAGCGTCTGACGCGGGGCAAGGACCGGTGCCCGGTTGAGGCAGGCGCGTTTTCCGTTGCGTCTGTCGTGAGGTGAAGCTCGCCTCAGATGCCGGGGCTGGAGATCGAGGCTGCGCATGGGTGGCAACACCCGGCACGGACGCCCTTCTGCAGCGGCGCTTCCCGCATCCCTTAGGAGCGCAGCCGCCTGAGGTCCTGAGCGACGATAGCCCGGCCGCTAATACCCGCCGGGTGGGACCGAAGGCCCGCTGACGATGACGTTGCACCCTCGGCACAGCAGCAGCCGCACGCGGGCGCCGAAAGGCTGCCGGATTGTTACCTAGGATGGCGGTCGTTTGGCGCCCGCGCTCCTTCGCTCTTTGACATCCCTCGGGGCTCAATGCTCGCGAGACCGCGAACCCGTGCCGCGTGGGGCGCCGGCCATCCTTGACAACCCCCGGGACGCATGCGCTTTTCCCGCGAACTTCATGACAAATCGCGGCACTGGAACGGACAGCACTATGGCTGAGGCGAAGGCGAAGAAGCAGTCGAAGGACCCCGCCGCGCAGGCGGCCAAGCAAAGCGCTGAGGGCTCCGGCAAAAGCGCTAGCCTGCACCGCTATCGCTCGCACACCTGCGGCGCGCTGCGTGCCTCCGACATCGGCAAAGCCGTGCGCCTGTCGGGCTGGGTGCACCGCGTGCGCGACCACGGCGGCCTCCTGTTCATCGACCTGCGCGACCACTACGGCATCACGCAGGTCGTCGCCGATCCCGACAGCCCCGCCTTCAAGACGGCCGAGACGGTGCGCTCCGAATGGGTGATCCGCGTCGACGGTCAAGTGCGCGCCCGCCCCGAGGGCACGGTCAACGCCGAGCTGCCGACCGGCGAAGTGGAGCTGTTCGCGTCCGAGATCGAGGTGCTGTCGGCGGCCAAGGAGCTGCCCGTGCCGGTGTTCGGCGAGCCGGACTATCCGGAAGATCTGCGCCTGCAGTACCGCTTCCTCGATCTGCGGCGCGAGACGCTGCACAAGAACATCATGCAGCGCCTGGCGATCACCGCCTCGATCAGGAAGCGCATGACGGAAGCCGGCTTCTTCGAGTTCTCGACGCCGATTTTGACGGCGTCCTCGCCCGAAGGCGCGCGCGACTTTCTCGTCCCCTCGCGCATTCACGCCGGCAAGTTCTACGCCCTGCCGCAGGCGCCGCAGCAGTATAAGCAGCTTTTGATGGTGTCGGGCTTCGACCGCTACTTCCAGATCGCGCCGTGCTTCCGCGACGAGGACCCGCGCGCCGACCGCCTGCCGGGCGAGTTCTATCAGCTCGACGTCGAGATGAGCTTCGTCGAGCAGGACGACATCTTCGCGGCGATGGAGCCGGTCATCACCGGCATCTTCGAAGAGTTCTCGGGTGTGCACGCCGACGGGCAGAAGAAGTCCGTCACCGCAGAAGTGGCCGCGCATTCCCTACGACGAGGCGATCGCCAAGTACGGCACCGACAAGCCGGACCTGCGCAACCCCATCGAGATGCAGGATGTGACCGAGCACTTCCGCGGCTCCGGCTTCAAGATCTTCGCCGGCATGATCGACAAGGACCCGAAGGTGCGCGTGTGGGCGATCCCGGCGTCGGGTGGCGGCATCACGCGCGTTCTGCGACCGCATGAACTCATGGGCGCAGGGCGAGGGCCAGCCGGGGCTCGCCTACATCTTCTATCGAGGTCCTGGCGAAGGCGGGCAAGCATCAGACGAGGCGGCGGGGCCCGTCGGCAAGAACCTCGGACCCGAACGCTCGAGCGCCATTCAACAGCAGCTCGGCCTCAAGGAAGGCGACGCGGTGTTCTTCGCCGCCGGCAACCCGGCGAAGTTCTACAAGTTCGCCGGCGAGGCCCGCTCGCGCATCGGCGAGGAGCTCAAGCTCATCGACGAGAGCAAGTTCGCGCTCGCCTGGATCGTCGACTTCCCGTTCTACGAGTGGAACGAGGAGGACAAGAAGATCGACTTCTCGCACAACCCGTTCTCGATGCCGCAGGGCGGTCTGGCGACGCTCGACGCGGCGAAGAGCGACGATGAACGCCTGGCGATCAAGGCCCATCAGTACGACATCGTCTGCAACGGCTTCGAGATCGCCTCGGGCTCGGTGCGTAACCACCGCCCCGATACGATGGTGAAGGCGTTCGAGATCACCGGCCTCACGCAGGCCGACGTCGAGTCCCGCTTCGGTGGCCTCTACCGCGCCTTCCAGTACGGCGCCCCGCCGCACGGCGGCATGGCGGCCGGCATCGACCGCATCGTCATGCTGCTGGTCGGGGCGAAGAACCTGCGCGAGATCTCGCTGTTCCCGATGAACCAGCAGGCCAACGATCTGTTGATGGGCGCGCCGTCGGAGGTGCAGCCGAAGCAGCTGCGCGAGCTGTCGATCCGCGTCGTTGCTCCGGAGAAGAAAGAGTAATGCGCGGATGGTTGTCCCCGCCGCTCGAGAGGAGACTACGATGGCCCACTCGGTCGAGGTCAACATCTCCAATCACCCGCTGAGCCGCGAGGAGAACGGTATCGTCTTTGTCGTGACCGACGGCGAGGGGAAATTCGGCGAGCTGATCGTCAGCAAGGGCGGCGTGCGCTGGCGGCCGCGTGGCAAGCATCAGCCCCACTTCATGACCTGGGCCGCGTTCGATCGGTCGATGCGCGAAGCGCGCAAGGACTAGAGGGCGCGCGGAGACGGAATGGACTGGGGCAAGGTCTACAACTATTGCGAACGTGGCGGCGACCCGGGCTTCTGGGCTGAGCCGCTCAACGCCATCTCCAACGGCGCCTTCGTCATCGCCGGGATCATCGCCGCATGGCAGTTGGCGCGTTCGCCGCGCAAGGACTGGGCGCTGTTCGAATGGCTGATGATCGTGCTCGTCATCTGCATCGGCATCGGCAGCTTCATGTTCCACACCTACGCGACAGTGTGGGCAATCCCGTTCGACACGATCCCGATCTCGCTGTTCATGCTTGCCTATCTCGGCTACGCGCTGCGCCGCTTCGCCGGCGCGCCGTGGATCGTCGTCATCGCGGCGCTCGTCGCCTTCTATCTGAGCGTCAAGTATGCGCAGGGCATACACTGCTCGAATGAGCTATTGCCGATGACGCGGGGGGCCGGCAAGCGCTGCTTCAACGGCACGCTCGGCTATACGCCGGCGTTTGCCGCGTTGGTGCTGGTCGGCGGCGTGCTGCTGGTGCAAGGACATCGCGCCGCGGGCTACCTGTTCGCCGGGGCCATACTTTTCCTCGCCGCCATGACCTTCCGTACAATCGATCTCGAGGTCTGCACCTGGACGGTGCGCGGCGGGCGCGGCGTCGGCACGCATTTCTTATGGCACACGCTCAACGGCTTGCTGCTCTACGTGCTGCTGCTGGGTGCCATCCGGCACGGTGCCCCGAGGCGAGTGGAGTGATTGCACAGTGTTCGCCGGCGGCTCATAACGGCGCGGCGCGGACGTGGTGGAACTGGTAGACACACAGGACTTAAAATCCTGAGGCGGCAACGCCGTGTGGGTTCGATTCCCACCGTCCGCACCAAATGGCTCCTAACCCGTTGAAACCCAATATTTACGGGCCTTCTGGCACAACACCTGCTGCACAGCGGAGCCCGTGCCATGTCCCTTGCCTACCCGAAAAGCCTGCCCAAACCGACGCGCCGTAAAGGCGGTCTGACCTATGAGATCCGCGTGCGGGTGCCCGAAGAAGCACGGGGTGAAAAGTTTAAGGGCACGCATACAACCCGCTCGCTTCGCACGCGGGACAAAGCACTAGCCTTGCGCCATCTGCCGAAGGTCTACGACATGACCAGGCGCTGGCCTTCGTAATTGAACTTGGGCGCAACCTCGTTCGTCAATGGCCGCAACGGGTCAGCAGCGACCTCAGTGCGCAAGCGTCGTGACGTCGGCTTCGGGTCAGATGTCGTGGCTGGCTCGACGTCAGTTTTGGGTCAGAGGCGGACATTGACCGCGGCCCCGCGAATGTCCGCTTCGCGCCAAGAGCAGACAGGGGTGTCGGGGAGAGCTACCTCTGGCCCGCGAAGTCTCCCCCAAAACGGGGATGCCCACGCGCTGAGGTGGTCCGTATAAGGACCGATGCGTACCAACAAGCAAGCAAACTCGCGACACGCCGTCTCCCAACTCCCAATGCGGAGTGGTGCCAAGTTGACCAAAGGTCGGCTTGGCAGGCGGCCGTGCGCCCTCAACATTCTTCACCGCGCGAGCCAGTGCGCGGACGAGCTATTCCATATTGAAGCCGGCGACCTCGACATCACGCCTCGGCAGTTTGCTGTTCTCGAGTGCATCGCTGAGCACGAAGGACTGAGCCAGACCGACCTCGTGGAGCGTACAGGGATCGATCGTTCCACAATTGGCGGATTGATCCAGCGGCTCTTGAAGAAAGGTTTGGTCGCGCGGCGCAGGACCGAGGGCGACGCACGCACCTACGAGCTCGCTGTTACAATCGAAGGCCGTGCGGCTGTCGAGCAGGCCAAGGTCATAGCCCACCGAGTCAACCAAAAACTCCTTGCGGCGCTGCCCTCGCACAAGGCCCGGGGCTTCTTGCCCAGCTTGGAGCTGATCGTTGTTGCGGCATCCCGCCCTATGCGACGTATTCGTTCCAAACCAACCGCAAGCGATTAAGTAGCTGGGCGAGGACATGGTGAGTCGCTCGCGAGAGAGCGACGGAGTGTTTTGCCGCGTTCCAAAGAGTACCGAGTTTTGCAGTCGCACTGAGCCAGCACGCGTACAACCAAAGCGATCGAGGTGCCCATGCCGCGCTATTTCTTTCATCTCAAGGCCGACACGGGAACCGTCGTCGACGATGAAGGACTGTTCCTCAACGACATCGACCGCGCCCGCTCTGGAATTTTGCAGATCGTTGATGAGATTTTGAGCGAGCGAGGTTTCGAGCAGGTGGATATTTGCGGGCAGAGTCTGGAGATCGCCGATGAGACCGGCGAGACGGTCCTCAGCATAGATCTGTGAGACACGCATCGCACGCGAGCGTTCGCACAAGACGCGGCTCAGTGAGAGGTCTGGACGATGAAAGGGTTTGTCGCGATTCTCGCTATGTTTGTCGCTGTGATGTTTTTGTTTTCGCTCGTGCTGCCGGTCCGCCCTGGTGTGCACCTCCCATACACAGGCGTTGTTGCAGATTAGCTTGCGGCGTGACCGCAGGCCCGACCAGCTGCATGCAATCCGATGTGAGTTGGACCACACCATGCAAGGCGTAGAGTCGCCACGACGCGACAAGATCTATAGCCATCTGGGCGCGCCCAGGTTGATCCTCGGCGACATGTGGAGGATCAGCCCCTTTAAGCGGCGCAGAAGTCCCTGGAACTAAAAGCCAGCACCTCGACCGCGGTGGCGAGCCTTCGGCTCGCGAGACCTAGGACGAGAAAGGACGCTGATCCGGGGGGAAGGAATCAGCGTCCCTTATTGGCGCCACAGAACCCAGAGGGCGTCGGGGCATTCCACGGGGAGAGTGGAAGGTGGCGCTGCGCGAACATTACCTAGTCGGCTAAATGGACCAAAGCGTACACTCGGGGGAACCCATTCGGGGTACCCCGCGACATCAAAAAGATGTCTATCCTCTAAGCGCAGATTTCGCTTGTCTTGAACGGCTAACAGGGCGCGTGGCGGAGGTTGCAGCGCAGGAGCCTGGACGATGCCAAGGTACTTCTTTCGCTTGCACGTCAATGGAGATGTCGAGCGCGACCCCATTGGGGTCGAGGTCTCTGATTTGGCATACGCCGTCAACGAAGCAACCAAGGCTCGCGCTGAGCTCATCGATGAAGAGGTCGTTGACGAGCTCTGGCTCGAAATCATGGATGAGAGCGGACAGGTTTTGGCAAAGGTCGGCTGCTTTGGAAATGATGGAGCAGCGTTCGGATTCATGCATTAGCGCCTCCCTCAGCCACGGCGTGGCTCAATCGTGCGGAGCGCACGCAGGACAAGGTTGTCGGGTTCGCTGCCATCCAAAATGCGCGGGCTCGCCTTGCAGCAACGCAAGGCAGCATTGCTGCGCAAGACGGGAGATGACACGCTGCGGCTGTCGCAGAGTTTCGAGAGTGGCGAGGAGCTGCTCGCCGCCACCGCCCAGCAGGACCTTGAGGGCATCGTCAGCAAGCGGCGTGAATTTGTCTAAGTCGCCGGCCCGAACTGCGGTTGGATCAAGGTCAAGATGGCGGAGTGGAGTGAAGCCAATCGCGAGCGGTACAAGCTGTTTGAAAAGACGTGATCCAGCTCACAAATCGGCCGGAGCTCATCGCCCTCGATCGCCTGCTCGGTGTCGCGTGAGTTCTTCGAGCGCTTCACCCAGATACGTGCCTAAGGCCGCCAGCACCGATTCTTTCGCTGGGACAACGAACCCCTTGGTCGCTTTGGTGTTGATCGACGCGTCGCTCGTGCTGAATCGTTTGACTGGCTAGCTGCGCGCGCAGGCGAGTGGAAAGCCCGCGAAGATCGCCAAGGTGCGGCGGCGTCTTGACCGCGTGGCTCGCCGCCGCTCCCGCGCGGCCGCAAACTCCTGCGACCCATGGGGGCCGAACCCAACTTAGACGAACCCAGGCATCCCTGTACCTGCAGCGCATGGCTACCCGTTGATCGCGCCCACCGGCGAAGCGCAGTTCTCGGGGTACCCCGCATCACTACTTTGACCTGTATGTCTGAAAGAGTACCGTTGTCCCGCGCCACCATTCCTTGTGCCCTCGTGGGACCTCCTCTCTGCGGTTCTCTTGGGATGCTGATCCTGCCGTCCTGGATCAGTCTCTTTTTTGCTCTCAGTTTTCAGAGGCCTAGATTGGCAAAGCAAACCTATCCACCCGGCACCGTTTTGATGCGCCCTATGTTGGATGCTCTTTCGCGCAACTGGTGGCTCGTCCTTTTGCGCGGCATCGGCGCTATCATCTTTGGCTTGCTCACCCTCATGTGGCCGGGGCTGTCGCTGCTGACGCTCGTAGTGCTCTTTGGTGTGTTCACACTCTTCGACGGCGGGCTCGCTATCGGAGCGGCGATTATGGGGGGCACGCCAGAGCCCCGCTGGTGGTTGGCGCTCGTCGGCGTTCTCGGCATCGCGGCCGGAGCAATCACGCTTATATGGCCCGGTATCACCGGCTTCATTCTTCTCCTGTTCATCGCGGGCTGGGCGATTGCAGCGGGCGTGTTTGAGATCGTTGGGGCGCTCAAGCTGCGCAAAGAGATCGAGGGCGAGTGGTGGCTTGTCGCCACGGGCATTTTATCGGTTTTGTTCGGTTTGTTGATCCTCATGTTCCCCGGTGTTGGCGCACTGGGCATCGCCTTCGCCATCGGCTGGTTTGCGATCCTATACGGAGCGCTGCTCGTTGGCTTTTCATGGCAGCTCAAGAAGCATGCAGCGATCAAAATCTAACGCTCTGTCGACCAATCGGGCTGAGAATGATGCATTTAGCATTCATCGCTCAAAGGTTAGCCACCGCCCGCCGAGAATGTGACGCGCGAAAATATCACCAAATTCAGGGCAACGCTGGAAGCCGTTGAGACCATCAACTGCGGTTGAAGACAGCGGGGGCAGGAATGCCTAACCAACTCTCCGCCGACCTCCTCAAATTCACAGAGGTGGTTCACCATCTCGACACGCCTGAGGCAGTCCTGGGCGCGCTCGATAGGATTACATGGTCCGACTGTCATGCCCACGTTCTAGGGGCAGCTCTGCTTCCGCTAAATTTTGGGGCTTCTCACTCGCTCGTTATGGGCAAGACAGTTTTCCTACACGAGAGCGTCCCTAAGGGATGGTGGGAGGACCGCACGGAGCTGGCCACAGGGTCACCGGCACCAAGTGATGTGGCAGCGCGTCTTGCGCTCGCGCCCTTCACGCTCACAGAGCTCATGAAGTCGCTCGAGCCCATTGGCATTGATCGGTGGGCGGTCGAGCTAAATTTGAAACACGGCATCCGCGATCTTTTCGGTTGCCCAATCGGAGGCCGCTGGATCTTTGCCTATTGGTCGCCAAAGGCGATGAAGCTCCAGCCGCATCAACGCGCGCTGCTGTTCCTAGGTGCCTCTTTCGCCACCACCCAGCTGCAAAAGCTCGCCCCGCCGTTTACCGGCCGGATTGGCAAGGGTGCCAGCCTGACGCCGCGCGAACTGTCGGTGCTGCGCTGGCTATCTCTGGGCCATCGCATTGCTGAGGTCGGTGAAGACTTGGGGCTGGGAGAAGAGACGGTAAGGAGCCACATCAAGAAGGCCCAGGTAAAGCTCGGGACACGAAACTCAATACACGCTGTCGCGCAAGCGGTACGGCTGCGGCTCATCCCGTGATGCCGAGGGAGCCTTGAGGTCACTTGTCTATTCCGAACTCCCGTACCGGAGGGTAATCTGATGGCAGCGTTGATTACCGCCGAGCACCTGCGCGTCCGGGCCGATGCCAAGAAGGCGGATGGCGATAAGATGGTTGCCACGTTGCTTAATGATGCGGCCGATGAGATTGACCAGCTAAATGCTGCGCTCGACCGCGACGATGAGGTCATGCGCCATCGAATTGGCAAGGCCTTAAGGCGCGAGCGTGAAGCGTGTGCGATGCTTGCTGAGGAAATAAATAACCAACCGCTTGCCGACGCGATACGCGCCCGCAACACTCCATGATTGCTAACTTTCAATCAGCTCTTGGCCGCGCCCTGACGGCGATCACCGACGCTGGTCGCGCAGACGCTACGCATCATCCCCGGACAGTGGCAGCGAACCCGAGGCCTCGCCACGCGCGCGCCCGGAGCGCGCGTCACAAGGGTGATGATAATTTGACCATTGTGCGTGTCTCTCTGCGTGATTTGTCGTCGCTTTCATCGTTCGTGCCGAAACCGCCACAGGCGCTAGAGAATTCTCTCGATAGGTCGAAGCCGCTCGCAAACTCTTGACGTATGGTAGCTGGTCGCCGAATGCAGTCGGGGGATTGTGTCAATGTTGCAGTGGGACTGTAATTCGAGCGAATTGCTTGCATTGCCGCAGCAGGGCGTCGCAAGCGTCTCGCCTGGCAAAGCGCCACTCAATTGCGTCTCAGGCGACGACTCGACCCGGCCTAAAGCGTTCTCCTGGTTTCTGCTGCCGATCCTGTTGCTGACGCCCGCCATAGTGCAGGCGCAGCCGGCTCCGCCAACCTCGACGGACATCCAGGGTGAGCGCGTCGAGCAGCTGAAAGAGCTGGTCCGCACGAAACGCGATCTGCAAGACTCGCTCCAGACGACACAGCGGCAACTTGCCCAATTCGACGCGAGGATCGCCGCACTGGAAGCGAGCCTGGGCGTTACTCCACACCAGGAGGAACCTCCTCAGGGAAACTGGGGCGCCACAATCTCTACTGCGGCGCTCTCCGCTCCCCGCGAGACGGTTTACGCCAAAAGTTCAGACGCACCTTCCTACGCTTCCTACACGCCGCGGGCTCCATGGCGGCATGGGATACGAAGGGAGTTCCGCCGAAAAGGAAGTCAAAGAGGGCCCTTATGAATTCGGCAAGGGCTTTGTTCTCGCTCGCGGACCTAACGGCGAGGTCGACTTCTCCGCCAAGGGTTATGTGCGCTACCTGAACCAATTGGCCTTGGATCCCTTCTACACGGATGCGTTTGGGCGCACTACGGAGCTCGATCTGAGGCAAGATTTCCAGCTGAATAGACTGCAATTCATTCTTCACGGATGGCTGTTTGACGAACGGTTCCGCTACTTTTGGTATGCCTGGACGCAAAACGTGAGCCAGGGTGATGCCGCGCAGGTCGTCGTCGGCGGCAATATCAGCTACAAATTTTCTGATGCCTTGACCGCAACGGCCGGTATCTTCTCGTTGCCTTCTACGCGATCAACCGCTCAGTCATTCCCGAACTGGCTAAGGATCGATCATCGTTCGATGGCTGATGAATATTTCCGCGGATCGTACATCCAGGGAGTGATGGCGAACGGAAAGATTACGGATACCCTGGATTACAAGGTGGCACTCTCCAACAATCTCAGCGCCCTTGGCGTCAGCGCGAGCCAGATGGACCCCTGTCTGTGTACGGTCTCTGGCATGCTTTACTGGATGCCGACCACAGGTGAGTTCGGGCCGGGTGCAGGCTTCGGCGACTATGAGTACCACGAGGACCTTGCGACGCTATTAGGGGTCCATTTCACCTACAGCCGTGAGGACGCGCAGGAGCAGCCAGGGGTCAACGCTTTTGAAAACAGTCAGATACGCCTCTCGGATGGAACGTTGCTCTTCGCCCCGAATGCTTTCAACACCGGCGGCATGATCAACAAAGCGACGTACAGCATGCTGGACCTGGACGCGGGGATGAAGTGGAAGGGTTGGTCGCTTGACGCAGAGTATTATTTTCGGTGGTTGGATGACTTCGAGACTATCGGACCGATACCTGTAGAGAGCCTGTTCGATCATGGCTTCCAGGTGTACGCGTCGACGATGCTCCAACCGGACTATTGGCAAGCCTATCTCTCAGGATCAAAGGTTTTTGGTCAATATGGAGACCCGTGGGACCTGGCAGCGGGACTGACGTACTTTCCGTTTGGCTACAAGGAGGTGCGCATGAACGGTCAGGCTCTCTACATGGACCGTTCGGCAGTCGGCTACACGGCAGTTCCGTATGTGGTCGGCGGCACCGGATGGGTTTTCACGCTCGACGTTGGCACTTGGTTCTAAAGGCAAGCGGGGAGTGCTCAAGTTCGCTCTCTTCACCTCGCCCCGGCCAGTCCCGACTACCCACTACAAGTTGACTGTATGCTGCGTTTGGGAAGCCAGGCTGTAACGGCGGGGTACGCATGAAGTACGACCATGAGATTCTGCTGCTGCAGGGCGGTGGTGCGCTTGGAGCCTACCAAGCCGGCGTCTATGAAGGCCTTGTCGAAGCGGGGATCGAACCGAGCTGGGTCGTCGGTATTTCGATCGGCGCCATCAACGCAGCGCTAATTGTCGGCAATCCGCCAGAGCGGCGGGTGGAGCGACTGCGTGAGTTCTGGCGGCGCATCTCGGTACATGATGGGCCGTCCTTGCCGCCATGGTTCGACGCACTTCGCCCTACCCTCAATTACATGGCTGCAATGTCAGCTGCCACCATCGGCGTTCCAGGATTTTACAGGCCTCGAATGCCGCCAGCATCGTTCGCCGCGGACGGGACCGAAGGCGCCCTGAGTATCTACGACACAACTCCGCTCAAGGCGACGTTAGAAGAGTTAGTGGATTTTGATTTGATCAATCGCGGGCAAGTTCGGCTCTCAGTGGGTGCCGCGAACGTATGCACCGGCACCTCACACTATTTCGATACGCACAACACCCGTATCCACGCGGACCATATCCGGGCCAGTGGCGCTCTGCCCCCCGGCTTCCCCTCGGTGATGATTGATGGCGAACACTACTGGGACGGCGGCGTGGTCACCAACACGCCAATCACTTATGTGGTGGACGAAAGACCCATTGACGACCGCCCGCATCATTCAGGTCGACACCTTCAACGCGCAAGGAGGACTACCGCAGAATTTAGGCCAGGTGTCGGAACGGGCCAAAGACATCCAGTACGCGAGCAGGAATCGCTTCAACATCGAACGCATACAGGAATTTGGCGAGCTTGCTGCGGCAGGTCGACGGCTGATTGGCAGACTGCCGCCAGAGTTGAAGTCTGATCCCGACGCCCAAAAACTGGCTGCCTTCTGCGACGAGAGAAGTTGGGTCATCATTCGCCTGATCAATACGCGGCTCTCACGCTCGGGCTTCGTAAAGGACTTCGAATTTTCGCGCGCAACCATCGATGAGGCCTGGATAGCTGGCGTGGAAGATGTCCGCCGTTCCGTTTCGGGCTGGGACAAAGTCCGGCCCGAAGATCTTGGTCCCGAGATTAAAGTTTACCGCCCGACCGAAACTCTGCCAGCACCCGAAAAGGTGTCCGGGCGGAAAAAGGCAAGGTTGGAGCCTGTGCAATCCTCTGTGCCTCGGCGGCACTGACGCCACCGGCATCGTTGCCCGGCATCTTTGCGCTGGGAGCATTCTGCGACTAGCCCTTTGGCCCAACTGGGCTTGGATGAATGGCGTCGCTTTGCGGTTAGACGTCGAGTCAACGTTGGCACGGTCTAGCCAAACGTCGGCGCAGATCTTGGGGGCGGGGGGAATTCTGAATAGTGGCTGTTGACCAGGATAGGCGCCCGAGACCGTCGGGCCCGACCACCGAAGCCGTCGACGTGGCGATACGCTTCGGCCTTCTCGCCCTGCTTGGCTACTGGTCCTGGGGGGTTATCGCGCCGTTCCTGACAATCGTGTTGTGGAGCGCAATACTGACGGTCGCACTCTATCCGCTCTTTGATCGGCTCTCTGCGTGGCTGGGGCGCCGCTGGCTGGCGGCAGGGCTGGTCACACTGCTTTGTTTGTTGGTTGTGGTTGCGCCGGTGATGTGGCTCGGCTTTGGCATGATCAGTGGAGTCAAGTTCATGGCGAAAGAACTCGACGCCGGTCTGCCATCAATTCCATTGCCGAACGACTCCGTGAAGGACTGGCCGATTGTGGGTGAGCAAGTCTTTCAGCTTTGGAGTCGGGCCGTCACTGACATCAAGGCTCAACTTGTGGAGCTGGCCCCAGCGTTCAAACCTCTGGCCAGCAAACTGCTCGAAATCGCGACGAACACGATGTTCGGGCTTCTCAAGTTCCTTGTCGCTATAATCGTCGCTGGTTTCTTGTTCTGTCCTGGTCCGCAATTGGTTGATGGTCTTGTTCAATTCATGGAGCGGGTCTTCCGCCCCCGCGGATTGGAGATGGTGCAATTAGCCGGCGCCACTATACGTAACGTGTCACGCGGCGTGATCGGAATTGCACTGCTACAATCATCTCTGGCGGGTGCTGGGTTTCTGGCCGCAGGCATTCCAGCCGCGGGTATCTTGGCCTTCCTTTCGCTGTTGCTAGGGATTGTTCAGATCGGGCCAGCGATCGTGTTTTTACCGATCATCCTCTGGAGCTGGACCGCTATGGAGACCGCGCATGCGCTGATGTTCACCGCCTACATGATCCCGGTTGGCCTTCTCGACAACTTCCTCAAGCCCATGCTGATGGCGCGCGGGCTGTTGACGCCAATGCCGGTGATCATCGTTGGAGTAATTGGGGGAACCATAGCATACGGAATCATCGGCCTATTTTTGGGGCCGATTGTTCTCTCCGTCGCTTGGGAGCTGATGACGGCCTGGCTCCATGCGGGCGAGGCACGGTCGGCAGACAAGGTACCAAGTGACGCCTGATAGGCAAAGTTGGCCTCAGCCGGGCGGCGCCTCCCCGCATCCCGCCCGGCTGCTGCATCTAGCTCTAGCCCGCGCGAGCCGTAGCTGATCTCAACGACGTCCGTGTTTGTGAGCGACATCCGTGCGTGTTTCAGCGCTGCGGGGCCGCGGCTATTGGATGTGGCGAAACGCTGTAGAGGTTCACGACGCGATGGCCGCCGAACAGCCTTGGCGACGTTCCATGCCAACGAAGTCTCTGTCGGCGACCGGCAAAGATCTTGGGGCGCCGTCACGAAAACGCGGCCCAGTGATGAACGTCGTCGAAACGTGTCATCGCCTTTGCAGGTAGTAAATGTTGGACCCCGCGGGTAGCCTCGCCGGACACCCGCCAATGCAGGCTCGCCGAAACAGGCAGTAACTGGACTTGGTCCGCCTACGTATCGTCAGTACTAAATGGCACTATTTTGGTTTTGTATGAAATTGTACGACCGCTCTGCGCCATCATAGGGAATGGCCCCTGCGGGTTCTGTGGCGCTCGGGCGCTGATCCGCCAGCCGGATCAGCGTCCTGTCTTGCTGTGGGTCTCAAGATTGAAGACGCAGGACAAGAAAGGTTAGGACGTTAATTTCTCTCGCGAGAAGCCGACCCATGGCCGCCTCCCAAGCCCACGCCGCGCTTGCGTCTGAGCTGCTGCATTTCACTACTGCCGTCGAATCTTTCGATTCACCGGAAGCGGTGCTCGCCGCGCTCCATTATGTCACGATGCCGGCCTGCAAAATGGCAGTCCTGGGAGCATTGCTCCTGCCCCTGCGATGGGAAGACTTGAGCGCCATCGAACTCGGGAAGACCGTCTTCCTCCACAAGAGTGCGCCCAAGGGATGGTGGGGCGAGCAGGTCGAGCATATGCAAAGGGGCCCCGGCCCGGCCGTGATGCTGGCCCGAATTGCGCTCGCGCCCTACACGATGTCGGAAACGATGCAACAATTGGAGCCGCTGGGAATCGATCGCTGGCCGTTTGAGCTTGCTCTCAAGTATGGCATGCGCGACATCCTGTCGTGTCCGGTCGGAGGTCGGTGGTTGGTCGTATACTGGTCGCGCCACGTTCTGTCCCGGCTGACGCACGAGCAGCGGGCACTCTTGTTCTTGGGCGCGAACTTCGCAGCCATTCGCCTGCAGAGGGTGATTGCTCCGTTCGCGAAGCGATTGGGAAAGGGCGTCTCCCTGACGCCACGTGAGCTCGCTGTCCTGCGGTTGCTGTCCTCCGGCAAGCGCCTACAAGAGATCGCTCTTTACCTTGGTCTCGGCGAGGAAACCGTGCGCAGTCACATCAAGAAAGCGCAAACAAAGCTTGGCGTCCGCGACCGCACGCATGCCGTGTCGCAAGCCCTCCGGCTCCACCTGATCGCGTAAGGCACTCTTCCATCCCACCCGCTGATGGCGAAAGGCTCCTGCATGCGATGCGCAGAATGACCATGAACGTACCATCAGCAAAAAGCGATCTGCACCTGACGACGCCGATCCACGGATCGGAAGGATTTGAATATTCGGTGGCAACAACGCCGCCGACTTTGTGGCAACGCCAGTTAGCTTTCGCAGTCATTGTCATCACACTTACTGCATATGCAGTGCTGATTCCGTTCGCAGAGATGCCGCTGCCGCGGATTGATAGCTTCATTCCAACAATGATGGGCGATCATATTCGTAACCGACCTCGTCACTGCTCTTCTGCTGTTCGGTATGTTCTCGGCAAGTGGCTCGCGTCCACTCTTGGTGCTCGCGGCCGCTTATCTCTTTTCCTCGCTGATTGTCATCCCCTACACACTCAGCTTTCCAAATGCGTTTGCGCCGACAGGACTCCTTGGGGGCGGACCCCAGAGCACCGCTTGGATAAGTGTTACAGGGCGATTCGGATTTGCCTTGGCTTTGGCTACTTACGCCTCCCT
This sequence comes from uncultured Alphaproteobacteria bacterium, assembly GCA_963724595.1. Lineage (GTDB taxonomy): Bacteria > Pseudomonadota > Alphaproteobacteria > Rhizobiales > Hyphomicrobiaceae > Hyphomicrobium_A. Next base: position 3,042 of record CAVRVR010000022.1, on the reverse strand, counting down.
AACGGGTGGAAAATACACGAAAGACGTGAGTGATCCCTCAGCGAAAAGTGCGATTGGCTGGAGCATAACGATCGTCATTATTGCGGTGTGCTACGCTGACCTGGATCGCTATCGCAGGACAAAGTCTTCTTCCGGTACTTCTAGATAATTCGAAAGCTACGCTTTTGGGGCGTTCCGCTCATCGGAATGGTCGCACTGACGAATGTGCTCACACTTTCGCTGCTATGGACTCGTGGAAGGTCAGCACTTGACCTGTGGCTCACTGTTGCGGTCTGTGCGCTGATAGCGGAAAGCGTAATGATTATCTTAGCGGGGGCTCGCTTCAGCCTTGGGTTCTATGCGTCTCGTCTGATTTCGCTGTTCGTTTCGAAAGTCGTGTTAATCACGCTAGTCACACAAACAATGAGCCTTCAAGCAAGGCTTGCAAACGCAAACAGAGACCTTCGGCGCGAACGCGCAAATAGATTAACGCGCGCACAAGCGGTCGTCGCCGCAATTGCCCATGAAGTCAGACAACCTCTGGCAGCCATTCGAGCGAACGCCGGCGCCGGCCAGCGATTTCTAAACCGAGATGAACCCGATATCAACGAGGCAAAGGAAGCTTTTGAGGAGATAGAATGGTGCCACTTTTCGTGCGAGCGAGGTGTTCGAGAGCTTTCGCAACTTGTTTAGAGGCAAGCAAGAACACCAACCGATGAATATAAACGCGTTGGCCCTTGAAGCGGTAGAATTGACGCGCAAGGAACGAGAAAACCACAATATCACAACCCGCATGAAATTCGCGTCAGAATTGCCGTCTTTGTCGGGGAACACGGGCCAGCTTCGGGAGGTCATTCTTAATTTGCTCAACAACGCGATGGAGGCAATGGCTACCATGGAAAATAGACCCCGCATCATTAGCGTCACAACTGCGCGTCTGCGGTTCGGAGGCACTTGCCATTTCAGTAGAAGACACGGGCCCCGGAATTGACGCCAAAAAATTGAGAGCCATATTTGAGCCGTTCGTCACCACGAAGGCCACAGGAACAGGACTGGGTCTAGCGATCTGCAAAATGATTGTTGAGCAGCATGGCGGCACGCTCTCGGCGGCGTCCGACCCCGGTGGCGGCGCGCGTTTCGAGATGACACTACCAACCAAAAGAATGGTACCCTCGGCTGACACCTGAACGGCTTTCGACGGTCAGTGGGGACGCTGAACTCAAGTGCTGGTTTTCGATAGGGCCTCGACCATGTGGAAGGTGATCGCTCTGTCGATTTGTGCGGCATCCCTGCCGTGGGCAGTCATCTCACGCAGGCGACTCTGCGGATATTGCAGCACCTGCGCCCGCGAGATTTGGCACTACGTCAGTCACGACCAAGCCGCCGGATTTCAGATTCCCTTCGGATCAAGGGATAGAATTTACCGTGCCCGGTCCGCAGGATACGATCGATCCCGACTTCGGCGGCATTCGATCACGTCTCGCCTCCCATGGGATCGGTTACTTCGGCTACACCAGCAACAGTTATTTCGACAACTTGCTGTCCGTTGAGCATACGACGTTCGGTCGGCAAACCTACAACGGTCAGAAGCCAACCTATTTTTCAAATAACGTGATGCTGCTGACTTACGACCTGAGCAGATTCGGAATTCCCCGATGGGCAGATCGTGTTTGGCGGTATTTATAACTATGACACCTGGGACCCCGGTGGGCCGAACGCAACTAGCCTCGCGACACTTAGCTACTATCAGACTTTTTTAAACAAGCAGATCGAATTGAAGTTTGGATATCTACAAAACGTCTTTGAATTCTGGGGTCCCTTTCTGGCGGGCAATCTGTCCGCCAGCATCTTTGGACCGAGTGGAGCAATACCGGTGGAGACCGGCATTAACGCCTTCGCCTGGACCACTCCGTCGATCAACATCAAGATCAATGGTCCTGACGGATTCTACAACAAACTCGGCATTCAGCGAGCGAGCAGCCCGGATGGCCCCGTGGCCGAGAAGGCAGCGAACCCGACGGGCTTTGAATGGTCCACGCCGAATACCGGGGTTCTCGTGATCAACGAGTTTGGCTATCGGATTGAAGCGGCCCCCAGTCAGCTCATGACCTGGGTGCGTGCAGCACCGATGTTCAACTCAAGTCGTTATACTGATTTCGCATTGGGCGGCCGAGACACCGGCGACTACGGAATCTATGCTCTGGCCGATCAACAATTCGTCCAACTTGCGCCGGTGGCGGGTCAGGCTGCAAGGGGGGTCTACGCTGGCGTCACCGCAATGTATGCGCCGCCGGAATTCAATCGTTTCAGTCAGAATTACGAGCTGCGGCTTTATGGGATAGGTCTCGAGCCTTCACGGCCACGCGACATGCTATCGTTGGTAATCTCCAAAAACGTTTTCAGCCACTATCTTGTTGATGCCGCCTTGCAGAAGGGTCAACTCGCGCATGACGGCAGTTTGTCGATAACCGGAGCGTATAACGCACCCATTGCTCCCGGTATTCGGGCCGGCATTGGGCTCGGGTACACCGATCATCCGACGCCAGTAATCTATACGCCGGAGACTGGCAGTGCGCTCAATTTTTTGGCGAACGTAACCGTGTTCTGGTAGAGCGCCCAGTCCTGTTTACCAAAACCTTGCATAAGAGGTTGGTTCAAGCCGGCACGCAGCTATGCGGCAGAGCAGATTCTGCATCGCGCAGTCGGGGTTCAGAACGCGCGAACCTCCTGAGGGCCGCGTCGGTGTCAACGACCTATCCCGTAGGTCTCCCCCAAAACGGGGATATCGCGACTGCCACATGTCGGTAAGTTGCACACGCATAAAGATGGTAAGCGCAAGGAGGTAGCGATGCGGCGCAAAGCGACTTTCCTCACCGCAGAGACCGACGAAATTCTGACCTGGTACTTTGCTGGGCAGCTTCTATTTGCGTTGGCCCTTAGCTTCCTGGGCCTATGGCTGCACTAGTCATGCACCCTCATGAATTGCCGAGCTTGCGGCCATATTGGCCTTACGGGATGGAGAATGCCGATCGCGACGAGGGTCATTACTTCTCACTCGTCTCC
>CAVRVR010000021.1:0-31851 GCA_963724595.1 uncultured Alphaproteobacteria bacterium | reverse complement strand
CGCGCGCGAGCTCATACCCTAAACCTCAGTCGGATCGCGCCGACTTCGTGCGGCGCTGCCGCCTCGCCCGCGCTACCGGTAAATCGACGTTGCCGCCGCCAGCCTCCGCTTTGCTTTGCTCACGCTTGCGCGGCTTCGGCTGCGGTTCGAAGTCGCGGACGATGGCGGAGGCCGGTTTCGGTTCGGCCAGCCAATAGCCCTGGATCTCCGTAAAGCCTTCGCGGCGGACAATGTCGGCCTGCGCCTGGGTCTCGACGCCCTCGGCCGCGGTGGCGATGCCGAGGCTGGCCGAGGCGCGAACCGCGCGCACGATGGCGAGCGATTTCTCGTTGCCCTCGCCAAGCCCTTCGATGAAGCAACGGTCGATCTTGATTTGGTCGAACGGGAAGCTCCGCAGGTAGCTCAGCGAGGAGAAGCCGGTACCGAAGTCGTCGAGCGCGATGCGCACACCGATATCGCGCAGCTGATGTAGCGTGGCGAGTGTCGCGTTGCTGTTTTGCAGCAGGTGGCTCAGGGCCGTATCGAGCAGCAGGTTGCGGTCGCGGAGTTCCACTTCGCGTTACTGCAGCAACGCGTTCTGGAGGTGCGACTGCTCCTCGGCGGCGCCGAGCTCGGAGAGGTCGGTGCACGCCATAGATCGACTGTCCGCGGCCGAGCTCGCGGCGCAGCACGCGCACCGGTATCGACTCGCCGAACGCGGGGTTGAGGAAGCGTCGACCTCGCTGTCTGCCTCGATCGGACGGTCGAACAGGTTTGCCGCCGTCATGCCCGCCAGTTTGGCTTCCTCAACGCGGCACAGCTCGGCCATACGCCGGTTTACCGCCGAGCCGAAGCCGGCCCCGAGGCCGACGAGGCCGCGACCAGCGGGAGGTTCCATTCCACCACGCCGGGCACCGCCAGCGCATAGATCGCGCCGTAGTGCATAAGTCCGATGCTGGTGCCATTGACGGCGCCGCCGGCCGCCGGGTGCCAGACTGGGCCTCGCGCGGCGATGATGAAGCCACTCGACATGAGTGCGGCCGTCAGCAGCAGCGCTGCGACCACAGCCCGGGCATCAATCTGCGCGGCGCCGATGCGGCCCTGCCCGAGCGGCACGACGAGGTGGGCGGCCCAAATGCCGAAGGCGCCTGTGACGCCGGCCAACAGCATCCAGCTCGTGCGTCGCCAGGCTTCGTTTTCGGCTGAATGCCGGTAGATGCTGAGGGATACGAAGCTCGCGGCCACGGCGGCGGCCGTCGCCAACAGGCCCAGCGGCAGGCCGGGTTGCAGAGCGAACAAGAGCGGCGCGTGATCCACCGTATCCCCGATTATAAGGCCTCGGGAACAACAGTTACTTTGTTTCGTTCAAAATCCCGTAAAGCGCCGCCGCTGCGGCGCTTTACGCGTCTCGAAGCCGTAACGGGCGGCCAGCTCAGGTCCGGCGCGGCTCCGGGTACATGTGGTAGGTGATCATCAACAATGCCATCAGGATCGCGGAAGCGAGTCCGGCAACCGTGCCCGTCCATACCGGCGACCACTCGCCACCCACCTGATCGAGGATTTCTTTGCTCGCCAAACTTCCCGCGATCGAGGCAATAACGGCGAATACCGCAACCACCATCGGTATCTGGAAGTCATCGGGGCCAACGCCCGAAAAGCGGTTCAGCAACTTGTTGCGCACAATCACCGCGACGACAGTGGCGACGAAGCCGCTGACGATGGCCAGCGGAGCCGTAGCGAGGCTGGTGCCAATGATGCCGCCAACGATGGCGCCGACGGCGGCGGCGGTCAGAATGATGACGATGAGACTTGCGGATGTAACTCCCTGCACGCGCTGCTGCGCCATAGCATCCCCCTTTGGTTGTTATATCCGCCGCAGGCGACCTACGCGCCGCTCAACGGCGGGATTGCAATGGGGAGATAGTATTGAGTGTTCGCGCTTAAGCAATAGCCGGCCCCGGGGCGGCATCAAGCACCGCGCGCCATGTGAACACGCATCCAATTGAAATGATTGATCAGGCCGGATTGCTGACTAGCGCGCCTAGCGCCCCTGGATGGCCTTCGCCCAATGTAGTAGCGCGCGCCACTGGCGGATCGATGGTGGTGATCTCACCGAGCTCGTCGAGCAGTATCGCCACATGCACGTGGACACCGCTCGAATTGACCGTCCGCGCGAGTTCCTGCTGACGCCAGGCAACGGCCGAACTAGGCTGCGCCATCCAAGCGCCGCCGTGGGGACACCACCATGGTCTCGTTTCTCCAGAGCCAACCCATCTGGCTCTCTGGCCTGCTCCTCGTCGGGCTGACGACCGGTCTGGCCATGCTTGGTCCCATTCTGATCCGCCGCTACGTGCCGCTCGATAGGCTAACCCCAAACAATGAGGTCGCCGGATTCAAATTCGCGGTCGTTGGCGTGCTGTATGCTGTCCTGCTCGCCTTCGCCATCGTTGTCGTCTGGGAAAAATTCGACAACGCTGACAACATTGTGGCACGCGAGGCGGGGGCGGCTACGAACGTCTACCGCCTGTCGTATGGCGTGGCCGAGGCGCCAGCGACGGCATTGCGCGCAAGGCTCAGCGCCTATCTCGGAGCCACGATCTCCGACGATTGGCCGGCGATGGAGCATGCAAATGAGAGTCCGTCGGCGCGCGTGGCCCTCGATGCCGTCTATGGGTCGGTCCTGGTGTCCTTAACTCCCCAGGGGCGCGATAGCGCTCTGTTGCAGAGATTTTGCACCAGCTAGATTCGATCACTCAGGAGCGGCGTGCCAGGCTTGCTGCGGCTGATGGCACGGTCCCGGGGGTCATTTGGCCCGTTCTGTTTTGGGGCGCCGCAGTCACGATCGGGTTCACGTTTTTTTTCGGTACGCAGAACCTGCTGGCCCAGTCTCTCATGACCGGACTGTTGTCCCTCGTGATTTTCTCTGGCCTGTTGATCGTGGTTCTTATCGATCGACCTTTTTCCGGCGCAGTGACGGTGACGCCGGATGCGCTCGCCAAGGTCCTTGCGGAGTTCGGCACGACGCCGGCAACCCAATAGCAAAGCACGGGTTCGCCTCTGATTGGCGCGCTCCGCGCCTACCGCGCTTGGCCAACGTGAGCCAGGATCGCCTTCGCCAATGCGGCAGCGCGCTCCGCCGGTAAGTCTATCGCGGTGACTTCACCTCCCCCATGGCCGCGTTCGGTGACCTCGATCGAACCCGTGGTCGTCTTGCACGCGAAGATAGCCTTCGCTTCTCCTGGGTCCGGCTGCAATCGCTTGAAATGATTGGTGAGCCCGGATGGGATCGAACCATCGACACCCTGATTAAAAGAAAGGGCGAGCCGAGAATAGCTGAGATCGCGTTCGGGCTGCTCGACTCTGGGTACAAGGTGGCGACCGCCGGGTCCGCCGAGATCGGCCGCTCCGAAACGATCCAGTATTTCCATGGCTCCGAGGTTGCCTTCTGGCCGCACGCGCAAAAGCACGCCGCTGGCATTCGCCAAGCCATTGCTAACGTTGCCGACACGAAAGTGATCTTCGAATTCCACCGCCAACGGTATCGGCAACGTCTTCCACTCCGAATGGAAAGCTGCCGAACGTGGTGACAGCGACTTCGAAGCCAACTTCATCCCTTGGTTTTGGCATCAAGAGTACGAAGCGCTGGCGCCGGCTGAGTGGAGGGCGCCAGCGGCCCTTGCCGAGTACGAGGCAGCGTACGACCTGCGGCGGTCACAGACCTACTGGGCGTGGGCAAAGAACCGCGAGCTCGCCGTCATCTCTGGCGCATCGTCGGATGATTTCTGCTGGCAATTCAAGCAGGAGTACCCAGCCAACGCCGATGAGGCGTTCCAGACCTCAGGCTCGGAAGCCTTCATTGGAGCCGCCCAGGTCCTCACGGCCCGTAAGACGGCCGTCACCGCCTATGGGCCCATCATCCTCGGTGTCGACCCGGCGCGCGGAGGGAGCGATAAGACTGGGCTTGTCGATCGCCAGGGCCGCCGCATCGGTGCCCACGTGCGCACGCATCAATCAAAACGATCTGATGGCGCTCGCCGGCGACGTGCAGCAAGAAGTCCGCTGGCTGACGCCGCTCGGCCTGCAGAAAGTCGTCGTCGACACCACGGGCCTCGGCGCAGGACTCTACGATCGTCTCAATTAGCTGCTCGGGGACCTCGTGGAGAGCGTCAACTTCGGCGCCAAGGCCTATAACACCGAGCACTACGTCAACCGCCGTGCGGAGATGTGGGACCTTTTGCGGCAGTGGTTTGATGACCCGGCCGGCGTGCAAGTGCCCGACAGCGACGAGTTCCAGGGTGACCTCACGGCCGCCATTCGCGGGCCCGGCGCCGCAAGGTTTGACAGCTCCGGCCGTCTCATTCTCGAGACCAAGGACCGCCTCAAGGAGCGACTGACGTTCTCGCCCCACCTTGGCGATGCCGCCGCCCTGACGTTCGCGGTAGATTTGGCGGCGGCGAAGATCATCGATTGGTCAGACGCGCCGATCGTCAGGCGCCGGCTGGATGGCACATTAGGAGCGAAAGCCGAGGCACTCAGCCTTCCTTTGCAGGTATGTGGTCGCCGTGTGTGGGCGCAGCGGTTAGTTCTTAAGCGGCGCGCTGTCGTCACCGTAGCTTAGCTCTGCCTTGAGGCGGGCTCGCTCTTTCTCGTCCAGGCAGTTGATCAACTCGACCCACCGGGCGGGCAACGCTTCGCGAATTATGCCGTCATGTTGCGCGCGTAGAAGCCAACCAAGGCCACGCGTGGCGTTTGCACCGGAGCTGTCTCGGGAACCCATTGATATATCCACCAAATGTGCCGTCTTCGGAAACGAATGACGGACGGCGATACTCGCGCCGTCCGTTTGCTTTTGGATCACGAACCAGCGCAACACACCCACGAAGATTGCCAGCCTGCAGATGAACAGAAGCTGAGTGCCGAGCAGCGCCCTCAAGACTGCTCGTCGATCGGCACTGGCACCCGCCGGGTTGCCGAGTTTCGACGACCTAGAGGGCGGCCCTTTTGTTTGCGAAGCGAACTTGGGGGACTGCCGAAGGGCCGAAACGACTTCGTGAAACGCTCTGTCATCGCTTCATTTAGTGAGTGCATGAGACCGGCAAGGTCCGCTCCTGGCCCGAAGCGGACATTCGGAGCGACGCGGTCGATGTCCGCTTCTGACCCAAAGCTGACATCACTAGCGTCTCAAAGGGACCGCTATCTTTGGGTCCGAGCGCGGCGCGCTGATTAAGGGGAGCCGCGCAAATTGCTGCGGGCATGACATCGCCGATTGGGTTAGCTCCCAAAGTCACTGGCAGGCTGGCGGTGTTTGGGATCAGATAGCCGCAAATAACGCTGGCGGAGAGTGCAAATGAAGTCCGAGAAGAACGGTATCAACGCAACAGTCAAGCCGAGTGGAACCGGTTGCGTTGAATGCTTGGCGGCTGGCGCATGGTGGTTGCATCTTCGCAGATGCGCCGAGTGTGGCCACATCGGCTGCTGCGACACCTCGCCAAATCAACATGCTTCGAAGCATAGCGCAGCTACAGGTCATCCAATTATTGCCAGCTTCGAGCCGGGCGAAGACTGGTTTTACGATTATCGTACGGAGGCAGTCTTCACCGGTCCGAACGTGGCTGCTCCTCACTCGCATCCGTTGGATCAACCGGTGCCGGGGCCCGCTGGGCGGGTGCCGACGAACTGGGAAACGCTGCTTCACAAATAGAGGCCAAGGTGCTCATGAACGATGATACTGAGATGGCGAAGTATGAATCTCGGGCCGAGGCAGCGTACGCGTCGATGTACGAGGCCGCGCCGCATAACGTGAAAGACTTATACGAGGATGCCTGCCTCCACCTCGCGCAGGCGATCCATGTTGCCGAGCGTGCTGGGCTTAAGCATGAGGCAGAGCGGCTTAAGAGGCGCACCGTAGAGATCGAGGCCGTCTATAATCATCAATTTCGGTTTGTCGGACGCTAACGGCGCACAGGTCGGCTTTGGAAGGCGATGGATGTTCGCGTCGCGTGTCGTCGCTCACCATCTCGGTCCCACGTAAGGCGGGGTATAGCGCGCGTCTAGACAGATCCTCCCGCCGCCTCAGTATGGGCCCCCGGTTTATGGATGGGCGTTTATACCTCCTCCGCCTCCGCCAAGCTGCGGCCAGTATCGTTACTGGGGTGGGGAACGTGGAAGGCGGTATCGGCTGTCGTCGCCGTTCATCGCTGGCGTCGAAAATTCGGCTGAGCCGTGGATGGACATCAGCTTGGAGCAATTGGGTGAGGTTGCCTACTGGCCCGAAGATGACCTTGCGGCGACAAAACGCAAGGCTAGCTCGCGCAAAGCCGTGAGGTCGGCCAGAGAGAAGTAATGCTTGAGGGCCTGCTCAGCTTCCCGACCGGTACGTCGATGGGGGATGGCAACTGCGTTGGAGCCCCGAGTCGCCGTTGAGGCTCCGATTGGCCCAAAGCGGACATTCGGAGCGACATGCTCGATGTCCGCTTCTGACCCAATGCCGTCGAAGGCGCCAGTGCATCAACACTGATTGCGCGCCGATAATTGAAAAGTTCGCCATGTGCTAGACCGATTGCGGTGGCCGCGGACTGGTGTATTTGCGAGGCCAAGCGGAATTGCTAATCGGAAGCGGGGCGGGGTGGTCCAAGATGATTGATCATCCGAAGGGCGGAGACGAGAGACTATCGATCATCCCCAAACATAGGCTTCGCCACGCCGCGCTATTTCCTCGCTTGGGGCCCGGACTGATCACAGGCGCCGCAGATGACGATCCCAGCGGAATTGCGACCTACTCCCAGGCAGGCGCGCAGTTCGGGGTCAACATGCTGTGGACCATGTTGTTCCTCTATCCGCTAGTGTCGACGATACAGATGATCAGTGCCCGGATCGGACGCGTCACCGGGCATGGACTGGCGGGCAACATGCGCCGGATCTTTCCGCCCTGGGCTGTGACGGGTCTCGTGGCGTTGCTGTTCATCGCCAACACCATCAACATCGGCGCCGATCTCGCCGCCATGGGGGCGGCGATGGATCTGCTACTGGGATGGGGGCGTCACCTATTCACGCCGCTATTCGCCGCAATCTCGCTGAGCCTCCAAATATTGGTCCCCTATCATCGCTACGTGCGCTATCTGAAGTGGCTGACCCTGGCGCTTTTTGCCTATGTCGGCGTCGTCTTCACGGTGCAGATCGATTGGAGCGAGGTCGCTTCGGGAGTTGTGACGCCGCAGCTCGCCTTGACGGGGGCGACGGCAACTATGGTGGTGGCGGTTTTCGGCACTACAATCAGCCCCTATCTCCTCTTCTGGCAGGCGTCGGAGGAAGTGGAGGAAGACGAGGCCGACCCAACGACCGATCCGCTCATCAATCATCCCGACCAGGCACCCGCCCAGCTCAGCCGCATTCGCTGGGACACATTGGTCGGCATGGGCTTCGCCAACTCGGTGGCCTTTTTCATCATCCTGACCACGGCCGTCACGTTGCATGCCGCCGGTATGACCGACATACAAACTTCAGCCGACGCCGCCGCGGCGCTGCGCCCGATCGCTGGCGATCTTGCGTTCGCCCTGTTCAGCCTAGGCATCATCGGCACTGGCCTGCTTGCCGTCCCCGTCCTGGCGGGCTCGGCGGCCATGCCATTTGCAAGTCCCGCGGCTGGAAAATCGGGCTCGAACACAAGCCGCGCGAAGCGGTCGGGTTCTACACAGTGATCGCCCTCGCGACCGTCGTCGGCGTGCTGGTAGACTATTCGCCGCTCGATCCGATACGGGCCTTGTTCTGGAGCGCCGTCGTCAATGGCGTTATATCCGTCCCGTTGATGACGGCGATGATGATCGTGGTCTCCCGTAAAGACGAAATGGGTGAGTTCGTCGCCCCGCTTCCGGAGCGCGTGCTGGGATGGTTCGCAACCGGCTGCATGGCCACCGCAGCGATCACTATGTTTCTCTTGCGCTGAGTGCGGCGCGTGCGGCCGACGCCCAAGGGCCAAGGGCAAAAAGCATCCCCGGGCCCTCGCTTATCTAACGTGTACGCAATGTTTAAGTTGCGGCCGAGAACTCCGACGGTGACGGCGCGTCCCCGCCGGAGCCGGACTTCCTCAGTACTCGGCGCACTGACTGGCCCGGAGCCTCAACGGCGGCTGGATCTGATCCGTTCAGACGACACAGTCGACGTGTATCATTTGATCTATCGCGGGTCGGGCGCCGGCATGGATTGGGTCCAAGCCAACTGCGAGCGTGATGGCTATCGAGAAGATCTGAGCGCGGCATGATCACCAAGCAGCAGCGCAAAGCCTTGCTGTTCATCGAGGCTGAGCTCGAGCGGACCGGCGGGATCGCGCCACGCGAGATCGCCGATCACTTTCACTATCGCAGCCCGATGGCCCGCCGGCTACTCATCGGCCTCGAGGAGCGCGGCTTCATCCGTCGCCTACCTGCGAAGGATCGAGCGATCGAGGTGGTGAAGCCCGTGAGCCGGTTCGCGACGTTCCGCTTCGACGTGGAGAGAAAGGCTCTGAACCGCTTCAGATACGACTGAATGTGCGAGGCCGGGGCTTTGATCCAGCGACGGGTTAACTTTGGCGTTGCGTGGCGCTTGAACAATTATTTGGCAGGCCGTGTGATGGAGGGGCAAGTTGACATGACTTGCGGCTCACTGTGACTGTTCCCCCACTCGGCCCCGGCGTGCCACCGGGGCGCTTTGTTTTTTGGCGCTGCGACAAGCAGGCGAGAACAGTTCGCCAAAACGCCTCTGGAATGCCCTCGGTCGTCGGAGTATCGGTGCCGCGCGCTGTGTCACCCTCATATGGCGCATCATGTGGACGCCAATTCCTCCCCCGGAGTCGGCGTCCTTTTTCGGTATTCGCCATCGACACGCGATCAAGGGCTGGAGCTCGGTTACGCCTGTCAGCACGCCACCCTAACGTCGGCCGTGCACACGAAGGCAAGGAGACACCACATCACAGCCAAGAGCTACGCCCGCCTCGCAGCGGCGGTGTTTCCCATCATTGCAGTGCTGCAGTTTTCACGGGCGGTGATGGGCTGGCACGTGATGGTCGGCTCGCACAGCATTCCCGTATCGGCAAGTTGGATCCCGTTTTTGGTTTTCGGCACGCTTGCCTATCTCGGGTTTAGCGCGGCGCGCGAGTGACGCCGACGCGTCAATCGCCAACAGCCAGGCAGAGCCGCCGCAGTCGCAAAAGGACCCCGAAGCTCTCGCGCATCAACGTCCGACTGAACCAAAGCAGACCCTGCGATCAACAAGCTGCCGAGATCCACATAGGTGGACGACCGCGCATCATTTTGAGCCAGCCAGCGTCCCGCAAAAACACAAAGTAACGAGTGATTAAAGTTGATTTCGTTTTAGCGGTCCGTGATTGAACGCTTTAATCGCTTTTCCGAAAATTTGAACTAAAGCCAAGGGGACAAGGTTCGAATTTTAGAGAAGTTGCTCCATTTCGAGGGCGACCGCGGAAGGCGTCAGAAGTGCTCGAGTTTCTTATCATCCTGCTCTTCACGGTGAGCGTGTTGATTAGCGTGTCGTCGATCGACGACGCGTTCATCGACCTTGTCGCTCTCGGCATCGTCCGCCGGCGCGTGCCCCAGCTCGACGACGGTGAGACCGTCGTCCCGCCAACCGCCGTCTTCGTCGCCAACTGGCACGAAGAAGACGTCCTCCGGAAGATGGTCGAGGGCAATCTCGCGCGCATTCAGATCCCGCAGGTCTCTCTCTATCTCGGCGTCTATCCGAACGACACCGGCACGCTGCGCGTCGCGAAGGAGCTCGAGGCCAAGTACCCCGCGCGCGTGAAGGTCATCGTCAACCGGCTGCCTGGTCCGACGTCGAAGGGCCAGATGCTGAATGAAATGTTCGCGCAGGTGTTCAGCACCGACGATGCGCCCGAACTGGTCGTCCTGCATGACAGCGAGGACGTCATCGATGCCCGCTCGTTTCCCGTCTACGCGGCCTACGCGCAAGAGAACGACTTCATCCAGGCCCCGGTGTTCTCGCTGAACCGCGGCAAGAGCGCCATCGTCGCATCCACCTACATGGACGAGTTTGCTGAGCGCCACACGCGCGAGATGATCGTCCGCGATGCCGTCGGTGCGGCCATCCCATCGGCCGGCGTTGGCACCTGCGTAACCAAGCGCCTCATCAAGTTCTTTTTGGCGACCCGCAATCAGGTGCTGATGTCTGGCACCGTCACCGAGGACTACATCCTCGGCATCGAGGCCAAGCGTTCGGGCTTCAAATCGGCGTTCGCCGCCATCTCGCGCAACGTCGAGGACGGCTTCGACTTCGTGGCCACGCGCGAATATTTCCCCAAGACGCTAGAAGCCTCGATCAAGCAGAAGACCCGCTGGGTGTACGGCATCAACTTCGAGGCCTTCTGTAAGCTCGGCTGGACCGGCGATCCGTGGGACTTTTACTTTTTCCTGCGCGACCGCAAGGGCATGATCACCAGCTTCCTGCCGCCGATCTCCGCCGCGCTGCTCGGCTTGATGCTGCTCGGCTACCTCGAGCTCGCTGACTTCCCCGAGCCAATGGGCGATGTCGTCATCGTGTCCATGTGGATCAACCTCTTCGCGCTCGTCACCCGCTACGTCGTGCGCGTGATCTCCGGCTACGAGGTCTACGGCAACTACGACTGGATCGGCATCGCCCTTCGTTGGCCGGCAGCGCTCTACATCAACATGGCCGCGGTCTACCGCGCCTGGAAGACGTTCCTCGGCGAATCCGAGCTCGCCACCAAACCCATCGTCTGGTCGAAGACGGTGCACGACATCCCCGACGATTTCGTCTCCGCCAATCGCTGATCAGAAGAGTGAATAACAGTATGCGCGTCCTCGTCGCCTTCGGCACACGCCCTGAGATCATCAAGCTCGGCCCAGTCTGCAAAGCCCTGCAGGACGCGGGCGCTGAGCTCGATATCTTCTGGTCGGGTCAGCACATCGAGCTTGCGGCCGGCCTGCTCGACTTCTTCGGCATCACCGTCACCCACAACGGCTCCAACATCGTCGAAGAGCAGGGCCTCGCCGGCAAATTCGGTCGCATGACCGAGCAGATCGAGAAGATCCTGCGCGCCAAGAGCTATGACTGGATCATCGTCCAGGGCGACACCGCGACGGCGGCAGCAGCAGCCACTGCCGGCTTCATGGGCCGCGTGCCGGTCGCCCACGTCGAGGCGGGCCTGCGCACCGGTGATCTCGATTCGCCCTTCCCCGAGGAATTTAACCGCCGCCTCATTGGCCAGGCCGCGAGCCTGCACTTCCCGCCTACCCAGGAGGCACGGGTCAATCTGCTGCGCGAGGGCGTAGCGGCGAGCGACATCGACCTGGTCGGCAACACCGTCGTCGACGCCCTGCTCTACGCGCGCGCCAAGATCGGCAACGACTACCAGCCGATCGACGCCGGCGTGTCGCGCGCTTCCGACCGACAAGAAGCTCGTCCTGGCGACGATGCACCGCCGCGAGAACATTGGCCCGCCGATGCGCAACGTCCTGCGCGCCCTGCGCACGCTGGCCGGCGACGGCGACAAAATCATCGCGCTACCCGTTCACCTTAATCCGCAGGTCCGCGGGCGACGTTCTCACCTACCTCGGCGACGCTCCCAACGTGCTCCTGCTGTCGCCGCTGCAGTACCCGGACTTTGTCTACCTTCTCAACCGCGCCTGGACCGTCGTCACCGACTCTGGCGGCGTGCAGGAGGAGGCACCCACGTTCGGGCTGCAGATCCTCATCACCCGCGAGAGCACCGAGCGCCCCGAGGTCGTCAAGGCCGGCTTCGGAAAGCTCGTCGGCTCCGACTACAACGCCATCGTCAACGGCGTGCGCGAGCTGACGGACAGCAGCGAGCGCAAGTTGATCAATGCCCCGAACCCATTTGGACGCGGTGATGCCGCGGAACGGATCGCTGCCCGCATCATGAAGCGGAAGCAGGCCTGCCGTCACGCACAAGCCGCCTGAGGAACGAATAAAGTCATGAGCAATCAATTGCAGGCAAGCCAGGTTAAGTGGAAGCGGCTGCGTAAGCTGGTGCTGACCACGCTGGTCATCGGCAGCGCCGGTGGATTTGCGGTCTATGCGCTCGGCGGAGGCAGCCTCATGCTCGACGCAGACGGGCTCGTGACACGCCAGACCGTGGCCGTCGCCTCCCCGTGGCCGGACGCGCGCATCCGTGAGATCAGCGTGCGCCCGGGTGACTGGGTAGAAGCCGGACAGAAGATCGCCGTCGTCAACTCGGCAGCGATGTCGCGCTCGCTGGCAGATCTCGCCGCCGAGCAGGCGCGCGTGACCGGCCGCGTCGCCCAGCTCGAGGGCGCGGC
This sequence comes from uncultured Alphaproteobacteria bacterium, assembly GCA_963724595.1. Classification (GTDB taxonomy): domain Bacteria; phylum Pseudomonadota; class Alphaproteobacteria; order Rhizobiales; family Hyphomicrobiaceae; genus Hyphomicrobium_A. The sequence continues at coordinate 19,561 of CAVRVR010000021.1, read as the reverse complement.
GCGAGGTCGTGAAGGCCCTTCTGCCGATGGCGAAGGTCTCCGCCGAGGCTACGAACGCGTACATGGACACGCTGCAGAAGGCGAACGCGAACGGCCTCGCCCTCGCCCGCTCGATGCAGCAGATGTCGACCGCCCAGGTCCAAGCGATGGACAAGCTTCTCTCGCTCGAAGCCGAGAAGACCTCGCTCGAGACGGAGATCACCGCCAATCAGGGCGCCCTCCAGCAGGTCTCGAGCGCCTACGCCGATCTGCAGCGCACCTACGGCAGCGGCGTGCTGACGGCGCCCGCGAGCGGCTACGTCGGCAGCCACGTCGGTATGGTCGGTGAGGTCCTGAGCGCGGGCACCACGCCGGTCGCCAACATCTACGCCGGCACGAGCTACGTCCTCGCCTACATCCCCGAGAACTACCTCTTCGACGTCGACGAGGGCCAGAAGGTCTCGATCAAGGGTCGCGGTCGCACGGCCACCGGCTACATCGAGCGCGTGCTGCCGGTCACCGACGCGCTGCCGCCGGAGTTCCAGCTTCCGAACCGCGTGCGCGGTCGCGGCCAGCTCGTTCGTGTCGAGCTCTCTCAACCGAAGGACTTCGCCCTCGATGAGAAGGTCCGTCTGACGAGCTGCTACATGGACAAGTGCGGTCTCGGCGTTTCGGAGATCATCGAGGCGGCAATCCCCGACTTCCTGCGCGGCGGCGATCGCGCTGTCGCAACGGCGGAGCGTCCGCAGCCCGCATCGCCGGTCGCGCACGAGCGGCAGCCGGGCGCTCAATCGCAATTGCCCGTCAGCAGCCTCTATCACCTGGTGCCGACGCTCCCACCACAGGCAGCATCAGGGAGCCCGACGCGCCCCTGGCGGGCATCGTCGTCGAGCCCTCGCAGATGCACGGACCGGTGACAGGCAGCATCCCGGCGACGACGCTGCCCGAGGCCCCGATCACCGGCAGCTTGCAGGAGCGCGCGCAGACGGACACGGCACCCAACACGTGATCCAAAATAATGCTTGAAACGAAGCAGCGCCACAGGGAGCACGATGTCCGCTTCTGGCCCCAGAGCTGACATTCGCAGCGACGCGGTCGATGTCCGCTACTGACCCAAAGCGGACATCGGACGGAGGTCGAACGTCCGAACTTGAGGGCAGAAATGCGTTGCGGCTGCCGTTAGCTCACGTGCAAGTGCATCGTGCTTGCAAGCCCGACGACCGCGGCGAAAATCATAAGGGCTGCAAAGGCGCAAGTCAGCGCCGCGTCTGCGTGCGAACTTGCGAGTGACCATTTGTGTCTTGGCATGATTTCCCCCGTAGCCAGCGTTACGCGGAACTCAGCCTCCATGGGGAGCATGCGCCCGGCCATATAGGTCACCAAGTCACAAAAGGCTCGTCAGGTTGCTCTTATGGCTGACCGCGGCGTTCGCGCCACAGCGCCCCAGACTGGTCGGGTGTTGATCCTTTCCCGTCTTTTGATTCAGATTAGCCGGCGGCGCTACCGACTGGACGACCTTGGTGAGGCTGGGGATCAGTTGGTCCGTACGCCAACGAGTTGGCATCTAACATTAACTCTGGCGAACGCAAAGCTTGAGGGACAGAGGGATCGGGCGCCCTATCGAAATACGAGGTCCGCGGGCGCCGCGTCAGCAAACGGCGTGAAATTGTCTACGTCGCCGGTCCAGCGTCGGGTTGGCGAGGAGCGCGCTCAGCTTGGCTTTGCGCTTCTCCAACGCGAGCGGCCGCAGGTCGCGCCCGTTCAGCATCAAGAGATCGAAGCACCAGGCGCACAGGCCCGAGGCGGGGCGCCGCAGCAGCGCGTAGAGGCCCGGCTTGTCTTCGCCCTCACAGGCGACGAGCTCGCCGTCGATGGCCGCGCTCTTTACCGGCAAGCTCCGCACGGCGGCGACGATCGACGGGAAGCGGTCGGTGAAGTTTCGACTTGGGTGCATTGACGCCGCGAATTGTGAAAGTTTGCGACCCGTCGCGTCCGACCTCACTCAGTGAGCCGTCATTGGGCTGTTGCACCGTCCCGAGGAGGTCTAATCAGTGTTTGAGGGCGACGACATTGAACGCCCCGACCGGCTTGGCGAAGCCTTTCATAGCCAACTCTCCGATTGCCTCGACCACAACCAAAGTCTCGAAGTCTGTCAAAGTCTTGCGATTGGTCAGAATCTGCCCACCATTGGCCTCGCCGCACAGACGCGCTGCCATGTTCGTGACGGTACCCACAGCTCCATAATCCAGGCGCCCTTCGAACCCTATGGCTCCGATGGTGGCATAGCCCTTTGCGATCCCGATGCCGAGGGACAGATCATGTCCACGCTTGCGCCAAGCCTTGCTCAACTCACTGACTTGCTCGCGCATCGCCATAGCCATGCGGATCGCGCGCTCTGCAGGATTAGGAACTACGACCGGGTCATTAAAGAAGATCATCATACCGTCGCCGGTGAACCTCTCGAGCGTTGCTTCGTGCTCCAGAATTAGTTTCCCCATCTCCGCATGGTATTCGCGCAAGACGCCCATTACCTCCTCTGGCTCAGAGGTTTCGGCAAAGGCGGTGAAGCCCCTCAGGTCAAGGAAAACTACAACGACTTCGCGCCGATGGGTGGCCAGCGGATCGGCAGTATTTCCGGACAGAATTGCCTCCGCGAGCTGAGGTGAGAAGAACCTCTTCAACTGGGAGAGGTTCTCCAGTTGCAACAATTGCTCATTCACGCGCCTCTCAAGGGTTGCGTTCCATTCGGACAGCTTTGCCTTTTGGGCCTCGACAGTATCGGTAAGGGATTTGATGCGCAGCATTGACTTCACGCGAGCCACCAGCGCGCCGTGATCCACCGGCTTCGTCAGATACTCGTCGGCGCCCGCTTCTAGGGCGGTGATGATGTCCTGAGTTGCTGTCTTGGCGGTGATCATGACTATGGGCATGAACGAAAGCGAGCTGTCCGCCTTAAGACGCCGGCAGACGTCGGTCCCGTCCATTTTGGGCATCATGACGTCGAGCAAGATTAGATCGGGTCGCATCTCTAGGGCGACAGCGAGGGCCTCCTGCCCATCCGTAGCCGTCAGGACCTCGTAGCCGTGAGCGGCAAGGCGTGTCCGGAAAATGTCGAGATTGTCCGGGTTGTCATCAGCGATGAGGATTCGGGCCGACGTCCTCACGATAGGTTCCTTTGGTATCGGCCGAAACTAGATGCTGCCGGATTTTAGCCAGAAGCTGGCGCGGACTGAACGGTTTCGTTACGTAGGCGACGCAACCGGCGGCGCGTGCTTTTTCTTCATCACCGCTCAGGGCAAAGGACGTCACAGCGAAGATCGGAATCAACTTTAGTGCCGGGTCGGCCTTAATGAGCCTAGTTGCCTCGTAACCATCGATCTCGGGTAGCTGGATGTCCATCAATATGAGGTCCGGTTGATGGGTCTTGGCCATGGCAAACCCCTCAGCTCCGTTCACCGCCTCGATCATCTCGTAACCCGAGCTTGTGAGGAGGTCGCGCAAAATGCGTCGGTTATCCTCATGGTCCTCTACTACTAAGACTCGCTTGGTCACATCGCTGCCTCCTCATGCTGTTTGACCCGAACTGGCAGCACGAACCGGAATGTGGATCCCTTCCCCAAACTCAATTCTACCCAGATGCTACCACCTTGCAGCTCTATGCAGCGCTTGCAGATTGCCAAGCCCAATCCCGTACCGCCCTTTGTCGAAGTCCGGACTGCTTCAGCCTGCTGGAACTCTTCGAAAATCTTCTGTTGTTCGGCTTCGGCAATCCCCGGACCCGAGTCAGTCACGGATACCTGAAAAGCGCCGTCCGTAGCTGCGACCTGTAACGATACCTCGCCGGTTTCAGTGAACTTAATGGCATTACCGAGTAGGTTCACCAGGACCTGGGTAGTTCGCTGCTCGTCGCCTTCAGCTCTGGGCAAACCCGCCGGTACCACGACGTTCAAACCCAGTTTCTTTTCGGATGCCAGAGGCTCGACCGCGGTGATTGCAGCCTGAACAGCCTCATTCATTGAGTAGCTCGCCACGGAAAGTCTGAGCGATCCCGCTTCGATCTTGGACAGATCGAGCACATCGTTGATAAGCCCGAGGAGGTGGCGTCCATTCTTTTCCATGCGCACGAGAGCCTCGCGGACCTTCTCAGGCACCTCGCCGTAGATATTGTCCAATATGAGCTCACTATAGCCGAGGATCGCGTTGAGCGGCGTCCTCAACTCATGGCTCATGTTCGCGAGGAACTGTGACTTGTGCCTGTTGGCGATCTCGAGCTGACGGCCTTTCTCCTCGATATCCTGGAAAAGGCGGGTGTTGTCGATGGCCAGAGCAAGTTGTTGGGCGACGGGATCTACTAATTCCACATCCTGCTCCGTGTAGGCCCCCACCGTGAGGCTGTCGAGGAAGAACACTCCAACGGCTGATCCTCCAGCGAGCAGGGGGACCATTATCGTCGCTCGAACTCCCTCGAGGGCTGCAAATGTGAAATCCGAGAAGGCCGGCTCTTCCGTCAGATCCTTCACGACGAAAGGTTGTTTGTTCTTGAGCACCCAGTCCACAGCGGTGCCCTCCGCCTGGGCCCACGACTGTCCCTGCCAGGAAGCCAGCGGGAGGGAGGCAACCGAAAGGGCCATGACAAGTTCCGCCCCCTCAGGAACAATGACGCCGATGCGATCGTAAGGCAGGAGTGCCTTTACCGCTCTGGCAAAAGCCGGATAGACCACCGACAGATGAAGCGACCGGCTCAGGACAGGCTGGGCAGCCGCATAGAGCCGGGCGTGCTCAAGTGCCAGCGCCGCCTGCGATGCCAATCCCTGGAGGGCATCTAGCGTGGCTTCGTCGAATGGCACACGGTTGATGTTCCGGTCGGCGGCGAGGACCCCGATCGCTTGGCCCTGGGCGATAAGGGGGAGAACGGCAAAAACCCGGGAACGCAAAGGCTTGATCTGGTCGTATGGGGGCTGGAGGCGAAGGCCGTCTGGCACAGGGCCTGGTCCAGCACAGACGATTGTCTCTTTTGTTAGATAGGCGCTCGCCAATCCTCCACCTTCGGGTCCGATTGGAACTCGAATTGTCTCAAGCTGGTCTTCCGTTCCAGTACTCGAAATCGCCTGAAGCCACTGGCCCTGGGCATCAGCGCGCAGAATACTCAGGCGGTCCAAGTGAAACACTTCCCGCCCAGTCTCGAGAATGCTGTCAAGTCGCACGAGGGAAATTGGCTCTTGGCGCTCGAGGCTCGCTGCATAAAGTTGCTGAACGGCATCGGCCAGCTTGCGATGAGTGATGTCCGCCCACGAGCCGACGATCTCCGACGGGCAATTCGCGTCATCGTGGAGAACTTGGAAGGTATCCTGAAACCAGCGATAGTGACCTTCCCGGTGCCGGAACCGGTATTCCAAGTTGCCTCTTCCCTGAGTTATTAAACGAGCAAACTCTCCCATGACACGCGGCGCATCCTGCGGATGCAGATGGTTAGCCCAGAAGTTTGGCTCACCGAGCGCTTCCTCAGGTGAGTAACCCATTATTCGCCGCGAGCTTTCGCTCACAAACGTGCATGCAAAATCGCCCGAGGCTTTGGTTGCGTAGGTGATCGCAGGACTGACGGCGAGGACATATTCCAACCGCTGTCGGCCCGATTTCAGCTCCTCGGTACGCTTTTCGACACGTTCTTCCAGCTCATCGTATGCCCTCTGCAACATCTCCTGCGCCAACTTGCGCTCGGAGATGTCCGCCCATGCGCCGACAAGCTCCACCGGCCGCTGGGCGTCGTCATACATGACTTTAAAGGCGTCCTGGATCCAGATGTAGTGGCCGTCACGATGCCGGAAGCGGTATTCGACAGTGCCACCTCCCCGTTCTATTAGCGTGGTCACTTTGTCGATTACGCGCGCGGCGTCTTGGGGGTGAAGATTGTCGGGCCAGTGCTTAGGGTCGGCGATCATCTCATCCGGCGCATACCCGAAAATTGTGCGGAGGTTGTCGCTGACGAAAGTGCACCCGTAGTCTCCGGTGGTTTTCGTCGTGTAGATAACCGCCGGGCTGGCAGCGAGCATGTGCCCCCTGCGCTCCAGGGCTGCTCTCAATTCGCTCTCATTATCGCGGCATTCGGCTTTCGAAGACACCTGCGCACCCGTCCGCGGGCGCCCGAAGGGATTGAGAGCGTTCCAATGAAGACTGCCGACCATGAGCACGCTCCATTCGGAGGGCTGCTGGCAAAATCCTTCTTGAAGTGCCCAATCTTACCACGACAGCCGCTCCACGTGCGACGGTAAAGTTGACTCGACCTAGGCGCGCAGTCAGCTCTGGGCACTCACCATTCAGCGACCGTTGTCGCCGGCCGAGCCGCGCAAATCGCACGTTTATCAGCTCGTTCGCTCGCCCAAGCGCACACTCTCGCTTTACGAGATCCTCAAGCTCTCAGCCATTCGATGGGAAATCATTCTTTTATCGGTGTGGCAAACCTCACAGCGGCGATTGCGAACTGCCGGCATGATCGGACTATCAGATCAACGCCGGACGGTCCGGCAACCGAAACAGGAGCCAGCCATGACCTCGATCAAGAACATCGTCCTCGCCGCCGCCGCCTCCACCATTCTTTCCTTCGCCGCTCAGGCCGAAGAAGTCATGCGACCCATGCAGGGCGCGACCTTCACCGCCGGCACCCAACACGCCACCGTCTATTTCCTCAGCAACGCCACCTGCAAGCTGGTGCTGACTACCGCCGACGATGCCAACTATGCCCCAAAGCGCTTCGAGGTCGAAATCGCCAACGGCTCATCCACGCGCTACGAGCTCGTGAAGGGCAAGGCGCTCGAGTTCGGCTGCCACGATCAGGCCCAGGCCATGACGGTCAACATGGTCGAGACGATTGCCACTACCCGCTAACACTTCCCCTCGCCTTCCTCCCGCCTGTCCCCCTAGGGGCGCTCCCTCGGCGCCCTTTTTTTTGTTGGGACACCGCTGCTCAGACGCGTCGCACGCGTATCGGCACACCAGAACAGCTCGGCCGGAACGTCTGTTTTCTTAAAAGGGTCGCGCTCGACATCGCCATCGAAGTGCAAGCGAAAGAAGTAACTTGGCATCGTCCAGGCTCCTGTGCCCCAACCTGCGGCACGCGCCCTGTTAGCCGTTCAAGACACTAGGGGATAGACAGCTTTTTTAACTGTCGCGGGTTACCCAGAATGGGTGACCCCGACGGGCAACCTAGTTGCATCCAGCCGAATAAGTAAGTTCGCACAGCGCCACCATTCTGCTCTCCCCGTGGAATGACCCCGACGCCCTCTGGCTTCTGTGGCGCTAACAGAAGGACGCTGATCCTCACAATGGATCAGCGTCCTTTCTTGTTCTGCGAGCTCAAAGGGAAGGAAGAATGGCATCTCCTGAGGAAACGCATAGGGCGGCAATTCTCCAAGCGTTGGAAGCTCACCTAGCCCGCGTGAAGGCGGCGCGCCGCACGCGCGACTTGGCGGTCTCGAAGGTGAAGGACTTTGGCTGGCACGATCCGAGGCGGCTCGCTGTCTACGTCGCGGCTAACGAGGCATACGACAAGGCGATACTCGCCTCGGATGCGCAACGCGCGAGGGATGACGTAGACGCCTTTGCTGCGTTTAAAGCCACTGCCGAACCGGACTAGAGCCCTACGCACACAACAAGCAGTTCTGCGGTCTCCTCACGTCTTCTCAAACAGCTTGGAGCGTTCGCGGTTGGCTTCACGCCACTCCGCCGTCTTCACCTTGATCCATCCCGAAGCGCTGCCGGCGACGTAGGGTGCCAAGCGTCTGTTTATTTCTGCAACTGCAAAAGGCCCCAAGATGATCCGGGGCCTTCTGAGCGACCGACGAAGGTCTCGTTGCATGGAGAAACTGCAACCTAAGTTCGATGGAACCCCGGTGCAACTCGATGCTGACTTACTGCATCTGCGTGGTGATATTGCCGAACAGCGTGTTGAGGCCGCCCTTGAGCTGCGTAAGGCCAGTGATAATGCCGACGCCAATGAAAGCAGCGATCAGGCCGTACTCAATGGCGGTCACGCCGGAGTCGTCCTGAGCGAAACGAGCGAAGAAAGTCTTCATGACAGCATCTCCCAGTTTTTAGGTCGCGTATTTTGCAGCGCCCTCGCGCCGCGCGGCTAGGATCATCCTGCTTTCTTAAACTGGGGTGAAAATTGTCATCTCAATATCAGTCACGCGATTAGACATATTCAGCCCGCTCGGGCCCCGTCGGAGGGGCAGAGCGCGGCTTCGGGCTGGCGATGGGGATGAAGGCGATACACGGCACGAAGCTGATGTAGAAGGTCGGCGTGCAAAGAAAAACCCCCGCGCACGAGGGGTGGCGCCGGGGTCGGGGCATTTTATCGAGGTCGGGGGGTGGACCTCGAAGGTGATGCTGTTCGTCTTTATCCAGCATCACGGCACTGGTGCCACAACGTCGCTTGCCCTTCATCCACGCGCGATAGCGAGCGGCGAGGAACAGCCGATCCCACGCTGGTGCCACGGCATGCACCTGGTCGAGCGCCTCTTCCGACACGAGTGGGAGCGTGTCTACGACATGATCGATGCAGAGTGCAAAAGCATCCACCTCGAGCGGCGCCGATCGAAGGCATGTGATCTGTACCACTTCCGATCCCCTCCGCTTGGTGCGCCGGCACTACACCGAAACAACAATTTTTGTCGCTCCGAAGGTCTGGTTAGTCTCAGCGCGTCTCGGACAATCTCATTAGGCCATCGAAGCTGAGCTGGAGGAGATTGACCGATTTCGCCGTCGGGATCGCCGGGGCTACTTCGCAGACGAGCCGATGCAGCTACGCGAGTGCAAGCTGATCGAGATGCGCGCGAAGCTCCGGGCGCAGGAGCTGCGTGAGAAGGATGCGGCGGCAGCGCGCGAGCCTGACGATGATGCAGGCGAAGCCCCTGGCCTCGATCCAGCGCCGCATCGCCTCGACGCGCCGGGATATAGCTCGGGCTTGGTGTTGATCTTGCGCGAGCCGCACTTCGAGCACTTCATGTGTTTGCCGACATCGGGCACAGGTGTCTCAGCCGATAGTGGGGCCGTGGCAGGGTTTACGTCGCGCTCGTGGCCGCACTCACAGCAGTAAACCCACAGCAGCTTGTCGTTGCCCACTAGGTCACCGAGGGTAACGGGACTGCTCACGGCGCTACCATTCGCTCATATCGCGCTACTGGGGCGTAGGTGGCGCCGCTGGCGGAAGCGCAGGAGGCGTGATGCCGGGCGCTAGTGTCGGACCCTGCGTTCGCGACATCGACGCTAAGACCACCACCACGGCGATGACGGCGGCGAGAAGAAGGGCCATTCGATTGCTCACGCGCGCCTCCTACTAGTTTTGACGGAATACTACCGTATGCAAGCCCTCAAGAACCACAGGGCGGCACTGGCCATCTCCTAAGCCCGCTCCGGTAGGCGAGCGCCCAACCGGCTAGATCGCTCCCATTTGGCAGATTGAAGTACGTCCGGTGGAGCAGTGTTGACACGGCCGCAGATGGCCCTTCTGTTTAATGGCAGGTAGGCCGATAGGAGAGAGCGATGCCCGCACGGCTGCATTCGTTGCTTGGAGCCGCAGTGTTTGCTTGGCTGGCGATAGCGCCCCCCGCGCAGGCCGAGCAGTGGGTGTCGTTCCACGGGGCCTGCGGCGAGTGGGAAGGCCATTGGCAGGTCAGCCAGGATGGTTCTGGTGTGTGGGAGGGCGAGGTTGGGTACGCACAAATCGGCGGCCCCTGCATGCCGCCCAACGGCCAGCGTTTGGTCAACCGCGTTCGCGCCGCGCTCGTCGGCAACGACTTTTTCGCGTGGCGGGCATGGCCCTGCATGATACATGGCGAGCGGCGCGGCGATCATATACGGGGAATGGAGGTGTGCCCCGGCCAGAACCCCACCTCGTTCGAACTGCGGTTGAGCGACGAGCCAGGAGCAGAGCGACGGGGCCGTGATTGGCGCAACTGGCGTGATCGCTGGCAGCGGTAAGCCGCCTTTTGAAGCGAACTTCGCCGTCATCGAACTCGTTGCGATGTCGTCAAGACCCCCCTGATCGGCCGCACGGGAGTCAGCATGAACCGCCGTTCCTTCCTTGGTCTGTTCGGCAAGGTGGTGGCGCTCGCTGCCGTGCCTACCGCGCTACTAAGGTCAGCTCCGGTGGCCGACGACATGCCGCTGATGATGGTGTCGCTCTTTGCGGCGCCGGGTGACTTCCCCTTACGCACGCGGCTTGCCGTTGATGTGCACGACGCTCGCGGCGAGGGTCTTCTGGCTGACAGCGCGCGCGTTTAGCTCGGCTGCTGCCTTGTGCAGGCCGTGCGCGGAAGCATGGGTCGGCCCGGCACTGTCGCACCCCGTCGCCAAAGCGGATTTCGTTTTTCGTGGTAGCCGTGGCCAGCATCGTTTCGTCCGACATGGCTCAACGCTTGGCGGCGCCCCTCACGGTGAGAGTGCCCAACAAGTAGCGCTGCTGCGCGAGGTTTGCCCGCCCAAGTGTTGCCGGCTCACTGAATCGGACCCTGACTCGGTTGCGGCTCGGGCGTTGGCTGAGGCGTCGGCGTCGGGGGCGCAGGTGTGGCCACGGGCGACGGCGCCGGGTTCTCCGAGACTTCGAATTTCTCTGCATCGTCGCTGTTGGCGCCATTGTTGCCTTCGCTATTGTCTACTCACAAGACCAGAAAACACCGGCTGGGGAGGCTTTGGTGGATGATCCAACTCCCTAGTAGGCGAGGATAGCCCATGGGTTGGATACGTCGAGACTTGGTGCCGCTCGATCAGATGACCGATGATCGCTTTGCCACCATCCGGCGCCTCACTGACGATGACCTGCATCGCCTCATGGAAGGGCAGAAGCCGCACTCGGCACGCTGGATCGCAGCGAGCCGAGAAGTTCAGTGTCGCCAGGACAGAACGCACCTGATCGTGCAGTGGGCAGCGATAGCGATTTCCCTCCTGTCGCTTGCCGTCGCCGTGGTCGCGCTTTTCAAATGATGCGAGCCCGCTCGATCTGCCTCGAACACCGTTGCGACGGTCGAGACCACCAACTGGTGCATGAGGCCAGTACGTCAGTTGATCTCGCGCGGACGGGTCGACGGTCTCGCCGCCCACATCAGCGGCATCATCGACGACTACCTGCGCGGCGATGACGTGGCGAGGCACCAGCCGTTTTTCGAGGGCGTCCGGACATGGCACGGACACGCGCCTCGGTGTCTCTCTCCCGGCCGTACCGGCGAACCGCCAACACCATGTTTTTACTGAGAGAAGTTGGTGAGCCCGGATGGGATCGAACCATCGACACCCTGATTAAAAGTCAGGTGCTCTACCACTGAGCTACGGGCCCTGAAGCCCGCGACATACATGCCAAAGACGGGCAAGGCAAGTGCTGGAGAAGTTGGGTGATGATGGACGAAACTGGACAGTAAGCCGCTGCACCGAGTCCCATCAAAATCCCCATCACTGACGGGGCGGCAAAGGGGCCGCGCGCACGGCGCGGTATCAGGCAGGCTAGGCGGAGATTGGCGACAAAGTAATGCCAGTGTGCGCAACGGGTCCAGCTGACTTTAGCGCATCCACGTCCGCTTCATTTCCAGCACCGGACACGCGCCGTCCAGCTCGTCCAACGGATGTCTGCTGTGGGTCAGCAGTGGACACCGCAGCTGCACTTCGGGTCACTAGCGGGCCTCGTGGCGCGAACCGCGTAACGTCCGCTTTGGGTCAGAAGCGGACATCGAGCGTGTTGCTGCGGATGTCCGCTTTGGGCCAATTGCGGGCATCCGGGCGCGTGGTTTTTATCCCGCGTGCGGCATCTCATTAAAGGGGGGCCACCAGAAGCAGTTCACCTAGCACTGCGGTGAAAGCAGAGTCGAGATGTTTACGTCACCGAACTCGCGTCGTCTTACCAGCCGAACGACCTCGTCATGGGCGCGCGGCTCGGGATCGCGGCCGCGAATCCAGCTCCAGAAAAACCGGCCAAACGAACGCGTGCGCTTCCAGGCCTCGTAAGGCGCCCGTTGCCAACCATATTTTAGCCAATAGATGACGGCGATCAGCACAGCGATCTGCAAGAGGGTTGATACCCAGCCGCTGATCAGGAACCAAACAAGTGACCAGATGAGCCCCACCACATAAGCCAGACTCGTCAGAAGCCAGTGACTAATTCCATCGAGCACTCCGGAGAACAGCCCAACTTAACAACTTAAAGCAGCGGCCGGACTTCTTGAGGGCGGCCGCGACGCGGGCTCGTCGCCGCTGGCGGAACCTCCGCACACCCGCCTCCGTTCGCCGTAGAACATGGAGGAACGATCAATGCCCACACCGCTGGAACTGGAAGCGAAGTTCTGGAAAGCCCTAAAGTCTGATAGGACCATGATGCTTGGCCTCGACGGGGTGGAGGACGGGCACGCGCGGCCGATGACAGCACAGTTGGAAGGGGAGCGTCCGCCGATCTGGTTTCAAGGGACAATGCGATCGTGCAGAGGCTGGGCGCAGGCAATCGTGCCATTGCGACATTCGCCTCAAAGGACCATGAACTCTTTGCGACCGTGCACGGTCGTCTCGGGGCGCAAAACGACCGTGCGGTGATCGACAGACTTTGGAACCCGTATGTCGCCGCGTGGTATGAGGGCGGCAAGGACGATCCGCAGCTTGTGCTGTTGCGTCTTGATGCTGAGCGCGCTCAGATCTGGGAAAACGCGACGACGCTTTTTGCCGGGATCAAACTGTTGTTCGGCGCCGATCCGAAAGAAGAATACAAAGAGAAGGTCGCCAAGGTGAAGTTGGCGTGACTCTAGCTTCGGCAGCCGTACGGATTGCGCAGACATCAACTTTGGTTGGAAGCGGACTGGTAACGCGTCAGCAGTGCCACGAGGTTTATGCAGAGATTGTTACCGCTCGAGACGTTCACCTGGAACGTCGATGCAACGCTGACCGCGCGACGGCGCCGACGGGCAAGCACTCTGTGCATGTTCGCATTGAGGAGCTCTTTCCGCGATAACGTTGATTGGCGTCTTGCATCACGCACGCATCATCGCCTTCGGTCCCATGGCGAGCGCGGCTTACGTGCAAGGTGCGCAGCATTAAATAGATGTCGGAAACCTAAGGCAGCGACTTACGTCTGTCGTGAGGACATCGATCGGCTCGCGCAAGATCGCTTCGCCGAGCCAATGTACGATTCCGTATTTTATGGAACGAGCCCGCGTCCTCAGCCATTAGCGGCATGAAAGGCGGTGCCCAATGCCTGAGCAAAATCTTCCAGAGTGGGCCGTCAAGATAGGTGCAGAAGTCAGACAACGCACCGACCAGTTGCCGGTCAATGAGTCCTACCTCGTTGATGTAACCGAGTTGCTGCGAGAGATGACCGAGAGAGAACTCGCCGAGCAACGCCTTCGATGCAGCCGCGAGAGAAGCCGCTCCTACGTTGGCGCCTTTGATAGCGCCCATCGCAAGGAATGAGGGCGATCGGCCCTAATGAACGCGGGCCGAAACAGGCGTAATGGCCGCAAGCGATCCGCTTAACCCATAGCTGACGCCGCTCGGAGAAAATTCGATCTGGGGGGACGGGTCAAAGAACTCCGCCATCACCTGCTCGAGCACGACTTTCCCGAACCCTTTGGCTGTCGGCGGCAGTACGGGTGGCCCACCCCGCTCTTGCCAGTGAAACGTGAAACGGCCATCTCCGTCTGTCTCGGACAAGGACCAGCTGATGCAGACCTGCCCAGTCTGAGTGGACAGGGCGCCATACTTGGCGGCATTGGTGGCAAGCTCGTGCAGCGCGAGGGCAAAATTCTGCGCGGCCTGCGCGGTCAAAATGACCGTCGGTCCCTCAATCCTCACTCGGTCCACGTAGGGGCTCATCTCCGTGCGCACGACTTCAGCAATGTCGGCGCCGTGCCACGCTTTGTCGACGAGAAGTGCGTGTGTGTTGGCGAGAGATTGAAGACGCTTCATCGCTGTGGTCTTCGCGTCCTCGACAGTCTGCTTGCCTGCAAAGCTTCTCAACACCACCGCTTGCACCACGGCGAAAATGTTCTTGGTGCGATGATGCAGTTCGCGGGTCAACATGTCTTGACGGGCTTGCGCCTGCTTGCGCTCGGTGATATCACGCGCGATCTTTGAGGCGCCGATGATGTTGCCGTGACCGTCCTTCACCGGCGACACGCTGAGCGAAATGTCGACCAGACTTCCGTCTTTGCGCAGACGCACGGTTTCGTAATGCTCGATGTGCTCTCCGCGCCGGATACGTCCAAGAATTTCGGGTTCCTCGTTGATGCGCTCAGCGGGAATGAGCATCGTCACTGACTTGCCGACAATCTCATCAGCCGTATAACCGAAAAGTCGCTCGGCGCCACGGTTCCAACTGGCGATGATGCCGTCGAGGTTCTTGCTGAGGATTGCATCGTCGGAGGATTCGACGATAGCGACGAGGCGCTGCCCGACCTCCTCGGCGCGCTTGCGGTCGGTGATGTCGACCAGCATGTTCACCGCGCCTATCAATTCCCCCGCGGCGTCGAACAAGGGCGTCGGATAGGGGATGAAGGGCACGCGCGTGCCGTCCGGCCGCTCGGCGATCGCTTCCATGCCTCGGACGGGACGCTTTTGTTTCAACGCCAGGGCCATGGGGCATTCGTCGTGTCGCAATGGCGTGCCGTCGGCCCAATAGAGCTTCCACGAACCGCAGAATTCGCTTTTGCCGAGCTCGGGGTGGCAGCCCCACATGGTAGCCGCGGCCTCGTTATAGAAGTTGATCCGTCCGGCTGCGTCGGTAATGTAAACAGCGGCTGGCAGAGCGTCGACGAGGTTGCGCCACACTCTCTCGTTCTCGCCGCTGGACACTAAGCCCGCTAGCGTTGCTGCAAATTGGTTGGAGGCTTCGAAACGCGGCGTTTTGACAATCATCGTGAACGTACCGTCAGCGTCGTGTAGTGCGCCAGGGATATCGCCACGTCCGTCATGGAGCATTGCAGCCGCAAGAGACTATTGCGAACATTTACTGGAAGGGGTGTCGCAACGCAGGTTTCAAGCGCATCTGCAGACGCAATCGAGGCATCGCTCAGTGCGCCGAAAATTACAGCTGGAGAGGGCAGGCCAACTCCTGTTTTCGCCGCGGCGACGATCGTAGCATCGATCCGATTGAGTTTGGCTTCATGGCTCCCAAGTCGGAGTGATTGCTTGGCAAGTTCTCTGTGATCATCGACGACCATACGCATTTTATGCACCTATCGGAGGACTTGCAGATCCGCTGGCGTTAAGCAGCCTGCCGCTTCGTTTGAGTGGCTCGACGGGAACTAGGCGCCGCAGGCAGCGCAATCGGACGGAACGCCTGTATGGGTTCAGAGCGGAAAATCAGGAGTGCGGTGGCCTTCAATTGTTCAGGACCCAACTGCCTCAGAGTGGCCAGCCGCAATAAAATAGACGCTAGGATGGCCCGTTGGTCCGCCCTCCCTTCGGCAGCGGTGGCGCCCACGGCAGCCCAAGCCTCATCAAACACAGTACCTAGTTGAGCGAGCTCTTCCGGCTCCATGATTTCGTTGCCGTGGATGAACATGGGTACTCCTTAACTGACACCCACCCTGAAGCCACACTAGGCGGGTCGATCCCCAAGTAAATCCGCTGCTAACTCTCTCAAACCACTAAGCAGGTTAAGGGGGTAGTGGGCTGAACCCCAGAAATGAGTAACTAGCACATTTGACGCATGGAACACTTTAGCCTAATTTGGCGTTGTTGGCTCACTTCAACGCGATTGGGAGCGTGTCCCGATGCCAGGTCTATCTCGCGAAACGCGCCTGCAGATCATGCTGGATGATGCAGAACTAGCCGCCATTGACGATTATCGCTTCCAGAACCGGATCCCGAGCCGAGCCGCCGCAGTGAGGCAGCTTCTAAGACTGGGCTTGCAGGCCCTGGGCGTGGAGCCCGCCCATGGCAAGCGGTCGGGGGATTACGGTGTGCTCCAGAACAGCGATGGTTCTGACGATTAGGTGTACGACGCCGCACAGCTACGAGGGGACGAGGGTGGCCTCGGCGCGGGCGGTGGTGCTCCCCGTTCTGCCGCCCGCTGTTAAGTGCTGTTCCATCTCAGTGTTTCGCAAGCCGCCAGCGGTTAGCCGGTCGCGGTACGTAAGCGCCATGATCTCCAGCGCGTGCCGCTTCAACCGTTCGGGATCTCGACTTTCCCCTTCCGCTGCAGCGGCCGCTCATGGGCGGCGCTAGCGCTCGGCGGTTTGCAGGCTGACCCATGGCGTCGGCCAGAAACGCTTGCTGGCGTAAGAAGATCCCAAGCGGTGACCACTGCATGAGCATCGTGAATAATCCGCTTGATGGCATGAGATGGTTGTTAGAAGTCGACCCTTCTCCGCCACCCGTTTCAGGACGCTTTCGCTTCATCGGCTTATCGCCGTTTCTGTGCGACTTCATCTGACCCGTGCGCACGGGATCACGTGTACGGAGGGGCATGGCCCTCTTAGCCTTTGCATTCTTGAGTTGGTTGCGCCGGCTTGGGTTCTTCGCGGCCTGCCGTGCCGCGCTTTTGGAAATGGTCATTGTCATCCTCTCACTTCGCAAATCGCAGCTTCTCCGCGTCCCGAACCCTGCTTCCTACTCAGCTGCCACCTGAGAAGCCCTGGGTCCGCTCTTCTGCAGTTGCGCCGTTAGCCGGTCGACCGCGAGGACGACCAGGTCCGGGCGCGCATGGTGGGTCATGTGGCCGACGCCTTCGAGTATTTCCAGCGAGCTGGAAGGAAGCGCTTCGTTGAGGCGCTCGGACTGCTCGGCGGTAGAGACGATGGCATCCTCCGCTCCAGCAATAAGGCGGACCGGAACGTTAATCTCGCCGTAGTGAGCGCTCAGTGCGCGAGCAGCGCCCGGCATTGAGACTGTGTCGTCCGCTGTCGACTTGAGCTGCGATGGCCGTGTCGCCATGCCGACCGAATACTCATCTACATACCTTTGTGGCACGGGCAGCGGCTTGAAGAGTTTGCGAAATGCCGCGGGCGCGCTCAGCCTTGCGATCAGCGGGAGGACAGTATGCCGGAGCAAGTTGCCAATGATGGGCAACGAGGCCGGTGTTTGCAGGGCCACGTCCAGCCTGGTCGTCGGATAATAGTAGCCAGAGAGCAGCACGAGGCCGTCGATGGAGGTCGACTGGCGCAAGGCGAGGCTAAGCGCCACGAGTGTGCCCCAAGAATGGGCGACGACGACGGCGCGCTCGACGCCCAGGACCGCAGAGGACTTCCGACAATAGCGCGGCTTCGCGTTCTGGTGTCCACGCTTCGCTCGTATCCCGGTCCGTTCCACCGAAGCCCGGCCGGTCGAGCGCGATAACGCGATACTTCTCCGCCAGCTGATCGATAAGTCCACTCGACGAAAGATCTTCCAGCATGCTGCCGTTTCCGTGCAGCACCACGACGCACGGTCCAGTTCCCCGGTCCACGAGCTGCACGGTATGGCCAGACACGCGGAGCTTCCGGCCGATTGTCTTACGCCGCGCAACCGCGCGCCGCGAGAGATACTGCACCAGGGCAGCCGAGGTCAGTCCCAGGGCGGCGATTCCGACGAAGGTCGCCGTTGTGCGGTTCAAGCGGGCGCTGGTGATCATACGTATCCTCTCGTTTGCTGTGGCGATGAACGGACCACGCGTGCGATCACGCGCCGCCTCACTCATCGGAGAGACGGTTCAATGCTGTTCGCTTGTCGGGTTGGTAAGCGCCCAACTGATGCGGGGGCGCTTAGGTTCCTAATTTATTGTGCGATTGCGGCGACAAGCCCAGGATCCACAAGCTCATGGCGGCAAGAATAAGGGGAGCCTAGTGGCTCCCCCTTTTTGCTGTCGGGCTAATTGCCTTACAAGCTGCTTTGCTCGCGTCTGATCTCGTCGGCGCTATAGGCTGGCGCTTTAGGGTCGTAGCCCTTCCAGCCGGACTGAGCGTAGTAATCGCGCCGAGCAGCAGCATCGACTGGCTTATACTTCCGCAGTATCGACTCGGCTGTAGCAGCGCGGTCGTCCGTCGTGCGCACCGTAACAAGAGTGCCGCCACGACGGATGCCCTCAGCATAGACATGTGCGTCGGCTTCACTGACGCCGTAGTCAGTTAGAGTACCGATCAGCCCACCTGCGGCGACCCCGACAGCGGTCGTTGTCAGAGTGGTCGCCAGCACGCCGGCGGCAACAAGCGGTCCTAAGCCCGGGATCGCCAGGACACCGATCGCTGTAAGGATTCCTGCGCCAGCGCCCACGGCGCCGCCGACGCTTGCGCCTTTTGCCGCGCCGGAACTCTCCTTTTCTTCCGTGAAGCGGTTATCTGCGTTGCTCGCAACAATGCTAACGTCGCTTGAGGTGAACCCAGCTTCGTGCAGCGCCGTGACCGCGTCGCGGGCGCTCTGGTAATCGTCGAATAGGTAGCTACTGATGCGTGTCATGGGATTACCTTCCCTCCGTTGTGACGATGTTGCCCTTGAAGTCGACGGAGACAGACACGGATGCGCCGTCCTTCATGGCGACCGTCCGCCAAATGCCCTTGTCATCCTTCTTAAGCGCGCCTACCCCGGTAAAACCCGCGTCGACGATGCGCTTGCGCGCCTGATTCTCGGTAAAGCTGTTGGCGCCCTCGAGCGGCGCACCCATCTCGGATGGTGCAGTGGTGTGCTTCGCAGGGGTTTCGGCGAGCGCAACGGCCGGTACTGCCATCACGGCGATGGCGAGCGTCGTCAAAAGTTTGACCACTAGGCTTCTCCAATTTGTTCGATGGTTGTGGGCTGGCAGGCGAGCACACGCTCGCAGGTCCCAACCGACTAATGGATGGCTCGGCCGTATCGTTCCACTGAGCGCGATGAAATGCTTAGATGAATCCGGCGCTAAGCAGGTCCAGCGTAAAATGTCGGCATTGGTCAGATTGAAAGACTGGACGCTTCGGAATTTTCTTTTTCGGCAAGGTACTGCCGTCGGTCGCGTTGGCAGACCGGCCGCTAGCTCCACCAGCGAAACCTTGGCTCAGGAGTCAACCGAGTAAATTCGCGAGGTTGAAGTAGGCAGCTTTTGCAGCTGCAAACTCTTTCTGTAACTCGAGCGCAATGGTTGCGTCTCCCCCGCCCTTGACCCGTTCATGGGCCTTAACCAAATGCTCGAAGGCAGCGAGCCACTCGGGAAATAGAGGGTGGTTTTCTACAATTAGTGCTGCGTCACCAATTGCAACGGCGCTAATGTCTTTCCCGTGAGGAACGGGCTCTATTTCTGGGGCCATGATTAGTAACCGCTCATCCAGTTTTTTGTTCCCTGGGTGTTCGAAAGTATCATCCCCCGCGAAAACACCTTCTCGGGTTCGCACATAAGGCGCGCGCTTGGTCAGGTCGCTGATGGCCGGAGCTGCCACTCCAGACCAGTGCCGAGGTAAATAATGCGGTCAGGCATGGTAACAGTTCAGGGTCGGGAGCATTGCTCTATGTGTTAGCAAGCGACCCCGCGACGGCGGCGCCGGTCGTGCGACTGCCCAAAATGGGCCGAGACACCGCCTTCCGTGTTTCCGCATGTGGGGCGTTGTGGCCCGTACGCCGCGGTTAGCCATAACAGAAGCCTGACGCGCCTTTTGTGACTTGGTGGCCTTGG
>CAVRVR010000020.1:0-16417 GCA_963724595.1 uncultured Alphaproteobacteria bacterium | reverse complement strand
TGCGCCCCTGGCTCAGAGTGTGGTCCGTATAAGGACCGATGCTAGCAACAAGCAAGCGACGACACGACACGCCGTCTCCCAACTCCGTATGCGCGTGGCGCCAGCAGCCAGGCGGGGGCCGGGAGCCGTGCGCCCTCAACATTTCACCGCGCGAGCCAGTGCGCGCGGCCGAGCTTTTCCATATTGAGGCCGGCGACCTCCTCGACATCACGCCTCGGCAGTTGCCGTCCTGAGATTGCTGAGCAGGAAGGGCTGAGTCCAGACCGACCTCGTGGAGCGTACAGGATCGATCGTTCCACAATGGGCGGATTGATCGAGCGGCTCTTGAAGAAGGGTCTGGTCGCGCGGCGAAAGACCGAGGGTGACGAACGCGACCTACCAACTCGCCGTCACGCTTGAAGGCGGTGCGGCTTTCGAGCAGGCCAACCTCATCGCCCATCGAGTTCACCCGGAAGCTTCTTTCGGCGCTTCCCTCGAATAAGGCCCGGACTTCTGCCCAGCTTAGAGCTGATCGTTGTTGCGGCATCCCGCCCGTACGCGACGTTTCGTTCCAAACCAACCGCAAGCGATTAGGTAGCTGGCGAGGACGATCGTGAGTCGCTCGCGAAAGAGCGACGAAGTGTCTTCGCCGCGTTCCAGGAGTATCGAGTTCTTCGCAGTCGCACTGAGCGAGCACGCGTACAACCAAAGCGATCGAGGTGCCCATGCCGCGCTATTTCTTTCATCTCAAGGCCGACACGGGAACCGTCGTCGACGATGAAGGACTGTTCCTCAACGACATCAATCGCGCCCGCTCCGGAATTTTGCAGATCGTTGGCGAGATTTTAGCGAGCGAAGTGTCGATCAGGTGGATATTTGCGGGCAAAGCTTTGGAGATCGCCGATGAGACCGGCGAGACAAGTGCTGAGCATAAATCTGTGAGAGGATCGCGTACGCGAGACGGAGACGTCGGCAATGGGTCAGGAGCAAGTACTAACGATGCTTCAGGCTCAAGCCCTAGAAATCTTCTGACAGCGGCACGTCGAAACCATATGCGCGTCTTCATTCATTGAATGCGAGGGGGTGTTCGATTAACCTCTCCGCCAAGTGGGCGAAGTTCTGTGGGCGTGAGGAGCGCGCGCATCGTCAACGGACTCGACGCAGGATTGGTCACCCCGCTTTGGTCGAGCTGCCGCCCATTGCCGTAACCAAAGCCAAACCGCCTGCTCGTTCGCAAGTTCGCTGTTGAAAGACGAAGGCTCCTTGGTGTCCTCGATGCGGCTGGTGAACGCCGGCTTACTCTGTTCAAGGCTCCGGCGGGGTACGGAAGCAGAAACCCTGGCGGTAGAATGGTGCGCAACGATACGGGAAGCCGGCGCCATAGTAGCGTGGCCAAGTCTCGACGCCGAAGACGACGAACCCGGCGCCTTCGCATACAACGTCGTAGAGCGGTCGAGATCGCTGCTCCGAACCTCAGTCGCGACGCAGTTGAGCTCCTACAAGCGGCGAGCCTAATCCCCGCGCCCAATGTTGTCGCTTCATTGCTCAACGCTGTGTCGGAGATCGACGGCGACTTCGACCTTCTCGATCATTCCATCTCATCGCTGATCGTCCGTTGCGATGATCTCATCAGGTACGTGCTGCGCTATGCCCCCTCCAATCTGCATCTCGTGCTCGTATCGCGGATAGAGCCGCCCTTTCCGTTGTCGCAAGTCCGCCTCGATGACGAAATTCTCGAGATCAATGCGACCCTCCTTAGTTTCAATCTTCAAGAAACAATGCATTTTCTGGGCGAAGCCCTCATAAGCCGCAGCTTGGTCAATCTGGCGTAGAAAAACTGCATCTGGCCAGCGAGGGATGGCCCGCGGCCTTACAGTTGGCGCGCATCGCATTATCAAATCGCCCGATGCGTCGTTCTATATGAGGGCTTCTCGGGTACGACACGGACCATTTCGGAATCTCGAGCACACGCTTGCTTCGGAACCTGCCGCAGCAGTCGACTTCCTGCTGAAGACATCAATTCTGGATCAGATGACCGGCTCTCTCTGCAACGTGGTCACCGGGAGCATCCGACGTAGCTCGAATGCTCCACCGTCTTAGCGAGAGCAATTTCTGCTCGTTCCGTTGGATGAGGTCGGCGCCTGGTATCGCTATCACCATCTCCTCCGCGAATACCTGACGGACCGTCTGAACGCGCAGATGGTCGGTCAAATCTCTGAGCTAAACCGCCGGGCCTTCACTGGTTTGCGACGCAGGCGCATGGACGACGGCGGTTCAGCACGCGCTTGCGGCCGGAGACTTCGCTGAAGCAGTGGAATTGTCGAAAACTGCGCAATGGCACTGGTGGTCAAGGGTGACCTGCTAACCCTGCTAAAGTGGGAGCAGAAGCTGCCGGCCGAGCTCATGAGGGGGCAGCCTGAGGTCAAGCTGGCGCTCGCTCGGGGCATGGCGCTGGTCACGCGGTTCAAGGAAAAGCTGAGGAGTTGCCGGCCATGGGAAGCCGGGACCTGCGCATAGCACGGGCGCGATCTTTGGTGGAGATGCCGTGTTGCACGCTCGGTCCTTTGCGCTCTCCTCGATGACAGCTCACGGGGCAAGGACATCGCCTTGGAGTGTCTGGGAGGAGGCCGATAAGTTTGACCCGCTTCCCACTTCAACGCCCTCTGCAATATCGCTCGTTACGATTACCTCAAGTCCGGGACTGGAGCGCCTTCTATGCAGTCTCGAAACGGACCCGCTGGCCGGAGAAGCGTCATACGTGCTTCCGGAAAACTATCGCCTTTGCCTGTACGGTCTCGCTGCCGCCCGAACAGCTGAAATTCGACGAGGCCCGAGAGTGTTACGTGGCAGCTAAGACGTTGGCCGAGAAATACGTCGGGGCCAAATCCGTGTCGGCTACGATGGTAACGGGTTTCATGGCTCGACTAAGATACGAGCGCGGGGACCGTCGGTGCAGAAGTTGCGGTGCTCGATGCATTGGATCTCGATAGAGAGCAGACCGGGGCCTTCGACGAAAGCTTTACCACCATACTTCGTCCTCGTTCGAGCGGCTGCGCTTCGCGGGAGATAGTGCGAAGAGCCATAAACCTCTTCCAATCGAGGCTGAAAGTCTGTGTTTGGAGCGCGGATGGGGACGAAGGTCGCTGGCGCTATTGGTCGAGCGTACGCGTCTGCTGTTATCGGAGCGCAACATAGACGGAGCTCGCGAGCTACTGTGCACGTTCGACGAACTTCAAATAAGGCACGCAACGGGGACTTCTTCCAGTACGCTCATTTGCACGCATCATATGGCGTCTAAAGGCTTGATCGCGGCGGCTGCAGGGCACACGCAGGAGGCTGGCGTTGCTCTCGCCGGCGCCTTTGACAACCTTCTCGCCGTAGACGATCGCCTTTCTGCGCTGAGGATCGGAATTGATCTCGTAATCCTGCAAACCGACTTAGGCTCATCCGAGAGAGCGTCCGACCTCCTCAAACAACTTATGGACTGGGGAGCGAGAGCCGATGTTCCGAGTTTCGTCCTCGACCATGACCGCCGGATAGTTCCAATCCTCACGCACGCACATAAAACGGGCACGTTTGGCGGCGAGCCAAAAACAGCCAGGTTTGTCACCGATCTACTGACCGGCCTGCGCGAACGTGCGCCTGGCACGCGCAAGTCCCTCCCTCGAGCGCGCGATGAGCTTACGGAACGCGAGCGTTCGATCATGGAGTTCATTGCCACGGGTCGGTCGAACAAGGAGATTGCTCGCGCCCTCGGAGTTGGTCCAGAAACCATCAAGACACACTTGAAGCGCATTTTTCAGAAGCTATCGGCCGAATCGCGCGCGCAAGCCGTTGTCCGAGCGCAAAGTCTGGGAATGCTAAAGGCCACAATGGTTCAGCCAGCGCCGTAGTGCTCGGCAGCTAGCGGCTAATGCCGGTGGCTTAGGTGCACACCAACGCCGTTTTCGATCGCAATTCGCGTGATTACGGCTGCCCCAGATCGTTCGCTAAACGCAAAAGCAGGTCAGCGTGGCACACATCCGATGGCGCGCACCAGCATGCTAAATTCATGCCCCGCAGTTCCTTAAGGGACGTAAGCACGTAGGTCCGCCGCGAAATCAAGTGACTTGCCACTAAGGGCGGATAGCGTCCCTTGATCACTTCATCGTCCATCTGGACGGTGAGCCACGCCCGGTGCAGTCGAACGGCTTCTTCGCGCCCGTACGTCCGACCTTCAAAGGGATTTCCAAACTTGGTGGAGCGGTCGACTTTTCGCGTGTCGGGAGGCATCCGCCATCCCTTCGTTCGCTGCAACTGAACGCGGCGAGGCGGTGTGCCTTCGGCAACCACCACATCATGCAAAGCATCATCAGCTAGGGCAGCCATTTCTGAGACCAATCAAGCGGGGTGCCGGCAGTGTGTAGAACGCGCCGAGCGCAGGGCGATCCGCAAAGCTCAACTTCGCGCTGAAGTACATCCTCTTCCGACAGGCCGGTTTCGTCAGAAATCTCTTTGAGTGATCGACCGCAGGTGAAACCTTCGCGCACCGTCGTGTTGCGCCACGGCTCTATAAGCATCCGCCACACCTGCTACTACTGACGCCGATCGAACAGGAGCATTTGTCGCCTACGACGCAATAGCCGTCGCGGTCGAGGGCACGACGGTAATGCAATTTCAGTCGTTTCTCATCCCCTGAACCGACAACCTCCCACGGGCCACGCTCGCTGAGGTTGGACAGCAAGAGGTGAACTCTCCACTTCCGTGACAGCATTCGTACCTGTTTGTCGGTCTTGGAGCGCAAGATTGTAAACATTGCCACCCCCTCAAGTTGCCCGATCAATCTTAGGATTTTCGCGGCGCAAGGTGGATCACGATCTGTTTCAAAAGCACACCAGTCGGAGCTGGCCGGCGATAGCCTGGAGCGTTGCGGCCAGAGGGATTGCGGGAAGCGCCGGAGCTGTCAAATGTCAGTCGGAGCTATGTTAGCCACCATGCAATCGCGGCACCAACGCCCAAAAGGCAAAGCGTTATCAGGGCAAACAGCAGAACAGTCTCGGACACTTGACGTATGCCAGCATCCATGGGTTTCACCATGCAAATACGAAGCCGGGACCAACTCGGTTAAGAAAGCTAGCCTTTGATCCCATGTAACTTTAATAACCCGGCGATCATGAACCGCAGCTGAGTGATCTGGGCACGGGAGAACTCGGCAGCTTTGGGAAGCGGACGGTGCGCCGTGCAACGAGCGAAGTCTGCTCAAGCGGAAGTGGCCGCGCGCAGCCGGCAAGTCGGTACTTCTGGATTCGGTCGGCAGTGGTCTTCGACGTGCAAGCGGCACGACGTCAGCTTTGGGTCAGAAGCGGACATCGAGCGTGGCGCTACGAATGTCCGCTTTGGGCCAGTAGCAGACGATCGTGGCTGGCTGCGCTTGACGTCGGCGATGCGCAAGCTCGCGCTTCACGACGTCGGCAGTGGGACGGACACGCGCGTGGCCGTCATTGATGCCTCTTTGGTAGGAGCGTGTACGAGAGAGACCGAGACTATCTCGACACCAGATCAATCTCACTCGGGCGCCACTCTTTCGTGAAAAACGGTTCGAGCGGGCTGTAGAGCGGTGCCTGGCCGCATCGGCAAGAAATCGGCTTAATTACTATGTTGGGTTCTTCAACCGTCGTCCCAATCCGGTTCGCCGATGCAGAATAGTCAGGTGCTCTAGGATCCCGTCCAGGTCTTCTCGATCCAGCGACGTGCAAGTTTTGCCCGCGCCATCGGCAAAACTTAGCGGTGTGCTCTGATCGGTGCATGAAGTCCCATCAATTCTCCCATCATCGATCGCGAGATCAATTTTCTGCTTGCGAAATCAAGAACATCAAACCAGAGGACGGATGATTAAAAGTCAGGTGCTCTACCACTGAGCTACGGGCCCTTGCGGGAGCCGTGCTTGTAGGCGGCGCCGGGCATTTTGGTCAAGGCGAGGCCGTGGGCGCTGGCCATGCAACGGCGCCGGACCTGTGCGCATTGGCGGGTAGGCGCAACGCCGGCCATGCGCTATGAGGGCCGCCCATGGACGACAGAACTGGAACCAAAGCCGCCGCCCTTGGGGCGGGCGGACGGAATCGTGCCGCCGCTCAGCGCCGCGAGAGTGCTATCCCGGCCGCCGACCGCCTGAAGGCGATCGGGCTGATGTGCCTTGCCGTGGCGCTGTTCTCGGCCCTCGACACCTCGGCCAAGTATCTCGTCACGCATGCCAAGCTGCCGCTGGTGCAGATCGTCTGGTCGCGCTTCCTGGGCCAGTTCCTGCTGATGTTGTCGCTGCTCAGCGCACTCCCTCTTTCGGCGCTGCTGCGCACGCACAAGCCGAAGCTTGAACTGTTCCGCTCGCTGCTCATGGTGACGACGACGGCGTGCAACTTCCTGGCGCTCGGCTACCTGCGGCTCGACCAGACCGTGTCGGTAGCCTTCCTCGCTCCGCTGATCGTCGCCTTGCTCGCCGGACCGTTCCTCGGCGAGTGGGTGGGCTGGCGGCGCCTCGTTGCCATCTTCGCTGGCTTCCTCGGCGTGCTCATCGTCGTGCATCCGGGCATCGGCGGGCTGCATCCGGCCTTCGCCGTTGCCTTTGCCGGTATGCTCGCCTACGCGTTCTTCATGCTGCTGACGCGCTTCCTCGCCGCGCACGACGCGCCGCTCGTCATGCTGTTCTATTCGATCCTGCTCGGCACCTTCGCGCTGGCCCCGTTCGCGCTCTGGCAGTGGGTGTGGCCGGCGACGATCGGCCAGTGGCTGCTGCTGCTGGGGTTAGGCGCGTTCGGCGGCATGGGGCACTACCTCTTCATCCACGCCTACCGGCTGGCACCGGCATCGAGCGTGGCGCCGTTCCTCTATGTGCAGCTGCTGACCATGGTCGCCTTCGGCTTTGCCGTGTTCGGCGACGTGCCGGACGTGTGGACGCTCATTGGCGCGGCGGTGATCATCGCCTCGGGCATCTACCTGTTGCACCGCGAGCGCAGCTTGCGTGAAGAGGTGGCCCCCACCGACCCGATGTGAGCCTCTTAATCCTTGGGCTCGCCGTCGAGGCGGGCGAACGTCGTCTCCGCCCAGGACGCGAAGCGCCCCTCGGCGATGGCTGAGCGCATCGCCGCCATCAGCTCCTGGTAAAAGGCGGTGTTCACCCACGACAGCAGCATGGCGCCGAGGTATTCGCCGGACTTGATGAGGTGGTGCAGGTAGGCGCGCGAATAATCGCGCGCGGCCGGGCACGTGCTCTCGGGGTCAAGCGGCGCGGAATCCTCGGCGTGGCAGGCGTTGCGTAAGTTGACCTTGCCGTTCCAGGTGAAGGCGAGGCCGTGGCGGCCGTTGCGCGTCGGCAGCACGCAGTCGAACATGTCGACGCCGCGGGCGACCGAATGGATGAGATCGGACGGCGACCCGACGCCCATGAGATAGCGCGGCTTTGCCGCCGGCAGGATCGGCAGCACACCTTCGAGCGTCGTCAGCATTAGCTCCTGGCCTTCGCCGACGGCGAGGCCGCCAACCGCGTAGCCGGGAAAGTCCATGCCGACGAGCGCTTCGGCGGAGCGGCGGCGCAGACCGGCGTCGATGCCGCCCTGCACGATGCCGAACAGCGCCTGGCCCGGGGCGGCGCGCGTCGCGAAGGCGTTGCGCGCCCGCTCCGCCCAGCGCAGCGACAGCTGCATGGCGCGCTCGGCTTCCTTGTGCTCGGCGGGAAGCTCGATGCACTCGTCGAGCTGCATCTGGATGTCGGCGCCGAGCAGGCACTGGATGTCGACGGCGCGTTCCGGCGTCAGCAGGTGACGGCTGCCGTCGATGTGCGACTGGAAGCGCACGCCCTCCTCGCTCACCTCGCGGATGCGCGACAGCGACATGACCTGGAAGCCGCCCGAGTCGGTGAGGATCGGGCCGTCCCAGCGCATGAACGCGTGCAGGCCGCCGAGGCGTGCGACGCGCTCGGCGCCGGGGCGCAGCATCAGGTGATAGGTGTTGGCGAGCACGATGTCGGCGCCGGCCGCTTTCACCTGGTCGAAGTACAGCGCCTTGACGGTGCCGACGGTGCCGACCGGCATGAACGCAGGCGTGCGCACGATCCCGCGCGGCGTCACCACCTCGCCGAGGCGCGCCGAGCCGTCCTGCGCCAGCAGCTTGTATCCAAACGTCGTCACGCGTTCCTGCATCGTCGCTTTCTAACGTGCGGTCGAAGGAAAGAGGAGCGAGGCATCGCCGTAGGAGTAGAAGCGGTAGCCCGCGCGGATAGCATGCGCATATGCCGCCTGCATGCGCTCCAGTCCAGCAAACGCCGCCACCAGCATGAACAGCGTCGAGCGCGGCAGGTGGAAGTTCGTCATCAGCACGTCGACCGCGCGGAATCGATAGCCGGGCGTGATGAAGATGTCGGTTGCGCCGCTGAATGGCCCGATCTCGCCCGTGCGCGCAGCCGTCTCCAGGAGGCGCAGCGACGTCGTACCAACGGCGACGATGCGCCCGCCCCGCGCCCGCACGGCATTGAGCGCCGCTGCGGTCTCGCGCGACACCTCGCCCGTTTCGGAATGCATCTTGTGATCGCGCGTGTCCTCCACCTTCACCGGCAGGAAGGTGCCGGCACCGACGTGCAGCGTCACGAAGTGACGCGAGATGCCGCGTTGATCCAGCGCCGCCATCAGCTCCGGCGTGAAGTGCAGGCCCGCCGTCGGCGCCGCGACGGCGCCATCGTGCGCGGCAAACATCGTCTGATAGTCTCTGCGATCCACATCCTCCACGGCGCGCTTGCCGGCGATGTACGGCGGCAGCGGCATCTCACCCACGGCGGCAATCGCTGCGTCGAGGTCGGGGCCGGAGAGATCGAAGGCGATCTCCACCTCACCGGCTTCGCCGCGCGCAGCGACCGTCGCATCGAGCGCACCCGCAAGGCACATCTCGCCGTCATGCCCGAAGTGCAGCCGGTCGCCTTCCTGCAACCGCTTCGCCGGTCGCGCCAACGCGCACCAGCGATTGTCTCCCAGCCGCTCGATCAGCGTTACGGCGACATTGGCGCGAAAGCTCGCCACGCCTGCGCACGCCTTCCAGCGCCGCGGGGATGACGCGCGTATCGTTGAAGACGAGCGCATCGCCCGCGCGCAGCAACGCCGGCAGATCGCGCACGCCGCGATCCTCGAACGGCGCCCCGCCTGCCGGCACAACCAGCAGCCGCGCCGCATCGCGCGGGCTGACGGGGTGCAGCGCGATGCGCTCCTCGGGCAGATCGAAGTCAAAGAGATCGGTGCGCATCAGTAGAGGCGGATGAGCAGCGCTCCGGCCAGCAGCAGGACCGCGCCGGTCATCCTTCCAAGCGTGATCTCGCGCACGGCGAGGTCGAAGTAGCCCAAGCGGTCGAGGAGCAGCCCGGCGAGCAATTGGCCGGCGACGATGAAGGCCATGGTGGCTGCCGCACCGAGCTTAGGGGTGAGCACTAGCGCGCAGGTCACGAAGGCGGCGCCGAGGCAGCCGCCGGCGACGAACATCCAAAGTGGCGGCACGTCCCACGCGATCGAGATGCCTCGCGATTGCGAGATCACGAGCGAGATAGCGACCAGCACGACAGTCCCGGCAAAGAAGGACGCCGCAGCGGCCGCAACTGGCATCCCCAGGGCGCGCGCCAGTTGCGCGTTGATCGGCGCCTGCAGGGCAATCAGCATGCCTGACAAAATGCCGACAAGCGACCAGACGAGCCCCATCATCGCGACTACCTCTCGCTGCGCGCTCAGGCGCGTTGGCCGAAGACTTCCCAGATGCCGGCGGCCGACAGCACCAGCCAGCCGAGGATCATGGTCGTGCCGCCGATCGGCGCCGCCATGGGAAACAGCCGCTGCCCCCACAGCGTCCGCGCCGCGATGTCGCCCGAGAACAGCGTCACGCCAATCAGCAGGACAAGCGCCGCCAGCAGGAAGGCGCCCGGATGCACGGCGCGCATCGCCGCGGCGATGATCGCTACCGCGGCAGCCGCCTGCATGATGAGGAAGTATGCCGGCGGTGTCAGCGCCGAGAGGTCATTGCCGTGCGCACCCGCCGCCGCCAGCCCGACGCCGGCGGCGCCCGCGAGCCCAGCATAGACAAGCAGCGCCGCTGCCAACTGCATCACTGTCGCCGTCTCCATGCATCCTCACTCCGCGCCGTCCGCCTTACGCGTCGGCGCCGACCTTCACCGAAATCATCTTGTCGGGGTTGCTGACCGGCTCGCCGCGCTTGATCTTGTCGACGTTGTCCATGCCTTCGATCACCTTGCCCCACACGGTGTACTGCTTGTCGAGGAAGGTCGCGTCGTCGAACACGATGAAGAACTGGCTGTTGGCGCTGTCGGGGCTCTGCGAGCGAGCCATCGAGCAGACGCCGCGCACGTGCGGCTCGGCATTGAACTCGGCCTTGAGGTTCGGGTAGCTCGAGCCGCCGGTGCCGGTGCCCTTGGGACAGCCCGTCTGCGCCATGAAGCCGTCGATGACGCGATGGAACGGAATGCCGTTGTAGAAGCCTTCGCGGGCGAGCTGCTTGATGCGCTCGACGTGCTTGGGGGCGAGGTCGGGACGCAGCTCGATGACGACGCGGCCCTTGGTCGTCTCGATGACGAGGGTGTTCTCCGGATCGGCAGCCATGGGGGTCTCCATTTTTTGCTTGGGGATTGCGGTTGTGACCGCGCGTGCGGCCTCGCTGGGGTCGTTGGATTCGGCTAGTCGGTCCGCGCCTGCCGCACGTGCCAGCACACACCGGCTGGGTCGATGATGTTCACCTCGCGCCCCCACGGGAAGTCCGTAGGCTCCTTGAGGCGCACGCCGGCATAGCGCCTATCAAGCTGCTTGCTGGCGATGTCGCGCCAATACGCGTCGAGATCGTCGATCTCGAGCGTCAACATCTGGTTCTTCTGCCACTCCGGCACGTCGATGTCCTGCAGCATGAACGCCGCACCGCCGAAGCGCAGGCCGGCAAGACCGCCGTTGCGCCAACCGGTGGCAAAGCCGAGCTCGGCGAAGAAGGCGAGCGCCTGCTCGAAGTCGGGCCCCGACGGCACGAAGGGGATGAGCGCGGTGGCATTCACCGATCGATGACGCCCGCGTTGCCGTCACTTGGCGTCCTTCTGCAGGTAGACCTTCTCCATCACGTCGGGGATGGCGGCGGCTCGCCCTTGGCGATCTTGTCGACGTTGTCCATGCCCTCGATGACCTGGCCCCAGACCGTGTACTGGCCGTTGAGGCTCGAGCAGCCGCTGTCGTCGAAGCAGATGAAGAACTGGCTGTTGGCGCTATTGGGGTCGGCGGTGCGCGCCGCGCCGACGGTGCCGCGCTTGTAGGGCTCCTGCGTGAACTCGGCCGGCAGGTCGGGATAGTTGGAACCGCCCGAGCCAGTGCCGGTGGGGTCGCCCGTCTGCGCCATGAAGCCGCCGATGACGCGATGGAATTTGAGGCCGTCGTAGAAGCCCTCCTTGGCGAGCGTCTTGACGCGCTCGACGTGCTTGGGCGCGAGGTCGGGACGCAGCTTGACCAGCACCTTGCCGTTCTTGGTCTCGATGACGAGGATGTCGCCGTCGCCGGCGCCGACCTGGGTCTGATCCGAGCAGGCCGCTCCGGCCACGACGCAGAATGCCAGAGCGAGGCATGTCAACATCCGCATGGTGCGTCCCCTTCCCGTTTTATTGCGATGGTTTGTGATGACTGCGCGCCGCGGCAGCCGCTGTGAAGCGCCATTCTTACCGCCCTGGCGGGCACCCCTGCAACTTGTCAGAGCAGTGCAGCGGCGATTGTGCGCTCAGTTTCTCTGCTTTGACTTGGACTTGAGGCGTTGTGCAACGGCGGGCGAGACGAACGCCGACGCATCGCCACCCATCATCGCGATCTGCCGCACGAGGTTTGCCGCGATGTGCCGCACGCCGGGCGCGGCGGCGACGAACACCGTCTCGATGCCGGGCGCCATGGCGCCGTTCATGCCGGCCATCTGCATTTCGTAGTCGAAGTCGGTGGCATCGCGCAGCCCGCGCACGATGACGCCGGCGCGTGCTCTCGCGCCGCATCGACGACGAGGCCGTCGAAGGTGACGATGTCGATCTCCGTGCCGGTCGACGCGGCGATCGGCTTCGTCTCCGCCTCCAGCATGGCCGTGCGCTCTTGCGCCGAGAACAGGGCTTCTTGGTGTCGTGCGCGCCGATGCCGATGACGAGCTTGTCGACGAGGCGGCAGGCGCGCGCGATCACGTCGGTATGCCCGAGCGTGACGGGGTCGAACGAGCCGGGATAAAAGCCGATGCGTTTCATGGCTTGAGTTTCGGCGGCCTCAGGTTGCAGAGCCGCCTCGTCTTATCGCGGGCGTATGGGCGGGTACAACTGCTTACCGCATCGGCGTAAACAAAAGCCGCTCGGCCGGGTCCACAACGGTCAACGGCCTATTCGGTCTGCGGCTCGGTCTCGCCGTTGCCTTCACCTTCGTCACCGCCGTCGCTGCCGTCGTCGGGGATGTGCTCGACGGAGACGACCTTTTCCTCGGCGTCGGTCTTGAAGATGCGCACGCCCTGCGTATTGCGGCCGGCGATGCGCACATCGTTGACCGGGCAGCGGATGAGCTGGCCGGCGTCCGTCACCAGCATGATCTGATCGCTATCGGCGACCGGGAACGAGGCGACGAGCGGCCCGTTGCGGTCGTTGACGACCATGGCGACGATGCCTTTGCCGCCGCGGCCCGAGCTCCGGTACTCGTACGACGAGGAACGCTTGCCGAAGCCGCGCTCCGAAACCGTCAGCACGAACTGCTCCTTGGCGCCGAGCTCGGCGTAGCGTTCCGGCGTGAGGTCGGCGCCTTCGACGACCTCCTCGTCGCCCTCAGCGTCGGCCTGCGGCTCGGCGTCGGCGATCTCCTCGCCCTGCGCCCGGCGCAGCATGGTCGCCTGCTTGAGGTAGGCGGCACGCTCCGACGCATCGGCATCGACGTGCGTGAGCACGGTCATCGAGATGACCTGGTCGCCGTCGTCGAGCTTGATGCCGCGCACGCCGTCCGAATCGCGCCCCTTGAACAGACGCACCTCGTCCTGCAGCAGGAAGCGGATGCAGCGGCCCTGCGCCGTCGTCAGCAGCACGTCGTTCTCCGGCGTGCAGATGCGCACGGCGACGATCTGATCGCCGTCGTCGAGCTTCATGGCGATCTTGCCGTTGCGATTGATGTTCTCGAAGTCGGACAGCGCGTTGCGCCGCACCTTGCCGGAGCGCGTGGCGAAGGCGAGCTGCAGCGTGCCCCACGTCTCGGCGTCCTCGGGCAGCGGCAGGATCGACGTGATGACCTCGCCCTGCGCCAGCGGCAACAGGTTGACCAGTGCCTTGCCCACCGCTTGCGGCGTCGACGCCGGCAGGCGCCACACCTTCATGCGGTAGCACATGCCGCGCGAGGAGAAGAACAGGACGGGCGTGTGGGTCGAGGCGACGAACAGCGTCGTGATGACGTCCTCTTCGCGCGTCCCGGCGCCCGAGCGACCCTTGCCGCCGCGGCGTTGCGCGCGATAGGTCGCCAGCGGCACGCGCTTGATGTAGCCCTTGAGCGAGACGGTGACGACGCAGTCCTCACGCTGGATGAGGTCCTCGTCCTCGACCTCGCCCTCCATCTCGAGGATCTCGGTCTTGCGCGGCGTGGCGAACTCCGCCCTGATGTCGGAGAGCTCCTTCTTGACGATCTCGACGACGCGCAGGCGCGACGAGAGGATCGCCAGGTATTCCTTGATCTCCTCGCCGATCTTTTTCAGCTCGTCGGCGATCTCGTCACGGCCCAGCGCTGTAAGGCGGGCAAGACGCAACTCGAGGATGGCTTTCGCCTGCTCCTCGGACAGCTTGTAGGTGCCGTTGGTCGAAACCTTATGGCGCGGATCGGCGATCAGCTCGACGAGCGGCGCGATATCGCGCGCCGGCCAGTCGCGCTCCATCAACTGCTCGCGCGCCACGGCCGGGCTCGGCGCGTGACGGATGAGCTTGATCACCTCGTCGAGGTTGGCGACGGCGATGGCGAGGCCGACGAGCACGTGGGCGCGCTCGCGTGCCTTGTTGAGCAGGAACTTGGTGCGCCGGCTGACCACTTCCTCGCGGAAGTTGGTGAAGGCTTCGACCATGTCCTTGAGATTGAGACTCTCCGGGCGGCCGCCGTTGATCGCCAGCATGTTGGCGCCGAACGTCGTTTGCAGGTCGGAGAAACGGTAGAGCTGGTTGAGCACGACATCGGCGACGGCATCGCGCTTCAATTCGATAACGATGCGCATGCCTTCGCGGTTGGTCTCGTCCCAGATGTCGGCGATGCCCTCGACGCGCTTGTCGCGCACCAGGTCGGCGATCTTCTCGATCAGCGTCTTCTTGTTGATCTGGTAGGGGATCGCCGTGACGATCAACGCCTCGCGGTCCTTGCGGACTTGCTCGATCTCGACCTTCGCGCGCATGAGGATGGAGCCGCGGCCCTTGTGGTAGGCGGAGAGGATGCCGCTGCGGCCGATGATGAGGCCGCCCGTCGGGAAGTCCGGACCCTGGATGATCTGGCACAGCTCATCGATGCTGACCTCGGGATTGTCGAGGTGCGCGAGGCACGCGTCGATCACTTCGCCCAGGTTGTGCGGGGGAATGTTGGTCGCCATGCCGACGGCGATGCCGCCGGCGCCGTTGACGAGCAGGTTGGGGAACTTCGCCGGCAGCACCGACGGCTCCAGCAGGCGGTCGTCGTAGTTCGGCTTGAATTCGACCGTGTCCTTGTCGAGGTCGTCGAGCAGGTATTGCGCGATCTTCGACAGCCGCGCCTCGGTGTAGCGTTCGGCCGCCGGCGGATCGCCGTCGACGGAGCCGAAGTTGCCCTGGCCGTCGATCAGCGGCACGCGTAGCGAGAATTCCTGCGCCATGCGCACGAGCGCGTCGTAGATGGCGAGGTTGCCGTGCGGGTGGAAGTCGCCCATCGTGTCGCCCACGACCTTGGACGACTTCATGTGCTTCTTGTTCCAGTCGAGCCCGAGGCGCTGCATGGCGTAGAGGATGCGGCGATGCACCGGCTTCAAGCCGTCGCGTACGTCGGGCAGCGCGCGCGAGACGATCACGCTCATCGCGTACTCGAGGTACGAGCGCTTCATCTCCTCGGAGATCGAAATCGGGCGGATGTCGCTCGGCTCCTTGCCGCCGGGCGTCTGGTCGTCGGTGTTGTCGGCCACGGTTTTGTGCTGTCCGCTGATAGCGCGACGCACGCCTTTGGGGCGTGCGCCGGGGGATCGAATTTGCCGATAAGAATACCCCAAACGGGGGCGCGCGTGCAACGTGCGCGACGCTATGTTGCGGGCTTCAGAGCAGGATAATTCCCCTCTTTATGTCAAATACTTAGCCGCCACCGAGAGCCATTGATGCATGCCCCGATGCCGACTTGTGCGCGTCACGAGGAGGGGCTACATGCCCAGGCACGCCAGCATGGTTAATGCTAGGTTGCGGGCGAACGGGCGCGAGAAGCGACCCGGTGGATAGGGATGAAGGAGAGTTCGATGCAGAGAGGCGTGTTGACCTTGGCGGCCGTAGCAGCGTTCTGGACGCTGCCGGCCCTCGCCCAGACGGTCACCATACCCCAGGACGTGTTCCTGACGACGCAAGGCGAAGGTCAGTATCTCGCCAAGGATCTGTTGCTCGGCGCCAAGGTGCACAACGCCGAAGGGCAGATCATCGGCGACATCGAGGATCTCATCCTCAACGCCGACAACCAGGTCGAGGGCGTCGTCATGGGCGTCGGCGGCTTCGCCGGCTTCGGCGAGAAGCGCGTCGGCATCAGCCTCGCCGCGCTGCAGATCAAGAACGACAACGGCATCGTGACGGTGTCGCTGCCGCAGGCGACGAAGGAGGTGCTCGACGCGCTCGCCCCGTTTGAGCGCAAGCAGCCGGCCAAGTCGCTGGTCGACCGCGCCATCGAGAAGGCGAAGGAGCTCTCCGACAAGGGCTCCGTCACCGCGAAGGAAGCCTACGACAAGGCCAAGCCCGCGCTGGAGAAGGCCTACGAGGACGTGAAGACGCAGGCAGGCCCGGCGCTGGAAAAGGCGCAAGAGGCGACCAAGGATGCCTACGAGGCAGCCAAGAAGGCGCTGGAAAAGCCTGCCGAGACGCCTGCTCCCGCCACCGAGGCAACGCCGCCCGCGACGACGACGCCTCCCGCGGAGAAGGCACCGGAGACGCCCCCGGCAACGACGCCGCCGCCCGCCTCGCCCTGATCGTCACAGCCACTGAAAGTAAAAGAGCCCGGCCTTAGCGGGGCTCTTCGTTTTTGACGGTGGCGCCGGAGCCGTTACGGGCGCCCGAACACGCACACGCGCGCCGATCCCTTGAAGTTGGGCTGCACGAGGTCGGCGTTCCTCAATGCGATCGATGGCGCGACGTTCGCCGCGCAGGTCGAGCGGTCGCGTCTCGCCGCCTTCGCGGATCTCCGAACGCACCTCGATG
>CAVRVR010000019.1:0-147132 GCA_963724595.1 uncultured Alphaproteobacteria bacterium | reverse complement strand
GCCGAATACAGCAGGCGTTTATCAACGAGAACGTGGTGTTCCGGCGCGGCATCGAAAACATCGCGGCGATCGGCTACGGCTGCTACGACAAACAGGCCGAGCACTACCTCTTCGAGGACCAGGTACGCCCGAGCAGCATCGAGGAGCTCCGCACGTTCCTCGCCGACTACGCGCCCGATCGCGTCAGCGCGATCACCGGCGTGCCCGTCGAGCAGATCCGGGCGCTCGCCGCCATTTACGGAGATCTGTCACGCGGCACCGTGAGCCTGTGGTGCATGGGCGTGAATCAGCACGTGCGCGGCACGTGGATGAACAACCTCATCACCGACCTGCATCTGATCACCGGGAAGATCTGCCGGCCGGGCTCGAATCCCTTGAGCCTCACGGGACAGCCGAGCGCGTGCGGCACGGCGCGCGAAGTGGGCACGTCGAACAACCGGCTTCCAGCCGACATGGTGGTGACCAACCCCGAGCACCGCGCCGAGGTCGAGCGCACGTGGAAGGTGCCCGCCGGTACCATTCCGGCCACGCCCGGGTATCACGCCGTCGACATGTTCCGCGCATTGAAGCGCGGCGATCTCAAAGCGCTGTGGATCCAGACGACCAATCCCTGGGTCACGCTGCCCAACCGATCCCGTTTCGATCGCACTCCTGGCGACGGCCGCTTCATCGTCGTCAGCGACATCTATCCGACGCCCACCACCGCCATCGCGGACCTGATTCTTCCGGCCGCGGCCTGGGTCGAGCGCGAAGGCATGTTCGGCAACACGGAGCGGCGGACGCAGCACTGGAAGAAGATGGTCGACCCGCCGGGCGAAGCCCGCGAGGACGCGTGGCAGGTGATGCAGGTGGCCAAACGCATGGGCATGGGTCATCTCTTTCCCTGGCCGGACGACAACTGGCACGAGCCGATGTTCGAGGAGTACCCGATCGTTCGGGCTCGGGCATGGCAAGGATCTGGCGAGCTACGCCCAGCTCACGCGCACACGCGGCATGATCTGGCCCGTCGTGAACGGCAAGGAAACACCGTATCGCTACACCGCCGGGTACGACCCGTACGTGAAGAAGGCCACCGGCGCACATTTCTACAAGGCCGTGGGCTACGGCGAAAAGGCGGCCTTCTGGATACGGCCCTACCAGCCGCCTGCGGAAGTCCCGGACCAGACGTATCCCTACTGGCTCACGACGGGCCGCGTGCTCGAGCATTGGCACAGCGGATCGATGACCCGGCGCATCCCGCAGTTGCACCAGGCCGTGCCGAGCGCGTATGTGGAGATGAACCGAGCGGACGCCGACCGCGAGGGACTGAAGAAGGGCGACCGCGTGAAGGTGGCGAGCCGCCGGGGAGTGCTCGAGCTCACCGTCGACGTGGACGGACGCGGGCGTCCGCCGCGGGGGACGCTGTTCGTGCCGTTCTTCGACGAGTCGTCCCTCGTCAATCTCCTCACGCTCGACGCGATGGACAACATCAGCAAGCAGCCGGATTACAAGAAATGCGCCGTGCGCCTGGAACGCGTATAGCCGCCGCGGCACTCGCGCTCAGCGCCGCCGCCGCGTGTGGCGGCAACGGGCCGGCGCCGGCTGTGGCGCGCTCGACTCTCGAGCGGGCGAGTGGGCGCGCCTACGACGGCGCGCCGCCGACGATTCCGCACGACGCGACCATCGGCACCTGCGTGACGTGTCACGACGACGACGGCACGGTGATCGACGGCGTGGGCATCGCACCCGCGTCGCCGCACGGCGACGATGCGGCGGCGGGTAGCGTGCGGCGCTGTCGGCAATGTCACGTCCCCACGCCGGCGCAGACGCTCTTCGTGGCGACCCGCTTCATCGGCCTGCCGCAGGGACCGTGGCTGGGACACCGTGCCACGCCCGGCGCACCTCCGACCATTCCCCACCCGCTGCAACTGCGCGAGCAGTGCGTGGCGTGCCACGCCGGGCCGGCCTCCCGCGTGGAGACACGCACGACGCATCCCGAGCGGACGCGGTGCCGGCAGTGTCACGTGCCGGAATCTCCGTGGTCCTGACATGACCTCGCCTCAGCCTCGATTCAGCGGGGCGCCGCGGCTGCGCGTGACGCTCGAGGCGCGAGGTCGCTGGCGACGCGTAGAGGTGACGCTGGCAGCGCAGCACGTGGGCCTGGTCGGTCTGCCGACGCGTGCGTCGGGCCCGGGCCCGCTCGGCACCGGGGCCGTCTATTTCGACCGGGCGGCAGGCGCGAGAATCACGCAGGCGTTCTGCCTTCGCTACGCCAGCGTGCGCTTCCCAAATGTCGTTCCGGGCGTCGATCTGCAACTGGGCCGCATGGGCTACACGTCGGGCGCCGAAGCACCAAGCGGGGTACCGAAGATCGAAGCGATCAAGCGTCAACGCCTCGACTCGCGGCTCGTGGGCGAGTTCGAATGGTCGCTCTACCAGAGAGGCTTCGATGGCGTGCGCGCCGATGCGACCAGAGCGCGATGGCGCGTAACGGGAATCGCCGTGATGCCGACCCAGGGGGCTTTGCTCGCGCGGCCGGTTCCACCGTCACCGACATCATCGTGTCGGGCGGCACGCTGAGCAGTCGGCCGGCCGCAGGGACTGCGCTCTCGCGGACGCCAGTTGCAGGGATTCGGTCTGCACTACCACGACCGCCGCCCGGTGACCCAGCGGCCAGACAACACCGGCAGGCCGGCCACGGCCGTGGACGTCGGCGTGGCGACCTTCGAGGGGTCATCGTCGGCGCCTATCCGGCCGGGCCGGGAGAAGCCGATGTCTTCGGATGGACGGCCGCTCAGACCGGCAACTGGTACGATGACGACCATCAGGGGCTCGCGCTGGCGGTAGAGGGCGGCTATCAGTGGACGAAGACACCATGGCGCCCGTGGGTGCGCGGTGGCGTGTTCCACTCGAGCGGCGATGAGTCGCGTTGACGAGCCACGTCTCGCTCAATGCCTTTCTGGCCCGCATCCACGGTGGGCCGGTCGTCACCGGCACCTTTGGCGGCAATCGGCTGTGGTACGGCTACGTCGAGAGCGTCTTGACGCTGGGGCGGCGGTGACGCAAGGATTGCGTCTTGCACTCGGGCATGGGTTCGTTCACACCCTCGGTCCCTCGGCAACCGAATAGATCACGGGCGGCCTTCAGACGAGAAGCCCTTTCAATATCTGCAGCGCGATCAGCAGCACCATCGGCGACAAATCCAGACCGCCCATCGGTGGCAGGACCTGCCGAATCAGCGCGAGGACCGGCTCGGTAAGACCGCGCGTGATTGTCACCAGCGGATTTCGCCGATCCAGCGATACCCAGGACAGAATGACGGCGACGAAGACCACGAGCGAATAGAAATCGATGAGCCCGGCAAGGAACGACATGATGGGGCTGCCGCGAATGACAGTCTACATCACGGTTGAGGCAAGGACATCGACGTGCTCAGCGAGTCGTACCAGGAGAAGGGTGTGTCTTTCAAGATCCGAAGCAACCTATATTGAAAACCAAGGACGACACATGAACAGGCAATTCTTGAAGGACGCCTTGGGCTGGGGCTTGGTCCTCTGGCTAGTCGGTTACGCGCTCGGCATCGTGCTGTTCACGCTCGTACCGGCAAGCCTCATCGGCTGGATCATCACGCCGATCGGAACGGCCATCACGGTATGGGTCGCGTTCAAAAAAGTGAACGGCAACTCGCTGCCATATTACGGTGTTGTGGCACTCGTGTGGCTGTTGATCGCGATTGTCGGCGACTATCTATTTATCGTCAAAGCGTTCAAACCCGCGGACGGCTACTACAAGCCTGACGTCTATCTCTATTACGTGCTGACTCTCGCCATTCCGCTCTGGGCCGGCTGGAGACGAACGGTGCGTCGTTAGATCACCGTCGAGATCGAATCGGGCACTGTTCGAGGCACGTTCCCGACTCGAGCGCACCGCCTTGTACTTGAATGGGCTAGCCTTCACAAGTCAGACTTGTTGGCGAACTGGCAGCGGGCGCGTCAGCCAACCGCTCATCCGAATCGAACCGTTGGAGTAACATGTGCCGCTATGACGGCTCACGCGAAAACGGCCGTCGCTGGCCAGCACCGCATCGAGAATGTTCGTCCGAGGCTGCCCATGTCGCCGGACCTCACGCGCTCGGGCTCGACGCCAGCGCGGCGATTCCGGCTCGACGCCGCAGTGCGATCGAGCGCGCCTGCGAGGTGTTCGGGACGCCTCGCAGTCCGCGAGCTGGCCGTGGGCCGAACTGAGGGCCGCTCCGTCGTGGCATTTGTCGGCGAGCACTTCGCAGACGGCGAGCGAGACGCGAACGGGCGCTCGCCGCGCTGCGCACCCATCCGAGTGCGCGGGCGCGTGTCGAATTGGTACCGTGCAGGGCGCGCGGCCGCGTCAAGTCACGTTGCGAACCGCGATTGGTGCCTCCCGGATCGTCGAGATGTTCAGCGCGGAGCAGCTCCCGCGAATCTGCTAACCATCGCGTGCGGATGACGACAGGGGCTCGACCAGCACCTTGTCGACACGTTTCCCGTCCATGTCGGCCACTTCGAAGCGGAGCCCTGCAGCTTCGAACCTGTCGGCGGTGACCGGGATGCGGCCGATTTGCATCATGACGAACCCGCCAACCGTCAGATAGCTGCCCCGTTCTTCGCCCGGCAGTTTGCCGAGATTCAGCAGTTCCTTGAAGTCATGGACCAGCATCTTTCCATCGATGAACCACGAACCGTCAGGGCGCTGCACCGCGCGCCGCTCCCGGGGAGTCGTCGGCGGACGCGACGTCGCCCACGAGATCCTCGAAGAAATCGTTGATGGTGACGAGCCCTTCGACGTCGCCGTACTCGTCGACCACGAGGGCCACGTGCGTCCGGGATTTCTTGAACATCTCGAGCAGGCGAAATGCGGGAATGGCGCCGGGCACGAACAACGGCGGCTGTGCCGCGTCAGTCAGGCTCAATGGCCTGCCGCCCATGCAACAGGCCAGCAGGTCCTTCTCTTTCACCATCCCGACGACGTTGTCCAGGCTGCCCCGCGCCACAGGAAAGCGTGAATGTGAAGACGCCACCACCTGTTTCATCGTCTGTTCCGTTGGTGCGTCCACGTCAAGCCAGACGATGTCGTGGCGCGGTATCATGAGCGCCATCACCGCGCGATCGCTCAACTTGAACAGACGTCTGACCGTTTCATGCTCGGATTCTTCGAGGAGGCCGGCTTCGGCGCCCTGTTCCATGATGACTTTGATGTCTTCTTCCGTGACCAGCGGTTCATCCGACGGCCTGAGGCGAAACGCGCGCAGGACCAGGCTGGCCGAT
This sequence comes from uncultured Alphaproteobacteria bacterium, assembly GCA_963724595.1. Taxonomy (GTDB): domain Bacteria; phylum Pseudomonadota; class Alphaproteobacteria; order Rhizobiales; family Hyphomicrobiaceae; genus Hyphomicrobium_A. The sequence continues at coordinate 141,853 of CAVRVR010000019.1, read as the reverse complement.
GTGTTCAAGATGGTCACAATCGGCGCGCCGATCCGGGAGAGCGCCATCATCGGCTTGGCGAGCGCGCTGGCGAACCGCTCAGGGCTGTGCAGCGCAATCCGCTTCGGCACGAGCTCTCCGATGATGAGCGAGACGTAGGTGACGGCACCGACGACGGTCACGAGCGAGATCACGTGTCCATAGGGGGCGAGCCGCGGCATCCCGCTCAGATACGACTCGATGCGGAGTGACAAGGTGCGTTCACCAAACGCGCCGGCGAAGATGCCGACGAGCGTCATGCCCATCTGAACGGTCGCGAGGAATGTTTCCGGCTTGTTTGCCAGATCGAGCGCCACCTGGGCGCTCGAGTTCCCCTGGTCGGCCCATTGTTGAAGCCGGGGCTTTCGGACAGAAACCAGGGCGATTTCCGCCATGGCAAACACGCCGCCTAGAACGATGAGTGGCACGATCAGGATGATTTCCATGTGCGTTCCCTACCCTAAGGTTGCGATGTGTGCCGCGTTCAGGACGAATATGGTGCAAGAAAGTGCCATTCTTTGGCAGGGTTCTTCTGGAATTTCTGCCGGAAAGTCGCGAACGATGGAACGAAAGTGCCGGATTGCCGGCGCCCCGCGGGAACGCACGATTGTCTCGATGCCGCTGCGCATCCTCCAGCGCTCGAAGAACGATGAATGCACCTCGTTTGTTGCTGGCGGAATGGACGGGTCGGTTCGGACCGGGTCTTGAAGGGAAGGCTTCAAAGCCATGCCGGCCAGCATCTTCCAGCGCCGATGGATGGGCTACGCAACCGCGATAGCGGGTGTCGCGGTCGTGACGGCCGTCTGCGCCCCGTTTCACGAAACCCTGAACGACACGACCGTCGCGCTCGCCTACTTGCTGGTGGTGCTCCTCGTGGCGACCGCGTGGGGGAGCTGGCCGGCGTTGATGGCGTCAGCGGTCGGCGTGCTGTGCTTCAACTTCTTCTTCCTGCCGCCCCTCTACACGCTGACGATCGCGGACCCGCAGAACTGGGTCGCGCTCGCCGCGTTTCTCGTCACCGCGGTCACGGCCGGCCAGCTGTCGGCGCTGGCCAAACGGCGCGCCGCGGAGGCAGAGGCGGTCAGGAAAGAAACCAGGCTCGCGAGCGCCCACAATCGAAGCCTGCTCGAGGCGAGCCTCGATGCGCTCGTCACGATCGGGTCTGACGGCAAGATCAACGACGTCAATGCCGCCATCGAGACGCTGACCGGCCGGTCACGAGCGGCCCTCATCGGCACGGACTTCTCGGATTGCTTCACCGAGCCGGAGAAGGCTCGCACGGTCTATCACGAGGTTCTTCGCGAAGGGTTCGTGCGGGATCGGCCGCTGGAGCTTCGCCACCGCGACGGGCACGTGGCCTCCGTGCACTACAACGCCGCGCTCCATCGCGACGACGCCGGGAAGGTGATATCGAACAACGCCGTGTTCAAATACTGGCCTAAGGCGACGAGCACGCGTGCGTCAGCGTTGTTGAGGCACACACCGGTGTTCCAGGCGATGCGCAGATCGGTCATCGGGCTTTGCAGCTCACGAGAAGCCTCGGTGAGGCCCTTGTAGGCACGCGTGACGGCGACGCTCGGGATCTCAAGGCGCGGTCCCTCGGCAAATGCGTATTTGCCGAAATGCTCCTGCACCAACTTCTCGGCGGCGCTAGGATCGACGGCGCCCACAAGAAAGAAGTCCATGTTCGCCGGCAGGCGGACGGAGGCGGCAAAGTCGCGGAGCTGCGCGGCGAGCTTGGCCGCCGGGATTTTGCAGCGCGCGACTTCCTCGGCCATGGTGTCTTTGACGTACGGATGGGACTGGCCGAACAGCTCGCGATCGAATTTGCCCTGTGCGAGTTTGTCGGGGCTGTATTTGTCGAGATAAAGCTCCTCGAGGACGACACGCTGCTGGGCGGCAACCGTTTCGAGATCGAATTTCTGGTCGAGCGCGGTGGCGGCCAGCAGGCTCGTCACCTGCGGAAGGTACTGCGGCAGGAACGACGCAAACCACTTGAGTGCGCCCGGCTCCGTCGACGCATTGCCCTCCTGAATGTAGGCCTTGTTCATGGTCGCGACCTCGGCCGCCGACATCGTACCGGCGGCGCCTGCGCACGAGGTGTGCTCGCAGATGTGCGCCAGGCCGTTGTGGGAAATTTCCTTGCTGCGCAGAACGAGCGTTGCCGCCACGTAGCCTGAGTTGTTGGGCAAGACGTGGATGCGGAAGCCGTTGCTCAGGGTGAAGCTCTGCTGTCCCGCCTGTTTGGCGACAGGATAAGCAGCGGCGATGGGCGGCAAGTGAGCTCGCCGCAACGCCTGTAAGGAATGCCCTCAACGTGTCACGCCGATTGATCTGCATGGGAACCCCCATCGCCGCAATGAGTGATCACGAGCCTCGGAAACTCGAGGCTCTGAATGCCCAGCCTGCAGAATTGCCAGTGCCGGGTTGCACGGCGGTTTATTCAGGCAATCAAGATCGACGGCTATTCCCAACGGAACAGTTAGGTTCGTTGTCTGCGCTTCGGGTCGCGCGAAAGCGCCGGAACGCTGTGTGCATCCCGGCGCCTGTCGTTTCGGTCAGCGGCTCAAGCGTGGGACACGCGCGTGCCGGCGCAGCGCTCGCTCTTCGTCTTGGCGAGCGAAGCGAAGTGCAGCAGGATCGCCAGCGGCACGGCGAACGCCGGCACCAGCGCCAGCGGGAACTCGGTGATCATCTGGTTGGGCAGATCGAACGCGGCAACCTGCAGGGCCGAGGGCGAGGTCATGAAGCCGGTGGCGACGGCGACCGCCAGATCGGCGATGCCGAACGCGTTCCAGCGGCGCACGAGGCGATCCGGCGGCGTGCCGTTGCGGTAGGTCCACACGATCATCAACGCGCCGACGCCGACAATGATGTCGCCGGTGCCGGCCGGCAGCGCGAACAGGCCGGGAAGCTGTCCGGCCGAGAACAGCAGCAGAAAGTTGACGCCGAGCGCGCGGTAGAACTGGATGCCGATCAGCCAGGATTGCGGCACGGCGGCGATGATCTCGCGCACGAAGGCGGAGCTCCAATAGAGCACGGCGCCGGCGATGATGGGCAGGAAGATGCCGTACTGGATGGTCGGCAAGCTCGCCGCTGTGGCCGTGAAGGCGCCCTGGGAGACGAGGATCAGGGCGGCGGCGAGCCAGCCGCCGAGCAGCGTTGAAACGAGCACGACCGCGCGGGTAACGCGGGGGGCTTCCCAGCCGGCGGCAATGAGCGACGTGCGCACGGCGTAGATGGCGACGGCGACGATAAGAAAACTCGAGATTGCGATGTTGAGAGTTGTGAATGAATGAAGCATGGCGTCCTCCATGGACTGAACTTGAAGCGTGCCAGCCCATGAATACATACTAGCAAGTCGCTTGCAATAAAAAAGCGACTTGCAATAAGGAAGCCAATTAGCTATATGGTGTTCATGGCCAAGACCTACGACCTAGACTGCCCGGTGGCGCGCACCCTCGACATCGTCGGCGAGCGGTGGACGCTGCTGCTGTTGCGCGACCTCCTGCGCCTTGGGCCCCGCAAGTTCTCCGATTTCCAGGAGGCGCTGCCAGGGCTCGCCCCCAACACGCTATCGGACCGGCTGAAGACGCTGGAGGAGCACGGTATCATCGAGAGCCGCCTCTATGAGCGCCACCCGCCGCGCGTCGAATACCTGCTCACCGACAAGGGCCGCGCGCTAGGCCCCGTCATGAAGGCACTGCACGGCTGGGGCGAAAAGTTCAGGTGAGTGAGACGTCGGCGGGCGCCGCTCTATGGCAGCGCTATCTCGCCGAGTGGACCATGTGGAACCACGTGCGTACCATCGCGCCCATCGTTGACGCCGACAAGCGCGCATATTTGCGATCTCGACCCAGGCATCAATGGAATCAAATAAGCTAGTGAGATTGAGCTCACGGAGGGCGAGTCCCATGGCTTGGACAGTGGAGACCGTTGCCGCACTACCGACGGATCGTGTTAAGACGCTTCGTGAAAACGCGGCCCGCCGTGAAGACGATTTCGTGACGGCGCTTTGTGACGCGGAGCTCGCAAAGCGTTCTCCGATTCGAAAGAAGAGACTGCCCGACAATCTACTTGGGAGCCGTTGAGATCGCGGTGCCGTGATGGGCTTTCACTTTGTTTGCCAGAAAGAAAAGGGCGTAGCGAACAACGGCGACGGTACAGTTTGGTCCGGAACATGGGTCGTCAATCAGGACCACGCGGAGCGTGGCGTGAGGATGGGATCCTATGTGGCGCTCCATGAAGCAAAGTCTGAACCGAGTTATCTACAAGGGCTCATAGTAGGCTGGCGAAGCGCGAGACGAGAGCGTGAGTACGCCGAGGGGCGGCCAGCGCGAACTGAGAATGGAGTCGACTTCCTTCTACGATTGACCGATCGGCTTACGAATGGCACGGCGACGGTTCGGGGGAAAAAGGCTATCTCTGGGAAGTTGAGAAAGAGGCGCGCTAAGTATTGTCGCGCGTTTTCACCGAGTTCAGCGTCCACATAAACCTCGCCGCCCAGGGCGCGGAATTTGCGGCTCATCTCCTGCATGCCGGCTTCGCGCGCGGCGGCGTCTGCGGCGCTATCCGCATCAGGATCGACCTGCGTCGTCGCCTCGGCCAGCTCCACGCCCGCCTCGTTCAGCCGCGCCGCGTAGTCGCGCACCTGCTGCGTGATCTCCATGGAGCAGAACTTCGGCCCGCACATGGAGCAGAAGTGCGCCACCTTGTGCGCGTCCTTGGGCAGCGTCTCGTCGTGGAAGGAGCGCGCCGTGTCGGGGTCGAGCGACAGGTTGAACTGATCCTCCCAGCGGAAGTCGAAGCGCGCGCGCGATAGCGCGTCGTCGCGCAACTGCGCCGCCGGGTGGCCCTTGGCCAAGTCGGCCGCGTGGGCGGCGATCTTGTAGGTGATGACGCCGGTCTTCACGTCGTCGCGGTTGGGCAGGCCCAAGTGCTCCTTGGGCGTGACGTAGCAGAGCATCGCCGTGCCGAACCAGCCGATCATGGCGGCGCCGATGCCGGAGGTGATGTGGTCGTAGCCGGGCGCGATGTCGGTGACGAGCGGTCCGAGCGTATAGAACGGGGCCTCGCCGCAGGCTTTGAGCTGCTTGTCGACGTTGACCTTGATCTTGTGCATCGGCACGTGGCCGGGGCCCTCGATCATCACCTGGCAGCCCTTGGCCCAGGCGATCTTGGTCAGCTGCCCGAGCGTCTCCAACTCGGCGAACTGCGCGCGGTCGTTGGCGTCGGCGATGGAGCCGGGGCGCAGGCCGTCGCCGAGCGAGAAGGAGACATCGTAGGCGCGCATGATGTCGCAAATCTCGTCGAAGCGCTCGTAGAGGAAACTCTCCTTGTGATGCGCGAGGCACCACTTGGCCATGATCGAGCCGCCTCGGCTGACGATGCCGGTGACGCGGTTGGCGGTGAGCGGCACGTAGGGCAGGCGCACGCCGGCGTGGATGGTGAAATAGTCGACGCCCTGCTCGCACTGCTCGATCAGCGTGTCCTTGTAGATCTCCCAGGTCAGCTTGACGGGGTCGCCGTCGCACTTCTCCAGCGCCTGGTAGATCGGCACCGTGCCGATGGGCACCGGCGCATTGCGGATGATCCATTCGCGCGTGGTGTGGATGTTGCGACCGGTGGACAGGTCCATGACCGTGTCGGCGCCCCAGCGGATCGCCCACACCATCTTCTCGACCTCCTCCTCGACCGAGGAGGTGACGGCGGAGTTGCCGATGTTGGCGTTGATCTTCACGAGGAAGTTGCGGCCGATGATCATCGGCTCCAGCTCGCCGTGATTGATGTTGGCGGGGATGATGGCGCGGCCGCGCGCGATCTCCGAGCGCACGAACTCGGGCGTAATGTGCGCGGGGATGTCGGCGCCGAAGCTGTCGCCGTCGGCGAGCGCCGCCTTGGCGCGGGCGAGGACGGCGACGCGGCCGAGGTTCTCGCGGTGAGCGACGTAGGCCATCTCCTTCGTCACGATGCCGGCGCGCGCGTATTCGAGCTGCGTCACGGGCTGGCGCCGCCAGGCCGCGGAAGGGCTGCGGCTTTTCGGCGAAGTCGCGGGCGAGATGGCTCGGCGAGACGTTGCCGTTGTCCTCCGGACGGACCTCGCGGCCGACGTATTGCTCGACGCCGCCGCGTTCCTTGATCCAGGCTTCGCGCACACGCGGCAGCCCGCGCGTCACGTCGATCTCGGCCGCTGCATCGGTGTAGGGGCCGGACGGATCGTAGGCGCGGAAAGGTGCTTCGCCGCTTTTTTCCGTCAGGGTGATCTCGCGCAACGGTACGCGCACGTCGGGTAAGCCATCGGGCGCGGAATAGACCTTGGCCGATGCCGGCAACGGGCCGGTGGTGACCTTCGGCAGCGTCAGCTCGGAATTGCGCGTCGGCTTGTTCATGGCTTGGCACTCTGTTTGTCGGAAATGGGGGCGGAAACGGCAACGATCGGTCCCATGGGAAATCCGAGGTCGTTGCGGTGGATGTCGGCGGCGTAAAGGCGCGAGATGGAGCCGTCGAGATAGAGCGCGTTGGGCGTCTTCAAGACGTCCCTGAACACGCGCGCGAACTCGTGAAAGGTGACGGGCGTTTCGGCGAGCACGAACTTCACGCGCTTACCGGCGACGCCGACTCCGTTGCGGCGGTTGCGCGATGTGCTGTTCGCCAGAAAGCGCGGATGCAGCTTGCCGTCGATGACGAGCATCGGACCGGATTGGGTGGCGAACGCCGGCTTCAGCTTGCGGCGCGCGAAGGCGCCGGTCTCCAGCACGCCGGCGGACTTGCCGTCGACGTAGAAGACGCCATTGGGCTTCATACTGAAGTTGCCGGGGCCGTTCGCCGTCGACAGGCGCTTCAGTGCTTGGCCATTCTCGACGTAAAGTCCGACCGGCGAGCGGTCCTCGTGGTACATGCCAGCGTTCATGGCAAACAGCAGCGTGCGCCGGCGGGCGGCGAGCGCGTCTTGCACACGATCGAACTGGCCCAGCGGCGCACCTTGCTGATCGCGCAGGAACAGCTCGATGCCGTCGCTCGCTTTGAACTCGCAGATGACGTAGCTGGCGTTCTCGATGGTTTTGTTGCGGCAGGCCGCCTGAACGGCAACGCTCATCGCCAAGAGTGCCGCGGTTGCGAGGGCGCCCGCCCGAAGGGCAGATAGCAACAAAAGCTTTGAAGTTTTGGCGAGATACCCGACCATATTCCGTCCCTTCGCCGGCATGACCCGGATCAGGTTCTAAGGGTGCTCGCGCAATCGACGCGATCTCAGCCGGTTCACCGGCGCCCCTCGGAACAAGTGCTTAGTGTGCGCCGTCGAGACGGCGCACGCAAGTGCCTAGGCCGCGTACCCGAAGTAGCACAGCAAGGCGCCGATCAGCGCCTGGGCGGCGCCGCTTCCGGTCAAAAAGTTCGGCTTTTGCAGCATCGCTTCGCCCAGCCCGCGCACTTTGTCGGGGATGAGGATGCGAATGGCGCCGCCGAAAACGCACAGCCAGCCGAAGATGGTGATGATCACCGGCCAGCCGTGCCAGACGTTGTGGGTGTTGACGATGACAAGACCGCCGAGCAGCGTCAAAAAGCCGGCGACAAAGACCAGCGGCCGACTGGTGAGAAAGTCAGTCGCCATCTGGCGCATGTTCGTCTGATTGATGAGCGTGGCGGCGCCGACCGCAAGCAAGAGCGGCCCGATCAACCGGGCGATAAAGAGCGACGTGTCCATTGATGTCCTCCCGCAATGTCTTTGATTCGAATGCGGAAGACTGTGCGCCCGGCCTTTGGGCGCGGCAAGCCGTGTCGGAGGCAACGACCGCTAGCGGCCTTCGCGCCACCAGGCGAGGGAGACGAGCAGCAGCAGTATAGCCAGCGCGCCGAAGCCGGTGAACATTGCCGTCAGCTTCACGCCGCGGGTGACGAACGCCTCGCGATCCTTGAGGCCGAGCCAGCCGGAGCCGGCGAGCACCTTGGCATTCGACAACATGGAGACGCGCGGCACGTCGACGGACGACGGGTTGGCGCGCGTTGCCTCCGCCGACGAGCTCATCCAGAACGCGCCGCCGCCGGTGGCGTCGATGATCGGCTGCACCTTGGCGTCGGTCGCCGTTACTTCGCTCATCTCGATCGGGTCGTCGATACCGGCGTGCGCGACGGCCTGCAGCTCGCCCTCATCGGTGCGTGTTTGCGCTTTGTAGAGGCCCGGGATCTTCACGTCGACGGCGCCCCGCCAGATGCCGGGGCCGGCCGGCTCGAGCGTCACCTGCGAGGCCTCGCCGCCCGGGCCCGACAGCGTCACGGGCGCGACTTTGTCCTCCATCGAGCGGCGCTCGAGGTTGAGGTGCAGGCCGCGCGCCGTAGCGATGAGGCGCTCTTCCTCGAGATCGGGCTCCTTCATCAGCCAGTGCGACAGGCGGCGTAAGAGATCGCTGTGCGGGCCGCCGCCTTCGTAGCCGCGCGCCCACAGCCATGCCTGATCGGAGGTCAGCAGCGCGACGCGGCCCTTGCCCTTGTGATCGAGCACCAGCAGCGGCTGTTTCTCGGCGCCATCCATCAGCGTGCGGCCGTGCTCGGGTTGCACCTCGACCTGGCGGAACCAGCGGCCCCATGTCGGCTGGCCGTCGGCCGTGCCGGCACCGGACAGGCCCTGGGTGACGGGATGCTTGCGCCCATCGCCGGTGAGCTTGGCCTTGAACGGCTGCGACAGCACGCGCCCCGTCGGGATCGCCGGCAGCACCGGCGACAACGGCGTGCGGAACAGGCTGAGGTTGCCGGCGTAGTCGTCACCGGCGGCGATGAGCAGTGCGCCGCCGTGCTCTTCGACATAGCGTGCGATGTTGTCGTAGTACGGCAGCTGCAACAGGCCGCGGTGCTGGTATCGGTCGAAAATGATCAGATCGAAGTCGTTGATCTTCTCCGAGAACAGCTCGCGCGTCGGGAAGGCGATGAGCGACAACTGATTGATCGGCGTCCCGTCGTGCTTCTCGGGCGGCCGCAGAATGGTGAAGTGCACAAGGTCGACGGCGGCGTCGGACTTCAAGAGGTTGCGCCAGGTGCGCTCGCCGGCATGCGGCTCGCCGGAGACCAGCAGCACGCGCAGATTCTCGCGCACGCCCTCGGCGGCGATGACCGCGCGGTTGTTGGCGGGGGTCAGCTCGCCCGGCGCGGTGTCGAGCTCGACCTCGAGGATGTTCTGCCCGGCGTGCGGGAACGGCATCTCGATTTTGACGGGGTTGTTGGCGACCGTGGTGATGCGCTCGTCGGCGCGGCCCTCGCGGCGCGCGTTCAAGGTGATCGGCTCACTGGCGCCGCCAGTCTTGCCGGCTTCGCGCACGGCGATCTCGATGCTGCGCGACTGGCCGACGATGCCGTAGCGCGGGGCTGAGAGAACCTCGATGCGGCGGTCGAATTCATCCGGGGCGCCGGTGATCAGAGCGTGCACCGGCGCGTCGAAACCGAGCTGGGCGGCGGACTTGGGCACGTCGTGCACCTCGCCGTCGGTGAGCATGATAACGCCGGCGAGGCGATCGGGCGGGGTGTCGGCCAGTGCCTTGTTGAGATCGGCGAAAAGGTGCGTGCCAGGCGAGGTCATGTCGCCGGGGCGCGATGCCGGCACCCATTTGACCGTGAGATTGGGGATCTTGCCGAGCTTGGCTTCGAGGTCGGCCTTGACTGCGGCGGTCTGCGCCTTGCGGTCGCCGAGCGTTTGGCTGGCGCTTTCGTCGACGACCACGATGGCGACGTTGGCGAGGCTTTCGCGCTGCTCCTCGCGCAGCGTTGGATTGGCAAGGGCAGCAAGCACGGCAGCGATGGCGGCGGCGCGTAGCATCGCCCCGCGCGTGCGGCGGTATAACAAGTAGCCGATGAGGATAACGGCAAGCGCCCCAGCGGCCCAGAAGAACGGGGCCGGTAGCATCGGTGCGAAATCGATTGACCAGTTCATGCGCTGTGCCTCATTGCCCGAGCCGTTCGAGCAGCGCCGGCACGTGCACCTGGTCGGCTTTGTAGTTGCCGGTCAGTGCGTGCATGACAATGTTGATCCCGGTGCGGAAGGCCATTTCGCGTTGGTCCTCGCCGCCGCCGACGGTGGGGTAGAGCGGTCGGCCGCTTTCATCCAGCGCCCACGCTGCGGCGAGATCATTGGGCGTTACGATGATCGAGGTAACGCCGTCGGAGACGCGCGCGCGCCGGCTTTGGTCCTGACCCGCGCCGTTTTCCAGCGCCTCGACCCAGAGCTGCCCGCCGTCCCACCGACCGGGGAAGTTGCGCAGGAGGTAGAAAGCCTTGGTCAGCACGTGGTTCTCCGGCACTGGCTCGAGGCGCGGTACATCGAGCTTGCCGATGATCCGCTGCAGCGCGGATTCGCCGACGCCCGGTGTGACACCGCTACCGGCGAGGCCGCGACCGTAGTCCTGCGTGTCGAAAATAATGAGACCGCCCTGCTTCATGTAGGCGTCGATCTTGGCGAGGGTCGCCTCCGGCAGCGCCTTGGCGTCGGGCAGCACCGGCCAGTAGAGCACCGGGTAGAAGGCGATCTCGTCAGTGAGGATGTTGACGCCCATGGGGCGGCCGGGCTCGACGGCGGTCCGCACGCTGAGCAGGCGGCCGAGGCCGTCGAGGCCGAGGCGGCTGATCTCGTCGATATTCTGGTCGCCGGTCAGCACGTAGCCGATGGTCACCTTGCTTGTCGCTTCGATGGCGCGCTCGTCGGCTGCCTGCGAGCTCACCGCGCCTTCTTGCGTGGTGGGTTCGGCTGTAGCTTGGGCGTACGCGCTCGGGATCGTGATGAGGAGCGCGACCGTGCCGACGAGGGCGAAAACGAGTGCGGCATGCGCGGGACCGCGGCGCGTGCCGCGCCACAGGGTGAAGCCGCCGGCCTGCAGCAGAATGACGGCGATGATGTCGGCAAACAGCAGGGCGAGCGCGGCGAGCAGCAGCCAAGACTTCAAGGGTTGCGCGCTCTCGCTCGTGTAACTGAGGCGCTCGGTTCCCGCCGGCAGCGCCGGGAGCGGCGCGATCACGCTCTTGGGGCCCAAAACGTTGACCGCGCGCGGGGAGCCGCCGGTGCCGTAGTAGCCGGGTGGATGATCGAGGCTCGGCACGAGATCGTGCACCTTTGCTGCCGGGACGGGCTGCGCCGTGGGCGGCGGCGGCGCCAGGATGCCGAAGCCGTCGAGCGTCTGCAACGGCGGCAGCACTGTGGGGGAATCGGGCGCACCTGCTTCGTTCGTCGCGCCGGAGGTTCCGCCGTCGGCGACGCCCGATCCGAGCGCTGAGATACGGCGAAGCATTTCGACGAACAGACCCGACAGCGGCAGGTTCGACCAATCCGAATTGGCAGTGACGTGGAAGAGGATGATCTGTCCCTCGCCGAACTTGCGCTCGGTGACGAGCGGCGTGCCGTCCTGCAGCCGTGCCCACACGTGCACGTCGGGACCGAGCATGGCCGGGTCGGCCAGGACCTGACGGCTGACGGTCACTTCCGGTGGCACCGGCGTGCCGGCGAACAGGCTCGATGTCCTCGATCGGTGCCAGTTTCTGCGGCGTCGACCACGACAGTGCGCCGCCCAGCGTACGGCCGCCGATGCGTAGCGGCACGGGCAGCAACTCGTCGCCGCCATTCTCGAGGCGCGAACCGGCGAAGCGCACGAGCACGCCGCCCTTGCTTCACCCATTCCTCGACGTGTTTGGCGGCTTCGCCCGACAAGCGTGCCGATGTCGGCCAGCATGAGCACGCTGGCGTTCTGCGATAGCGCTTCCTGGATGCCGGCGGCGAGGTTGGAGCCCTTGGGCTTGATCAGCTCGGCGTACGGCGTGAGCGCCTTCTCGATGTAATAGAGCGGCGCCAGCAGCGGCTGCGCCTGCTCGCGGTTCTCGCCCGAGATGAGTGCCACGCGATGCCACTGCGAGCGCGCAGTCGATGCAGGCTGACGGCGCCGGCCGAACGCTCGCCGGCGATCTCGACGCGGCCGACCTGGTTGCGCAACTCGAGCGGCAGCTCGAACGGAACGGTCGTTGCCGCTCGCGCCGGCGGTGAATTTGAACGGCGCCTCGGCGAGGCTTTGCCCGCGTGTCGAGATGGCGTGCACGAAGCCATTGCGCGCGCCGCCGGTGGGGCGCAGCACGCGGGCTTCGAGCTTGCCGCTCTGGCCGATGCCAGCCGACACGCCGAGCGGCTCCGTTGCGCGGCCGTCCTCGATGACGGCGAAGGTGCCGCCCTGGGCGAGACTGCGCAGCTTGTCGGCAGCCGCTGCCGCTTTGCCGTCGTGGTCGATGTCGTCGCTCAGCCAGACGATGCTGGTGCCGCCCTTGGCGCCGGCGAGCGCGGTTTCGAGCGCGCTCGCGGCGGCGAGGCGATCGGGCGCGAAGGGTTGCGGAATGAGCGCGGCTGCGGTGGAGCGCGCTTCGGCCGGCGCCTCGATGCGCGCGGCAAAGCCTTGGCCGTGCTGGCCGTCGGCACGACGACGACGGCCCGGCTCTTGCCCTCGGCCTCGGCGATGACGCGATCGATCATGCGCATGCGCTCGTCCCAGCGGGAGGCGGAAGCCCAGCCGTTGTCGACGACGATGGCGACCGGGCCCGTGCCTTCGAGCGCGGCTTCGCGCGACGGGTTCAGCACCGGCTCGGCCAGCGCAAAGATGAGCAGCGCGGCGGCCAGCAGGCGGATCAGCGTCAGCCACCACGGCGACGCGGCCGGCGTCTTCTCCTGGTTTTCGAGCCCGACGAGGATGCGCGTCGGCGGGAACGTGACCTGGTGCGGGCTCGGCGGCACCGTGCGCAGCAGCCAATAGATGATCGGCAGCGTTGCCAGCGCCGCGAGCAGCCAGGGATTGAGGAACGCGAGCGCGCCGAAGCTCATGCGCCGTGCCTCGGTGCCGGTGGCAGCAGCGTCCTGGCCTTGCCAGCGATGATCGCCGACGCCGCCCTGCATGCGCATGATGAGCGTGAGCAGCGGCTCGGCGGGCGGAGCGGTCGGTGTGATGGACGAGGAACGACCAGCCGAGGCGTTTGGTCGAGCTCGATCAGCTCGGCGCGGTGCGCTTCGAGTCGCTCCTTGTATTGCGCGCGCAGACTTTGCACGCGGTCGGCGACCCAGCGTTGGCCGCCGTCGGGGCTCAGGAACTCGGTGCGGCCCTTCGTAGGGCAGCGTCTCTTCGGCCGGATCGACGATCTCGATGAGGTGGCCGACCGCGCCGTCGGCGGCGAGCGCTTCGACGTGCTCGCGCGTCTTGGCGATGGGGTCGAGGAAGTCGCTGAACAGGACGGCGCCCGAGAAGCGCGCGAGTTGCACCTTCGGCGGCTGCGTGGCGCTGGTCGTCAGCCGAGCCGTCGTGGGCGAGGATCGCTTCGGCCATGCGCGTCGTCGCCTTGCGGCTGGCCGTCGGCTGCGTCAGGCCGAGCAAGGCGACGCGCTCGCCGCCGCGCACGAGCAGCTCGGCGGCGGCCAGCATCAAGAGCACGGCGCGGTCGCGCTTGGTCGTCGATGCGAGATGGCTGCGGAAGTTCATCGACTCCGAAAGATCCGGCCACAGCCACACGGTATGCGCCGCTTCCCACTCGCGCTCGCGCACGTAGAGATGGTCGGAGCTCGCCGAGCGCCGCCAGTCGATCTGGCGCAGCGTGTCGCTCGCTTGGAACTGGCGGAACTGCCAGAACGTCTCGCCCGGCCCGGCGCGCCGGCGGCCGTGCAAGCCGTGCGCGACCGTCTGCGCGATGCGTTGCGCGTCGATGAGAATTTCCGGCAGGCGGTCGGCGAGGCCGTGCGCTTCGCGTTCGAGCGCCAGGACCCCGGCACCCTTGGCAGGATCCTGGCGGGAGTGCGCGGCGTTCGCCATTCGTTACTCCACCGCCGCCACGAGCCGCGAGATGATGGCGCCGAGGTCTTGGCCTTCGGCGCGGGCGGCGAACGTCAGCGCCATGCGGTGCTTCAAGATCGGACTCGGCGAGCGACAGCACGTCGTCGACCGACGGTGCGAGGCGGCCGTCGATCAGCGCCTTGGCGCGCACGGCGAGCATCAGCGCCTGGCTGGCGCGCGGGCCGGGGCCCCAGGCGACGTAAGCGGTCGGTCTCCTCGCTGACGCCGGTGCCGGGACGCGCCGAGCGGACCAGCTTCAGGATCACGTCGACGACCTTGTCGGGGACGGGGATCTGGCGCACGAGGCGCTGGATGCTCATCAGCTCGGTGCCGGTGAGCACGGCGTCGAGATGGCGGTCGTCGGTGCCGGTCGTCGCAAACAGCATGCGCCGCTCGGCGAGCACGTCCGGGATAGGTCACGTCGATCTGCAGCAGGAAGCGGTCGAGCTGCGCCTCGGGAAGCGGATAGGTGCCCTCGTGCTCGAGCGGGTTCTGCGTCGCGAGCACGTGGAACGGCGTGGGGATGTCGTAGCGCGCGCCGGCGACCGTGACGTGGTGCTCCTGCATCGCCTGCAGCAGCGCCGACTGCGTGCGCGGCGAGGCGCGGTTGATCTCGTCGGCCATCAGCAGCTGGGTGAAGATCGGACCCTTGACGAGGCGGAAGGAGCGCGACTTGCCGGGAGCGTCCTCGAGCACCTCCGAGCCGATGATGTCGGAGGGCATGAGATCGGGCGTGAACTGCACGCGCTTGGCGTCGAGGCCGAGCACCTTACCGAGGGTCTCGACGAGCAGCGTCTTGGCGAGGCCGGGGACGCCGATGAGCAGCGCGTGGCCGCCGGACAGGATGGTGACCAGCGTTCGCTCGATGACGACGTCCTGGCCGAAGATGACCGAGGCGGCGGCCTTATGCGCCCTCTGCACGCGCTCGGAGGCCGCCTCCAGGCGGGGGACGATGTCGGCGTGCGTTTCGGTGAGGGTGCTCATGGCGATTGGGGCTCGCTTTTCGTTTCTGGGGCGAGGATATGCTGGGCCGGCGATAGCTTAACAAAATTATGAACGGAACGATCCAAGGCGGCGGTGCGCCGGGTCAAGTGAATGTTACGTTAGATTGGGGGTAAGGGTGTCACACGCTGGCGCGCCGCGAGTGTATGTGCCGCCGGAAGCGGAATATGGACGACACGAAGGCAGAAACAGTTGGGTGATTTCGGCAAGCTCGCAGGATCTGGTTGCAACGGTGCCGGAGCGGCGCCCGGCGCCGGTGGAGAGCTGGCATCCGCCCTATTGCGGCGATATCGGTTTGAAGATTCGCCGCGACGGCACCTGGCTCTATCGCGACAGCGCGATAGGGCGGCCTGCCTTGGTCAAGCTTTTCGCCGGTGTGCTGCGCAAGGACGAGGACGGGCGCACCTATCTCGTGACGCCGGCCGAGAAGGTCGACGTGGAGGTCGAGGATGCGCCGTTCCTTGCCGTCGAGATGGAGGCAGCCGGGCAAGTGGCGCGAGCAGCGGCTCACCTTTCGCACCAACGTCGACGACGTGGTTGCGTGCGGGCCCGCAGCATCCGTTGCGATTTGCCGAGCAGGAGCCCGGCCGCGGCCTGAAGCCGTATGTGCTCGTGCGCGGGCGCCTGGAGGCGCTGCTGACGCGCGCGCTCCTGCATGACCTCGTCGCGCTCGCCGTCGAGGAGACGCGCGAGGGTCGGCGCGTCGCTGGCGTATGGAGCGGCGGAACGTTCTTTCCGATCGGCTGCCACCGAACCGGTCAGTGCACCATGAACTCGGCGCCGACGAGGCGCAACCTCGGCGGGTGCGA
Source organism: uncultured Alphaproteobacteria bacterium (assembly GCA_963724595.1). Classification (GTDB taxonomy): domain Bacteria; phylum Pseudomonadota; class Alphaproteobacteria; order Rhizobiales; family Hyphomicrobiaceae; genus Hyphomicrobium_A. The sequence goes on along the minus strand of CAVRVR010000019.1, from coordinate 126,195 downwards.
GCAGCTTGTTGTGGGCGACCGTCACCTTGAATAGCTTGCCCTCGAGCTTCGCCGTCCAGAAGTCGAGAAAGCTCTTCAGCTTGGGAAAGCGCGGGTGGAGGTCGTAGTCCTGCCAGATGTAGGTTTGCAGCAGGGCCGGGTGATCGGGCAGGCGGTAGAGGATCTCGGCCGTCGTCAGGCTGTATCCTCTCAGTAGGGTGGCAAATCTCGGGCTCTTGCATCGAAATCCCCAAGTGTCAACGTCGAGTCCCCCTAGAACTCGACCCCTGGATGATAGATCAGAGAAAGCCTCTGACAACGATTTTGTTCCACGAGTTGAGTGCGTTAGCAGCCTCATTCGGACGACTGCTGATAACCGCTGAGAAAATGTGCGGTACCGCACACACTTGCCGCTCCGATAGGCAAAGGCATGCTCGAGATCGCGCTGACGAGCTTCACGACCTTCTTCGCCACCATCGGGCCGGTGGAAGCGGCGGTGCTGTTCGCGACGCTGACGCCGAAGATGCCGCGGCAGCGAGCGAGCGGCGATCGCCGTGCGCGCGACCATCATCGCCAGCCTGCTGCTGCTCATCTTCACGCTGCTCGGTCAGCCGTTACTCGATGAACTCGGCGTCAGCATCGCGGCGCTGCAGACGGCGGGCGGCATCGTGCTGTTGATCATTGCGCTCGACATGATCTTCGCCAAGCCGACCAGCGCCTTCAAGCTGACGCAGCCGGAGGACGAGGAGGCGCAGACGAAGGACGACATCGCCGTCTTTCCGCTCGCGATGCCGCTGCTCGCCGGGCCGGGTGCGATGAGCGCCGGCATATCTGTTGGCGGCCAACGCCGAAGGGAATGCGCTGCGCACTCGCGATGGCCGTCGGCGCGCTCGCCGCGGTGATGGCGATCACGCTCGGGCTGCTGCTCCTGTCGCATCAACTCAACCGCATGATCGGCATCACCGCGCAGCGGGTGCTGATGCGCGTGTTCGGCATTCTGTTGTCCGGCATCGCGGTGCAGGCCGTGTTCAACGGCCTCGGGCGGCAGCGGTCTGCTTGCGGATCGCCAATTGAACGCTGACGCGCAAAGACGGCACAGCGGTTAGGCCGCCATTAACCTAGAGCGTCCAGAATTGGGACAGTCGCGTTTGTTGAGAGGCGTGTCCCATGTCCTTGTCGCGTGTGTTGTTGGTGCGTACCGGCCGTCATGCGGCTGGAGTGCGTTCAGGAGCGTCATGCGCACGTGTGGCGCTCCTGCTTTCCCTCGCCTCGCTGGGATTAGGCGGATGCAGCACCGCCGCGTCTTCCCCGACGGGCGGGCTGTTCGGTGGCCTCATGGCCAGCATATCCGAGCCTGAGAGCCGCCGCTCCGAGCGAAATTGAGGATGACGGCATGGAGGGGCAACGGCCGCCGCCGCTGCGCATGTACAGCCGCGAGGATGACCCGACGCAGCCGTTCAGCCCGAATTACGGTTCGGTGCCGATGCCGGCGGGCGACGCTAGCGAACCGGCTGTTAACGAGGATGGGCACCCGGCTCCCGCTTAGGGGGAGCATTCTGCGGCAGACACCCATATATTGGTGATACTCGCTGCGGAGTTGCGAATGACTAGGTGGGCCTTACTAGGGCTGGCGTTGAGCGTATGGGCAGGCGCACTGGCGCTCGCGGTGTCTGCTGCGCCCGGTCAGAGGCGTTGCCAGCGATGCGCATCGTGCAGACGCGCGCGGCAACTATGGCGGCCTGAAATCGCAGCGTGCTCCGTTACGCGGGGCCGGCGATGTGCGCGACAATGGCAATAAGCAGCCGTACTACTATCGCTACTACAGCGATACCAATCGCTCGCCGGGCTCCTGCCGTCGCTATGCGCGCCGGGCGATCGACACTAAGAACAGCAACTGGTGGACGCGCTATCGCGCGTGCTTGGAGTAGCGGCAACTCCGCGCAGAGTTTTTCGGATCTTGGATCCGCGCCGCTGCGTTTCCTACATAAGGTTAACGCTTTCGCATTGTGCCCGCGCGACCGAGGCCAGCTTGGCGAGAGCTGAACCCCAAGGGGCGCGATATGCAAAGAGCAATGATAGCAGCCGTAACTGCCTGTGGGTTGTTCGCGGTGATAGCCATGCCGCGAAGGATGCGGGTGGCTGCGTCGCCGCGCCGAGGCGACCGGGAGCCCCTATTGGTGGCGGCGGTACGAGGACTGCGTGGACGACAACTATTAATTAAGGTGGGGGCCGGAGCTTGCTTCGGCCCCTTCTGCGTCGGTTCTGTAGGTAGCGCAGACCCTCCGATGCAGGCACCATCGCATAATGTCTCAAGCCAAGACCGATCTTCGTTCCGCGGTCACCATCCGGCGCTGGGCCGACATCGATCGGCCGGAACGGCTCATGGCGGGCAGCTCGACGCGATCTTTTTCGAGGCCAGCGGCACCAAGTCGTTTGCCAGCGAGGAGGCGCGGGCGGCGTTCCGCGAGCGGTGGTTCGCACGATATTTGGTGCAGCATCCGCAATGGACGTACGTGGCGATGGCGGCGGACGGCACGCTCGCCGGCTATCTAGTCGGCGCACTCGATGAAGGCAGTGGCTTTGACGACTTCGCCGCCGCCGCGGTCGAATTCCCCGCGCATCTGCACGTAAATCTAGCACCGGAATTCCGCAGCCGCGGCATCGGCGCCGACCTCATCGAAACCTTTGCGAAGGATGCGGCTCGCGCTGGCGCTAGAGGAATGCACGTCGTGACCTCGTCCGATGCGCGCAACGTCCGCTTCTACGAGCGCGTGGGCTTTCGCCCGCGCGCCCGTACGACCGTGGACGGGCGCGAGCTGGTTTTCCTCGGCCGTGGCCTCAGCAACCCGGAAACAGGGCAATAGCCTCGGGGGCCGTGGCACGTATAGTGTGCGCCCGTCATTCTGGGATGGCCGACTCTGATGCACGTCCTGTGGCGCGGCGACTACCTTCAGCGAATGCGGCTCGTCTCCGGGCTCATCCTCTTTGCGTTTGCCGCCACGCACTTCATCAATCACGCGCTGGGGCTTATCAGCATCGACCTGATGCAGGTCGTGCAGCAGTGGCGCTGGGCGGTTACGCGATCCTGGCCGGGGACGGTCGTTTTGCTCGCTGCCCTCCTCACGCATGCTTCGCTCGGGCTCTTCAAGCTATCGGGACGGGCGACATTACGGCTGCCGCGCTGGGAGCTTGTGCAGATCCTGCTCGGAATATCGATCCCATTCCTCTTGCTGCCGCACATCATCAACACGCGCATCGCGCACGTCTTCTTCAACGTGAACGACATCTACGTGTACGAGCTCGCGCGTCTGTGGCCGGCGAGCGCGATCATTCAAAGCCTGTTGCTCGTCATCGTGTGGGTGCACGGCTGCATGGGCATCCACTTCTGGCTGCGGCTCTATGGGCCGTACCGGCGCATCTTCCCGCTACTGCTGACGCTGGCCGTCATCATCCCGCTGGCAGCGCTTGGCGGCTTTGCCGTCGCCGGCAGCAACGTCGCCGCCGCGATCGAAATCCCGTCCGTGCTGGCCAATCTAAAATTACTGACGCGTTGGCCGAGCGAAGCGGCGGCCGAGACGCTTGCATGGCTGCGCAATCTGGCGCGCATCGAGTTTGGTGCGGTGCTCGCGGTGGTGTTGGGATGCATCGGTTGGACGTACTTCGCGCGCCTCGCCGGCCCGAAGGTGACCGTCGCCTACACTGCTGGCCCAACGGTAAAGGTGCCCCAGGGCCCGACGCTCCTCGAGATCAGCCGCATGAAGGGGGTGCCGCACGCTTCTGTTTGCGGCGGGCGCGCGCGCTGCTCCACCTGCCGCGTGCGCGTCGAGCGCGGCTCGTTCGCACTGCCTTCGCCGGTGTTTCCCGAAAGCGTGACGCTTGGCGGCATTGGTGCGCCGCCGAACGTGCGGCTCGCCTGCCAGATCAGGCCCGAGCACTACATTGTGGTCACGCGGCTATTGAAGTCTGACAGCACGGGGCCGGAAGGCGCCGAGATCGAGGAGGCGGATTCGGCCGGCGTCGAGAAAACGCTCGTCGTGATGTTCGTCGACTTGCGCGACTTCACGCGGCTGTCGGAGAAGCGGCTGCCGTTCGACATCGTCTATGTGCTCAACGAGTTCTTCGGCGTCGTTGGTGCCGCGATCACTGCCCACGGCGGCTGGATCGACAAGTTTCTCGGCGACGGCCTGCTGGCGGTGTTCGGTCAGCGCGACGGCGTCGAATCTGGATGCCGGCAGGCGTTGCGTACTGCGCGCGACATCGACCTGGCGCTCGATCGCATCAATGCGCAGCTCGAAGCCGAGCTGGGGCGGCCGCTTGCGGTCGGTATGGGCATCGATGCTGGGCCGCTGCTGCTCGGACGCATCGGCTATGGCGACTCGGTGGACTTCACCGTCATCGGCAATCCCGTCAACGTCGCCAGCCGGCTCGAAGCTCTGACCAAGGAGAAGGACGTACAGCTCATCCTGTCGCGCGAGGTGGCGCTGAAAGCCGGATGGGAGCCGCCGGCCGAGATGACGGCGCATGTGGACGTGCGTGGCGTCGGGGCGCCGATCGAGGTGATCAGCGTCGGGCGTGGACGCGAGTTGCCCGCGGGCATTCTCGCGCCGACGGAGGAAGAAAAGGAAAAGCCCGCGGCGTGGACCGCGGGCTTTTGGGGTCGCGGCTAGGCGCCGGATCAGTCCTTGCCGTCGCAGCGGAACGAGACGAGGCCGACGTAGGGCACGTTCACCTTGCACGTATTGCCGGAGCGCTTCAGCTTCACGGGGCCGTCGCCGCTCTCCAGCTCTTCCATGAGGCGGGCGACGACCTTGCCGTTGCGCTTGCGGCCCTTGGGCTCGTCGCTTGCATCGTCGGCGGTGTCGGCCGTCGCTGTTTCGGTCGTCTTCGACTCCTCGCTATTCGACGTCTCGGACTTCGCCGTGTCGGACTTCGCAGCGTCCTTGCCGGCTTCCGGCTTCGCCTCGTCGAGCTGGACCGTGTCGGTTCGCTGCGGTTCGGCTTCGTCGCGGTGTCCGGCTTCGCCTCGTCCTTCTTGGCGGTCTCGGCCGGTTTGTCCGCCGTAGCCGGAGCTGGCGTCGTCGCTTTGGCGCTGTCGCCTGCGGTGTTGCACTTCTGCAGATCGGCCGGCGCACGCTTCCACGTGTAGGTCTCGCTCAGCCATTTGGTGCCGGCATAGCCGACGACTTTGAGTTTCTCGGTGCCGACGGGCGTCAGCTCGACATCGTACTTGGAACCGGAATCGGGATCGTAGATCCAGCCGTTGTCCCACTTGTTCTTACCGACCGGCTTGACGTTGCCGATGATCTGCTTGCCGCACTGGTCGGAATTCTTGGCGTCCTGCACCCAGGCGACGTGGCCGCACAGCTTGCCATTGCATTCGGTGATCTCGACGGCGCCGCGGCCCGTGTGATCGATCCACAGGCCGGTGGCGGAATTATCGGCGCGCGCTGCAGCGGCCGACATCATCGCGATGGCGACGGCGGCGCCGTGCAGGGCAATACGATCAAAACGCATGGGGCACCTCCCAAAAGTCTGTTGGTCTTCACCTATGAAAATGCGCGCCGCCACGCAAGCGGGCGCTCGTCCAGCGCGCAAAATGTACGGATTGAGTGAAGCCCGCTGTTCCCGGCGGAACACGCGGCGATATGTACGCCAGCGGTCAGTTCTTCACGAATACACTCGCGTTGAGTATCGCGATTGCACCAGCTTTTTCCGGCGCATAGTAGTGCACATAGCTCAGGGCGTTGCCCTGCTGGTGTGTCCACGTGTGCACACGCATGGCGCCTTCTTGCCACGTTTGATCGGCCGCGCGGCCCATGGTGCGCGTCAATTCGCCAAGTAATGGATCGGGCTGCGCGCTTGGGACGAGCAGCGAGCAGGCCGTGTTCGTCGATTTTGCGAAGGCCGGCACTTGCTTCTTGAACGCGTCGTCGGGCTTCGATTGCGCGGCGATGAGAACGAACTCGTCGCCGTGATCATGATAGCGCCAGGCGAACAGCTTCTCGGGCGGCACTCGCGGCGCGTAGGGCTTGAGATCGTCGCCGGTGATCTGGTCGAACTCGCCGAAGCCGGCGGCGCGCTCAATGCCGTTAAGATCGGGCAGCTGCTTCAAACAGAGAAAGTTGAAAAGGCCGACGGTGCGGACGGGGCCTTTCTCTTTCGGGATGGCTTGTGCAACGGCGAGCGCCGGTAACGCCATCGCCAGAAGAGCGAAGAGAATGATGCGCTGTGACCAAGTGCTCAACGGCGGGCTCCCGTGTGCGAAGCCTTAGCGTGCCGCGACCGGCGGCGGTGCCGGCGGCCAGCCCGACGTGTCCTCGGACCATTTGTTGGCGGCGATCATCTTCGCCTGCTCTTCGCACGAAGGCGGCTTGCGCGGCATACGCGTCCACACCTCGGATGATCCGAAGATAGGCAACAGCATGTAGCCAGTGACTTTGACCTTGTTCCTGTCGAGCACCTCGGCATAGCCGCTGAAGCTCATGCCATGGTCGGGCACATAGACCTTTCCGTCGGCCCACGTTCCGTCTGGCTGCTTCTTGAAGCCGGTGACGACAACGAGGCCGCATACGAAGCGTGATTGAAGTTTGGTGTCGGAGTTGCGGAAATCGCGCAACGGGCCACGGTCTGGGCCGTGCGGTTTCTTCAGCCAGGCAACGCGGCCACAACGCTCCCGGCCGCAGGGACCGAACTGCAGGATGACCTCGCCGTGGGAGTCCATCCAGTAGCCGTCGAGATTCTCCGCGCGGGCGCCGGTCGTAGTTAGGTAGCTGGCGGTGGCGAGGCTCGCCAGCCAAAGCGCCACGACCCGCATGTGCGTGTTCATACCTCTCGCATCCCGCTCTGCCACCTCATCGGTCACCCATTGCACGAAGAATGCGGCGACGACAATCTATCCAAGGGATGACGGCGCTTATGCGGCTACTCCTGTGGCTGCGGTGTCTCCGTGGCCTCACCCTCGCCCGGCGGTTCTGCTTCCTCGCTTCCCTCTGAACTATTCGCTGCATCAGGCTCTTCAGTCTGCGTAGCGGCATTATTGCCCAAGGGCACACCGATCTTATCGGTTCCGGCAACAATGGCGAACGCCGTCGCCGCGATCACCAAGATTGACAGCGCCGCCTGCCAGAAGGCGGGGCGCGCGCGCAGCACGCCGGCCGTCGACGTGAGCTCCTTCATCACGACGTACCCACCCATGCCGCGGCGGAACCAGCCCTGCACCTGCCCCTGCTGGTTGAGATGCTTGGGCACGCGCTTCCAGCCGGCGAATAAATCGCCGATGAAGCCGAGCATCGAGCGGAAGTCGACGGTCAAGAGACCCGTTTGATCCTGATAGACGACATCCTCGCCGGCGATGAAGCCGGGATTGGCGCGTCCGATCGCCTTGCCTGTGAGCTGAGCCGGACGGCCGATGACGGGCGACGCTGCAGGGTTAGTCATCAGCGCGGCAACGGTTGTCGGCTGTGCGGTGCCGGACGGATAACGCAGCCGCAGCGTGAAGAGGACGCCGGCGGCAGCGGTGGCGGGCGCCAGCCACCAGTAGCCCAGCAGCCCGACGACGATCGCGGCGACGAACGGCAACGCCAGGATGCCAAGCTCGCGCCAGAACTGGCTCCACAGTGCGCCCTTGTCGAGACGCACCCGCAGAGCGGCGGCCTTCAAGTCGTAGTCGGGGAACGGCTGCGCTTTTTGTCCGGCGATGTCGCCGAGGTGGGCGATGCGCTGGCCGGTGAGCGGATGCGTCGAATTGAGCTCGATGAGGCGCGCCCAAGGGTTGTGCGCGTCGAACAGCATCGCCTCGGAGGCGCGCTCGGCGCTTCGCAGCCCGCTGCTCTCTGCCTCGAGCCCCGAGTAGCGCGCGTTCTTGACGTCGATGACACCCATGTGCCGTGTGCTCTGCAGCAGGCTTTGCGTGGCGTCAGTGTCCTCCACCTGGACGATGCCGTAGGCGATCTTGACCAGCGCCGAGGCGAGGTGGCGCGCCTCGACGCGCTCGGCGGAGAAGGCGTCGGCGAGATATTCGCGCGTGCGGCTGAGATAGTAGAGGAGGTAGATGCCGACGTAGTACATCGCCAAGGCTGCAAGGCCGACGAGGGCCTGGCCGCCCTTGCTCTTGTCGCTTCCCGATTTCCCCGAGCGTATCGACGCGGCGTAGACCTGATAAAGGATCTGCACCAGAGTGCCCGCCGCCGTCATGACGATGAAGTCGCGATTGACGATGTGGCCGAGCTCGTGGGCGACGACGGCGCGCTGCTCGTCCTCGTTCAAGAACTCGAAGATGCCGTCGGTGACGACGATGCGCGCGTTGGAGCGCAGCAGGCCGTAGGTGAACGCCGTCGGATTACGGTCGGGGATAAGTCCGAGCCGCGGCGCACTGAACCCATAGTCGCCGGCGACGGCATGCACCAGTGCATGTACCCCAGGAAAGCGCGTCTTCACCTCGGCGTCGTCGAGAAAGACCATCTTGTTGAACCAGCGCAGCGACAGATCGCTGACCGACGGGCTGATGAGCCAGATCACCGCGTTGATGATGATGGTGAGGGTGGTGGCGAAGCCGAGGTTGACGCTGTCGGTGTAGACCAATCCTGCCAGGATGACGCCGCACACCATGCCGAGCAGCAAACCGACGGTGACGAACGAGGCAAAAAACAGCCGGGCCATGTGACCCTCTAAGACAAAAAAACGGCCGCCAACCTAGAGCTTCCAGCCTGCCTCGGCCAGCCGCGCTACCTCAGCCGACTGCGCCAACATTTTGTTCGCGCCGGGTTTTCCACAGGGGAAATGCTGCCGCCGGCACGCTCGAAATAATTCGAATCCTTATTAGGGTGCCAGGGCTGCGCACGTCTGATGCCGTGCCTGGCGAAACGCATGGAGGGTCTCATGGCATTTGTCACTGGCGATGTCGTTGCTGTTTCGGGCGACGAGTTGCCGTTCAAGGTCATTTTCAAGCAGGGCGAGACGGTCCTGACCGAATGGCTGGTGGAAACCAAGGAAGACGGCGAGCTTCAGATCGTCGAAACCCTGAAGGGCCTTGTCGATGACGACGAGGAAGAGGAAGGCGACGACGAAGACTGACGATCGCTCGGCCCTTGGTGGCCCTGCGAGTTGCGACAGAATTGGACTGCTGGCGGTGGCGCGATCCGCGCGGCCGCCAGCGGGCTTCTATTCGAGCCTGTGGATAACTTTGTTCTGCGTGATCATTTGACGCTTGTTTAGTGAACAAAGATAGAACATTATAGGCTCATGCGATTTACCTTCTTACACACTGCCGACTGGCAGATCGGCAAGCGCTTCGGATCGTTCCCCGGCGATAAGCCGGCCGTATTGCGCGACCAGAGGCTGCAGGCCGTCGATCGCCTTGCCCAGGCGGGCATCGCCGCGGGTTGCTCCACGGTGCTCGTAGCCGGCGACGTGTTCGACGCCGAGACGGTGCCCGAGGCCCTGAGCGGGCAGCTGCTGGCGCGCCTCAAGGCTTATCCAACGCTGACCTGGCATCTGCTGCCGGGCAATCACGATCCAGCCCGCAGCGGCGGCGTGTGGAGCGCGCTCGTCGGTGGTTTGCCGGCGAACGTGCGCGTGCATCTCGATGCAAGGCCCATGCAGTTGGCGACGGGTGTGGTGCTGTTGCCGGCACCGCTGATGTCGAAGCGCACGAGCAGCGATCCGACCGCATGGATGGATGGCGCACCTTCGCCGGCCGGTGCGCTGCGCATCGGTCTGGCGCACGGCTCGGTGCAGGGCTTCGGCAGCGCCGGCGACGCCAACGTGCCGATCGACCCGGCGCGCGTGAAGTCGGCGGGCCTTTCCTATTTTGCGCTGGGCGACTGGCACGGCATGACACGCATCTCCGACCGCACCTGGTATTCCGGCACGCCCGAGCCTGACGGATTTCGCGACAACGATCCCGGCAATGCGCTCATCGTGCGCTTGGACGGTACGGCTGTCCCGACGGTGGAGCGCGTGCCGACGGCACATTTCACGTGGATGCGGCGCGCGCAAATGGTGGATGGCGCGGCGTCGCTGGCGCCCATCGAGGCGGAGATCGAGCAGTTTGGAAGCAACGCGGCACGCACTTTGCTGGCGCTTGAGCTGACAGGAACCGCGGCGCTGACCGAGCTTGGCCGCATCGAAGAGCGGCTCGACAAGCTCGCGCCGCAGCTTTTCCATCTCGCACACGACATGAGCGGCGTCAGCGCCTATGCCGACGCGGCAGATCTCGAAGCCTTGAGCTCGCCGGTGCTCAGCGAGATCGCGCAACGCCTGAAGGTCGCGGCCGAGCAGGGCGGCGGCGAGGCCACTATCGCCAATCGTGCTCTGCGCCGGCTGTTTGCGCTGGCGCGCCATGCCGAAGTGGGAGCGCCGACATGAAGATCCGCGCCATTCGACTGAAAGAGGTCGGCCGCTTCAGCGCGCCGGTCTCGCTCGAAGGGCTGAGCGGCGGGCTCGACGTCCTCGTTGGTCCGAACGAGTTCGGCAAATCGACGATTCTCAAGGCTGTGAACCTTGCGCTGTTCGAGCAGCACCGGTCGAAGGCACGCAGGCTCGAGGCGTTCCGCCCCTACTCAGGCGGGGCGCCGCTGATTGAGGTCGATTTCGAGATCGGCGGCAAGGACTGGCGGATCCGCAAGCAGTTTCTGTCATCGCCCGCGGCGGAGCTGCGCGATTTGCAGTCGGGCAGCATCACGCGCGGCGTCGACGCCGAAGCGCGGATGACCGAGCTGCTCGGCGGGCGCCGGACATTTTTCGTTGTTATGCGTCGATCAGGGAACGCCGATTGCGGCGATGACGCCGGTCGAGACGGGCGGTGCCGCGTTCATGTCGGCGATCGAGAGCGAAGTCGAGTGCGTCGCTGACGGTAGCGCGGCGCGTTTCGTCGCCGAGCGCGTGCAGCGGGAGCTGGCCTTGCTCGTCACCAGCCACAACCCGCCGCGCCCGACTGGCGCCTACAAGACGGCGCTCGATGAGCGCGACCGGCTGCAACTTGAGCGGCAGGCGGCGGAGCGGCGGCTTCAGTCGGCGCAAGAGCGCCTCGACAAGCTGGAAGAGTTGCGCGGCCGGTTGGCACTGCTTGCAGACGCTAACGCAGCGCAGGCGCTGGCCGATGCCGCGACCAGTGCCCGGCAATCGTTTGAGGAAGCACGCGACGCCCGGGAAAAGTGCAGGGCGGCTGCGCAAGCTCTTGTCTCTTGCGAACAACAACTCGCTGCGCTGAAGGCGGCGCTGGAGGCGTTCGATCGCCGTGCGGGCGAACTGGCCAAGCTCGAGCTTGCGGCCCGGGATGCGGCTCCATTGCTCGTTGAGGTCGGGGCGTGCGCCAGCGCCGAAGCAGCGCGCGTACTCGAAAGTCGCAAGGCGCGCGATGCGATCAAAGCCGCGCTCACCGCGCTGGAACGCAATCGGCGGGCGCTGGAGTTGACGGAGCGGTTGCAGCAGGTCGCCGGTCGATTGGAGGCGGCACGCGCTGCGCACGGCGAACGAGCGGCGCTGATCGATACGCTGGCCGGCAATACGGCCGAGGACAAAGTTGTCGACGCGGCGCGGCGCGAGGCCGCGAGCATAGCCACGCTTGAGGCGCGGCTGACGGCTGCCGCACCGCGTATATCTCTGAGCTATCTGCCGGATGGCGCAGGCAAAGTCAGGCTTGAGGGTCGTGCGCTCGCCGACGGCGAGACGCTCAATCCGTCGCGGCCCGTTACGCTGGAAATCGAGGGCATCGGCACGCTCACCGTTGCACCGGGCCAATCGGCCGACGTTGCCGACGACGAGGCAGCTCTTGCGGCACATCGTGAGCAGCTCGCGGCACTCCTCAAGCGTGCCGGCACCGTATCGCTGGAGGAAGCTGAGGCGCGGCTCGTGGAGCGCCGTGAGAGCGAAGCGGGCCTGGCCGCAGCTGTTGCGCAGCTAAAGGCATCGGCGCCTGAAGGCTTGGACCGCTTGCAGCGCATGCACGCCGAGCTTGCCGCACAAGCGGCATCGCTGGATGCGCCCGCGCCGCTATCGCAAGACGAGGTGGAAACGCGGGCGCAGGAGCTGCTGGAAAAGCTCGGCGCCGCCGAAGAGACGCTTAACGCGGCAGTGTGCAAAGAGCGGGAGGCAAGCGAGGAGCTTGTCGGTCTCCGCGCACGCATCGCCGGCTACGCCGAGCAGATCGACAAATTGATCGCGGAGCTAGGCGCGCATGAGGCGCGCACGAGCGCGCGCGAAGCCAAGCTTGTAGCCGTGAGCGACGCGCAAACGGCTTTGAATGCAGCCGTGCGCGACGGCGCTGCCTGGCATGAAAAGGCGCCAGGCGACGCGCGTTTCGCTGAATTGAAGAGTGCCGCCGACGCCACCGAGGCTGCTTGCAAACGCGCCGGCGAAGAGCTGACGAGCCTACGCCACCTCGAAGCCGGCCTCGAGGGCGAGCTGAAGTCCGACCGCGCCGACGATGTCGCGGCGCGTCTCGCCGAGCTTATCGATGCCTGCGCGGTGGCCGAGGCGCGGTGCCGCGATATGCAGGAGGAAGCCGCGGCACTGCAGTTGCTCGCCCGCGAGCTCGGGGCGGTCGCCACGCGTACGCGCGATCGCTTCACCAAGCCGGTCATCGAGCGGCTGGCACCCTACCTGCAACTCATGTTGCCGCAGGCGCGGCTTGTTCTCGGCGAAGATCTGGCGCCGCACGCGCTGGAACGAGGACCCACGGTGGAGGACTTCGCACGGTTGAGCGGGGGCACGCAGGAGCAGCTGGCGCTCCTGGTGCGGCTGGCATTTGCACGCCTGCTCGCCGACACCGGGTCGGCGGCGCCGCTGATTTTGGACGACGCACTGACCAACGCGGACGACGATCGGATCATGCGCATGTTCGCGGCTCTGCAGCACGCGGCGCAAAGCCATCAGGTGCTGGTCCTCACCTGCCGCGAGCGCACCTTCGAGAGCCTTGGCGGCAATCGCATCGCGTTGCGCACTTGGGAAGATGCCCGCGCCGCCGCCTAGGGCAACCTCCGTAAACGAAAACCCCGGGCGCGTTGAGCGGGCCCGGGGTCGATCTGATCGAAGGTGCTTGTCCGAAACTCAGCTGAAGCTGCTGGTGCCGTGCAGCGACGGGATGTCCGGCTTCTGCGCATCGGCGGTCGGATCGTCCGAGCGGCGCGACTTGCCCTCGAAGAAGGCGCCCTGCTCGATGGCCAGCGCCTGATGGAAGATGTCACCCTCGACGTGGCTCGAGGACTGCAGCATGACGCGCTTGCCGCGCACCGAGCCCATAACGTGGCCGCGCACGACGATCTCCTCGGCAACGATGCTGCCGGTAATGCGCGCCTTCTCGCCGATGACGACGTAGGTGCCCTGGATGTCGCCCTGCACTTCGCCGTCGATCTGTACTTCGCCCTTGGAGACGAGGTTGCCGTTGATGGTCAGGTCGGGGCCGATGACGGACGGCGCGTTGCGCTCGGAGGGGCGGGCGATACCGAGGCCGCGGGCCGAGGCTCCTGGCATGGGAGGCGCACTCGTCGGCGTTAGGCTGGGGCTGACTTTGGGCGGCTCGGAGTTGGATCTTTTGAAGTTCGGCAACATAGGCGTGCACCTCTGGTCTGACGCAACGATCGCAACCGTTAGACTATTGCTTTGCAACGGGGATCTGGCGGCATGCTGCCGGAAGTCCCCCCCTTTGGCCATCTAAGCATAGATCATGACGTGGGTCACCGGCCGCCAGGCCGCCCCAACGCATAAATTGTTGGCAGCGTTGCGCTGGTTTCGCCTAACCTTTCAGCGCGCGGGCCGCCTCGAGCACCTCTTCGGCGTGTCCCGGAACCCTCACATTGCGCCAGCTACCGGCGATCTTGCCTGCATTATCGATCAGGAATGTGGCGCGTTCGACACCCATGCACTTGCGTCCGTACATCGACTTTTCGACCCACACGCCGTAGGCCTCGGCCGCAGTGCGTGTTTCGTCGGACAGCAGACGAACGCCGAGGGCGTGTTTTTCCGCAAACTTGCGATGCGACATAGGGCTGTCGGGAGAAATTCCGAGCACCTCGGCGCCTGCTTTATTGAACTCCGCTGCGATGCACGTGAAGTTCTTAGCCTCGGCGGTGCAGCCCGAAGTATCGTCCTTCGGGTAGAAATAAACGACGACCGGATGCCCCCTGAGAGCAGACAGTTTGACGCTGTTCCCGTCCGCATCGGGGAGTTCGAAATCGGGCGCCGCCATGCCGTCGTCCATGGTCACCGAGATGCCTTTCTTTTGTCGCTTTTCCCCATGCACGTGACCCACGTCGCACGACAACATTGCTCGTAGCGCCTGAGGTTTAGCGGCGCAAATTGGGTCGCGCAATGGCGCCCCGACGTACAGGAGTTTTGCGACGCGCGGAGCCGGCATTGGGGCTGCGGGGCGGGGGCCCCGGGCGCTGCGTACTCAGTGGGACATCAACGCCGTTAGTTGTTTGCGTCGGGACTACGTCTCGAAACTGTCGAGGGGCCGGGCTTGCAAACGACCGGAAGACCAAAAAAGCAATCTGGCTACCCGGCGACGCGCAACGAAGAGCCGTCGTCGACCCTGAAACGCAGGGTGACGACGGCCGCGGTCGCCTGCGATCACGTGCTGCACGGCGTTGGGCGCTCCGTATTCATCCTCGCCCCATTCGTCATGCTGGCGCTGCTGGTCGTCGGCCTGGGCTATGTTCGCCTGCGTCACGGTCCCATCTCGCTGAACTTTCTCGTCGAGCCGATTGAGCGGGGCATCAACGCGGAGCTGGGCGGCAATGCCGTGCGCATCGACGATGCCGTGGTCAGTCTGTCGGAGACGGGCGGCCTCGAGTTCCGCCTGCGCAACATCCGCATGCGCGAGGGGGACGGCGACGTCGTCGCCTCGGCGCCATTCGCCGCCGTTGAGCTGAGCGCATCGGCGCTGTGGTCGATGCGCATCGTGCCGGCGCGCATCGAGCTCATCGAGCCGCGGCTGTTCCTCTACTATTCCGAGGACGGCGGCCTGACCATGAGCTTCTCCAAGGTCCTGGCGCCCGAGGTCGACGCAGGCACGCAATCACCCCCGACCCCACTGGCGCCGGCGCCCGTTCCGGCGTCACGCCCGACGCCGCCTGTCGCATCGGCGCCCGACGCGACCGGTCCGCTTAAACGCATCGATCTGGCGCGTGTCGTCACCGATATGTCGTCGCGCGCGCGCCAGCGCATCGACGCCACCTCGTACCTGCGCGAATTCGGTCTGCGCAACGCCACGGTGATTGTCGACTACTCCGGCCGCACGACGGAGTGGCGCGTTCCGAGTCTCATTGTCGGCCTCATGCATGGGCGCACGCGTAGCGTCATCTCCGGCCGCGCATCCGTCGCCGCCGCCGGCGGTAAGCCCTGGCAACTCACGTTCGAAACGGATGAGTCAGAGCGCAACCGCACTCTCAGCCTCAAGACATCGGTCAAGGATCTCGTGCCGCGCAGTATCGCCGGCACGATCCCGCAACTCAGCCTGCTGCAATCGCTCGATGTGCCGGTAGACGGCAACGCAACGCTCGAGTTGACGAGCGATGGCGATGTGCGCACAGCGACCTTGGACCTCACAATCGGACATGGCAGCTTGCGGCTGCCAGCGCTCCCGGAGGCGCCACTCGAGGTCGACGGAGGCTCGATTAACGTCGCCTACGACGGAGTGGCCGAGAAGGTGACATTGGCGCCCTCGACGCTCGGTTGGCGCGGCAGCCGCATCACTATTTCCGGCGGCGCGGAGGAGGAGAAGGGCGCCGCCGAGCACCCGGCGTGGACCTACCAGCTACGCGCGACAGAAGGATCGTTCGGAGCGGAGGAGTTCAAGGTGCCTGCGGTGGCGCTCGATGAGTGGCACGCCAACGGCCGCATCCTGCCGCACCGGGGTGAAATCGAGCTTGCCGAGTTCAAGCTGCGCGCGGGCGGTGCCGAAATCGCGTTGGCCGGCAATCTTGTCACCGGCGTACAACCGGCGAGCACGCGGCTCGAAGGGACGCTCAGCCCGATGCCCCTCAACACGCTGAAGGCTCTGTGGCCGAAGGCCATCGCCCCCGGCGCTCGCGAATGGGTGGGCGAGCGCGTGCATCGCGCCTCGATCCTCGGCGGCAAGTTTAGTTTCCTGAGCGGCGAGCACATGGCTCAGAATGCGAGCGTCGGCACGCAGGAGCATCAGCTCTCGTTCCTCATGGACGCCGCCGATCTCGAGATGCAAGTCATCGACGATCTACCGCCGGTTGCGGCGCCGCGCGCGACGACGCGCATCGAGAACGACGGGCTCGAGGTGAATATCCCCGAGGCGGCTATCCTGTTGGCTCCCGACCGGCAAGTGCCGCTGCAAGCCGGGCGCTTCACCGCCGTCAACATCATGGACGAAGTTCCGGTCGGCGAGATCGTGTTCACTTCGCAGCCGACGCTCGGCGCGGTGATCGAGCTCCTGGAGCGCTCGCCGTTGACGATCCTCGAGGAGACGGGGCTGCCGCGCGAGGGCATCGAGGGTAAGGTCGACGCCAAGTTCAAAATCGGCTTGCCGCTGCTCGCCGAGCTGCCGGCGAGCTCGGTCAAGGTGGAAGCCAAGGCGCACATCACCGACGGCCGCATCAATAAGTTCCTCGGCACCTACCAGGTGCAGAGCGCCAGCTTCGACCTCGACATCTCGGAGAAGGCGGCCGACGCCAACGGCCAGATGCTGGTCAATGGCGTCCTCGCCAAGCTGAGCTGGCAGCGGATATTCGATGCGCCGCTCGACAAGCAGCCGCCGCTGCGCCTGACGGGGACGCTCGACGACAGCGACCGCAGCCAGCTCGGCCTCGACATCAATCACATGGTGCAGGGCGTGGTGCCGATGGAACTGACGGTCGCGCGCGGCGCTGGCGAACAATCCAGCGTGCGCCTGCACGCCGATCTGACCAATGCCGACCTCTTGCTGGAAGGCGTCGCCTGGCGCAAGCCACCGGGACGCGCCGCGACTCTGCAGTGCGACATCGTCCACGCCAAGACGGGCAACGTCGAGCTGCAGAACTTCAAGGTTGCCGGCGACGACATCGCCATCGAGGGTTGGGTGGCGATCGGCGCCGACAAGCGACTGCGAGAGTTCTACTTCCCCGACTTCTCGCTCAATGTCGTGACGCGCATGGAGGTGCAAGGCACGCTGGACAAGAACGACGTGTGGAAGGTGAAGGCGCGCGGGCCGACGTTCGACGGCCGTGACTTCTTCCGCTCGCTGTTTTCGCTCGGCCAGCTCGCGGAGAAGGCGGCGAAGCCGAAGAATCCGCGCGAAGGCATCGACCTCGATGCCGAGATTGGCACCGTTATCGGCCATCGGGAAGTGTCCCTGCGCAACCTCAAGCTCAAGCTTGCCAAGCGCGGTGAAAAGCTGACGGCCCTTGACGCGCGCGGAACGCTCGACGGGGGCAAGCCCATTGCCGTCGAGCTGAAACAGGATCCGGGACAGCCACGCAAGTTGCTGGCTGATTCAACCGACGCCGGTCAGGCATTCAAGCTGACCGATTTCTACCCCAACATTCAGGGCGGACGCGTGCGCCTCGAGGTCAACCTCGAGGGCAAGGGCGCAGCCGAGAAGACCGGCATTCTGTGGGTCGATAACTTCCGCATCCTTGGCGACCCCGTCGTATCGGAAGTGTTCGGCGGCGCCGACGACGGCCGACCGGCCATCGACGGTGCGGCGGCGCAGCGCGCCAAGGGGCGCCAGGTAGTGCGCGAGGTGTTCGAGTTCGATCGCATGAAGGTACCGTTCTCGGTCGGCTACGGTCAGTTCGTGATGGAAGATTCCCAGCTGCGCGGGCCGATGCTCGGCGCGTCCATTCGCGGCAAAGTCGACTTCAAGATGCGGCGCGTCAATCTGGGCGGGACCTACATTCCGTTGCAGGGGCTGACCAGCGGGCTGTGCGAGATACCGCTATTTGGCCCGATCATCGTCGGTCCCAAGTGCGAGGGCCTGAGTGGCATGACGTTCGCCATTCAGGGTTCGATGGATCGACCGCAGGTCATCGTCAACCCGCTCGCGATGCTGGCGCCCGGCATCTTCCGCGACATCTTCCAGATGACGCCCTTCGATCCGAAAGTGCAGCGACGCGACGATGGAGCGGCCGGCAGTGGCGACGACAGTGTGCGCGCCTCGAGCACATCGGCCACCGATCCCGGCGAGCCGACGGACGCACCGGGCACCGTGGTTGGAGCGGACACTGTTGACGGCTGGTCGTCGGAGACGAACGTGCCCAAGTGGAAGCAGCAGTAGCACAACCACTGAGCGTCGATCAGACCGGCTTCAGCAGCACGTGTTTCTTCTTGCCGAGCGACAGCTTGATGGCGCCGTCGGAAGCAACGTCCGCGGCGGTGAGCAGCGCCTTCTCGTCGACCACCGGTTGATCGTTGACCCTTAAGCCGCCGCCTTGTATTTGCCGGCGCGCCTCACCGTTAGATTTGACGAGGCCGGCTTGCACAAAGGCAGACAGCACGCCGATGCCGCCGGCAAGATCGGCCTTGGGCAACTCGACGGTGGGCAGCCCGTCGGCGGTCGCCCCTTGCTCGAACGTCTGACGCGCCGTTTCCGCGGCGGCTTCGGCCTTATCGCGTCCGTGCAGCAGAGCCGTCGCTTCCGTGGCGAGCGTTTTCTTGGCCCCGTTGATATCGGCGCCTTTGAGAGCGGCGAGCTTGGCGACCTCGCCGAGCGGCAGGGTCGTGTAGAGCTTCAGGAAGCGCTCGACGTCGGCGTCCTCGGTGTTACGCCAGAACTGCCAGTACTCGTAGGCGGAGAGCTGCGTCTCGTTGAGCCAAATGGCGCCGGCGGCGGTCTTGCCCATCTTGGCGCCCGAGGCGGTGGTCAGCAGCGGGCAGGTGAGGGCGTAGAGTTGCGGCGTCCCCATGCGGCGCCCCAGATCGATGCCGGTGACGATGTTGCCCCACTGGTCGGAGCCGCCCATCTGCAGCTTGCACTCGTAGCGGCGCGCTAGCTCGACGAAGTCGTAGGCCTGCAGCAGCATGTAGTTGAATTCGATAAACGACAGCTCCTGTTCGCGCTCGAGGCGCATCTTGGCACTGTCCATCGTCAGCATGCGATTGACGGAGAAGTGCCGGCCGACATCGCGCAGGAAGGCGATGTAGTTGAGCCGCGACAGCCACTCGGCGTTGTCGACCATCACCGCGTCGGTCTTGCCGGAGCCGAAGGCGAGGAACTTGGCGAATGCCTGCTGCATGCCTGTCTTGTTGCCCTCGATATCCTCGAGCGTCAGGATCTTGCGCGTCTCGTCCTTTCCGGAGGGATCGCCGACCTGGGTCGTACCGCCGCCCATGAGGACGATGGGCTTGCCGCCGGTCTGCTGCAGCCAGTGAAGCATCATGATGGAGATTAGGCTGCCGACGTGCAGCGAGGGTGCCGTACAATCGTACCCGACGTAGGCGATAAGCTCGCCTTTGGCGGCCAAATTATCGAGGCCGGCCGTATCCGAGCACTGGTGGATGAATCCGCGCTCGGTGAGTATTTTCAGAAAGTCGGATTTGAGATTGGTCATAGCTTCGCTATCACAGTCAGCCGGTTCGCCGCGGCGGCGGCGGGAACATGCACGGGAAGGTCTCCATGAGCAAGCTTCAGCGCGCGCTTGGGCTGATGAGCGGGACATCGATGGACGGTATCGACGTGGCGCTCCTCGATACCGACGGCGACCAGGTGCTGCGGCATGGGCCAGCGGCGAGCTACGCCTATCCGGCCGAGATCAAAGTGAAGCTGCGCGCCGCCCTGCATGAGGCCAAGGATTTGCGCGAGCGCGGCTCGCGACCCGGCAGCCTCGGCGACATTGAGCGCGCGCTGACCGAGCTCAACGCCGATGCTGTCGATCGGTTTCTGCGCGCCAACGGCGTCGACAAGGGGCAGATCGATCTTATCGGCTACCACGGACAGACGGTGCTGCACGATGCGCCGCGCAAGCTAACGGTGCAGCTCGGCGACGGGCGGCTGCTGGCCGAGCGCACGGGCGTCGATGTCGTCTTCGACTTGCGTGCCGCCGATGTCGCCGCGGGCGGGCAGGGCGCGCCGCTGGTGCCCGTCTACCACCGCGCTCTTGCCGCGCAGGTGCCGGAGCTGCCGGCAGCATTTCTCAACATCGGCGGCGTCGCCAACGTGACGTGGATCGGCGCCGACCGGCGCATGCTTGCCTTCGACACGGGTCCTGGCAACGCGCTGATCGATGATTGGATATTGGCGCGCACCGGGGCTGCCCACGATGCCGATGGGGCGATCGCCGCGCGCGGACACTGCGATAAGGACGTGCTGCAGGCGCTGCTGACCCACAACTACTTCGGCACGCCGCCGCCGAAATCGCTCGACCGCAACGATTTCTCATCGGCTCCGGCTGCTGCGCTCTCGCTGCAGGACGGCGCCGCTACCCTCGCCGCCTTCACGGCGGCGGCCATCGGCAAGGCGCGCGAGCACATGCCAGAGGAGCCGCGCATCTGGGTGGTGTGCGGTGGCGGCCGCAAGAACAAGACGCTGATGGGCATGATCGCCGCCCATGTGCAGAACGCCGTGGTGCCGGCCGAGGCGCTGGGCCTGGACGGCGATTTTATCGAGGCGGCGGCGTGGGCCTACCTTGCCGTGCGCTCGACTTTGAAGCTGCCGATCACCTTTCCGGAGACGACCGGCGCGCCGTCGCCGATGACCGGCGGCGTTTTCCTGGGCGCGCGCTAATCGCTAGCGCAGCAGATCGCGCACAGTCTGCTCAAGGCCGAGGGTGATGCGCGCCAATTTCTCATAGTCGACCTTGTCGGGCGTATCCGTCGGCTTGTGATAGTCGCGATAGCGGAACAGCGCCGTGTCGGTGACCATGATGGCGGGATAGCCGAACATCCAGAATGACCAGTGGTCCGACCAGCCGATGCCGGGAATGGAGTCCGGTGCCGTGCCGCCAATGGTCGGGAACTGCGTGTGGCTGCGGAAGGCGCCGACCACCTCGTGCAGGAAGGCGCGGCCGCCCGGCAGCGCCACGAAGGCGATGAAGTTCGCCACGTCGGAAAAGAAGTAGCTGAACGGGAACGGATAGCGCTGCGAGCCGGGCTTGTCGGAGAAGCAGCCGATGGTCTCGAGCGAGATCATGCCTAGCACCGTCTCGCCCTGGTCACGCAGGCTCTTGGCGAAACGATAGCTGCCCATGTCCGGCGTGCGGTCATAGGGCGGTTCCTCATTGACGAAGAGGACGAGGCGCAGGCTCTTGTCCTTGAGCGGCGCGTCCTTCAACAGGCGCGCAAGCTCGAGCACGGCGGCCGAGCCGCTGCCATTGTCGTTGGCGCCCGCCGCGTCTTCGGCGGAGTCGTAATGCGCGCCGATCACGAGGGTCGGGGTCGTTGCGGTCGCGCCGGGCGGCGACAACTCGACAGCAATGTTGCGCACAGGTTTGCCGCCGATGTCGTAGACCTGCGCTTGCGGCGCGTAGCCGAGCGCCTTCAGCTCGGCTTCTATATAGGCGGCGGATTTCTCCAGCGCCGCGTAGTAGGTGACGCTGTGCGGCTCGCTGGCAATGGCGACGACGTGGCGGCGGAGACGCTCGGCGAGGTCTTGCTCGGCAGCCGTCACGGGCGGCGGCGGCCCGGCGTAGGGCTCGCCCGGCAGGCTGAGCGTGTACCAATACGCTGCGGCAAGGCCCGCAATCAGCAGGACCAGCAGCCCTGCACCCCACAGAGCTACCATCTTGATCACGCTGGCGGTCCGCTAGTCTGCATCGGCGCCTGCATCGCTGCCGGCGCCGCTCGCCTCTTCCTGGCGCTCGATCTCCCGCTGGCGCTGGCGCTCGCGCTCTTTCTCCCGCTCGCGCTCCTTCTCTTTGACGCGATCGACCTCGGCCTGCTCCATGCGCGCGTCGACGTAGCTGCCGACGGCCTCTTTCAGCTCGTCGGTCTTGTTCTCGAAGAAGTGGTTGGCGCCGGGGATGACCTGATGCGTGATCTTGATGCCACGCTGCGTCTTCAAGCGCTGCGAAAGCTCGCCGACCGAGTGCGAGGGCACGACGCGGTCCTTATCGCCGTTGATCATCAGGCCGGACGACGGACACGGCGCGAGGAACGAGAAGTCATAGAGGTTCGAAGGCGGCGCCACACAGATGAAGCCCTCGACCTCGGGACGGCGCATCAGCAGCTGCATGGCGATCCAAGTGCCGAACGAGACGCCGGCGATCCAGCAGCTCTTGGCGTCCGGTTTGACGATCTGCAGCCAGTCTAGCGCCGAGGCCGCGTCCGACAGCTCGCCCGGGCCGCCGTCCCAGATACCTTGGCTGCGGCCGACGCCGCGGAAGTTGAACCGCAGCACCGAAAAGCCGCGCTCCACGAAAGTGTGATAGAGCGTGTAGACGACTTGATTGTTCATCGTCCCGCCGAATTGCGGGTGGGGATGCAGGATCAGCGCGATGGGGCTGTCGTTCGCCGCCTCATGGTGATATCGGGCTTCGATGCGGCCCGCAGGCCCATTGATGATCAGCTCGGGCATCGTTTTCCAACTCTTAGGGGCTGCGGATGGCGGCTGCGCTAGGCGCGCGGCAAAGCCCTTTAAACAGGCCGTGGAATCGGGCGTACCGAAACCTTGACTTGTGGGCTCGGAATTTTCATATTCCTATAGACTTTAGAACCGTTCGAAAGAGCGCGGGCTGAACTTCAAACGGCCCGGTTCCTAGGCGGTGGCGCTTCTTAGCACACGGCCCGGTGCCGATTGCAAGAGAAAGCGCCCGCATGCAGCCGGCGTGCGGCCGTGGAGGACGTGGCGTGGAGTTGAACACCAAGGCGCGGTACGCGGTGATGGCTATGGCCGACCTCGCCAAGTATGGCGCGGTCTCCGCGGTTCCGCTCTCGGCCATTGCCGAGCGTCAGGGCTTGTCTTTGGCTTACCTTGAGCAGATCTTTTTGCGGCTAAGGCGAGCAGGCCTGGTGGCAAGCGCACGCGGTCGCTCAGGCGGCTACGCGCTGGCGCGACCCGCTGAGGCGATCCACATCGACGAAATCATGAAGGCGGTCGAGGAGGAGACGCGGCTGACGCGCTGCCTCGATGGTGAAGTCGGCTGCGTCGGCGATCGCCGCTGCCTGACGCATGGCCTGTGGCACGCGCTGGGAGCGCATATCGTCGCGTTCCTTGCAAACGTGTCGTTGCAAGAGGTCGTCGACGGCATTCCGCCGGCAAAACTTGCCGAAGCGCGGCAACGCGAACTGCAGACACAGCGCGAGCCGGAGATGGTCAGCCGATGACGGCAACGCGCACATACCTCGACCACAACGCATCCTCGCCGCTGCGACCCGCGGCGCGCGCAGCGATGCTCGCCGCGCTCGAGGCAACGGGCAACCCGTCGTCGGTGCATGCGGAAGGCCGGCGCGTGCGCGCGATCATCGACACGGCGCGCGAGCAAGTTGCGGCGCTGGTCGGCGCCAAGCCGAGCGAGGTGGTGTTCACCAGCGGCGCCAGCGAAGGCAACAACTGCGTGATGGCCGCCGGATGGAAGACAATCTGCGTGTCCGGCATCGAGCATGATTCGGTGCTGGCACCGGCGCGCGCGTCCGGCGCGAAAGTGATCGCCTTGCCGGCGAGCCAGGACGGTGTCGTCGATCTGCAGTCCGTCGCCGAGCAGCTGGCACATGCGGCGTCCGGCGGCGCGCGCGCGCTGCTCAGCGTGATGATGGCCAACAACGAAACGGGCGTCATAGAACCCGTCAACGAGGCTGCGGCGCTGGCGCGCGAGCATGGGCTGTCGCTGCACGTCGATGCCGTGCAGGGGCCAGGCCGCCTGCCGGTCAACTTCGCCGAGCTTGGCGCCGACACCATTGTGATCTCCGCCCACAAGCTGGGCGGCCCGCGCGGCGTTGGCGCGCTCATCGTGCGCGACGGCGTCAACGTGCCGGCGCTGATCAAGGGTGGCGGCCAGGAGCGGCGGCGGCGCGGCGGCACCGAGAACGTCGGCGGCATCGCCGGTTTCGGCGCGGCGGCGGCGGAAGTCGCGCGCGAAGCGGACGCGATCGCCCGCATGCGGGCGCTGCGCGACCGGCTCGAAGCGGGCGTCATGGCAGTGACGCCGAACGCCATCATCGTCGGCCGCGATGCGCCACGTATCGCCAACACGTCGTGCATCGCCGTTCCCGGCAAGCCGGCCGAAACGGTGGTGATCCGGCTCGACCTCGAAGGCATCGCCATCAGTGCTGGCGCCGCGTGCACCTCGGGCAAGGTCGGCGCCAACAGCGTGCTGGAGGCCATGGGCCTCGGTGCCGACATCGCGCGCTCAGCGGTGCGCATCAGCCTCGGCCCGCAGACGCGCGAAGACGACATCGCCGCCTTCCTGGCGGCTTGGGAAAAGATCGCAGGCCGTGCGGCACTTGCCGCGTGAGCCGACGAATGAAGACGTGAAAGGGTAGTTGATGGCAGCGGTTCAAGAGACGATCGAGCAAGTCCGCAAGATCGACGTCGACCAGTACAAGTACGGCTTTGAGACCAAGATCGCGTCGGTGAAGGCGCCGAAGGGCCTCAGCGAGGACACCGTGCGCTTCATCTCGGCCAAGAAGGGCGAGCCGGAGTGGATGCTCGAGTGGCGGCTGGAAGCGTACCGGCGCTGGCTCACCATGGTCGAGCCGACGTGGGCCAACGTCACCTATCCAAAGATCGACTTCCAGGATCTCTACTTCTATTCCGCGCCGCAATCGACCGAGGGGCCGAAGAGCCTCGCCGATGTCGATCCGGAGCTGCTCGCCACGTACGCCAAGCTCGGCATCCCGCTGATGGAGCAGGAGCTGCTCGCCGGCGTGAAGACCAATCGCGTCGCGGTCGATGCGGTGTTCGACAGCGTCTCAGTGGTGACGACGTTCAAGGAGGAGCTGCGGAAGGCCGGCGTCATTTTCTGCTCGATCTCCGAAGCCGTGCGTGAGCATCCCGAACTCGTCAAGAAGTACCTCGGCTCGGTCGTGCCGCAGGGTGACAACTACTACGCCGCGCTGAACTCGGCTGTATTCTCGGATGGTTCGTTCGTCTACGTGCCGGAGGGCGTGCGTTGCCCCATGGAGCTGTCGACCTACTTCCGCATCAACGAGAAGCAAACGGGCCAGTTCGAGCGCACGCTGATCATCGCCGACAAGGGCGCCTTCGTGTCCTACCTCGAAGGCTGCACGGCGCCGATGCGCGACGAGCATCAGCTGCATGCTGCGGTCGTCGAGCTGGTCGCGCTCGATGACGCCGAGATCAAGTACTCGACGGTGCAGAACTGGTACCCGGGCGACAAGAACGGCAAGGGTGGCATCTATAACTTCGTGACGAAGCGCGGTGACTGCCGCGGCCATCACTCGAAGATCTCGTGGACGCAGGTGGAGACCGGCTCGGCCATCACCTGGAAGTACCCGAGCTGCATTCTGCGCGGCGACAACTCGCGCGGCGAATTCTATTCGATCGCTGTGTCGAACGGCTGGCAGCAGGTCGACTCCGGCACCAAGATGATCCACCTCGGCAAGAACTCGTCGAGCCGCATCATCTCCAAGGGAATCGCCGCCGGGCATTCGCAGAATACCTATCGCGGCCTCGTCTCGGCGCACCGCAAGGCGACGGGCGCGCGCAACTTCACTAACTGCAATTCACTGCTCATCGGCGACAAGTGCGGCGCGCACACGGTGCCCTATATCGAGGCGAAGAATTCCTTTGCCCACTTCGAGCACGAGGCGACGACCTCGAAGATCTCCGACGACACGCTGTTCTACTGCCGGCAGCGCGGGCTGTCGCAGGAGGAAGCGATAGCGCTTGTCGTCAACGGCTTCGTGCGTGACGTGCTGCAGCACTTGCCCATGGAGTTCATGGCCGAGACGCAGAAGCTGATTGGGATCTCGCTCGAGGGGTCTGTCGGCTAACGCGCTGAAGCAGATCGCAACAAGTAACGATTGGAGCAGCGCGGCGGCTGCATGATTTCAGACGGAGTAGAGAATGCTCGAGATTAAGGACCTGCACGTGAAGATCGCCGATGAGGATCGCGAGATCCTCAAGGGGCTGTCGCTGAAGATCCCCAAGGGTGAGGTGCACGCCATCATGGGCCCGAACGGTTCGGGCAAGTCGACACTCGCCTACGTGCTGGCCGGACGCGAGGACTACGAGGTGACTAAGGGCGACATTTTGTGGAACGGCGAAAGCATCCTCGAGATGGAGCCGGAAGAGCGCGCCGCCAAAGGCGTGTTCCTCGCTTTCCAGTATCCGATGGAGATCCCGGGCGTTGCCGGTCTCACGTTCCTGCGCACGGCCGTCAACGCGGTGCGCAAGGTGCGCGGACAGCCGGAGATGTCGACGCCCGAGTTCATGAAGTTCGTGAAAAGCAAGGCTGAGCGTCTCAACATCGACATCGACATGCTGAAGCGGCCGGTGAACGTCGGCTTCTCGGGCGGCGAGAAGAAGCGCTCGGAGATCTTGCAGATGGAAGTGCTGGAGCCGTCGATGTGCGTGCTCGACGAAACCGACTCGGGTCTCGATATCGACGCGCTACGCATCGTTGCCGACGGCGTCAACTCGATGCGCTCAAAGGACCGCTCGATGCTGGTCATCACGCACTACCAGCGGCTCCTGAACTACATCGTTCCGGACCGCGTTCACGTCTTGGTGGATGGCAAGATTCGCAAGTCGGGCGATGCATCGCTGGCCAAGGAGCTCGAGAAGTCCGGCTATGCCGAATATCAAGCGAAGGCGGCCTGAGATGGAGCGTGAGTTGCCCATCGGCGAGGGACTAGAGGCAGCGGCCGGAACGGCACGATCCGTCGACAGCGGAGCGAGCGTGCGGAAAGAAACTGCGCCGCGGAGGCGCGAGATGAACGTAGCGGTACTGAAGACGAAGACGGAGCAGACGCTCAGCGAGGCGTTTGCAGCGGCGGCTGCTGAGCTGCCGGGCGGGGCGGACGTGCGCGCCGTGCGTCTCGACGCCATGGGGCGGTTCGGCTCACTGGGCCTGCCGCATCGGCGCATCGAGGCGTGGAAGTACACCGATCTGCGCAACCTGATGAAGGAAGCGCTGCCGTTCCCGTCGCGCAAGACGCCACGCGTGACGCAGGCCGACGTCGAGGCGGCCCTTGGCCCGCTCGCCGCCGTTGAAGCGCATCGTGTCGTGTTCGTCGACGGGCACTACGCGCCCGATCTTTCCGCTCTCGTCGCCGACGGCGCTGTAACCGTTGCCTCGCTGGCCACCGTGCTCGCCAGCGATAAGGGAGCGGCCGACCTGTTGCGCGTCCATAACCGCGACGACGATGCAGTGTTGGCTCTCAACACGGCATATGCGTCGGACGGCGCGGTGGTCGACATCGCCGCCAACGCCAAGCTCGACAGACCGGTTCTTATTGTTTCCGTGCGTGCTGGCCGCGACCCGTACTTCGTCGCTTCGCGCAACTTCGTTCGCGTCGGCGAAGGCGCAGAGGCGACATTCGTCGAAGCGTTCGTGGCGCTGCCGCAAGCGACGAGTGACGTCCAAGTCAATGCGGCGACGAAGATCGTTGTCGGTAAGGGCGCCGCCGTCTCGCACGTGAAATGCACGCTGGAAGCGAGCGGCGGGGCGCATCTTTCCAACTGGCTCGTTGATCTCGGCGCCGACGCCGACTATCGCGGCTTCCACTTCACGACCGGAACGGCACTGGCACGCAATCAGATCGGCGTCGAATTTACCGGCTCCGGCAGCAGCATCGATCTTTCCGGAGCCTTCCTGGCGCGCGGTGGCGAGCACATCGATACGACGTTGGTCGTCGACCACGCTGTGCCGGGCTGCACCAGCCGCGAGTTGTTCAAGGGCGTGCTCGACGACCACGCGCGCGGCGTGTTCCAGGGCAAGGTCATCGTGCGCCCCGACGCGCAGAAGACCGACGGCAAGCAGATGGCACAGGTGCTCATGCTGTCGCCGGACACTGAGTTCGATAGCAAGCCCGAGCTCGAGATCTATGCCGATGATGTCATCTGCGGGCATGGTTCGACCAGCGCCGATCTCGACGAGGGTCTGCTGTTCTACTGCCGCGCACGCGGCATCCCCGAGGCGCAGGCCCGCGCCCTGCTGATCGAATCGTTTATTGGAGAGGCGCTTGACAAGGTCGAGCGCCGAGGACCTGCGCGAAGCCTTGGCGGAGCTGGCACGCGGCTGGCTGCACAAGTCGGCGCCGGCGAAAGGCAACTGATGGCGATAGGTACGCGCGCGAAAACTGGGAAGCGCGAGACGGCGCCTCCGGTCGTGTCGGGTGGCATCACCGGTGGGCCGTACGATGTCGAGAGCATCCGCTCCGACTTCCCGATCCTCTACCGCGAGGTCTACGGGAAGCCGCTCGTCTATCTCGACAACGCTGCCTCGACGCAAAAGCCGCGCTCCGTGATCGAGACGATGGATCACATCTACCGCTTCGAGTACGCCAACGTGCACCGCGGCCTGCACTACTTGTCGAATACGGCGACGCAGCGGTTCGAGGACGCGCGCGAGTCCGTGCGCCGCTTCCTCAACGCCGGCAGCGTTGATGAGATCATCTTCACTAAGAATGCCACGGCGGCGATCAACCTTGTCGCCGATTCGTTCCTGGCCGGTATCGGCGACGGCGACGAGATCGTCCTGTCGATCATGGAGCACCACTCCAACATCGTGCCGTGGCACTTCCACCGCGAGCGCAACGGTGCGGTCTTGAAGTGGGCGCCGATCTCCGACAGCGGCGAATTGCTGCTCGATGAGTTCGAACGGCTATTGACGCCGCGCACCAAGATGGTCGCCATCACGCATATGTCCAACGTGCTCGGCACGCTTGTGCCGGTGCGCGAGGTCATCCGCCTGGCGCACGAGCGCGGCATCCCGGTGCTGATCGACGGCAGCCAGTCGGCGGTGCATCTCGGTGTCGACGTGCGCGAGCTCGATGCCGACTTTTACGTGTTCACCGGCCACAAGACGTACGGCCCGACCGGCATCGGCGTGCTCTACGCCAAGAAGGCGCACCTCGACGCCATGCGGCCCTACCAGGGTGGCGGCGGCATGATCGATCACGTCGCCGTCGATCGCATCACCTACGGGAAGACGCCGCACAAGTTCGAAGCCGGCACGCCGCCCATCGTCGAGGCGATCGGGCTCGGCGCTTCGCTCAACTACATGATGCAGGTCGGGCGCGACAACATCGCGCGCCACGAGGGCGAGCTGCGCAACTATGCGCACGCCCAGCTCGCCGAGCTGCCGTGGCTGAAGATTTACGGCAACGCGCCGGACAAGGGCGCCATCATCTCGTTCACCATGGACGGTCTGCACCCCCATGACATCGCAACGGTCATCGACCGTTCGGGCGTTGCCGTGCGCGCCGGCCATCATTGCGCGCAGCCGCTGATGGAGCGGCTCGGCGTCACGGCCGTGTGCCGCGCGTCGTTCGCCATGTACAACACCAAGCAAGAAGTGGATGTTCTCGTCGACGCGCTGAAGCGCGCGCACGAGCTGTTTGCGTAGAGGTATCGCCATGGACGGCAAACCGAACGAAAGCGAAGTTGCTGCGGAGAAGGCGGAAGCGGCTCCTGCCGGTGTCGCCGAGGCTGCTGCTGCCTCCGCAACGGCGTTGGAAGACGAGGCGCTCGATGCCTACGAGCCGCTGCGCAACGACATCATCGCCGCTCTGAAGACGGTCTATGACCCGGAGATTCCCGCCGACATCTACGAGCTGGGGCTGATCTACGACATCGACGTCGATGCCGAGCGCAACGTCACCATTGCCATGACGCTGACGGCGCCAGGCTGTCCCGTCGCCGGCGAAATGCCCAAGTGGGTGGAAAACGCCGTCAACGCGGTGCCTGGCGTCAGCAACACGTCCGTCGTCATGACCTTCGATCCGCCCTGGGACATGAGCCGTATGTCGGACGAGGCACGGCTCGCCCTCAACATGTTCTAATTCTAAAAGACCGCAGTTCCACAACGGCCCGACGCTGACTATATGTGGGACTGACGTATATCAGGACATCCAAGATGCCCACGCTACACATGCTGCCGAAAGTCGTGACCCTGACGGACGCCGCCGTGCGCCGCGTACAGTCGCTCATGGCCGCCAATCCGGCGGCGCTGGGGCTGCGCATCGGTGTCAAGAAGGGCGGCTGCGCCGGCATGGAGTACACCATGGCCATGGCTGACAAGAAGGGCCCGCACGACGACGTCGTCGAGCAGGACGGCGCCGTGCTGCTGATCGAGCCGTCGGCCATCATGTACCTGCTTGGTACCGAGATGGACTTCCAGACTGACAAGCTGGCGAGCCAGTTCGTATTCAACAACCCGAACCAGCGTGGTTCGTGCGGCTGTGGCGAGAGCGTCAACCTCGTGCCAGCGGCCGACGCGCAGCGTCTCGCCAACCACGACTAATCCCATCATGACCGCATCCGAGCCGCAGTGGGTCACGGACGTACTGCGCTTCTGGCTCGACGAGCTCGGCCGCAAGGGCTGGTTCGCGCGCGATGCGGCGGTCGACACGCGGATCCGCGATCACTTTCTGCCGCTGATGGAAGAGCTGGCTTCGCGCCCGGTCGACGAGGCGCTGGCGAGTGCCGACCGCGCGCTGGCGACGGTCATCGCGCTCGATCAGTTCCCGCGTAACGTCTTCCGCGGCACGGCACGCGCCTTCGCCACCGATGCGCTGGCGCTGGCGGTCGCCAAGGCGGCGATCGCCCGCGGTCTCGATGAGCAGGTGCCCGCTGATCAGCGCGTGCTTTTCTACTTGCCGTTCGAGCACAGCGAGCAACTCCCGATCAGCAACGCTCTGTCGAGCTGACGGCGGCACTCGGCGACGAGGAATATGCGCGCTACGCGGTGCTGCACCACGACGTCATCAAGCGCTTCGGCCGCTTCCCGCATCGCAACGTCATGCTTGGACGCACCTCGACGCTCGAGGAAATTCAATTCCTGAAAGAACCCGGCAGCTCGTTCTAAGAACCCACTTCGGCCATGAAAAAGGCGCCGAGAGGCGCCTTCTTCGTTTCGGCAATCAGGCCCGCTATTCGCCGGCGACCTTGGCCGGCCGCTTCACGGATTGCGCAGGAACGCCGGCACGTTGTCGGCAAAGCCGAGCGGCCGCCTTCCGGCTGGCGCTCGTGCGCACGCTCCGGCCGCTGCTGACGCTCGCCGCGCGACTGCGCCGGCTTGGCGTCGGCGTGACCGTTACGCGAATGTTGGCGCTGAGCGCCGTCCGGCCGCTGGGCGGCAGCTTGCGGATGCTGCGGCCGTGCAGCACGCGGCTGCTCGCGATGCTCGTGACGTGGCTGCTCGCGGTGTTCGGGCGCTGCTCGCGACGCGGCTCGCGTTGCTCAGCGCGCGGCTCCGGGCGTGCCTCGGCACGCGGCTGCTCGCGCGCGCTTCCGGCCGCGGCTCACGCCGCTCACCGCCACGTGCGCCCACCCCCACGGCGCTCGCCATGGCGGGGCTTGTCGTCGCCGCGTGCCTGAGCCGGTGCGCCGCTCGCGGCCACCGCGCCCACGCTGCGGGCCGGTACGGCCGCCGCGACCGCGACGCTTCTTGCCGGCTGCGGCGAAGTCTTCATCCGACGGGGCCTCGCCGAGCCACGCGACCGGCTCGCCGAGCATCTTCTCGATGTCCTTGAGCGACTTGAGCTCGTCGGTGGTGACCAGCGAGGTCGAGACGCCTTCCTTGCCGGCGCGGCCGGTGCGGCCGATGCGGTGCACGTAATCGTCCGGCTGCCACGGCAGGTCGAAGTTGAAGATGTGGCTGACGTCGGGGATGTCGAGGCCGCGCGCGGCGACGTCGCTCGCCGCCAGCAGCTTCAATTCGCCGGCGCGGAACTTGTCGAGCGTCTCCATGCGCGCCTTCTGGTCCATGTCGCCGTGCAGGGCGCCGGCGCTGAAGCCGTGCTTGACCAGCGACTTGTGCAGGATCGCCACCTCGACCTTGCGGTTGCAGAAGATGATGGCGTTGCTGGACGTTCTGGCTGCTGATCAGCTCGCGCAGAACCTCGCGCTTGGCCCAGTCCTCGCCGTTCTCGCAGAAGCGGAAGTGCTGGGTGATGGTCTTGGCCGTGGTGGCCGGCGGGGCGACTTCGATGCGCTCGGGGTCCTTGAGGAACTGGCTGACGAGACGCGTGATCTCCGGCGGCATCGTCGCCGAGAAGAACAGCGTCTGCCGGCGCGGCGGCAGCAGCTTGCAGATCTTCTCGATGTCGGGGATGAAGCCCATGTCGAGCATGCGGTCGGCCTCGTCGATGACGAGGATCTCGACGCCCATCAGCATGATGCGCCCGCGCTGGAAATGGTCGAGCAGACGGCCGGGCGTGGCGATCAGACACGTCGACGCCGCGATCGAGCTTCTTGACCTGATCGTCCATCGACACGCCGCCGATCAGCAGCGCCAGGTTCAGCTTGTTGTTGATGCCGTACTTCTCGAAGCTCTGCGCCACCTGCGCGGCGAGCTCGCGCGTCGGCGCCAGGATCAGCGAGCGGGGCATGCGCGCCCGGGCGCGGCCCGTCTCGAGGCGGGTGATCATCGGCAAAACGAACGATGCGGTCTTGCCGGTGCCCGTCTGGGCGATGCCGAGAACGTCGCGGCCGGTCACTGCGATCGGGATGGCGGCGGCTTGAATCGGAGTCGGCGTCGTGTAGCCGGCAGCGTCTATGGCCGCCTGCACCTTGGAGCTCAGTCCGAGCTCCGCGAAGGTCTTAGTTTCCAAAAGTAAACTTCTCCGTCCTGCGTTCATGCATAGCCCGCGCCAACGCCTAGCTTGGCGGCAGCGGGTGACGGAGCGCAGGGGGATTGGGATCGCCTAAAGCGGCAAAGAAAATCGGGGTCTCGAAAAGGGACTAATCGAATTAGCAACCCCTGCGCTCGAGCCAAGGGTGTGCTGACACATGTTCGGTAAAAGCGCAAGAAAAACCGCGGGATGTGGCGTCGAGCCGCGGCTTTTCCTGCGCAAAAGTGTCACGTTTTAGTCATTGTCGTCGATGAGCCAACGGCCGAGTAGCCCGCCGGCCACGCCGCCGAGAATCGGCGCCACCCAGAACAGCCACAGTTGTGCCAGCGGCTCGCCCAGGGCGATGAAGGCCGTCGCCAGACTGCGCGCCGGGTTCACCGAGGCGTTGTCGATCGGGATGGCCATGAGATGGATGGCCGACAGGGTGAGGCCGATGGCGATGGCCGCAAAGCCGGCCGGCGCGCGGTCCGACGTTACGCCCATGATGACGAAGATGAAGAGGCCGGTCAGCACCACTTCGATGACGAAGGCCGACAGCATCGAATATCCATCGCCGCCATACATGTTGGAGGCGAAGTTGCCGACCTCGAAGCCGCCGCTCTTGCCCGAGGCGATGAGGTAGAACACCAGGGCGGCAGCGATGCCGCCGAGGCACTGCGCGGCGATGTAAGCCGGGGCTTCGCTGGCCGAAAATCGCTTGCCGGCCACGAGGCCGAGCGTCACCGCCGGATTGAAGTGTCCGCCGGAGATGTAGCCGACGGCGAATATCATCGCCATGACCGAAAAGCCGATCGACAGTGCGACGCCGACGATGCCTGCAATCGGAAACGAAAACAGTGCCGCGCCGAGCACCGACGCTACGAGCATGAACGTGCCGATGAATTCGGCGGCGAGCGCTCTGATTCGCATTAGCCCCTCCCATTTGCTGTCTGTGCTTCGCCGAAACGCGCACGCCGGCAATTGGATGGCTCTTGCCGAAGCGGGACAAGGCACCTCAACATCTCATTAATGCTTCGTAGGAACATTGGGCAACGGCATTGGCGCATCGCGCACAGGCTGCGTGGCCTGCGTGCAACTTCGCCGCAGCATTCGAATTGCGTTGGCTCGCCGATTCACGATGGGCCAGAATACGTTGAGCGGATTCGGCGGACCGTAGATCTCAGATTCCGGGAAGCGAGCGCATGGTGGCGATTGGAGCGGCGGCCGACACTTCGGCGCGGCGCCGAGAAGCGGACGCGGCACGTGAGCGGCCGAATCGGCACGGCGCCGAGGAGGTGCAGTCTCTCAAGGCGCGCGACAATCTCACCAACTGGAAGCATCTGGCGCGCATCTACCTGATCATCGCCGCGGCGGTTGCCGGTGCGGTGTGGATGATCCAGTCGTCGCGCGCCGGCGACATCTCGTGGTGGTGGACCGTTCCTGCGACGATCGTCGCCATCATCGTCATCGGCGCTTCGCAGCACCAATTCGGCGGCGCCATTCACGAAGGCACGCACTACATGCTGTTCGCCAACCGCAAGCTCAACGAGCTGGCGTCCGATTGGCTCGCGGCCTTTCCCATCCTGACGACGACCTATCACTTTCGGCTGCATCACCTCGCGCACCATCAGTTCGTCAACGACCCCGAGCGCGATCCCGACATCAGCCAGCTGCACGAAAGCGACCACTGGCTCGATTTCCCGATCACGCACGTCGAGATGCTGTGGGCGCTGCTGAAGCAGCTGTGGATGCCCAATCTCATCCGCTACACGATCACGCGCGCCCGCTACAGCTCGCTGGGCCGCGGGCACAATCCCTATGCCGATCCGGAACGGCCGGGCACGATCCGCCCGCTGCGCGCCGGCATCCTGTTCGCCGTTGGCGCGCCGTTGCTGATCATCCCGCTCGAGCGTCATGGGCTACGCGCTGGCGGTCGCGATCATCCTGCCGCTGATGTGGGCGCTGGTGGTGACGATCCTGGCGAATGCTGCCCGACGAGAGCCTATCCGCGCACGCGGCTGGCACCGGTCATCCCGCTGCGCTAGACAGCCATCGGGCGCGTGACGTATCTCGCGCTGCTCTACGCTGCGCTGTCGGCCGTGCAGCTGGCCGGATGGGGGCCGGCGTGGGCGTACTTCGGCCTGCTGTGGCTCGTGCCGGTGTTCACCGCCTTCCCGCTGTTCATGATCCTGCGCCAGTGGGTGCAGCACGGCAACGCCGATCGCGGGCGCTATACCAACACGCGCGTGTTCCTCGTCGGTCCGCTGGTGCGCTACGCGGTGTTCCCGTGGGGCATGGACTACCACCTGCCGCATCACCTCATGGCGTCGGTGCCGCACTACAACTTGAAGCAGCTGCACGAGATCATGCTGCGCGATCCCGAGTACCGCGAGAAGGGCGTCGTCGTCGACGGATACTTCGGCGACGACGACGTCGACGACGGGGCGTCCGACGGCGATGGGCGTGCTGGGCGTGCGCATGCGCCGAAGAACGCGCGAGGCCGTCTACGTCGACAACGCGGCGATCGAGTACGCCGATGTCGCCGATGCGGCCGGCATCGCGCGCGAGGTCGAAGCCTCGCTGCGCCGCGAGTAGCTCACGCTCGAACTAAGCGGATTTCTGGCGGCGCCGTCGGCGAGCGCCGCCTGCGCCCGAGCGTTTCGGCCCGCTTGACTGCATAGCCAATGATTGGAATATAGCAATATAGCTATATATCAAACGGGCATTCAATGATGCAGGTCGCCGCCGCTCCCCAAAGCCTCGACCGCGTCTTCGCCGCGCTCGCCGATCCGACGCGGCGCGCCATCCTCGCGCGGCTCGCCGAGGGCGAGGCGACGGTCAACGAGCTCGTGGCGCCGTTCGGCTTCAGCCAGCCGACCATCTCCAAGCATCTGAAGGTGCTCGAGCGCGCCGGGCCTCGTCTCGCGCGGACGCAGCGCGCAGTTCCGCCCGGTGCGGCTCAACGCGGCGCCGCTGGCCGAGCGCTGCCGCGCTGGATCGGCGACTATCGACGCTTCTGGGACGAGAGCCTCGACCGCTCGACGACTATGTGAAAGAGATGCAACGGAAGGAGAAGCGTCATGCAAGCAAGCGCCGTGGCAAATGAGCCTGAAAGCCGAACGCGAGGTCATCATCACGCGCGTCTACGACGCGCCGGCGCGCCTGCTGTTCGAGGCCTACAGCAAGCCCGAGCACATCATGAAATGGTTCGGCCCGAAGGGCTGGCCGCTGACGCTGTGCGAGATGGATTTCCGCGTCGGCGGCCGCTTCCGCTTCGCCATGACCGGGCCGAGCGGCAGAGCAGAACACGCCGTTCGGCGGCGAATATCTCGAGATCGTGCCGAACCGGAAGATCGTCTACGACAACGGCTTCGAGACAAAGGGCGCCGGGCGGATGATCGTGACCGTCACCTTCGACGAGAAGGACGGCAAGACGACGCTGACCATCCACACGCTGTTCGAGTTCATCGCCATGCGGAACTCGCACGTCGTCGCGAGGCTTCGAGCAGGGCACCAACTCCGGGCTCGACCAGCTTAGCGAGCTGGTGGCGGAAATGGGCGCCCGCGAGCGCGCGTAAAAAAGAGCGCGAGCGGTGTTCCCGCTCGCGATCTCAATGTTTAGACCGTGGCTCTCAGGTCGTGCGGCTTACCACCACTTGAAGGCGCCGCCGAACGGACCACCGCGCCGGCGGCGGCGGTCGTAGCCGTCGTAGCCCCGGTTGTCGTAGCCCCAGGGGCCAAAGCCGCCCCCGTAAAAGTCGTCGTAGTACTCGGGACGGGGCTTCGGCCGCAGAATGATACCGCCCTGCGGCTCGCCGCTGATCAGCACGATGAAGTCAGTCGGCCTTGCCGGTCTCCTTGTGGGCCGGCCTCGTCCGAGACGATCAGCGAGGAGCCCGGCAGGACGAGCTCGGAGATGCGCCGGGCGGTCTCCTGTGGAATGTCGACGCGGTCGAGGGCGGCCTTGGCCGCCGTGACATCGGTCGGGATCCCCTCGACCGAGGCATTGCGGCGGTTGCTGTTCATGCCGCTGCTCGTTTCAGGTTCGCCCGGCTGACGACCGGCAATCGAGACGACGTTCCAGCGCATATCGCGCCCGCCCGGCTGATAGTCGACGGCCGTGAAGATGTGCGTGCCAATGGGTGTCTCGGGATTGCGAATGGTGACGTCGCCCTCGTAGATCTGCTCCATTGCCTGGCGGATATAGAGCTTCTTGGTGTTCAGGCTGACGAACACTGAGACCGGCGACAACTTGCGTTCGGCATCACGCGCGGCAGCGGCCGCCGCGGCCTTCTCGGCCTCCGCCGCCTTTGCCGCTTCGGTGGCACGCGTAGCCTCCTCGAGAGCCGGCTGGGTTTCGGCCTTCACGGCTTCGAGCTTTGCTTTGGTTTCGGCGATCTTGGCAGTGGCTTTCGCCTTCTGCTCGTCGGCGCGGGTTATGGCTTCCGGCTTTTTCGCCTTGGCGAGATCAGCCTCGGCGTCGGCGAGCCATTCGGTCGCCCGCTTGTAGGCATTCTCCGCGGTGCGCAGGGCCTTTGCCGCGCGTGCGCTCTCGCGCGTTTTTTGCTTCGCGAGGACGCGTGCCGCGTCGGCCTTGCCTTCCAACTCCTGCGCCTCCGCCGTCTTGGCTGCGAAGATGGCTTGCAGAGCCGCCGTGCGCGTTGCGAGTTCTGGCGGATCGTTCTGACCGCCGCCGGAGTAACGCGTATCGTTGCCGTCCTCGGACGGAGGCGGAACGGTTGCAACAGCGGTGCTCAATACCGCCACGTTGTCGCGGAACGGCGTCGGCTTGAACAGCAGCGGATGCGAGATATCCGACGGCGTCATGTTGTTGCGCGAGACGATGACGCGCATGCCGAGCTTCGTCATGTCGAACAGCTGGTTGGCGAAGTCCTCGCGCAGGCGTATGCAGCCATGCGAAGCCGGATAGCCCGGCAAGACACCGCCGTGTAGCGCCATGCCGGTCCACGTGATGCGCTGCATGAAGGGCATCCTCGCGTCGTCGTAACGATTGGAGTAGTGCTCGCGGTTCTTCTGCAGAATGGCGTAGATGCCGGGCGGCGTGTCGTTGGGGGTCGCGCCGGTGGATATGGGACCCTGCATGATCTGACCGTTGGCGTCATAGATCGTGACGCGCTGGTCGCCCAGGGACACGACCGCGAGCCGCGGTTGCCCGCCGGCGGGGCGGCTAAGTTTTGGCTGCTCTGCCTCGGAGTCGGCCTCCGCCTCGGGCTCGGAATAGTAGCGGTCCCTGCGCGCATCCGCGGGGCCGGCGAAGCGTCACCGTCGCCAGTGCCGCCAGCGCGAGCGCGGAGAGAAGCGAGTGACGACGAGGCAAAGCCCGTTCAAAGACCATGTTCGTAACCCTTAGAAAGCCCTAACCACTGTCTTAACAAGAGAATCCTAAACTCCGATTAGCGCGGATGGATCCAAACGCAATCCAGGCGTCAGGAGGAATCGAGCGTGTAGAGCAGGACCAGCCGGCTGCCTATACAATTTATATCGACGGTCAAGCGGTTCAATTCACCAGCTTCCTAGTGGTATCCCGCGATGCGGCTTTTTGCGGGATCCGTTGGGGCGATTTAAGGCGCCGCAGCGGCCTCCGCCGGTCTTGGACACGTTGTGGTTACTGGCGCCGCGAAGGAGACGTGCTACCCTCCAGCAATGGCTGCTACAATTAGAAGCGGCTGCGCTCCGATCGCTACTGCGTCGGGTAGCGGGGTATCGGGCGACTGCAATGAAACGTCGCGTCTGGCACGCAAAAAATCGCAAGAACGGTCGGCGACGCTGCGTGCGTGTAGTCGCGAATAGTGCCGCGCAGCACCGGATAGCGCGCCTCAAGCGCGTCGAGCACGGAACGCTGGGTAACCGGCGCCCTCGACCGTGAGCCGTCACCTCGCCATCGATGTCGGCATGCATCCGCAAATGCGACGGCAGGACGACGCGGATCATGGCAGCGTCTGCACCTCAACCGAAAGCACGGCCGGGAAGATCGCGCACGATGGTGGTTCCAGGTGTCGCCGGCGTCGCTCGAGACGTACACCTGCCCGCCCGTGGTGCCGAAATAAATCCCGCAATCGTCGAGCTTGTCGACGGCCATCGCGTCACGCAGCACGTTCACGTAGCAGTCGGACTGCGGCAGCCCGTTGCTCAGGGCTTCCCACTCGTTGCCGCCGCTGCGGCTGCGATAGACGCGCAGCTTGCCCTCGAGCGGAAAGTGCTCGGCGTCGCTCTTGATCGGCACGACGTAGATCGTCTCCGGCTCGTGCGCGTGGACGTCGATGACGAAGCCGAAATCGGTCGGCAGATTGCCGCTCACCTCGCGCCAGTTATCGCCGGCGTCGTCGCTGCGCATGACATCCCAATGCTTTTGCATAAACAGAACATTCGGCCGCGACGGATGCATAGCGATACGGTGGACGCAGTGACCGACCTCGGCGGTCGGGTCGGGAATGATACTCCGAGCGCAGCCCGCGATTGATCGCCCGCCACGTTTTGCCGCCGTCGTCGGTCCGGAAAGCGCCGGCTGCCGAGATGGCGATGAAGATCCGCTGGGGATTGGCCGGGTCGATGAGAATAGTGTGCAGGCACATGCCGCCGGCGCCGGGCTGCCACCGCGGTCCGGAGCCGTGGCCGCGCAGACCCGCCAGCTCCGTCCAGGTCTGCCCGGCGTCCGACGTATGAAACAGCGCCGCGTCCTCAACGCCTGCATAGACGCTGTCGGGGTCGGTCAGCGAGGGCTCAAGGTGCCAGACCCGCTTGAACTCCCATGGATGCGGCGTGCCGTCGTACCACTGATGCGTGCCGGCATCGCCTTCGTAGGCGAACTTGTTGCCGGCGGCCTCCCAGGACTTGCCGCCGTCCTTTGAGCATTGAATTTGCTGGCCGAACCAGCCGCTCGATTGGGACGCATAGATGCGGTCCGGGTCCACCGGAGAGCCCTTCACGTGATAGACTTCCCAACCTGGGAAATGCGGGCCGTCGACCGACCAGGTCTTGCGCGAGCCATCCGCGCTCAAAATGAACGCGCCCTTACGTGTCCCGACCAATACGCGCACACGACTCATCGGCTGCTCCCTTTTTTGGAACTCGACTTCTTACACGATCAGTGCGGCAAGCTCACGTCGCTGGCGCCGATGTCCTTCAACTCAACGCTGACACTTTAGTCGCCACTTGACAATCTGGCGCATCGAGATTACTAAAGCCCATGCTTAAGCATTCGCCCATCGATGACAACTTTCGCGCCCTGGCCGAGCCGACGCGGCGCGCCCTCATTGAGCGCCTGACGCAAGGTCCAGCCAGCGTCAGCGATCTCGCCAAACCGTTCGCCATGACGCTCGCCGCTGTCGTGCAGCACCTGCAGGTGCTGGAGGCCGGCGGTTTCATACGCAGCGAGAAGATCGGCCGCGTGCGCACGTGCCGGCTGGAGCAGGGCGGTTTTGCACCGCTCGCCAACTGGATCGCTGCGCGGCGGATGCTGATGGAGCGGCGCTTCGATCGCCTCGGCGTTCTACTCGCCGAAGAGGAAGCGGCGGCGGAACAAGCAGGTACGCCCGCACGCGCGTCCAACACCGCCGCGAAACCCAAGAAACAACGTCGTCGTCGCGCAAAGGAGTAGGAATATGCCGAGCAGCAAGTCGACCGTCGCCGCATTGGCCGAAGAGCCGTTCGTCGCGCATGGCTCGTTCTCGATCGAGCGCACTTATCCCGCTTCGCCCGAGCGCGTATTCAATGCGTTTCGCGACCCGGTGAAGAAGCGGCGCTGGTTCGCGGAAGGCGTAGCCTGGAAAGTGTTTCAGTTCGACGTCGACTTCCGCGTCGGTGGCAGCGAGACGTCGCGCTTTTCCTTCCGCGGCGGCCCGGAGATCACCAACGACACGCAGTATCAGGACATCATCGACAACCGTCGCATTGTCATCACCTACCGCATGACGATTGGCGGTAAGCCGCTGTCCGTGTCGCTGGCCACGATGGAGTTCTTTCCCGACGGCAAGGGCACCCGTGTGACCTATACGGAGCAGGGCGCCTATTTCGACAGCGCGGATTCAATCCCTGGCCGCGAGCATGGATGCACGGCGATGTTCGAGCGCCTTGCCGAAGAGCTGGAAAAATTCCCCTGATCGCAAGTTCCCGTCTGCGCGCTACGCCGGCGGGCTCGCGACCTGCTCAGATATCCAGGTCGTGGGCGAAGGCGGCGCGGTCCTGGATGAAGCGGAAGCGCGCCTCGGGCTTCGATCCCATCAGCGCGTTGACCGCTTCGCCGATGGCGGTGCGGTCGCCGTCGCCGATTTCCACGCGCAAGAGCGTGCGGCGCTTCGGGTCCATCGTCGTCTCTTTGAGCTGCGAGGCGTTCATCTCGCCGAGGCCCTTGAAGCGGCTGATGTCGACCTTGGCGCCCGGCTTGAACTCGCGCGCGATGAGCTCGTCGCGATGCTTGAGGTCGCGCGCGTAGACCGACTTGGCGCCGTGGGTGATCTTGAAGAGCGGCGGCACGGCGAGGAACAGGTGCCCGTTCTCGATCAGCGCCGGCATCTCCTGATAGAAGAACGTGATCAGCAGCGAGGCGATGTGCGCGCCGTCGACGTCGGCGTCGGTCATGACGATGACGCGCTCATAGCGCAGGTCGGCGTCGTTGTACTTGGTGCCGGTGCCGACGCCGAGCGCCAGGATGAGATCGGCGAGCAGCTGGTTTCTGCGACAGCTTGGCCGATGAT
Organism: uncultured Alphaproteobacteria bacterium; assembly: GCA_963724595.1. Classification (GTDB taxonomy): domain Bacteria; phylum Pseudomonadota; class Alphaproteobacteria; order Rhizobiales; family Hyphomicrobiaceae; genus Hyphomicrobium_A. The sequence goes on along the minus strand of CAVRVR010000019.1, from coordinate 84,883 downwards.
GCGTTGGCGACGTTGAGGATCTTGCCGCGCAGCGGCAGGATCGCCTGCGTCTCGCGCGTGCGCGCGCTCTTGGCCGAGCCGCCGGCCGAGTCGCCCTCGACGATGAAGATCTCGGTGCCCGCCGCCGTCTGGATGGTGCAGTCGGCGAGCTTGCCGGGCAGGCGCAATTTGCGCGTCGCCGACTGGCGGCCGACCTCTTTCTCGCGCTTGCGCTTCAGGCGGTCCTCGGCCTGGTCGATCGACCATTCGAGCAGCTTCGTCGCCTGCATCGGGCTGTCGGCCAGCCAATGGTCGAAGGCGTCGCGCACGGTGCTCTCGACGATGCGCGCCGCTTCCTGCGTGGCGAGGCGGTCCTTGGTCTGGCCCTGGAATTCCGGCTCGCGGATGAACACCGACAGCATGGCCGCCGACGTGCCCATCACGTCGTCGGCGGTGACCTGCGCGCGCGGCGGTTGTTGGTCAGTTCGCCGTAGGCGCGCAGGCCCTTCGACAGCGCCGTGCGCAGGCCGGTCTCGTGCGTGCCGCCGTCGGGCGTCGGGATGGTGTTGCAGTAGGAGCGCGTGAAACCGTCGTCGTCGGCGATCCAGGCGATGGCCCATTCGACCGAGCCGTGGCCGTTCTCACCCTTGGTGCGGCCGGCGAACAGATCCTTGGTCACCATCGTGCGGCCGGCGATCTCGCTCGTCAGGTAGTCGGCGAGGCCGCCGGGGAAGCGGAACGTGGCGCTCGTCGGCGTATCGTCGGTGATCAGCGAGGCATCGCACGTCCAGCGGATCTCGACGCCGCCGAACAGGTAGGCCTTGGAGCGCGCCATCTTGAAGCAGGCGCGCCGGCTTGAAGGCGCAGCCCTTGCCGAAGATCTTCTCGTCCGGCTTGAAGCGCACCTTGGTGCCGCGCCGGTTCATGACCGAGCCGAGTTTCTGCAGCTTGGTGGTCGCCTCGCCGCGCGCGAAATCCATGCGGTAGAGTTGCTGGCCGCGCGCCACCTCGACCTCGCAAACGTCGGACAGCGCGTTGACCACCGACACGCCGACGCCGTGCAGACCGCCCGAGGTGTTGTACGCCTTGCCGTCGAACTTGCCGCCCGAGTGCAGCGTGCACATGATGACTTCGAGCGCGCTCTTGTTCTTGAACTTCGGATGCGGATCGACCGGCATGCCGCGCCCGTTGTCGGTGACCGACAGGAACCCTTCCTTGTCGAACTCGACCTCGATCCACGTGGCGTGGCCGGCGACCGCCTCGTCCATGGAGTTGTCGATCACCTCGGCGAAGAGGTGATGCATGGCCTTCTCGTCGGTGCCGCCGATGTACATGCCGGGGCGGCGGCGCACCGGCTCGAGGCCTTCCAGGACCTCGATATCGGCGGCGGTATAGCCATCGGAGGCATCCGTTGTACGGCGGGCGCGGGCCGACTTATCGGTCATGAAGCTTTCGATCGTTGAGAAGAGGTCGCGGACGGATCCGGCCATGCGTCTTTCCCGTCGATGCAGCATGCCGTTCGGCACGAGACGCGGAGACGAGGGGCCGAGAGCGGCGAATCCCTAGTTTGAATTGCAGCGATGACCTCGCACGCGCCGCCGCGCCTTGGCAAGCCGAGTTGACAACCTTTGCGTGTCGGCTTCGACGACATGTCGGCAATGCAACTAAAGGTTGCATGAATTCTCGATGTTCACCGTAATATGAGACCCATTCAGCCGTCTCGAGGCACGCGCATCGTTTCGACTTGCCGATTTCGGGTGCTTCCATCTGCGAGTCGCTCCCTGGCGCAAATTCTCGTGCAGCTGGTGCAGATCGGCGCGCATCGCCGTGAGCACGCTGGCTTTCTGCTGCTGCTCGGCTTCTTCCTGCTCTGGAAACGCCATCGTGGCGCAGCAGCGACGCAGCGACGTCCGCCAACCTCGCCTTCTCCGCCTGGCGATCAGGTGACCATCGACGCGCCATCTCGCCTGGCCGCACGTTCTTGACGTACGCGCTGGTGTTCTTCTTCGTTGGCCGATCATGCTCCTCGCCGGCGCTCGTGCATGCTGCTTCAACGCCGGACACTGTCTGCGCCGCTGGAACAGTCGACGACTGTCGCTCAGATCCTCTTTGATCGCTGCAGTCTGTGATGCCGGGCCGATCGTGCCGCGTGATCATATCCTGTTCCGCGATGAAATCGATGCTCGCCGCACGTTCCCGTCATTGCGAAGTCAATAGCGCGGCGAGCACGACGTCTACGTCGGCATACGGTCGAATGCAGGCGACCAAGCCCACCGTCGGCGAGTATCCGGTTCTGCTTGGGCCATTCAATTTCATATCGACCTCGAACGAAGAGAAATCTGCTCACCGCCGATCAGATCACGCGACCGCCGGCGCTTGGCGTGCAGTTTGTGCTCTTTGCCGCGTTCGCCAAGACGGTGCAGTCGCTCGCGGAGCCGTTCTATAGCCGAAGCTGCATAGCCGGTCGACCAAGCCCGTGGTTTTCAATACCGCGGCTCGCCGTAACTGGCTTAGCGGAGGCCGTCATTCGCCTCGGACATCCCTACTACCCTGCAACCGCAGCGCGCATGCGGCTCGCGCCAATACGGCCGGCCTGACGGTGCTATTGGCCGTGATCGGCACGTTGCTTCACCCTGTGGTCGAGCGGATCGACAGCTGCGCGATCTGCCGTCGTGGACCATCGCCTCATCTCCGGACACCGCGCTGCCGACCGCATGCCGCCAGGGGCAGTGAGCGTCACGCGCCAACGTTGTCGATGAGGCGGGTCGAGCCGAGCCAGGCGGCGCCGAGGACACGCAACGGTGCCGGCGCCGGTCTCCGTCACCACCTTCAGCGTGTTGGCGTGGCGCACGGCGACGTAGTCGACCTTGGTGAAGCCGGCAACCTGCAGCTCGGCCGCCGCGGCCGCGCAGATCACATCGAGCTCGGGGAGCTGGTGCGCCTGCGGTGGCAGCGTCGGGTCGCGCACCAGCGGCGCCGGACGCGGCGCCTTGCCCTTGCGCGCCTCGCCGAGCCCGCGCACGGCGTCATGTGATTTCACCGCAACGTCGCGCAGGATACGGTTGAGCGCCGGCGCGTTCTTGCGCTCTTCAGCCGACAAATAGACGTTGCGCGACGACAGGGCGAGGCCGTCCGCCTCGCGCGTCGTTTTCACGCCGACGATGTCGAGCGGCATGTTCAAGTCGCGCACCATCTGCCGGACGACGCAGAGCTGCTGGTAGTCCTTCTCGCCGAACATGGCGACATCCGGCGTCGTGGCGCCGAACAGCTTGGCGCACACCGTCGTCACGCCGCCAAAGAAGTGTGGACGAAAATCGCTCTCCAGTCCTTGCGCGGCACCGGCGGGCGCGATGCGCGTGGCAAATCCGTCGGGATACATGTCTGCCGCCGTCGGCGCCCACACGAGATGGCAGCTTTCCGCCCCCAACTTGGCAAGATCGCCGGCCTCATCGCGCGGGTAACGGGCAAGATCCTCGTGCGGCGCGAATTGGCTCGGATTGACAAAGATCGAGACGAGGGTTCGGTCGGCAAGCTCGGCGGCGCGGCGCACGAGGGCCAGGTGCCCGGCGTGCAAGGCCCCCATGGTGGGAACGAGCGCGATCTTTTGGCCGTTGTTGCGCCACTGGCCAACCACGCTACGCAAATCCGCAATGCTGCGCACGACCTCTATCTTGGTGGACACAGGGTAAGCCTCGTAACCTCTTACGGCGGCAAGCTCTGGCGAGGCGCGGGGGCGCCGTCAAGCCCGGCCGGCGGCAATCGCGGCTTGCACCGCTCATGCAGCGCCTGGTGCTCCGATTTGCTAGAGTGAGAATGTCCGAATCGTGCAACGGCGCAGGCATGAGGGCAGAATGGTTGCAGTGACGATGGCCGAGGCGGGCGACGACGTTCACGAGCGGGCACGGCTGCTGCCGCCGCGCGAGGAAATCGCCGCGCACCATCTCATCGACGAACAGCGGCTGCTCGACCGGTTGATCGAGCGCGCCGTATTCAGCGAGGACGAGCGCCGCCGCTCGACCGATCTGGCGCGCCGGCTCGTCCATGCGGCGCGCGCTGACCGTGGCAAGCACGCCGGCGTCGACGCCTTCATGCGCGAGTACGGCCTGTCGAGCGAGGAAGGCGTCATCCTCATGTGCATCGCCGAGGCGTTGCTGAGGATCCCCGACACGGAAACTGCCGATGAGCTGATCGCCGAGAAGATCGCCGGTGGCCATTGGGAAAAGCACCGCGGCCAATCGGACAACCTTTTCGTCAACGCCTCGACCTGGGCCCTGATGCTCACCGGGCGCGTCGTCAAGCTGCGCGAAGCGCGCGGCGCCAACCCGGTCGACGCTCTGAAGCGCCTCGTCGCCCGCTCCGGCGAGCCGGTCATCCGTCAGGCCGTGCGTCAGGCGGTAAAAGTGCTGGCCGATCAGTTCGTGCTGGGCCGCAACATTCGCGAAGCGCTGGTGCGGGCGCAAGACTACGAGGAGAAGGGGTATCTGTTCTCCTACGACATGTTGGGCGAGGCGGCGCGCACGCAAAAGGACGCCGACGTCTATTTTGAACGCTATCTGGGGGCGGTCGACGCCATCGGCCAGGCGGCGGGTCCGTTCAGCTCCATGCACTCGGACGCACTCTACGGGCGCCCCGGCCTGTCGGTGAAGCTTTCGGCCCTGCACCCGCGCTTCGAAGCCGGCAAGGAGGAGCGGCTCGCCTCCGAGCTCGCACCCCGCATGCTGACGCTTGCTCGCGCTGCCCGCTCGCGCGGTCTGACGCTGACCATTGACGCAGAGGAGCAGGATCGCCTCGATCCGACGCTCGAGATATTCGCCTCGACCTACACCAACCCCGCGCTGGATGGCTGGAGCGGATTAGGCATCGCCGTGCAGGCCTACGGCAAGCGCGCCATCCCGACGCTGCGCTGGCTGCGCCGGCTCGCCGAGCGCAGCGGCAAGCGCATCCCCGTGCGCCTCGTCAAAGGGGCCTACTGGGACAGCGAGATCAAATGGGCGCAGGAACGCGCGTTCAGCGACTACCCGGTGTTCACGCGCAAGCTGCACACGGACGTGTCGTTTCTCGCCTGCGTCCGGTTGATGCTCAGCGACCCGAAGGCGTTCTATTCGCAGTTCGCCACGCACAATGCCTATGCGATTGCCGCGGCGCACGTCGCCGGTGGTCCGGCCGTGTTCGAGTTCCAGCGGCTGCACGGCATGGGCGAGCCGCTGCACGACGAGGTCGTCGGCGAAAACGGCCTGATCAAGCGGCCGTGCCGCATTTACGCGCCGGTCGGCGGTCACGAAGATCTGCTCGCCTATCTTGTGCGGCGCCTGCTCGAGAACGGCGCCAACACGTCGTTCATCAATCGGCTCGCCGACGACGAGGCGCCGGTGTCGGAGATCATCCGCGATCCGGTGGAGATGGCAGAAGCCGAACGCGGCGGTGCCGTAGAGCGGCAGCGGCCCTTTGTGCGTCCGCGTGACATCTATTTGCCCGAGCGCGCGGCGGCGAGCGGCCTGGCGCTGACGGAATCGGCGGTGCGCCACGAGCTGTTCACTGCGATGGGTGACGCACTCGACGACGTCTACGAGGCCGGCCCCATCGTCGGGGGCACGGCGACGACAGGCGGCGATTCCGCGAGCCTCGTCACCTGCCCGCACGATCGGCGCGAGCGCATTGGCACGGTGCGCATCACAACGGCCGCTCAGGCCGACGTGGCGATCGAGCGCGCGGTCAAGGCCGAGCCAGACTGGAACAAGCAGGGCGGCGCCAAACGCGCGCAGATACTCGCTGCCGCCGCCGACCTATTCGAGCGTGACAAGGCACGCCTCATGGCGGTGATCGTGCGCGAAGCCGGCAAGACGCTGGAGGACGCGCAAGGAGACGTACGCGAGGCGATCGACTTCCTGCGCTACTACGCGGCGCAGGCGCGCCGCTTGTTCGCCGGACCCGTGGCGCTCCCCGGTCCGACGGGCGAGCGCAACACGCTCACTCTCAACGGGCGCGGCGTGTTCGCGTGCATATCGCCGTGGAATTTTCCGCTCGCGATCTTCACGGGCCAGGTCGCCGCGGCGCTCGCCGCCGGCAATGCCGTGTTGGCCAAGCCGGCCGGGCAGACGCCGATCACCGCTTTCCTCGCGACCAAGCTGCTGCACGAAGCCGGCGTTCCCGGCAACGTGCTGCACCTGTTGCCAGGCAGCGGCCGCCTCGGCGAATCGCTCGTCAAGGACACGCGCATCAGCGGCATCTCGTTCACCGGATCGAACGAGACCGCGTGGGCGATCCAGAAGGCACTCGCCGATCGCCGCAACGCCATCGTGCCGTTCATCGCCGAGACGGGCGGCCTCAACGCCATGATCGCCGACTCGAGCGCGCTACCCGAGCAGGTGGTGCGCGACGCGGTGCGCTCGGCGTTCAACAGTGCCGGACAGCGCTGCTCGGCGGCGCGCGTGCTGTTCGTGCAGGAGGAAGTGGCCGACCGGACGATCGACATGCTGGTCGGTGCCATCCAGGCGCTCGATATCGGCGATCCGTTCGACTATTCGACCGACATCGGTCCCGTCATCGACGAGCAGGCGCAGGACCTGCTCGACGGTCACAAGATCCGCATGCAGCGCGAGGGACGCCAGCTCGTCGACCTGATGCTGCCCGAAAGCTGCCGCGCCGGCAGCTACGTCACGCCCGCGGCGTTCGAGATCGACAGCCTGGGCGTGCTCGAGAGCGAGGTGTTCGGCCCCATACTGCACGTCGTACGTTACGAGCGCGGAGCGCTCGACAAGGTCGTCGCCGCCATCAACGCGTCCGGCTACGGACTGACGCTCGGCCTGCACAGCCGCATCGAGGCGGTCGCCGACTACGTCGCGGAGCACGCGCGCGTCGGCAACATCTACGTCAACCGCAACCAGATCGGCGCCGTCGTCGGCGTGCAGCCCTTCGGCGGCGAGGGTCTGTCGGGCACCGGCCCCAAGGCGGGCGGTCCCAATACGCTGTTCGCCTATGCTACCGAGCGCGTGCGCTCGACCGACGTGACGGCGACCGGCGGGAACCTAGAGCTACTGACCGCCGCGACGATTACCGGCCGTTGAAGCTTCGCCGGGATATTGCGGGAGGGCGCCCGGATCGCCATGCTGTAAGCGAATGGCTCGTCTACTGGGCTCGAAGATGATCACGCGTAAGTCAGCCGGCACCACGCCGGTCTCTGCCAAGGCGCCGCCCGCCAGCCGCGCCGCAACAACGCCGTCCAGCGCTGGCGTGCCGGCGCGCGAGACGTCTTCGGACGCCGACGTCGCCGCGTTCATCGCCAAGATGAAATCCATCACTCCTGCCGCCACAGGCGATCACGGCCGCCTCGTCTTTGCCATGGATGCCACGATGAGCCGCGCGCCGACGTGGGACATGGCGCTGAAGCTGCAGAGCGAGATGTTCGCCGCGGTGAAGGCGGTGGGCGGTCTCGACGTGCAGCTCATCTACTTCCGGGGCATCGGCGAGTGCCGCGCCTCGAAATGGGTGTCGGATCCCGACGCGCTCGCCCGCCTCATGCGCGGCGTGGGCTGCCAAGGCGGCCTCACGCAGATCGGCAAGGTGCTGACGCACGCACTCGACGAAAGCCGGCGTCGCAAGGTCAACGCGCTCGTCTACGTCGGCGACAGCATGGAGGAGGATGTCGACCGCGCTGTGCGCGCGCGCCGGCGAGCTGGCGCTGCTCGGCGTGCCGGTGTTCGTGTTCCAGGAGGGCAGCGACGAGACGGCCGGCGCGCGCCTTCCGCGAGATCGCGCGGCTGACCAAGGGCGCCTTCTGCCGCTTCGATCCCGGCTCGGCACGTCAACTGCGCGATTTGCTCACCGCGGTCGCCGTCTACGCCGCGGGCGGGCCGCAAGGCGCTGCTGGCCCTGAGCGGCAAGCGCGAGGGCGGCGGCGCGCGGCTGCTGCTCGAGCAGCTCAACCCCGGGGCTGCCGGCACCTGATGCTCTATCTCATCCTCGGCATGGCCGCGCTCGCTCTGGGGCTCCTCGCCTTGCGCGGCTTCGCGCAAGCGAACCCTGCCAATGTCGCGCGGCGGCTGCGCATCGGCGCCGGCTCGGTGTCGCTGCTAGCGGCCGGCGTTCTGTTCATGCGCGGGATGGCGCCCATCGCAGTGCCGCTCGGCATGTTCGGCTCGTGGCTGATCTGGGGACGCACGATGCCGCCGTGGCTCGGCGGCGCGGCAACGCACGCCGCTCGCCGGGGCAGACCTCGCGCATCGAGACCGACCATCTGGAGATGGAGCTCGACCACGACACGGGCGAAATGCACGGACGCATTCTCAAGGGAATGTTTGCCGGGCGCGATATCGCCACCCTCAGCCCCGCCGATCTCGGGCTTCTGTGGCAGGACTGCCGCCACACGGACCGGCAGTCGGCGCACCTCGTCGAAGCGTATCTCGATCGCATCCATCCCACCTGGCGCGAGGACATGGCGCGCGGGGAATCCGATATGAGCCGCGGCCCGGACGGGCGCATGACGGAGGACGAGGCGCTGGAGATTCTGGGCCTCGAGCCCGGCGCCGACGAGGACGCTATCCGCCGCGCGCATCGCGAGCTGATGCTGCGGCTGCATCCCGATCGGGGCGGCTCGACGTACCTTGCCGCCAAGATCAACGAGGCGAAGGACGTCGCACTCGAAGCGCTGGAACGCTGACCTAAGCGCTACTCGGTTTTGATGACGAAGCAGTCGATCTGCATGCGGCGCAGCCGCGAGCATGTGTCGTTGGCGGCGGTCGCCTCGAAGCCGCGGAAGCGCGCGCGGTAGAGCTTGCTAGCCCCGCTCTGCACCGGCACGGCGACGGCCTGATAGGGATCGAGCATGCCGCCGGCACGCTGGCGGGCGGCGGCCATACGGCGCTCGGCCTCGACGGAATCGCCAAAAGCGCCGATCTGGATTTCGAACGGCCCGCGCGAGGCGCGGCTGCGCGTCGCAGGCGCGCGGGGAGCTTCCGGCGCGAGCGCCGCAACAGGGCGCGGAGCCGGCGCCATGCGGCCGCCCTCGAGCTGCTCGGCCTGCGCCTGCAACGTGGAGGGCGGCAAACCTGGGCCGCCCTGCAGGGTTCCGGTATCGGGGACGAAGCGCGGGAACGCCTCGACCGCCGGCGCTGGGCCGCGCGCCGGTGGCGCGGATCCGCCGCGCCGGCGACGGCGAACACGGGTTGCGCGGCAGCCGGAGCGAACTCGGAGTGCGCGGCACGCGGCGCGCGCGTCTCCGCTCCGATGCGAACCGGCCGCACCCTGGCGACGGCAATGGAGGTATCCCGCTCGCGCGCCGAGGGCGGCGGAGGAGCGACTGGTGGTGGCGGCTCCGGTGCCGGAGGCGCCTCGGCAACTCGGCGCGGCGGGCTCGCCAGCGTTGGCTGCGGGGCGCGTGCGATCAGCGCCGGCTTGCGCGTGACGTTGGTCGATGCTTTGGCCAATGCCGCGTTAAGCAACGATTGCATCTTGGCGTTGCGCTCGCGCGCCGTGTCGCCACCGAAGACGGCGGCGACAACGTGCTTGCCGTCGCGGCGCACGGAGGACACGAGGTTGAAGCCCGAGGCGCGCGTGTAGCCGGTCTTGATGCCGTCGGTGCCGCGATAGCGCGCCAGCAGCGTATTGTGGTTGCGATAGTTTTTTCCGCCGTAGGTGAAACTGCGGGTCGCAAACAGCCGGTAGTGGCGAGGGAAGTCGTCCTGCAGCCGCAACCCGAGAGTGACCATATCGCGCGCCGTCGTGACCTGCTCGGGGTCGGGCAGGCCCGAGGCATTGCGGAACGTGGTGTTCGCCATGCCGATCTCGCGCGCCTTGCGCGTCATCAGGTGGGCGAAGTTCGCTTCCGTGCCGCCGATATGTTGGGCGAGCGCGATGGCGACGTCGTTGGCCGATTTGGTGACGAGAGCCTTGATGGCGTTAAGGACGGTCAGCTCCTCGCCGGGCTCGAGGTCCAACTTGGAGGGGGCCGCGGCGGCGCCCTCCTCTGTCATCTTGATCTTGGAATCGTAGTCGAGCCGTCCGAGCTCGATCAGCTCGAAGGTCAGTAGAGGGTCATCATCTTGGTGAGCGAGGCCGGATAGACCTTTTCGTCGCCTGCCCGATTGTGCAGCACGGCGCCGGTATTGGCGTCGATGACGATGGATGCGGCCTTTGGATCGTCTGCCCGGGCGGGCAGTATGGTCGCCACGGCGGCGAGCGCCGCGCTTACGGCGGCAACCATGTTCGTCAGCCGGCTTGCTGGGCTATGGGACTTCGACGCTCCGTACATCACCCGACAATCTCTACGCTGTGCGGAGCGTGCGCCCGCGCATGAAAAAGATGTAAGCGTAAGGGGTTAGCCCAATCCCCTCGTAACCTCCCGCAGTGCCGGACGGTGCTCAAAGGGAGCATCGTTTTAGGGCCTCTTTACGGCGCTTCGAGCGCTCGGCCGACGATGCAGCGATGAACCTGTCCGCCCTCACAGTAACCGCGCTCGATGCTTCGTCCGGGTTAATCCGGCACGGCCTGGCGCGTTATATTGCATCGCAAAAAGAACTTGAAAAATTGTGCATTGCCTATAAAAATGGAGCCATGGGTGAGGTCCTGGAATGGGGCCGGGGGCACTGCGCTGCGTCTTTCGTTTCGTGAGTCTCTAGGACACGGATGGCACCATGATCAGGAATTTCGAGGACATGCAGAAGCTCGGTCAGACCAACGTCGACAGCGCTATGAAGATTTTCGGCGAGTGGAACAAGAACTGGCAGGCCATCGCCGCCGAAATGAGCGACTACACCAAGCGCTCGTTCGAGGAGAGCACCTCTACGCTCGAGAAGCTCATGTCGTCGAAGTCGGTTGAGCAGGCCGTCGAGATCCAGACGAGCTTTGCCAAGCGCGCCTACGACGACTATATGCAGCAGATGTCGAAGATCGGCGGCCTCTACGCCTCGATGGCCAAAGAGGCCTACAAGCCGGTCGAGAAGATGCTGCAGAACGGCGGCTGAGCCGGCCAGCGCCCCTCAGCTGCGGCAATGAAAACAAGGGCCCGGCTCGCGCCGGGCCTTTTTTGTGTCCCCTTGCGTCCCCATCATATGCCTCCAGGCTTCTCAAGCAGCGCTTTACCAGTCGGCGTCCGGCGTTGTTAGGCAAGCGGGGACGCTATCGTCAGGGCAGTTTGCAGCCACGGGCGGCGTTGCGTATCGTGAGGATCGCGAAGCACGCGAGCGTGGTTATAGGGAAGCGGGCCGGCGCGAGAAGCGCGACCCATGGACGGACGTTGGCACGAATGGCGAAGACGCTGACGCTGGGGCGCCCGGGTTACTATTTAACTGGCGCGAAGAACGATCCGCCGGGCCGCGAGCCGCCCGGTCGCGAGCCGCCCGGAAAGGATCGCGGCAACGAGGACGGCCGCACCGGCATTGCTACCAAGACTCGGCCGAAGACCAAGAAGCCGAGCCTATACAAGGTACTGCTGTTGAATGACGACTACACGCCGATGGAATTCGTCGTGTCTGGTGCTCGAGAAGTACTTCGCCAAGGGACGCGATGAGGCGACGCGCATTATGCTTCACGTGCACCACAAGGGGGTCGGCATCTGTGGGGTTTACCCCTACGAGGTCGCCGAGACTAAGGTAACGCAGGTCATGGATTTTTCACGACAGAACGGTCATCCTCTGCAGTGCACGATGGAGAAAGAGTAGGTCAACCTTGCCGTCGTTCTCGAAGAGCCTGGAAAGCGCCCTGCATCGCGCGTTGGAAGCTGCCAACGAGCGCAGCCACGAATACGCGACGCTCGAACACCTGTTGCTAGCTCTTCTCGACGATCGCGACGCCGCCGCGGTCATGCGCGCCTGCACCGTAGACCTCGAGACGCTGCGCTCGCGCGTCACCAACTATCTCGACAACGATCTCTCCGCGCTCGTCTCCAAGGAGAGCACCGAAGCGCAGCCGACCACCGGCTTCCAGCGCGTCATCCATCGTGCCGTGGTGCACGTGCAATCTTCCGGCCGCGAGGAAGTGACCGGCGCCAACGTGCTCGTCGCCATCTTCGCCGAGCGCGAGAGCCATGCCGCCTATTTCCTGCAGGAGCAGGAGATGACGCGCTTTGACGCGGTCCAGTACATCAGCCACGGCATCGCCAAGCGGCCCGGCATGCCTCGGAGCCGCGCCACGTGCGCGGCGTCGACGAGGACCAGACCGTGGAGGGCGAGGAGCGCAAACCCGGCCAGGACGCGCTCAACACCTATTGCGTCAACCTCAATCGCAAGGCGCGCGACGGCAAGATCGATCCGTTGATCGGCCGCGAGCCGGAGGTGCTGCGCACCATCCAGGTGCTGTGCCGCCGGCAGAAGAACAACCCGCTGTTCGTCGGTGATCCCGGCGTCGGCAAGACCGCCATCGCCGAAGGTCTCGCCCGCAAGATCATCAAGGGCGAGGTGCCCGAGGTCCTGCAGGACGCCACGATCTTCGCGCTCGACATGGGCGCGCTGCTCGCCGGCACGCGCTATCGCGGCGACTTCGAGGAGCGGCTGAAGGCCGTCATGAAGGAGATCGAGAACTATCCGGGCTCGATCCTGTTCATCGACGAGATCCACACCGTCATCGGTGCCGGCGCCACCTCGGGCGGCGCCATGGACGCCTCGAACCTTCTGAAGCCGGCGCTGCAGTCGGGCAGCGTGCGCTGCATCGGCTCGACCACCTACAAGGAGTACCGGCAGCACTTCGAGAAGGATCGCGCGCTCGTCCGCCGCTTCCAGAAGATCGACGTGAAGGAGCCGTCGGTCGAGGATTCCGTCGCCATCCTCAAGGGCCTCAAGCCGTACTTCGAGAGCTTCCACAAGCTCAAGTACACGAACGAGGCCATCCGCACGGCGGTCGAGCTGTCGGCGAAGTACATCCACGACCGCAAGCTGCCCGACAAGGCGATCGACGTGATCGACGAGACGGGCGCCTCGCAGATGCTGGTGCCGGAAGGCAAGCGCAAGAAGAAGATCACGGTGAAGGAGATCGAGGCGACCGTCGCCACCATGGCGCGCATCCCGCCGAAGACCGTCACCAAGAGCGACGCCGAGGTCCTCATCAATCTGCAGAAGGACTTGAAGCGCGTCGTGTTCGGCCAGGATCAGGCGATCGAGGCTCTGGCGTCGGCGATCAAGCTGTCGCGCGCCGGCCTGCGCGAGCCGGAAAAGCCGATCGGCTGCTACCTGTTCTCCGGCCCCACGGGCGTCGGCAAGACGGAAGTCGCCAAGCAGCTCGCCGACCTCATGGGCATCGAGCTGCTGCGCTTCGACATGTCGGAATACATGGAGAAGCACACGGTCTCGCGTCTCATCGGCGCGCCTCCGGGCTACGTCGGCTTCGACCAGGGCGGCCTGCTGACCGACGGCATCGACCAGCATCCGCACTGCGTGCTGCTGCTGGACGAGATCGAGAAGGCGCATCCCGACCTGTTCAACATCCTTCTGCAGGTCATGGATCACGGCAAGCTCACCGACCACAACGGCAAGTCCGTCGACTTCCGCAACGTCATCCTCATCATGACGACGAACGCGGGCGCCTCGGACATGGCCAAGCACGCGATGGGCTTCGGCTCGAGCGAAGCGCACGGGCGAGGACATGGAAGCGATCAACCGGATGTTCACGCCGGAGTTCCGCAACCGTCTCGATGCGGTCGTGCCGTTCGCCGGCCTGCCGCCGGAGGTGATCACCAAGGTCGTCGAGAAGTTCATCTTCCAGCTCGAGGCGCAGCTCGCCGATCGCGGGGTGCTCATCGAGCTGTCGGAGGAGGCGACGCGCTGGCTGGCCGAGAAGGGCTACGACGAGAAGTTCGGCGCCCGTCCGCTCGGCCGCGTCATCCAGGAGTACATCAAGAAGCCGCTCGCCGACGAGCTGCTGTTCGGCAAGCTCGAGCACGGCGGCACGGTGAAGGTCGTGGTCGCCGGCAAGGGCGAGGACCGCAAGCTGTGCGTTCGAGTTCCTGGCGCCCGATCCGACCAAGCGGCCGAAGGCCAAGAGCGAGGACGAGACGAGGACGAGGACGACGAGCCGCAGACGGTTCTCGTCGACGCCGCCCCGCGCAAGGCGCTGCCGAGCCCGAAGGAGCGCAAGGAGCGTCCGCCCGAAGTCGTCGGGCACCGTTCCCAACGTGCCGCGCCGCAAGGACGACTAGCGCGATTCGCGACACCGAAACGAAAGGCGCCGGACCCTAGGTCCGGCGCCTTTTTCAATGCCCGAGCCGCGCCCCGCGTGCGTTTCGCAGGGATTTCCGGATCGGGACTGGCAGCTTTTTTACCCAATCGTGCGATAGTGGCGGCCGGCTTCACCTACCGTCTTTGGAGTGAGGACGCGGGCAACCATGCTCACCCGATCGCGTTATTCGCGATACGGAGAGGCGAGCACATCAGGAGGCTTCGATGAAGCACTCAGCAGTGTTAGGCGCCGCCATGATTGCGGCATGCGTGGCAGCTGTGGCCCCGGCGATTTTTTCCCCGGCCATGGCTGGTGGCTGGCATCGCGATGGGTATGCCTCGTCGCGGTACTACCGCAGCGCTCCCCGCTACTACAGGGGCGGCGTTCGCTATTACAACAGCCCCCGCGCCTATAGATCGGCGTGCGGCTATGGCGACTGCGTGTGCCTGCGCAACATGGCCCTCGCCACCGGCAACCCGGTGTGGTGGGACAAGTTCCAGGCCTGCACCGGCTAAGCCCGCATCGGCCGACCCACGGGCGCTCCAGGTTGTCGGCCGAGCAGGCAGGCGATAAAGGTGCCGCCTCGGATCCAAGACGAGGCCGCCATGCTCGATCGACTTGTCGACTTCCTTGCCGGTCGCAGCGCACCGGCCGCGAACGCCAGTGCCCCCGACGACATGCACCTGGCGGTGGCCGCGCTGCTCATCGAAGCGGCCCGCATGGACAGCGACTTCGATGCATCGGAACGCGCCACGATCGAAGCGCTGCTGGCAACTAAGTTCAACCTGAGCAGTGAGGCTTTGAACGACGTAATCGCCGAGGCTCAGCGGAAGGTGGAGTACTCGGCCCAGTATTTCCCGTTCACCAATGCGATCTGCAAACGCATGAGCATCGAGGAGCGAACGGAAATCATCGAGATGATGTGGAGCGTCGCCTACTCCGATGGCGTTCTCGATCCCCACGAGGATATGCTTTTGCGTCAGATTGCCGGGTTGATCCACGTCCCGGACAAGGAGCGTGGCCAAGCACGCCAACGCGCACTCGCCGCCGTCGCCGCGCGGAAGTCTTAGCCGCTGATCTAAGCGAGCTTTGCCGTTGCCTGCCGAACCGCGAGATCGGCAGTAGGCCGACACAACGCATCTACTGCGCCCAGAGCCGGCGACCTACATACTCCTCATCACGTCAAGATCCGTTGGCGGAAGGAGTGCAAAGATGATGGCGTCGATCAAGTGCGCAAGGGCGCTCGCCATGATTGCGTTGGCCATTCCCCTATTCGCTGCCGGCGCGGCCGAAGCCCGCCGTGGAATCAAGCCCTATTACTCAGAGACGTATGAGACGGGGCGTCCGGTGCGCGGCTATGAAGGTTTCCTCTTCCCCGACTACTACTGTTCATACAAGCGCTATCCCAACCGGGATTGCAGCGTCGATGCGCGGGGCAAAGAGCGGTGCCGCGTCACCGGGTGGAGGCTGGAACAGACCTGCCAGTGATGGGAGCAAGGTGCTGCTTCCGCAGCAGCATCATCCGCTTCACTACACCGAAACGAAGGCGCCGGACCCCGGTCCGGCGCCTTTAACGGCTACCAGCGATAACGCACCGAGCTCGTGACGATCTGCGGGCTGATGTACTGGCAGCCGCCAGCGGTGGTGCACGTGGCCTCTTCCTTGTCGAAGAGGTTACTTGCGTTGAGCTGCCACCTGGTGTTTCGCGTCGAAGTCATAGCGCAGGTCGCATCAACGACCGCATAGGCGTCGTTGGCGCGCGTATTTGCAGCATCCATGTACGTCTCGCCGATATATCTCACACCGGCGCCCAAGCCGAAGCCGGCCAGCGGGCCTGAGTGGAACGTATAGTCGGCAAAAATCGAGGCCATCTCCTCGGGCGTGAGTGTCGGTACCTTGCCCAGGTTACGTTGCTGGGGCATGCTCTTCGTCACCTCGATGTCCATCAGCGTATAAGTTGCGATCAGCTCTAGTCCCTCGGTGACGCGGCGTGGTGATCTGGCTCGAGAGGCGCCGCGACAAGGGACGGCCGGCGCCGAAGTGGGAGAAGGTTTGGGCAGTCGTCGGCTGGAGCCAGCCGCTGGCGTTTGGCATGACCGCGATAGTGGCGCTGCTGTTCGGTGCGAACTTCCTAATCGCGACCTACTTCGCGACAGTCGTAGTGGCGGTGCTCTGGCGCTGTTCACCAGCAACGGGCAGACGACGGCACGCGTGCTTCGCCTGCTAAGCGCGCTCGCAATGCTCGCCGCAGTCGGAACTCACCTGCACATCTGGTGGGGCCACATCACCGATCCCATGGCATGGTACGTCGACGTAACAATCGTGTTCGGTGCGGCCGCCATTGCGGTGCCGTTATTAATCGGGCGCAGTCACGTCCGCCCTGCGGTTGTAGGACCGTGACCCTGACTGACGCGGCCCGCGCGGTCAGGGCTTCAGGGCCTTGCGGATTTTTTCGGCGTGCCCGGCGAGCACTTCCGGCTTTTCCATCGTGCGGCCGTGCGGCATCAGCGGCACCCCCTCATGGCGCGGAATGACGTGGTAGTGCAGATGGAAGACCGTCTGCCCGCTGGCCGGCTCGTTGAATTGCACGACGGTGACGCCGTCGGCAGCGAACGCCTCCTTCACCGCGCGCGCAGTGCGCTGCACGACAGGTGCGATCTTGGAAAGTACCGCGGGATCAGCATCGAGCACATTGCGCGAAGCCGCTTTCGGCACCACCAGCGTATGCCCGGGCGCTTGCGGCATCACATCCATGAAGACGAGCACGTCGTCATCCTCGTAGATTTTATGCGAGGGGATCTCGCCGCGCAGGATCTTGGCGAACACGTTGCTGTCGTCGTAGGGCATTGAGGCCTCCGGCTGACCGACGGCCTGTTAAACGGTTCGCCGCTCGCGCCGTCAAGCTGCTGCACGATCTACGAACGATCACCTTTGCGGTAAGGACCGAACTCGGCCAGGGCGGCAACGTTCTCGGCGACCGCCGCGCGCTCGTCCTGCAGATAGCGCGCGATAGCCCGCCGCAAGCCGGGATCGGCGATCCAGTGCGCCGAGTAGGTCGTCGTCGGCATGTACCCGCGCGCCAGCTTGTGCTCGCCCTGCGCGCCGGCCTCGACGCGGGCGAGCCCGTGCTCGATCGCGTAGTCGATCGCCTGGTAGTAGCAGAGCTCGAAATGCAGGCACGGGTGATGCTCGATGGAGCCCCAGTAGCGGCCATAGAGGCAATCGCCACCGATGATGTTGAGGGCGCCGGCGACATAGCGGCGGCCGCGCTTAGCCATCACCAGCAGGCAACGCTCCGCCATGGACGTGCCGAGCAGCGAGAAGAAGCGGCGATTAAGATACGGCCGCCCCCACTTGCGGCTGCCAGTGTCGGTGTAGAAGTCGAAGAACGCGTCCCAGTGCTTTTCCTTGATGTCGGCGCCGCTGATGCGTTCGATAACGAGGTCGCCGCTCAGCGCCTCGCTGCGCTCCCGGCGCACGGCCTTGCGTTTGCGCGAGGCGAGATTGCCGAGGAAGTCCTCGAAGGTGCCGTAGCGTTCGTTGCGCCAGTGGAATTGCTGATCGGTGCGCAGTAGGTAGCCCTGGCCGCCGAGCGCGGTCCATTCGCGCTCGCTGAGGAACGTCGCATGCACTGAGGAGGCGCCGAGCCGGTCGCAAAGCTCAGCCCCCGCGGCGGCGAGCACGCTGGTGTAGTACTCGGTGTCCGCGCCCGACCGCACCAGGAGCCGCCGCCCGGGCACGGGCGTGAACGGCACGGCGATCTGTAGTTTCGGATAATAGCGGCCGCCCGCGTGCTCGTAGGCCGACGCCCAGGAGTGATCGAATACGTATTCGCCGGCGCTGTGCAGTTTCACGTAGCAAGGGGCGCAGGCGGCGATCCCGCCGCCGCCATCGTCGACCGTGATGTGCTGCGGGATCCAGCCGGTGTGGCGCTCGCCGACGCTGCCGGACTGCTCGAGCGCGTTCAGGAATGCGTGGGCGATGAACGGATTGCCCGTCGCCGCATCGGGGTTTGCGCACGCGTCCCAGGCGTCGGCGTCGATGTCGGCGATGCGCGCAACGATGCTGGCGATCGCCCTCCGCCCCTCGCTTTCCTCTACGCTCATCGGCAGACGCTTGCTCTCATCATGCAACGAACGCCGCACCGCCGTTCAGGGCTCGTAGCCCTCGAAAATCGGTGCGTCAGCCCAACGGGCCGCGACCTCACGCTGTTCCTCTGTGCGTACCGTCCAGGTGAACAGCGGAAGGCCGAGGACCTCGCGTACGAAGCGGGTGACCGGCGTCGGCAGCGCGGTGACGTCGTAAGCGTAGAAATCGGGAGCCACGGGGCCAGATTCAAGCAAATGGCTGAGGCTGTAGGCAAGCTCGGCCCCGAGCTTGCCGCGCCACCAGCAGTCGCCGGCAAATAATCCCGACACGATGCCGCGGGGGATCTGCGGCGCCAGCGCGCGTATTTCCGTCATCACGGCGGGATCGAACGACATCAAGGCGATAGGGCCGCGATAGGCGGCGGCCGTCTCGGCTATCGCCCGCAAGTAGCGCGTATCGGGCGGGTCCCATTCGCTCTTGATCTCGATCAGCAGCGGTACGCGCCCACCAACGAGATCGAGCAGATCGGCAAGATCGATCATGCTGCCGCCGACGGTCCGATAGTTGAGGCGCTTCAGCGCCGCAGCCTCGTACGTGGCGACAGGGCCCTCCGCCTCGATCAAGCGTTCGAGCGACAAATCGTGAAACACCATCGGCGTCGAGCAGCGCGCCGGGCGCACGTCACACTCGATGCCATAGCCTCTGACTATCGCGGCCTCGAACGCAGGTACCGTATTTTCGACGATGCCTTTGGCGGCGTCGTGCAGCCCGCGGTGCGCGATCGGCTTCAGGAAGGCCGAGCGATCGCGCATCACGTGCCTCAGCGGTCGATCAGGATGACGGCGTCGACCTCGACGGCGCAGCCGAGCGGCAAGCTCGACACCCCAACGGCGACGCGCGTATGGCGCCCCTTGTCGCCGAGCACCTCAACCATCAGGTCGGAAGCGCCGTTCAGCACCTGCGGGTGCTCGGTAAATTCGGGCGCGGCGCTGACGTAGCCCGTCAGCCGCAGGATCTGCGCAATGCGGTCGAGGCTGCCGACGGCGGCCTTTGCCTGGGCGAGGATATTCAACGCGCACAGGCGTGCTGCCGCACGCCCTTCTGCAACCGTCATTCCGCCACCAAGCCGCCCCGAGGCAATGCTGCCATCCGCCGCCTTGGAAATCTGTCCGGATATGAACAGAAGGTTGCCGGAAACGCAGGAGGGCACATAGTTGGCGACGGGGTTCGGCGCATCGGGAAGCGTGATACCAAGCGTCGCAAGACGCGCTTCGACCTTATCGTCCATGCTGATATCCTTCCGCCTCGTCGGCCGCCGACCCGGCTCCGCCGCTCGCCTTTTTGACCGGGGTGCCC
Organism: uncultured Alphaproteobacteria bacterium; assembly: GCA_963724595.1. Lineage (GTDB taxonomy): Bacteria > Pseudomonadota > Alphaproteobacteria > Rhizobiales > Hyphomicrobiaceae > Hyphomicrobium_A. Next base: position 65,317 of record CAVRVR010000019.1, on the reverse strand, counting down.
CATCTTGGCAATGGCGTCCTCGCGGCGAAGTATCCGGGCTTAACCTGTCTGGGGTAGGCTGCGCCGCAAAACGACCAAGAGGAAGAATGTCCCAGTTAGCCAAGGTTTTGGGTGCCGCTGCAATGTGCGCGGCAATGCTCGTGACGCCGATCAGCAACTCGCAGGCTCAGGTCGGCGGCGGTGCGGTGCAATTCCGTCCGCATCGCGCCGTGTACGACATCACCTTTGACCATGCTACGCCGGGCTCGGGCGTCGCCGACATGAGCGGGCGCATGGTCTACGAGATGACCGGCACCACTTGCGGCGAGTACGCGCAGAACATGCGCTTCGTCACGCGCATGACCAACCAGGAGGGCGTCGCCCAGGTCAACGACCTGCGCACCTCGAGCTTCGAGGAGCTCGCTACGCACCGCCTGCGGTTCTCCTCGAGCCAGTACGAGAACCAGAAGTTGTCGGAGGCCTCGCAGGGTAGTGCCGGTCCCGGCAACGGCGCCTCCTTCACCGAGGTGAAGCTGACCAAGCCGGCGAAGAAGACAGTTAAGCTGCCCTCCGATATCTACTTCCCCATCCAGCACTCGCTGGCGCTCGTCGAGGCGGCTCGCGCTGGCCATAGCCAGTTCACTGCCAACCTCTACGACGGCTCCGATAGGGGCGAGAAATTCTACGAGACGAGCGCCGTTATCGGCCCGCGCGCCGATCCGGGGAGCGTCAAAGCGCCGGCCAAGGTTGCCAACAGCGAAAAGCTCAACGGCCTGGCCTCCTGGCCCATAGCCATCGGCTACTTCGAGCCGGGGCCGGCGCGCCTTGATGCGCTGCCCACCTACGAGCTGTCGTTCCGTTTCTATGAGAACGGCGTATCGTCTCGCCTCTATATCGACTACGGCGACTTCGCCATCCGCGGCGAGCTCAAGGAGCTGACCTTCCTCGACGCGGGCAAGTGCGCGGCCGAGGCGCCGCCGGCGCCCGTCAAGCGCTGAACTCCGGATCGTCGATCTCGCCCGCGATCTCGCTCAGCACGCGCCGGGCGGGTGCGATGTCCTCCGGCGGCACGCCATCGGAGGCGCAGAAGACGAGCAGCAAGCTTTCGTCCTGCAGCAGATGCTCGAGCACGGCGGCCAGAATCTGCGGCGAGCGGGCCTTCTCGCGCAGCTCCGCCGGACCCAGGCCGGTCAAGGTCAGGAACCGCACCAGGCGGTCCGTGTCGCCGGCCAAAAACAGCAGCGCCGATACCCCGATCGATTCTGCCCGGTCGCTCTGCATGCGCCTCAACCTCGAATTCACCTAAACGTCGAAAGTTATACTTATCGCGTTCAGTTGCGTCCGCCGCTCGGCCATACATTAACTGTTGGTTACGCCTTCGACAGCAAACTCGCGCCCAGTCCAGCCCGAGAATCGGTGCAGAAGGGATTGGGGAGTGCGAGCTGCAACATCATGAATATCCAGGAGACCAGACCCGCCGGATCGCGCTCACCGGTGCCGCGCGCGACCGGCAAGACGGTCCTGATCGTGGAAGACAACGAGCTCAATATGAAGCTCTTCCACGACATCCTCGCTGCACATGGCTACGCGACGATCCAGACGCGCAACGGCCTGGAGGCGCTCGACCTTGCTCGCCGCCACCGCCCGGCGCTCATTCTGATGGACATTCAGTTGCCCGAGGTCTCCGGCTTGGAGATCACCAAGTGGATCAAGGAAGACGATGAACTCAGGCACATCCCGGTCGTCGCCATCACGGCCTTCGCGATGAAAGGCGACGAAGAGCGGATCCGCTCCGGCGGCTGCGAAGCCTACATTTCCAAGCCCATTTCCGTCGGCAATTTCCTCGAGACCGTGCAGCGCTTCGTCGGTGAACCGCGCGCCTAAACTGTAACCAGCGTATTGGCGAAGATGACCGCTCGAGTACTCGTAGTCGACGATATCCTTGCGAACGTGAAGCTGCTCGAGGCGCGGCTTTCGGCCGAGTACTTCGACGTGCTCACGGCTTGCAACGGTCAGGATGCCATCGACATCTGCGAGCGCGAGCGTGTCGACGTCGTCCTCCTCGACGTGATGATGCCCGGCATGGATGGGTTCGAGACGTGCCGGCGGCTCAAGTCGAACCCAAAGACGCATCACATCCCCATCGTGCTCGTCACTGCCCTTGATCAAGTGTCGGACAAGGTGCGCGGCCTGCAGAGCGGCGCCGACGACTTCCTGACCAAGCCAGTCGACGAGATCGCTCTCATCACGCGCGTGAAGAACCTCGCGCGCCTCAAAACCTTGACCGACGAAATGCTGATGCGGGCCCTCACCGGCCGGCAGATGGGAATGAGCGAGGACGCCGCGCTCCTGAAGGCGCTGTCGGAGGAGAGAGGCCGCATCCTCGTCGTCGATGACGATCCGCGTTCCGCAGCGCGCCTGGTCGATTGGCTCGGCACGGTGCACCAGCCGGTGCTGGCCACCAGCCCGCAGGCGGCGCTGAACGAGCTGGCGAACGAGGAATTCGACGTACTCATCGTCAGCCTCACGCTCGCCGGCGCCGACGGCCTGCGGCTTTGCTCGCAAACGCGCTCGGCCGATCGCACGCGGCATCTGCCGATCGTCGTGCTGGTCGAACCCGGCAACGAGGCGCGCCTGCTGCGCGGCCTCGACATGGGCGTCAACGACTACATTATGCGCCCGGTCGATCAGAACGAGCTGCTGGCCCGCGTGCGCACGCAGGTGAAGCGCAAGCGCTATTCCGACCACCTGCGCAATCGCCTCGAGGAGAGCATCGAGGCCTCGATCATCGATTCGCTCACCGGGCTGCACAATCGCCGCTACATGGAGACCCACCTCTCGACGCTGGTCGACGAGGCGCGCCAAAGCGGCCGCTCGCTATCGGTGCTGCTCGCCGACATCGACCACTTCAAGCAGGTCAACGACACCTACGGTCACGACGTGGGCGATGCGGTTCTGAAGGAGTTCTCCGCCCGCTTCCGCCGCAACACGCGCGGCATCGATCTGGCCTGCCGGTTCGGCGGCGAGGAGTTCCTCGTCATCATGCCGGACACGACGATGGCGCGTGCCTACCAGGTAGGTGAGCGTCTGCGGGTGTCGATCGCGGCCGATGCCTTCCCCGTCAAGCCGGGCCTCGGCATCCACCTCACTGCCAGCGTCGGACTTGCAACACTTGAGAGCCCGGATGACACACCAGAGACGGTTTTCCGTCGCGCCGACAGCGCGCTGTTTGCTGCCAAGCGACGCGGGCGCAATCGTGTAGCGGCCAACGCCGCATAGCAAAGCGCAGGAAAAAATCGCGGAATTTCAGTGATGAAGCTTGGAGGTGACGGAGCAACTTTCCGTCATTGCGAATGCGCGCCTCGCATTCAAATTGGGCGCTGACATGACGAGAGCGAATTGTCGTGGTGAATTGAACACAGTCAAAGCATAACTTGCGTTAACTAGAGTCCTCTGTCAGATTACCATTTCTCGAGGGGGTCGATAGATTTCGAAATTGTCGGGACGATCACGGATGCGTCGGCCGTGCTCCCACAAATGGAATTTCGGTTTTCCGCACTGTCAGGTCCGCCGCATTTCCTGATAGCGCGGGAAAATCGTGGCTTGGTCTCAGCGGCTAGAGTGGCCTCCTCGTTGAAGCTGCATTGGACCAGCCACGGCACCAGGCGGGGAGTCAACGCCCTCTTTGACAAACCATCTGGTTACTAGACCAGGGTCCGTGGCTTTCTCGGACTAACTACCCCGCTGCCGGGTTGAGTTGCGGGCCCTGGTCAAGTCACTCGACCAAATCCCTCATCCTCGAAAGCTATGTGGTGCTCGTGCGAGTGCCGTCGCTCGCGTGCCGCTTCAAGGGGGCGCGGGCGCAGGCCCGCGCGCGCCTACTTGATCTTCGTTTCCTTGAACTCGACGTGCTTCTTCACGACCGGGTCGTACTTCTTGAACACCAGCTTCTCGGTGCTCGTGCGCGGGTTCTTCTTCGTCACGTAAAAGAACCCCGTGCCGGCGGTCGAAAGCAGCTTGATCTTCTGCGTTACGGGCTTGGCCATGATCGGGGAACCTGGTTCGGGGAACTGAAAATTGTCTGCTGGCTGCAGGGAGCGCGCACCATAGCCAGCGCCGCTTCGCTGTCAAGCAACGTCGCCGCCGCGGTTCTATGAGTTGGCGGTCGGTTCCGGCGTCGGTTCGGCGGGATCCAAATCGTCGCGCCCGCCGAAGCCGTGCATGCGCAAGGCCCATTGCAGGCCGACCAGCGCGCCCTTGATGCGCGGCAGCAGCCATAGGGACAGGCCGATGGTTAGCGGGAACCACATGGCGATGTGCAGCCAATAGTTGGGGCGGAAGTATTCTTCGACCATCATCACACCCGCGACGATGAAGTGCCCGACGATCAGGATGGTAAAGTAAGGCGGCGCGTCGTCGGCGCGATGGTGGTGCAGCTCCTCGCCGCAGGCGGGGCACTTGTCGGCCACCTTCAAGTATTTGCCGTAGAGCTTGCCGTCGCCGCAGGCGGGACACTTTTGGGCGGCTCCGCGGCGCAGCGCCAAGACGATGTCGCGCGCCGGCGGCTCCGAGAAAGTCACTACTTCAGTCGGCTCGTCTGACATATCTCACCTCGCCGCACCGTAACCTCTAGTTGGTAACGTGGGCCGCTGCGGGTCAATAGCCGATTGGCCGCCGCGTCGTCGCACGTTAGCGGCGGCGGCGCCAGCCGCGCTTTTCTCGCTGCCCGTCGCCAGCGTGCGGAGCGGCCACGCGGCCCTTCTTGCCTTCGGTCAACATTTCGAACCGCAATGCGCCCGCTGACGGGATGGCCTCGACGAGGCGCACCTCGACCGTGTCGCCGAGCCGGAACGTTTCGCCGGTGCGCTTGCCGACCAGCGCGTGCTGCGCCTCGACATGGTTGTAGAAATCGTTGTGCAGCGACGATACCGGCACGAAGCCGTCGGCACCCGTGTCCTTCAAGCGCACGAACAGTCCAGAGCGCGTGACGCCGGCGATGCGGCCGGTGAAGGTCGCGCCGATGCGATCGGCGAGATGCGCGGCGATGAGCCGGTCCGCGGTCTCCCGCTCTGCCGCCATGGCGCGGCGCTCTGCATCCGAGATCTGCTGCGCAACGTCCCTGAGCCGGCCGATCTCACTATCCTCGAGGCCGCCCTCGCCGAGGCGAAGCGCCTTCACCAGGGCGCGATGCACGAGAAGATCGGCGTAGCGGCGGATGGGCGAAGTGAAGTGCGCATAGCGGCGCAAGTTCAAGCCGAAGTGCCCGATGTTGTCGATGTTGTACTCGGCCTGGCTCTGACTGCGCAGTACCACCTCATTGATGAGATCGGCGACGGGCAGTGTCTTGGCGCGGGCGAGAATGCCGTTGAAGTGTCCGGGCTTCAACGTGGATGCCTGCGGTAGCTTCATGCCAAGCGTGTCGAGGAAGTCGCGCAGGCTCGACAGCTTCTCCTTCGAGGGCTGATCGTGGATGCGATAGACGACCGGCGTTTTCCGCTGCTCCAGCGTTTCCGCCGCGGCGACGTTGGCCTGGATCATGAACTCTTCGATCAGCCGGTGTGCGGCGAGCCGTTCCGGTGTCACCACGTTGGCGACGCGACCCTGATCATCGAGCAGGATCTTGCGCTCCGGCAGGTCGAGGTCGAGCGGCTGGCGTTTATCACGTGCCGCCGCCACCGCGGCATATGCGGCCCACAGCGGCTTCAGCACGCGCTCGAGCAGCGGGCCGGCCTTGTCGGAAGGGCGCCCGTCGATGGCCGCTTGCGCCTCCTGATAGCTGAGCTTGGCGGCCGAACGCATCATGGCGCGCATGAAGGTGTGGCCGCGCTTATTGCCCTCCTGATCGAAGATCATGCGCACGACGAGGCAGGCGCGGTTCTCGCCTTCGCGCAGCGAGCACAGGTTGTTGGAGATGCGCTCGGGCAGCATCGGCACCACGCGGTCGGGGAAGTAGACCGAGTTGCCGCGCAGTTGCGCCTCGCGGTCGAGCTTGGTGCCGGTGCGCACGAAATGCGATACGTCGGCGATGGCGACGAGCACGATCCAACCTTCGGGGTTGGCGGGGTCAGTGTCCGGCTCGGCGTAGACCGCGTCGTCATGGTCGCGCGCGTCGGGCGGATCGATGGTCACCAGCGGCACGTTGCGCAGATCGGTGCGCCCGGAAAGCGTCGGCTCGGTCAGCGCCTCGCTCTCGGTGATGACGCTTTCGGGGAAATCGTCGGGGATGCCGTGGCTGTGCACGGCGATGAGGCTGATTTGCCGCTGGTCGTCCGGATTGCCGATCGACTCGAGCACGCGCGCCTGCGGGACGTTGAAGCGTCCCTTCTTGGCGAGATCGAAGCGCACGAGATCGCCGTCCTTCGCCGGGCCTTCGTCGCCCTTGGCGATCGACCAGGAGCGCAGCTGCTTGCGATCGACGGGCTCGATGCTGCCGCCGCCGTTGCGGTGCGCTCGGAAGATGCCGATTAGGCGTCGCTTTTCGCGCGGCAGCCGCTTGATAGGGAAAGCTTCGAAGCGATAGCCGGCGCTGGGGTCGTCGATCTCGCTGATGCGCGCCAGCACGCGGTCACCGATGCCGATGCTCGCCTCGATGTCGACCTCCGGCCCGCGCGCGTTGCTCGGCGCGATCAGAACGTCGCGGTCGCTCGCCCTTTTCCTCCCACACGTCGGGCTTGGCGATGAGGTCGCCGTCGGCGTCGCGCCCCGTCACCTCGAGGATCGCGACCGGAGGCAGCCCGCCCTTTTTGCGCAGACTCTTGCGGTCGCCTGAAAGCATGCCGTCCTCCGACATGCTCGCCAGCAGGCGATTGAACTCCATGCGCTGCGGCCCGCGGACGCCGAACGCGCGCGCGATCTCGCGTTTGCCGACCTTGGTCGGCGACGTCTTGATGAACTCGAGGATTTCGTCCCTGCCCGGCAGCCCGTCGCGCTTGGGCGGGCCGCTCATTTTCGGGCCCTTCGGTCTGCGCGACATGTCAGAGCGCCTGGGGAGGGATCATGTGAAGGTTTAGGTTTCCGCGTCGGCAGGCACGGCCTTGGCTTTGGCCGAGCGTCCCTTCACGGCCTTCGATTTTGCACCTTTTGCCGCCGGCTTGGCGTCGCCGGCAGCCTTGCGAACAGGCTTCTTCTTCGACGGGCCCTTGGCAGCGCGCGCCGCGATGAGCTCGACCGCCTCGGCAACGCTGATGGCTGCCGGATCCTTGCCGTTGGGGATCGTCGCATTCACCGCGCCGTGCTTCACGTACGGACCATAGCGGCCAGACAGAACCTCGATCTTGCCGCCGCCGTCCGGGTGCTCGCCCAGATCCTTGAGCACCGTCGGCTTGGCGCGCTGGAAGCGGCTCTTGCCACCGGCGGCCTTCTCGGCGAGCAGGGTGACGGCGCGGTTCAAGCCGACGCTGAACACTTCCTCGATACCATCGAGGTTGGCATACATGCCATCGTGCAGGATGAAGGGTCCATAGCGGCCGAGGCCGGCGGTGATCGGCTTGCCAGTCTCCGGATGCGCTCCGACTTCGCGCGGCAGCGACAAGAGCTTCACCGCGTACTCGAGATCAACCAATCCCGCATCGACGCCCTTCGGCAGGCTCGAGCGCTTCGGCTTCTCGTCATCAGAGCCTTCGCCAAGCTGCACGTACGGTCCAAAGCGACCGGTGCGCAGCGTGACGGCGAGGCCGCTGTCGGGGTCATACCCGAGCAACTTGCCGTCCGGTCCTACTGCCTCGCCATCGCCGTTGCCGGAATCGGCGAGCTGCCGCGTGTAGCGGCACTCGGGATAGTTACCGCAGCCGATGAAGGCGCCGTACTTGCCGGAAATCTTGAGGCTCAGGCGGCCAACCTTGCACGAGGGACACGAGCGTGGATCGCTGCCGTCCTCGCGCGGCGGGAAGATGTGCGGCCCGAGGATCTCATTGAGCGCCTCCAAGACCTCGCCGACGCGCAGATCCTTGATTTCATCGACGGAACCGGTGAACTCGCGCCAGAAATCGCGCAGCACGTCCTTCCAGGCGAGCTTGCCGTCGGAGATGAGGTCGAGCTTTTCTTCGAGGTCGGCGGTGAAGTCGTACTCGACGTAGCGCTTGAAGAAGCCTTCGAGGAAGGCAATGACGAGTCGGCCCTTGTCCTCGGGGATGAGACGCTTCTTGTCGACGCGGACGTAGTCGCGCTCCTGCAGCACGGCGAGCGTCGAAGCGTACGTCGACGGCCGGCCGATGCCGAGCTCCTCCATCTTCTTCACTAGCGTCGCTTCCGAGAAGCGCGGCGGCGGCTGCGTGAAGTGCTGCTCGGCTTCGATGGAACGGTCGGTGACCTTGTCGCCCTGCGCCAGCAGGGGCAGGCGGCGGCTCGTGTCGTCGTCGTCCGACGGGACGTCATCTTTGCCCTTGGCGGCGTGCAGGCGCTCGTCGCGGCCTTCCTCGTAAACCTTGAGGAAGCCTTCGAACTGGATCACCGAGCCGGTGGCGCGCAGCGTGTACGTCTTGCCGTCGCGGCCCTTGACCTCGATGTCGGCCGTCGTCTGCTCGACTTCCGCCGAGGCCATCTGGCTCGCCACGGCGCGCTTCCAGACCAGCTCGTAGAGGCGGGCCTGATCTTTCTCGAGATGCTTGGCGACATCCGACGGCTTGCGCGAGACCTCGGTCGGGCGGATGGCCTCGTGCGCCTCCTGGGCGTTCTTGGCCTTGGTCTTGTATTCGCGGATGAACGGCGCCACGAACCTCTGTGAATACTCGCGTGCGATGAGGCCGCGGATGGCGTTGATCGCCTCCGACACGATCGTCACGCCGTCGGTTCGCATGTAGGTGATGAGGCCGACGGTCTCGCCGCCGATGTCGACGCCCTCGTAGAGGCGCTGGGCGACCTGCATCGTCTGCTTGGCCGAGAAGCCGAGCTTGCGCGAGGCGTCCATCTGTAGCGTCGAGGTGGCGAACGGCGCGTACGGGTTGCGCTTCACCGCCTTCTTCTCGACCGAGACGACGCGGAACTCGCCCTTCTCGATGGCAGCTTTGATGGCGTTGGCCGCTTCGCCCGTCTTGATATCGAGCTTCTTGAGTGTCGTGCCATTGATGGCATTGAGGCGGGCCGGGAACTCCTCAGCCTTGCCCGTCGCCAACACGGCATCGATCGTCCAGTACTCATCGGTCCGGAAGGCTTCGATCTCGGCCTCGCGGTCGCACACGAGACGCAGAGCAACGGACTGCACGCGGCCGGCCGAGCGGGCGCCCGGCAGCTTGCGCCAGAGCACCGGCGACAGGGTGAAGCCGACGAGATAGTCGAGGGCGCGGCGGGCGAGGTAGGCGGAGACGAGGGGCCCGTCGATGGCGCGCGGCTCGCTCAGCGCGGTAAGGATCGCCTGCTTGGTGACGGCGTTGAAGGCGACGCGCTCGACCTGGGTGTCCTTCTTCAGCGCCTTCTTCTGCTCGAGGATTTGCAGGATGTGCCAGGAAATCGCCTCGCCTTCCCGATCAGGGTCGGTGGCGAGGATGAGCTTGTCGGCCTTTTTGACCGCGTCAGCGATTTCCTTCATGATTTTCTGGGACTTAGGATCGATGTCCCAGTGCATCTCGAAGTCTTTGTCGGGCTCCACCGAGCCGTTTTTGGCCGGCAAATCGCGCACATGGCCGAACGAGGCAATGACCTTGTAGCCACTGCCCAGGTACTTGTTGATGGTCTTGGCCTTGGCAGCCGATTCGACGATTACGACGTTCATCTCTGACTTTCAGGCTGGCGCCGCTCGACAGGGGAGCCCGCAATTGGGGCTTCGGGGCCATCGGCACTGGGGTCCGCTCAATATTCCCGGCGTCCGTTCGGCCGGGGAACATGGGAGAGGAATGTGGCGGTGTCAAACCGCCGTCCCGTTGCGCGTGCACCGTGCATGCCTTGCAATCTAAAATTGTGAATGGTATTTACCACGACTTATAGTTGTTCAACCGGACGGGACGCACGCGAGAATGGTAGGTTCGGAAGACCCGAACGGCGGAGACGGATAGCACGAGCCGAGCCCCACAACCGACACGCTGGGCTACCTCTGCGACATCATCCATGAGTTGAAGCACCTGGCCGACCGGTCCGGCCAGCGACCTGTCTGCCATCCTCGCCGCGGCACTTACCGAAGCGCGCATTCAGAACGATCACACGCGGCGCTGAGGTTTCATGGGCCTGGCGCGAGCGAGACCATGCCGCCGCCGTGCCGTTCGATGCGGCCGGCGAGCGACAGCTCCATCAAGGCGATCTGCACGCTGCGGATGCTGAGGCCGGTGCCGCGCACCAGACTATCGATGTCGACGGGCGCCGGCCCGAGCGCAGCGACGATGCGGTCGCGGTCGCGATCGGAGAACGAGCGCCGGGACCTCGATCGGATGCTCGGGCTCCTCGCACAATTGACGCATCGGGGCGCGCGTCAGCGGCGTCAGCGCCGACAGGGACATCCTCGGGCTCGGTCACCAGCGTGGCGCCCGACTTCAGAAGTTTGTTGGTGCCTTCGGCACGTGGATCGAGTGGATGGCCGGGAATGGCGAACACCTCGCGACCCTGCTCGGCCGCGAGCCGCGCGGTGAACGAGGCTGCCTGAGCGACGCGCCGCCTCGACGATGAGCACGCCCAGCGACAGTCCGGACACGATGCGGTTGCGGCGGGGAAAGTCCTGCCCGCGCGGCGCAAAGCCGACCGGCATTTCACTGACGAGACACCCCGCGATCCGCTGCAGCTCGTCGTGCTCGGGCGGGTAAATATTGTCGAGCCGCCGGCGAGCACCGCGACGGTGCCGGTGTCGACCGCCGCCTGATGCGCCATGGCGTCGATGCCGCGCGCGAGCCCCGACGCGATCACGAAGCCGGCTCGGCCGATCTCGCCGGCGAACTGCCGTGCGAGCTTGGCACCGGCGGCCGAGCATTGTCGCGCGCCGACGATAGCGATGGTCGGCCGCTGCAGCAGGCCGATGTCGCCCTTCACGTAGAGCATCGGCGGCGGTGCCTCGAGCGCGGCGAGCGGCGCCGGGTACTGTGCTTCACCGACAAATAGCGGCTGAGCGCCGTTGCTGCGGGCGCGTTGAAGCTCGGCTTCTGCTTCGTCAACCGGGCACATACGAATTGCGCGCCTGTAGCCGCCGCGGCGCGACAGCTCCGGCACTGCAGCGAGCGCTGCGGCGGCGTTGCCGTAGTGCTTCAACAGCTCGCGAAACGTGACAGGGCCGACGTTCTCGGAGCGAATAAGCCGTAGTGCCGCAACGCGCTCGGCTTCTGTCATCGATGCTGCGGGTTGCGGCTCTGCCGGGTCACGCCTTGGCACCGATCCTCGGCTCCTCTCCGGACGCGAGACGACGGATGTTGGCACGGTGCTTATAAATGAGGAGCGCCGACAGGAGCGCGGCTAGGAGCGCCGTTGCCCCATCGCCCATGGCGAACAGGCCGACGGGCGTGATCAGCGCGGCGACCAGCGCCGAAAGCGATGAGTAGCGCGTCAATGCCGCGACCAGCAGCCAGATGCCGCAAAAGATGATGGCTGCGCGCCAATCGGCTCCGAGCAGCACGCCGATGTAGGTGGCGACGCCCTTGCCGCCGCGAAACTGCGAGCCAAACGGGAAACACATGGCCGAGGAAGGCCGCGAGCCCAGCCAGCAGGGATGCGAGGATGGCGACGCCGCCGTGTGCGCCGATCCAATGCCCGATGAGCACAGCCGCGGTGCCCTTCAGCGCGTCGAGCAGCAGCGTCAGTGCGGCGAGGCCCTTGTGGCCGGTGCGCAGCACGTTCGTCGCGCCAATGTTGCCGAGCCGACGTTGCGGACGTCGCCCAGGCCGGCGGCGCGCGTCAGCAGATAGCCGAAGGGGATGGAGCCGAGCAGATAGCCGAGAGCCACGGCGGCGAGAGCGTAAGGATTGAAGAGCAGGTCCATGGCTGCGCGCGGGTTCCCCGGCGGAGCTCAGCTCCGCTCGGCGCCAGGGTACTGGTAGACCGTTTCCCCTGCAACCAGAGTGCGCAACACGCGCCCCTGCATCTTGCTCTCGTCGAAGGGCGTGTTCTTGGAGCGCGAGCGCAGCAGATCCTTGTTCACCACCCACGGCTCGCCCGGGTCGAACAGGATGATGTCGGCGATGGCGCCCTTGGTCAGCTTGCCCGAATGCAGGCCGAGCAGCTTCGCCGGGTTGATGGTCAGCGCCCGCAGGATGCGTCAGCAGCGGCAGCTCGCCCGAGTGGTGCAGGCGCAGCGCGGCCGGCAGCAGCGTTTCAAGCGCCGACGGCGCCGTCGGTCGCCTCGGCGAACGGGCGCCGCTTGTCGTCGGCGTCCTGCGGGTCGTGGCTCGAGACGATGATGTCGATGTCGCCCGAGGCCACCCCGCGGATCATCGCCGCGCGGTCGTCGTCGCTGCGCAGCGGCGGGCGCATCTTGAAGAAGGTGCGGTAGGGGCCGATGTCGTTCTCGTTCAGCGTCAGGTGATTGATGGAGACGCCGCAAGTCACCGGCAGCTTGCGCGCCTTGGCGTTGCGGATCACCTCGAGGCTTTCGGCGCAGCTGATCGTCGCCGCGTGATAGCGCCCGCGCGTCATCTCGACGAGGCGCACGTCGCGCTCGAGCATGATCGTCTCGGAGGCCTTCGGCACGCCGGGAAGCCCGAGCCGCGCCGCCACCTCGCCGGAGTTCATTGCCCCGCTGGAGGCGAGGTACGGGATCCTCGGTGTGGTGCACGATGAGCGCGCCGAAGTCTTTGGCGTAGAGCAGCACGTTGCGCATCACGCGCGTGTTGGCGACGCTCGCCTTGCCGTTGGAGAAGGCGATGGCGCCGGCCCGCTTGAGGAGGCCGATCTCGGTCATCTCCTCGCCCTTGAGGCCCTTGGTCATCGCCGCCATGGTGTGCACGTGCACGATGGCGTTGTCGCGGGCGCGGCGCTGGATGAAGTCGACGAGCGCCACCTGGTCGATGACCGGGTTGGTCTCCGGCATGACGACGATCGTCGTGACGCCGCCGGCGGCGGCCGCATGGCTCGCGGTCTTCAGCGTCTCGCGATGCTCAAAGCCCGGCTCGCCGGTGAACACCTGCGCATCGATGAGGCCGGGCGCCAGCACGTGGCCTTTGCAGTCGACGACGTCGACGCCTTCGGGCGCGTTGCGCCGCAGGTGCGGGCCGATGTCGGCGATCACGCCGTCGCGCACCACGAGGCCGCCCGGCTCGTCGCGGTTCGATGCCGGATCGACGATGCGCGCGTTGATGAAAGCCGTGGCCGCCGCGGACTTGGCTTCGCGGGCGGGGCGTTTGCGTCGTGGTGGTCTGCTGCGTTCATCGTTTCGGCAGCTTGCGGGCCAGCGCCTCGAGCACGGCCATGCGCACGGCGACGCCCATCTCGACCTGATCGTGGATGACGCTGCTCGACTGGTCGGCGATGGTCGAGGCGATCTCGACGCCGCGGTTCATCGGGCCGGGGTGCATGACGATGGCGTCGGGCTTGGCGAGCGCCAGCTTCTCGTGGTCGAGGCCGTAGAAGTGGAAGTACTCGCGCGTCGAGGGCACGAACGAGCCGTCCATGCGCTCGCGCTGCAGGCGCAGCATCATGACGACGTCGGCGCCTTCGACGGCCTTCCACATGTCGGTGAAGACTTCGGCGCCGAGCCGCTCGGCGGCGGCGGGCAGCAGCGTCGACGGCGCCGCGATGCGCACGCGCGCGCCGAGCGTGTTCAGCAGGATGATGTTCGAGCGGGCGACGCGGCTGTGCAGGATGTCGCCGCAGATGGCGACGGTGAGGCCGGCGATGCGCCCCTTGGCGCGGCGGATGGTGAGCGCGTCGAGCAGCGCCTGCGTCGGATGCTCGTGCGCGCCGTCGCCGGCGTTGATCACGGAGCAGTCGATTTTCTGCGACAGGAGCTCGACCGCGCCCGACGCGTGATGGCGCACGACGATGATGTCGGGCCGCATGGCGTTCAGCGTCATCGCCGTGTCGATCAGGGTCTCGCCCTTCTGCACCGACGACGTCGAGACGTTCATGTTCATGACGTCGGCGCCGAGGCGCTTGGCCGCCATTTCGAACGAGCTCTGCGTGCGCGTCGATGATTCGAAGAAGAGGTTGATCAGCGTGCGGCCGCGCAAGCAGATCGCGCTTCTTGCCGGCTTGGCGATTGTCGTCGGCGGCCTTGTCCGCGAGATCGAGCAGAAAATTGATCTCTGACGCGCCAAGCCCCTCGACAGTGAGGAGATGGCGATGCGGGAAGTGGAGCGCCTCGACTTTGGCAACTGCATTGGTCATTAAAGGCGTTTGTATAGGCAGAGTCTCGCCCGCGGGCAACCATGTAGCGCGCCGGTTGCACGCACGAGCTGGGGAATTCGTTAAGGCTTAGTAGCGCGTGGCAGCCGCGAAAGGCGATAAACTAGGCCGATGGCCGCCCAATTCACAACGCATGAGGTGTTCAACCAGCCGCCTCCGTTCGAGGACGTGAACCTCTATGCGTCCGATGCCGGGCTTATTGACGCGGTGGAGCGGGAAGGCGGCGGGGCGGCGGCAGGGGCGCTCGGCGCCTTTGGGCTGATTGCCGGTAGCGCCGAGGCGCTGGAGCGTGGGCGGCTCGCCAACGAGCACGCGCCGACGTTATCCACACACGACCGCCAGGGCCGCCGGCGTGACACCGTCACGTTCCATCCGGCCTACCACACACTGATGCGAACGAGCTGCACCGAAGGCCTGCATAGCTCGGTGTGGGCGCATCTCGGTAAGAAGGGGGAGGCGCGGCGCACCGGGGGGCACGTCGCGCGCGCCGGCGCCTTCTACATGGCGGCGCAGATGGAAGCGGGGCACTGCTGCCCGATAACCATGACCAATGCCGCAGTGCCGGTGCTGCTGCAGCAGCCGCAAATAGCGTCCGAGTGGCTGCCGCGTATTTTGCCCTACAGCTACGATCCGAGTTTTGCCCCCGCCGGAGCCAAGACTGCCGTCACGCTCGGCATGGGCATGACGGAGAAGCAGGGCGGCACGGACGTGCGCGCGGCAACGACGACGGCCGAGCCGGTCGGCGGCGGGGGTCCGGGCGGGGAGTACCGCATCACCGGCCACAAGTGGTTCCTGTCGGCGCCGATGTCGGACGCGTTCCTCGTTCTGGCGCAGGCGCCGGAGGGCCTCACCTGTTTTCTGATGCCGCGCTTTCTGCCGGACGGCAGTGTCAACGCGCTGCGGCTGCAACGCCTGAAGGACAAACTCGGAAACCGGTCCAACGCTTCCTCCGAAGTCGAATTCCACGCCGCTTACGCGCGGGCCATCGGCGAGGAGGGGCGCGGCGTCGCCACCATCATCGAAATGGTGACCTACACGCGCCTTGATTGCGCCGTTGCTTCGACCGGGCTGATGCGCTTTGCGCTGGCCAACGCCATCCACCACGCCGAGCATCGCAGCGTGTTCGACAAGAAGCTCATCGAGCAGCCGCTGATGCAGCAGGTGCTGGCTGACATGGCGCTCGACGCCGAAGCGGCCACTGCGCTCGCCTTCCGCCTCGCGCGCTCGTTCGATCGCGCCGAGGATCCGCGCGCCTCCGCTTGGCGGCGGCTGATGACGCCGGTGACGAAGTATTGGGTGTGCAAGATGGCGCCGGCCCTGGCGGCAGAGGCCATGGAGTGCCTCGGCGGCAACGGCTACGTCGAGGAGTCGCCGCTGGCGCGTCTTTATCGCGAGGTGCCGGTCAATTCCATCTGGGAGGGCTCGGGCAACGTCATGGCGCTCGACGTGGCGCGCGTGTTGCAGCGCGAGCCCGGCGCTGTGCAGATGGTCATGGAGGAGCTGGCAGTCGCCGCGGGCGATGACCAGCATCTGCGGCGCGCGCATGCGCGGCTCGAGGCCATGCTGCAGGAGCCGAAGCTGCTCGATGCACGCGGGCGCACGCTGGTCGAGGCGCTGGCCGTGCTCGCGGCGGCAACGATCTTGCGGGCCCACGCGCCGCCGGCCATCGCCGATGCATTCATTGCCACGCGCATCTCCGGCGATCCGCGGCAAACCTACGGGCAGGGTCTCGAGCACGCCGACGTGCGCGCCATCATCGCCCGCGCCTCGCCCAACCAGCGCTAACAGCGCGGAGGTTGTGCAGTTCTAGGTGAAGAGCCAGGACGAGACGCCGCCGCGACGTGCGAGATCGGCCATCTCACCGTTGAAGGCGTCGAATACCGCCTGCGTCGCGTTCTCCGCCAGCCACGGCGCGCCGCCCGTCCGCCGCCGATAGGGCCCCATGAGCTGCTGCCAAACGCTCTCGTCGAGCTGCCGCTCAGGGGGAATGCGCGGCGGCAGCCGCCGCAAGCCGCTCTGCGCCGCGAGCCAGGCATACGCCGCCTGCCATACGTCAAGCGGCGCGGCCATGTTGTGACGCCCCTTGAGCTGCGTGATCGCCAGCATGCCGGCCTCGCGCGAATGTGGGCCTACCTCCAGCGTCGCGATGTGCTCGCGCTCGCGGCGGATGGAAAAGAGCCGGCAGCGGTCGTCGGCGAGCCGCTCGGCGTACTGATCGGCGCAGTTCTGCATGGCGCGCGCTTCGGCGAGGATCTCCGTGCGCTCGAGCAGCGGCACGAATGTCAGCCCGCGCACCTGTCCGCCGGAGAGCCACGGATCGGTTAGCACGCCTGGCCCGAGCTGCAGCGTCAGCCGCATGCGGTTGAGCCAGCTCTTTGCCGCGCACAGGGCAGTGTCGAAGGCGATCTCCGGGCGCCACGGCACGACGATGAGGCTGTGCGCACGCGTTTGCGTGGCGCGCGAATGCCAGGCGTAGGCGGCGAGCACGCCGAACATCTGCTCGGGCTTGCCTTGCTCGCTGAAGATCGATTGATCGGCGAGCCACAGCGCAAAGTCTTCGTGGCAGGCCTTGGCGCCGAAGGCGACACTATCGAGCCATAGCGCGCTATGGCCGGGAGCGGCAGGAAGACGCGTCGCGACACGCCGCGTGAAGCTCTCGCTAGCCGGGACGGGAGCGATGGCTTTTTGGAATGCCTCGGGCGGCAGGCGCCGCAACCACAGCGGCAGCTCCAATGCGCGCGCCACCGTCTTTAACCCTGTGCCGTCCTCGATGAGCGCCATCGCGGCGTCGCGCGCTTCCTGCGTGCCGCGTCGCGTCGCCAGCGAATACATCGCGCCGGGGAACACAACGGCAAGATCCGCGAGGCGGGGAGATAAACGCATCAGGCGGCGCACTTCGCGCCGTGCAGGATAGGCGAAGCGGCCTGCATAGCTCTCACGTTCGTCCGAGAGCTGCGGCAAAACAGGGGGGCGGCGCGGATCGGTGCGCTGCCGAAGGAGTTTCGTCACCTGCGACATATATAATTCCACTTCGCCATCGGGCTGACGAGCCCTGAAGCGATGGCGTCCTTGAACAGAGTTCGCAGGCTATTGCGGCACGCTTGGGACGGTCGAGCTGGATTTGGGAATTGCGTGGGTGAGAGTTAATGCCACGGGTAAGATCAGCCCGTTATCCTGCGCATGCGATCGAGCGCACCCTGCAGGATAATTGCGGCGGCGAGCTTATCGATGACCTGTGCGCGCCGCCGGCGGCTCGCATCGGCTTCGAGCAGCGTGCGCTCGGCCGCCGCCGTCGATAGGCGCTCGTCCCACAAGAGGATCGGCAACTCACTGAGCGCGTTGAGGTTGCGGGCGAAAGCGCGTGTCGCCTGCACCCGCGGCCCCGCCGTACCGTCGAGGTTGGTCGGTAGGCCGAGCACGAAGCCACTGACTTTGTGCTCCGACGCCATACGCAGCAACTCCGCCGCATCTTCCTTGAATTTGGTGCGGCGGATGACCGTCAGCGGCGAAGCGATGGTGCGCGTGATGTCCGACAGGGCAAGGCCTAGGGTCTTGGTGCCGGCATCGATGCCAATGAGCGCGGTCCGCTCGGTAAGACCCGCTACGAAGGTCTCGATGTCGTCGAGTGTCGCGCCTACCACCCGCCCGCCCGTTGAATTTGCCATATAGGCAGCCTGCCTGTTGTTGCCGAAGCGCGCTTCCTTATACTCCGCGCCGGCTGCGGATTTCCAATCCGCCTCCGGGTGGGAGCGACCGCAGGTGCCAGGGCACGCCGGCGGCTAGTGAAGGAAAGCGTTGCGTGCAGGAGAAGAGTTTGCCGGCGAGCGGCGCGACCGTCAGTGCTAAGCCGCCACTCGGAACCTTGCATAAATCGCAGGGCAGCGCTGGAGTGCTGGCGCTATTCGCGGCGACGACGTTCCTCTCCGCCTTCCTGCTGTTTTCCATCCAGCCGCTGTTCGCCAAGATGGTGCTGCCGGTGCTGGGCGGCTCATCGTCGGTGTGGGCAGTCGCGCTTCTGTTTTTTCAGGCCGCGCTGCTCATAGGGTACGGCTACGCGCACCTGTTGACCCGCCATGTATCGGCGGCGTCGAGCGGCTTTGTGCATCTCGGCATAGGTCTGCTGGCCCTCATCGTGCTTCCGGTCGGATTGCCGGAGACGTGGCGTGAGCCGCCGGCAGGCGACCCCTATATCTGGCAACTCGGCCTGTTCGCCGTAGCCGTCGGGATGCCGTTCGTCGCCGTCGCCGCCAACGCGCCGCTGCTGCAGGCATGGTTCGCGCGCTCCGGCCACCCGCACGCGCAGGACCCCTACTTTCTCTACGGCGCCTCGAACCTCGGCAGCCTCATAGCCCTGCTCAGCTATCCGTTTTTGCTCGAGCCGGCGTTCGGGCTCACCGCGCTCAGCCGCTATTGGGCCTTACTCTACGTCGTGCTTATCGTCGCCATCGGGGCTTGCTTTGCGATGGTGCGGGGGCGCACGGCGCCAATACCAACGGACACCGAGGCCGCCGGCGCGCCGCTCGCTGGAGCACCGACGTGGCGCGACCGCATCGCATGGTGCGGTTTGGCGCTGGTGCCGGCGGCGCTGCTTACGGCGTTCACAACGCACATCGCAACGGACATCGCCTCCGCGCCGCTGCTCTGGGTGCTGCCGTTGGCGGTCTACCTTTTGACCTTCGTGCTCGCCTTCCAGTCGCGCCTGCTCGCTGCCGATGTGGCTGCTGCTGCCGGCGCAGCTGGCCGCCGTCATTTTCGCGCTGCTCGAGCTGGCGCAGACCAAGCACGACAAGTGGGTGCTGACCAGCAGCGCCGGCGTTGCCGCCTTCTTTCTTGCCGCGCTCGTTGCGCATCGCACGCTGTATCTGCGGCGCCCCGCCACCCGCTATCTCACCGAGTTCTATTTGTGGATGTCGTTCGGCGGCGTGCTCGGCGGACTATTCTCGGCGCTTATCGCGCCCCGCATCTTCTCCGAGGTGTTCGAATACCCGTTGCTCATCGCGCTGTCGCTCGCCTGCCGACCCGGCGTGTTCAATCAGCTGGATCGGCCAAGAACGATATCATCTGGATATTGGGAACGTTTGCGGCCGGGCTGCTCGTCATCTGGCAAGGTCCGCTGCTCGCGGCCTCGCTCGGATACACGTTCGGCGATTGGGGCTCGACGCCGGCGATCGCGCTCCTGTTCGCCGTCGCTGCCGTCGCCTTCTGGAACCATGGCGCGCGCCAACTCACGGCAGTCCTGATGATGTTTGGCGCCGTCGTCATGCTGCCTTCCGCCGTCAAGCGCGGCCATGCACAGCGCAGCTACTACGGCGTCTATCGCGTCAGTCTGTCGGATGGAGGCGACTTCAATGTCCTGACACACGGGACGACGCTGCACGGCGCGCAACGCCTGCGCGACCTCACCGGCCACGTCGTCTCCGATGTGACCCCCGGCACCTACTACTACCCGGGCAGTCCGATGGCCGCCGCGGTGAAGATCGCCCAGGCGCGCCTTGACGAGGAGGGCGAGCTCGGTCGCTTCGGGGTCGTCGGGCTCGGCGCCGGCTCGCTCAGCTGCTATTCGCGCAAGCACGAGGCATGGCGCTTCTTCGAGATCGACCCGATCGTCGTCGACATCGCGGCGAAGTCGAACCACTTCACGTTTCTCGCCAACTGCCAGCCCAAGCTCGACGCGGTCATCGGGGACGCCCGCCTGACGCTGGCCAAGGAGCCTGACAAGAGCTTCGATCTGATCATCGTCGATGCCTTCACCTCCGACGCCGTCCCGGTGCACCTGATGACGGCGGAGGCGCTGCAACTCTACGCCAGCAAGCTGAACGACGCCGGCGTCGTGGTGCTGCACATCTCCAATCGCTACCTCGACCTCGATTCCGTCCTCGGTGCCACGCTGCCGCTGGTGCCGGAGCTCAAGGGTCTCATCGTCTCCGACGACAAGGCGGACGGCTCTTACGCGCAGAACACGTCGACCATCGCCGTGTTCGCTAAGGATTCCACGGTGCTCGACCCCTACCGTGCCCTCGACGGAGCACAGGACTTCCACGCCGGCGGCCTGTCGCCGTGGACGGACGACGCCTCCGATATTCTCGGCCCCTTCCTTTCGCAGTGGCGTCGCTCGTAGGGACCCGGCGCCGCGGCCTTGGGCCAAGTTGCGCCCGCCCCTTGCCGGGGCTAAGAGTGCGGGCGCTTTTTTCTCAAAAGCGTCGTTCAACAGCCAGCGGCGAGGAGCCATGCGGGTCGACGAGACGACAGTCCGGCGCATCGCGCGCCTGGCGCGCATCAAGATTTCCGACGAGGAGGCCAAGGGCCTCGAGGCGGAGCTGTCCGGCATCCTCAACTGGGTCGAGCAGCTCGACGAAGTCGACACCTTGGCCGTCGAGCCGATGACACGCGTCGTGCCTATCGAGCTGAAGAAGCGCACCGACGTCATCAACGACGGCGACATCGCAGACGATGTCGTCAAGAACGCGCCGATGGTCGAAGACCACTACTTCGTGGTTCCCAAGGTGGTGGAGTAAGTCGACGTGACGGAACTGACGAAGCTCACTATCGCCGAAGCGCGCGACAAGCTGCGCAAGAAGGACGTCTCGGCCACCGAGCTGACGCGCGCCTTCATCGACGCCATCGAGGCCGGCAACCCCGCTCTCAACGCCTTCGTTCTACCGACGCCCGAGCTGGCACTGGCGCAGGCCAAGGAAAGCGACAAGCGTCTGAAGTCGGGCGATACGCGCCCGCTGGAAGGGCTGCCGCTCGGCAACAAGGATCTGTTCTGCACGGCCGGGGTGCGCACGACGGCCTGCTCGAAGATCCTCGACGATTTCACGCCCACCTATGAATCGACGGTCGGTGCCAATTTGTGGAACGCCGGCGCCATCATGCTCGGCAAGCTCAACTGCGACGAGTTCGCCATGGGTTCCTCGAACGAGACGAGCGCATTTGGCCCCGTCGTCTCGCCGTGGCGCCGCAAGGGCAAGAGCGACAAGCTGGTCCCGGGCGGCTCATCCGGCGGCTCCTCGGCTGCCGTCGCCGCCGACCTCTGTCTTGGCGCGACGGCGACCGACACCGGCGGCTCTATCCGCCAGCCCGCGGCGCTGACCGGCACCGTCGGTATCAAGCCGACGTACGGGCGCTGCTCACGCTGGGGCATCGTCGCGTTCGCCTCGTCGCTAGATCAGGCGGGGCCACTGGCCAAGACGGTGCGCGACGCCGCCATCATGCTGCGCGCCATGGCCAGCCACGACCCGAAGGATTCAACGTCGGTCGAAACGCCGGTGCCGGACTACGAGGCGGCGCTGAGTCAGGGCGTCAAGGGCCTGCGCGTCGGCGTTCCGAAGGAATACCGCGTCGAGGGCATGTCGAAGGAAATCGACAAGCTGTGGCACGAGGGCATTGCGTGGCTCAAAGCCGCCGGCGCCACCATCCATGACATCAGCCTGCCGCACACCAAATACGCGCTCCCGGCCTACTACATTGTCGCGCCGGCCGAGGCTTCGTCCAACCTCGCGCGCTACGACGGCGTGCGCTACGGCCTGCGCGTGCCGGGCAAGGACTTGATCGAGACCTATGAGAACACGCGTGCCGCCGGGTTCGGCAAGGAAGTGCGCCGGCGCATACTCATCGGCACCTACGTGCTCTCCGCCGGCTACTACGACGCCTACTATCTCAAGGCGCAGAAGGTGCGCACGCTCATCAAGCGCGACTTCGACGAGGCGTGGAAGTCGGTCGACGTCGTGCTGACGCCGACGACGCCGTCGCCCGCCTTCGGCTTCGGCGAGAAGACCGGCGATCCGATCGCCATGTATCTGGAAGACATCTTCACCGTGACGGTGAACATGGCGGGGCTGCCGGGCATCTCGGTGCCGGCCGGTTTGTCGCGCGAAGGCACGCCGCTCGGTCTGCAGCTCATCGGCAAGCCGTTCGACGAGGCGACGCTGTTCCGCGCCGCGCAGGCAATCGAGGATGCGGCGGGCCGCTTCGTCGTGCCCGAGCGCTGGTGGGAGGCGGGCGGCCAGCCGGCTTCCGCATCGGCGCCCGCAAAGTTGCCGCCAAGAAATCTGACGGCAAGAGTAAAGCCGGGAGCAAAGCCAAATGAGCGGGCATAAACCGCAAGAGTGCAGCGACATGACCGAGGTGCGTGCCGAGATCGACCGCATCGACGCCGCATTAGTCGACCTCATCGCCGAGCGCTTCGGCTTTGTCGACCGCGCCTGGCAGCTCAAGACGGGTCCAGGCGAAGCGCACGTGCCCTGGCGCATCCAGCAGGTCATCGACAAGGTGAAAGAGCGGGCCAAGCAGAAGGGCCTGCCGCCCGAGCTCACTGAAGCGCTGTGGCGGCAGATGATCGGCTGGTTCGTCCAGTACGAAGAGGAAAAGCTACGCCGTCAGCTCGAGGGCAATGGCGGCCGGGGAGCTTGAGGTGGAAATCGTTCCCTTCGATCCCGCCACGCTGCTGAAGATCGCACTCTTCAATCCCGCCGTCATCGTCGTCGCCGTCATGATGGGCCGCCGCGCCGATCAATGGCAAAAGCTGATCGTTGCCGGTTTCGCCGCCTCTTGTGCCGGCTACCTGCTCTATTGGCTTGTCGCAGCCGTCGGCCTCATGCCGGTGCACGCGCTGGGCGGCGAAGCCGCCGTGCTGCTCATGCAGTTTCTGTTCGGCATGATCTGGGCCGCTCTCGCCTACTGGCTCGCCCCGCTGCGCCGTTGAGATCACACGCACAGACGCCGATCTGATGCCAAGCGGCAACGCACGCGCGCCAGTTCGCCTGCCGGTGCTTGTTCAACCCCGCAATTCACCACACAATCGCGTCCTCGGACCGAAGTCGGGGGGAACGATGCTCGGGCGCGCGCACGCATTTGCGCTCATCGCCGTGCTCGCTTTGGGGTTTGCCGCGCAAGCGGCACGCGCCGACCCGGCGCTGACCTATCTCGAAAGCCTCAAGGGCAGTAGCGAGCGCTACAAGGCGCCGAGCGAGCTCGACGGGCGCTACACGGTCGCCCTCTACGTCAATACGGCCGACTCCGGTCCCTGGCGTCAGCGGATGTGGGTGCTGCATCGCGACGCCATCGGCGGGTCGTGGAGACTGGCCATGTGGGACGAGGAACACTGGCGCAAGGCGGATTTGACCGCGGGCGAGGCACCGTCATATAGCTGGCCCGTGTCCACCGGACGCTACTACCGCGGTGATCCTTTCTCCGGGCCGACGCCGACCGGCGTGTTCGCGCTCGATGAGCGCAAGTGGCGCTACGGCCGCGGCTACACCGCGCCGGGCATGATCCACACCATGTATATCGACTTTCATTATGACAACGGCCGCCGGTCCGGAGTGGCCTTCCACGGCACGCTGCCGGGTCGCTACCGGCGGCTCGGCTCGATCGACTCGCACGGCTGCATCCGCATGAAGCAGAAGAATGCGGCGTCCCTTTTCGATCGGATCACCGGCCGCGACCGTGTGCTGCCGGAGGAGATGCGCTGGGGTGACGTGCCGCGGTTCTGGACGTCGGAGCAGGGGCAAAAGCGCGCCGGCTATACGCGCGACGGCAGCACGCATCCCGCCGAGGCGCTGGTTGCCGACCTCGCCGCCCTCCAGACGGCGTCGGCCAGCGTCTCCGATGCCGGACCCGCCGCGGTGCTGACGAAGAACGGCTTTCGCGCCATTGCCGTCATCTTCGAGAACTGACCCGGGCGTCGTTGCCCGAAAAGGGCCACTTCTGTGCGCCATCTCATCTCCCGCGGGGACGAGGTTCAGGACGTCGTCCGGGGGTTTTGCGTAATGACGGAGTTGAACGGGACACAGGCGCGGCCCGCCAAGGGCGCGCTCGTGATCAATCGGGGTGTGACGATCATCGGCGCTCTTTCGTTGGATGGGCCGGTGTTGATCGAAGGGACGATCGACGGGGAGGTGCGCTGTTCGAAGTTGCAGATTACCGAACGCGGAGAGGTCGAAGGCCTCATCGTCGCCGACAGCGTCGTGGTGCTCGGTGAGTTCAGCGGTGCCATCTATGCCCGCGAGCTGATCCTCGGGGCCGGCTGCAACGTTGAAGGCCAGATCTACCATCACAAGCTTGTGCTCGAGGAGGGCTGCTATTTCGAGGGCCAGTCCCGCCGCCATGGCGATCCCTTGAAAATCGCCCCTCTGCCGCTTGAGGACGAGGTGGTGGAACCCTCGTTCGCCTAGGCCGCGGCTTGCCCCGAAGGGCGCCCTGCGATAACGAGGGCGCGCGAAGGAGCACCCCCATGCAGGACACGGCCAAGGCCACCAAGAGCAAGAACTTGATCGAGGGCGCCACCGGCGAGTGGGAGGTCATCGTCGGCCTCGAGGTGCACGCGCAGGTGGCGTCGCGGTCGAAGTTGTTCTCCGGCGCGGCGACGGAGTTCGGCGCCGAGCCCAACAGTCACGTCTCCCTCGTCGATGCGGCGATGCCCGGCATGCTGCCGGTGATCAACGCCGAATGCATCGCACAGGCGGTGCGCACGGGGCTCGGGCTCAACGCCAAGATCAACTTGAAGAGCGTGTTCGACCGCAAGAACTACTTCTACCCCGATCTGCCGCAGGGCTATCAGATCAGCCAGTACAAGCAGCCGATCGTCGGCGAGGGCGAGGTCGAGATCGACATCGACGGCGAGACGATGACGCGTCGGCATCGAGCGCCTGCATCTGGAGCAGGATGCCGGGAAGTCGATCCACGACCAGCACCCCGACTATTCCTATGTCGACCTCAACCGCTCGGGCGTCGCACTGATGGAAATCGTGTCGAAACCCGACATGCGTTCTTCCAAGCAGGCGCAGGCCTACGTCTCGAAGCTGCGCACCATCCTGCGCTACCTCGGCACCTCCGACGGCGACATGGAGAAGGGCAACCTGCGTGCTGACGTCAATGTGTCGGTGCGCAAGCTCGGCGCCAAGCTCGGCACGCGCTGCGAAATCAAGAACGTCAACTCCATCCGCTTTATCGGCCAGTCGATTGAGGTCGAGGCGCGCCGCCAGATCGACATTCTCGAAGGCGGCGGCAAGATCAACCAGGAGACGCGGCTATTCGATCCCGGCAAGGGCGAGACGCGGTCGATGCGCTCGAAGGAAGAAGCGCACGACTACCGCTACTTCCCCGATCCCGACTTGCTGCCGCTCGAGCTGACGATGGAGTTCGTCGGCGAACTGGAGAAGAACCTTCCCGAGCTGCCCGACGCCAAGAAGCACCGCTTCATGGCTGACTTCGGGCTGTCCGACTATGACGCCAACGTGCTCGTAGCCGACCGCGAGTCGGCCGACTACTTCGAGGCCGTCGCTCGCGGCCGCGACGGCAAGGTCGCCGCCAACTGGGTGGTGAACGAGCTGTTCGGCCGCCTCAACAAGGAAGGCAAGTCGATTGCTGCTTCGCCCGTCTCGGCGGCGCAGCTCGGCGCGATCGTCGATCTCATTGCGTCCGGCACCATCTCCGGCAAGATCGCCAAGGATCTGTTCGAGATCGTCTGGTCGGAGGGTGGCGACCCTGTCGACATCGTCGAGAAGCGCGGCCTGAAGCAGGTCACCGACACCGGCGCCATCGAGAAGGCGGTCGACGACATCATCGCCGCCAATCCCGACAAGGTGGAGCAGGTGAAGGCGAAGCCGACCATGCTCGGCTGGTTCGTCGGCCAGGTGATGAAGGGCACGGGCGGCAAGGCCAACCCGGCCGCCGTCAACGACATCCTGAAAAAGAAGCTCGGCATCTGACGAGCGCGTCTGACGAGCGGCGCGGCGGCGCAGGCCCGGCTAAGCGGTGGCGGCGAATCGGCTACTGATCGCTTGAGGTGGCAAGCGCCTCTCATTGGAAGCGGCACAACATGCACGCCGTCCGCCGGAGCCATGCCGGTCTGCGCATTGCCGCCGCGTGCGGCGCGATGCTCTTTGTCTGTGGCGCCGGGGCCGCCCACGAGCCGCAGGCCTACGAGATCGACGCCGGCTTCGACGCGGCGCCGCAATCGCTCTACTGGTACAGCGAGGCGATCACGGCCCTCAAGCGCGACCTGGCGAAGGACGGCTTCCTGTTGCGCGTCTACGGCAGCCTGGCGGTGTATCAATACGCCAGCACAGTTGTTCAAGGCACCGTTCGACGGGACGCTCTGGCAGCTCGACCTGATGCCCGGTTACCAGATGGTGCGCGGCGCCCGCGACCTTCGGCGGCTTCGTCGGCCTCGACTATCAGCAGTCGGAGCTGTCGCCGAATGATCCGACGAATGAAGTTCGTGGCACCGCGACTGGCCTCAAGGTTGAAGGGCACTATTACTATACGGACGACAAGCAGCCCATCGAGGCCAGCTTGGTCGGCGAGTACTCGACGGCTTTCGACACGTACTACGCAGAGCTGCGCATCGGCGCGCGCGTCTGCGACAAGCTCGTCGTCGGTCCCGATGCGTCGGTGGACGGCGACACCGGCTACGACGCGCAGCGTCTCGGCGGCTATGCCAAGTACGCCTTCGAAATGACGAAGGGCGTTCCGCTCGACGCTGACGCTCATTGCCGGCCACCAATTCGTCAGCAGCGGCGGCACGGGCTTCGGTGGCGGTGCCGGCACTTTCGGCACGCTCGAAATCGACACCGACTTTTAAGTCGACGCAGTTGCGCCCAGCAAAGCCGTGCGAGAGAGTGAGGCATGCGGGATGATGCACGCCAATACGCGCCGTCGGCGGCGCGCAACCGCGATCCGATCTGGAGCGTGCTGCAGCCGCATCTGCCGCAGCGTGGTTTTGTGCTCGAGGTGGCGAGCGGATCCGGCGAGCACACGGTGCACTTTGCGCGGCTCGCCGGCCCGCGGCTGACGTTTCAACCGAGCGACCTCGATGCGCAGGCGCGCGCCAGCATCGACGCCTGGGTGGAGACGTCCGGGCTCGCGAACATTCGGCCCGCGCTGGCACTCGATGCCGCCGCCGACGTCTGGCCGATCGTGCACGCCGGCGTCGTCGTGTGCATCAACATGATCCACATATCGCCGTGGGCTTCCGCTGTCGGCCTCGTACGTGGCGCGGCGCGCGTGCTGCCGCCGGGCGGTCTGCTGTTCCTCTATGGGCCCTATCGGCGCGAGGGGCGGCACGCGGCGCCGAGCAACGTAGCTTTCGATGCCGATCTGCGCTGCCGCAACCCGCTATGGGGCGTGCGCGACCTCGAGGCGGTTGCCGAGCTCGCCGCCGATGCCGGCTTCGGCCCGCCGGTCATCGCGGAGATGCCCGCGAACAACCTCTCCGTACTCTTCCGCCGCGGCGCATGATGCTTGTCGATCAGGTTCCGTATTGTTCGTCGCTGACTTTTTCCATCCAGTCGACGGTCTTGCCATCGAGCTGCTCCTGGATCGCGATGTGCGTCATCGCCGTCGTTGGGCCAGCGCCGTGCCAGTGCTTCTCACCCGGCGCGAACCAGATCACATCGCCGGGATCGAATTTCCTCGACCTTGCCGCCCTCGCGCTGCGCCCGGCCGCAGCCGGCGATGACGATCAGGGTCTGCCCCAGTGGATGCGTGTGCCACGCGGTGCGAGCGCCCGGCTCGAACGTCACGCTGGCGCCAACCGCGCGGGCCGGATCTTTCGCTTGAAAGAGGGGATCGATACGCACCGTTCCCGTGAACCAATCGGCGGGCCCCCGGTTCGACGGTTGCGTTCCAACTCTTTTGATCTCCATTGCTCTCGACCCTTCGTCGTGTGGTCTAGTCGCGGCCCTGACTCGTGCCGCGCTATGGCCTGTGGCAGTCTCACTGCCTCGGCTGAAGCGGTGATACTGTGTAAATCCGGTCGAGCATTCTTAGCATCATGGTGTTGGCCGTCGGCTGGCCATCAAGTGACAGAGTGAGGTTGGTCAATACGATCAGAGTTACATCGTTGACTGGATCGTGGCCCATGAACGAGTTGTAGCCCGGCATTTCGCCGCCGTGGAAATAGATGCTGTTCGGTCCAAACTCAAGCAGTGAGATACCGTAGCCATACTTTAGACCGCCAAGATCACTTGGATCTTGCAGTTCAAGGTCGACCCATTGGCGCTGATAGTCGGCGTCGAGAACTTTGCCCCCGACCAACGCACGTATCCAGGTGGCCAGATCATCTGCGGTAGAGATGGCGCCGCCGGCCGCCGTGGCGTAGGAAGGATTTTGCTCCGTGTCGTCATTGGGCTTGAGTGTTCCCGACTTGGCGGCAACCTGAAGATCGGCGGGATAAGGCGCATCCGACAAGGCATATGAGGAGCTGCCGTACAGGTAACCATGTGCGTACGGTTCGGGGATCGTGTTCGACGTGCCGGGAGGGAGCAATGTGTGCTTCATGCCGAGCGGCCCGAACAAACGGTTCTGAAAGAGCCCGGCTAACGGCTCGCCGGCAATTTTTTCGGCAATGAGACCGCGCAATACATAGTTGGTGTTGCAGTAGTCGTATTCCTTGCCTGGAGCGAAGAGTGGTGGACGTTTGAACGCGAGGGCGAGCAGCTCCTCCGGGGTCCAAACCTTGGTCGGGTCATGATCAAGGCTTGCCGCAACCTCCGGCGCCTCAGTTAAGTCATACAACCGCTACGCATTCTAAGCAGTTCAGCAATGGTGACGTTGTCGCCATTGGAGACGCCGGAAACATACTTCGAGACCGGATCGTCGAGACGCAGTTTTCCTTCCTGGGCCAGCTGCACAATCACCACGGCTGTCATCGTCTTTGTATTCGAGGCAGCCCTGAAGTGTGTGTTGGCTCTCGGCGCGATCGTGACGCCCAGCTCCGTTGTGCCGTAGCCAAAAACGAAATCGCCCTGCGGCGTGTGCAAAAGAACCATGGCGCCCGGCACCATGAGTTCCTTCGCCGTCACTTCCACGGTGTCTTTAAATGCGACCGGGTCGAATCGCTTTAGCGCCGTCGCGGACGCCCCGACGCTGCCGATGGAGCAGGCCGCGACAATCGCGAACCCCAGTGTTCTGGGTGGCACCATCTCACTCTCCTCCGTAGGCGCGCGTGCGCGTCATGGGCCTTTTGATGATAGACGAAAGTGATTGGTTTGAATGCCGGCAGCTGTTGCGTAAACATGAGGAAAGGCGCCCAAACCTAAAGGAGGTCGTCATGAGCAGTACTCAGGTGGGCCGCGAAACCGCAAGCGAAACCTCGAGAGCGCGGGCGGTCGATATGAAGCTCGAGGTCGTCGTCATCTCTGTTGCGGACGTCGATCGCGCCAAGAACTTTTACGGCAGCTTGGGTTGGAGGCTCGATGCCGACTTCGCCTCGGGCGACGACTGGCGCGTGATCCAGTTCACGCCGCCTGGCTCCGGGTGCTCCATCATCTTCGGCAAGAACGTCACCTCGGCGGCTCCCGGCTCCACACAGGGAATGTACCTGATCGTCTCCGACATCGAGGCCGCCCGCAACGAGCTGCTCGGCTGCGGCGTCGCAGTCGGCGAGGTGTTTCACGGCGCCGGTCATGTGCACACCGGCACGGACGAGCCCTACCTGTCCGGGCGGCGCCGGGTCAGCGGCGCGGATCCCAATCGCGGCAGCTACGGTTCATACGCTTCGTTCAGCGATCCGGACGACAACGGCTGGCTGTTTCAGGAGATCACCGCGCGACTGCCCGGACGCGTGAGCGCGGACGACACGTCATTCGCGTCGTCGACAGAGCTTGCGAGCGCCCTCCGACGCGCGGCCTCCGCGCACGGCGAGCACGAGAAGCGGACCGGCCGAGCATGATGCGAACTGGGCGGACTGGTATGCCGAGTACATCGTCGCCGAGCAGGCCGGCAAGCCGCTGCCGTCATGAGCAGCGGCCACGAGCATTCAGCTAGATTTGACGAGGTCCAAAGCCATGACTGAAGTTGCAACGGGAATTTGATGCGCCCGCGCAAATCGGCGAGGTCCGCTTCCGGAACGTCCACATCAAACGGACCCGACCCTTCGGCCGACGAGAAGAAGGCCTATGACCAGCTCGCCTTCTTCTACAAGTACCGCCCTGGCCTACGCACAGGAAATGGGGAACCGCCCTCAAACACTGTACGGGATCGCAGATTTACCTGTCGGCTTGGCCGCGTGGATACTCGACCATGACATACGCAGCTACGAGCTCATCGCACGCGTGTTTGACGGTCAATCCGAGGGCCTGACGCGAGACGATATCCTCGACAACATCACGCACTACTGGCTGACCAATACGGGGGTGTCGTCATCTCGTCTCTATTGGGAGAACAAGCGTCCCTTCTTCGCCCCCAAGGGCGTCGCCATCCCCGTTGCCGTGAGCGCCTTCCCCGATGACCTCTGCCCGGCACCGCGAAGCTGGGCGGAGCGCGCCTATCCCAAGCTCATCCACTACAACCAGCTCCCCAAAGGCGGGCAATTCGCGGCCTGGGAACAGCCGCAGCTCCTTTCAGAATAGGTTCGCACGGGCTTCAGACCACTGCACAAATAGTGAGCAGAGGATATGGTCCGCCTCCGGCCCAAAGCGGCATAAGACGACTTGCATGAAGACTGTTTATTAGACAGGAGTTACTTCGGGTTACCCCGCATTCTCTCTATGCAAATCTTGGTCCGAAAGAGTACCTTAGTCACGCGCCACCCTTTCCCCGTCCCCCGAGGCGATGGCCTACACCCTCAGGCCTGGTGACGCAGTTTGGGGCGCTGATCCTCCCCCCGGATCGGCGTCCTTTTTCCAAGGAGATCTCCGCGAACAAACCTAACACAAAGGAGATTAGGCTATGAAGACGAGCCTCGTTATCGCGGCGCTCGCGGCGGCTTTGATAACTGGCTCCACGGCCAGCAGCCAAGCCATTCCTTCCGCCCCGCTCAGTAAGAGCATCCAGCAGAACAGTTCCTCTCTCGTTGAAACCGTCAGATATCGCGGGTTCCGCGGATATCGCGGTTATCGGAGTGTCGGCCTTTACCGGGGTTACCGGCGTGCCGGCATCTACGGATACCGGGGCTACCGCGGGTACCGTTGGGGCGGCGTTGGCTTGTATCGCAACCGCGGCTGCTGGTGAAATGGCTAACGTGCAAGCTAATGTCAGCTGTTAGCGGCTGACCCAATGTCGCCATCTAAAGCTCGCGTGCGCGAGCATCTCACAGATCTATTCTCAGGACTGTCTCACCGGTTTCATCGGCGATCTCCAGCCTCTGCCCGCAAATATCCGCCTGCTCGAAACCTCGCTCGCTCAAAATCTCATCAACGATCTGCAAAATTCCGGAGCGGGCGCGGTTGATGTCGTGGAGGAAGAGCCCTTCATCGTCGACGACGTTTCCCGTGTCGGCCTTGAGATGAAAGAAATAGCGCGGCATGGGCACCTCGATCGCTTTGGTTGTACGCGTGGCCAGGCAAAACACTCCGTCGCTCTCTCGCGAGCGACTCACGATGTCCTCGACCCCGTTACTTAATCGCTTGCGTTGGTTTGGAACGAAAACGTCGCGTAGGGCGGGATGCCGCAACAACGATCAGCTCTAAGCTGGGCAAGAAGTCGCGGGCCTTATTCACGGGAAGCGCCGAAAGGAGTTTCCGGTTGACTCGGTGGGCTATGAGTTTGGCCTGCTCGAAAGCCGCACGTCCTTCAATTGTGATAGCGAGTTGGTAGGTGCGCGCGTCATTCTCGGTCTTTCGACGCGCGACCAAACCCTTCTTTAAGAGCCGCTCGATCAATCCGCCCATTGTGGAACGATCGATCCCTGTACGCTCCACGAGGTCGGTCTGACTCAGCCCTTCCTGCTCAGCAATTCTTTCAAGTACCGCGAACTGCCGAGGCGTGATGTCGAGGTCGCAAGCCTCAATATGGAAGAGCTCGTCCGCACACTGGCTCGCACGGTGAAAAATGTTGAGGGCCCACGGCTCGTTGCCCTTGTCTACCCTTTTGCCGCCACTCCGCATGTGGAGCCGGGAAACGGCGCGTCGAGTGCTTGCTAGATTGTTGGTACGCATCGGTCCTTATACGGACCACTTCAGCGCGTGGGCATCCCCGTTTTGGGGGAGACTTCACGCGGGAGAGTGCAAGCCATCGTGACTCGCATTTTGAAAACGCGCTTGATGCCACCTCTTTGCCGGTGCTTTACGCCTCTTATGCGATCAGATGAAGCCGGAGGGCTTGCGATACAGCATGGGGTGCGGTCGCAGACGCCGAGCTTTGTTTGCACTTTCTTGATGTGACTGCGCACGGTCTCCTCGCCGAGCCCAAGGTGAAGAGCGATCTCTTGGAGCCGCTTGCCCGAGGACAGTGGACAGCGAGCTCACGCGGCGTCAGGGAGGCGCCCTTTCCCAATCGCTTCGTGAAGGGAGCGATCAGCTTCTGTAGGCGAATGGCTGCGAAGTTCGCGCCCAAGAACAACAGTGCTCGCTGCTCTTGCGTCAACCGCGACAGGTCGTGGCGCGACCAATAGACGACCAACCAGCGGCCTCCGACAGGACACGACAGGATGTCGCGCATGCCGTACTTGAGAGCCAACTCAATTCCCAGTGACTTCCAGTTTCTGCGTCGTTTCCGACATCGTGTAGGGCGCGAGGGCAACTCGAGCCAGCAGCACGGCCGGTCCGGGGCCCATTTGCATATGCTCGAACTGCTCGCTCCACCATCTCTTGGGCGCACTCTTGTAGAGGAAGACGGTCTTCCCGACTTCGATAGCGCTCAAGTCTGCCCATCGCAGCGGCAGTAGCAATGCTCCCAGGACTGCGACGTGGGCCTTCATCGTGACTTGATGCAACGCGTTGAGCACCGCTTCCGGTGAATCGAAGGACTCGACGGTGTTCGTAAAATGCAACAGCTCAGACGCAGACAAGGGTACTCGTTCGGACAGCATGTCATAGCAGCATTTGGGGGGTAACCCGACGAAAGGACAGGCTAATAAACAGTCGCCGTAAACGCGCTTCCGCCGTCTGGCGCACCTCGCGGGCAGACGCCGCGGGTTATAAACCTGCGCGGGGCGGCGGCACGCGCTCATTGTTACAAAAGCTCGCGGCGCTCCCCCGCCCCACAGCTCCTCGCTCTCATCCATGCCTCGGGTTCCCGCCGCGAGATCACCGAAGCTTGCCTCGCGCCTGCAACGCCGCGTGAAATCGTAACCGCCAGCTGGCATTCTCCGCGTCTTGATCGGGAGCGAAAGAGCCATGACCAAGTCCGTCGTTCTTATCCACGGCGCCTTCTGCGGCGGCTGGTGCTTCGCGGACATCATGCCGGTTCTCGCGGCGCGCGGCTGGAATTGCCAGGCGCCCGACCTGCCCTTCCACGTCTCGGGGCCGGCGCGTACGCCCGACCCGCAACTGGCAAAGCAGAGCGTCGCCGACTACACGCGCGACATGGCGGCGTTCGTCGCGCGCTTTCCTGAGCCACCCGTCATCATCGGCCATTCCATGGGTGCTCTCATTGCCCAGCAACTCGCGGCGCAGGGGCTGGCGCGCGCTCTCGTGCTGCTTGCGCCCGGTGCACCGTGGGGGGTACTGCCCTCCACCGAGGATGAGATGACGCTGGCCAAGGGCCTCATGATGGCCTCACCGTTCTGGGACAAGGCACTCAATCCGTCGTTCGAGGTGGCGAAGGGCGACTTGCTTGCAAGCCTCGATCCCGCCGCCCAACGCCGCATTTTCGAAATGTTCAGCCCCGAGTCAGGGCTGGCGCTGTTCGAGCTGTTCTTCTGGATGTTCGATATGCCGCGCACGACTTCGGTCGGGACCGACAAGGTCACCTGCCCGGTGCTCGTCGTATCCGGGTCGCAGGACAAGGTCATATCCCCCGTCACCGGCCGCAAGGTTGCGCAGCTTTATCGCGATTTAACGTTTGAGGAGGACGCCGGCCGCGGCCATTTCCTCATTATGGAGGAGGGGGCAACGCAACTCGCCGAGCGCTGCGCCGCGTGGATGGCCAAAGTTACTAGGCAATAACGACGTCGGTGGTGCACGGCGAGGCTCCGGCGCTATGATCGGCGCGCGGTGCAAAGGGCGCCGCGCCATGAGGTCTACGGCCCTGCGCTCTCTCCCCGTCCACATCCTGCTCGCGGCGGTGCTGCTCCTCGTGGCGGTTGCATTACGCATCGCCGACCCGGAGCCGGTGGCGCGGTTGCGGCTTGCCGTGTTCGACACCTATCTCAATCTTGCCCCGCGCGCTGTCGATCCGGCGCTTCCCGTGCGCATCGTCGATATCGACAACGCATCGCTCGCCCGCGTCGGGCAGTGGCCGTGGCCGCGTACGCGCCTCGCCGAGATCATCGACCGCCTGAAGGCGAATGGCGCACGCACCATCACGATCGATCTTATTCTCGCCGAGCCGGACCGTTTATCGCCCGGCGAATTCGCCAAGTTGTTTGCCGAACAGCCCGAGCTCGCCCCACTCGTCGGCCAAGCCTCGCAGCTGCCGTCCAACGACGAGCGCCTTGCCGCCGCCATCGCCGCAGCGCCGGTCACCATCGGTCTTGCCGGTGAGACGGCCGGCGACACGCCGCCGCCCAAGCCACACGCCAGCTTCGTCATCGCCGGCGACGATCCGCTGCAGTTCGTGCCGCGCTTCAGGGGTACGGTGGAAAGTCTGCCGGTAATTACCAACGCGGCGCGGGACTCGGCGCCGTCAACTGGCTGCCCGAGCGCGACCAGGTCGTGCGCCGCGTGCCGCTGTTGCTGTCGATTGCCGGAGTTCTCTATCCATCGCTGCCGCTCGAGACGCTGCGCATCGCCAACAAGGAGACCACGCTATTCGTACGCTCCTCCGGAGGCAGCAGCGTGACGGCGTTCGGGCAGCGCACCGGCATCGAGCATGTGCGCGTGGGCTCGACCGTCTTGCCGACCGACGGCGACGGCGAGCTGTGGCTGCGCTTCACGCCCCCGGATTCACGCCGCTACATTTCCGCCTACCGCGTGCTCGATGGCACGGTCGAGGCCAAGGAGATCGCCGGCCGCGATATTATTATCGGCACCAGCGCCGTCGGCCTGCTCGATCTGCGCGCAACGCCGCTCGATTCCGCCGTCCCTGGCGTCGAGGTGCACGCCCAGGCGCTCGAACAGATGTTGGCCGGCGAACATCTGAGCCGCCCGGCGCTGGCCACGGGCTTGGAGCTCGTCTACCTCGTCGTCGGCGGCGCAGCGCTCGCCTGGCTGATCCGCCGCGTCGGTGCCACCGGTACCGCCGCCATCGGCGCTGCAGCCATCGTCGTCGTCTTCGCCGCGTCCTGGCTCGCCTATACCAACTCCGGCTACCTGCTCGATCCGGTCTACCCGTCGATCGCCGTGCTGCTCGTCTATCTCGCGACGTCGCTCAGCGGCTACATCGCCACCGAGCGCGAGCGCAGCCGCGTGCGCTCGGCCTTCGGACACTACGTCGCCGCGCCGCTGGTCGAGGAGCTGGCGCGCAACCACGACAAGCTGAAGCTCGGCGGCGAGACGCGCGAGGTGACGGTGCTGTTCGCCGACGTGCGCGGCTTCACCAACATTGCCGAGGGGCTGACGGCGGAAGAGCTGATCGCCTTCCTCAACCGACTGTTCACGCCGCTGTCCGAAATCATCCTCGCCGAGCGCGGCACCATCGACAAATTCATGGGCGATGCGGTCATGGCGTTCTGGAACGCCCCGCTGCTCGATGAAGCGCATGCGGGCAACGCCTGCCGGGCGGCGCTGCGCATGCAGGAGAAGGTTTTGCAGCTCAACGCACTTCGGGCCGCCGAGTCCGCAGCCTGCGGCCAGACGACTCGCCCCCGTGCAGATCGGCATCGGCCTCAACACCGGCGACTGCTGCGTCGGCAACGTCGGCTCCCCGCAGCGCTTCGACTATTCGATCCTCGGCGATGTCGTGAACGTTGCCTCGCGCCTCGAAAGCACGACCAAGACCTACGGCGTGCCGATCATCGTCGGCGAGAAGACGGCGCTTGCCGCGCCAAAGCTCGCCTTCCTGGAAATCGCCTCGGTGAAGGTGCGCGGTAAGGAGCGGCCTGAGCGCATCTTCGCTCTCATCGGTGACGAGACGGTCGAGCAGTCGAACGGGTTCGCGGCTTTGAGCGGGGCTCACGCCCGCCTGCTTGCCGCGCTCGCCACGGGCAATGCGGCGGCGGCGCAATCTGCACTCGCCGAATGTCGGGAGCTTGGCGGGGCGCCGCTGGCACAGCTCTACGCCAGCTATGAGCGACAGCTCAGCGAAAGGGCGCCCGCGACGCTCAGCGCTTAGTGCCGTTGCCCGCCTCGTGGCTGTCCCCCCTCCCCTGCGGCAATGATTTGCTCGGAAACGGGTTGACCTCGCCTTGAGGCTGACTACATGAGCCGATGCGGTAAGGGGAGACGAGGGGTTTAGCCGCGCATGCATATCCGCGATACCAAGGACGGCTACGGGCTGCCGACGCGCATCGTTCACTGGCTGATGACAGTGGCGATCGTCGGCATGTACGTGCTCGGCCTATGGATGGTCGATCTCAACTACTACAGCCCCTACTACCGGTCCGCCCCCGATCTGCATCGCAGCGTCGGCATGCTGCTGCTGTTCCTGCTCGTCGTCCGCTTCTTCTGGCGCCTCTTCAACGACAAGCCGAGCGATGCGGAGCTCTCTTCCTTCGAGCGCTTCACCGCGCAGATCGTGCATTGGGGGTTCTACCCGCTGCTCTTCGCGCTGATGGTGAGCGGCTACCTCATGTCCACCGCCGATGGCCGCCCGATCGAGGTGTTCGACTGGTTCAGCGTTCCGGCTCTCATGCACGACAAGGCCATGGAGAAGACGGCCGGTGAGGTGCACGAACTCCTCGCCGACGTCACCATGATCCTCGTCCTGCTGCACGCCGCGGCAGCGCTCAAGCACCACTTTATCGACCGCAGCCGCGTGCTTGCGCGCATGTGGTCGGGCCCCGCTAACGACCAATAGGCAAATCTCAGGAGTTCGCCGAATGAAGCTTTCCCCCGTCTCGCTCGCCCTCATCGCCGCGCTTCTGTCGGCAGGTCCGGCCGGCGCCGCCGACTACGTCATCGACACGGAGAAGTCGCACGCCTCCATCAACTGGAAGATCAAGCATCTGGGCTTCAGCTGGCTCAGCGGCCGCTTCGATACCTTTACCGGCACGTTCTCGTTCGATGAGGCAAAGCCCGAGGCCTCGAAGGTCAAGGTCGAGATCGATACCGACAGCATCAACTCCAATCACGCCGAGCGTGACAAGCATCTGCGCGGCAAGGACTTCCTCGATACGGCCAGCTTTCCGAAGGCGACCTTTGAGAGCACCGCCGTCAAGCTCGACGGTGATAAGGCGACGATCACCGGCAACCTGACCCTGCACGGCGTCACGAAAGAGATCGCCATCGAAGCCAAGCGCGTCGGCGGCGGCGCCGATCCGTGGGGCGGCTATCGCGAGGGCTTCACCGGAACGACCAGCCTGCCGCTCAAGGATTTCGGCATCACCTACAACTTGGGGCCCGCCGCCCAGAACGTGGAGCTGACGCTCGATATCGAGGGCGTCCGGCAATAGGACAGCCGGCGCCAAAACGTCATTCGACATTAACCGAGGCAAACATTCAGTGGGCGGCGTATCCCTAAAGAACCCTTTGCGACAAAGGGATAAGTAACTCGGTCTATGCCAAGGTCATGGGCAATTCGGGTGCCGGTAGCGCGTTGAGATGGGCCGATCTCTCGGCACGCCGGCGGCCGCACGTTCTTCGACCGGCGTCATCTGTCCGAGGAGCCTTCGTTGTCCGCTGCGCCTCCGCCGACATCCGAGACGTCCCGCATCGACCCCGATAAGCATCGTGGTCGCGGCGCGCCGTCGCGCCGTTTGGCGCAGACCATCCACGAACAGGACGTCAAGGGCGAGAAGTCGATTGCGCTGGCGCAGGGCGGCATCGCGCTCTTCGTGCTGGCTCTGCATGTCTTCGGTTTCCGCCACGACATACTGACGTTGGATGCTTGGGTGGTGCCAGCGCTGCTGGCGCTCATCGCCAGCTCCGGCGTGCGCTGGTGGCTGGCGAGCCGCGAGCCGTTGCCCGAGCATTGGCTCGATACCTTGAGCGTCGTCGACGTCGGCATCGTGCTGTCGATCATCTGGAGCTACCAGTTCGCCTTCCATCATCCGGCTGGCGGCGTCCTCAAGGCGCCCGCCTTCGTCCTTCTGCTACTGCTGGTTGGGGTGCGCGCCCTGCGCTTTCACCCGCGCCCCGTTGTCGTTGCGGGCATCGCCGCAGTGGCGGGCTGGAGCCTGATGATCTGCTGCGCCGTCTTCACCGACGGGGTTGCCGCAGTGACGAGCGACTACCGCTCTTATCTGTCCTCATTCCGCATCCTGCCCGGCGCTGAAGCCGAGCGGCTCGTCGCGCTCGCCGGCCTCGCCATCGTGCTCGCCATCGGCACCTACAGCGCCCGCAAGATGCTCGGGCGCGCCGCCCACGCCTCGGACTACGGCGACGCGCTGGAAGCGGCACGCCAACATCTCGAAGAATCCGTCCGGGCCCGCGAGCAGGTCGAGAGCACGCTTGCGGCGCTCGACCGGCGCGACGCAGAGCTGAGCGAGCAGAACCGGTTGTTCAATGCGGCGCTGGCCAAGATGTCCCAGGGCCTGTGCATGTTCGACCAGGACCAGAAGCTCCTCGTCTGCAACGACCGCTACATCGAAATGTACGGGCTATCGAAGTCTTTGGCCGAGCGGGGCACTCCGTTTCGCAAGATCATCGAAAGCCGCATCGCCAATGGGCTCTATGTCGGCGAGAACTCGGAAGCCTATCTCGACGAGCGGCTGGCCTCGGCGCGCGAAGCTGTGCGCAACACCAGGCTGCACGAGCTGAGCGACGGCCGCATCATCGCCATCACACATGAGCCGCTGGAGGGTGGCGGATGGGTGGCGACGCACGATGACGTCACGCGCCTGCGCCGTATCGAGGCAAAGCTGTCGCATATGGCTCGCCACGACGCGCTCACCGATCTGCCGAACCGGGTGCAACTGCGTGAGCGCATGGAGCAGGTGCTCGCGGGTGACGCGCTGGAAGGTCGCTTCCTCGTCGTGCTCTTGCTCGAGATCGATCGCTTCAAGGAGGTCAACGATACCCTCGGGCCGTCGATCGGCGATGCCCTGTTGCAGGGTGTGGCACAGCGCCTGCGTCGCCGCCTGGATGGCGCCGACATGGTCGCCCGCATCGGCGGCGATGAATTTGTCGTTCTGCAGGTTGCCGACGAACCAGCCGCCGCGGCCGACGCCCTCGTCAAGCGCGTGCACGCCGTGCTTGGCACGTCCTTCGATCTTGACGATCACGCGGTGCCGATCACCATTAGCGTCGGCGTCGCCATTGGACCGGCGGACGGCAGCGAGCCGGATGAGCTGTTGAAGAACGCCGACCTGGCACTTGGCCGCGCCAAGGACGACGGGCCGGGCAATTCACGCTTCTTCGAGCGCGAGATGGACGAGCGCATGCGCGCGCGCCACAAGCTCGAGCACGATATGCGGGTGGCGCTGCGCGAAGATCAGTTCGAGCTCTACTACCAGCCGCAGTTGAACCTGGAGAGCGGCGAGATCGCCGGCTTCGAGGCGCTGCTGCGTTGGAACCATCCGGAGCGCGGTCTCATCCTGCCCACCGAGTTCGTGCCGCTTGCCGAGGAGACAGGCTTCATCGTGCCGCTCGGCGAATGGGCCCTGCGCGAGGCTTGCGAAGAGGCCTCGGGGTGGCCGAAGCGCATGCGCGTCGCCGTCAATCTGTCGGTGGCGCAGTTCCGCTCCGGGCAGGTGCGCCAATCGGTGATTTCAGCGCTGGGCGCTTCGGCATTGTCGCCGAGCCGTCTTGAGCTCGAGATCACTGAGTCCGTACTGATGCAGGAGGATCGGCACGTCGCCGAGGTGTTGGGCAAACTGCAGGATATTGGTGTCGGTCTTGCGCTCGATGACTTCGGTACCGGGTTTTCCTCGCTGAGCTACCTGACGCGGATCCGCTTCGACAAGATCAAGATCGACAAGCACTTCATTCACGAGCTGCGTGACGATCCGAACAGCTCGCTCGCCGTGCTGCGCTCGGTCGTGGCGCTGGCGAGGAGCCTCGGCATCACTACGATTGCCGAAGGCATCGAGACCAAGGAGCAGCTGCTGCGCGTGCGCGATGAAGGTTGCACCGAGGCACAAGGCTTCTATGTCGGCATGCCGATGCCCGCCAATCAGATTCCGGCGCTCGTCGCCAACCGCAGTCGCAAGCCGCAGCGCGCTTCGCGCCGCGCCAGCTGACACGCACCGTCAGTTATTGCTGGGATTGAGCGGCCAGGGCCAGGCCTCTTCGCGGCCGCCTTCTGTGTGGAGGCCCGCATCGAAAAAGTCGAGGCCCATCGCCGGGGGCGCATCCGGCTCGCCAACCGGCCTCTGCGGCGTGCCGTCCGGCTGCTGCGTGGGGATCGCGAGTTCCATCGTCCTAGCCGCTGTCGCAGGGCCCGCCACAACAGGCAACAACAGCAGCGCGATTAGGCCCGAGCGACTCATACCAATACCTCCGACAACGACCTCGCGTAGCTACGGCGCGTGCCATTAAGGAAGGATCGGAAGGATGCTTGGCAGTTGAATTTCTCGGCAGTTGATCTAATTGCGGCCGGTGCGGCAAATGCGACCCGATAACGCGCCGCCAGGATCTTGCCTCGGTGCCTGAGGCAAGCTCAGTCCCGGCAGGAGAGTGCCGCATGTACCAAGAGGCGAGCCATCAGCGCTGGGAACGGCGTATCCGCAGCGAGATGCCGTTCTTTTTCGGCGCGCTGACGCTTGGTCTGTTCCTCCTCTACGGTCATACGTGGCTCGCCGATCCAACGCAGTTCCTCGAGCGCGGCGTGTTGTTTGCGTGGCTGCTGGCGGCCATCGCGTGCTGCATCTTCGGCGTCGTGCGTCACGCCGACGCGCTGGCCGAGCTTCTCGGCGAGCCGCTCGGCACGCTCATCCTCACCATCTCCGTCATCCTCATCGAGGTGTCGCTCATTGTCGCGGTGATGCTCGAAGGCGTGACCGACCCGACGCTGGCGCGCGACACGATGTTCGCCGTCATCATGATCATGATGAACGGCATGGTCGGGGCTTGCCTTTTGTCGGGCGGGCTCCTGCACGTGCAGCAGGAGTACAACCTTGAAGGAGCGCGCGCCTATCTCGCGGTGCTCATTCCGCTCTCGGCCATCGCGCTCATCCTGCCCAACCGCACGCTTTCGACGGCGCTCGAGGGCACGCTGAACTTCTGGCAGGCGATGCTGTTCTCGGCGGCCACCATCGTGCTCTACGCGATCTTCCTGGCGCTGCAGACCATGCGCCACCGCGACTTCTTTCAGCCGCTGCCGTCGGCGAAAGCCGATGCGCCGGCACGCATGAAGAGCCATCGGTCGCGATAGGGCAACGGCACAGCGTCACCACGCACGCGGTTCTTCTTCTGCTCACGATGGTGCCGATCGTCGGCCTCGCCGAATACCTCGCGGTGATGGTCGAGCAGGGCATCCACACGCTCGAAGTCCCGACCTCCGTCGGCGGCACGCTCATCGCCGCGCTCATACTTGCGCCGGAAAGCATCACCGCGTTCAAGGCAGCGCTGGCCAACAAGCTGCAGCGCTCGATCAACCTGTGCCTCGGCTCGGCCCTATCGACCGTCGCCTGACGGTGCCGCTCGTGTTGATGATCGGCCTCGCCACTGGGCAGAGCGTCACACTGGGCCTCGAGGACGAGAACATCCTCTTGCTGGTGCTGACGCTGATGGTGAGCATGCTCACGTTCAGCGGCGCCCGCACCAACGTGCTGCACGGGGCGGTGCACCTACTGCTGTTCTTCACCTACCTCGTGCTTATCTTCAATCCGTGACGCTGGGCGTGCCAAAATGCGACGGCCGCGGCCGAAGGCAATATTTACCCGCCCGGCTTAGCCTGCGTGCGCCGACGAGAGACCGATGATGGCCGAAGCGAACCAACGAACGCCCGCCGACGCTGCCGATGCGACGGCGCTGGAGATCTTCCAGAACCAGTGGGAGGTCTATCGCAAGTTCCTGAAGTACGACTACCTGCAGAATGCCGAGGCCTGCGCCGCGCTGCACCGTTTCCTCACCGACGAGGTATCGCGCCCCTACCGCTTTCTCGATCTTGCCTGCGGGGACGCCAGCGGCATCGTCACGGCGCTCAAGGCAACGCCGATCGAGCTCTATCGCGGCGTCGATCTCTCGGCGCCGGCGCTGGCGCTCGCGCAAGACAACCTGGCCGCGCTGCCCTGCGCGGTGCAGCTCGACGAAGCCGATTTCAGCACCGTGATGCGTGGTCTGCGGACCGCGGAGGACATCGTCTGGATCAGCCTGTCGCTGCACCACCTCGACACCGACGCCAAGCTCGCCTTCATGCGCGAGGTTCGCGCCGGGCATCGATGCTAAGGGCGCGTTTCTCGTCTACGAGCCGACACGCCGCGACGGCGAAGATCGTCCAGCGTACCTCGACCGGCTCGAGGACATCGGACGGCGAGAATGGACCGAGCTGACTGCGACCGAGTTCGCCGAAGGCATAAAGCACGTTCGCACGTGCGATCTGCCCGAGACGGTGTCCGGCTGGCAGCGCCTCGGGCACGAGGCCGGCTTTTCTTCGTCGCGCGAGCTGTACAAGTCGCCGACCGATCTGTTCCGGCTATTCCTCTATCGGCCGTGAGCCGCCTTGCTTTTTGCACTGACACCCGCCATATAGCCAGTGCCGGTGCGATCCGAGGTGGACCGCGCCCTCACGTTTTGGATTGAGATTAAGCGCGCCACCGGCCGTTTGCCTTACCCAAATCACTGAGACTCCGCGCGTTGGCGTGCCGCGCGGCGATTGGCTTTAAAAGCGCGCCGGTTGGAAAAATACACTTATGGATCGTATCACTGGCACCGTGAAGTTCTTCAACTTCTCCAAGGGCTTTGGCTTCGTGCAGCCGGCCGATGGCTCGAAGGACGTGTTCCTTCACGTGAGCGCGCTCGAGCGCGCTGGCATCAACGGCCTCAACGAGGGCGACAAGATCACCTTCGTGGTTGAGGACGATCGCCGTGGCCGCGGCAAGCAGGCCGCCCAGATCGAGCTGGCCTAACGTCCCCCCGACGTTTGACACTACCGAATGCCGCCGGTCTCCCGGCGGCATTCTTGTTTATACGACCTGTTCACGCGACAGGCCGGCGCGCGATGATGGCAACGCTCTCGACGATTTCCGGAAATGCTCCATCGGGCGCGATGGCGAGCATGCGCGCTCGCACCTGCGCCTCGTAGTCGGCGCGGCCATTCTCGCCGAGCGCCGCTGGGGAATTAGCCGAGAATGACAGGGCTCGCGCGACGACCTCTTCGATGCGGGCAGTGCGCGCCTCGAACACCGAGATCCGTTCGACGCTCGCTGAAGGCGCTGCGCAGGAGCACGCTTGTGTGCTCCTCCCACGCCTCGCTCTTGCGCCAGCGATAGAAGTCATCGAAGCGGCCGTGCGAAGTGCGCAGCTCCTCGAATTGCTCGTGCCACCGCGTCGTCGCTGATGGGTGCAGCTCAGTGTTGACGAGGGCGACCGCCCCGCCCGGTGCGATCAACTCGATCGAGGCGCGTCAGCGTTGCCTCGCGATCCATCCAGTGAAACGCGCGGGCGATGGTAACGAGGCTCAACGGCGCCAGGCCGGCATCGAGATCGAACGAGGAGCCGACGCGCCATTCGATGTCGAGCCCGGCGACTTTCGCCGCCTGCGCTGCCGCAGCGATCATCGCCGGATCGGCGTCCATACCGATTGTCGTTCCGCAGTAGCGCGATAACGGCAGTGTCAGCGAACCCGGTCCGCAACCGAGATCGAGCACGCGCGAACTCGCGCCGAGCTCCGTGTCGCGGGCGAGCCAGGCGATCAGCCGCTCGGCATAGGCCGGCCGCCCGTTGATGTAGTGGGGGATCGCCGAGGTGAAGCGGTTGGGATCGTAGGGTGCGATCAGTGCCATGCGGAGGTGCCATCGATAACGACGCTGTGTCGTTAGCTAGGACGTGGCACGGTGCAGGACAATGGCCGCAAGACCGCGTTTTGGCGGTCGACGAGCCGACCCGGTCGCGGGCTACTTATGTACGGGACGGACTACGGAGATAATGTTCGTCTGCACGATGCCCTCGACCGGCGAGATTTTCGCAAGGATCGCCGTGTTGGCTTGGGCGCTGGTCTTGCAGTCTAGCTGGGCAACGATCTTGTCGTCGGCCAGCACGACGACATTGGCGAACTGGCAGTCGCCGAGCTCGAGGGCCTTCAACGCATCGGCGGTATCGGCGGCATTGGCCGAGCGCAGCAATTCGATGAAGAGATAGACGTTGACCATAATTTCACTCCCGGCCGGCGGCACTTGAGTGCCCTGCACGGTTAACGTGCACGGACCGCGTCGGATCCGCGCGACGGAGCGAAACGCGGTTTTCCAGGCGTAGCGTCGTCAGCCCTTGGCGGCGGTCTTGGCGCCGCGCCTCAGACCGGAAAGCTTCTTCAGGCGCTTGCGGGCAGCCGGCGGTGTTGCCCTGGATGCGTGTCTTTGTGGTCCGCGCAATGGCGCGCTTGGCCTTTTTCTTGCGGGTCTCGACGTTGCGGAGGCTGCGTGTGCTGCTCATTGCCTTCACCAAAATGAGGGGTTGGCGCTTGCAGCCGCGACGGCCCTCGAAGCGCGAAGCGGCTCGCTCTAGGTCATCTTGGCGCGGCGCGCAAGGGCCACGTCCAGTGATTGACATAAAACCGTAACAAGACTCCCTTAGCCGAACCGGTCGTACGCCAAGCGGCGTAAGCGCCGCCAAAAACGGCAAATGGGGAAGCATGGCCTCAACTCAGGACGCCATCGCTGCTGAGGAAGCTCCTCTGCGGCGCCAACGCAACAAGCGCCTGCGCCAGGCGGTACATCGCC
Organism: uncultured Alphaproteobacteria bacterium; assembly: GCA_963724595.1. Taxonomy (GTDB): domain Bacteria; phylum Pseudomonadota; class Alphaproteobacteria; order Rhizobiales; family Hyphomicrobiaceae; genus Hyphomicrobium_A. Next base: position 20,349 of record CAVRVR010000019.1, on the reverse strand, counting down.
ACAAGGCAGTGACGCGGCAGGGCATCCAGGAGCGGCTATTCACCCTCGCTTTCAGCGGTCTAGTCTATCCGCAGATCTGGGAAGACCCGGTTCGTCGATCTCGAGGCGCTGAGCCTCAAGGAGGATGAGCGCCTCGTCGCTATCGCCTCAGGCGGTTGCAACGTGCTGAGCTACCTCGCTGCAGCGCCGATTTCGGTCACTGCTATCGACCTCAACCCGGCACACGTCGCGCTCAATAAGCTGAAGTTGGCGGCGCTCGCGCACCTTCCAGACTACGCCGCGTTCCGCACTTTCTTTGCCGACGCCAACCGCAAGCAGAACATTGAAGCCTACTTCGATTACCTTTGCCCGCATCTCGACGCGGCAACCCGCAAATACTGGGAATCGCGTGACCGCGTCGGCCGCCGCCGCATCGGCTACTTCGGCTCTAACGTTTATCGCCACGGCCTGCTCGGCAATTTCATCGGCGCTGGGCATCTCCTGGCGCGCGCCCACGGCAAGAACCCGCGCCTACTCCTGGCCGCGAGAACGCGCAGTCGAGCAGCGCCGCATTTTCGAGAGCGAGCTCGCGCCGCTGTTCCGCAAGCGTCACATCCGCTGGCTGCTCGACAAGCCGTCGGCACTGTTCGGCCTCGGCATCCCTCCCTCGCAGTTCACTGCCCTCAAAGGCGACCAAGCGAGCATGGCGGACGTGCTGCTCGCCCGTCTCGAGCGCCTCGCCTGCGACTTCGACTTGAAAGACAACTACTTCGCCTGGCAGGCCTTCGGACGCCGCTATGCCACGAACGATCGCGCGCCGCTGCCGCCCTATCTGCAGCGCGAGAACTTTTCGCGAGCTGCGCAAGCGCACCTCCGACATGACCGTCGTGCACGCCTCGTTCACCGAGCATCTCGCCGCTCAGCCGGCGGCCTCGCTCGACGCCTACGTGCTGCTCGATGCGCAGGACTGGATGACCGACGAGCAGCTCGGCGCGCTGTGGAGCGAGATCGTGCGCACGGCCAAGCCCGGCGCGCGCGTCATCTTCCGCACTGCCGGCGAGGACACGATCCTCCCCGGGCGCGTGCCCGACGCCATCCTGCGGCGGTTCGCCTACGACCGCGAGCGTTGCCGCGAGCTGACCACCCGCGACCGCTCATCGATCTACGGCGGCTTCCATCTCTATACGCTCGCCAGCTGAGGGCATAAGCGCGTGGCCAATTCCGGCGTGTCGGCCGCCCAGCACATGGACGCGATCTACCGCTACCAGCGGTACGTCTACGATCTGACGCGCAAGTTCTATCTGCTCGGCCGCGATCGGCTCATCGACGAGCTGGCGCCGCCGCCCGCCGGCCGCGTGCTCGAGATCGCCTGCGGCACCGGGCGCAATCTGATCGGTGCCGCGCGCCACTATCCAGAGGGCCCGCTTCTACGGCTTCGACATTTCGGTGGCGATGCTCGACACCGCGCGCGCGCAGATCGCGCAAGGCCGGCCTCGACCAGCGCATTCGCATCGCCGCGGGCGACGCAACCGACTTTTCCGCCGAGCGACTGTTCGGCGTCGCCGCCTTCGATCGCATCTTCATCTCCTATGCCCTGTCGATGATCCCACCCTGGCGGCCTGCGCTACAGCAGGCGCTGGGCGCACTTGCTCCGGGCGGGCGTCTGCTGATCGTCGATTTCGGAACGCAGTCGAGGCTGCCGCGCTGGTTCAAGCGCACGTTGCGTGGATGGCTGGCGCAGTTCTCGGTCGAGCCGCGCGATGCGCTTGCCGTCGAGCTGGCGCGCATTGCTGCGATGCCCGGCTTCAGCGTGCGTCACACGCAGCTCTACCGCGGCTATGCCGTCTATGCGGTGATTACCAAGAGCTGAGCGCCGTCAGTGGTGCGTCAGCCACTTGAGGCCGTAAAAGCTCGGCGCGATGACGCCGGCGGCCCAGATGAACGCCGACGTCACGTTGGCGATCTGAAACGCGAGATGCGGCATCGCCGCCATGCCGGCGATGACCGGGACGACGGCGCGCACGGGCCCGAAAAAGTGGCCGAGGAATACGCCGAAGATCCCGTACTTCTCGAAAAACACTTCGCCCCGCTGCATCATGTTCGGATAGTCGCGGAACGGCCAGAAGCTGGTGATCTGATCCTTGAAATAGAACCCCAGCCAATAGGAGAGCGCGTAGCCGAGCGAGCCGCCGAGCCAAGCAGCAAAGACGACGGTCCAGACGTCGATGCCGCTCGCGCCAAGCAGTCCGCCGATGGCGACGAGGATCACGGTCGAGGGCAGGAACAGCGACACGAAGGCCAGGCTTTCGCCAAACGCGAGCAGGAATGCGACCGGGGCCGCCCACGCCTGGTTGGCCTGCACGAAGGCAACGATCGCATCGATGTAGGGCTGCATATAGCTACGCGTCTTTCTTACAATGGCGGACAGTCGAGAGGCGCGGCTCATGCTTTGCGGCACCGGCGCTTCATCTCGGCGGCCAGTTCGCGCGACACTTCGCCCGCCAGCATGATGCCGCGCGAGACTTGCGCCGGCGTCAGATTGCCCGGCTCCGCGCAGCACGCCCGGGGGCGCGGTCGGCCTCGTTCTTGCCGTGCGCGAGCTCATCACAGGTGAGATCTTTCTTCTTGCTCTTCAAGGCGAACAGGCGGACGCCGGAGGCATAGGCCTCGGCCGGGGCATGGGCTTTCACCCAGGTGCGGTCCTGGTCGTCGACGAGGTAGCGCAGCGTTCGCTGCCGTTTGGCGACGCAGTCGCTCGAAGTCATCGACGCAGGTGAGGCCTGAGTTTGACCCAGTGGAGACATTGGGACCGGTACAACCCACAGGCGCGACGGGGGCAAAAAGCAAAAGCAGGACCGGCAGGTTCCGGCGGCGGTAGAGAATCATTCTCGCTCCCTTGTCGGCGCGCCGTTACAGCCCGTAGAAGGCTCCCATGGCCGACGTCAAGGCGAAACGGGCGGCCGCCACGAGGAAAGGTCTCAGCATGGCGCACGCAATCCGCATTCACGCCCCCGGCGGCCCGGAAGTGCTGAAATGGGAGGCGATCGAGGTCGGCGAGCCGGGTCTGGGAGAGGTGCGGCTGCGCCAAAGTGCCGTGGGCCTCAACTACATCGACGTCTATCACCGCAGCGGGCTCTACAAGCTAGCGGAGCTTCCCGGCCATCATCGGCATGGAAGGCGCCGGGACGGTCGAAGCCGTCGGTCCGGGCGTGACCGAACTGAAGGTCGGCGACCGCGTCGCCTATGCCGGTGTGCTCGGCGCCTATGCCGACGAGCGGCTGATCGCCGCTGACCGCCTCGTCAAGCTGCCCGATGGCATCGACGACGTTACCGCTGCCGCCATGATGCTGCAGGGCATGACGGCCCGCTACCTGTTGCGCGAGACCTATCGCTGCACACCCGAGACCGTGCTGCTGTTCCACGCCGCGGCGGGCGGCGTCGGTCTCATCGTCTGCCAGTGGGCGAAGGCGATCGGCGCGACGATGATCGGCACGGTCGGCTCGGACGAGAAGGCCCAGCTCGCCAAGGCGGCCGGCTGCACGCACGTCATCAACTACCGCACCGAGGACTACGTGGCGCGCGTGCGCGAGATCACCGGCGGCGTTGGCTGCGACGTCGTCTATGACGGGGTCGGCAAGGATACCTTTCCCTCATCGCTCGACTGCCTGAAGCCGAGGGGCCTGTGGGTCAGCTTCGGCAATGCCTCGGGGCCGGTGCCGCCGTTCGATCTGCAGATCCTTTCGGCCAAGGGCTCTCTCTATGCCACGCGGCCGACGGTCATGACCTACATCGGCGCGGCGCGAGGACCTCCTCGCCAACGCAAACGAGCTATTCGAGGTGGTTGGCAAGGGCGCCGTCGAAGATCGCGGCGAGCCGCACCTATCCGCTGCGCGAAGCGGCTCAGGCGCACCGCGACTTGGAAGCGCGCAAGACGACCGGATCAATCGTTCTCATCCCTTGATATCCGGGTAACTGCCGCCTTCTGCGGCTATGGTTAGCCGCCGGTAACCATGATCGTGAAGAGGTGATTGCGACGTGCGCAGAAGCGACCCGTTTGCGCCGATTTGATGCGCAGTTCGGGCGCCCGTTCACATCTCGACGCTTTGGCCATTTACCAGTTCTCATAAGCTCACTGACATCCTTGTTTCAGCGCTCGAGCGGGCATTCCGCCGGCATGTATGGCGTACGGGCGGGACTGTCATGGCACGGTTAGAACTATCGTCTCACGGTATTGAGGAGAGCACCGACTACGGCTCGACGCCGGATGCTCTTTTCCAACTCGGCCTTATGTATTGCGTAGGCCGGGATGTGGAACTCGATCTCGTCGAGGCGCACAAGTGGTTCAATCTCGCGGCGATGCGCGGCAACGATGACGCCAAGCGCTACCGGTTCGAGATTTCCCGCGAGATGTCGAAGCCGCAGATCTCGCGCGCACAGCGTCTCGCCCGCGAGTGGATCGCCACGCAATAAGCTCAATTGTTGTGGACAGGCTGCTCAGCAGTCGCCGAACAGCGAGGTGACGCAGTTCCACGTCTTCTTCATGGCGTTGCCGCCGCGTTGCCGGTCGCGGTGACGGCCTCACCGGTCTTCTTGGCAAAATTCTCCACCGCGTTCGGCTTCGCCTCCTCCGGCGCCCGCGGAGCGTGCGGCATCGTGCGGTTCGGCCTGCTGTTGATCGGCGGCGGCATGCGGTGCCGGCGCAATCTCCTTGGTCGGCGGCCAGGGGCGCCAAGGGTGCCGCCAGCGGTGCCGTGCATCGGACGGCGGTCGCGTCTCGGCCAGCGGGGCTGCACCAGGATCGCCGGGCGGGAACATCACGGTGCGCGTTTCGCCTGGACACGGCGTCGCCTGCGCCGCGGGCGGCGCTACAGCTCGCATGGCCGCCGGCTTTGGCAATCTCGGTGATGCAAAGGAACTGTCCGCGCGAGGCGCGAGCCGCCATGGGCACGTCGCCGCCGATGAGGCAGCGGTAGCTCGCATCGGGTCCGGTACACGTCACGCAGTATTCCTGCGCCGTCGCGCCCGTGGCGACGGTGCAGATCAACATCGGCGTGGCTGCGAGAAAAAACCGCAAGTGCATGCGAGCCCACCCTACGGGACCGGCCGTTGCGGCCTTGTTTCCCAACTGGCTGCGGAAACGATGCGGCCGCGGGCGATAGGCGTCAAGGCCGATGGTCGAAGCGCGGCGGATGCCGGGCTCGCGCGGCTTGCAATCGGGCCACCCCGCCTCTATTAGGGCTCCTCCGGAGGAGACGTGGCCGAGAGGCTGAAGGCGGCGGTTTGCTAAACCGTTATACGCTTGTAAAGGCGTATCGAGGGTTCGAATCCCTCCGTCTCCGCCACCCCTTCATTGGCCACTAGTTGCCCATGTTCGCCTCGGTCCATTCGGCGCCCAATTCCTTGAGGGTTAGATTGCGCTGACCGCTGGCACTGACCGCGAAGGCATATGTCCCGTTACACACGGACGGCCAGTCGGCGGTTCGAGGGGTTTTGGAAGTGAAATCCGGCGCGGCGCCTGCGAAGTCTCCCCCAAAACGGGGATGCCCACGCGCTGAAGTGGTCCGTATAAGGACCGATGCGTACCAACAATCTAGCAAGCACTCGACGCGCCGTTTCCCGGCTCCACATGCGGAGTGGCGGCAAAAGGGTAGACAAGGGCAACGAGCCGTGGGCCCTCAACATTTTTCACCGTGCGAGCCAGTGTGCGGACGAGCTCTTCCATATTGAGGCTTGCGACCTCGACATCACGCCTCGGCAGTTCGCGGTACTTGAAAGAATTGCTGAGCAGGAAGGGCTGAGTCAGACCGACCTCGTGGAGCGTACAGGGATCGATCGTTCCACAATGGGCGGATTGATCGAGCGGCTCTTAAAGAAGGGTTTGGTCGCGCGTCGAAAGACCGAGAATGACGCGCGCACCTACCAACTCGCTATCACAATTGAAGGACGTGCGGCTTTCGAGCAGGCCAAACTCATAGCCCACCGAGTCAACCGGAAACTCCTTTCGGCGCTTCCCGTGAATAAGGCCCGCGACTTCTTGCCCAGCTTAGAGTTGATCGTTGTTGCGGCATCCCGCCCTACGCGACGTTTTCGTTCCAAACCAACGCAAGCGATTAAGTAACGGGGTCGAGGACATCGTGAGTCGCTCGCGAGAGAGCGACGGAGTGTTTTGCCACGCGTACAACCAAAGCGATCGAGGTGCCCATGCCGCGCTATTTCTTTCATCTCAAGGCCGACACGGGAAACGTCGTCGACGATGAAGGGCTCTTCCTCCACGACATCAACCGCGCCCGCTCCGGAATTTTGCAGATCGTTGATGAGATTTTGAGCGAGCGAGGTTTCGAGCAGGCGGATATTTGCGGGCAGAGGCTGGAGATCGCCGATGAAACCGGTGAGACAGTCCTGAGAATAGATCTGTGAGATGCTCGCGCACGCGAGCTTTAGATGGCGACATTGGGTCAGGAGCAGGTTACTAACGAATGCTTCGGGCTCAAGCCCTAGAAATTTCTAACAGCGGCACGTTTCAACCATCTGCGCGTCTTCATTTTTATTGAATGCGAGGGGGTGTTCGAATAACCTCTCGCCAAGCGGGTGAGAGATCTGTGCGTGAGGAGCGCGCGCATGCGTCAAACGGACTCGACGCAGGAGTTTGGTCACCCCGCTTTGGTCGAGCTGCCGCGCATTGCCGTAACCAAAACCAAACCGCCCGCTGTTCGCAAGTTCGCTGTTGAAAGACCAAGGCTCCTTGGTGTCCTCGATGCGGCTGGTGAACGCCGGCTTATTCTGTTCAAGGCTCCGGCGGGGTACGGAAAAACAACCCTGGCGGTAGAATGGTGCCAACGATTGCGGGAAGCCGGCGCCATAGTAGCGTGGCTAAGTCTTGACGACGACGACGACGAACCCGGCGCCTTCGCATACAACGTCGTAAGAGCGGTCGAGGTCGCTGCTCCCAACCTCAGTCGCGAGGCGGTTGAGCTCCTGCAAGCGGCGATCTTAATTCCCGCCCATAATGTTGTCGCTTCGCTCCTCAACGCTGTGTCGGAGATCGACGGCGACCTCTACATTTTTCTCGACGATTTCCATCTCATCGCTGATGTCCGTTGCCATGATCTCATCAGGTATGTGCTGCGCTATGCCCCCTCCAATCTGCATCTCGTGCTCGTATCGCGGATAGAGCCGCCCTTTCCGTTGTCGCAAGTCCGTCTCGATGACGAAATTTTGGAAATTAATGCGACCCTCCTTAATTTCAATCTTCAAGAAACAATGCATTTTCTAGGCGAAGACCTCATAAGCCGGCTTGGTCAGTCTGGCGTAGAAAAACTTCATTTGGCCAGCGAGGGATGGCCCGCGGCCTTACAGTTGGCGCGCATCGCATTGGTCAAGTCACCCGATGGGGCGTTCTATATGCATGGCTTCTCGGGTACCACACGGACGATTTCGGATTTCTTCGAACACACGCTTGCGTCGGAACCTGCCGCAGCAGTCGACTTCCTACTGAAGACATCAATTCTGGATCAAGTGACCGGCTCTCTCTGCAACGCGGTCACCGGTACGTCCGACGGTAACTCAATGCTCCACCGTCTTGAGCGAGAGCAATTTCTGCTCGTTCCGTTGGACGAGGTCGGCGGCTGGTACCGCTATCACCATCTCCTTCGCGAATACCTGACGGACCGTCTGAACGCGCAGATGGTCGGTCAAATCTCTGAGCTAAACCGCCGGGCCTATCGCTGGTTTGCGACGCAGGCGCAATGGACGACGGCGGTTCAGCACGCGCTTGCGGCCGGAGACTTCACTGAGGCACTCGAATTTGTCGAAAACTGCGCAATGGCACTGGTGGTCAAGGGTGACCTGCTAACCTTGCTAAAGTGGGAGCAGAAGCTGCCGGCCGAGCTCATGAAGGGGCAGCTTGAGGTCAAGCTGGCGCTCGCTTGGGGCATGGCGCTGGTCACGCGGTTCAAGGAAGCTGAGGAGTTGCTCGCCCAAGTGGAAGCCGGGACTTGCGATAACACGGGCAGCGACCTTTGGTGGAGATGCCGTGTTGCACGCTCGGTCCTTTGCGCCCTCCTCGATGACAGCTCACGGGGTAAGGACATCGCCTTGGAGTGTCTGGGAGGAAACCATAAGTTTGACCCGTTCCACTTCAACGCCCTCTGCAATATCGCTCGCTACGATTACCTCAAGTCCGGGGACTGGAGCGCCTTTTATGCAGTCTCGAAGCCGGACCCTCTGGCTGGCGAAGCCTCATACGTGCTGCCGGAAAACTATCGCCTTTGCCTGTACGGTCTCGCCGACGCCCAACAGCTGAAATTCGACGAGGCCCAAGAGTGTTACGTGGCAGCTAAGACGTTGGCAGAAAAATACGTCGGTGCGAAATCCGTGTCGGCTACGATGGTAACGGCTTTGATGGCTCGACTAAAATACGAGCGCGGGGACGTCGTCGGTGCAGAAGTCACGGTCCTCGATGCATTGGATCTCATAGAGACAACGGCCTTCCACGAAAGCTTTTACCACGCATACTTCGTGCTCGTTCGAGCGGCTGCGATTCGAGGAGATAGTGCGAGAGCTATAAACCTCCTCAATCGAGCTGAAAGTCTGTGTTGGGATCGCGGATGGGGAGCGAAGGTTGCTGCGCTATTGGTCGAGCGTACGCGTCTGCTGTTATCGGAGCGGAACATAGACGGAGCTCGCGAGCTGCTGCGCACGTTCGACGAACTTGAAGTAAAACACCCCGCGGGGACTTCTTCCAGTACGCTCATTCGCACTCATCATATGGCGTCTAAAGGCTTGATCGCGGCGGCTGCAGGGCACACGCAGGAGTCTGGCGTTGCTCTCGCCGGCGCCTTTGACAAGCTTCTCGCCGTAGACGACCGCCTTTCTGCGCTGAGGATCGGAATTGACCTCGTAATCCTGCAAACCGACTTAGGCTCATCCGAGAAAGCGTCCGCTCTCCTCAAACAACTTATGGACTGGGGAGCGAGAGCAAATGTTCCGAGCTTCGTCCTCGACCATGACGGCCGGATAGTTCCAATCCTCACGCACGCACATAAAACGGGCACGTTTGGCGGCGAGCCCAAAACAGCCAGGTTTGTCACCGATCTACTGACCGGCCTACGCGAACGCGCGCCTGGCACGCGCAAGTCCCTCCCTCGAGCGCGCGATGAGCTTACGGAACGCGAGCGTTCGATCATGGAGTTCATTGCCATCGGTCGGTCGAACAAGGAGATTGCTCGCGCCCTCGGAGTTGGTCCAGAAACCATCAAGACACACTTGAAGCGCATTTTTCAGAAGCTATCGGCCGAATCGCGCGCGCAAGCCGTTGTCCGAGCGCAAAGTCTGGGAATGCTAAAGGCCACAGTGATTCTGCCAATGCTGTAGTGCTCGGCAGCTAGAGGCTAATGCTAGTGCTTAGCGTCTTGTGGCACACCTAGTGCACACCAAAGCTGTTTCGATCGCAATTCGCGTCATTACGGCTGCCCCAGATCGTTCGCTAAACGCAAAAGCAGGTCGGCGTGACACCCATCCGATGGCGCGCACCAGCACGCTAAATTCATGCCCCGCAGCTCCTTAAGGGACGTAAGCACGTAGGTCCGCCGCGAAATCAAATGACTTGCCACTAAGGGCGGATAGCGTCCCTTGATCACTTCATCGTCCATCTCGACGGTGAGCCACGCCCGGTGCAGTCGAACGGCTTCTTCCCGTACGTCCGACCTTCAAACGGATTTCCAAACTTGGTGGAGCGGTCGACTTTTCGCGTGTCGGGCGGCATCCGCCATCCCTTCGTTCGCTGCAACTGAACGCGGCGAGGCGGTGTGCCTTCGGCAACCACCACATCATGCAAAGCATCATCAGCTAGAGCAGCCATTTCCGAGACCAATCAAGCGGGGTGCCGGCAGTGTGTAGAGCGCGCCGAGCGCAGGGCGATACGCAAAGGTCAACTTCGTGCCGACGTACATCCTCTTCCGACAGGCCGGTTCCATCAGAAATCTCTTTGAGTGATCGACCGCAGGCGAAACCTTCGCGCACCGTCGTGTTGCGCCACAGCTCTATAAGCATCCGCCACACCTGCTACTAGTGACGCGGATCGAACAGGGAGCATTTGTCGTCTACGACGCAATAGCCGTCGCGGTCGAGGGCACGACGGTAATGCAATTTCAGTCGTTTCTCATCCCCTGAACCGACAACCTCCCACGGGCCACGCTCGCTGAGGTTGGACAGCAAGAGGTGAACTCTCCACTTCCGCGACAGCATTCGTACCTGTTTGTCGGTCTTGGAGCGCAAAATTGTAAACATTGCCACCCCCTCAAGTTGCCCGATCAATCTTAGGATTTTCGCGGCGCAAGGTGGATCACGATCTGTTTCCAAAGCACACCAGTCGGAGCTGGCCGGCGATAGCCTGGATCGTCGCGGCCAGAGGGATTGCGGGAAGCGCCGGAGCTGTCAAATGTCAGTAGGAGCTATGTTAGCCACCATGCAATCGCGGCACCGACGCCCAAAAGGCAAAGCGTTATCAGGGCAAACAGCGGAACCGTCTCGGTGCAAGTCGGTACTTCTGGATTCGGTCGGCAGTGGTCTTCAACGTGCAAGCGGCACGACGTCAGCTTTGGGTCAGGAGCGGACATTGAGCGTGTCGCTACGAACGTCAGCTCGGTTTCTGAGCTGACTGCGTATTGCGGTTTCGGTGACGAGGTCATCGTTCCCCCACGCGGCTGATGCGAACATAAAAGTCGCTACGCCGACAACGCAGGGGATCGGCTTCACAGCTCTCGCAGCTCTCTCAGCAGCTGATCAGGCGGCACGTAGAAGGGGTTCTCGCGCAGAATATCACCAACAATCGAAAAGGGGTGGGTGCGCAAAATCTGCACCAGAAGCTCGGCACCAAATCGGGTGCAGTCATAGACACAGACAACCACGTCGTTGTATTTCGGCCAGATGTAGTTGAAGCGGCATTCGTACTCGACAAGATCCTCGACGCCCGGAACGCTTTCGAGTGCCCATTCCTGGTTAGACCAGAGGCGCGTTAGCCGATAGGAGCTGCCAGCGCTGTGTGCCGCTTCATCAAGACTAGCAAGCATCGCCTGTTGGTCAAACCGTCCACCGACGACGTGCGCCCGCTCCCATGGCTTGATATCAAGCTGTCCGGCGCGCTCGGCTGCATGCACGTCGATTCCCGCGCTTGCAAGCCGCTGCAAACGCTCCTCGCGGTTACGTCCGTCAATAATGTTGACGAGTTTGTCTCCGGCCTCAAATCCGTCTGCCATGAAAGGCAGCAGAACGGCGTCCTCTTCCTCTTTACTACGGAAGAACGCGCATACATGACACGGGCATGTTTGCGTCGATCCGGCCAGACGGACGGTCTTTGGCCCAGTTTCCATCGGTCACTCCGATGATCGCACCGCGCACCTTAGATCGACGTAGGTTTCGGCCACCGCTCTACGTTCAGTTGTGGAGTTCCCTCCATGCTGCAGCCATACTGGGATCAGTCCTTGATCCACGCCGGAGCAACGCCGTGCCCAACAAGGAAAAACCCGAAGTGGATGTTAATTTCGCCGACCGGCTAAAGGTATCCGAGAACTGGGTATGAAAGAGCAACTCCAGGCCATCGTGACGGTTCTATCGCTGGTGAACCCCGCCGTGTGTGGCGCGATGTTTGCGCGGATCGAGGCAAATCGCTCTCGCGAAGAACGGTTGGCAGATGCCGCGAAGGCGGCGCTGGCCATGACGGTAATTCTCACGCTCTCCGCCCTCATCGGAACCCGGTTGCTGCATCTATTCGGCGTGTCCCTCGACGCCTTCATGGTGGCCGGTGGCGGGGTGCTGGCATGGATGGGCTTTTCCATGCTCAGCGGTCAAGGATCCTCGACTCGCGATGCAGCCCCGAATTCTGTCGCGTCTTTGACGCCACTGATCCTCTTCGCGGCGAGCCCGGGAACCATCACGGGGGTCATTACGCTCTCCGCCGCCCACTCCGGGTTGGGTCTTCCGGTCACGGCCTTGGTGGCAGTCGCGGTGGCAGGACTAGTGACCTGGCTGGTCCTGTTGCTTGTCACAAGAGTTCGCCGGAAAAGTAGGTGGCGACAGCTTTGCGCGCGATACCATCACGCGCTTCATGGGACTGATTGTTTTGGCGATGGGGGTTCAGTTCGCCCTCACCGGCCTGCACAAGTTCGGGACCTGACTGTGTGTCAGGACTCTTTGAGCGCAGGACTTGGCCCACGGCTCGAACGGTCGCGAACGCAACACAGATCGAGCACACGCCGTTAAGGATCGGTCGACAACACCTCTCGCTGTGGCTCGACCACAACAGAATACGCGCGGTAAGGGCGTATAGTGGAGGGGAGGCGGGTCGAACTGAAGCCGTTGCTTCTAAAGGAGCTCGCTATGAGACGGCGCCTTCGCTCTTCGCCCCTCGTCAAAGCAGTTTCGTTCTTGTCCGTCATGCTATGGCGCGTCGGGAACCGCGCTCAGCGCTGATCTTGGTGCCGCGCCGCGACCGGGGACTCCCCCAAGCCAATGGAGATTGAGCTTCACGCCCTACGCGTGGCTGACCTGGCTTGATGGGGAACAAACGGCGAGAGGGCGATCGGTCGACGTGCATGTCGATCCGATCCAGGTCTTAGGTCACCTCGAACGAGTTCCCTTCTTCGGTTATGGGGAAGCGCGCAATGGCCCGCTCGCTGTCTACACTGACGTTTTCTATGCCAACCTCGGCCTTAGCGGAGACGGTGTCAGATCGCGGAGCCTTGCACCCGGAATCAATGGGACGTTGAGTGCTGCGGTCGGACTTGATTTCGAGGAAACCGTCGTCGAAGTGGGCGGGGCCTACGAGGTCATGAAGTGGGATAGCCATACGGCGATCGATGTTCTCGCCGGGGCCCGCTACTGGCACCAGGAAATGAGTGTCAACCTGGCCTTGGCAGGAACCCTCGACGTAGGTGACCTGGAAATATCAAGAGGCTTTGCCACCGCGCGGAGCGGTAGTGTCGATTGGCTCGATCCGGTCGTCGGCGCAAGGCTCAGATATAACTTGGCACCGGGTCACGACGTAATGTTGCGGGGGGACGTCGGGGGCTTCGGCGTCGGAAGCCAGTTCTCCTGGAATGCGCTCGCCGCCTATAGCTTCACCTTCGCCAAGCAGGATGGTGTCACGTACTCGGGGCTCCTCGGATATAGAGCGCTCTCCGCCGACTATGAGCAGGGCTCCGGCCGCACCAAGTACGTCTACGACCAGGTCATGCACGGACCGATCACGGGTCTGACGATCGGCTTCTAGTGGCGCACATTTAGCGCGTCGCTGCGAATGTCCGCTTTGGGTCAGATGCGGACATTGAGCGCGTCGCCCCCAGTAGCGCGAACCGTGCAACGCCCCTTAGTCACTAGGAGTTGTGAGCTGCTTCATCGGCAACCCGTAAACCATTGAGGCTTGCCAGATCCCAGATAAGGGCCTTACGCGCGATGCGTGAGGTTTGGGAGCCATTCCCCGGTAAGGGCATAAGATAAACTACGAGCTCCAATTATTTTTCAGTAGCTACTGCGGGCTACCCGAGCATTCTCTGCTATGAGATCATTGTCTGAAAGAGTACGATAGCGTTGCGACTTTGCCGTCCTAAGGAGATGGCCTGCACCCCGCGTAGAGAGGGAGAAGTGGTCGGCCGCGCCAACGATGGCTTTGAAAGCCAACAGAGACATCGACAGCTGAAGTGGAATATCGAGGAAACGGTCGTCCGGCCTTGCGTCACGGCTTACCCGATGTGGACCATCGGGACGATTCACTACTCGGGGTCCATGGGGACGCTGCATGATCATAAAGTCACCACTAGATATAATTTTTCGTGACCTGTTCTATCGTCTCCGCTCCTTTGCGCTGGGGCACGACATATTTCTAAAGCTCGAGGGGTTCAACATAACCGGCTCGATCAAGGTGAAGACGGCAATAGGTCTCATCGAGGATCTAGAGCGGCGCGGCATCGTCAGGCCGCATGAAACCGTGATTGTTGAATCGTCGTCGGGAAACCTTGGAATAGCGCTCAGCCTCGTCTGCGCCATCAAAGGCTACAAGTTCGTCTGCGTAACGGATTCCAACTCCACCCGTGCCAACATCAGAGGCATGGAGCTCTACGGGGCAACAGTTATCGTCGTCAATGACCGCGACGCCGAAGGCGGTTTCCTGGCCAACCGATTCAGGGCGATAGATAATATCCTGCAGTCGGAGCCGAACTCCGTCTGGGTCAATCAATACGACAACATTGCCAACAAGAATATTCATGCCGCGGAAACGGCAAATGAGATCGCCAATGAATTCGAAAAGGTCGATTGGATTTTCGTCGGAGCCGGCACTACAGGCACGCTCGCCGGGATTTCAGAGCGTCTTGGTCAAAAGTTTCCAAAAATCAAAATCGTGGCCGTCGAGCCTACGGGCTCCGTCACGTTCGGAGGCAGCCCGGGTAAGCGCAACATTCCCGGCATCGGAACGAGTTTGCGGCCGAAGTTGACGGACTTGTGCAACCCGGATCGGATTGTCGCGATCGACGAAGCGACCACAGTTGAAATGTGTCTGTCATTTGCGCGCGATTACCATCTGCTTGTTGGCGGAAGCACCGGAACCGTCCTCGCCGCCGTGCAGAAGTTGGCCTCGGAGTTCACGCCCGGCGATACCATCGTCGCCATCTCCGCGGACCTCGGCGACAAGTATTTGGACACAGTATACAACCCGGCCTGGGTACGGAAGGTCATCAAGCCTCGCGTTGAAGTGCTCGCTTGAGCTGAGGGGAATGAGTCTTGGCAACTGCTCCGGTCTTCTACGTTGTTCCCGGCTCGGCAGTTAAGAGTGCAATCGACGGCAACCGGCAGAAAGTTTTTGAAGCCGTGGAGACGGCATACCGTCTCCACGCCGCCGGCGAATCCATAAACCCCAACAGCTACTTCCTTCGCTACCCGGACAACCCTACCGCCCGCATCATCGCCTTGCCGGCTCATCTTGGCGGCGAAGTGAAGAAGAGCGGCATCAAATGGATATCGAGCTTCCCGGCCAACCGGGCCGACAATCTTGCTCGCGCGTCAGCAGTCCAGATTTTGAACGACGCCACAACAGGTTATCCGTTGGCCTGCATTGAGGCGTCGCTAATCAGCGCAACGCGTACCGCCGCCTCTGCCGCACTGGCGGCCGAGCATATTTCACCCGCGCCTTTTGAAGGCACCCTGAGCATCGTCGGCACCGGGGTGATTGCCCGCAACACGATCGAGTGGCTGCTATTTCGCAACTGGAAGTTCCGCAAAGTCAGTTTGTACGACATAGACCGAAAAGAGGCTGAGCAATTCGCGAAGTGGCTCGGCGATCAGCAGGGCCTCGAGTCGGAGCTGCATAGAAGCCTTGAGGGAGCTCTCCAGAATGCATCTCTAATACTGTTCACCACCACAGCCGTAGAGCCCTACCTTGCCGACGAAAGGCTGTTCGCGCACTCGCCTACGGTCTTGCATCTATCGCTACGCGATATCTCAGTAAACGTGATCTTAACGTCGCAAAACATCGTCGACGATGTCGAGCACTGTCTAAAGGCCAACACGTCATTGCATCTGGCGGAGACGGCGCGCGGAAACAGAGACTTCATCGGCGGTACGTTGGTGGATGTTCTGGATGGGAAGCTTCAGCAGGACCCCGACAAGGCGCGCATCTTCTCCCCCTTCGGACTGGGCATCCTCGACATTGCGGTAAGCGATCTAGTCCTTCAGGAAGCCGCAGCGTCCGGCACGGCGCTCGCGATGCCTGATTTCTTCAGTACCTCCGCCCGATGGTGAGGGAGCAAAGGTTAGCTCGAAGGCTCCTGCGCAAACACTATGCGGCGCGGCATAAAGTTCGAAGGATGATCTTGGGAGCTGGCCAGTTTCGCAATACCGAAGGAGGCGGCGATGTCACGCGTCTGGAGCTGCAACGAATGGGATCCGCTTGAGGAAGTTATCGTCGGCAATCCGTTAAGGGCGCGATATCCGACGCCGGACCTAAGCACCCAGCTGGCAGAGTTTCCCGACCGTTCACTGGCTGACATTCCGCGCGGCCCTTTTCCGCAACGGATCATTGAAGAGACAGACGAGGATCTGAACGAGTTCCAGCAGATCCTGGAGAAGGCCGGCGTCACGGTAAAGCGCCCGGACACTTGGTCCCACGAAGCCACGTTCTCGACAATCAACTGGGAATCCCAGGGATACTATAACTATTGCCCACGTGACATCATGCTGGTGATTGGTGATCAGATCATCGAAACACCCAATGTGATCCGCAGCCGCGCCCAGGAGACGTTCAGCTATCGCACGTTGCTAATCGACTACATGAAGTCGGGCGCACGGTGGTATAGCGCGCCGAAGCCGATGCTTTTAGACTCGCTGTTCGAAGGCGTGGACCTAGACAGGCCTACGCCGCGCAACGACGAGCCGGCCTTCGATGCGGCAAACGTCCTACGTTTCGGCCAGGACTTGATCTATCTCGTCAGCGCCACCGGCAACGAAATGGGCGGCCATTGGTTGCAAGGCATATTGGGCGATAAATACCGGATCCATTTCCTCAAGGACGTATATTTCGGCAGCCACATAAACTCAACGTTAGTGGCCCCGCGTCCTGGCTTGATCCTGTGTAATCCCGGTCGTCTCAACGACGATACGTTGCCGCCGGTCTTGAAACAGTGGGAAGTGATCTACAGTCCGCCGATGGAGAACACGGCCAGGCACGATGCCGATTACCTTTCCAAAAGCATCGGTAGCGATTGGATCGATATGAACGCGTTCAGCATAAATCCGAATCTAATTGTCGTGGATCGGAACCAGGCCTCGCTCATCAAGCTGCTCGAGAAGCATGGCCTTAATGTCATCCCATTGAAATTGCGACATTCCAAGCTGTTGGGCGGCGGACCCCATTGCGTCACCTTGGACATTCGCCGTCAGGGCACGCTGCAGCAATACTTCGACTGAAGCAGATGCTCAAGGATCCGAAGTTTCCAAGCCTGTGAGAAAGATTTTGGCACTCGCAGCTACCTTCTTGGCGGCCGTCTTTGTTCTGACATTTGCAGCGTGGAGACGGTACCTCTGGGCGGCGAATAAGGGGGCCCATGCGCCGAAAGACACGTGTCTGTACAGTTTGACGGATGTCTTCAGCGACCGCCCATTCGCGAAAGTTCCGCATCAACGGGGAATTCGATGGCTCACCGAGGTCTTCAGCCGCTCCGCCAAGAAATATCCCAATCTTATAGCCTTACAGATCCCCCACCGCGGAGAGTCACTTAGCTTCGCTGAGCTCGATGCCCACGCGGAAATCGTGGCCGCAGCCGTACAGCCGTTGCTGACAGGGCCGGACCAGGTGGTTGCCATCGCCATGTCGCAGGACAACTGGCATATCGTCGCCGCACACCTCGGCGTTCTCAGGGCCGGCGGCACGCTGGTGGTGCTCGATACCACCGTGCCCGACGCGCTCATCGCACACATGATCAACGACGCTCGGCCGGTAGTCGTTCTCACTTGCGGACAGAGGAAGTTTCGCGACCTGCCGACACTCGACATTCTGACGTTACCGGAAAAACCGCCGAAGAGAATTCCGCCGTCCTGGTTGGACGATCCGACGCGGCGACTCGCGACAATCTTCTATACAAGCGGGACCACGGGGATGCCGAAGGGGGTCGAATGCCCGCACGCTGGGTATGTAAACCTCGCACTTACCTACGCCGATTATTTCGACCTCATTCCGGGCATGGACGCGAGTTCGCTGACCTCATCGTTGGGCTACGACGGCTGCATTTCCGAGATGTACAGTGCTTGGGTGTCAGGCTGCGCAGTTGTCATGCTGACTAAGGAGGAGATCAGCTCCGGCCCGGACCTTGTTCAAGTGCTTCGCGAGTCCGAGGTCACGGTACTTTTCTGTCCGCCGGTGCTGCTTTCTACGCTGACAGCATCGCCAGAGGTGGATCTTCCATATCCCTTGTGCCGGTACGTCGTGCCTGCAGGCGAAGCCTTTCCCCCCGCGCTCGTAGAGCCGTGGACGCGGTGCCGGCGCCAGATTATCAACACCTACGGCCCGACTGAGGCGAGCACCGACACGAGCCGCCAAAATTTGCGACCGGGAGAGCCCATCACCCTCGGCTCGCCATTCGCCAACGTCACTTACGTCATCCTCGATATTGGCGAGTTGCGGCCACTACTCCACGGTGAGGTCGGAGAGCTTTGCATCGGCGGCGTCCACGTCGCGCGCGGTTATCGCAACTTGCCGGAGCAGACCGCACAGAAGTTCATCACGCACCCCAAGTTCGGACGCCTCTACCGCACCGGGGACAAATGCAAAATAGACGTTCGAACACAGCGCGTGCACTTCCTGGGTCGGATCGATGAGCAGCTCAAGGTGCGCGGACACCGCGTCGAGCCGCAGGCCGTCGAGGACATCCTGCAGACGGAGTTCAGCGAGATCGAGGCCGCTGTACTGGACTACCAGAACGAGGCGCTCGTCGCGTTCGTCTTGGCGCCGTCGATCTCCGCAGGAGCCTTCTCAGTGGTCGCACCTGCCCCACCGGTGTGGTCTGCGCGGGTGACGGCGACCCTCGCCAAGCAACTTCCCGCCCCATCGATCCCGACCAGTATCTTCCTCGTAGAAAAATTCGTTATGAAGCCGGTGTCGGGGAAGATCGACCGCAAACGCTTACCAGACCTAACACTACTACTGCAGAGCGGCTATCTCGAGACACCCCGCACGGCGCAAGACACGGAGTTTGAGGAAACGCCGCCGACTGACGCCGACGCGGGTCTAGACCCAGACGCCGAGGAAGTGCTGGCGATCTGTAGGGACGTGTTTGGCACCTCTATCGGATGGGACGAGGGATTCGCGAAGTCTGGCGGACACTCGATCGTCATCGCTCGCCTTGCGCGGCGCTTGCAGGCCGCGGGATGGGTGGTATCGGTGCGCGCACTGCTCAGCGATTGTAATACAGTACGCAAAGTGGCGAGCCGAACGCGGCGGGTTGACCCACCCATCACGATGGCAACGGTCGCCGCAAAATCCGTGCAGACCACCAGCGCTGAACGCGATGACCGCGCGTCAAAGATACTCTCGGTCCGACGCTTCACGATCCTGCAGATCCTCTTTGCGACTTTGCTTTATTCGCCAGGCTTGCTGGCGTCCCTAGGCGTCTTGAGCGCCTTCGAAATTGGAAACTTTTTCGCGACCGCTGGCCTATGGACCTTCATCGCCACAGGCATCGGCGTGTACCTACTCAGCCTGCTCCTTCCCTTCGCCACTCTGCTTTGGGTGATGGCCATCAAGTACTTCCTGGGCGGCGACATCTATCGCAACAACGTGACGCCGGGCGTCTACCCTAAGTGGAGCAAGATGCATCTGCGGGTCTGGTGCATCGGACGAATGGAGAGCCTGGTGCTCCTGGCCTTGGGCGCCATCTATCGCAGCGCGCCGCTCATGGCCTTCGTGCTGCGGCAGCTCGGCGCGAAAGTCGGCAAAAATCTTCAATGCGCGCACGACGCGTTTTTGTCCGGGCCGCTAGATTTGATTGCCATCGAGGACGATATCGCCATCCAGACCGGCGCCTACGTCCAAACGACCAGATGGTCCGGCCAGAACCTCCTTGTGGGCCCAATCCACCTTGAAAGCGGTTGCAAGATCGGAATGCGCGCCGCCATCGCCAACAATGTGAGAGTGGGCCGCGGCAGCTGGATCACTCCATTCGCACCCATCTTGCGAGACGTCGGTGCGCATGAGATTTGGGAAGGGGCTCCGGCACGCCTTAGCGGCCGATGCACGGAGCTGCGGCGCACGGCAAGTTCCTGCAGGGATGCTCATCCCATCTGGATCTTCGAGGCCTGTAACGTCTTCATGCAGATAGCAGTGTTCACCGCGATTAGCGTGGTGCCCGCCGCCACGATCCTGTGGTTTGCCCGCGATCTCACGCCAGTCTTAGAGGACGTATCCAGCAACTACTTCAGCGCCTCGCCCCTATACGAAATTATTGGGTATCTAACGCTCTACACCTTCGTTACCGCTTGGCTCACCATCGTCGTTACCTCCTTGCTCGGCTGCCTTTTCATTCGCTATACGGCCGCCTTCGCCAGGGCTGCACAGTGCGCGGGGCCTCAGTGGCGCGCTTCTGATGTACCGAATGCGCAAGCTCAACAACATCCAGAGGCTGTGGACCTGGACCATCACAGGGCAATACTTGCGGGCGCTCGCCGGCATGCACTTCACGCGTTTGGGCGCGTCCGAGTGCGACCTAATGTTCAACCTCGTCCCCGAGTTCGCGACCGCCGACGCACAGGTGTTTTGGTCGAACGGCTGTTTCTCTAACATGCTCGACTACGGCGCCGAGCACCTCACGTTGCGCCATCTCGACATGCCGC
>CAVRVR010000018.1:0-81282 GCA_963724595.1 uncultured Alphaproteobacteria bacterium | reverse complement strand
CAATCTGCAGCCGATCCCAGCGTTCGGCATGGCCGACATAGCGGATGGCGACGTCGTAATGCTGGCTCCAGAAGAACGGCACGGCATCGAATGCTCGCCATAGCCGAGGATGTTGCGCGCCGCCGTCTGCCCTTGGCGCTCGGCCACGACCCAGTGCTCGACGCGGATGCTGGCGCCAGTGTGCGGGTCGGGCCAGCGGGCGATGTCGCCGGCCGCGAAGATGCCGGGCGCGCTCGTTTGCAGGTACGCGTCGACGAGAATGCCGTTGTCGACAGCGAGACCGGCCTGCTCGGCAAGCTCAACATCGGGGCGCACGCCGATGCCCGCAACAACGAGATCGGCGTCGATCCGCTCGCCGTTCTTGAGCGTCACGCCTCGCTCGTCGATGGAAGCGGCGCTGGTGCCGAAGTGGAATTTGACGCCGTGCTCTTCATGGATGGCTTTGACCATGTCGCCGAGTTCGGGTCCGAGCACGCGCTCGAGCGGACGCGCCTGGGGGCCGATGACATGCACCTCGAGGCCGCGCTCCCGCAGCGCCGCCGCCGTCTCGAGACCGATGAAGCTGGCGCCGATAACGGCAACGCACTTGGCGTCCTTCGCCTTGGCGATGAGCGCATGGCTATCGTCGAGAGTGCGCAGGTAGTGCAGCTTCGGCAGGTCGGCGCCGGGAATGTCGAGGCGCACGGGATGCGCACCGGTGGCCAGCAGCAGCGCATCGAACGCGAGCCGGCCGCCATCGGTCAGCAGGAGCGTACGGCCGGGCGCGTCGATCGAGGCGACGCGCGCGCCGAGACGCACGTCGATCTTCTTCTTCGCGTAGAACTCGGCCGAGCGCAGCGGAATCCAATCCTCAGGCGCCGTCCCGGCGAGAAAGTCCTTCGATAGGTTGGGGCGGTCGTAGGGCAGCGCATCGTCGGCGCTGAGCATCGTGATATTGCCCTCGAAGCCATCGCGTCGCAGCATCTCGGCCGCTGCGTTGCCGGCCGCACCGCCGCCGATGATCACGACCGTGCGCGGCAGCGAGCTGCCGGCAGAAGTTTGCCCGGCGTTGCCCGCTTTATCTTCTCGCGTACGAAGATCGTCGCGCCGTCTTGCTCGACGCGCCAGCACACAATCGGATTGAGCGCGGGCGCGCGTAGTGCCTCTCCCGTGTGCAAGCTGAAGCATGCATGGTGCAGCGGGCAGCGTACGGTATCGTCAACGAGCAGTCCTTCGGCGAGTGGGCCGTTGTAGTGCGTGCAAACGGCGCCGACGGCGAAGACATCATCTCCGCGCCTCGCCAGCAAAACGGCATCCTCGCCAATGTGCCCAAGCAGCATCCTGCCATCCGTGAGCAGCGATGCGGCGACCCCTTGCGTTAGATCCGGTCCACTCGGCTGAGCTGCTTCGGACATGGCATCACCCCGCGCACGACTTATGCGGAGACTGTGGGTGCCCCCGCTCTCCACGTCAACGTCGTGTTGTCCAAAGTTGCTGTCAGAGCCGCGACGAAGGCCGTGCGCATTTCTCTGCGTACATAGCCTTGTCCGCGCACGCGATCGCTTCCTCGAGCGTGCGCCCACTATCGGCCGCAAACGTGAATATGCCAGAGCTGGCTGCAAGCTCATATGAAGCCGGATGGCTGGCGTTGAACCGAGCGATGCCCTCGTCCAGCCGAGACTTGGCAAGGTTCGGAGCCCGTTCGTCATGAATCCCGAAGATACAGAACTCGTCACCTCCGAGGCGCGCAACAACGTCCGATTTGCGGAAAGTCGACTTCAGAACTGCGCAAGCTGGCGCAGCAGCCCATCGCCTGCTTCGTGACCGTGCCTGTCGTTGACCTTCTTCAGGCCGTCAGCATCGACGAACAGGACAAAAACGTGCGAGCGCAGACGCTCGGCTGCCTTCAGCTCCTGTTCGGCGAGTAGGAAGAACCCGCGGCGATTGTTGAGACCGGTCAACTCATCGACGAGGGAGAGCTGGCTGATGCGCGCGTTCGCAAGCTCGAGATCGCTGGTTCGCTGCCGAACGTGCGCATCGAGGTCGTTCAAAATACGGATCAATTCCAGTGCAACCGCCGTGATGTCGGCCAGCGCCTGCAAGACGCGCACTCAGGTCCGTAGGCCGATGCCTGCGGGCCCAGTAGTTGCCGATCGCACCAATCGGATCGAGCGTGCGGATCGGAACCAAGGCGAGGCTCTTCACGAAGGTAGGGCGGTAGGCGTCCGCCAGGACACGAGGGTCTCGTAGATATCCTCGATCAGAGCGGGCTTGCGGTGCTCCATCACCCAGCCGCTGACCGCAGTTCTGCATGGGGACGTGACGACCCTTCCAAAGTGGCGCTATGGCATCCTCGTCCGCGTAGAAGCAGCAGTCCCCGTCGCGAAGCACAAACGTGGCGCCGTCGGCCCCGGTAAGTTCACGGGCCGCAGTTCGAACGGTCTTTTGAACAGAGGGCATATCGCGCGCCAGCGACAGCGCCTGGACGACATGCACCACCTATCCATGGCAGAGAATTGCCAGGCGGTTTGGTCCGAAGCCCGCAGCCGCCCTGTCTGACTCCCAACCGCTGCTGGTTTCATCGCATCTTCACCCGCGCCGACGGCGGCGGACTATGCGGCAACAAGGGTTGGAGCGGCGTAAACGCTTAGCTCAATCTCTACGCGGCGGATTTCAAATACGCCGGCGAGCGATGAGCATTTGCGTGCAACTTTAGGCAAAGTCGAAGTTTATCGACGGACGGGATGAGCCGCGGATGCCGCGGTTTGGCTGCTCAGGCGGCTCGACCAACGGCCGCTTAGGCTGATCGGGCAACTTGGCGGCTGCTCGGCATCGCGCGACGGCGGATCGTAGCAGTCAGGGCGTCACGCTCTCGATGGTATAGCCGCCCGACTTTTCATCCAGCTCGAGCTTGAGATAGCCGCGCATCTGCGCTTCCGCCAGCAGCTCGTTAAATGAGGCGAACCCGTAAAATAACTCATTAAACCCGGGGTGGCGGCGCTTTAGTGTCTGCTTGACCATCGATCCCCAGAGCTTGGCGGTGTCTCCCCGCTCCGCAAGCAGCGCCGTCGTCGTCTCCAAGACGAGATCCATCGCTTCCTGCTTTCGGTCCTTCTGCGGTTTCGGCGCCTTGGCAGCTGGTGCACGACGCACCGGCTTGCTGTCTTTGCGTGAGGCCGGCACCTCACGCACCAAGTCGTCATAGTAGATGAACTCGTCGCAATTGCTGATCAGCAGGTCAGACGTCGAGTTCTTGACGCCGACGCCGATCACGGTTTTCGCGTTCTCGCGAAGTTTGCTGACCAACGGTGAGAAATCGGAATCCCCGGAGATGATGACGAACGTATCGATGTGCTCCTTGGTGTAGCAGAGGTCGAGCGCATCCACGACCATGCGAATGTCTGCCGAGTTCTTACCCGATTGGCGGACATGCGGTATTTCGATGAGCTCGAACGCCGACTCGTGCATGGCTTTCTTGTAGCCCTTGTACCGCTCCCAATCGCAATACGCTTTCTTCACGACGACGCTGCCCTTTACCAGCAGCTTCTGGATGACAAGCCGCATGTCAAAATCGGCGTATTGGCTGTCGCGCACCCCAAGGGCAATGTTCTCGAAATCGCAGAACAATGCCAGATTGCGGTCACCAGTCGCCGCCGCTTCTTGTGGTGCGGGCATATTTCTACCCTTTATCAAAGCCGAGGCGACCGCACTCCCACCTTGGTCAGGAGCGGCCCCCTCCGCAACCCGTCGTCGATCAAGTTTGAGTGGCTGCCGCCGAGCCGCTACCGCGCCGCGTCGAAGGCGGCGGCCATGTCCCTGGCGCCCTGCAGTTTCGCCTCCTGCACCATCTTGGCGTCGGTCGCCGCGATGAGCTTAGCGACGGTGTTGTTGCGCGCTGCCACCGGATTGCGCTCATAGCCGCCGCGCTGGAAGAAGTTGGTGGTCGGCACTTTCTCGCGCAGCGCCTTCGGCATCGTCACCATGTCGTAGCCGTTGCCGTCGCCCGTCAGGTTCATCATCTCGAGCTCGGCGGCGGCGAGCGGCTTGCCATAGCCCTTGCGCTTGGCGAAATCGACCGAGGTCGTCAGCTTGCGCGTCTGCAGCATCGGCCCGACGTCGACGTCGAGGTTCAGGGCATGCACGCCGATGCCCTTCGGCGTGCCGGCGAGGCGGCCGTGGGCGTTCCAATCGTTGGGCACGGTCCGGGCGAACGCGATCATCTTTTTCAGCTTGGCGATCTTGTCGGCAACGGCGGCCTTACGCTCGCCGTCGGCGCTTTCCGCCTTCTCGCTCAGCGCGGCGACAAAGTCGTCGCCGTCCTCGGCCAAGAGGCCGACCGTGTTGGTGGTGAGCAGCTGATTGTAGCCTAGCGCTGTAGAGATGACGCGCGCCTTCATGTCGTATTCGCGGCCTGCCTGGATGTCGTACTTGCCGTCACCGCCGAACTCGAAGCCGTAGATCTTGACGCACTCTTCCTTGTTGAGGCCCTTGTTGGAAGCCACCGCGGCGTAGGCGCGCTTGTAGGCGATCTCATCCGCCGGCGCCTCGGGTACGAAGTCGAACTCAGCCTTAGCGTTGGCGAGAAAATCTTCCGCATCGGGGATCTCGCTGCGCTGCTTGCCGGGCTGCAGCGGATTGTCCGGCTTTTCCGGCCCCGCATAGACCGGCGGCTGCGTCATCACGTAGTCGTCGGCCGTGATCTGCATGTGGTTGGCCACCTTGGTGCGGCGGCGCGAGCGCTTGTCGGTGACGGCACGCCAATAGGGCCCGGCGACCTTCTCGTAGGCGTCGTAGGCTTTGTTGTATGCGGCCAGCTTCTTGCGGTACTCGGCCATCGCAGCCTTCATCGGCCCGGTCTCGGTGCCGGTCGTCGTCGCCGCCTCGGCTGCCTGCGAGGCCGGTGGTAACAGCATGAGAAAGGCGCAGCCGAGGGTCGCAACACCAGCGGCACGATATGCCAGGACGGGCGATCTGCGCATCGAGCCTCCGAGAATTGTAGGTCGCGCGCGCCGGACGGCGCGCGTGCCGAAACGTATATCCGATTTCATTGGGGCGAAGGCAGGGTAAGCCACGCTAAGAACGCGTGGAAGGCCACTGCGCCGTTCGGGTCCCGGACATCCTTAATCGGGAAAAAGGGAAGGAATTTCAAACGTGCCGGAGACGATCGAGCTGACCGACGTTGTCCTGCGCGTGATCAGGCGCCTTCTACACCTTCGTTGGGTACGTAACGACGCGGTCGGCGATGATGTCGCGATCCCTCGACCAGGGGCGCCTTGACCCTAACCCCCGCCACCGGTAGCAACCCGGCGACCTTCAGCGTAACAATCGCGCCATGGCCGACATCCTCGAGAAGATCACGCGCTACAAGTTGGAAGAGATCGCGCGCGCCAAGGCGGCAACGCCGTTGCGCGTCGTCGGAGCTCGCCCGCAGCGCGCCGCGCGTACGTTCCTTCGCCGGGGCGATCGAGGCCAAGCACAAGGCCGGGCTGCCGGCGTTGATCGCCGAAGTGAAGAAAGCGAGCCCGTCGAAGGGACTGATACGCGCCGACTTCGACCCCCCTCGCCTCGCCAAGGCCTATGAAGCTGGCGGTGCGGCGTGCCTTTCCGTGCTGACGGATGGGCCCTCGTTCCAGGGCGCGCCCGAATATCTGACGGCGGCGCGCGCGGCAACCTCGCTGCCGGCTCTGCGCAAGGACTTCATGCTCGACACCTATCAGGTGGCAGAGGCCCGGGCCTGGGGCGCCGATTGCATCCTCATCATCCTCGCCGAGGTGGATGACGCGATCGCCCGCGATCTCGCGCAGGCAGCGAAGGACTGGGGCATGGACGCCATCGCCGAGGTGCATGACGACGCCGAGCTCGAGCGCGCGCTGGCCCTCGACTGCCGCCTCATCGGCATCAACAATCGCAACCTGAAGACATTCGAAACGACGCTGCAGACGACGGAGCGCCTGGCGCCGCGCGTGCCTAGGGACCGCATCGTCGTCGGCGAGAGCGGCATCTTTGCGCCGGCCGACATCGCACGGCTGGAGCGCGTCGGGGTGAATACGTTCCTCGTCGGCGAGAGCCTGATGCGGCAAGCGGACGTCGCGGCAGCGACGCGCACACTCCTCGCCCGGGCCGAGGCAGCGCAATGAGCAAGCTCTCGCACATCGACAACAAGGGCGAGGCGCGCATGGTGGACGTCTCGGACAAGTCCATTACCGCGCGCACGGCGATCGCCGAAGGCTTCGTCGCCATGCAGCCACGCACGCTGGAGCTCTTGAAGGGCGCCGACACGCCGAAGGGCGACGTGCTCGGCACGGCGCGCATCGCCGGCATTATGGCGGCCAAGCGCACGCACGAGCTGATCCCGCTCTGCCATCCGCTCAACCTGTCGAAGGTCGCCGTGCATCTGGAGCCAAGCTCCAAACCGGCCGGCGTGCGGGTCGTGGCGGAAGTGAAGACAACGGGCCAGACGGGTGTCGAGATGGAGGCACTGACGGCCGTGTCGGTCGCCTGCCTCACGCTCTACGACATGCTCAAGGCCGTCGATCGTGGCATGAGGTTCGAGGGCATTCGCCTTATCGAAAAGTCCGGCGGCCGCTCGGGCGATTACCGAGCGTCCGCTGCGGCCAAGAAGGGCGCGTGACATGGCACTCCTCTCCGTCGAAGAGGCGCTGCGGCGCATTCTCGATGGCGCAACCCCCGTGTGCGTCGAGAGTGTCGATCTCATCGGCGCCGCGGACCGCGTGCTCGCCGAGGACGTGACGGCAACGCTGACGCAGCCACCGTTCAATGCCTCGGCCATGGACGGATACGCCGTGCGCGCGGCCGACGCCGGCAAGGTGCCGGCAGAGCTGCGCATCATCGGCGAATCCAACGCCGGTGCCCCGTTCGACCGGTCGATCGGCGCCGGCGAGGCGGTGCGCATTTTCACCGGCGGTAGCGTGCCGCAGGGCGCCGACGCGGTGGTGATCCAGGAGGATACCGAGCGTAGCGGCGACACTCTCACCGTGCGCGAGACTGCCGAGCCCGGCGCCAACATCCGCGTGGCCGGCGGCGACTTTCGCACCGGCGACGTACTGCTGCGCGCCGGCCGCCTGCTCGACGCTTCGGCCATCACGCTCGCCGCAGCCGGTGGGCATGCAAAGCTGAACGTCCGCCGCCCGCCGCGCATCGCCATCCTGGCGACGGGCGACGAGCTGGTCGAGCCGGGCAGCAAGCCCGGCCCCGGGCAGATCGTTTCGTCGAACCCATACGGCCTAGCGGCGCTGGTCGCGCGTTTCGGCGCCGAAGCGAAGCTGCTCGGTATCGCCGCCGACACGGTCGAGGACCTCGAAAAAAAGCTCGCCACCGCGACCGATGCCGACGTGCTGGTGACCATCGGCGGGGCGTCGGTCGGCGATCGCGACCTCGTCAAGCCGGCGCTCGAAGCTCGCGGCATGACGCTCGACTTCTGGAAGGTCGCCGTGCGGCCCGGCAAGCCGATGCTGTTCGGCAGGCTCGACGGCATGTGCGTGCTGGGGCTGCCGGGCAACCCCCTCTCCTGCCTCATCGCGGCGCGCATCTTCCTCGTGCCGCTGATCTTTCGGCTGCTCGGGCGGCGCGACGCGGCAGTGCGCGAGAGTGCCGCCGTGCTAGCGCATGACCTCGAAGCCAACGGGCCGCGCCAACACTACATGCGCGGCACGCTGGTGGCTGGTGAAGCGGGTTTGCCGCGCGTGACTGCCCTCAGCTCCCAGGACAGCTCCCACATGTCGGCGCTGGCGGCGGCGGATGTGCTCATCGTGCGCTCGCCCGATGCGCCCGCCGCGCGCGTCGGCGAACTGGTGCGTGTCCTTCCGCTCGACCTCTGACAAGCCTGAAATTTGGCTCTGGCGCGGCAAGCCTAGGGCGCAACGCAACTGGGCCAATCATTGGCTCCCTGCAAGCCGCCAAACGGTAGGTTGCTCGCGGTCTGTCGGTTGTTTAGAATGCGCTTGGGGCGTCATTCCGAGTGGTTTCATGTCGAAAGTCATTGAGTACACAGCGTGGCCCCGTGCCCGGCGCGACATCGCGATTCTGGTTCTCGCGGCCCTGAGTTTGGTCGCTTCGCAAAGCATCCAATCCTTCTGGAAGCATGGCGCCAACGAGAATTGCGCTCAGAACGGCTGCTCGGCGCGGCATTGGCCTAAGGCACCCAACGCTTGACGCATGACCCTGCTGGAAGCTGGGACTGGCTTCCTGCGCGCGCCCGGAACATGCCTTAAGCAAGCTGAAGCGCTCTCCAGCAAATATGCCCCCTCTTGCGGAACGCGAAGAGAACGGCTAGGGTACGTTCACGCTTTGTCCAGACAACCTGGGAAAGCGTCCCGCCGACGAGCAGCTGGAGGCCCGATGCTCACGGAGAAACAAAAAGAGCTTTTGCTCTTCATCCACGCGCGCATGCAGGAAAAAGGCGTGCCGCCGTCGTTCGACGAGATGAAGGATGCACTCGATCTCAAGTCCAAGTCGGGCATCCACCGCCTGATCACGGCGCTGGTGGAGCGCCAGTTCATCCGCCGCCTGCCGCATCGTGCCCGTGCCATCGAGGTCATACGCCTTCCCGAGAACCAAGGCGCCGCTCCGGGGCCGATGCGCGCCGGCTTCCAGCCGAGCGTCATCGAGGGCAGCCGCAGCCGCGATCTTTCCCCGCCGCCTTCGACGGTCATCGACAGCCGCACGGTGTCGGTGCCGGTGATGGGCCGCATCGCCGCCGGCACGCCGATCAGCGCCATCCAGAACCACACCCACGACATCGCCTGCCCGCCTGACCTGCTGACCAACGGCGAGCACTTTGCGCTGGAGGTAAAGGGCGATTCGATGATCGAGGCGGGCATTCTGGACGGCGACATCGTCGTCATCCGCCGCTGCGATACGGCCGAAAACGGCGATATCGTCGTGGCGCTGGTCGATTCCGAGGAGGCGACGCTGAAGCGGCTGCGCAAGAAGGGTACGACCATCGCCCTCGAGGCCGCCAACCCCGAATTCAAGACGCGTATCTTCGGGCCGGATCAGGTCGACATCCAAGGCCGGCTCGTCGGCTTGATGCGCCGTTACTGAAGCCCGGCGGTACGCCGGGGGTCGGCCGCGTCCGGCAACCGCGGCAGTTCCGGCATCGACCACGGCCGCACGCCGCGTGCGGCCGCGACGTCTCGATACGGACGCTGCCATCCGCCTCGATGTAGAGCGTCTGCGTGCCTTGCCGGCGCGCCGCAAAGAAATCGACGACCGTCTTTGGCGCGGTGCAGCCGCGCGGGCTGACTAGCCCCGAGATGAGGATTGCGGCGCGCCGGCAGTCCTCGGCGAAGGCGGCGGGATGCTGCGCGACGGCGACCGTCATAACCTTTACCGTGGCGCGGCAGCCGATGCCGTCGCAGGCGAAGGCCGTGGACTTTGACGCTTCCTCGACTGAGCGGCGGGCACATCGTGCTCCAGCCAGCGCTCGAGCTCGAACGAGGCGCGCGTGGCGCCGACGGCAGAGAGTTCTCCGTCCGCGCCACGGATGGCGGTGAGCTCGGCATCACGGCCAATAAGGATGTCGGGCGTGCGCAGCGTCGGCGCCAACGCCGCGCCGCCGGCGATTAGCGCGATGCCGAGCAATCGCCAGCGTGTCTGCCACAGCATCAGCCATAGCCCGCCGGCAATCATGAGGACAAAGGCGAGGCTCGGCATGGCCGGCACACGCAGCACGGCGCCGGGAATCTCGGCGACGCGATCCGCAACCCACACCATCGCCGCGATGCCCCCAGCCCATCACCCATAACGGCAGCGCCTCGAGCCCAAAGGGCACGGCTATAAGCGCCGCCAGCGCCGCCGGCATGACGATAATGTTGCACACCGGCAGGGCGATGAGGTTGGCGATTACCGCGTACTGCTGGCTCTTGTGGAAGTGATAAGCGGCAAACGGCGCCACCGCCGCGCTGGCGATGAGCGTCGACAGCACAATGCCGGCAAAAAAGACGATAACCCGGCCGAAGGCCGCTCCATGAGCGAGGCCCAAGCCTCGCGCTCGCGCAACGCCTCGTAGACGGAGACGAGCGCCAGCACCGCCGCGAAAGACATCTGAAAGCCGACGTCGAACAGACTTTCGGGGAAGACGATGAGAATGAGCGTCGCCGCCAGGATGACGTTACGCAGGGCGAGTGCCGGGCGGTCAAGCAGCACGGCGAGGAACATGATGGCGATCATGATGGTCGAGCGTACGGTGGCGAAGGCGGCGCCCGAGATCAGGAGGTAGGCAAAGGCGGAGAACAGGGCGGCGGCGGCCCACTTCTTGATCGGATAGACGAGCGCGATCGACGGGAAAGCGGCGAGCCCCACACGAGAAAAGAAGACCGAGCCGGCCAGGATGGCCATGTGGAAGCCGGAGATCGACAGAATATGCAGGATGCCCGAATCGCGGAAGGCGTCCGTCGTCGCCTCCGAGATGCCGCCGCGCTCGCCGGTTATCAGCGCCGTGGCAATGGCGCCTGTCTCGCCCGGCAGTGCCGCGGCGATGCGCGCGCCGATCGCCTGACGCACCCGCTGCACCGCTGCCCACATGCGCAAGTCGGCGGGCGGATCCGCTGCGCCCGCTTCGATCACGGGCGGCGACAGTGAATAGCCGACCGCGCCGATACCGGCGAACCACGCCTGCCGCCCGAAATCATAATCGCCCGGTAACGCCGGTTCCGACGGCGGCATAAGCGTCGCCCGCAGGCGCACCGCACTACCCGGTCTTAGCCCCGGCAATGTCCTGTTCGTCGTGACGCGCACGCGCAGCGGACGTGCCGCGTCCGGGAGATCGCCGAGCGGTGTGACGCGCAAGGTGAGGCGCTGGCCGCACGTCGGGCGCAATTCTATGAGCTCGACATAGCCACGCACGTCCGCGGCACTTATCTGCTTGGCCAGCACCGGCGCCCGCACCCATTCGACGCGCAGCTTGGCGAGGGCAAAGCCAAGCGTCGTGGCGAGCAGCCGGCTAAGAAAAAGCGTTGTGAGCGTGGCACGGGTGCTGCCTGCCGCGCGCCAGGCGATTACCGCGACGAGCGGCACCACCGCGGTCAAGATCGAGGGCTCGCGCGGCAACGCGAAATAGAGCGCGATGCCGCAGCCGATGAACACCGGCAGCCAGCAGACCCAGCGCTCCTGCTCGGCTTCGAGACGGCGCGCGAGCGGCGCCAGAACGCCGTTGCCGTCGTTGCTAACCGCCCCGAACGTGGCCTTTCCCCCGGCGCCCCTTACCCGCCCCGCCGGGGCATGCTACATCGCTCGGCAACTTCCCACATCCCAACGGCAATCGATAAAAAGATGACCGACAAAACACGCAGCGCCGGCGCGCCGGTCGTGCGCTTTGCCCCATCGCCCACCGGCTATCTGCATATCGGCGGCGCCCGCACAGCCCTGTTCAACTGGCTGTACGCCAAGGGCCGCGGCGGCAAGATGCTGCTGCGCATCGAGGATACCGACCGTGAGCGCAACAATCCGGAGGCCGTGGCGGCGATCGTCGATGGTCTCAAGTGGCTGGAGCTCACCTGGGACGGCGATACCGTCTCGCAGTTCGCGCGCGCCAAGCGCCACCGGCAGGTGGCCGAGGAGATGCTGGCGCGCGGCCACGCCTATCGCTGCTGGCTGACGCCGCAGGAATTGGATGCGATGCGCGAGAAGGCTCAGGCCGAGAAGCGCCCGCTTACCATCCGCTCACCCTGGCGCGAGCGAGATCCCGGCGAGGCGCCGGCCGGCGTGCCGTACGTGATCCGCCTGAAAGCCCCGCGCGAGGGCGAGACCATCGTCGATGATCAGGTGCAGGGCCGCGTCGTGTTCGCCAACAAGGAGCTCGACGACCTCATCATCCTGCGCAGCGATGGCAACCCTACCTACAATCTCGCGGTCGTCGTCGACGATCACGACATGCGGGTGACGCACATCATCCGCGGCGTCGATCATCTGACCAACGCGGCGCGGCAGACGCAGATCTATCAGGCGATGGATTGGGACGTGCCGATCTTCGCGCACGTGCCGCTCATTCACGGGCCCGACGGAGCGAAACTGTCGAAGCGCCACGGTGCGCTCGGCGTCGAAGCCTACAAGGAGATGGGCTACCTGCCGGCGGCTTTGCGCAACTACCTCGTTCGCCTTGGCTGGAGCCACGGCAACGACGAGATCATGTCGACCTCGCAGATGCTCGACTGGTTCGATCTCGGTGACATCAATCGCTCGGCGGCGCGCTTCGACTACGCCAAGCTCGAGGACCTGAACGGGCACTACATCCGCTCGGCGGACGATCAGGAGTTGCTGCTACGCATCGAGGACCTGCTGCCCTACCTGCCGGGCGGGGCCACGATTGTCGAACGGCTCGACGCCAACATGCGGGCGAAACTCTTGATCGCCATGCCCGGCCTCAAGGAGCGCGCCAAGACACTGGTCGAGCTCGTGCACGGTGCCGAGTTCCTGTTTGCCGAGCGGCCGCTGGCGCTCGACGAGAAGGCGCAGAAGCTGCTCGACGCCGAGGGCCGGCAGCGCCTGACCGAGTTGGCGCCAAAACTGGAAGGGGCCAGCCGCTGGTCGGCTGCCGAGCTGGAGGAGATCGTGCGGACCTATGCGGAAGCCGCCGGCGCCAAGCTTGGCAAGGTCGCACAGCCGCTGCGCGCCGCGCTGACCGGCAAGTCGGTGTCGCCGCCGGTGTTCGACGTCATGGCGGTGCTGGGGCGCGAGGAAGCTCTCGCTCGCATCCACGATCAGGATGAGTAATCAAACCGGCGGTCACAAGCAGTGGCGACGGCGGCAACCCTTAACCTTGGGGCGGCGGTTGTGGGCCGATTGCGTCCCCTATGTTGCGCTGCAAAATTAGTGTACAAGGGCGCATCGGGACAACACGAGCGGCCAACAGCCGCCAGGACGCGCCACTGACGAAAAACGCTCATAGGGGACACTGCTTGAACCGCTCGCCGGGAGGCTCTTGAGTGCTCGCAACCCATTCCCGCTGCCAGGGATCCGCACCATGAACGTTCACGAAAAACCGGCCATAGCCGAAGAAATCAACGCCGAGCTAACGCTCGAAGGCAAATCGACGAAAATGCCCGTGCGCAGCGGCACGATGGGCCCCGACGTGATCGACGTCGGCAAGCTCTACCGCGACACCGGCTGCTTCACTTACGACCCGGGCTTCACCTCGACGGCCAACTGCACGTCGCGCATCACCTACATTGATGGCGACGCCGGCGTGCTGCTCTATCGCGGCTATCCGATCGACCAACTAGCCGAGCACTCGAGCTTCCTCGAGACCTGCTACCTGCTGCTGCACGGCGAGCTGCCGTCGAAGGGGCAGTTCGACGGCTTCCGCAACACCATCACGCGTCACACCATGCTGCACGAGCAGATGACGCGTTTCTTCACCGGGTTCCGGCGCGACGCGCATCCGATGGCGGTGATGGTCGGTACCGTCGGCGCGCTGGCGGCGTTCTATCACGATAGCACCGACATCAGCGATCCTGAGCAGCGTGCGGTCGCGAGCTACCGCATGCTGGCCAAGATGCCGACGATCGCGTCGATGGCCTACAAGTATTCGATCGGCCAGCCGTTCATCTATCCGCGCAACGATCTCGACTTCACCAGCAACTTTCTACAGATGTGCTTCGCTATTCCGTGCGAGCCGTATGTGGCGAATCCGGTGCTGACACGCGCGCTCGACCGCATCTTCATCCTGCACGCGGACCACGAGCAGAACGCCTCGACCTCGACCGTGCGTCTTGCCGGCTCATCGGGCGCCAACCCGTTCGCCTGCATTGCCGCCGGGATCGCCTGCTTGTGGGGTCCCGCTCACGGCGGCGCCAACGAGGCGGCGCTCAACATGCTGACCGAGATTGGCACCGTCGACCGCATCCCCGAGTTCATCAAAAAGGCGAAGGACAAGAACTCCGGCTTCCGCCTGATGGGCTTTGGCCATCGCGTCTACAAGAACTACGACCCGCGCGCCAAGGTGATGCAGAAAACCTGCCACGAGGTGCTCGACGCGCTCGGCATTAGGGACGAGCCGCTGCTCGCGGTGGCGATGGAGCTCGAACGCATCGCGCTGCAGGACGATTACTTCATCGAGAAGAAGCTCTATCCCAACATCGACTTCTACTCCGGCATCACGCTGCGTGCGTTGGGCTTCCCGGTGTCGATGTTCACGGTGCTGTTCGCCATCGCGCGCACGGTCGGCTGGATCGCGCAGTGGAAAGAGATGATCGAGGATCCCGAGCAGCGTATCGGGCGTCCGCGCCAGCTCTATCAGGGTGCCACGGAGCGCAACTTCGTACCGATTGATCAGCGCGTCTGATCTAAAGATTCGCGAGTTTTCGGGCGCTACGCGACGGCGCGGCGGTTTCACACCGCCGGCCGTCGTCACAATGGCCGTCGCCCATGTGCGGCGTAGTCGAGCACGATCTCGGCGGCGGCGTCACTTGGCGTGCCGCCGTCGAGCAGCATCTTATGGGGGATGCGCGCCAACGCGGCGAGTTGGGCGCGGCGCTCGCCCGTGTCGCGCAGCAATTGTTCCAGCGCGGCAGCGAGCTTGTCAGGCGTGCAGTCCTGCTGCAGGAACTCCGGAAAGGCGTTCTCCTCGAGCACCAGGTTGGCGAGCACCACCGAAGGTACGTTGAGCAAAAAGCGCATGCGCGCGGCCAGGCCGTCGACCTTGTAGGCAACGACCATCGGCGTGCCCGCGAGGGCCAACTGCAGCGTCACCGTACCCGAAGCGGCGAGCGCCCCGTGCGCCAGCTTGAAAGCGCGGAACTTGTCCTCCTCGCCTTCGACGAGGTGCGGCTTCACCGTCCACGACCGCATGAGCCGCTCGACGAGCTCGCGCACGTGCGGCACAACGGGGATGATGACCTGCGGGCGGATGCGGCGGCCATGGAGCAGCTCCAGCGCTTCGCCGAACGGGCGCATGAGGTACGACACCTCCGAGGTGCGACTGCCGGGGAGCACGACGAGGATAAGGCGGCCGGGGTCGAGTTGCAAACGCTCGACGAGCGGTTCGGGATCTAGATCGTGCAGCCAATCGAGCCTCTCGATCAGCGGGTGGCCGACGTACGTGCAGGGTGGTCCGCCGAGGCGCTGGTGCGAGCCCGGCTCGAACGGGAGCAGCGCCAGGACGTGATCGACGTAGGGGCGCATCTTGCGCGCGCGTCCTGGACGCCAGGCCCACACGCTCGGCGACACGTAGTCGATGATGGGAATGAGCGGGGCGCGCTTGCGGATGCGCTTGGCTATGGGGTGCGTGAACTCGGGCGCGTCGATGATGACGACGGCGTCGGGCTCGGCGGCGACGGCCGCGTCGACGGTGCGGTACACGCGCGACATGATGCGCGGCAAGCGCGGCAGAATCGTCAGCGGACCCATGACCGCGACGTCGGAGAGCGGGAATTGCGAGGCGAGA
The DNA here is from genome assembly GCA_963724595.1 of uncultured Alphaproteobacteria bacterium. Lineage (GTDB taxonomy): Bacteria > Pseudomonadota > Alphaproteobacteria > Rhizobiales > Hyphomicrobiaceae > Hyphomicrobium_A. The sequence goes on along the minus strand of CAVRVR010000018.1, from coordinate 65,900 downwards.
CCGGCGCGCTCCATCTCCTCGCCACCGACACCCAGAAAGTGGATGCGGCCTTTGCAGTGGGTGCTGAGCGCGCTCATCAGCTTGCCGCCGAGCGCATCGCCCGAGTGCTCGCCGGCGACGAGGAAGATGCGCAAGTCGTCGCGGCCGGCAGCGGGACCGCCCTTGCCGATGCGGCCGGTGGTCGGTGGACGCGCGGCGGCGGCGCGATCGGTGAGGCTCATGACGCGCCTCCATGCGGCGTGGCGATAAGGAACAGCCCGTGCCGGTCTGCGAGCTCGATGCCATGTGCCAGCTCGTTCGGTGTACTACCGAGCACGGCAATGCCGGCGAGGTGCGCAGAGGCAGCGGCCGATATGACGGACACAAGATCGGCGGCGACGGCCTCGGAAACGACGGCAACGGCGGAACGTCGCGCCCAGCGCCGGCGCCCCCACTGGCGCAGGCTCCCCGACCGGGCGATGAGCGCAGCGATGCCCTCGCCGCACTCGATGGACAGCACATGGCCGCGGTCGATGACAGTGCCACCACTGGCGCGAAACGGCTTCAAGGCGTGCAGCAGCCCCGCGCCGCGCGACGCATCGGCGAGCTGGCGCGCAGCGGCTGGCGTATCGCCGACCTTGGCGAAGGGCGGCGCGAAGGCGAACGGCGATGCAGCGGCAATGGCGGCACCACGGTCGACGACGCCCTGCACGAAGATGCCGCCCGCGTCGGCACTGCGGACAAGCTCGGCGCGCTCCAACGCGATGGCGCCCTTGGCCAGCACCGCGACGCCGCGCAATCCGGCTTCGAGCGCGCGTACGACCGTGCCGGGACCGATGGCCGGCATGTCGACGCGCATCTCCTGACGTGGCTTCGGCCGCTTGACGAGCACGCCGCGACGCGGGCCGACACCGCCCTCGGGAAGCCGCCGCTGCAAAGCTAGCCGCGCCAGCATGGCGTCGGTGTTCTCGGCGCCCTCGATGGCCTCGATGCGGCCGGCGGTGACGACGACGGCCTGGCCGACGTCGAACGGACCCAGCGCGCGCACGACATCGAAGCCGCGGGCGACGTCGACCATCTCGTGCGCCTCGGCCTGCAGCGCGCCGATCTGGCCTTCTGCGACCAGCAGCCCTGGCGCCACCTCGATGGGGGAGACGACCTTGAATCCCTTGCTTTCGAAGAAGCGCACAACGCCGCTGAGGACGCTGTCGTCGCCGGTGGTCGCGACGACCCGCGCGATGGCGGGAAGGTTGAGGAAGAAGCCGAGGTCCGGCTTGATGGCGCCAAGATCCGGCCGGCGCACCGAGCCGACAATGACCATCTCCGTGACATCGGCGTTGCGCAGCGCCCGTACCATGCCACCGATTTGCGCCCAGCCTACCTTGGTGAGCGGAAAATCGCTCAGGTCGCGGTCGCCCTCGCCGAGGATGGACACGATGTGCACGGCTCCGCCACCCGCCTTGACGTGCTCGGCGATCTCGCGCGGCAGGCTACCGCCGCCCGCTACAATGCCGACGACGCGCGGCGGGCCAGGCATCTCAGCTCAAGCCTCGGCCGCTTCTTTCGGCGTGCACAGGCTGCGTTTGCCGCCGGCGCGGATGAACGCCAAGATCTCCTGCACGATCGGCTGCCCGGCGAACTCCTGCGCCACGTCCTCGGTGCGCTCGATCAGCGTGCCCTCGGCGGCGAACAACAGCCGGTAGGCGCGGCGCAGATCGTGGATATCGGAGCGCGAGAAGCCGCGCCGCTGCAGGCCGACGATGTTGAGGCCCGACAGATGCGCCCGATTGCCGAGCGCCATGCCGTAGGGGATGAGATCGTTCTCGAGGCCCGACATGCCGCCGAGGAATGAGTGCGCGCCGACACGGGCGAACTGGATCACCGCCGCGCCGCCGCCGATGATGGCGTAGTCGCCCACGGCGCAGTGGCCGGCAAGCATGACGTTGTTGGAGAACACGACGTTGTTGCCTACATGGCAGTCGTGCCCGACGTGCGAATTGGCGAGGAAGGCGCAGCGGTCGCCGATGGTTGTCGACATGCCGCCGCCCTCGGTGCCGGGATTGAGCGTGACGCCCTCGCGGATCATGCAATCGGCGCCGACGCTGAGCGTTGACAGCTCGCCGTGGTATTTGAGGTCCTGCGGCTGATGGCCGATGGACGCGAAGGGAAAGATGCGCGTGCGCGCACCGATGGTGGTGCGGCCGGCGACGACGACGTGGCTCATGAGCTCGACGCCGTCCGCAAGCGTCACGTCGGGACCGATGACGCAATAGGGGCCGATCTTCACTCCCGAGCCCAGCTTGGCGCCGGCCTCGATGACTGCCGTGGGGTGAGCGGTCATCTCACCCATGCTTGCCTGCCGCGAACGCCCGAGCTTCGGCGGTGTCGGCGAGCATGGCGCTGACCTCGGCCTCGGCCGCCACCTGCCCGTTGACCTTGGCTTCGCCGTAGAAGCGCCAGACGCGGCCACGGTTGCGGATCTTGCGCACGTGGTAGTGGATCTGATCGCCCGGCAGCACCGGGCGGCGGAACTTGGCGCGGTCGATGCCCATGAAGTAGACGAGCTCGGCGCGGTAGTCCTCGCCGAGGCTATGCACGCAGAGGGCGCCGGCGGTCTGCGCCAGGCCTTCGATGATGAGCACGCCGGGCATCACCGGGTACTGCGGGAAGTGGCCCTGGAAGAACGGCTCGTTGATGGTGACGTTCTTGACGCCGATGCAGCTCGAATCCCCGTCCATGTCGTAGATGCGGTCGAGCATCAGGAACGGATAGCGGTGCGGCAGCAGCTTCAGGACGCGGATGATGTCCGCCGTGGCCAGAGTTGCCTTGCCCTTGGGTTCACCCATGTCGTTCATGTTTCTTCGACCTCATACCCTGCCGGCGCTCCGCGCCTGACACATACCCGCAACTAGCCCTTGTCCGCATCATCCTTCTCGCCGCGCTTGACCATCCGGGCCAGCAGGGCCGTTTCCCGGGCCCACTGGGTCAGAGGCCGCCCTGGCGTGCCGCCGATGCGGGCCCCCGGCGCGACATCCTTGGTCGGGTGAGCGGTGCCTGCGATCTGGGCGCCGGTGCCGATCTTGATATGGCCAATGGCGCCTGATTGGCCGCCCATGATGACGAAATCGCCTAGCTCGGTCGAGCCGGAGACCCCGCTTTGCGCCGACGAGCACGCAATGGCGCCCGATGACGGCGTTGTGCCCGATCTGAACCAAATTATCAATTTTCGTGCCTTCGCCGATGATGGTGTCCTTTAGGGCGCCCCGGTCGATGGTCGAATTGGCGCCGATTTCGACGTCATCCTGGATGACGACGCGGCCGATCTGCGGGACCTTGAGGTGCCCCCGGGCGCTCATGGCGAAGCCGAACCCGTCCTGGCCGATACGGACGCCCGAATGGATGATCACCCGGTCGCCGACGAGGGCGTGAGCGACAGTAGCCAGCGGTCCGATGTGGCTGTCACGGCCGATGGTGACGCGGTAACCGATGACGGCGCCGGCAGCGATACGCGTGCCGCGGCCGATGCGAGCCTCAGCGGCGATGACGGCGCCGGGCTCGACGACGACGCCTTCTTCCAGTTCGGCGCTTGGGTCGATGAGGTCGCGGCCGCCACCGGGCGCCGCCTGCGCATGCCGCGATTCCGGGTAGAACAGCGTCAGCGCCTGGGCGAAGCCGCGATAGGGATCGGCGGTGACGAGCTTTCCGGTTGTAGCGGGGACGCGGGCGGCGAAGGCCGGCAGCACGAGGCAAGCCCCGGCTTGCGTCGCCTTCAATCGGTCGGCGTACTTGCGGTTATTGAAGAAGGTGAGGTCGTGCGGCCCCGCGTCGGTGAGGGTGCGCACGTCTTCGAGCATGGTGTCCGCGGCACCGGCTCCCGGCGCCAGCTCGGCGCCCGTCGCCTTGGCGATGTCGGCCAACGAGAACGGCCCGGCCCGTTTGAAAAATCCGGGATGCTCCATACCGTGACCCGCCGCTGGGCGACGCTCCATATTGCTTGGCGAATGCACGGAGGCGGCGCTCCGCTACGCGCACGGAGGTCTTCTTAGCACCGAATGGGCGACGATTAGAACTTCGTCGCCGCGCCGAAGCGGAACAACTGCTCGTGGTCGAACGATTCTTTCGTGAGGACCTTGGCCAAGTCCATGCGGATGGGGCCGACCGGGGAGGCCCACATCAAGCTGGCGCCCACCGACGACCGGATGGTCGAGCTGTCGGCCAGACAGACCTGGGTGGTATCGCCGACAGGACGCAGCCCTGCGGCACGCCATTGGTATTGGCACCCCCACAGCGAGCCGGCGTCGGCGAACACGGCAGCCGAGATGCCAAGGTCGTCGGGCACGAACGGGATGGGGAAGCGGACTTCCGCCGTCGTCGCCCAGTACATGGCGCCGCCGAGCGCGTCGCCGGTGTTCAGGTCGCGCGGACCGTAGCCGGCACGGTCGAAGCCGCGCACCGTCTCACCGCCCTTGAAGAACAGGTCGATCAGGCGGACGTCCTGGCCACCCCAGCCGTTGATCGAGCCGCCGATGGCGCGGGCGACGAAGGTGATGTTGTCGGTGATGGGGTAATAGCCGCGCGCTTCGGCCGCGAAGCTGATGTATTGAACGTCGCCGCCGAGGCCGGCGAAGTCGGTACCCGCCTGGAACCACAAGCCCTTGGTGGGGTTCTTGGCGTCGTTGCGCAGGTCGTAGGTCAGCGTCGTGCCGACCAGCGAGGTATACGATGTGCCTTCGGCCTGCAGGATGGCTCGCGATGCGAACGGGCTGACGTCGAAGATCTGGTCGCGCGAAGCCGTGTAGTTGGTCTGCATCCACATCTTCTCGGAGAGCGGGAAGCCGAGGCGCAAGCTGGCACCGGTGCGGCGGCTCTGGAAGCCCGACTGGCTCGTCTGGTCGACCTCCTTGTGGAACAGGTCGAAGCCGGCTGCGAGGTTGCGGTCGAGGAAGCGCGGCTCGGTGAAGCTCAAGTTGACCTGCAAGCGCTCGAGCGAGCCGGACAGCTGCAGACGCAGGAACTGGCCGTTGCCCATCAGGTTGCGCTCGGTGATGCTCACATCGCCGATGACGCCTTCCGCCGTCGAGTAGCCGGCGCCGAAGGAGAGCTCGCCCGTCGACTGCTCGACCAGCTCGACGTCGAGAACGACGCGATCCTGGGCGCTGCCCGGGCGGCGCTTGACCTCGACCGACTTGAACAGGCCGAGGTTGGTCAGGCGCTTCTTGGCCTGATCGACCATGAGCGGATTGTAGGCGTCGCCTTCCGCCACCTTGAACTCGCGCCGGATGACGTAGTCCTTGGTGCGCGTGTTGCCCGAGATGTTGATGCGCTCGATGTAGACGCGCGGGCCTTCTTCGATGACGTAATTGAGCGCGATCTTGCGGGTCACCGGATCGGGCACCGCTTGCGGACGAACGCGCGCGAAGGCGTAGCCATCCTGCGAGGCAGCCTGCGTCAGCTTCTCGACCGACTTGTCGATGAGCTGGGCGTTGTAGGTGTCGCCCTCATCCGTCAGCAGGTCGCCCTTGAACTTCTCGGGCTTGATCTCGGCAACCGTGCTCTCGATGTTGACGCCGCCGAATTCGTACGGCTCGCCTTCTTCGATCGAGTAGGTGATGAAGAAGCCCGAGCCGTCGCGATCGAGCTCGGCATTGGCCGCCGTCACCTGCACGTCGGCGTAGCCGTTCTTCAGGTAGTACTGGCGCATCAGCTCGCGATCGAGGTTCATGCGGTCGGGATCGTAGACGGCGGTGCCCTTCAGGAAGTCGAACCAGCCCTTCTCGGTCGTCGAGACGACGTCGCGCAGCTGGCTGTCGGAGAAGGCGTGGTTGCCGACGAAGTGGATGCCTTTGACCTTGGTGGCGCTGCCCTCGTTGATCTCGAACACGAGGTTCACGCGATCCTGCTCGAGCTCGATGATCTTCGGCTCGACGGTGGCCGCGTAGCGGCCCTGGCGGCGATAGACGTCGAGCACGCGCTGCACGTCGGCCTGGACGCGGGCGCGGGTGAACACCGAGCGCGGCTTCAGCTGCACTTCGTTGCGCAGCGTCTCGGTATCGACCTCGCTGTTACCCTCGAAGGCGATCTGGTTGATGACCGGGTTCTCGACGACGGTGACGATGACGTCGGCGCCGGAGCGATCGATGCGCACGTCGGAGAAGAGGCCCGTGGCGAACAGCGCCTTGATGGAGCCGTCGACCTTGGCCGGGTCGTAGGCGTCGCCGACGGAGAACTGCAGGTAGGAGCGAACCGTCTCGGGCTCGACGCGTCGATTGCCCTCGACGTTGATCGCCCGGATCGTGGCGCCCTGTGCTTTGACAGGAACGGAGAACAATGCGCCGCCGACGCACGTCACCCCCGATGAGATGACCGCCAGAAGCACCAGAAGGCGACAGACTCTCATCGTAATGGATCGAACCACAGGCATTCGAGACTATGCCCTCGTTATTGCCGAACTCCCCCTCGGTAGCAGGCCCGTCGGCTTCGGGCCACCGCACCGCATACATGACTAACACCTGCGCGTTGGAACGCCGCCTTAGTAGGCCTGATTCTTCTTGTGAGCGCACTCCCCTGTGTACATCAGCTTTTAACGATTCAGAAAGGGGTGCGGAAGTGGCAAGATTACGTCACTGAACACCATTTCAGCCCGCACCGGTCCATCCCCGCCACACCCGCAATAAATCGTTCAAATTCACGTACACCATCAGCATCAGCACGAGCGCGACGCCGATCTGGAATCCGATCTCCTGCATGCGCCGGCTCATGGGTCGCCGAAGCACCCCTTCGATGGCGTAATAAACAAGATGTCCACCGTCTAGCACTGGGATCGGCAGCAGATTCAGGAAGCCGATGTTGGCCGAGATGAAGGCGATCCAGCGCAGCATCGGCTCGATGCCGCCCTCGGCCACCTTGGCGGTCACCTGCGCCATCAGGATCGGCCCGCCCATCTGGTCGGCCGCCTGGCGCTGCGTCACGATGTCGCCGATGCCCTGCAGGGTGTGGGCGATGTTGGTGTAGGTCTCGCGCACGCCGAGCCGCAGCGCCTCGATGAGGCCAACGGATTTGGCCTCCTGGTAGCCGGCGACGGTGGACGGCGAGATGCCGATCAGGCCGCGGCGGAACGTGCCGCCGAAGGTGTCGGGCTGCTCGCGCACCTCGGGCGTCACCTCGATCGTCAGCTTCTCGCCGCCGCGATCGATGTCGAAGCGCGAGCGGACGACCGCCGTTGATGCCGACGATGCGCTGGATGTCCTCGAAGCCCTCGACGGTCCAGCCGTCGACGCTGGTGATCACGTCGCCCGGCTTGATACCGGCGGCGGCGGCCGGCATCCCGTCCTTCACCGTGCCGACGGTGGGGGTGATGGTGCGCACGCCGAAGGTCGCATTGACGGCGGCGTAAACCACTATCGCCAAAAGGAAATTTGCTGCAGGCCCGGCGGCTACGACGGCCGCGCGCTGCCATAGCGGCTTAGTCTGGAAGGCGCCTGCCCGCTCCGCCGGGGTCATGCGATCGAGCGCTTCCGGCGAGGGCTGGCTGGCGGCGTTCTCGTCATCGACGAACTTCACGTAGCCGCCGAGCGGGATCCAGGCGAAGCGCCAGCGCGTCCCCTTGCGGTCGGTGAAGCCGAAGATCTCCTTGCCGAAGCCGATGGAGAAAGTTTTCACCGTAACGCCGCACCAGCGCGCGACGATGAAATGCCCGAACTCGTGGACGAAAACCACGATGGTCAGCACCACGAAGAACTGCAGAATGGTGAGGATCACCCCGGATGTCGAGGTGGCCAGGTTCGCCAACGTCAGCATTGTTCTCCTATCTCTCGTAGCTCCGGCAGGGGGCTTGGCCGGCGGCAGCTCGGAACCCACGAATCCGTTGATGATCCGCGGGAAAAACGGCAATTTCGGCGCCCGTCCCCAGCTCAATCATAGCCGGGCGAAGGGACGGCGGGGCGCGGCCGCCTAGACATAGCGACCAAGCAGAGATTGTGCCAGTCGCCGGGCCTCTCGCGTCGGCCGCCAGGATGTCGCTCAGGCTGTCGGCGGCGCCTGATGAGGCCCCGTTCGTGGGCCGCTTCCAGGGTGTCGGCGGCGTTGCGGGCGATATCGAGAAAGCCGATGCGGCGGGCGAGAAAGGCCTCGACGGCGACCTCGTTGGCGGCGCTGAGGATGGCCGGGGCCGTGCCGCCGCTGACGAGCGCGTCGCGGGCAATGGTTAAGGCCGGAAAGCGTGTCGGTCCGGTGCTTCGAAGCTCAGGTTGCCGACGGCGGCGAGGTCGAGCCGCGGGGTCGGCGCGCGCATGCGTTGCGGCCAGGACAGCGCCAGGGCGATGGGCGTGCGCATGTCGGGGCACGACATCTGGGCGAGGACGGAGCCGTCCGTATAGCTGACGAGGCAGTGCACGATCGACTGCGGGTGGATGACGACGCCGAGCTGCTCGGCGGTCACGGGGAACAGGTGGTAGGCCTCGATCAGCTCCAGACCCTTGTTCATCAAGGTCGCGGAATCGATGGATGATCTTGGCGCCCATCGACCAGTTCGGGTGGCGCAGCGCCTGCTCGGGCGTGGCTTCCCGCAGCTGCTCGAGGGTCCAGGTGCGGAACGGTCCGCCGGACGCGGTGAGCACGATGCGCTCGATGCTTTCCGGAGCGGCCCCGGCCAGCGCCTGCAGGCAGGCCGAATGCTCGCTGTCGACGGGGAGCAGCTCGGTTCCCGCGTCGGCCACGGCGGCCATGAAAACCTCGCCGGCGGAGACGAGGCATTCCTTGTTGGCGAGCGCCAAACGGCGGCCCTGGCGGGCGGCCTCGAAGGTCGGCTCGAGGCCGGCGGCGCCGACGATCGCCGCCATGACGCAGTCGGCCGGCTCGGCGGCAGCGGCAATGACGGCGTCGGCTCCGGCGGCGACGCGGATACCGGTGCCGGTGAGCGCCGATTGCAGCTCGCCGTAGAGGGCCGGATCGCCGATGACGGCGAGACGCGCGCGCGTGCGGCGCGCCGCCTCGGCGAGAGCGGCGACGTTGCTTTGCGCGGTGAGTGCGACGATCTCAAAGGCGTCCGGGTTGCGCTCGACGAGGTCGAGCGTGCTCTTGCCGATGGAGCCGGTGGCGCCGAGGATGGTGAGCGAGCGGCGCGCGGTGCAGAGCCCATTGGCCGTGGAAACGGCGGCCGAAACGGTTTTTGCCATGCCTCGACGCGGTGATTGAACCATCTAAACGCCGAACAGAAGTGCGCGCGCCGGGGCGTGCGGATCGATGGCGAGCGCGAGCAGGGCAGCCGCGACAGCGGCGGCGACGATGCTGTCCATGCGGTCCATGAAGCCGCCGTGACCGGGGATCAGGTCGCTCGCATCCTTGAGATTGAACAAGCGCTTGAGTGCCGATTCAGCGAGGTCGCCGGCCTGCGCGACGAGCGCCAGGCCGACGCCGATGAGGATGAGCCGCACCGGTCCCGCTTCCGGCTCCAGCACGGCGAACACGGCCGCGGCGGCGGCGCCGGCGCACAACGCGCCGATAAGGCCGGCCCAGGTCTTGTTGGGCGACACGCGCGGCCACAGCTTGGGGCCGCCGATGCTGCGTCCGGCGGCGTAGGCGGCGGTGTCGGACGACCAGACGACGGCGAAGATGAACAGCACGGCGGTGAAGCCGAACGGCTCATCGCTGCGCAGCCACAGCAGCGCAACAGCCGGCAGCCCGACGTAGAACACGCCGAGCGCGGATAGGCGCGCGCCGCGTCCGACGTAGAGCGGGATCAGCGTGATGGCGGCAATGACCAGCGCCGCGACGGCAAGCGCGGCATAGCCGGCGCCGGCGAGCACAATGGCGGCCGTCACCGCGATGGCATGCACGAAAAAGCCGAGATCGAAGGTGGCGCCGCGCACGAGGCGTCCCCACTCCCAGCTGATCACCAGCGCGCAAACGAGAATGAGAACAGCGAAGGGCAGCGGCCCGGCATAGGCGAGGAGAAACGCGACGGCGGCGAGCACCGCGCCGGAGAAGATGCGCAGCTTCAAATTGCGCGACAGCAAGGGGGTGCCGCCGCCTGCCGCCTCGGAAGCCACCGCGTTATCAGGCATGGCGCCTCACATGATCGATTGCTTGGAGCGGCCGCCGAAGCGGCGCTCGCGTTCTCGATAGCGGGCGATCGCTTCCTCGAGAAGCTCGCGGCCGAAGTCCGGCCAGTAGGCGTCGAGGAACACGAACTCCGTGTAGGCGCATTGCCACAACAAGAAGTTCGAAATGCGCATCTCGCCGCTGGTGCGCACGAGAAGGTCGGGATCGGGGATGCCGGCGGTGTCGAGCGCCCCGTTCATGGCGGAGATGTTGATGTTCTCAGGCGTCAGCGTTCCGGCGAGAACCTTTTCGGCCAGAGCGCGCGCGGCCTTGGCGATCTCGGCGCGGGCGCCATAGTTGAAGGCGATGATGAGCGTGATCGCCTGATTGTCACGCGTCAGCTCGACCGCCTCGTCGATCAGCGCCATCAACTCGCTCTCGACGTTGGTCCGCTCGCCGATGACGCGGATCTTGACGCCGGCCTGGTGCAACTCGGCGAGGTCGCGGCGGATGAAGCGCTTCATCAGCCCCATGAGATCGTCGATCTCGTCGACGGGGCGCGACCAGTTCTCGGACGAGAAGCTGTAGAGCGTCAGGTAGGGGATGCCGAGCTCGATCGCGGCACGCACCGTGCGCCGCACCGCCTCGACGCCGTTGCGATGACCGACGGCACGCGGCAAGCCGTGCTTGCTGGCCCAGCGCCCGTTGCCGTCCATGATAATGGCGACATGGCGCGGCTGGACGTCGTCCCGCTCGGGCGGTACTGGCATTTTCGTGGTGTCCGTCACCGGGGCAGGGCTTTCGGTTGCAAGGGGCGCGGCACCGAGGATAGCGGGAATGCCGCTGTTCTCAAAGGCTTCAGACCTTGTGGATCTCAGCCTCTTTGGTGGCCAGGGTGTCGTCGATCTCCTTGATGAGCTTGTCGGTCAGCTCCTGCACCTTGGCCGACGACTTGTGATGATCGTCCTGGCTCATCTTGCCGTCCTTCTCAAGCTTCTTGAGAAGGTCCATGCCCTCGCGCCGCACGTTGCGCACGGCGACGCGACCGTGCTCGGCATATTTGTGGGCAAGCTTGGCGAGCTCGGTGCGCCGATCGGCCGTGAGCATCGGAATCGGCAAACGTAGAAGCGCGCCGTCGATGACGGGGTTCAATCCGAGGTTCGCCTCGCGGATCGCCTTGTCGACGGCTTGCACGTTGCTCTTGTCCCAGACCTGCACCGAGATCGTGCGCGGCTCAGGCACCGACACGGTCGCCACCTGGTTGAGCGGCATCTTCGAGCCATAGACGCTGACCTGGATCGGATCCAAGAGGTGCGCGCTGGCGCGGCCGGTGCGCAGGCCGGACAGTTCGCGCTTCAGCGCATCGAGCGATCCGCGCATGCGCTTTTCGAGATCGTTGAGATCAAACGAACCGCTGGACATTGTTGTGTCTCCTTCGGCGCTGCGGGCGGAAGCTGAGTGCACGGCCGCCGCACGCGTGCCAATCAAAGATATCGCCGAGATGCGCGCCGCGGTTGACGCCGGTCATGCGATGACGGTCGCCCGTCCCTCGCCGCGCAGCACTTTCAAAAGGTTGCCCGGCTCATTGATGGAAAAGACAATTACCGGAAGTCCGTTGTCGCGAGCAAGGGCGATTGCCGCGCCGTCCATCACCTTGAGATCGCGAGACAAAACATCGGCATAGCTAAGCCTGTCGTAGCGCTTGGCGTTGGGGTTCTTGCGCGGATCGCTGTCGTAGACGCCATCGACCTGGGTCGCCTTGGCGACCGCCTGGCAGTCCATCTCGATGGCGCGCAGGGTCGCCGCCGTGTCCGTCGTGAAGAACGGGTTGCCGGTGCCGGCGGCGAAGATGACGACGCGGCCAGCCTTCATGTGATGCAGCGCCTTGGGCCGCACGTAGCTCTCGCACACCGTCGGCATGGGGATGGCCGAGAGGACGCGCGCCGGCTGCTTGGCGTTTTCCAGCGCATTCTGCAGAGCGAGCGCGTTCATCACGGTCGCCAGCATGCCCATGTAATCGGCGGTGGCGCGCTCCATGCCCTTGGCGGCCGCGGCGAGGCCGCGAAAGATATTGCCGCCGCCGACGACGACGGAGATCTCGCAACCGGCGGAGATGGCTTCGGCTATATCGCGTGCGAGGCGCTCGGCGACGGCCATGTCGATGCCGAAATCGCCTTTGCCCATCAGGGCTTCGCCGGAAAGCTTGAGCAGCAGCCGCTTGTAGGCCAGCCCGGATGCCCCTGCTCCAGTCGCGCCTGCCATGACCGACTCCTCGTTCCGCCGCGGGAGCCGGGCGGCCGCTGGCCAGCCGGCATTCCTAACTAGCACACGACGGGGATTCGCCTAGAGCGCACCCCGCATCGGGGCGCGCTCCACTTGCGTCTGCCTTAGTTGGTCGCGCCGACCGCGGCGGCGACCTCGGCGGCGAAGTCGTCTTCCTTCTTCTCGATGCCCTCGCCGAGCGCATAGCGCACGAAGCCCGTCAGCTTCACCGGACCGCCGACCTTGCCTTCGGCTTCCTTGACGGCCTGCGACACGCTCTTGGACGGATCGTGAATGTAGGCCTGATCGAGCAGGCAGTTGTCCTTGGCGTAGCTCTTGAGGCCGCTGGCGACGATCTTCTCGAGAACCTGCGGCGGCTTGCCCTGGTTCTTGTCGGCCAGGATCGCCTTCTCGCGCTCCAGCGTCTCGGCCGGCACGCCGGCAATGTCGAGCGCAACCGGGTTGGTCGCGGCGACGTGCATGGCGATCTGGCGGGCGAGCGCGGCAAGCTCATCGGCATTCTTGCCGGACGACTCCAGCGCGACCAGCACGCCGATCTTGCCGAGGCCCGGCGCGACTTGGCCGTGCACGTAGGAGCCGACGACGCCCTGCGGGACCTGCAGCGTCGCCGTGCGGCGCACGCTCATGTTCTCGCCGATGGTGGCGATGAGCTCCTTCACCTGATCCTCGACGGTGACCTTCTTGCCGGGATAGGTCATGGCGAGCAGCTTTGCCACGTCGCCGTCGGACTTGCCGGCGAGCGAGGCGATCTTGGTCACCATCTCCTGGAACTGCTCGTTGCGGGCGACGAAATCGGTCTCCGAGTTGACCTCGACGACAGCGCCCGACTTGCCCGACGCGGCGATGCCGATGAGGCCCTCGGCGGCGATGCGCCCAGCCTTCTTGGCGGCCTTCGACAAGCCCTTCTTGCGCAGCCAGTCGACGGCCGCCTCGATATCGCCCTTCACCTCGGTGAGCGCCGCCTTGCAGTCCATCATGCCGGCGCCGGTCTTGTCGCGCAGTTCCTTCACGAGGCTCGCGGTAATCGTCATTGGGTCAGCTCATTGCTTGGCGGGCGCCCTGATGCGGCGCCCGCGGGTTGACTAGAGGACGAAGCCGCCACCGCAGCGGCAGCCTTCTTAGACGGCCCTCGCCTCGACCAGCTTCTTGGCCTGCTCCGTCCACTTCTCGGTCTCGATCTGGCCCTTGAGCCTCAGCTTGCGATCGAGCGCGCCCGTCTGCTCGGCGTCGAGGTCGGCGATCTGCCAGAAGTGGAAGACGCCGGCGTCGTTGAGCCGCTGCTCGAGCTTCGGCGTGATGCCGGTGATGCGCTTCAGGTCGTCGGGCTCGCCGCGCGCCGCCTCGATGCCCGGAAGACGGCGGGCAGGCTCTCGGCGGGCGGCGACTCGGAGGCGCCGACGTCGACGCCGGCCGACGTCTGGCTGCGCTCCAGGCCATCGAGCGCGGCGCGCGCGATGAGGTCGCAGTAGAGCGTGATGGCGCGGCCGGCGTCGTCGTTGCCCGGGATCGGGAAATCGATGCCGTCGGGATCGCAGTTGGTGTCGACGATGGCGACGATCGGGATGCCGAGCTTCTTGGCTTCCTGGATGGCGATGCTCTCCTTGTTCGTGTCGATGACGAACAGCAGGTCGGGCGTGCCGCCCATGTCCTTGATGCCGCCCAGCGCCTGATTGAGCTTCTCGCGCTCGCGCGTCAGGGTGAGGACTTCCTTCTTCGTGCGGCCCTGCGGATCGGCGAGGATGTCGTCGAGCTGGCGCAGACGGCGGATCGACTGGGAGATGGTCTTCCAGTTGGTCAGCGTGCCGCCGAACCAGCGGTGATTGATGAAGTACTGGGCGCTGCGCTTGGCGCTGTCGGCGATCGAGTCCGAGGCCTGGCGCTTGGTCGCGACGAACAGCACGCGGCCGCCGTTGGCGACGGTGTCGGAGATCTTGACCAGCGCCTGATGCAGCATCGGCGTCGTCTGCGTCAGATCGATGATGTGGATGTTGTTGCGGGCGCCGTAGATGAAGGGCGCCATCTTGGGGTTCCAGCGATGCGACTGGTGACCGAAGTGCACGCCAGCTTCCAAAAGCTGACGCATATTGAACGCGGGAAGCGTCATGGGTAGTCCTTTTCCGGTTGTTCCTCCGTGAACCCGAGAGAAGACGGGAGTACCGTCCACCGGAGCGCTAGGACGGGGCTTTTAATCCGCCCGGCGCGAGGTCCACGTGTGAGATGGCGCGCTTATAGTGTGTACACCCGGAAATGACAAGCTCGGCCCGCCTGAGCTATCGTTAAGGCCGCCGGGGGCGGAAAGTCGCATGAGCAACAAGGAAATACACGTCAGGGCGCTGCAGCTCGGCGAGCGCATCGACGTCAAGGGGCTGGAGCGCGAGGACGCCTTCTCCAGCGTCCCCCTCGCCTTCCGCACCAGCGGCGACGGCATCGCCGTGCTGTTCAAGTCGGGTGCCGCGGTGTTCATCGGCATGAACCCGGTCGACGAGGAGCAGCTGATCCGCGGCCTCGCCGACCGCATCATCGAGCCGCTCGCCGTGCGCGAGACGGAGAGCGTGCGCCTCATTGTCAAGGGAGAGGACGAGGGGCTGCTGTCGCCTCCGGCGACCTGCAGATCAAGGCGGCGGACAACGACCGGCTGCTGCTCGTCGCCGAGGCCCTGGCCATGAGCGTTGCCTTCGCCTACGACGAGCGGCGCATCGCCGCCGCCTTCGATCGCATCGATGCCGTGGCCCAGACGCTGCAGAAGCGTCGATTGCCGCAAAGCCCGCAAGGCGAGTTGCTGGAGCAGATCGGCGAGGCGCTGCTCATTCAGCAGCGGCTGGCGGCGCGCGTCGATCTCGACGAGAAACCCGACGTGTTGTGGGACCATCCCGACTTGGAGCGCTTCTGGGCGCGCCTTGTCGATGAGTACGACCTGACCCAGCGCGGCCTCGCCATCTCGCGCAAGCTGGATGTGATCCGCGGCACCGCCGATACGCTCACCGACCTCTTCGCGACGCGCACCAGCCACCGGCTCGAGTGGTACATCATCGCGCTGATCGGCATCGAGATCGGCCTCAGTCTTTACGACCGCTTCCTGAAATGACGGTGTAAAGGCGGCCGCCCCACTCGGTGGTCAGCGAGGCGCGCTGATCCATGTGCTCGCGGCGCGGATGTGGGATCGGCAGCGCCGCCGGTTGCTCGTACTTGCTCGTCGCCGAGTTGAGCGGCAGGCAGCCTTTGAAGCGCGGCGCCGCTTCCTCGGAAACGATGGCGATGGCCGTGAAGCCCTGCACGCTCCAGTTCTGCAGCACCGCGAGCCGATCCTCGGGCATGGCGATGCGGGCCTTAGTGCCGGCGCTGTCGCCGTCCCAGACGTGCAGGAAGATGCAGCTCCCGGCCTTGGCGCCGCGGCGCGCCGGATAGTCGACGATCATGCCGCGCTTCAGTCCCGGCACCGCCGACATGTCCTCGCTGCTCTTCACCAACTTGGTGAGGCTCTTGTCGACGATCTTGCCGTAGAGGAGCGAGGTCGGGTCGTCGACGCAGAAGCTGCGGCCAGGGGACAGCCGAGTGTACCCCTTGAGCTTGCTCGGCTCGAACCCGAACGGCCCGGCGACGCGGAAAATGCCGGCCGGCGTGCGCTTGTCGCCCTCGCGCTTGATCGGCTCATCCTTCTTACCGAGGTAGTGGAAATCCTCCGACCAGCCGATGCCGGCGCTGCCGACCACGGCGGCCTCGGGCGGCCCGGAGCGCGACCAGGTTGCGTCTGCAGGCGAGCGGCGCTCGAAGGTGTGGAGCGTCGCCTTCACCGAGGTCATGTTGGGCACGGTGACGATGATTAGGCGGGTCGCCCGGTGCAGAGGCCGCGGACAATACGTGGCTATCGACTGCGAGGAGGTGGTGGTGGCACCCGTCGGCGGGGTGGCCAGCGCAAGCAGCAGAGCTGCCCCTAAGACAGAGCGGAGCACGATACGGAGCCCTTTGCACAAATTGTATCGAACAGGTGCTGGGGCTCAGACTACGTTTAGATTTCTAACACTTCGACAACGCCGGGCGTCGTGGCGAGAATTCCGGCACTCGACGGCGAGACGTCGTAGCGGCCGGGGACGACGAATTCGATCTCCTTGCCGCGATCGCTCAGCGCGACGACCAGGCGGATCTCGCCCTTGCCGCCCGGCTTCAGGCGCGACTTCAGCAGCGCCATCGGATCGGCGTTCTTTTCGATCAGCCGCCGGTCGAGGACGAGCCTCAGTCCGCGCTGCACATTGGCCGCCGCCTTGTCGAGCGCTTCGAGGCCCTCGACCCGCATCTTCATCGTGTCGCCGTCGCGCTCGGCGGAGACCGGTCAGCAGCACCGGCGTGCCCGGCTCCAGGAGGTCGCGCGCCGCCGCCAGCGTGTCGGAGAAGATCACCGCCTCGAACTGCCCGGTGGTGTCGGAGAACATGCCGAAGGCGAACTTGTTGCCGCGCTGCGACTTGCGCTCGCGCGCCGCGATGACGATGCCGGCGAGGCGTCCTTCGCAGGCGCCGCGCTCGGCCATCGCCTCGAATTCAGCGTAGCGCTTGACGCCGAGCTTCTGCAGAACCTGCTCGTAGCTGTCGAGCGGATGGCCGGAGAGATAGAAGCCGACGGCGTCGAACTCGTGCGAGAGCCGCTCCATCGGCGTCCACGCCTGCGCCGGGCGTAGATCGAGGCTCGGTGCTGATTGCCCGATGCCGAACAGGTCGTCGGTGCCCGACGCTGCGTTGGCCTCGCGCCGCTGAGCGAGCGCCAGGATGCCCTCGACGTTGGCATGCACCAGCGCGCGGTTGCCCTCCAGCGCATCGAAGGCGCCGGCGGCGGCGAGCGTCTCGATGCCGCGCTTGTTGAGCGCCTTGGGGTTGAGGCGCGCGGCGAAATCGGCGAGCGTCTTGAAGCGACCGTTGGCGCTGCGCTCGGCGACGACCGTGGCGACGGCCGAGGCGCCGATGTTCTTCAGAGCGGCGAGCGAATAGCGGATGGCGCCCGGCTTGCCGGCCTCGCGCGACGGCTCGGCGAGGAAGTCGACCTCGGAAGCGTTGACGCACGGCGGCTCGACGGCGATGCCGCTGCGGCGCGCCTCGGCCGCGAACTGCGCGAGCTTGTCGGTGTTGCTCATGTCGAGCGTCATGGAGGCGGCGAGGAACTCCTCGCGGTAGTTCGCCTTCATGTAGGCGGTGTGATAGCTGACGAGCGCGTAGGCGGCCGCGTGGCTCTTGTTGAAGCCGTAGCCGGCGAACTTGTCGACCAGCTCGAAGATGTCGGCCGCGTCGTTCTTCTTCACGCCGTTCTGCACGGCGCCGGCGACGAACCGCGCCTGCTGCTTCGCCATCCGGCCTTGTCTTTCTTGCCCATGGCGCGGCGCAGGATGTCGGCCTGCGCCGAGCGTGAAGCCGCCCATCACCTGGGCGATCTGGATGACCTGCTCCTGGTAGATGATGACGCCGTAGGTCTCGCTGCAGGATCGGCTCCAGCAGCGGATGCAGGCAGTCGATCGGCTCCTCGCCGTGCTTGCGGTTGATGTAGGTCGGGATGTTGTCCATGGGGCCGGGGCGATAGAGCGCCACCATGGCGATGATGTCCTCGAAGCGGTCGGGCTTCAGCCGCTTCAAGCTCTCGCGCATGCCCGTCGATTCCAGCTGGAACACGCCGACCGTGTCCGCCTTGGCGAGCAGCTCGAAGGCTTTCGCGTCATCGAGCGGCAGCTTGGCGAGATCGACGTCGATGCCGCGTCCGCGTTTGACGAGCTCGACGGCCTTTTGCAGGACCGTCAGCGTCTTCAGGCCGAGGAAGTCGAACTTCACGAGGCCGGCGGCTTCGACCAGCTTCCAGTTGTACTGGGTGACGGGCGAGTTGGATTTGGGATCGCGCGTCAGCGGCACCAGCTCGACCAGCGGCCGGTCGCCGATGACCATGCCGGCGGCGTGCGTCGAAGCGTGGCGGTAGAGGCCTTCGAGCTTCTGGGCGATCTCGACCAGGCGCGCGACCATCGGATCGGCGGCGATCTGCTCCTGCAGCTTCGGCTCGCCGGCGATCGCCTCGGGCAGCGTCACCGGATTGGCGGGATTGTTGGGGACGAGCTTGCACAGCCGGTCGACCTGGCCGTAGGGCATCTGCAGCACGCGGCCGACGTCGCGCAGCACGGCGCGCGCCTGCAGCTTGCCGTGCGTGATGATCTGCGCGACGCGGTCGTGGCCGTACTTGCGCTGCACGTAGCGGATCACCTCGTCGCGGCGATCCTGGCAGAAGTCGATGTCGAAGTCGGGCATCGACACGCGTTCGGGGTTGAGGAAGCGCTCAAACAGCAGCCCGAAGCGTAAGGGGTCGAGGTCGGTGATGGTGAGCGCCCAGGCGACGACCGAGCCGGCGCCGGAGCCGCGGCCCGGCCCGACCGGGATGCCCTGCGCCTTCGCCCACTTGATGAAGTCGGCGACGATGAGGAAGTAGCCGGGGAACTTCATGCCGGCGATAACGTCGAGCTCGTAGGCGAGACGCTTCTCGTAGTCGGCGCGCGCAAAACCTTCAGCGCACGGTGCGGACGCGAGCCGATCGGCGAGACCCTGCACGGCTTGGCGGCGCAGCTCCTCGGCTTCGAGGCGCGACAGCTCGGCTTCGCTCACCTCGCGGTCGACGGCGACGAAGCGCGGCAGGATCGGCTTGCGCCCCTTGGGGCGGAAGGCGCAGCGCTTGGCGATCTCGATGGTGTTGTCGAGCGCCTCGGGGAGGTCGGCGAACACCTCCGCCATGGCGTCGGCGCTCTTGAAGTCGTGCTCGCGCGTGACGCGGCGGCGGTCGTCCTCGACCACGTAGCGCCCGCCGGCGATGCACAGCAGCGCATCGTGCGCCTCGTAGTCGTCGGGGCTGGCGAAGTAGGCTTCGTTGGTGGCGACGATGGGGATGTGCTTGCCGTAGGCGAGCTTAAGGAGCTGCGGCTCGACGTCGTGCTCGGACTTGAGGCCGTGGCGCTGCAGCTCGACGTAAAGCCGGTCGCCGAACATCGCCTTGAGGCGGTCGAGCCGCCCTTCGGCGAGCGCGTTCTGGCCGTCGCGCAGGGCGCGATCGATGGGGCCGTCGGGGCCGCCGGTGAGCGCAATCAGGCCTTCGGCGTGCGCGGCAAGCACCGCCGCCGTCGTATGCGCCGTCTCGACGTCGGCGGCGTCGAGATGCGCGCGGCTGACGAGCTTCATCAGGTTGGCGTAGCCCGCGTCGCTCATCGCCAGCAGGGCGATGTTGCCGTCGCCGGGCTGACGTACGGCTGGCACGCCGCGGTCAGAGGCCTCGTTGCGGCGATCCTCGAAGTCGATGGTGAGGGTGACGCCGATGATCGGCTGGATGCCGCTTTCGGCCAGCTTGTCGGAAAATTCCAGCGCGCCATAGAGGTTGTTGGTGTCGGTGAGGCCCAGCGCCGGGAAATTGTGCGCGGCGGCGAGCTTTGCCAGCTTGCCGATGGGCAGCGCGCCTTCGAGCAGCGAATAGGCGGAGTGCACCTTCAAGTGCACGAAGCGCGCGCGCGCGAGGGTCGCGGGCTGACCGGAATTCGGCAGGCAAGTCGGGGCGTTCATGACCCCTACTTAGACCACCCTGCCGGGGTGCCCAAGGGCCGTGCCGCGCCTATCCCGTGCGAAGAGCCGTTCAGCGGACGGCGGCCGGCGGAACCTCGATAAGATGCCCATCTTCGAGGCGCAGAACGCGGTCCATGCGGCGCCGCCAGCTCAAGGTTGTGCGTGGCGATGAGGGCGGCAACGCCCGTGGTGCGGATGAGGTGAACGAGCGCGTCGAACACATGCGCGGCCGTGTGCGGGTCGAGGTTGCCGGTCGGCTCGTCGGCCAGGATGAGGCGCGGGTCGTTGGCGAGCGCGCGGGCGATGGCGGTGCGCTGCTGCTCGCCGCCCGACAGCTGCGCCGGGCCGGTGATCGACGCGCGCGGCGAGGCCCAGTGCGCCGAGCAGCTGCGAAGCGCGCAGCGACGCCCGTTTCCGGCTGCGGCCGAGGATCATCTGCGGGATGATGACGTTCTCGAGCGCGGAGAACTCCGGCAGCAGCTGATGGAACTGGTAGACGAAGCCCATCTGCACGCGGCGCACGCGGGTGCGGTCGGAATCTCCCATGCCGGTGCAGTCGTGCCCGTTGACGATCACGTGGCCGCCGTCCGGCGTCTCGAGCAGGCCGGCGATGTGCAGCAACGTCGACTTGCCGGCGCCCGAAGGCCCGACGAGGGCCACCGCCTGCCCCGGCTAGATGTCGGCCGAGGCGCCGTTCAACACGGCGATCTCGCGCGTTCCCTGATGGAAGGTGCGCACCAGCCGGTCGAGCCTCAGCACGGGGTGCGGCGCGGCGTCTCGCACGGATTGGAGCTCCTCGGCCAGGGCTTTCACGCGGTCGCTCATTCGTAGCGCAGAGCCTCGACTGGATCGAGTGTGGAAGCGCGCCACGACGGATAGAGCGTGGCCAGGACCGACAGGGCGAGCGCCATGCCGACGATGGTGGCCGTCTCGCGAGGCTCCATGTCGGCCGGTAGGCGCGTCAGGTAGTAGACGTTGGGATCGAACAACGTGGTGCTCGACATCCACGACACGAGCTCGCGGATCGATTCGATGTTGAGGCAGAAGACGATACCGAGGATCAACCCGGCGAACGTGCCGACGACGCCGATGGAGGCCCCGGTGATGAGAAAGACGCGCATCATGGCGCCGCGCGTCGCTCCCATGGTGCGCAGAATGGCGACGTCGCGGCCCTTGTCCTTCACCAGCATCATCAGGCCGGAGATGATGTTGAGCGCGGCGACGAGGACGATCAGCGACAGGATGATGAACATCACGTTGCGCTCGACCTCGAGCACCGTGAAGAACGTCTCGTTGCGCGCTCGCCAGTCGGAGACATGATTGGTCGGCCCGACGGCGCGTTTCACCTCGCGCAAGTACTGGTCGATGTTCTGCGGGTGGTTGACGACGACCTCGATGGCATCGACCTCGGCCCCGCGCGCGAAGTAGCGCTGCGCTTCCAGCAGCGGCATGAACACCATGGTACGGTCGTATTCCGCCATGCCCATCTCGAACAGCGCCGTAACGACATAGGGCTTGGTGCGCGGCGCCGTGCCGAAGGGCGTTGCCGCGCCACGCGGGGAGATGAGCGTGATCGTATCGCCGACGTTGACGCGCAGCATGTTGGCGAGCCGCGTGCCGATAGCGACGCCGGTGCCCTGGCCAAATCCGTCGAGCGAGCCGTAGCGGATGTTGTCGGCGACGAGCGGCAGCGCGCGCAGTCCCTCCTCGGTCATGCCGCGCACCAGCGCACCGGTGGCCTGCACGGCGGAGGAGACCATGACCTGGCCTTCGATCAGCGGCATCGCCGCCTTGACGTTCTGCACACCGGCAATGCGCTTGGCCACCTCGTCGTAGTCGTCGAACGGGCCGCCGATCTTGTTGACGATGATGTGCCCGTTGAGGCCGAGGATCTTAGCGAACAGCTCGTTGCGGAAGCCGTTCATCACCGCCATGACGATGATCAGTGTCGCGACGCCGAGCATGATGCCGGTGAACGAGAAGCCGGCGATGACGGAGATGAAGCCCTCCGCGCGTCGTGCCCGCAGGTAGCGCGAAGCGAGCATCCACTCGTAGGGGGAGAACGGAAGCGTGTCGCGCCCGGTATTCGCCGGGGCCGGCTTGCCTATTGCTGCCGAAGCTGCGCTCGCCATTCCGCCAGTCCCCCGTGTTCCGAGCCCACTTACCTAGGCGTGCATCTGGACGAGATTACGCCGGCCCTTCACCGCCTCGATAGGCCACGCAACCGCCGCTGTCATCTCCGCGGCGCTCCCTGTTGCCCGGGGCAGAGCTACCGCCCCAATCAGGCCAGATTGCGTTGTGCAAGGAAGGGCTCGCAACTGCCGGTTCCAACGCCGCGCGAACCGCCCCGCCTTGCACTATCCGGCCTAGTAGGCGCGCCCGACCAGCACGTACTCCCGGGCCGGATCCCCGGTGAACAAGCATGCGCCCTGGACCGGCTTTTGGTCGAGCGGCGCGTTGCGGATCGTGAGCTTGAGCGCTTTTAACCTTTCCCCGATCGCTTCCAGCTTGGCCCCGTCGGGCTTCGACCAGGCGACGTGGGCCCAGCCCTTGAACGCGCCGCCCTCGTCCTCGGCCTCCGCCGCGCCGAAATACTCCACGAGTTCATCGAATGTCTTGATCGTCGAGACGATGTTGCCGTCGAGGCGCGCCTTGGCTTCGGCGAAAAGCCGCGCCTGAATGTCATCCAGAAGCGCCTGCGCCCCGGCCACGAACTCCGCGCGCGGGCGGTATGCGATGTGACCTTGTCGCCGTCGCGCAGCGCGTCGCGGCGCATGTACGTGACGTTGTCCGCTGGCCGCATCGCGCGGGCCGATCTCGACAATCAGCGGCGCGCCGCGGCGCACCCAATTCCAGCGTTTGTCGGCGGACTTCGTCGGCTTGGCGTCGACGAGCACGCGGATGCCGGCTGCCTTCAGCTCCTTCGCGAGCGAAGCGCAATAGTCGAGCAGCTCCGTGTCCTCGGGCTTGTCGCGCAGCATCGGCACGATGACGATCTGGCGCGGCGCGATCTTCGGCGGCAGCCGCAGGCCGTCGTCGTCGCCGTGCGTCATGATCACGCCGCCGATCAGGCGCGTCGTACACGCCCCAGCTCGTCGTGTGGCAGAGCGCAAGCTCGCCCTCCTTGTCCTGGAAGTGGATGTTCTGCGCTTCGGCGAAGTGCGTGCCGAGATAGTGCGAGGTGCCGGCCTGCAGCGCCTTGCCGTCCTGCATCATCGCCTCGATCGAATAGGTGCTGACGGCGCCGGGGAAGCGTTCGTTCTCCGGCTTCTCGCCGGCGATGACCGGCATCGCCAGCACGTCCTCGGCGAACTCGCGATAGATCTCGAGCATCTGCATGCGTCTCGGCCATCGCGTCGGCTTCGGTCGGCGTGCGCGGTGTGGCCCTCCTGCCAGAGGAACTCCGTCGTGCGCAGGAACAGGCGCGTGCGCATCTCCCAGCGCACGACGTTGGCCCACTGGTTGATCAGCAGCGGCAGATCGCGATAGCGACTTGATCCAGCGCTGAACGCATCGCCGATGATCGTCTCCGACGTCGGGCGCACGATGAGCGGCTCCTCGAGCTTGGCATCGGGATCGGGCCACCAGCTTGCCGTCGATCGTTCTTCAAGCGGTGGTGCGTGACGACCGCCATCTCCTTGGCGAAGCCTTCGACGTGCTCGGCCTCCTTGGCGATGAAGCTCAGCGGGATGAACAGCGGGAAATAGCAGTTCTCGTGGCCAGTTTCCTTGATGCGGCGCATCGAGCTCGGCCTGAATGCGTTCCCAAATGCCCTAGCCCCACGGCTTGATGATCATGCAGCCGCGCACCGGGCTCGTCTCCGCCATGTCAGCGTCGCGCACGACGGCCTGGTACCACTCGGGGAAATTCTGCTCGCGAGTGACGGATAGCGCGCGCTTGCTCATAGGCTCGCCCCCAGTATGCCCGAAGCCGAACGGGCTTGCCTTGGCGCAATGGGCAGAGAGCAGCGGGAAAGGCGCATGGCGAGCCGATCTTTGGACGGCCGGCGCGGGGGCGCGCGCGGCGAGTTTTTGGGCGTTGCGAGGCCCATCAAGCGGGGCTGGTAGCGTTAAACACGGCGGGAGGCAATCCCGCGGATGCTCGGCGCTGTGCGCAGTTCTTAGGCTAAACTCGTGTCCCACGGCGAAGCGAGATACGGCGTGTGCGTCAGGTGCGCTGCAGCATTGATTGCACGCGCGAATTGCAGCTCGCTGAGACGAAAAATTTTTTTCGCATCCACCCATGAAGCCGCGTGACAGAAGGCCGCGTGTCGAGTAAACGTACTCACCATAAGGGTGGGTCATAAGCCGCATAAACAAGCGGCAAACAGCCCAAGTCTAGGGAAGACACGGCGCGGGTAGACTACCCACCGAGGTAGTCGATCAAGTGCCGACGTGTAGAGCTCGCGCCGATCGCAGCTGAGCTCCACGACTTAAAGAAAATAAGAGACGATGCGCGAGAGCAAGGTTCAATGGACCTTGCTCTTCGCATTTTTGGGCCGCGTTTCGTGCGCGCTCACCAGGGAAACGTTTCCGGTGTGATGACTTTGTAGACGATCGCCGCATAAACGAGCGCGAAGACGATCGTCGCCACCAGTGTGTTGATGAGCAGGATGCGCACGATGCGTATGTTGGCGGGCGCGCTGCCCGGCGTGCCGGGGACGACGCTTCCCTCCTCGTCCTGGGTGCGCACGCCGAAGGGCAGCACGGCGAACAGCACGATCCACCAGATGAAGACGTAGATCGCGACGGCCATCACCCGATCCATGGGTGTGCTTCCTTATGTGTGCGCCGTCAGGCCTGCTCCAGCTCGACCAGCGTGCCGCAGAAATCCTTCGGGTGCAGGAATAGCACCGGCTTGCCGTGGGCGCCGATCTTGGGCGTCCCGTCGCCGAGCACGCGCGCGCCCTGCGCCTTCAGCTTGTCGCGGGCGGCGAGGATATCGTCGACCTCGTAGCAGACGTGGTGGATGCCGCCGTCGGGGCTCTTTTCGAGGAACTTGGCGATGGGTGAGCTTTCGCCCATCGGCTCGAGCAGCTCGATCTTGGTGTTGGGCAAATTGATGAAGACGACGGTGACACCATGTTCGGGCTGCGGCAGCGGCGGCGTCACCTGGGCGCCCAGGCCGTCGCGGTAGACGGCGGTCGCCGCGGCGAGGTCCTTCACCGCGATGGCAACATGATTGAGACGTCCGATCATCGAAGCTTCCTCTAGTGTCCTTGCGTGCGAGCGCGCCGCCGAATTGAAGCCGCCAAAATGCGTCCGCGCGAGCCCTCAGCCCTTAGTATCGACCACGTTCACCAGAACCTTGCAAATGGGCTTCTTGCCCCAAGCCTCGTTGACCGCGGCGCGCACGGCGCGGCGCACCGCTTCGCCCACCATTTCGGCGGATTTGCGGTTCTGCTGCGGGATCGAGCGCAGCGTGCCGTCGACGGCATCCAGCACGATGTCGAGCATGTCGTCGCCCTCGGCGTTGGCCGCCGGCACGCCGTCGATGAGGGCCTGCGGATCCGCCAGCAAGGCGCCCTTGCGCGACAGCACCAGGCTGACGACGACGACGCCGACAATCGACAGCTTGCGGCGCTCGCGCACGGGTCCGTCGGTTTCGGAAACCAGCAGCCGTCCGTCGCGGAACAGGCGGCCGACGGGCGCGTCGTCGATGACGGCCGGGTCGGGCGCCAGACGTAGAATCTCGCCGTCGGTCAGCGGGAACACGGTTTTGATACCCATCTCGCGGGCGAGCTCGGCTTGCGCCTTCAAATGGCGCGTCTCGCCGTGCATGGGCACGACGATCTTCGGCCGCATCCAGCGATACATCTGGCGCAGCTCGTCGCGTCGCGGGTGCCCGGAGACGTGCACCAGCGCTTCGTTGTCGGTGAGGATATCGCAGCCGTTGCGCGCCAGGTTGTTCTGGATGCGCCCGACCGCCTTCTCGTTGCCCGGGATGGTGCGCGAGGAGAAGATGACGATATCGCCCTTGTCGAGGGAGATCTCCGGGTGCTCCTCCTCGGCGATGCGGGCGAGCGCGGCACGTGGCTCGCCCTGGCTGCCGGTGCACAGCAGCACGATATCGCTGCGGTCGAGGTAGGTGAACTGGTCCTGGTCGAGGTACTTGAAACCCTGCGGCAGGTAACCCGTATCGATGGCGACCTGGATCACCCGGTGCAGCGCCCGCCCCGCAACGACGAGCTGGCGCCCTGCCGCCCGCGCCGCGTCGGCGACGCCTTTGACGCGCGCGACGTTGGAAGAGAACGTCGTGACGGCCACACGACGGGGCGCCTTCTTCACGATCTCGGCGAGCGAGCGGGAGACTTCCTGCTCGGAGGGGGAGACGCCTTCGCGGAAGGCGTTGGTTGAATCGATGACGAGGGCGAGCACGCCCTCGTCGCCAAGCTTGGCCACGCGCTGCTCATCGAGGGGCGCGCCGATCGTCGGCGTCGCGTCGAGCTTCCAGTCGCCGGTGTGGAACACCATGCCAAGGGGGGTGCGGATGGCGAGCGCGCTCATTTCCGGGATCGAATGCGCTAGGCTCACCATCTCGATGTCGAATGGACCGACGTTGAAGCGCGAATCGAGCGGCA
This sequence comes from uncultured Alphaproteobacteria bacterium, assembly GCA_963724595.1. Classification (GTDB taxonomy): domain Bacteria; phylum Pseudomonadota; class Alphaproteobacteria; order Rhizobiales; family Hyphomicrobiaceae; genus Hyphomicrobium_A. The sequence continues at coordinate 39,457 of CAVRVR010000018.1, read as the reverse complement.
CGACGTGGATTGGGATCTGCAGCGAGTTGCCGTACTCCGCGAGCTTCGACTTCAGCATGCCGGCGGTGAAGGGAGTCGGCATAGATCGGCGCCTTGAGGCGCGGCCACAGCTCGATGACGGCGCCGATGTGGTCCTCGTGGGCATGCGTGATGACGATGCCGGCAAGGTCGGCGCGGTTCTCCTCGATAAAACGCACATCTGGGAGGATGACGTCGATGCCGGGGTCGTTCTCGCCCTCGGGGAAGGTGATGCCGCAATCGACCATCAGCCAGCGGCGCTGATCCTCCGGCCCGAAACCGTAAAGATAGGCGTTCATGCCGATCTCGCCCAGACCGCCAAGCGCCAGGAACACGAGTTCGTCGCCGCCAGCACCGCGGCCGGATGCACGTTGTTGCTTGCTCATGCGTCGTCGTCTTTCGCGGCAAGCGTAACGTCGCCGAAGGAGAAGCTGAACTGGCGGCCGTCGGGGTCATCGAGCAGCAGCGCACCGGTGTCGTCGAGTCCGGCAAAGGTGCCCGAGACTGGGCCGCCGGCGGCGTTGACGGTGAGCGCCTCGCCGATGGCACCGGCGCGCGCCAGCCACGCCGCGCGCACCTGCGCGAAGCCGTTGCCGCCTTCCCAGATTCGGATCCAGTCATTCATGGTGTGCGCCAGGAAGCACAACGCCTCGCGCGGCGAAAGCGATAATCCGTGGCGCGCGAGAAATGTCGCGGTCCTCCCCAGGTCGTCCGGCGCCGAGACGAGGTTAAGACCAACACCGATCACGGCGACGGAGCCCGGCGGCGGCGGACGCGAGGTGCTTTCAACGAGAATGCCGCCCGTCTTCGCCGTACCGACGAGAATGTCGTTGGGCCATTTCAGGCGTAGCCCGGGAACTCCTCCTGCACGATCGATCGCCTCGATGGCGGCGACGCCGGCCACGAGCGCGAGCTGCCCGGCATTCGCCGGCGGGCAGTCGAGCGCGGTGACGAAACTCGCAAACAGGTTGCCGGGCATTGACGCCCAGGCGCGGCCCGAGCGGCCGCGGCCGGAGGATTGCCGGTTGGCGATGATCCACAGCGGGCCGCGCTCACCGGCGAGAACGCGACGCATGGCTTCGGCATTCGTCCCGTCGACCTCGTCGAGGTCGATAAGCTTGCAGCCCTCCGGCAAGTCGGCCGGCGTATCTGTCATTGGGCGGCGGCGGCGGTCGCCACGTGCAGCGCGCGCGCCGCGGTGAGCGCAGCGTTGACCAGCGGCGCGGGGACGAGCACGAACAGCAGCACAAAGGCACCCGTCAACGTCATGACGACGCCGGCACCGCGCTCGACCGGCAGGAAGCCGACTTTCGCATCGTCGAAGAACATGATCTTGACCAGGCGCAGGTAATAGTACGCGCCGACGACGCTTGCCAGCACGCCGATGACGGCGAGCGTGACGAGGCCGGCTTTGATCGCCGCGCCGAACACGTACAGCTTGGCGAAGAAACCGGCGAGAGGCGGAATGCCGGCCATCGAGAACAACAGCATGGCGAGGATGAAGGCCATCGACAGGTTGGTCTTGGCCAGCCCGGCCAGCGACTCGATGTCCTCCACCGGCCCCTCCTCGGTGCGCATCGACAGGATGCAGGCGAAGGTGCCGACGGTCATGGCGAGGTAGATGGCGAGATAGACGAGCACGGACTGCGTGCCGGCTTCGCTATTGGCGGCAAGGCCGATGAGCGCGTAGCCGATGTGGCCGATGGAGGAGTAGGCCATCAGCCGCTTGATGTTGCGCTGGCCGATGGCGGCGAAGGCGCCGAGGAGCATCGAGGCGATGGAAAGGAACACGATGATCTGCTGCCACTGCGCGGCAATGCCGGGAAAACCTGACAGCAGTGTGCGCACCAAGAGCGCCATGGCGGCGAGCTTGGGCGCCGCGGCGAAGAAAGCGGTCACCGGTGTCGGCGCCCCCTCGTAGACGTCGGGCGTCCACATGTGGAAGGGCACGGCACCCACCTTGAAGGCGAGACCGACGAGCAGGAATACGAGCCCGACGATGAGGCCGATGTTCTGCGCGGCAGGCTGACCCTGCGCGACGCTGGCGATGACGGCGAGGTCGATCGACCCGGTGAAGCCGTAGATCAGCGAGGCGCCGTACAGCAGCATCCCGGACGACAGCGAGCCGAGCACGAAATACTTGAGACCGGCTTCCGAGGAGCGCACCTGCGTGCGGTCGATGGCGGCGATGACGTACAGCGCTAGGCTTTGCAGCTCGATGCCGAGGAACAGCGCGATGAGGTTGCCGGCCGATACCATCAGCAGCATGCCAGTGACGGCCAGCAGCAGCAGCACGCAGAACTCAGCCGTCAGCAGCTTGGCGCGGGCAAGGCTGTCGAACGACATGACGAGCACCAGCGCGGCGCCGGCGAGCACCAGCAGCTTGGAGAAGTGGCTGAAGGCATCGCTGATGAAGGCGCCTTCGAACAGCACTTCGCGCGCGCCGCCGCCGTAGACGACGAGACCGCCGGCGAGGACGAGCACGGCGACAGCCAGCCAGCCGGAGACGAAATCGGCGCCCGGCGCCGCCTGTTTACGGAATACGCCGATCATGAGGATGGCCATGGCGCCGAGCGTGATTACGATCTCGGGCAGGATCGGCGCGTAGATCGTCAGCTCTTGCATGCGGCCGGTCCTCTTACTTGGGTGCTGGCGCGGGCGCCGCCGGCGTGGCGGGTTTGGCTGCCGGCGCCGTCGCCGGGCGCACCGATGCCTCGTAGGCTGCAACGAGCTTCTTCACCGATACGGCCGTGACGTCGAGGATGGGCGATGGGTGTAGGCCGAAGAAGATGGTCAGCACGACGAGCGGGCCGATGATGCCGATCTCGCGGTAGCTCACGTCCTCAATATTCTTCAGGGCCGGCTTCACCAGCGCGCCGAAGATAACGCGACGGTAGACGTAGAGCGAGTAGGCGGCCGACAGGATGACGCCGGTCGTCGCCAGGAACGCCGCCCAGGTGTTGACCTTGAAGGCCGCGAGCAGCGTCAGGAACTCGCCGATGAAACCGCTGGTGCCGGGCAGGCCGACGTTGGCCAGGGTGAACACCATGAAGAACGCGGCGTAGATCGGCATGCGATTGACGAGGCCGCTGAACACGTCGATCTCGTGCGTGTGCATGCGATCGTAGAGCACGCCGACGCACAGGAAGAGGCCGGCCGAGATGATGCCGTGCGACAGCATCTGGAATATCGCGCCTTCGACGCCCTGCGTCGTGAAGGTGAAGATGCCGAGCGTCACGAAGCCCATATGGGCGACCGACGAATAGGCGATCAGCTTCTTCAAGTCGGTCTGCGCCAGCGCGACGAGCGAGGTGTAGATGACGGCGATGATCGACAGCGTGAACACGAACGGCGCCAGCTGCTCGCTGGCGATGGGGAACATCGGCACCGAGAAGCGCAGGAAGCCGTAGCCGCCCATCTTCAAAAGGATCGCCGCCAGTACGACGGAGCCCGCCGTAGGCGCTTCGACGTGCGCGTCCGGCAACCATGTGTGCACCGGCCACATCGGCAGCTTGACGGCGAACGAGGCGAAGAAGGCGAGCCATAGCCACCACTGCATGTCGGCCGGGAACTTGGTCGTCATCAGCGTCGGGATGTCGGTCGTCCCGGTGTGCCAGTACATGGCCAGCACGGCGAGCAGCATCAGCACCGAGCCGAGCAGCGTGTAGAGGAAGAATTTGAACGTCGCATAGACGCGCCGCGGGCCACCCCAGATGCCGATGATGAGGAACATCGGGATGAGGCCGCCCTCGAAGAACACGTAGAACAGCACCAGATCGAGCGCACAAAAGACGCCGATCATCAGCGTCTCGAGCACGAGGAAAGCGATCATGTACTCCTTGACGCGGACCTCCACCACCCAACTCTGCAGAATGCAAAGCGGCATGAGGAACGTCGTCAGGATGATGAACAGCACCGAGATGCCGTCGACGCCGAGCTTGAACTGCATGACGTCCATCCAGCCGCGCTGCTCGATGAACTGAAAGCCGGCGTTGGTCGGATCGAACTTCACCCAGAGGATCAGCGAGATCAGGAAGGTGATGCCCGTCGTCCATAGCGCCACCCAGCGGGCGTTGCCTTTGGCGTCGGGGTTGAGGAAGCCGATGATGACCGCGCCGACCAGCGGCATGAACATCACGATCGACAGCAGCGGGGCGGAGGAGAAATCCATTTAGCGCGCCCCACCCATGAACATGACGTAGCTGACGAGCAGCGCGACGCCGACCAGCATGGCGAAGGCGTAGTGATAGATGTAGCCCGTCTGTAAGCGCACAGCGCGCTGCGTGACGCCGTAGACGCCTTCGGCGGTGCCGTCGATCAGTCCGTTGATGATCTTGATGTCGCCGACCTTCCACAACACGTTGCCGAGCCAGAAGGTCGGGCGCACGAAGATCAGGTCGTAGAGCTCGTCGAAATACCACTTGTTGAGCAGGAAGAGGTACAGCGGCCGGAAGACGCGCGCGGTGAGGGCCGGCAGCGACGGCACGGCGATGTAATAGAGGTAGGCGATGACGAAGCCGGCGGCCATGGCGATGGTCGGCGCCCACGGCACCCAGTTTGGCACCTCATGCAGCGCGTGCAGGATGTGGTTATCCGCCCCGTTGAAGATCGCCTTGCCCCAGAACTCGTGCTGGCCTTCGCCCACGAAATAGAGTGTGCCCGCGCCGGCGACGATGGCGCCCAACGCCAGCACGGCGAGCGGCACCAGCATCACGGGCGGGCTTTCGTGCGCGTGCTTATAGGTCGTGATGTCGGCGCGCGTTTGCCCGTGGAAGGTCATGAACATGAGGCGCCAGCTGTAGAACGACGTCATCAGCGCGGCGACGACCAACGCCCAGAACGCATAGTCGCCGGGCGTGTGCGCGGCGCGCGCCGCCTCGATGATGGTGTCCTTGGAATAGAACCCGGACAGACCGGCGATGTGCGGAATGCCGAAGCCGGTGAGCGCCAGCGTGCCGATGAGCATCAGCGCCCACGTGTAGGGCAGCTTGGGGCGCAGGCCGCCCATTTTGCGCATGTCCTGCTCGTGGTGCATGGCGTGGATCACCGAGCCAGCGCCGAGGAACAGCAGCGCCTTGAAGAACGCGTGCGTGAAGAGGTGGAAGATGCCGGCCTGGTAGGCGCCGACGCCGCAGGCGACGAACATGTAGCCGAGCTGCGAGCAGGTCGAATAGGCGATGACGCGCTTGATGTCGTTCTGCACGAGACCGACGGTCGCCGCGAAGAAGGCGGTGATGGAGCCGATGAGCACGACGAACTGCAGTGCCAGCGGGGCGTATTCGAAGATCGGCGACAGACGCGCCACCATGAACACGCCGGCGGTGACCATCGTCGCCGCATGGATCAGCGCCGAGACGGGCGTCGGGCCCTCCATGGCGTCGGGCAGCCAGGTGTGCAGCAGGAACTGCGCCGACTTGCCCATGGCACCCATGAACAGCAGGAGGCACAGCGTCGTCAGAATGTCGACTTGATACCCGAGGAACTCGAAGTTCTTCCCGGCCATGCCCGGCGCGGCGTCGAACAGCTGGTCGAGGTTGACGGTGCGGAACACCGCGAAGAGGCCGAAGATGCCGAGCGCGAACCCGAAGTCGCCGACGCGGTTGACGATGAAGGCCTTGATCGCCGCGGCGTTGGCTTCGGGTTTCTTGTACCAGAAGCCGATCAGCAAATAGGAGAAGAGGCCGACGCCTTCCCAGCCGAAGAACATCTGCACGAGGTTGTCGGATGTCACCAGCATGAGCATGGCGAACGTAAAGCCCGACAAATAGGCGAAGAAGCGCGGACGGGAATCGTCCTCCTCCATGTAGCCGATGGAGTAGACGTGCACGAGCGCCGAGACGGTGGTCACGACAACGAACATCACCGCCGTCAGCGTGTCGATCTTGAACGCCCAGCCGATGTCCAACTCGCCGCTGGTGATCCAGCGCTCGATGGCGACGTGCGCCGTCTCGTGGCCGAAGCCGACGCGCCAGAAGACGATCCACGACAGCACGCAGGAGACGAGCAGCAGCCCGGTGGTGATCAGCTCGGAGGGGCGCGGGCCGAGCAAGCGTCCGAACAAGCCGGCGATGAGCCCGCCGAGCGCCGGCAGAAAGACGATGGCCGAGTAGATCATCCGCTCAGCCCTTCATCATGTTGATGTCTTCGACCGCGATCGAGCCGCGGTTGCGGAAATAGACGACGACGATAGCGAGCCCGATGGCAGCCTCGGCGGCGGCGACCGTCAGGTTGAACAGGGCGAACACCTGCCCGACGAGATCGCCGAGGAAATAGGAGAACGCAACTAGGTTGATGTTGACGGCGAGCAGCATCAGCTCGATCGACATCAGGATGACGATGACGTTCTTGCGGTTGAGGAAAATGCCGAGCATGCCGAGCGTGAACAGGCACGCTGCGACGGTCAGGTAATGGCCGATGCCGATGGTCATGCTGCCCCCGCTTGCCGCATCAGCTTCGCGCCCCGGCGGCGGGAATGACCGACCCGCCCGACGGCACCTTGACGATCTCGACGCCGGTTTTGGGCGTGCGCGCCACCTGCTTGGCGATCGACTGACGGCGCACGCCCACCTTGTGTTGCAGCGTCAGCACGATGGAGCCGACCATGGCGACGAGCAGCACGAGCCCGGCAACCTCGAAAAAGTAGACGTAGCGCGTGTAGAGGATGAGCCCGAGCTGCTGGGTATTGGAGGCCTCGCGGCCCAATTCGGCCACGGCCGCGCCCGGGTGCTGAGCGACGCCGACGCCGAAGCCGCGGCCGACGAACAGCAGGATGAGCTCGGCAAGCACGATGCCGCCGACGATCAGGCCGATCGGAGCATTCTTGATGAAGCCGGCGCGCAGCTCGGCGAAATCGACGTCGAGCATCATGACGACGAACAGAAACAGCACCGCGACGGCGCCGACATAGACGATGACGAGGATCATCGCCAGGAACTCGGCGCCGAGCAGGATGAACAGCCCGGCGGCGTTGAAGAAGGCAAGGATGAGGAAGAGCACGGCGTGAACGGGGTTCTTGGCCACGATGACCATCACCCCGGCGGCGACCGAAAGCGCCGCGAACAGATAGAAGAAGCCCGCCGTTAGAGCCATTGCGTGCGATCCACAGCCCTCTGCGGCCACCGCTCAACGTCCGTGCGCTTAGGGCGCGCGCTCATCGACCGGCGGCACGTTCCACCGCGATAGGGTGAGTACCCCATGCGTCTTCACAATCCAAGCGCCGAGAGCATGCCGCGCGTCGCGCGTCCCTCGGTGCTGTCCCTGCCCGTCCCCGGGCTTCAACGATACGGCGCGTCGAGCGCAAGGTTCCTGGCGATCTCGCGTTCCCAACGGTCACCGTTATCGAGCAGCTTTTCCTTGTTGTAGTAGAGCTCCTCGCGGGTCTCGGTGGCGAACTCGAAGTTTGGACCCTCGACGATTGCATCGACCGGGCAGGCCTCCTGGCAGAGGCCGCAGTAGATGCATTTGACCATGTCGATGTCGTAGCGGGTCGTGCGCCGCGTGCCGTCGTTGCGGCGCGGACCGGCCTCGATGGTGATGGCCTGCGCCGGGCAGATGGCCTCGCACAGCTTGCAGGCGATGCAGCGTTCCTCGCCGTTCGGATAGCGACGCAGCGCATGCTCGCCGCGGAAACGGGGCGACAGGGGCCCGCGCTCGAACGGATAGTCGAGTGTCTTCTTCTTGGAGAAGAAGTAGCGCATGGCGAGGCCGAACGCCCGCACGAACTCCCACAGGAAGATGGCCTTGACGGACTGTGCAACGTTCATTGCCACGTTTCGCTTCCTTTGGCAGCGCTAAGCCACGCGTGTGTACTGCAGAATTCCAGCGACCAGCACCACCATCGCCAGCGCCAGCGGCAGGAACACCTTCCAGCCGAGGCGCATCAACTGGTCGTAGCGGTAGCGCGGCACCATCGCCTTGGCCATGGCGAACAGGAAGAAAACGAACACGCACTTCCCGAAGAACCAGAAGATGCCAGGCAACCAGGTGAACGGGGCGACGTCGAGTGGCGGCAGCCAGCCGCCAAGGAAGAGGATAGTCGCCAGCGCGCACATGGTGACGATGGCCACGTACTCGCCGAGCATGAACAATAGATAGGGTGTCGAGGAGTATTCGACCATGAAGCCGGCGACCAGCTCCGATTCAGCCTCGACGAGGTCGAACGGAGGGCGGTTGGTCTCGGCCAGAGCCGAAACGAAAAAGATGACGAACATCGGCAACAGCGACAGCCAGTACCAGTCGAGCGCCGAGGCCGGCAGGCCGGCGCGGGTGCCGATGCCGGTGCGCTGCGCATTGACGATGTCGGTGAGATTGAGCGAGCCGACGCACAAAATGACGGTGATGATGACGAAGCCGATGGACACCTCGTAGGACACCATCTGCGCGGCCGAGCGCAGCGAGCCCATGAACGGGTATTTCGAGTTCGATGCCCAGCCGCCCATGATGATGCCGTAGACGGCGAGCGAGGACAGCGCCAGCAGATAGAGCACTCCGACGTTGAGGTCGGAGATCACCCACTTGCCCCAACCGTCCTCGTTGACGGGGATCACCGCCCAGGCGGCGAGCGCGAAGGTGGCGGTAGCGAGCGGGGCGAGCAGGAATACGCCCTTGTTGGCACCCGCCGGGATGATCGGCTCCTTGAAGGCGAACTTCAGGAGATCCGCGAAGGATTGGAAGAGGCCGAACGGCCCGACCACGTTCGGTCCGCGCCGCATCTGCACCGCCGCCCACACCTTGCGGTCCATGAGCAGCAGAAACGCGATGATGACCAGCAGGGTGACGAGCGTCAGCAGGCTCCAGCCAACCATGACGGCGAGCCACAGGCCGTAGTCCAACCATGCCTGCCAGGAGCTGTTGGTCATGTGCGGAAACGCTCCCTACTCGGCGGCCTTGAGGCGCGGCGAGGCCTGCACGGTCTTCTTCAGCGCGCTCATCTCGGCCATGACGGCAGAGGCGCGCGCGATCGGGTTGGTCAGATAGAAGTCGCGGATAGGCGAGGCGAAAGCCTCGGTGCCCATGGAACCGGTGACCTTGGCGAGCGCATCGACGCCATCGCGCGGGGCGGCTTGAACCGTGTTGAGACGCGCCAGCGACGGCGTCGCCTTGTACATGGCGGTGCGCAGCGCGGCGAGGGTGTCGTAAGGCAGCGTGTGGCCGACCTTGGCTGACAAGGCGCGCAGGATCGCCCAGTCCTCCTTGGCTTCGCCCGGCGGGAACACGCAGCGCTCGGTCATCTGTGCGCGGCCCTCCGTGTTGACGTAGGTGACGCTCTTCTCGGTGAAGGCGGCGCCCGGCAGGATGACGTCGGCACGATGCGCGCCGCGATCGCCGTGGTGGCCCTGGTAGATGACGAACGCGTTGCCGGCCGGCGGCAGCTCGATCTCGTCGGCGGCGAGCAGATACAGCACGTCGAGCTTGCCTTTGGCGGCAGCGGCAAGCTGTCCGGCAGCGTCGAGACCACCCTTATCCGGCACAAAGCCGAGGTCGAGGCCGGCGACGCGCGAAGCCGCCGTATGCAGCACGTTGAACGGGTTCCAGCCTGCCGTGTCCTTGCCCTCGACGGCGCCGAGCGCAATGCGGGCCGCCATGCCGAGGACCGCCGCTCCGTCGGCGCGCGCCGCGACGCCCGAGCCGACGATGACAAGCGGGCGCTGCGCGCCCTTGAGCGTCTCCGCGAACGAATGCTTGCCTTCGGCCAGCTCGCCCAGCGTCTGCGCGCCGGCACCCATGTACTCATAGGCGTACGTGAGCTGCGACGGCTCGCCGATGACGCCGATCTTGAGGCCACCCTGGCGCCAGCGCTTCAAGATGCGCGCATTGAGCACCGCCGCCTCGAGACGTGGGTTGGTGCCGACCAGCAGAATGACGTCGGCGTGGTCGATGCCGGCGATGGCGGAGTTGAACAGGTAGCTGGCACGCCCCTGCGCCGGGTCGAGCTTGGCGCCGTCCTGGCGGCAGTCGAGGCTCTTGACGCCGAGCCGGGTCAGCAGATCCTTGAGCGCGTACATGTCCTCGGCACCGACAAGGTCGCCGGCGATGGCGCCGATGCGCTCGGGCGCGGCCGCCGTCAGCTTCGCAGCCGCAAGGGCCAGCGCCTCGTCCCAGCTCGCCGGGCGCAGCTTGCCGTTCTCGCGAACGTACGGGTGGTCGAGCCGTTGTGTCCTCAGGCCGTCGCAGGCAAAGCGCGTCTTGTCGGAGATCCACTCCTCGTTGACGTCATCGTTGTTGCGCGGCAGGACGCGCATCACTTCGCGCCCGCGCGTGTCGACGCTGATGGACGAGCCGAGCGCATCCATGACGTCGAAGGATTTGGTGTGCTCGAGCTCCCACGGGCGCGCAATGAACGACCACGGCCGGTGCGTCAGCGCGCCGACCGGGCACAGATCGTTCACATTCGCCGACAGCTCCGAGAGAATGCCGCGATCGAGGTAGGTGGTGATCTCCATGTCCTCGCCGCGGCCGATAGCGCCCAGCTCCTCGACGCCGGCGACTTCCGTCATGAAGCGGACGCAACGCGTGCAGTGGATGCACCGGTTCATGAACGTCTTGATCAGCGGACCGATGTACTTCTCTTCGACAGCGCGCTTGTTCTCGACGTAGCGCGAGCCGCCGAAGCCGTAGGCCATCGCCTGGTCCTGCAGGTCGCACTCGCCGCCCTGATCGCAGATCGGGCAGTCGAGCGGATGGTTGATCAGCAGGAATTCCATCACGCCTTCGCGCGCCGCCTTTACCAGTGGGCTGGCAGTGAGCACCTTGCGCGGCGCGCCGTCCCTGTTGGGGGGCAGATCGGTGACGCCCATAGCACACGAGGCGATAGGCTTGGGGATGCCTTCCACCTCGACCAGGCACATGCGGCAGTTGCCGGCGATCGACAGGCGTTCGTGGTAGCAGAAGCGCGGGATCTCAGCGCCGGCCATCTCGCACGCCTGCAGGATGGTGGTGCCGGGCTCCACCTCGAGCAGCTTGCCGTCGATGATGATTGGCTTGGTCATGCGTTCTACCCGATCAGCGCGTCATCGCGTGGCGATGGCGAGCACGGCGAGCCCCCCGATGAACAAGGCGAGCGACACCCAACCCTTGGCGTAGGGCGACAGCGGCACGCCGGCGAAGCGTTGCGCGAACCAGGCGCCCAGAAGATACCCCGGCACCGCGCCGACGATGGCGCCGATCCATCCCCACCAGTGATAGACCGAAGGCGCCGATCAGCAGCGCCCCCAGGACGGCGGGGAGCGTGAAGGAAGCGATGATCAGCGCCAGCAAGTCCATGGGTGAAACCTTCGCGGGTTCGCATCTATTCGGCGGCTTCTTTGACGGCCGTGCGATAGGCGTCGATACGTTCTTCGATGACGTGGCGATAGTTGCGGATAAGCCCCTGCACCGGCCACGCGGCGGCATCGCCCAGCGCGCAGATGGTGTGACCCTCGACCTGCTTCGTCACATTAAAGAGCAGGTCGATCTCGCGTTTCTCCGCTTGCCCGTTCCGCATGCGCTCGAGCACGCGGTACATCCAGCCCGTGCCCTCGCGGCACGGCGTGCACTGGCCGCAGGACTCGTGCTTGTAGAAATAGGCGATGCGGGCGATGGCCTTGATGATGTCGGTCGACTTGTCCATGACGATGACGGCGGCGGTGCCGAGACCGGATTTGAGCTTGGCGAGCGCGTCGAAGTCCATGGTGAGGTGATCGCACTGGTCGGCGGGAATCATCGGCATCGACGATCCGCCGGGAATGACGGCGAGCAGGTTGTCCCAGCCGCCGCGCACGCCGCCGCAATGCTCATCGATGAGCTCGCGCAGCGGGATGCCCATCTCTTCCTCGACGACGCACGGCTTCATCACGTGGCCGGAAATTTGGAACAGCTTGGTGCCGGTGTTGTTGACCAGCCCCAGTGAAGCAAACCAAGCGCCGCCGCGACGCAGGATGTCCGGCACGACGGCGATGCTCTCGACGTTGTTGACCGTCGTGGGCGCACCGTAGAGCCCGACGTTGGCCGGGAATGGCGGCTTTAGGCGCGGCATACCCTTCTTGCCTTCGAGGCTCTCGAGCAGCGCCGTCTCCTCGCCGCAGATGTAGGCGCCGGCGCCGTGGTGGACGACGATGTCGAAGTCCCAGCCGTTGATGTTGTCCTTGCCGATCAGCTTGGCGTCGTAGCCTCATCGACCGCGGCCTGCAGGCGCTCGCGCTCGCGAATGAACTCGCCGCGCACGTAGATGTAGCAGGTGTGTGCCTTCATGGCGAAGGACGCAAGCAACGCACCTTCGATCAGCAGATGCGGGTCGTGGCGCATGATCTCGCGGTCTTTGCACGAGCCGGGCTCCGACTCGTCGGCATTGATGACGAGGTAGGACGGGCGCGGGTCGTTCTTCGGCATGAACGACCACTTGAGCCCAGTGGGGAAGCCGGCACCGCCGCGGCCGCGCAGCCCGGATGCCTTCACCTCGTTGATGATCCAGTCCTGGCCTTTGTCGATCAGCGCCTTGGTGCCGTCCCAAGCGTCGCGCGCGCGCGCGCCGGCCAGCCGCCAGTCATGGAAGCCGTAGAGGTTACGGAAGATGCGGTCCTTGTCCTGCAGCATCGCAGTCCTGATCTCCTCAGACCTTTTCCGTGTCGCGCTTGCCTTCATCCTTGAGCGTCGTCGGACCGCCTACCGGGCACGAGGCGCGCCGGCCGATCTGCGAACCGGGCTTCACGGGTTTGCCGGAGCGCAGGTTATAGAGCAGCTTCTCGAACAGCTCGGGGTTGAGGTCCTCGTACGTATCCTTGCCGATCTGCACGACAGGCGCGTTGGCGCAGCAGCCGAGGCACTCGACCTCCTCCCAGGAGAATCGGCCGTCGGGCGACAGCTCGTGCGCATGCTCGGTGATGCGCTCCTTGCAGATCTCGATCAGCGCCTCGGAGCCGCGCAGCATGCACGGCGTCGTCCCGCATACCTGGAGATGGGCGGTCTTCCCCACCGGGGCAAGCTGGAACATGGTGTAAAACGTGGCGATCTCGAGCGCGCGGATGTAGGCCATGCCGAGCATATCCGCGACGGCGCGGATGGCAGGCTCGGTGGTCCAGCCCTCCTGCTCCTGGGCGCGCCACAGCAGCGCCAGCACGGCCGAAGCTTCCTTGCCGGGCGGATACTTGCCGATCTCGCGCTTCGCCCACGCGAGGTTCTCCGGCGTGAAGGCGAAGCTCAGCGGTTGCTCGGAATATAGGCGGCGGACGGCCAAGGCTGGCACCTCTCGGAGCGCGGCGTAAGGCCCGCGATGCGGGCCGCGATCGGATTTGCTCCGCGGGGCAGTTTCGCTGATTTTGACGCAGCGCACAATCACCCGTTCACTACGTCGATCACGACCGCAAAGCAAGCTTTTGCGGGCGTCGTGCGCCATTGTTTCGTTGACGAGTGTCCGCGCGTCAGAAGCCCAGTGCGCTGAGTAGCCAACCGATGAGCAGGACCCCCGCGGATAAGGGCGCAAAGAGCAGCGCCGACTGCGCGCCGACGCGCAGAAATCCGCTCCAGAAAACGGCGAGCGCTAAGCCGAAAACGAGGATCACCACACCGCCGTGCATAGGGCCGCGAGCTACGGCGAAGGCGAGGCCGGCAACAATCGACAGGATGCCGACGCTAACCGTCAACGCCGGCACGCTGGCCTGCGCGGCGCCGAGCGGCCAGCCGTTCCATCGCGCGATGGGCCGATAGGTGGCGAGCGACAGCCCCCACCCGATGGCCCCCACCGCCAACAAGAACAAAACATCGACCATACCGCATCTTAGCGGTCGATCTCGCCGAAGACGATGTCGATCGAGCCGAGGATGGCGGAAACGTCGGCCAGCATGTGCTTGCGGGTGAGGAAGTCCATGGCTTGCAGGTGCGGGAAGCCGGGCGCGCGGATCTTGCAGCGATAGGGTTTGTTGGACCCATCGGAGACGAGATAGACGCCAAACTCGCCCTTCGGGGCCTCGACCGCGGCGTAGACCTCGCCTTCCGGCACGTGGAAGCCCTCGGTGTAGAGCTTGAAGTGGTGGATCAGCGCCTCCATCGAGCGCTTCATGTCGGCGCGCCGCGGCGGCACCACCTTGCGGTCTGGGGCGACGAACGGCCCCTGCCCTTCCGGCGAGCGCAGCTTGTCACAGCACTGCTGCATGATCTTCACCGACTGGCGCATCTCGGCCATGCGCACGAGGTAGCGGTCGTAGCAATCGCCGTTCTTGCCGATGGGGATGTCGAAATCCAATTCGGCATAGCACTCGTAGGGCTGCGACTTGCGCAGATCCCAGACGGCGCCGGAGCCACGCACCATGACGCCGGAGAAGCCCCAGTCGAAGCAGTCGTCCAAGCTGACGACGCCGATGTCGACGTTGCGCTGCTTGAAGATGCGGTTGGGGGTCAAGAGGCTGTCGATGTCGTCGATCACCTTCGGGTGGGTGACGCAGAACTCGGCGATGTCGTCGATGAGCTGCGGCGGCAGGTCGGCATGCACGCCACCCATGCGGAAATACTTGGCGTGCATGCGGCTTCCCGAGGCACGCTCGTAGAATACCATCAGCTTCTCGCGCTCCTCGAAGCCCCACAGCGGCGGCGTGAGCGCGCCGACGTCCATGGCCTGCGTCGTCACGTTGAGGAGGTGCGACAGCAGGCGGCCGATCTCGCTGTAGAGCACGCGGATGAGCTGGGCGCGCTTGGGGACCTCGAGGCCGAGCAGCTTTTCGGCCGCCAGGCAAAAGGCGTGCTCCTGGTTCATCGGCGCCACGTAGTCGAGCCGGTCGAAGTAGCCGATGGCCTGCAGGTAGGTCTTGTGCTCGATCAGCTTCTCGGTGCCGCGATGCAGGAGGCCGATGTGCGGATCGACGCGCTCCACCACCTCGCCGTCGAGCTCGAGCACCAGGCGCAAGCACGCCGTGCGCGGCCGGGTGCTGCGGGCCGAAGTTGATGTTGAACTGGCGGATGTCGGTTTCTGGCATCGGGGCACCGGGTGCGGAGCGAAATCGTAGTCTAGGTGATGGGCGAGACGCGCGCGAGCTTGGCCTTTTCGTTGACGCGGGCGACGAAGCGCGTCCACGGGATGATCATGCGCTCGTGGCGGCCTTCGCCGATGAGATCGATGCCGTCGTGCGCGCGCACGTTGAAGTAAACACGGCGACCTTCGACGCCCGTGCATTCGGCGTCGACCGTCACCGTCTGACCCGGCACCGTCGCAGCAGTATGCGACACGTCGATGTGCACGCCGAGGCTGCCCTCGCCGTCGTCGAGATGCGGCGCCAGCACCTTGAGGCACGTCCACTCCATCAGCCCGACCATGAAGCCGGTGGCGAAGACGGTCGGCATCTCCCGGAACTCGGCCGCTTCCGGATAAAGGTGTGGCACCGTCTTTTCAGCGGGAATGCGGAAGGCGAACTGGGCCGTCGCTCCCGGCTTCAGCGTGTCCTTCATGGCATCACGCCTTGCCGGCCGGACCGTTGGCCTTCTCGTCGCCCGGCAGCACGTAGCGCGTGCCCTCCCACGGCGACTCGAAGTCGAACGAGCGGAATTCCTGCGTCAGCTCGACCGGTTCGTAGACGACGCGCTTCTGCTCGTCGTCGTAGCGCACCTCGACGTAGCCGGTGAGCGGGAAGTCCTTGCGCAGCGGGTAGCCCTGGAAACCGTAGTCGGTGAGCAGACGCCGCAAATCGGGGTGGCCCGAGAATAGAATGCCATACATGTCGTAGGCTTCGCGCTCGAACCAGTTGGACGCGGAGTAGACGCCGACCGTGCTCGGCACCGGGGTCGTCTCGTCGGTCATGAGCTTGACGCGGATGCGTTGATTGAGACGCGGCGACAGCAGGTGATAGACGAGGTCGAAGCGGTCGGAGCGTGCCGGCCAGTCGACGCCGCAGATGTCGATGAGCACTTCGAACTGACAGCTCTTATCGTCGCGCAGGAACTTCAGCACGTCGACGATCTTGTCGCGCGACACGTCGAGCGTCAGCTCGCCGTGCGTGATGCGCGAGGCGCGGACGGTGTCGCCCAGCGCAGCTTTGCAATGGGACTCGAGTTGCTCAAGAGTTTGGCTCATGCCGCGCCTCGTGAAGTGGTAAAGTGGTAACCGCGTGCCCTATCGCTCGATCGTTCCGGTGCGACGGATTTTTCGCTGTAGCAACAGCACGCCGTAGACGAGCGCCTCGGCCGTCGGCGGGCAGCCCGGCACGTAGATGTCGACCGGAACGATACGGTCGCAACCGCGCACCACGGCATAGGAATAGTGATAGTAGCCTCCGCCGTTGGCGCAGCTCCCCATGGAGATGACGTAGCGCGGCTCCGGCATCTGGTCGTAGACCTTGCGCAGGGCGGGCGCCATTTTGTTGGTCAGCGTGCCGGCGACGATCATCACGTCGCGACTGGCGCGGGGAGGCGCGCGGGGCAAAGCCGAAACGCTCCAAATCGTAGCGCGGCATCGACGCCTGCATCATCTCGACGGCGCAGCAGGCGAGCCCGAACGTCATCCACATCAGCGAGCCGGTGCGCGCCCAGTTGATGAGGTCGTCGGTGGTGGTGACGAGGAAGCCCTTGTCGGCGAGCTTCTCCGAGATCTGCGTGAAGCCCTCCTCGCCCGGCTTGACCAGCAGCCCGCCCGATTCCTGCGTCTTGCCCGCGGCAGTGCGGGTACGCGGCAGAATCAATCCCATTCCAGCGCCCCTTTCCGCCATTCGTAGATGAAGCCGACGGTAAGGACGGCGAGGAACAACATCATCGACCAGAAGCCGAAGAGGCCGATGTCGCCGAAAGCGACCGCCCACGGAAACAGAAAGGCGACCTCGAGGTCGAAGATGATGAAGAGGATGGCGACGAGATAGAAGCGCACGTCGAACTTCATGCGGGCGTCATCGAAGGCGTTGAACCCGCACTCGTAGGCGGAGACTTTCTCCGGATCGGGATTGTTCACGGCGATCATGAAGGGAACAGCCATCAGCGCGAGGGCGATGAACAACGCCACACCGATAAAGATGGCGATCGGCAGGTAGTCGTAGAAGAGCTGATCCATGGCGGCCCGCTATCTCGGCGCCGCTAGGAATGTGCTGCGGCGCAAAAACAGCGTTAACGCAGCCGCTCTCAGCACGCAACACTCGCGCGCGCGCGACTGCGTCATTGGCCCGGAGTGCCCAGACCGCGTCATGGCGGAGCCATGCTTCGCATGGACGCTGTCCGACGTGAGCGCCGGGGCTCAAAGAGCATTACGCCCGTTTGAGCAGAGCCTGTTTCAGCGTGTATCAGTGAGGTACGTGGTGGCGCGAGAGACGGGACTGGCGCGAGAGACGGGACTTGAACCCGCGGCCTCCGGCGTGACAGGCCGGCGCTCTAACCAACTGAGCTACTCCCGCAGTCAAAAACGCGCGCCCCAAGGGACGCGCTGGCCACGAAGCGATGATCTACGTGGCCTCCCCCGCGAAGTCAAGGACGGCCACCCCTAACCCGCGGCTGGCCAGCGATCAGTGCAGGTGTGTGTGGGTGCCGACGGCAGGGCGCGGGCGCAAACCCGGCGCCGGAAACGTGAGATAGACCCGGGTGCCTGTAGGGCCGGAGTTGACCTCGAGCTTGCCTTGCAGGGACCTCGCCAGCCCTTTGAGGATCGGCATACCCCTTCCCCCGCCCTGCACCTCCCCGGACATGCCGACGCCGTTGTCCTCCACGCGCAGGACGAGGGTGTCGACGTCTTGCGCGAGCGCCACGGCGATGACGCCGCCATCGCGGTCGGCAAATGCGTACTTCAGCGCGTTGGTGACCAGCTCGTTTACTACGAGCCCGAGCGGAACCGCGATGCTGACCGGCAATTCATAATCCTGCACGTGGCAGGTGAACGTGATCGACGGCGGGGCGCAGGCCTTGAGGTCCGCACAGAGGTCGTTGAGGAAAACCCTGCTGTCCACTCGGCCAGCCGGGTCGGCCATGTTCAGCCTTTGGCTGAGCCGAGCGACGACATGAATGAGCTCGCTCGCCTGTTCGAAGGCGCACGTGGTGCGCGGGTCGTCCGCCCCCTTAGCGCGCTGGCGAATGAGCGCGTCCAGCGAAGAGAAGCTATTGGCGACGCGGTGCGACACCTCCTGCAAGCGCACGGTCTTGCGGGTGTCTTCCGCCACCAGAGCTTCGTTCTCTTCGGAGACGGCGAGCAGCGTCCGGCGGATTTGGTCGGCGAAAACGACGGCGCCGGCGGCCAGGACGGCGAACGCCTCGATCTGCACGAGATCGATCGCGCGCATCAGGTGCGGCAGGCCGAGGGGTTCGAAAAACAGGCTGGAGAGGACGGAAGATACCAGAACGGCCAGCGCCCCCGGGATGCGGCCGAACAGCAACGCGACGAGGAACGCGCACCCGAGGAAGACGGCGAAGGGGTCGCCGAAGCTGCGTGTCTCCAAAGGAAGCTGGATGAGGAAGCACGCCAATGTGCCGAGGAGAGCACTCAGCAGTTTGACGGGAAGCGGCCAACTCGACGTTCGTCTAACGGCTGAGACCATGACGCACCTCGTCAGCAGACGGCGTTACAAGCCGGCTCCGGATTTGTGGCGTTTTGGCGACTGTCGCGGTGCGGTTCGTGCGTGCGCGATCAAGCCGCACCCAGGAAGTCGAGCTTGCCGATGGGGACGCCGTTGTGGCGCAGGATGTTGTAGGCGGTCGATGTGTGGAAATAGAAGTTCGGCAGAGCGACGAACACCAGGTAGTCCTGCCCCTTGAAGGAGAGCTCGCGCGGGCCGAGCTTCAAGGTAATGTCACGCGCCTCCGAGCCGTCGATCTGCTCGGGCTTCACCGTGGCGATGAACTGGAGCGTCTTGGCGATGCGCGCCTTGAGCTCAGGAAAGGTCTTCTCGCTGTCCTCGAAGCTCGGCACGGGCAAGCCGGCGAGGCGCGCCGAACAGCCCTTGGCGTGGTCGGTGGCGATCTGCACTTGCCTGGAGAGAGGGTACATATCCGGAGCGAGGCGCGCGGCGACCAGGACCGTCGGATCAATCTTGCGCTCGGTCGCATTTGCCACCGCCTTGTCGAGAATGGCGTCGAGCGCCTTCAACAAGCGTTGGAATACCGGCACCGACGCCTGGTACATGCCGATGGTCATGATGATGCTCCTCCCGCTATGGCGCCGCTACGGTGGTAAGCGCGCGGAGGATACATAGCGCGCAGCACCCAGGCCGCAAGATGCCCGCGCTTCCGGTGTCGCGTTGCCGGACCCGATGCGACGACATGCCAACACGGCGAGCAAGCAGCCACGTCGCCGAATCTTTGCCGCGCTTAGCGCAACCCGGCGACTTGGAACATATGCAGCGGCTGACCCGTCAGTCCCACCAGAAATACCACACCGCGGCGTTGAGCAGATATGCAGCCAGCACGTCAATGGTTCCAGTGCCTTGATCGACGATGTCCTCGCAGAACAGGTACTGCTCCATCGCCATCTCGAGCGCCGCACGCCGGTCCCTGATCGGGCGCGCGACCGTGAATTCCAGCACGTCCCTGGACGTTGACACCGGGACCGCACCGTGGCGCTCGAACCAGCGCCTGGCGAAGGCAACCTGCACCTCGGGCTCCGGACAGTCGTTCCACCCTCCGAACTTGGTGTGGGCGCCGGCGTGCCACGGCTCGGATGCCGGAAGCAGCGCAATGTAGAGATCGGAAAACGGCTTGCGCGTCAGCACGTCGCGCAGGGACAGCACGTCGGAGTTGGCCTCGACATCGTGCGGCCAGGGGCCGCGTGGAAACACCGAACACCGCGTGGCGATGGCCGGTGCGGTGGTTCGGTCGAGAAGCTTTGCCCAGAGGCCCGCTGTGGCCCTGGCATGTCCGCTGCAGCAAGCTCCATATTCTCCAAGCGCTCGGCTTCACGCTGCCGAAGCCAGGCGCTACAGTCGATCGCCGCGGCCCCGGCGATTATCTCTCCCGGGGATTCCGCGGCATGGCCGTGGATCTGAAAAAGCGTGAGCGCATCTTCCGCGGGCCCGATAAGGATCGGCATCACGGCGGGACCGAGCGGATGTCGTCGATGACGCCCAGCGCCGTCCTCGCCGCTCGCCTGCACGAGCGGCCAGGGAGAAACCGTCACGCCTTCCTCGTCGATCGCCGTGCCCGCGGGAAGTATCGTGAAGGCCATGCGTTCGACCGGGTTCTCGCGCTGCTGTCGATCCTGCTAGCGGTCGTGACGCCCGGCCTGTGCCGGAGACTTTCGCCGGGCTGAACGGCCGCAAGCCCGTGTCGGCAGGAAAACTGGTGGGCGGTGAGAGGGTCGAACTCCCGACATCCTCGGTGTAAACGAGGCGCTCTACCACTGAGCTAACCGCCCTCGTTCGCCCGTGTGCGCGAACGCGCCTGCATGTAGCGCGCAAGGCTCGCCAAGCGCAATCGCGACCGCGCGCGGCCGCGCACTTGTAATGCAAAGGCGCGCCGCGATGCCCGCGACGCGCCGAAGCAGTGCCCGAAGCCAAGCAAAACCCTGTTAGTTCAGGATTTCCTTCAGGCCCTTCGACGGGCTGAACTTCGGCACCCGCGAGGCGGGAATGTTGATCGTCGCGCCGGTCGCCGGGTTGCGGCCTTCGCGCGCCTTGCGCTTGGCGACCTTGAAGGTTCCGAAATCCGGGATGCGGACCTCGTCGCCGTTCTTCATGGCGCTGCGGATGTGCTCGAGCACAGCGTCGACCGCCACGGTGGCTTTATCTTTCGTGAGCTCGGCTTCCTTGGCGACGGCGTCGATCAAATCTTTCTTGCTCATCTCGTATCCGTCCTTTGCGTTCGGAAATTGCGACTTGGGGGAGTTCGGGCGGAAAGTCGGGGTCCCGCGCGTGTTGCTGAAGCCGCAACAGTGCGTGAGAGAAGCGCCCAATAGGCGCCCCCGTCAAGGGGGAAAAGGCGCGAATTTGCCCGAAAAACCTGGGGAAATGGAGGGTGCGGCGTGCACGTAGGGGGAACAAAAAACCTCGCGCCGGGAAGCGCGAGGTTACCGTAGTTGCATACCAAACCGCGCGGCACTCCGGTCGAGGGGTGCCGCGCGTTTGTTCAGTGTGCGGTGACGCGCGAGCCGGCAGCGCCGTCTTCGCCCTTCACAGCCGCGGCTTCCGCCGCTTCATCCCACACGATCCGCTCCGGCGTCCTCACCAGCGCGCTCTTCAGAACGTCGTCGACGCGCGCCACCGGCACGATGTCGATCTTGTTCTTGATCTCGACTGGTATTTCGGTGAGGTCCTTAACGTTCTCTTCAGGGATAATGACGGTTTTGATGCCGCCGCGTAGGGCCGCGAGCAGCTTTTCCTTGAGGCCGCCGATCGGCAGCACCCGCCCGCGCAGGGTGATTTCGCCGGTCATGGCGACGTCCTTGCGCACCGGGATGCCGGTCAGCACCGAGATGATCGCCGTCGCCATGGCGACGCCCGCTGACGGGCCGTCCTTGGGCGTGGCACCCTCCGGCACGTGCACGTGGATGTCCTTGCGCTCAAACAGCGTAGGATGGATGCCGAATTCGACTGAACGCGAGCGCACGTAGGCGTTCGCAGCCTGAATCGACTCCCTCATCACGTCGCGCAGATTGCCGGTGACGGTCATCTTGCCCTTGCCGGGCATCATGACGCCTTCGATCGTCAGCAGCTCGCCGCCGACCTCGGTCCAGGCCAGCCCGGTGACGATGCCGACCTGATCTTCGAGCTCTGCCTCGCCGTAGCGGTACTTCGGCACGCCCAAGATAGGATTCGAGGTTGCCGAGATTGACCGCGACGGTCTTGTTCGTCGAGGTGAGGATCTCCTTCACCGCCTTGCGGGCGAGCTTGGCGATCTCACGCTCGAGCGAGCGCACGCCGGCTTCGCGCGTGTAGCGCCGCACCAGCTCCAGGAGCGCCTCGTCATCGACCATCCACTCGTTGGCTTCCAGGCCGTGCGCCTGGCGCTGGCCGGGGAGCAAGTGGCGCTTGGCGATCTCGATCTTCTCGTCCTCGGTGTAGCCGGCCAGACGGATGATCTCCATACGGTCCATGAGCGCCGGCGGAATGTTCAGCGTATTCGCCGTCGTCACGAACATCACGTTCGACAGGTCGTAGTCGACCTCGAGGTAATGGTCGTTGAACGTCGAGTTCTGCTCGGGGTCGAGCACCTCCAGCAACGCCGCCGCCGGATCGCCGCGGAAGTCGGAGCCCATCTTGTCGATCTCGTCCAGGAGGAAGAGCGGATTGGTCCGCTTCGCCTTGCGCATGGACTGGACCACCTTGCCGGGCATCGAGCCGATGTAGGTGCGGCGGTGACCGCGGATCTCCGCTTCGTCGCGCACGCCGCCGAGGCTCATGCGCACGAACTCGCGGCCCGTCGCATTCGCCATCGACTTGCCGAGCGAGGTCTTGCCGACGCCGGGAGGCCCGACGAGGCAGAGGATCGGCCCCTTCAGCTTGTTGGTGCGCGCCTGCACCGCGAGGTACTCGAGGATGCGCTCCTTGACCTTCTCGAGGCCGTAGTGCTCGGCATCGAGTGTCGTCTGCGCCTCGTCGAGGTCCTTCTTGACCTTGCCCTTGATCCCCCACGGGATCGACAGCAGCCAGTCGAGGTAGTTGCGCACGACGGTGGCTTCCGCCGACATCGGGCTCATCTGCTTGAGCTTCTTCAGCTCGGCCAGAGCCTTGTCGCGGGCCTCCTTCGAGAGCTTGGTGTTCTCGATCTTCTCTTCGAACTCGGCGATGTCATCGCGCTCGTCTGAGTTGCCGAGCTCCTTCTGGATCGCCTTCATCTGCTCGTTAAGATAGTACTCGCGCTGCGTCTTCTCCATCTGGCGCTTGACGCGCGAACGGATCTTGCGCTCGACCTGCAGCACGGAGATCTCGCTCTCCATGAGCGTGTAGACGCGCTCCAGACGCTCGGAGATCGTCGAGGTCTCGAGGATCTCCTGCTTGTCGGCGATCTTGATCGCGAGGTGCGAGGCGATGGTGTCGGCGAGCTTCGAGTAGTCCTCGATCTGCGCGACGTTGCCGAGCACTTCAGGCGAGATCTTCTTGTTGAGCTTCACGTAGCTCTCGAACTGCGTCACCGCCGAACGGGCGAGCGCCTCGATCTCCTCCTTGGCGCCGATGCTCTCGGGCACCTGCTCCACCTCGGCTTCGAAGTAGTTCGCATTCTCGGTGTAGCGCTGGATGCGCGCGCGCGAGGTGCCTTCGACCAGCACCTTCACGGTGCCGTCGGGCAGCTTCAGCAGCTGCAGGACGGAGGCGAGCGTGCCGACCGGGTAGATGGCATCCGTCGCGGGATCGTCGTCGCCGGCGTTCTTCTGCGCGGCAAGCAGGATGTGCTTGTCGGAGCGCATCACCTCTTCGAGCGCATTGATGGACTTGTCGCGCCCGACGAACAGCGGGACGATCATGTACGGGAACACCACGATGTCGCGTAGCGGAAGGACCGGATAAAGACCTTTGCCCGCCGTCTTGTCTTTCGTCTTGGTGTCTTCGGCCATTTCGCTACCTATCGTGGTCGCCGCGTTCTAATTCGAGAGCGTCCGTGAGCAGTTGCGCTCGGGGCGCCCCCTCAGGACATCAAACGCGTATGCCCTGGCACTATTGAGGCGGACGCCGCGCGGGGCAATTGTCCTTTTGCCTCAACCATCATTGCACAACCTCGCAGACGCAGCGCACCATGTGAAATGGGGCCGACTGCCGCTGGATCAAGAGCCGCCGTGCACCGGCGGGTATAGCCTTCTGGAGTAAGCCGCCTCCCTCAGGCGACTCCGGTGGTCACGAAGCGCTCGAGCCCTTTTCATCCGCCCGATCGGAGTAGATGCGCAAGGGGCGAGCACCGCCTTCCACGACTTCCGGGCCGATCACCACTTCTTCCACACCTTTCAGCGCCGGAAGATCAAACATGGTGTCAAGCAAGTTACCTTCCATGATGGAGCGCAGGCCGCGGGCACCCGTCTTGCGCTCGATCGCCTTGCGGGCGATGGCCTTCAAGGCGTCGTTGGTGATCGTCAGCTTGACGTCTTCCATCTCGAACAAGCGCTGGTACTGCTTGACGAGCGCGTTCTTCGGCTCCGTCAGGATCTGCACCAGGGCTTCCTCGTCGAGATCCTCGAGCGTCGCGATGACCGGCAGACGGCCGATGAACTCCGGGATCAGCCCGAACTTCAGCAGATCCTCCGGCTCGACGTCGCGCAGGACCTCGCCGGTGCGCCGCTCGTCGGCGCCGACGACCTTGGCCGAGAAGCCGATCGAGGTGCCCTTGCCGCGCCGCGAGATGATCTTCTCGAGGCCGGCGAAGGCGCCGCCGCAGATGAAGAGGATGTTCGTCGTGTCGACCTGCAGGAACTCCTGCTGCGGATGCTTGCGGCCGCCCTGCGGAGGCACGGAGGCAACCGTGCCTTCCATGATCTTCAGGAGTGCCTGCTGCACGCCCTCGCCCGACACGTCGCGCGTGATCGACGGGTTGTCGGACTTGCGGCTGATCTTGTCGACCTCGTCGATGTAGACGATGCCGCGCTGCGCCCGCTCGACGTTGTAGTCGGCGTTCTGCAGCAATTTGAGAATGATGTTCTCGACGTCCTCGCCGACGTAGCCGGCTTCGGTGAGCGTCGTCGCGTCGGCCATGGTGAAGGGCACGTCGAGCATGCGCGCCAGCGTCTGCGCGAGCAGCGTCTTGCCGCAACCCGTTGGGCCGACCAGCAGAATGTTCGACTTGGCGAGCTCGACGTCGTTGTTCTTCGACGCGTGATTGAGCCGCTTGTAATGATTGTGCACGGCGACGGAGAGCACGCGCTTGGCGTGGTCCTGGCCGATGACGTAGGAATTGAGAACCGTGCAGATCTCCTGCGGAGTGGGAACGCCGTCGCGCGACTTCACCAGGGTGTTCTTGTTCTCTTCCCGGATGATGTCCATGCACAGCTCGACGCATTCATCACAGATGAACACGGTCGGGCCGGCAATCAGCTTGCGTACCTCATGCTGGCTCTTGCCGCAAAACGAGCAATAGAGGGTATTTTTCTCTTGAGCCATTCCGGATGTCTCACCCCTCCTCGGGCAGCTGCGCACCGGATAAGCCCGATGCTCGCCGTGGAAGATTCCTTGCCTCATGCCGCCTGGCGAAAATCGCGGATCCGAGTCCATTACAGTGATCTGAGCACGCTAGCGTTCTCTAGATCAAGATTGGATTAACGGATACCGGTCCGCACAACACCGAAGCGGCTCGATTACCACAGTTTTGTGGCGACCTGACGGTCAGCTGTGGCAGTCCCAATAGTTCGCCAGTTCGACCGCAGATAGGAGAATGGCCCCACCCGCCTTGCGAGGCAAGGGGACCGTCCGGCCTGCGGCCCTTCGGCTTTGCTCCTGGCTGTCTCAGGATACGCTTTTGGCGTCAATCGCGCCGAAATCGACCTGTTCGCGGCTCGATAGAACTTTGTCGATGATGCCGAACTCCTGCGCCTGATCTGCCGTCATGAAGTAATCACGGTCGAGCGTGCGTTCAATGACGTCGTAGCTCTGGCCGGTATGCTTGACGTAGACCTCGTTGAGGCGCCGCTTCATCTTAATGATGTCCTCGGCGTGCCGCTCGATATCGGACGCCTGGCCGGAGAACCCGCCGGACGGCTGATGGACCATAATGCGAGCGTTCGGAAGGGCGTAGCGCAGCCCCTTGGTGCCGCAGCAGAGCAGCAGCGAGCCCATCGAGGCGGCCTGGCCGATGCACAGCGTGGCGATCTGCGGGCGGACGAACTGCAGCGTGTCGTAGATCGCCATGCCGGCCGTGACGACGCCGCCCGGCGAGTTGATGTACATGGAGATTTCTTTTTTCGGGTTCTCCGCCTCGAGGAACAGGAGCTGCATGCAGATCGAGGCCGCCATGTGGTCCTCGATCGGCCCCGTCACGAAGATGATGCGCTCTTTCAGCAGGCGCGAAGGCAGATCGTAGCCGCGCTCGCCGCGGTTCGTCTGCTCGACCACCATCGGCCAGAACGTGTTCGTCAAAGTGCTGACCGGATCGCGCATGGCCTACTTCCTTCTGGTTCGTTCGGGTCGGCGCCTCGAATCGCGCCGTCTCCGCCATCTTTCTTGGGCAGTGGCGCCCGCCGGTGCAAGAGGGCGAGCGACTACGGCACGCCTATATAGGGTGAGTTAGACGCGATTACCCCTCGGTGGCGTCTTCCACCTTCTGGAATAGCTCTTCCTTGGAAACCTTCTTCTCGGTCGGCTTGGCTTTGTCGATGACGAAATCCACGACTTTGTCCTCGAAGATCGGCGCCCGCAGCTCGGCCAGCGCGCCCGGGGTCTTCTCGTAGTATTCGTAGACGGTCTTTTCCTGACCGGGGTAGCGCCGCGCCTGCTCGATCAGCGCCTTGCGCATCTCGTCCTGGGTGATCTTGAGGTCGTTGCGCTCGGCGATCTCGCCGATGACGAGCCCGAGACGTACGCGGCGCTCGGCGATGCGGCGGTACTCCTCCCGCGTCTCTTCCTCGCTCTTTTCCTCGTCGGCGAAAGTCTTGCCCGAGCGCTTCAGATTGTTCTCGAGCTGCTCCCAGATGACGGCGAACTCGTTGTCGACGAGCGAGGGCGGCAGCTCGAAGCTGTGCGACTTCTCGAGCTGATCGAGCATCTCGCGCTTCAACTTCGCGCGCGCGGCGGAGTCGTACTCGCGGCCGATCTGCGCGCCGACGAACTCCTTCAGCTGCGCGACGTTTTCGGCGCCGAGCGTCTTGGCGAAGTCGTCGTCGACCGCGGGCCGCACGGCCGAAGCCACTTCCTTCACCGTCACGGCGAAGTTCGCGGCTTTCCCGGCCAGCGTGGCGACCGGATAGTCGTCAGGGAAGGTCGCGACGACGTCGCGCGCCTCGCCGGCCTTGGCGCCGATGATGCCCTCCTCGAAGCCGGGGATGAAGTTGCCCTGGCCGAGCACGATGCTGGGCGCCCTCAGCCGCGCCGCCTTCAAAGGCCTCGCCATCGATCTTGCCGACGAAGTCGACGGTGACGCGATCGCCGGTCTGCGCCGCGCGGCCCTCCTCGGGCGTGAACGTGACGTTGCGTTCGACCAGCTGACCCACAGCCTTGTCGATGGCTTCGGGCTCGACGTCGGCGACGAGCCGCTCGAGCTTCAGACCCTTGAAGTCGGCGAGCTCGATGGCGGGGAGCACCTCGAAGGTCATCGAATAGGAAAGATCGGCCTGCCCGGAGAGCACGCGCTCGATCTCGGCCTGGTCCTCGGGCAAGCTGACGCTCGGCTGCATGGCCGGGCGCTCCTTGCGGTCGGCGATCGCCTTGTTGCTCGTCTCCTCGCACGGTGTCCTGCAGCACCTCGACCATCAGCGAGCGGCCGTACATCTTCTTCAGATGCGGGACCGGCACCTTCCCCTTGCGGAAGCCCTTGAGCTGCACACGGTCCTTGATCTCGTCCAGGCGATCGGTGAAGCGCTGGCCAAGCTCTCCGGCGGGGACCACGACCTTGCAGCGTCCGCTTCAGACCTTCGTTGCTCGTTTCCGTAATCTGCATTGTTCTCCAACCTGCTCGTAAAGCCGACGGGCTTTCATCCTGGCGCTTCAATCGCGTGGTGCGGGCGGAGGGACTTGAACCCCCACGGCCAAGGCCACCAGAACCTAAATCTGGCGTGTCTACCAATTCCACCACGCCCGCGCGTCGTCCCCGCCGTCAGGCCGGCTTGCGCCAGTCCATACTCGCCTTTCCGGCAAGTCGTTGCGGCTGTCGGGGACGATCGGGCGAAGATATATCTGGCGCCCACCGGAAAAAGCAACGCCCCTTTGCCTGCGCCGCCGGCCGGAGCGCTTTGTTCGCCGCAGCGGACGGGTATCCGCTAGGGCGGAAAATACGTGCCGACATGCAGTTGCGAGCGACAATGGCACCGCTAGGGTCCGCCGTTCCTTAACGGAGTTGCCCCTTGAACCCGCTGCGCTTAAGCGTCGCCGCTGCTGTCGGCCGCACACCCCTCATCAAACTTCGCCGCGCCTCTGAGGAAACCGGCTGCACCATCCTCGGCAAGGCCGAGTTCATGAACCCCGGCGCGTCGGTGAAAGATCGCGCCGCGCTTCGGCATCATCGCGGAGGTCATGGCGAGCGGGCGGCTGCGGCCGGGCGGCACGGTGGTCGAGGGCACCGCCGGCAATACCGGCATCGGCCTCACCGTGCTCGGCAATGCGCTCGGCTCTGCGCACGGTGATCGTCATTCCCAACACGCAGTCGCCGGAGAAGAAGGACACGCTGCGCATGCTCGGCGCCGAGGTGGTCGAAGTGCCGGCGGTGCCCTACCGCGATGCCAACAACTACGTGAAGTACTCCGCGCGGCTCGCCGAAGCGCTCGCTGCCACGGAGCCGGGGGGCGTCGTCTGGGCCAACCAGTTCGACAACACCGCCAACCGCGACATCCACACGGCGACCACGGCCGAGGAAATCTGGGCCGACACCGACGGCAAGGTCGATGGCTTTGTCTCGGCGGTCGGAACCGGCGGCACGCTCGGCGGCGTCTCACGCGGGCTGAAGGCCAAGCGCGAGGGCATTGCCGTCGCGCTGGCCGATCCGCCCGGATCGGGGCTCTACTCCTATTTCACCACTGGCGAATTCAAGCCGGAGGGATCGTCGGTCACGGAAGGGATCGGCCAGAGCCGCATCACCAAGAACCTCGAGGGGGCGCCCATCGACATGGCCTATCAAATCCCCGACGACGAGACCCTGCGCATTGTCTTTGCCCTCACGGCCGAGGAAGGCCTGTGCGTCGGTGCCTCGACCGGGGTGAACGTCGCCGGCGCCATGCGGCTGGCCCGCGAGCTGGGGCCCGGTCACACGATCGTGACGATCCTGTGCGACAGCGGCACGCGCTACCAGTCGCGGCTTTTCAACCCGGCGTTTCTGGAAGGCAAGTCTCTACCCGTACCCGCCTGGCTGGCGCGCCCGCCGCCGCGGCTTCCGTCAGTCTTTAGCGCCACTTAAAGCCGGATTGGCCCGGGACAGGTCGCCGCGATCCTTGCGGGGCTCGCGACTTTTGCCTATGTCGCTACGTGCGCGGCTGGCGAGCCGCTGCCCATAAACGTTCACGAGACTGCAAGAGAGGGAAACGTGCTCGAAAGCGCCAAGAAGTGGATCGTCGATACCGATTGGCTCGCCTCACATCTCGATGCCCCGGATCTGGTCGTGTTCGACGCAAGCTGGCACCTGCCGACCGACAATCGTGACCCCAAGGCCGAATACCTCGCGGGCCACATTCCCGGCGCCCTGTTCTTCGATATCGACGACCTCACGGACGAAAGGTCGCCGCTGCCGCACATGCTCCCTTCAACCGTCAAGTTCGCCTCGCGCATGAAGAAGATGGGCGTCGGCGACGGCATGCGCATTGTCGTCTACGACACGCTCGGAATGTTCTCGGCGCCGCGCGCCTGGTGGACGCTGCGCGCCATGGGGCACGAGGACGTTGCCGTGCTCGACGGCGGCCTGAAGAAGTGGACGGCGGAAGGGCGCGAGCTGGAGGACGGTCCGGCGAGGAAGCGCACCGAGCGCCACTTCACCCCCCTGATGAACGCCTCGCTCATCCGCGACATGGACGACGTGAAGAAGGTGATCCAGAAACGTTCGGCGCAGCTCGTCGATGCGCGCCCCGCCGGCCGCTTCGAAGGCCGCGATCCGGAGCCGCGCCCGGGCCTGCGGGCCGGTCACCTGCCCGGCTCTCGCAACGTTCCCTCGCAGTCGCTGATCAATGCCGACGGCACACTGAAGTCGTCACCCGAGCTCGCCAAGATTTTCGCCGACGCAGGAATCGACCCGAAGCTGCCCGTCGTCACCTCGTGCGGCTCCGGCGTAACGGCATCGATCCTATCACTGGCGCTTGCCGTGCTCGGTCAGACCAACGCCGCCGTCTACGACGGAAGCTGGGCGGAATGGGGCGCCGAGAACGGCCCGCCCATCGAGACTGGCCCCGCGCGCGAGCTCATACCCTAAACCTCAGTCGGATCGCGCCGACTTCGTGCGGCGCTGCCGCTGCGCCCGCGCTACCGGTAAATCGACGTTGCCGCCGCCAGCCTCCGCTTTGCTTTGCTCACGCTTGCGCGGCTTCGGCTGCGGTTCGAAGTCGCGGACGATGGCGGAGGCCGGTTTCGGTTCGGCCAGCCAATAGCCCTGGATCTCCGTAAAGCCTTCGCGGCGGACAATGTCGGCCTGCGCCTGGGTCTCGACGCCCTCGGCCGCGGTGGCGATGCCGAGGCTGGCGCCGAGGCGCGAAACCGCGCGCACGATGGCGAGCGATTCCTCGTTGCCCTCGCCAAGCCCTTCGATGAAGCAACGGTCGATCTTGATTTTGTCGAACGGGAAGCTGCGCAGGTAGCTCAGCGAGGAGAAGCCGGTACCGAAGTCGTCGAGCGCGATGCGCACACCGATATCGCGCAGCTGATGTAGCGTGGCGAGTGTCGCGTTGCTGTTTTGCAGCAGCGTGGCTCAGGGCCGTAGCTCGAGCAGCAGGTTGCGGCTCGCGGAGTTCCACTTCGCGTTGACTGCAGCAACGCGTTCTGGAGGTGCGACTGCTCCTCGGCGGCGCCGAGCACCTCGGAGAGGTCGGTGCACCGCCATAGATCGACTGTCCGCGGGCGAGACCTCGCCGGCGGAGCACGCGCACCGGTCTCGAAGCCATGCCGAACGCGGGGTGAGGAAGGCGGTCGACGCTCGCTGTCGCCTCGAGCGGACGCGTCGAACAGGTTTGCCGCCGTCATGCCCGCAGGGTGGCATCCTCGACGCGCGCACAGCTCGGCCGTATCGAGCTTCCGATTGGCGGTGAACGCCGCCGAGCCGAAGCCGGCCCCGAGGCCGACGGAGGCTGCAACCAGCGGGAGTTTCCATTCCACCACGCCGGGCACCGCCAGCGCATAGATCGCGCCGTAGTGCACAAGTCCGATGCTGGTGCCATTGACGGCGCCGCCGGCCGCCGGGTGCCAGACTGGGCCTCGCGCGGCGATGATGAAGCCACTCGACATGAGTGCGGCCGTCAGCAGCAGCGCTGCGACCACAGCCTGGGCATCAATCTGCGCGGCGCCGATGCGGCCCTGCCCGAGCGTCACGACGAGGTGGGCGGCCCAAATGCCGAAGGCGCCTGTGACGCCGGCCAACTGCATCCAGCTCGTGCGTCGCCAGGCTTCGTTTTCGGCTGAATG
Organism: uncultured Alphaproteobacteria bacterium; assembly: GCA_963724595.1. GTDB lineage: Bacteria > Pseudomonadota > Alphaproteobacteria > Rhizobiales > Hyphomicrobiaceae > Hyphomicrobium_A. The sequence continues at coordinate 8,354 of CAVRVR010000018.1, read as the reverse complement.
CCGGTAGATGCTCCCGTAAAGCGCCGTCGCTGCGGCGCTTTACGCGTCTCGAAACCGTAACGGACGGCCAGCTCAGGTCCGGCGCGGCTCCGGGTACATGTGGTAGGTGATCATCAGCAACGCCATCAGGATCGCTGAAGCGAGTCCGGCAACCGTGCCCGTCCATACCGGCGACCACTCGCCGCCCACCTGATCGAGGATTTCTTTGCTCGCCAAACTTCCGGCGATCGAGGCAATAACGGCGAATACCGCAACCACCATCGGTATCTGGAAGTCATCGGGGCCAACGCCCGAAAAGCGGTTCAGCAACTTGTTGCGCACAATCACCGCGACGACAGTGGCGACGAAGCCGCTGACGATGGCCAGCGGAGCCGTAGCGAGGCTGGTGCCAATGATGCCGCCAACGATGGCGCCGACGGCGGCGGCGGTCAGAATGATGACGATGAGACTTGCGGATGTAACTCCCTGCACGCGCTGCTGCGCCATAGCATCCCCCTTTGGTTGTTATATCCGCCGCAGGCGACCTACGCGCCGCTCAACGGCGGGGTTGCAATGGGGAGATAGTATTGAGTGTTCGCGCTTAAGCAATAGCCGGCCCCGGGGCGGCATCAAGCACCGCGCGCCATGTGAACACGCATCCAATTGAAATGATTGATCAGGCCGGATTGGATCGGCTGACCAGCGCGCCTAGCGCCCCTGGATGGCCTTCGCCCAATGTAGCAGCGCGCGCGCCACTGGCGGATCGATGGTGGTGATCTCACCGAGCTCGTCGAGCAGTATCGCCACCTGCACGTGGACACCGCTCGAATTGACCAACCGCGCGAGTTCCTGCTGACGCCAGGCAACGGCCGAACTAGGCTGCACCATCCAAGCGCCGCCGTGGGGACACCACCATGGTCTCGTTTCTCCAGAGCCAACCCATCTGGCTCTCTGGCCTGCTCCTCGTCGGGCTGACGACCGGTCTGGCCATGCTTGGCCCCATTCTGATCCGTCGCTACGTGCCGCTCGATAGGCTAACCCCAAACAATGAGGTCGCCGGATTCAAATTCGCGGTCGTTGGCGTGCTGTATGCTGTCCTGCTCGCCTTCGCCATCGTTGTCGTCTGGGAAAAATTCGACAACGCTGACAACATTGTGGCACGCGAGGCGGGGGCGGCTACGAACGTCTACCGCCTGTCGTATGGCGTGGCCGAGGCGCCAGCGACGGCATTGCGCGCTAGGCTCAACGCCTATCTCGCAGCCACGATCTCCGACGATTGGCCGGCGATGGAGCATGCGAATGAGAGTCCGTCGGCGCGCGTGGCCCTCGATGCCGTCTATGGGTCGGTCCTGGTGTCCTTAACTCCCCAGGGGCGCGATAGCGCTCTGGTAGCAGAGATTTTGCACCAGCTAGATTGATCACTCAGGAGCGGCGTGCCAGGCTTGCTGCGGCTGATGGCACGGTCCCGGGGGTCATTTGGCCCGTTCTGTTTTGGGGCGCCGCAGTCACGATCGGGTTCACGTTTTTTTTCGGTACGCAGAACCTGCTGGCCCAGTCTCTCATGACCGGACTGTTGTCCGTCGTGATTTTCTCTGGCCTGTTGATCGTGGTTCTTATCGATCGACCTTTTTCCGGCGCAGTGACGGTGACGCCGGATGCGCTCGCCAAGGTCCTTGCGGAGTTCGGCACGACGCCGGCAACCCAATAGCAAAGCACGGGTTCGCCTCTGATTGGCGCGCCCCGCGCCTACCGCGCTTGGCCAACGTGAGCCAGGATCGCCTTCGCCAATGCGGCAGCGCGCTCCGCCGGTAAGTCTATCGCGGTGACTTCACCGAGCTCATCGACGAGGATAGCCACCTCCCCATGGCCGCGTTCGGTGACCTTCAATCACCTCGACAGTGCAAAAGTCTGCACGCGCGGGCTTCTTTCCGGCAACCTCTTGAAATGATTGGTGAGCCCGGATGGGATCGAACCATCGACACCCTGATTAAAAGAAAGGGCGAGCCGAGAATAGCTGAGATCGCGTTCGGGCTGCTCGACTTTGGGGTACAAGGTGGCGACCGCCGGGTCCGCCGAGATCGGCCGCTCCGAAACGATCCAGTATTTCCATGGCTCCGAGGTTGCCTTCTGGCCGCACGCGCAAAAGCACGCCGCTGGCATTCGCCAAGCCATTGCTAACGTTGCCGACACGAAAGTGATCTTCGAATCCACCGCCAACGGTATCGGCAACGTCTTCCACTCCGAATGGAAAGCTGCCGAACGTGGTGACAGCGACTTCGAAGCCAACTTCATCCCTTGGTTTTGGCATCAAGAGTACGAAGCGCTGGCGCCGGCTGAGTGGAGGGCGCCAGCGGCCCTTGCCGAGTACGAGGCAGCGTACGACCTGCGGCGGTCACAGACCTACTGGGGCGTGGCAGAAATCCGCGAGCTCGCCGTCATCTCTGGCGCATCGTCGGATGATTTCTGCTGGCAATTCAAGCAGGAGTACCCAGCCAACGCCGATGAGGCGTTCCAGACCTCAGGCTCGGAAGCCTTCATTGGAGCCGCCCAAGGGCCCTCACGGCCCGTAAGACGGCCGTCACCGCCTATGGGCCCATCATCCTCGGTGTTGACCCGGCGCGCGGAGGGAGCGATAAGACTGGGCTTGTCGATCGCCAGGGCCGCCGCATCGGTGCCCACGTGCGCACGCATCAATCAAAACGATCTGATGGCGCTCGCCGGCGACGTGCAGCAAGAAGTCCGCTGGCTGACGCCGCTCGGCCTGCAGAAAGTCGTCGTCGACACCACGGGCCTCGGCGCAGGACTTTACGATCGTCTCAATTAGCTGCTCGGGGACCTCGTGGAGAGCGTCAACTTCGGCGCCAAGGCCTATAACACCGAGCACTACGTCAACCGCCGTGCGGAGATGCGGGACCTTTTGCGGCAGTGGTTTGATGACCCGGCCGGCGTGCAAGTGCCCGACAGCGACGAGTTCCAGGGTGACCTCACGGCCGCCATTCGCGGGCCCGGCGCCGCAAGGTTTGACAGCTCCGGCCGTCTCATTCTCGAGACCAAGGACCGCCTCAAGGAGCGACTGACGTTCTCGCCCCACCTTGGCGATGCCGCCGCCCTGACGTTCGCGGTAGATTTGGCGGCGGCGAAGATCATCGATTGGTCAGACGCGCCGATCGTCAGGCGCCGGCTGGATGGCACATTAGGAGCGAAAGCCGAGGCACTCAGCCTTCCTTTGCAGGTATGTGGTCGCCGTGTGTGGGCGCAGCGGTTAGTTCTTAAGCGGCGCGCCGTCGTCACCGTAGCTTAGTTCCGCCTTGAGGCGGGTTCGCTCTTTCTCGTCCACGCAGTTGATCAACTCGACCCAGCGGGCGGGCAACGGCTCGCGCATCACGCCGTCATATTGCGCGCGTAGGAGCCAACCAAGGCCACGCGCGGCGCTTGCTCCGGAGCTGTCTCGGGAACCCATTGATAATATCCTGAACCAAGATACCGCGCTGTTTAGGCCGGTCGTTCGGAAGCGAATGACGGACGGCGATACTCGCGCCGTCCGTTTGCTTTTGGATCACTAACCAACGCAACACAACGACGCAGAATGCCAGCCTGCAGATGAACAGAAGCTGAGCGCCGAGCAGCGCCCTCAAGACCGCCCGTCGATCGGCACTGGCACCCGCCGGGTTGCCGAGTTTCGACGACCTAGAGGGCGGCCCTTTTGTTTGCTAAGCGAACTTGGGGACTGCCGAAGGGCCGATGGGGGAACGAGTTCGTGAAACGCTCTGTCATCGCTTCATTAGTGAGTGCATCAGACCGGCAAGGTCCGCTCCTGGCCCAAAGCGGACATTCGGAGCGACGCGGTCGATGTCCGCTTCTGACCCAAAGCTGACATCACTAGCGTCTCAAAGGGACCGCTATCTTTGGGTCCGAGCGCGGCGCGCTGATTAAGGGGAGCCGCGCAAATTGCTGCGGGCATGACATCGCCGATTGGGTTAGCTCCCAAAGTCACTGGCAGGCTGGCGGTGTTTGGGATCAGATAGCCGCAAATAACGCTGGCGGAGAGTGCAAATGAAGTCCGAGAAGAACGGTATCAACGCAACAGTCAAGCCGAGTGGAACCGGTCGCGTTGAATGCTTGGCGGCTGGCGCATGGTGGTTGCATCTTCGCAGATGCGCCGAGTGTGGCCACATCGGCTGCTGCGACACCTCGCCAAATCAACATGCTTCGAAGCATAGCGCAGCTACAGGTCATCCAATTATTGCCAGCTTCGAGCCGGGCGAAGACTGGTTTTACGATTATCGTACGGAGGCAGTCTTCACCGGTCCGAACGTGGCTGCTCCTCACTCGCATCCGTTGGATCAACCGGTGCCGGGGCCCGCTGGGCGGGTGCCGACGAACTGGGAAACGCTGCTTCACAAATAGAGGCCAAGGTGCTCATGAACGATGATACTGAGATGGCGAAGTATGAAATTCCTCGGGCCCGAGGCAGCGTACGCGTCGATGTACGAGGCCGCGCCGCATAACGTGAAAGACTTATACGAGGATGCCTGCCTCCACCTCGCGCAGGCGATCCATGTTGCCGAGCGTGCTGGGCTTAAGCATGAGGCAGAGCGGCTTAAGAGGCGCACCGTAGAGATCGAGGCCGTCTATAATCATCAATTTCGGTTTGTCGGACGCTAACGGCGCACAGGTCGGCTTTGGAAGGCGATGGATGTTCGCGTCGCGTGTCGTCGCTCACCATCTCGGTCCCACGTAAGGCGGGGTATAGCGCGCGTCTAGACAGATCCTCCCGCCGCCTCAGTATGGGCCCCCGGTTTATGGATGGGCGTTTATACCTCCTCCGCCTCCGCCAAGCTGCGGCCAGTATCGTTACTGGGGTGGGAAACGTGGAAGGCGGTATCGGCTGTCGTCGCCGTTCATCGCTGGCGTCGAAAATTCGGCTGAGCCGTGGATGGACATCAGCTTGGAGCAATTGGGTGAGGTTGCCTACTGGCCCGAAGATGACCTTGCGGCGACAAAACGCAAGGCTAGCTCGCGCAAAGCCGTGAGGTCGGCCAGAGAGAAGTAATGCTTGAGGGCCTGCTCAGCTTCCCGACCGGTACGCCGATGGGGGATGGCAACTGCGTTGGAGCCCCGAGTTGCCGTTGAGGCTCCGAGCGCTCTATTGCTACAGCCTGACGTCAGCTTATGGCCCAAAGCTGACATTCGGAGCGACACGCTCGGATGTCCGCTTCTGACCCAATGCCGTCGAAGGCGCCAGTGCATCAACACTGATTGCGCGCCGATAATTGAAAAGTTCGCCATGTGCTAGACCGATTGCGGTGGCCGCGGACTGGTGTATTTGCGAGGCCAAGCGGAATTGCGACGGAAGTGGGCGGGTGGTCGAGATGATCGATCATCCGAAGGGCGGAGACGAGAGACGCCTCCATTATCCCCGAACAAGGCCTTCCACGCCGCCGCCATCCCCTCGTCGGGCCCGGACTGATCACCGGGGCCGCCGACGATGATCCCAGCGGCATAGCCACCTACTCGCAGGCGGGCGCGCAGTTCGGGTTCAACATGCTCTGGATCATGTTCTTCCTCTACCCGCTGATGTCCACGATGCAGTTGATCAGCGCCAGGATCGGGCGCGTCACCGGGCACGGGCTCGCGGCCAACATGCGCCGGATCTTTCCGCCCTGGGCCGTCACCGGCCTCGTGGCGCTGCTGTTCATCGCCAACACCATCAACATCGGCGCTGATCTCGCCGCCATGGGGGGCGGCGACGGACTGTTCTGGGTTGGGGACAGCACATCTTCACCCTGCTCTTCGCTGTTGTCTCGCTGACCCTGCAGGTGTTGGTCCCCTATCACCGCTACGTCCGTTATCTGAAGTGGCTGACCTTGGTGCTCTTCGCCTATGTCGGTGTCGTCTTCACCGTGCAGATCGACTGGAGCGAGATCGCCTTGCGAACGGTGACGCCGCAACTCGCACTTGACGGGAGCGACGGCGACCATGGTGGTGGCGGTCTTCGGCACCACCATCAGCCCCTACCTCCTCTTCTGGCAGGCGTCCGAGGAGGTGGAGGATGACGAGGCCGACCCGACGACCGACCCGCTCATCGACCATCCCGAGCAAGCGCCCGCCCAGCTCAGCCGTATCCGCTGGGACACCTATATCGGCATGGGCTTCGCCAACCTGGTCGCCTTCTTCATCATCCTGACGACGGCCGTCACCTTGCATGCCGCCGGCAAGACCGACATCCAGACGTCTGCCGATGCCGCCGCGGCGCTGCGCCCGATCGCCGGCGATCTTGCGTTCGCCCTATTCAGCCTGGGCATCATAGGCACCGGTCTGCTTGCCGTGCCGGTCCTGGCGGGCTCGGCAGCCTATGCCGTCTGCGAATCCCGCGGCTGGAAGATCGGGCTTGAGCACAAGCCGCGCGAGGCGGTCGGGTTCTATACAGTGATCGGCCTTGCCACCCTCGTGGGCGTCGCGGTCGACTATTCGCCGCTCGATCCCATCCGGGCGCTGTTCTGGAGCGCCGTCCTCAATGGCGTTATCTCCGTGCCGCTGATGGCCGCGATGATGATCGTGGTCTCCCGCAAGGACGAGATGGGCCAGTTCGTCGCCTCGCTTCCGCAGCGTGTAATGGGATGGTTCGCCACCGCCTGCATGGCGGCCGCGGCGATCACGATGTTTCTCTTGCGCTGAGTGCGGCGCGTGCGGCCGACGCCCAAGGGCCAAGGGCAAAAAGCATCCCCGGGCCCTCGCTTATCTAACGTGTACGCAATGTTCAAGTTGCGGCCGAGAACTCCGACGGTGACGGCGCGTCCCCGCCGAAGCCCGGACTTCCTCAGTACTCGGCGCACTGACTGGCCCGGAGCCTCAACGGTCGGCTGGGTCTAATCGTTCAGACGACACAGTCGACGTGTATCATTTGATCGATCGCGGGTCGCGGGGCGCGCCGGCATGGATTATGAATTGGTGCCAAGCCAACTGCGAGCGGGATCGCCATCGAGAAGATCTGAGCGCGGCATGATCACCAAGCAGCAGCGCAAAGCCCTTGCTGTTCATCGAGGCTGAGCTCGAGCGGACCGGCGGGATCGCGCCACGCGAGATCGCCGATCACTTTCACTATCGCAGCCCGATGGCCCGCCGGCTACTCATCGGCCTCGAGGAGCGCGGCTTCATCCGTCGCCTACCTGCGAAGGATCGAGCGATCGAGGTGGTGAAGCCCGTGAGCCGGTTCGCTACGTTCCGCTTCGACGTGGAGAGAAAGGCTCTGAACCGCTTCAGATACGACTGAATGTGCGAGGCCGGGGCTTTGATCCAGCGACGGGTTAACTTTGGCGTTGCGTGGCGCTTGAACAATTATTTGGCAGGCCGTGTGATGGAGGGGCAAGTTGACATGACTTGCGGCTCACTGTGACTGTTCCCCCACTCGGCCCCGGCGTGCCACCGGGGCGCTTTGTTTTTTGGCGCTGCGACAAGCAGGCGAGAACAGTTCGCCAAAACGCCTCTGGAATGCCCTCGGTCGTCGGAGTATCGGTGCCGCGCGCTGTGTCACCCTCATATGGCGCATCATGTGGCAGGCCCATTCCGCCCCGGAGTCGGCGTCCTTTTTCGGTATTCGCCATCGACACGCGATCAAGGGCTGGAGCTCGGTTACGCCTGTCAGCACGCCACCCTAACGTCGGCCGTGCACACGAAGGCAAGGAGACACCACATCACAGCCAAGAGCTACGCCCGCCTCGCAGCGGCGGTGTTTCCCATCATTGCAGTGCTGCAGTTTTCACGGGCGGTGATGGGCTGGCACGTGATGGTCGGCTCGCACAGCATTCCCGTATCGGCAAGTTGGATCCCGTTTTTGGTTTTCGGCACGCCGCCTATCTCGGGTTTAGCGCGCGAGTGACGCCGACGCGTCAATCGCCAACAGCCAGGCAGAGCCGCCGCAGTCGCAAAAGGACCCCGAAGCTCTCGCGCATCAACGTCCGACTGAACCAAAGCAGACCCTGCGATCAACAAGCTGCCGAGATCCACATAGGTGGACGACCGCGCATCATTTTGAGCCAGCCAGCGTCCCGCAAAAACACAAAGTAACGAGTGATTAAAGTTGATTTCGTTTTAGCGGTCCGTGATTGAACGCTTTAGTCGCTTTTCCGAATATTTGAACTAAAGCCAAGGGGACAAGGTTCGAATTTTAGAGAAGTTGCTCCATTTCGAGGGCGACCGCGGAAGGCGTCAGAAGTGCTCGAGTTTCTTATCATCCTGCTCTTCACGGTGAGCGTGTTGATTAGCGTGTCGTCGATCGACGACGCGTTCATCGACCTTGTCGCTCTCGGCATCGTCCGCCGGCGCGTGCCCCAGCTCGACGACGGTGAGACCGTCGTCCCGCCAACCGCCGTCTT
>CAVRVR010000017.1:0-175488 GCA_963724595.1 uncultured Alphaproteobacteria bacterium | reverse complement strand
TTTAAGGCCGCGTTAACCCCACCGCGATTAGCTTCCCGCGTCTTTTCTGAAAGAGAACCCGAAATGACTTTGGTGCGGCTTATTGGCGATACGTGGGTGGTCGAAGAGAGTGGCAGGCGTGTGGCCCAGGCCGAGACCCGAAATGAAGCTGAGGCACTCGAAGCACAGTGGCTTGCATCCTGGCATCTGCTTCCCACCTCGGTAAAGTACCGTCCCGCGGGAGCAATCTGGGCTGGCGCTTAGTCCTTGCGAAATCGAGCACACCTTGGCGCTCTTCTGCAGCAATGGCAGTCGGGCAGGCTTGGTGTTGTTGCCGCATAGGTCAATCTATTGACTTAGGGACTCACTAAGAGCATGCCGGCTGCCCCGCCGGAAGAGAAGCGAAATCGCTTCGCCCGCCGGCCAACCAAAAAATCCAAAGCGAGTGCGTCGAACCGGCTAGATGGCGAGCGCCCTGCGGCACGATCAACGCGCGGATCGTCGCGACGCACTTCCTGATACAGACGTCAATGTACTCCCGCTACTCGCGTCGAAATCGGCAAGCGAATCGCCTGCCAGCAGGTGCCCTGGGCCAAGTATCTCCTTGGGAGGCATCAGCTTAATCTCTCGCCAGACGCTGATAAAGCCCAGTCTCCTCACGACGCAGGACTATGATAGTGTTGGACGAGCATGGAGGTGTGACTTTAGGAATTCGCGTGAGAACCATGGCGCAAGACCAACCTTTCGAGATCCCGCACCAATTGCGTCAGATTTGGGAAAGTAATCTTGAGCAGACGCGTGCGGCGTACGGTCAATTTATCGAGGCCATCGCCCAAGCAATGGACCTGTGGGTGACGGCAATGCCAACGGATGACATGAAATCGGGGGTTAGGGCGCTCCAAGAGCGCACGATCCAGTTCGCCAAACAGAACGCCGATTCTTACTTTGGTTTGGCGAGCGAGCTTGCCAAGGCCAAGGGCGTCCAGGAGGCGTTGGCAATTCAGAACCGCTACGCACAAACGCAGATGCAAACCTATGCTCATCAAGCGCAAGAGCTTAGTCGCCTCATCGCGGAGGCCACACAGGGGATATGAGCCTGTAGCAGGGGGCACGCGACCGCAGTTTACAGGCCAGCGCCTCGGGATTAGCGAACACGCCAATTGCTCATCCAACTGAGCGTGGTGAAGTAGAACAGGCGAGAAGAGTGCCCCCGACGAGTCTGCCGCTCGCCCCAGAATTGCCCGGGATCCACAAACTAAATCGGTACCGCCGGCTCGGGGTCACCTCGGCAAAGAGCGTGAGGACATGAATTGACGGAATTGAGCAAGCGATCCTTTGCTCGCCGGCCAAAGCGCTTCGTCCATCCGCCCTCCATGCCAACTTGTAATCAGGCCCAGCATTTTGTCAGGCGCGGCCTCGGCGACGGCCTTGCGTACCTGAAGGAAGGTCACCCTCCCCGAGATGTCCCCTTATTCGACTGGTGCCGTCCTCCACTTGACGTCAACTCGCTGACGCAAGCAGGGTGTTGGCATTGATTCCTTTCTACATTTTACGGGGACGAGGGTTATGGACTGTGAGACCCATCAGCGCCTCACGGCGCTGCGCTTGAAGTCCGTAGGCAAGGCAGTCTCGGCGGCCGACGCAGTGAGCCTTATCCGCTCGGGCGAGACTGTCGCGACGGGAGGCTTCGTGGGCATCGGCTTCCCGGAGAACATTGCCGTCGCGCTCGAGGCGCGGTTCCTCGATAGCGCGAAGGCCAGCCCCGACCATACCGGTGAGCCGCGCGGACTGACTCTTGTCTACGCCGCTGGCCAGGGCGATGGGAAGGAGCGTGGACTCAACCACCTTGGCCATCGGGGCCTCATCAGGCGCGTCGTTGGCGGTCACTGGGGCCTCGTGCCGAAGCTGCAGGAGCTTGCCGTCTCCGGAGAAATCGAGGCGTACAACCTGCCGCAAGGCGTGGTCTCGCATCTCTACCGCGATATTGCCGCCGGCAGGCCAGGGCATCTATCGCGGGTCGGGCTCGACACCTTCGTCGATCCCCGCTACGGCGGCGGCAAGATCAACGCGCGGACTATCGCCGATCTCGTCAGTCTTATGGTCATCGAAGGCGAGGAGTATCTCTTCTACCGCGCGTTCCCGATCAACGTGGCGATCGTGCGCGGTACCACGGCCGACACCGACGGCAACATCACTATGGAGCGGGAGGCGCTCACTCTCGAGTCGCTTTCGATTGCGATGGCCGCGCGCAACTCCGGCGGCATTGTCATTGTGCAGGTCGAACGGCTCGCCGAGCGCGGCAGCTTGAACCCGCGCCAGGTGAAGATCCCCGGCATCCTCGTCGATTGCGTCGTGGTTACGGAGCGGCCCGAGTATCACATGCAGACATTCGCCGAGCCGTACAGCGCCGCCTTCGCAGGTGAGTTTCGCGTGCCAATGATGACCCTTCAACCCATGGACATGTGTGAGCGCAAGATCATCGCGCGCCGCGCGGCCCTTGAGCTCGAGGCGAAGACGGTCGTCAACCTCGGCATTGGTATGCCGGAGGGCATCGCCAGTGTCGCCGCAGAGGAGGACATAATCGACCTCATCACCTTAACCGCCGAGCCGGGCGTTATCGGCGGCGTGCCGGCCTCGGGCCTCAGCTTTGGCGCGGCGACCAATGCGCAGGCGATCATCGACCAGCCGTACCAGTTCGACTTCTATGACGGCGGCGGGGTCGATATCGCCTTCCTCGGCCTTGCCCAGGCTGACCGGCACGGCAACCTCAACGTCTCGAAATTCGGCCCACGACTGGCGGGCGCTGGCGGCTTCATCAACATCAGTCAAAACGCCAAGGCGGTGGTTTTCGTCGGTACATTCACGGCCGGAGGTCTCGTTGTAAAAGTGACGGACGGGCGCCTCGCCATTACGCAAGAGGGGAAGGCACGGAAATTCGTTGCCGACGTCGAACACCGAACCTTCTCGGGCAACTACGCCATGAAGCGGGGCCAGCGCGTACACTACGTCACGGAGCGCTGCGTTTTTCGTCTATCAGAGGAGGGCATGGAGCTAGTTGAGGTTGCGCCTGGCATCGACATCGGTCGCGATATCCTCGCTCATATGGACTTCGTACCAATCGTGCACGACCCCGAGCTCATGGATGAGCGCATCTTTGCTACCGCGTCGATGGGATTGCGCGACAGTATGCTGATGTTGCCGCTTGAGAAGCGGTTCAGCTACGACCCGAGACTCAAAATGCTCTTTCTTGACTTTCGGCACTTGGCCATCAACACCGAGCGCGACGTGCAACTCATCAAGGCGGAGGTCGAGAGCCGCGTGAAGCCGTTCGGCCATAGGATCTACGCGATCGTCAACCACAGCGGCTGCACAATTGAGGCCGCCGTATCGGAGAGTTACGCCAGAATGGTCGATGCGTTGGTCGACAGTTGCTGTCTCGATTGGCTCCCCTATGGCGCGGATGGTCTGCGCCAGAGAGCGACCCGGGTGCTTCAAAGCAGGGGCACCGGCTCCCGATTGGCGGTAATTGATGGTCAAAACGGCCCCAGCCAATGTTGAGGCATGACACGACCTAACTCGGCATTTGGCAAGCGTCGAACGTCGTCGACCGATTCCCGCAGCCCTTACAGTCCGGTTCGTGAAGCCGGCGAATTAGAAAAAGTTGAAGTGATGGCGCTTGAGGAATGCCTCCATCTCGGCACTGTTGAAGGACCCGGGTTGGCCTAGCGCCGGCGTGGCTCGCTCGCTGGCCCTCTCTGGGTCATCGCATTGAGAACAGGTCCCACCATACCGCGCCTCGTCTTTGTGGACAGTGCGCACCAACTCGTGCTGCGCGTCCTGAGGCCACGTGAGAACGGGAACCAATAAGGGTCCCAGCCGATCTTTCAGCATACGAACCTTCTATGATGCTTCGGCCCGGACCGGAGGCATGGAGCCGGCGGCCGGGCGCCAGTCATTCGCAACTCTGATCCTATGCGATACGACTTAACGATTCTTTTAACGACTTTAGCCTCTTATTTATGAGGATGAGCGAGGAACGCGGTGAACCGCGATCACGCCCACTAATGAACCGGGAGGCTTCAGCAGCGGATTTCGACTTTCGGTCGCAAACCTGATTGCGGGGAAGCCCAAGCTCTTATGTTGGGGGCACATGCTCTACCAGTTTTACGAATTAAGCCGTGGCGCGATGCGCCCGGCGAGAGTTATGGCCAGTTCCTACAGCCTGTACTTGAACAACCCGTTCAACCCGTGGACCCACACTGTAGCAGGACGTCATGCAGCCGCCGCGTGCGAGGTCTTCGAACGCACCACACGTCGCTACAAGAAGCCCGAGTTTCGTCTGGGCGCCACCGAGGTCGACGGCGTTGCGGTGACGGTGAGTGAGGAGATCGTCTGGCAGCGACCCTTCTGTCGTCTCATCCACTTCAAGCGCGGTATCGAGCCGGGTCGCGCAGTGCGGCAGCCTCGGATCCTCCTTGTCGCCCCCATGTCCGGGCACTACGCGACGCTCCTTCGTGGCACGGTCGAGACGCTGCTTCCTAATCACGAGGTCTACATCACCGACTGGCAAGACGCGCGTGGCATTTCGGTGACCGAGGGCACCTTCGATCTCGATGACTACATCGTCTACCTGCGCGAGATGCTGCGTGCGCTCGGTGGAGACGTGCACATGCTGGCAATTTGCCAATCCGCCGTGCCGGCGCTCGCGGCCGTTGCACTAATGGAGGAAGATGGCGAGGCAAACGTCCCGGCGAGCCTCATCCTGGCGGGCGCGCCGATCGACACCCGCGTTAGCCCCACTGTCGTGAACCAGTTCGCCGAGCGCCGGGGAAATGAATGGTTCCGCAACAACGTCATCACGAATGTGCCCTGGCCTAATGCCGGAGCAGGGCGGGCAGTATACCCCGGTTTCCTCCAGCTCTCCGGCTTCATGTCAATGAATCTTGACCGTCATGTTCAGTCGCACAAGGACCTCTTCATACACCTCGTACACGGCGACGGCGACTCGGCTGAGAAGCATCGTGCGTTCTACAACGAATATCTCGCCGTTATGGACCTGACAGCTGAGTTCTATCTGCAGACGATCGACACCGTGTTCATCAGCCAGGCTCTTCCCAAAGGCGAGATGGTGCACCGGCGCCGCGCCGTCGATCTCAGCAAAATCCGCAGTGTTCCCCTGATGACGATCGAGGGCGAGAACGACGACATTACTGGTATCGGCCAGTGCCGGGCTGCGCTCGACCTGTGCAGCAGCATACCCGAGGCCATGAAGTTGCATTACGAATGTGCCGGCGTCGGCCACTATGGCATCTTCAACGGTTCGCGATTTCGACTTGATATCGCCCCGCGCATCACTCAGTTCGCGCGGATGCATGATCGGCGAGCCACATTCATCCAGAAAGTGTTGACGAGTAATCCAACCGCGTCGCTCAGCCTCGCTGCGTGATCCGTCTTTACCTTTCCACCGTTCTCGGCCGCCTGGTGGGAACGGACCCGCACATCCATGCGAAGAGATCATTCATCTGGCTATGCAACGATCTCCGGTTTAGCTAGTTTTACCTCGGCTCACGCAGCACCGAGCCCGCCCCAGCTCTGCGGGCTTTGCCTCCCCGTCGATCATCGAGTTCTTGTTGCGCATGTGAGGATTGATCGACAGCTCGGGACATCAGCGACCAGGGGTCGCCGCCTCCTCAGCATTTGCGCCTAGCCGCGCCATCGGAAATCGCATGCAACGCCCGTCTTTCGAGGGGCGCTCAATCCTCATCAGCGAGGATCAGCCTCAGATTGTCATGAAAAGCTTGGCCTCGAATAGAGCCCGTGCGTGCTCGTGGTCGAGGACGAACCCTTATTGCGCGGCGTTGTTAGGAGCGTTCTTGGTCAAGCGGGCTTCAATGTTATCGCCGCTTCATCAGGTTATGAGGCCCTGAGGCTGATTAAGGCCCGACATGACGCTTGCGCTGTTGTTTGCGACGCAATTGGGCTCACTGGTTTCGAACTCGTCCGCCGAATTCGCAAGGTGCGCCCGCGGGTGGGCATAGTACTGGTCGCAGGAGACAGGGTACCCACCGGCGACGAGCTGAGTTACGGGGTACTATTCTTATCCAAGCCCTTTCGAGCAGTGACGTTGTTGCGGCTGTTACGACAGGTGGTGGGTAGCACGCTGCCGGAGCCCCTACACACGTCGGGGTAACGCTGAGGGCAATGTATAAGCTCGGGCATCTCCATACAGCATGCCAGATTAGCTCCCCAAAAACGCGACAAGAGCAAATGCGGTAATGACGCCTGCGAGACCGAAAGCCAAAACGTACCGCACGTTATGGCCGGTGACGGCTTGCCTCACAGCGGTAGTGGTGGGCCGCGTAGCCGCCGTATCCAGGTTTCCCATGTTCTTCTCCATAAAAGTCGCCTGGCGCGTCTACTTACTGAAGCCGCGAGCTATGAGAGCGGCGAAGAACCCAATACCTGCCGCGATGCCCGCAGATTGCAGTGGGTTGCGCCGAACTAGTGCAACGAGGCTGTCGTACTGATCGCGGGCTACTTCTTTTGCTTCTGAAATGGTTGCTGTGGCGAGGTCGGTGACCTCTGAGGTCATGGTCATGGGAACTCCTTGTGCAGGGACAATCGTCGCGCACGAAACGCCGCGCGCTACGTCGTTTTTCAATTGTCGTGGAACCTAGATAAACAACGCCGAGGCAGGTTCGTTCCACTTCAGTTTGAAAACGACGGCAGCGTGCTGGCGGCCCTCAGGCAGGTCGCAACGACGCGACTGTGACCGCCACGTCGAGTTCGAGCATCCGCTTGCCAAGTCGCATCAGTTCGTCGGTGCGAGAGATAACGCCCAACTCCATTTCAGTGCGGTCGGCTGGCTCAACATTCTTGGCTGCGAGCAGGTTGTGTAGTTCTTGGATGGCCTTTTCAACGACGCGATACTCGTCACCGACCCGCCGCTGCTCAACAAGCAGAGGTCCGATGTCAGTTTTTGAGACGGTGTCGCCGAGGATTAGCCTTTCCATCACCGCCACCAGAACTCCCTCTGCGGCAGGCTTGGAAATATGCAGTGCGTCTTTGCACGCGCCTGCAACCGCGGGGAAGCCACTGTAAATAAAGAAGGGGATGCCAAGTTCCTTGAGGCGTGAGCACAGCTTGCTGCTATCGCCATCGGGGAGGGCATGATCGAGGATGGCGCCGGATAGCCCGTCATGCTCGACGAGGATGAGGGCGTGCTTGAGGGATTGGTGGTGGTCAATGCGGCGCCGGTCGCTTCGAACGCTTGAGTGATGTCCATAACGATCAGAGGCTGATCCTCGACGACGAGGATTGAGCGCCCCTCGAGAGATGGGCGTGGCATACGATTTCCGATGACGCGGCTAAGCGCAAGCTGCCTGAGGCAGTGCGACCTTCGGCGGTCGCTTGTGTCCCGAGCTGTCGATCAATCCTCACATGCGCAACAAGACGCGATGATCGACGAGGGAGGCAAAGCCCGGTGAGCTGGGGCGGGCTCGGTGCTGCGTGAGTTCTTTATGTAACACGCAGTCCCGCGCAGACCTAATCCGTCGGGCTGGGCGACGCGAGGCGCAGGTCCATTGGCGCAGTGGGCCATTTGCTCCTGCAAGTGGTCGAGGAAGCCCCTCTCCGGCGGGTTAGCATTCAACAGCTCGGTACGCACATTCACGACTACCCCACGTGAACTCGACGTTCGGGCTTCATGCAGGATGTTGCTAAGTGGCCGGGCCGGGGCTTCGAAACAGTTTGTTCTGAGCTCGTTTGGGGACGACAGCTTCTTCAACCGCCTAGCGGTCTAAACCTATGTACAATACCTCCCCCTCCAACCTTCCCTACGTATGGTTGCACCGTTTGCGACATCGCGTTCGCTGACTTCGAAGGCAATGAGCTGCTGAGGATGACCGTGATTTCAGTTGTAGACGATGATCAGTCGATGCGTGACGCAATGAGTAGGCTCGTGAGGTCGCTTGGATATGCCGTAGCGACGTTCGCGTCGGCCGAAGACTTTCTGGAGTCCGCTCGCGTGGAAGACACATCATGTCTGATCACGGACGTGCAGATGCCAGGACTGAGCGGTGTCGAGCTACAGAGCCGCTTGATCGCCGAAGACCGCCACATGCCGATCATCGGTATTACGGCACATCCAGAAGAGAGCATCCGGACGCAGATGCTGGAGGCCGGAGCGATTGGCTTCCTGAACAAGCCCTTCAACGACGAGTGTTTGATTAATTGTCTCGCGACCGCCCTGCGGAGCCGCGACACCAAACACTAGCCGCATAAGCAATGGCAGTTTGGTCAGTGTTGCTGTTGTCGCGGCGCAGCGCTCGCATCGCCCCCGACCGATTTCTGAAGGGCGCGACCGAAGCGATGTGAACGCCGATAGCCGGCTTAGAGAATCCGCGCTCAAACACCTGGCGAGGTGCCCGCCAGCGCAGGCCCTGCTCTAAACCTAGGTGTCGGTTGTCCTACTCCTTCGGACAGGTAGATCGTACGTACGTATCAAACGTACAATTCTGTGACGTGATCAGAATGCACTAGGGCAAGTGAATTCGACAGTAGTAGGGGCGTCGTCATGTCACTCATGGTTCACCTAATTCACGATGAGTTCGCTCAGCATCGGCGACTCTCGCAACGAGAAATCGCCATCGTCTCGCTTATTGCCTTGGGACAATCAAACAAAGCGATTGCTATCGAACTCGGGGTCGCACCGGAAACAATCAAAACGCATCTCAAGCGAATATTCTTAAAACTATCAGCCCGCACCCGCGCAGAGGCGGTTGTCCGCGCGCAGTACGCGTAGCAGCAAGCCAGAGGTTGCCCACCCCTCTTTCCTCGCGCAGGAGCGAGCGGCTCGTCCGCTACCGTTCGCGGCTGGTCCGTTCAAGAACCTTGCGCCCCAAGTGCGATCTGCAGCCGTAGCCTAAAATCTGCACGCTGCGTCGCGAACACGTCCGCTGCGTAGACATGTATCCTTGCGGGCGGCCCATGCGGAAGCTGTCTCGTAAATGCCGAACGCAGCTAGACTTCGGTGCGCAGAATGCTCGCCACGACTTCCAATCCTCCGTCACGCCGCAACGCAGCTTCACTCTCATCAATTTTGCTGGTGGCGAGCGCGATCCCGGCGGATTGAAACGGATAGTGATGGGCGCTCTCGACGCCTAAGATTGCTGTTGTAGGTCTCAGATTTCGCGATCATCGAGGATCGACGGTTTCGCCCTTGAGGAGGGCCAAGCTTTTCTCCAGGTCCGCGAGCTCCGTAGCAAGGTGCTTTAGCTCGTCGGTATATTGGGCGAAGACTAGCTCGGCGCGATCACGAGTAATTTCCCGCCGCGCGACCAGCGACTGTAAATCTCTCATGGCCTGTTCCACGTTGGCCAAATCAGCCGCAACGCGACTTCGCTCTACGAGCAACGGGTGGAACGACAGGCCAGTCTTATCACTGTCCGACATGTGATGATCATTGGACGGAAAGACTAATGGCTCCTTTCCCAGAAGAACCTCGGGCCTTAGCCAGTCAGCGTGTTGGCGCTCTCGGTCGGCCCTTCTACTCCCCCAGTGAAAGCTACATAAGCGCGGGGAACAAGCCGGAGCGGCTGCCGTTTGCGTGTTGGGTGCAACAAATGACATGGCGGAAGATGGCTCGTGACACCCAACAAGAGACTGACATCCCGTCAGCTGTACCAAGCCTTCCGCGACATGGCAGGCCCGCTGCCGCATGAGCCGCTGCCGGAGCGCTGGATCGAGTTGATGCGCCGCCTGGACGAGAAGGAGCGTGAGGAACTCGACCGACAAGCGAAACTCCGGACCGCGCGGCGTAACGAGGGACCGAGCGCCGACTCCGCTAGGTTTCAATGTCGGGTTTTGGGCGCACAAATTCAGCCAAGCGCGCATACCCGAGCACTAGGACCCGCAGCGCCCGCTTGCGGGCGCGATCGACCGTCGTCTCAGCGACGATCTGGGCCGCGGCGGCTAATCTCTGCAGCTGATCGGTTTTAGCGGTGGGTTCGTCGTCGTTGCTCATAGCGCATTGGTCCCCTCCCCAACGGCGCAAAACGCACAAGTTGAGCTCAAGTTCCCCCAGCTTGAAGGTGGACTTGGTATCATTCCGTACCAAGACCGCGCTTGCTGCACATGCGAAGTAGGACGAAAATCGCGAACAGGGGCAAGCTGCCGTTCAGGGGGATTGAGCAGCAGCGGAGGTCGGCCAATCGGGGGATTGAGCGCCGGCCTCCCTCTACGTGCCGCCGTTGGTGCGTTGGTCGAAGCTACGGCTGGCAGGTCAATCTTCGCGGAGCGGAGAGATGGCCTTGTCACCACTCTTCGCACCCGCGCCGACGGCGCCGTTCGGCCGCTTCCCTCTCCCAAATCACCCGCAGCAACTCTGTGACATCGACGAGCCAGGGCTCATTGAGCGACGCGGCCGTTGCCCGGACCATCGTCCCATGTCGCTAGCGCGACTTCGGGCGCCGGGCGGCGCGCCGACTACCGCTTACCGACCGGCGCGCTCATCCCGGAGAAGGCGGAGTTGCACAAGGGCCTCGCCAGCAGCATCAAGGACAAATCTAAGTCAGACGATGCAGACGAGAAGGCCGTAGCTGAGGGGGTGCTCGACCTGGATGGCAGGAACGAGTGAGCCTCAAGGCCTCGTCACTTCCCCAGCCACGCGTATGACGACGGCGGCGGGCAGAAGCGATGGCGTACCGTGCCCAAATGCCTTCAGCGAAAAAAGTTCGCATTCAACTTCAGGCAAACGTTTTTTTGCGTGCTCGAAGTCGGCCAAGAGTAGTCGGCGCAAGTGAACGTCTTGAACTTGGTGCAGGTCGAGCAAACCGGGGCCGAGCGTCATGCGCAAGCAATCTCGCTCTAGTTCGAGGCGACAGCAAATCCGCTCGCTCTCAGTGTAGTCGGACAGCATCACGCGACCCGCGATTAGACGCACCGGATTGTGCGCGCACGCCGAGGCTGCTGCATAGCCTCGGCACGCATGTATTCACTAGCTTCTTCGTGTGTTTTGGATGGCGATACTTGGGCCTTCTGGTGCTGACCCTGAATCAGTCCCGGCTGTGCCGGTGAAATCGGTCTTTGCCGAGGCAGGTTTGTGCGGTGCCCTGGGAGGTCCGAAGTGTGCGGCGCCGGTTCTCAGGGTCCGGAGTTGGTGTGGCCAGTATGAGGGTCTCCACGCAGTTCCGGGCGCAGAACCCAAACTCGATGCCCCGCTCGGCATATCACCCGCTGACACGCCTCAGACCCTGTCTACAGGCAGACTACACTGGCCGCCTGGATAGAGGGGAGCCTAGCGGTCGGTCACGCGGGCGCCAAGAACTAGCGTGCCGCTGATCATGGGTCCTGCGCTTGCGATGGCCGAAATCGCGGGAGCCGGGCACCCTTGCCACCGTCTCAACGCGCCAGCGGGAAACTCCAGGGCTCAGACAGGCCGGCGCGGACGAAGTAGCGCCAGATTACGCCTTAAGGTCGTGGCTCTCGATGGCGTAGAGGCCTGAAAGCTCGCTGATGGCTTGGCGACTGGCGCTCCAGACAAACGAAAAAAGGGGCGCCGGAGCGCCCCCAGTTCGGGGGGAGCCTGCGAGTCGGATTTGCGGTGCCGCCCGCTACGATCGCGGGTTCCGCTATGTCTATGAGGGCATCGCGCTGCAATACGCGCCGCTCTTGTGCATCATCTCAAAAATATGCTGACCCGCCTGTCCTTCCAACTGGCCCAGGTTGAGCGCCTTTGCCCTCGCTGCGAACGCAGATAGGGCGTAATGTAACGCATCGCTGGCCGGACCTATTCCGCCGGCAACTCAGAGCGCAGAACTTCTCGCCATAAGATTTGGCGCGCCCAACCTGCGGTCTGGTAAGCGCATTCACGAGAATGCTTTGCTCGGTTCCGAGCGCACCCGTCTTTGGCAGTTTGGAAGAGCGTTACAGCAACGCGCTTTGATCGGCGGGCTAGCGACTAGCGTAGTCGTCAGCACGGCCGAGCTCAAACCAACCAGAACGGGTCAGAGGCGACCCGCCTGTTTTCTTTTTGCGTGGGGCGAACGGAGGAACGCCACGTTAGCGCCGAACTACGCGAGGTCATGACTGGGCAAGTTGGGCACAGTTCCAAACCGTTCAAGAACTCAGGCTACATGTCCGCTACTTCTGACCCTAAGCTGACGTCGAGCACGTTCAGTCCCGATGTCGGCTCCTGATCAAAGCGGAGCGCCTATCGGAACCATCGGGTGTTCGATGGATGCAGGAGTGCTTACATGATTGCGGTATGCGAGGGCTTCACCCCATCGGGGTCCTGAGCGCCTCTATTTATCGTGACGACGCCCCTGATACCACTATCTGGTGAGAGGCCAGTAATCGGAGGGCGACCGCCCACGTGGAGCGTGTCGGACATTCAGTTTACCGCCATGATCGCCGTCCATCTCGCTCTACGGCAAGGCATGGCGCGCAGACAGGCAACCCAACGCGCGGCGCATTAAAGCCCCATCGCCTTGTGGCTTTCCTCCATGTGCTTCACGCAACCCGCGTTGTCCTTCGCCTTCATCGCATCTTTCGACATCGCGAGGTGGCTATTGGCCTCCTTTTGCTTTGCCGCATCGGTCATCTTGGCGATGTCGGCTTCCATCTGCTGCATGTGGGCGTCTGTGCACCATTCCTTTGCCTTGTCGGTCGTGTCCTGGGCGTAGGCTGGAACGCAGGCCATCGCGGCCAAAAAGGCCGCTATTACGGGCGCTTTGAGCATGGGACGCACTCCTCAGGTTAGAATGAACGATTCCAACCTATAAGAACGTCGGCGAGGTCCTTTTAGGTTGCATCTCGGCGCGAAATAAAGAGGCGCTGCTATTGGTGTGCCCATCGATGCGTGGGGAGGTCGTGATAACCCAGGCGGTCACGCAAAGGATCACAAGCGCAACAGCAATCTCGCCATGGATCGAACGGCGCAGTTTGGCCGCCGCCAACGCGTAGTCTGCCGCCAGCAGCGGCGTCAGTCGCAGTTTATTCCGCGCAGCTAGCGACAACAGGGCCGCAACGAAGCCGAGTTTGACGGCGAAGCGCTGCTGATAAGGGTTGTCTAGCCGCAACTCGCCGCCGCCTAAGACGATAAGCAGCCCCGTACCCGCCACAATAAGTACAGCAACGATCCAAGCCGCGCGCTGACCGAAGGCACACATCGTGTCGGTAACGACCTCGCGCGGCCCTTGGCGGATCAAGGCGAGTAGCAGGTAGAGTGCGCCGAGCCACCAGCAGATCGCGGCGAAATGAAAAAGCAGCAGCGGTGCCAGCATGGGTGGGTAATCGCTGCTCATCGTGTGGCCTTCGAGCCCAAACGATCCAATTATGGCGAGGGCTGCAGCGAGGGAAACGCCAAACCATCGCAAATGAGTTGCCAGCAGCAGCACGGCAGCGATCATGCGCACTGCCGCCGCCTTGCCGAACGCCGTCTCTAGGGCAATCCAACGCGTCTCTGTTGCAAAAGCGTTCGTCCAGTCTCCTTCGGCGATGGCCAACTGGAAGGCCATGTAGCGCAGCGGCTCAACAAGGATGAGCAGCCAGCAGCCGAGCAGGATCTGTCTATGAAGCGCGCGTTCGACGTGGAGCGTTGCTTGGGGGAAGTTTAGAGAAAAGGACATTCCGCCAACTGCAGCGACAGCGCCGACATAAATCAGCGCGCGGAGGACGATCGCGAGGCGATCCGGCTCCATCATTTGGCTAGCGGCGCATCAGCCCTAACGGAAAACGCGAAGGTGCCCTTCATTACGTGTCCATCCTCGGCAACCGCCGTCCACGATACCTCGTAGGATCCGGGGGTGAGCGCATCGACGCTGAACCTCACGGTGGCAGCGAAGGCCGTCGGCAGCTTGCTTTTGAGCGCGACGTTTTGGTAAGTCGCATCGCGCACATGCACCATCGACACGCGCAGCGGTTTGGAAAAGTTGAGTTCGATTTGAGACAGACCGGCGGTAACCGTGCTGCCATTTTTGGGTATGCTATTTACCATCTCCGCGTGCGCGAGCGCTGCGGCCGGGGCCGTCACCACGAGCAGTACCGCGAGGCCGGCTAGTGTAAGCGGTTTCATGGCATACTCCGTACCCCGAGGTCACTCGGCTTGGCCTATCCATCATGGCCGTAAGTGCCGTGCACCTTTTGGGGCCGTGGAAGAGGTTGCTCGCGGGGCCTGAGCATGAAGCTCGTTTAAAACCTCCGCACCCTCGCGCACTTTTTACAACCGAAACATGCCCCCCATATGCATGGTTCCGAACGATCGAAGCCGTTGAACATCGAGAAAGGGGTCGGAGAGCGGCGGAATTCCCAGAGGTTGTTCTCCATCGTCCGGTGTGGCAGTCTGCCAACGTGAGAAAACGTAGTTTCCATCGGGTCTCGGCGGTGCTCGGCATGGTCGCCATGCTTGGGGCACTTACCGCGCTACCAATGACGACGTCGATGGTCCTAGCCATGGCCGCGCCGCCGTCAACCGCTGCCACGGCCGACCACCAGATGCCCTGCCACAAGCCTGTAAAACCTTCCCCTCATTGCCCGGATTTGGGCACCTGCCTCGTCAAGTGCTTCCAGCCGCTGTCTGCGCCTGTAGCCGAAATTAGACTGCTTGGCGTCGTGGTGGTTTCGCGCGTGCTGCCTGAACCGACTCGGGTAGTCATCGGATCTCGCATCCCTCCACTTCTCCGACCTCCCAGCGTCTGAACCCACGCCCGAAGGCGTGATAGCGGCCGCGGCTGATGCCGTGGCTCGTGCGTGCGTTGGCATTGCTGGCCGACGCGTGGTTCACGACAACAGGAGATCGACAACATGCAACCCAAAACTCCGAGTGCGGTCGCCATTGGCGCCGTGCTGCTCGCTGCCTTAGGCGCCACAGCACTGGCCGATAGCAAGGACTACGAATTTCAGCTCGTCGATAAAGAGGTCAAACAGGGTGAGACGGCCATCGCGGTCAGGCTCGTTCACAAGCCTTCCGGCCGCGCCATCCCCGACGCTGTGATCTTCGCCAAGCGCATTGACATGGGGCCTGATGACATGGCGGCGATGACCGCGCCGCTCGAACCGCTGCCTTCAACGGAACCGGGCGTCTACCGCTTCAAGACAAACCTGACGATGGCGGGCAACTGGGCTTTGGCGCTCGGCGCCAAGGTGCAGGGCGAGACAGGTACGGTTGAGAACAAGCTCATCCTCAAGGCCACACAATGAGCCCGCAGCTCAAGGCGACGCTGACCGTCGCGGCCGTCATGGCCGCGGCGGGAGCTGGCTTGTGGGCGGGGCAGACCGGGTTGGTCAAGCTCCCCATGACCGTGATGAGCGGGGTGGCGCAGCCCGAGGCCAAAGGTCCGGCTATCTACTACCGCGACCCCAACGGCAAGCCGCTCTACTCGCTGACGCCGAAGACGACTGACGCTGGCCAACCCTACGTGGCCGTGTATGCCGGCGAAGATGTTGGCTTTGATGCCAAGGCAGCGGCTGCGCAAACCGCAGCCGCTGGCACCACACCAGATGAACGGAAGCCCATTCACTACCGCAATCCCATGGGGCTGCCCGACATCTCACTGGTGCCGAAGAAGGATCCCATGGGGATGGACTACATCCCGGTCTACGAGGGGGATGAGGACGAGGGCGATACGGTCAAAATCTCGCCCGGCAAGATCCAGCGCAGCGGCGTCAAGACCGAGCTTGTCGGCAAACGACAGATCGGCCGCAACATTCATGCGCCGGGCGTGATCGAGCTCGATGAGCGGCGCATCACCGTAGTCGCACCCCGCTTCGACGGCTTCATCGACACGGTCGGCCCCGTCACCAGCGGCACCCACGTCAGGAAGGGCGATCCCCTGATGACGGTGTTCGGCCAGGAGCTACTCAACCAAGCTGCCCGGCTACTCGTTGAGCCGGCGTCCGACCAGAATAACGTCAACGTAATCGGCGCGCGGCGCCGGCTGCTCAACTTCGGTGTACCCGAGGAATTCATCGATCGGGTCAAGCGCGACCGGAAGGTGCCTGACACCATCAACTGGCCGGCCCCACGCGATGGCGTGGTTCTCGAGCGCAACGCCGTCGATGGCCAGGGCTTCAAGGCCGGTGACGTCCTGTTCCGCATCGCCGACCATTCGGTGGTGTGGATCATGGCGGATATCGCCGAAGGCGACCTTGGTGCGCTCAATCTGGGCCAATCGGTCAAGGTGACGACGCGCGCCCATCCGGGCCGCGTTTTCGCCGGCAAGGTAGCCGTCGTCTATCCACACCTGATGAAAGAAACACGCACGGTACGCGTGCGTATCGAGCTGCCCAATCCGAATCTCGCGCTGCTGCCGGACATGTATGCGGATGTCGACATCGCCGTCGGTTCCGAGGAGCCGCTTGTCGCCGTCCCTGAAACCGCGGTGATCGACAGCGGTGCACGCCAGGTCGTCATCCTCGATCGAGGTGACGGCCGGTTCGAGCCGCGCGATGTGAAGCTTGGTCGCAAAGGCGATGGCTACTTCGAAGTCATGAGCGGTCTGCAAGATGGCGAGCGCGTTGTGGTCAACGGAAACTTTCTCATCGATGCGGAAAGTAATTTGCAGTCCGCCTTGAAAGGATTGACTGCACCGGCGGACGAGGCTCGCCCATGATCTCGCAGCTCATCGGCTGGTCGGCCCGCAATCTGATGCTGGTTCTGATTGGCACAGCCTTCGCGGTGGTGGCTGGCGTGTGGGCGTTACGCCACCTGCCACTCGATGCCATCCCCGATCTCTCGGACACTCAAGTCATCGTCTACACCGAGTTTCCCGGACAGGCACCGCAGGTGGTGGAGGACCAAGTGACCTATCCGCTCACCACTTCCATGCTGACCCTGCCGCGCTCGAAGGTCGTGCGCGGGTTTTCCTTCTTTGGCGTCTCGTTCGTCTACGTCATCTTCGAGGACGGGACTGACATCTATTGGGCGCGCAGCCGCGTCCTCGAATATCTCAACGCCGCAGCAAAACGTTTGCCGACCGGGGTCACACCGACCTTGGGGCCAGACGCCAGCGGGGTCGGTTGGGTCTATCAATACGCGGTGCTGGGCAAAAACAAATCCCTCGCGGATCTGCGCTCGTTGCAAGACTGGGAGATCCGCTTTGGTCTCTCCAAGGCCGAGGGCGTTGCCGAAGTCGCGAGCGTCGGCGGCTTCGTGAAGCAATACAATGTCGTCATCGATCCCGGTCGCATGCGCTCACTCGGCATCTCATTGCAAAAAGTGCGCGAGGTCATACGTGACAGCAACATGGATGTCGGGGGCCGCACACTCGAGCTTGCCGAGCACGAATTTATGGTGCGTGGCCGCGGCTATCTCAAAGGCACGGCCGACCTTGAGAAGATCGTCGTTAAAATGGACGGCGGCACGCCGGTGCTGCTGAAGGACATCGCACGCATCGAAATCGGCCCGGATGAGCGCCGCGGCATTACCGAGCTGAACGGCGAAGGCGAAGTGGCGAGCGGCATCGCCTTGCAACGCTCGGGCGCCAACGCGCTCACCGTCATCGACAACGTCAAGGAGCGTCTGAGGGAGATTGCTCCATCGCTGCCCGAAGGCACCGAGGTGATCCCCGTCTATGACCGCTCGGAACTCATTCACCGCGCCATCGACACACTCAAGACGACCCTCTTCGAGGAGAGCGTCGTGGTCGCGCTGGTCTGCATCGTCTTTCTCTTGCACGTGCGCAGCGCGCTGGTTGCCATCATCATTCTGCCTATCGGCATTCTCATGTCGTTCGTCGCTATGAAGGTGCTCGGCATCGGAACCAACATCATGAGTCTGGGCGGCATCGCCATCGCCATCGGCGCCATGATCGATGCGGCCATCGTCATGATCGAGAATGCACACAAGCATCTTGAGCGCGCGGCGCCCGATAAGCCTCGATTGGAAATCCTCGTTGAGGCGGCTTCGGAGGTCGGCCCCGCGCTGTTTTTCTCGCTGCTCATCATCACCGTGTCGTTCCTGCCCATCTTCACGCTGGAAGGACAGGAAGGGCGCCTGTTCGGACCATTGGCGTTCACCAAGACGTTCGCCATGGCGTCGGCGGCGATCCTGTCGGTGACGCTGGTTCCTGCGCTCATGGTGGTATTCGTGCGCGGCCGCATCATTCCGGAAGCTAAGAACCCGCTCAACCGTGCGCTGATCGCCATCTACCGGCCGGTCATCAGTGGTGTGCTCAAGGCCAAGATCCTGACCATCGCGCTGGCGCTGCTGGTTCTCGGCGCATCGGTGTGGCCGGCGCGGCATGTCGGCTCGGAGTTCATGCCCAACCTCAACGAAGGAACGCTGCTCTATATGCCGACCACCCTACCTGGGCTGTCGGTCACTAAGTCGGCAGAGCTTTTGCAGATCCAGGACCGCATCATCCGCACGTTTCCCGAGGTGGCCACCGTCTACGGCAAAGCGGGGCGGGCGCAAACAGCGACCGATCCTGCGCCCATCGAGATGTTCGAGACCGTCATCAACCTCAAACCGAAGGAAGAATGGCGCCCCGGCGTGACAGTCGATGCGCTCATCCAGGAGATGGACCGCTCGCTGCAATTCCCCGGTGTCTCCAACGCCTGGACGATGCCCATTAAGGCGCGCATCGACATGCTATCGACTGGCATCCGCACGCCGGTGGGCGTCAAGGTGATCGGCAAGGATCTTGCTGAGATGGAGAAGGTCGCGCGACAGGTCGAGACCGCGCTCAAAACAGTGCCTGGCACCGCTAGCGCCTATGCTGAGCGCGTCGTTGGCGGCTACTACCTGGAGGTCATTCCCGACCGCGACCGGCTGGCCCGTTATGGGCTGATGATTGCGGACGTGCAGTACGTGGTGGCATCCGCACTTGGCGCCGAGCCAATCACCACCACTGTCGAAGGCCGCGAACGCTACACGGTGGCCGTCCGCTATCCGCGCGCTCTGCGCTCCGATCCGCAATCGATAGCCAAGGATGTGCTGGTGTCACTGCCCGGTGGCGGCACGGTCCCCCTGGGAGAGGTCGCCGCCATCAGGCTCACTCAAGGCGCCACCAGCATCCGCACCGAGAACGCCAAACTGGCGACCTACATCTTTGTCGATATTCGCGACCGCGATCTCGGCGGCTACGTGGCCGACGCCAAGAAGGCAGTGGAAGAGCAAGTCAAGCTGCCTCCTGGCACGTACCTCGTGTGGAGCGGTCAATTCGAATATCTGGAACGCGCCGAGGCCCGCCTCAAGCTGGTGGTGCCCGTGACATTGATGATCATCTTCCTCCTGCTCTACCTCAACTTCCGACGCATCACAGAAACGCTCATCGTCATGCTGTCGCTGCCGTTCGGCCTCGTCGGCGGAATGTGGCTGATGTGGTGGCTGGGGTTCAACATGTCGGTGGCGGTCGCGGTCGGCTTCATAGCCCTGGCCGGCGTCGCCGCCCAGACCGGCGTGGTAATGCTCATCTATCTCGACCATGCGACCCAGGAAATCCGCAACCACTGCCGCGACGAGGGGCGCCCATTCACGCGGGCAGACCTCTATCAGGCGATCATGATCGGCGCTGTCGAGCGCGTGCGGCCCAAGATGATGACGGTGGTCGCCATCATGGCCGGTCTGCTGCCGATCATGTGGAGTACCGGCACGGGTTCGGAGGTCATGCAGCGGATTGCAGTGCCTATGATCGGCGGCATGGTCTCCTCGACACTGCTCACCCTCATTGTCATTCCGGCCGTGTACGGACTGATCAAAGGTTGGCAGCTACCGACAGCCACCGCGCCCACGGACCTGCACCGCGAAGCGCTCGAGCCCGTGTAACTCCTTATTGCCAAAAGCCGTCGACTTGCTGGGGCGCACGCCCAAGTCCGCTTCTGGCCCAAAGCGGACATGAGACCACTCCCTCGATCCCGATCACCGCGCGAGACTGCGCCAAGCTGCGTCAGCTCTTCAATTGCGATCCGGATGGCATCTGCGTTGCGAGCAAAGCGCCTATAGGTCACCGGACCTTGCTTAGAGCCCCAACCGGCGGTCATGTAGACCTCAGCAGGCGCATCGTAATCGAAATTGCCCGTTCAGCTTCGTAACACGTCCTCGCCCGATGACGGGGAATGGTGCAGGCGTCGAAGCAATCAGAACAAATCCGTCATCGTCGGCCTGGTGCGCTATCGGTCGGTAAGAAGTACTTAGGCTTGGAGGGTGGTCCCCCCATCGATCATGGCTATGAGCTGGGGCAAGGCTCGAAAATTACAGGGTCGGCACGAACCTGCCGCGGAGAATGTGCTATATTCATTGGCGACCATTGCCGGCCCAGAAAGACAATTTACCTGGGTAGGAGGCGTCATGCATTTGCCGCAGGATGCTATCTTTCTTCGCGCGTTCATCGGTGAGGCCGATCGCGCTGATGGACATGCGCTTTATAGAGCGATTGTCGAGGCGGCCAGGGCTGCTGGCCTAGCCGGTGCGACCGTCCTTCACGGGCCGCTGAGTTTCGGCCCGAACCGCCGCATCAACAGCGAATTCCTTGTCGAGGCGCCGGGGAATCTCCCCATGGTGGTCGAGATCGTCGATACGGAAGATCGAATTCACGCGTTCCTTCCACGACTGGAGCAATTGGTCGGCTCCGGGTTGGTGACTCTGGAGGCCCTCCGCATGTTCCGCTGCGGCCGACAGACCCACGGGCTTGCCGCGCATCAGACGTAACATTCAACTTTCAGGTCGCACGCGCCCTCGGGAGGACATCAACGGAAGTCGATAAATTACAGGCGGGGAGGACGCAAAAAATGGATGTACCGCACGAAGCAATCCTGCTGCGCATCTTCACGAGCGCCGACGATCGATATGGCGTTGAAGAACCGCTGTATCGTGCGATCGTGATGAAAGCGCGCGAGGTGCATCTCGCTGGGGCGACGGTCTTGCAAGGACCCCTCGGCTTCGGACACTCCAGCCGGCTTCATAAGCCTCATTTCCTTGCCACCGATGAGCGTCCGGTCGTAATCGAGATTTGCAACTCGGAGGAGAAGATCAACGCGTTCCTGCCGGTGCTCGATGAAATGATGGAGAGTGGTCTGGTTACGCTTGAAAAGGCGCGAGTACTGCAATACGGCCGCACACGCTCTGACTATTTGAAGCGGCTCAAGGAAAGCGTGCTTCAACACCTCCATATCCACCAAACGTCAAGCGCGGCTAGGTAGGCAGCACAGGCCAACCACTGAAAGGTTGCCTCGATTATTGCCCTTTTTACACTGCTCACGCGCGCTCAGACTACTCTTCCCCAACTCGCAGGGTGGCAGTTTGACGAGATCATTCCGACCGTCTGGACGTCAACTCGCTCCGGCGGGCGCCGCCAATGGTTCTGCTGCCTCAAATGCGGTAGGCGATGCCGGATCCTCTACGGCGGCAGCCGACTTCGGTGCCGGCGCTGCTATCGCCTCAGCTACAGCTCACAAGCGGAGACGCGTGCCGATCGCGCCACGCGCGCCAGTTCAAGATCGTGCGGCGCCTCGATCCCGAGCAGGACATCAATGAGCTGCCGCCCAAGCCCAAGGGCCCTGGCGGACCTACGCGCGCCTCGCTGAGCGCTACGAGGCGTATGACAACCGGTGGTCGCTCGAGGCTATGCGGCGGTTTGGGATGTGGCTGTGAGACATCGGTGACCTCAAGCCGCTCCCGAGGTGCCCCTGGCGAGCGTGCACGCGCAGGCTTCTCACCTCTCCAGCCACACCTGAATCCCAAGCCCGATCAGAGACGGGCTGCGCCGGGCGAGCGATGATCTACATTGCTGAGCTGGCCGCTCCTTGCGGCGCACGCCGCCGGGGTGCTCTATCGTGTAAGACAGGCGAGGGCGTTTGCATGAAACCAAAACAAGGAGCGCTTGGGTCTCTGTTCGGCCCCTCGAACAATGAGCAGTTCGCATCGCTTCTTGTTCAGCTGTCGGAAACCGTCACACAATGCTCCCGGCATTTTCTCGAGACGTCGGGGCGTGACCTCAGCGGCATTGTCGATTTCGAGCGCAAAGCGGATGCCGTCGTTGAAGCCATCCACGAGTTATTGGACAACTCCTTCATCATGCGCTTCGACATCCCAGAACTCGATGAAACTTACCGACGACCTCGACGATGTAATCGACTGCATGCGCAAGGTCGCCGTCCACCTGGATGTCTACAAGCTGCATTTGCGTGAGCTTCGGGGCGAAGCCGTGGACCTCATGAAGATCGGTGATCGCATGGTTAACAAAATACACGCGCTCGTCGCCATGTTTCGCGAACCGAGATTCACTTTGTCCAAAGTCCGCGAGCTCGCCAGGTCCGTCGACGAAGATGAGTCAGAGGCCGATACGCTCGTTGCCAACGTCGAGCGCGCGCTCGTCGAGGAATACAGCCAGCCATCCGCCAACACCATTGGCTTCATCGCGTGGCATCAGCTGTTCGCCCTGCTCGAGCAGATGACGGACGATGCCAACCATTGTGCGCGGAACATTCTCTCGCTGGCGCGCAAGGAGGCGTAAGTGATGGAGTCGCTGACGGCGGGAGTCGTCGTCGCCCTCCTGGCTGTCCTGGCGGCGGAATTCGTCAACGGCTGGACTGATGCGCCGAACGCGATTGCTACGGTGGTGTCTACGGGAGTGCTGGCGCCGCGCACCGCTATCGCAATGGCGGTCGTTTTCAACACGGTCGGCGCGATGGCGGGAACTGCCGTCGCGACAACAGTCGGGTTGGGGATCGTGGCCGCCTCGGCGCTCACAATTCCCGCAATCACGGCGACCATGATAGCCATAGTTGCCTGGGGGAGCATGGCCGCGAAGCTCGGCATTCCCGTCAGCAAATCGCACGCGCTGCTCGCCGGGTTAGCCGGAGCGGGCTTTGCCGGCGGCGGCATCGAAGCGCTTCAGTGGCACGGCTGGCAGAAGGTCGGAATCGGCATGCTATGCTCGATCGGGCTCGGTTTCGGTGCTGCATTCATTCTGGCCCGCATCATTATTCGCCTCGCCGCTGGCGCCTCACCACAGCAGGCCAAGCGGCTTTTTGATTTTCTGCAGATGGGGTCCGCCGCGTTCCTTGCCTTCAATCACGGCCTCAACGATGGGCAGAAGTTTATGGGTGTCTTTGCACTCACACTGCTCGCAGGCGGGGTAACTACGGAATTCACCATCCCGTGGTGGGTGATCGTGACATGCGCCCTCACCATGGGAGCAGGCACCAGCGCCGGTGGCTGGCGCATTATCAGAACCGTTGGCATGAAGATCGCCCGATTGACGTCGTGGCAGGGTTTTGCGGCGACAACCGCAGCGTCGGGCACGATCTTCGCCGCATCAATCTACGGCGTGCCACTCTCGACGACCCATACGATCACAAGCGCAATCGTTGGTGTGGTCGCCGGCAAGCGGGTGTCGGACGTTCGCTGGGGCGTGTTGCGCAAAATTGTGGTGGCCTGGTTTTTGACGTTTCCATCATGCGCGGTTATCGCCTACTTCGCAGCCCTGATTGCAAATCGTCTCTGGGTGTAACGGCACCAGCGCCCACAATGTGCTCATGATCCTTGGTTACGCGATTGGTTGATGGCCGAGAGCAGTGCAGATACCCGACTACGCTCGATCCAACCGATGAAATCGTCCGGCGTTTCTAACGCGGCCGTCGCGTCCAGAAGCCAAAGGTCCCACTCCTTATCGACCACGTACACTAGGTCGAGTCCCTGCCCGTTTGCACTAGGCTGCAACTCCGATATCGGACGCAGAAGGAGACTTTCAAAGTCCATCAGTCGTTGGTTCTATAACGGGTTGTCGTCATAAGGACCTCTCAACGTGACAAGCTTGCGGTACGAACCCTCACGGACGTCACGAGGGCTGGGTGCCGGGAAGGTGTCGGTGGCGACGCGGCGGTACCGCCAGGACCATTACTATCGATCATTGCGACTACTGCGACTACGGCTCTGAGGCGTCTCGTCTGAGCCCACCTGGGCCGATAATGCGAAGTCCGTCCTGACAATTGACTGACGACATCAACGACCGTGCCACAGCATCCGGTATCGACGAGGCAGGCCTCTTGAAGCGAGCGCCGCGAGCCGAAGTCATCTAGCCCTACTCAGCTTCGAGGATTGCTTCTTGCGAGCCGTCGTAACCGTCAGACGTTTTCGCTGAGATCAACGCTCCGCGCATACGGAACGGCCCAGATGAGTTGCGTTCTCATGGGCCGATTTGCTGCGTACCTTCGTGGAAAAGATTACAGCGACAAAAGGCTAGCGCCACTAGCCGCCGGTTTCATCCCCCTTCTCGAGATTGAGCATGGAACTTCGTAGTGGGGTGCGCATGAGCCACACCCACACCGCGGAGGTCCTGATGGAACGGCCCCGCTAGCAAATTGTTAAAAATATGCCGTCAGTACCGGCCGCGCTGCCGCTGTCTTGGAATATACCAGTGCCGTTGATCGGGACGCACATGAAGTGCTCGGCGTGCGGCTCGCGCAAGATCAACACCAAGCCCGAGCTGTACCCTGGCGGCATCGCGGCGATGCGGAGTAGGCGTTAGTATCGCCTCTGGGTCATAGAGCCCCGCCGAGCAATCGACCGGGGTTTTGGTTATTTGCGCGGCCTCACTTTGTGGATCACCAGCTTGACCGGCTTCGGCTCGTGACCGCGTCTCGTGGCCGCGCGTTAAACGTCGCGAAGTAAGTCGGCCTCTATCTCGATCAAGAAGCGATCCACAGCCAAGGCGAACTCGGCCGCCGTGTGATCCGATAGCGCAGGGTCACGATCACCAGGGGTCACCTCCTCCAATTCATCTCGTACCCTGGCATGGAGGAGCCTTGTACTTTCTGGCGTCGCTCCAGCGGCTAGGTAGGCGATCTTGCCAATATGCGTAATCATGTATTCAATTGACGCCATGCGGATTGCGTCGTTGAATTTCTCGTTGCCCATTTAAATCTCCGTGGGTTCGGCTACGTGTCGCCGAGCAGCTTACACGGAGCGCGCCGGGTCTGGAGCCTCACTGATCGTTTGGCGTGGAAGGCATCCCTCCAGCGGGGCCCGCACGCCCCGTTAGCCGGAACCCATGGCCCAGCTGATCGAAATTCTCCTGCCGTTAAAGGACGCTTCCGGTAAGGACTTCCCCGCCGCTTACTACGACGACCTGGCCAAGGAGTTGGTTGCCAACTTCGGTGGCGTCACGAGCTTCCTTCGCGCACCAGCGGAAGGCCGCTGGCACGATGACGGCTCGACCGAGCACGACGACATCGTTGTCATCGAGGTGATGGCTCCGACGTTCGACCGGGCTTGGTGGACGGCAATGAAGGCAACGCTTGAACATCGCTTCAGCCAGGACGTCGTCGTCATCCGGGCGCATGAAGTTGAGGTGCTATGAGCGATTGCTGCGACGTGGCGGCGCTATTGAGCGCACCGTAGGACTACAGGATGCCCAGTGTCGACGCGCCCTGCGCCGTGACCACGAGGCCGATGGCCAGCACGATGACGGCCGAAGCGTAAGGTGACCAGCGCACAAACCGATTTAGCACCGATTGCCTCCCAGCCAGCGCCTTGGCCCCCCACGCGGCAACAAGTCCAACGGCAACCAGCATGAGAGCGAGCCCAACGCTGAAGGCGGCGACCATCACCACTCCGAGGGCGTAGGCTTTCTGATGAAAGCAGGCGAGCAGTACGGCAAAAGCGGCGGGACATGGGATAAGCCCCCCACTGAACCCGAACCACGCCACGTCCCAATCAGTGACCGGGCCTTTAGCCAACTGTTGGCGAAGTTGCGCGGTGTGAGCTGCCGCATGCGCATCATCATCGGCGCCGTCGTGCGGGTGGTCGTGGTGGGAATGCCCGTGAGCCTGATGGTAGTGGTGACTATGGTGACTACTGCGGTGATTATGAGCGTGACCCTCCTCAGCGTGACTGTGAGCATGGCTCACTTGACGGACGGCAAAGGGATTTTCCAATCGCGACAGGATGCGCAGGGCGAGCACGACGATCAGCACGCCGCCGCCTATCAGGAGCCACGGCTCGGCCTTTTCAAGGATGGTCGTATCGTGCAGCTGCCAAGCCAAGAGCGCGAGCACCCAGACGATTATCGTGTGCCCGACGGTCGCCGACAATGCCAACAAGACCGCCTGAGCTGCCGTCCCGTGGATGGCCACGATGAAAGCGGTCATCATGGATTTCGCGTGCCCGGGTTCAAGCGCATGCAGCGCGCCGAGCACGACGGCGACGGGAAGCAGGAGCCACGCATTGCCCGCGCCCGACTGGATCAGCGTTGGAAGGTCGGGCATCGCTCAACTCATAGGTACTTGGCGAGCGCCTTGAACTCGCGCAACGCGGCGCGGGAGGCGACAGAGCCACTGCCCGCCTGCTCGTCGAGACAGTGTTCCATATGGTCGTGGATCAGCTCGCGCTTGGCGTTACCGATGGCGCGCTCAATGGCGTGCAGCTGCTGCGCCAGCTCCAAACAGGGCCGCCGCGCCTCCATCATGCCAATAAGCGAGCGTAGGTGGCCTTCCGCTCTTTTGAGGCGCACGATGATGTCGGGGTGACTGGCGTGTTTCATCTTGTTATCCTATCCCTGGGGATAGCATCCGTACAATCGCAATGCGTTGGATAGTTGAGCTTCAGCATTGGCTCTACACGAGCATGGCAGGCGGGTTCAAATCCGCAGAACAGATAACCGCGCTCCCTGCTCTCCTTGCGTCGGCCGTGCTGTTCGGAGCTCTCCACGCGCTTATGCCAGGACACGGCAAGAGTGTCCTTGTCTCCTATCATCTCGGGCGATCTTCCCGAGTGTGGGATGGGCTGCTGACGGCCTTGGTGTTGGCCGTGACCCACATCGGCTCAGCTGTGCTGTTCGTCATGTTGGGCGTCGCCGTGATCAGCCGCTCATTCGTGGCTGGTGGCCGTGCGCCCGCGTTCGAGACGACAAGTGCAATCCTCATCATCTGCGCTGGCGCCTTCCTCCTGTGGCGCTCCGTGCGGCCGCACGTGCACACCTACGGTGGCGATGGAAAGGCGCTCGCGTTCTTTACTGGTCTCATTCCCTGCCCGCTGACCACGTTCATCCTCACGTACGCCATCGTGAAGCATCAACTTGCCGTCGGCTTTGCCACCGTGGCCGCGATGGCCCTGGGTGTCATTGCGACGTTATCGCTTTTCGCCATTGCCGCGGTCCTCGCACGTGGGCGCCTCATGGCGCTTCTCGGTCGGACCGAAGCACTACGTGAGCGCCTCGGTCAGATAATGGAGGTCGGGAGAGCCTGCGCCATCATCGTGCTCGGCATCACCATGCTCATTGCGACTTGAGTTCACGCTAGACGCTCGTGCCGTCGGCCCGGCCTTCGCTGGTAAAGGAGCAACGGGAAAATCGGGCGGGTGGCGCGACTGGCCCCGCTAACCCGACGCACCCGACTGCGGATACACATTCGGGTAAGTAAGCGGACCAACAAAAGTCTGAGATTAGGCATTCAAGATAGCAAGCGGGGCCCTCAATTTGGGGCCCCTTCTATTTCTAGATCAAGATTTCATGGACTACCGCCACCGCTCGCGCATCCTCGCGGCCGCCAGGGTACAGCTCAGGCCGTCGTCGATCTTCCGCGAGCCGCAGACTACGAGCGTGCGGTGCTGCTCGGCAAACCGTTGGGCGAGGTCGGCCACGGTTGCCGCATTGCGCGCATCCTCCCGCTGCCCGAGCGGGTCTTCGCCGCGCTCGACCATGCGGCGCAGCTCGCCCGCCCGCCTCCGCGCCCGCTTCAGCGGAAACTGATCGACGCCGTAAGGGCCGATAGTGTAGCGGCGTTCGCGCCCGGCAATGCGGTAGTTGAAGACGAAGGCCTTGGCGCCTGCCGCAGTGATGCGCAGGCCGAGTCCCGGCGTGTTGGGATCATAGTAGATGCGGTTGCCAACCGACGGAGAGGGCCGCGATTTGAGGAAGCGGTCATCAAACTTCGCCATGCTCAACTGTCCCTGATGTTTCTGTGTCCGCACCGTGTCCGTACAAAAAACGGTATGGAATTTCCTCCTACTTCCGTTGCCTTTGCCATGCCAATGGCTATTGACCGGGAGAACTGGTCACGCCGGGGCCGAACATGCCTTGGCCGGGGATGGGGTTGGGCTTGCGGTTTCCTGCGTGTCGAGTAACCGGGCATGGAAGCGGCGTAGATGTCGTAGTCTGAGAGCACGCTTGAAACTGGGTGCGAGCGGTACAAGGTTGTTGGGAGGGTGTATTCCAGGATCAAACTGGAGGAGTGAACCATGCATCGATTGATATACGCTGCCGTTCAGTTGGTCGCGCTGGCAGCCTCGGGCCCGGCAGTTGCTCGAGGCGTGGTTGGCGCCGCCGAAGTCGAGCATGCACGAATGAATGCGCTCGCTGGCGGTCCGACCAACGCGCACGATGCGGAATTACTAGAGCGGTATGGATGCTACAGCGGAACGCGCAGTGCGTTCTGCCAGGGCTTAGCTCACCCACAACGCCAATATCGTGCGCGGCGACGGGTCCCAAAGCACTAGCACTGCACAAGGCTGGCGATGAGGTCGTGATCTTCACGCGCAATGGCCACGACCACACGGGACGCTTCCCAGTTATTCGCGACAGCTTGCTGAGCCTGCCTGCGAGATCGGCGATCATCGATGCTGAGATTGTCGTGTGCGACAGCGACGGCAAACCCGACTTCAGTGCTCTCATGGACGGATCAAGGTCAAGACGGCAACGTGGCGTGAGGCGAACCGCGATCGCTTCGAATTATTCCAGAGGAGCTGAGAGCGGACTTAGCTCAGTGGCGCACCACTTCCGGCTCCGCCCGCTATGTCACAGCTTGGCACGCACACGCGGTCAGCGGCGCCATTTGCCGAACCCGTCGTGATCGTTGAGCCCGTCTAAGGCGAAACGCTTGATGCGTTGCGGATCGCGCTCCCCATCGGCGACCGCGCGCAGAATGCGCGTGGCAAGCATCATCCAAAGGGGCAAGGGGTTGCTTGGTAATCCGCCGAGCTGACTTAGTGCGTCGTTCCAGGTCGCCTCTGTCACCACGTCCACCAATTCGCCGCTGGCGCTTTTCGGTTCGTCAACGAACTCAACATCGGTTTCGATAGTGCCGGCAAGGTGGGGGTCGCCGCTCCCGGGCTTGGTCGTCTCATTAATAGACATGGCATTCCGTGGTAAGCCAGTGACAGACTGAAACTCTCGAACAATGTAGTACGCAATACACTCCGATAGAGCATACAAAATCGTAAGCTAGCGCGCGCCGCCAACAATCTCAGATAATGAGCATGTCATCGGCTAGCTGCCGTTAACCTTCGGACGTGTTGGAAAAATCACGCTCCAGACTCTTGCGAGGACCAGCCCACGCTCATCGACGATTTCAAGCCAGAGTTGGGCGAGTTCGTCCTCGTGCATGATTTCAGCGCGCGCCTTCCGTGCTTGGTTAACTGCGTCAGCCAGGTTATCGACCTCAACGCCAATGGGGTCGCGCGCAACGTGATGATCAAAGTGCACATTGAAGAAGTAGCGGGGCATAGGCGCGCGATCCCATTGCGTATTGGGCATGTTATGCTGCGCCGACGCCGGGGCCGAAACCGGCTTCGGTCGATAATGAATTGCAATCAGCCGACGGGGGAAACACTAGTTGTCCGTTTGCGCGGTCGATTAAATCAATAGTGGTACAGAGCCGCTTTGACCAACCGTACCAGCTCCCCTCCACGTGAGCTCAGTGGACAGAGACGAGCCAAGCGTCGTCGCAAGTGCTGCGTAGAGCACCGTAGAGTCCGTGAGATGCGTGACCAGTTGCTTGACGATATGGAGGATCGTGATGAAGGTCGGTTTATCTACAATGGCGTTGGTTCTTGGCTTCGCGTTAGTTTTCATTCTGGGCGATGACATCGATGGTGCTTGGCGCAACACATTTTCCGCGCAAGCCGCCGAGGAGATGCCGGCGGAGATTATTGCAGCCCAGATACGCGACCAGGGCTATTCCTGTGACAAAGCGCTGAGCGCCAAAAGGGCTGGGGAACAGTCGGACGATGCCGTCTGGATTCTGAAGTGTGAGAAGGCCAAGTATAGAGTTAGGCTCGTCCCTGACATGGCTGCCCACGTTGAGCGTCTCGACTGAACTTGCCCAAGCAGATCCAATTCCACGGCGAGACAAGTTTAGCCCTCGCTGCTACCACGAGCCGTTCACCTGCGCGTGGCTCATACGGAGGTACGCATGACGTTTGAGCGATTGGTCTTGTGGTCTGGCATATGGAATTTTGGCCTCGGCCTAATCTTGATCACACCACCGATTAGGGAATTTCTCGGCCTGCAAGTTCCCAACCCCTTTTGGCCGTGCATCGTTGCTGCGTTTCTCTGGTATACGGCAGCGACGCTCGTTATGAGTTCCCGAGACATTCAAGTTTTTGCATCGGTGATCTACTGGGAAGCGCTTTTGCGTTTTGCGGCTGTGGGTCTCCTTGCCGTGTACGGCTTCACCTACATTGGTGTCGTGCCGACAATCCTGTTTGCGATCACCGACTTCGTGTGGGGTCTCGTCTACTTGATAGGATTACAGCGCGTCACGGGCCGCTCGCACGCGTCGCTCCTTGTCGATCGCCGCGTGTGAGACTCATTCCTCGGGACGGGAAAGGTGGCGGACCTTCAAGCTTCGATTGACTCAAGTGCCGCAGCTTTGAGGCGAGCGGAATGACGCTCCCCAGCCGCAACCGCGGCCATTACACGATTGGCAATGTCGCACCGAACCTTCTTTTCGTCTTCCGGCGTTGGGTAAAAATGCGAAGTGCGCAGCGTCTCAAACGCGTGTGTGGGCTCTGAGTGGTCCGTCGCGATCCGGGTCGATCTTGCCCAATCACAACCGGCAAAGGTGCTGGAAGTCGGTGGGCTCTTCGGCCCCGCCAAGTCGGCCGATCTTCTCCCCGCCGTTTTCATTGTAGCGACGCCAACGGAGGGCGTCAGATCCTTTTTACGGATTGCCGTGTCTTCCCGGTACTCACTGGCAAAAGTTCCCAAAACTCCGCGGGCAGCGACAGTCGTGGGCTCCAAGTTCTGAGCATAGCGAAGCCGCCGCGCCAGAAATGCAGATCGACTCCCGTCTCGATTTTGCCCACCGCGATTGCCAACTGCGACTAACTCTTGCCGAGTGTTATCGCGGGGTGTGTCGCCTTAGCGGGTTTGTGCGGCGTGCCGTCGCCTTTGCCCAAGCCCAGCCAGGCTTGCATGCGGATGAGCGTCTCGGGCAGCACGACGAGATTCAAGAAAGTCGCCGTTGTCAATCCGCCGAGGATGGCGATTGCCATCGGCGCTTCGATTTCGTGTCCCGGGCGCCCCAGACCTAAGGCCAGCGGCACAAGCCCGAGGGCAGCCATCAGTGCCGTCATGAACACCGGGGCAAACCGTTCGCCCGCAGCAATGCGGATTGTCCGCGCGGACCACGGCAGGCCCTCTTGATCGACGAGGTGCTCCACGTGCGCCAGCATCATCACCGAATTTCGCGCACCGATACCGAACACCGTGACGAGCCCGACGAGACTGCCGAGCGTCAGGCCGACGCCGCTGGCAACGATAGCCGCCATGCCACCAATAAGGCAAAACGGGACGTTGATGAGCAGCACGACTGCCAAGGTACGGCGCGTGAATGCCGTCGTCAGAACAAGGACGACCAGAGCGATGCTCAACGCCGTCAGGATGCCCAGTCGGATCTGACCGGCCCGCTCTTCCTCGGCCTGACCGGCATAGGATACGTAGACACCGGACGGCAGCTGCAGGGCGGCAACGCGTCCTTTCACGTCGGCAACGGTATCGCGCAAGGAGCGGTCGGACGAGCCGTTAAAGTTCACATTGACGCGCCGCTGCGCACCTTCATGCTGAATAATCGAGCGCCCATCGGTCATGCCGATCGAAGCGACATTGCGCAGCTGCACGCGTGTCTTCGAATTGCCGACCAACAAGCTCGAGAGCTGCTCAACACGGTCGCGCTGATCGGGCGGCAGAATGACGACGACATCGACGGTTTGAGCGCCGACGTACGTCTGCCCGATGGTCGTACCAGCGAATGCCGTCTGTACGTTGTCGAGCGCGTCTTGGGCAGTGAGCCCATAGTTGGCCAGAGCCGTGCGATTGAGCCGAATGGCCATCGTGGGCACCTTGGCGGCCTTCGGTATCCGCAGGTCCTCGACGCCCTCGACGGTAGCGATAGTTCTTTCCACCACTTCGGCGGAGCGCTCGAGCGCTTCGATCTCCGGTCCGATCAGGTTGATGACGACTTGCGCCGTCTCGCCGCTCAAGGTTTCGCTAATGCGATCGCCGAGGAACGTCATGGCCTCGGTGCGCACCTCGGGGAAAAGCTCGAGCACCTCCCTAATCTTCGCCTGGGCCTCGGTCTCCGTCTCGTCGTGCTCCCCTG
This sequence comes from uncultured Alphaproteobacteria bacterium, assembly GCA_963724595.1. Classification (GTDB taxonomy): domain Bacteria; phylum Pseudomonadota; class Alphaproteobacteria; order Rhizobiales; family Hyphomicrobiaceae; genus Hyphomicrobium_A. Next base: position 143,193 of record CAVRVR010000017.1, on the reverse strand, counting down.
TGAGCTCGACGTGGAACTCGCTCTTATCTGGACTCCAGGTATCCTCCCCCGCTTCCGCGCGGCCGATCTGGTGGCCTACGGCGCGCACGAACGGCAGTTTCAGCAGCTCATTGGAGATGCGGATGCCCGTCGCCGAAATGTCCCCAACTGACGTTCCCTGCGCCGCCGCCGTCATTTGAATGACGAAGTGACCTTCGCGGAACTGCGGGATCAGCTCACTATGCAGGAACGGTGCGACGGCGATGGCCGCCGCCGCAGCACCGGCGAGTGCTGCAACCGTGAGCCCCCAGCGGGTGCGTACCTTCTCCATGCACCAGGCCTGAAAGCCCTGCATCAAGGTGACAAGGTGAGGAGGCTCCTTCGTTTTTTCGCCGGTGAGCATGAGCGCACACAGCGCCGGCGTCACCGTGAGTGCAACGACCATAGATGCGAGGACAGCAATAATGAACGTGAGCGCCATCGGGCCGATGAAACGCCCTTGCACGCCGCCCGCGAACAGGATCGGCAGAAACACGAAGATGACAGCCAACGTGCCATAGAGCATCGAGCCGCGGATTTCGATCGACGCTTCCTCGATGGTTTGCAGGTCGTCGTCGCGCCCTGCCGCCTTGGCGAGGCGCAGTCGCCGCATGATGTTCTCGATGTCGATGATGGCATCGTCGACCAGCACGCCGAGCGCGAGTGCAAAGCCACCTAGCGTCATCGTGTTGAGTGTCTGACCGAACTCGGCCAGGACAAAAATCGCGGCCAGCAGAGATAGCGGGATCGCCAGAAACGAGATTAGCGCCGCCTTCCAGCTGCGCAGGAAAGCATAGAGCACGATGAGGATGAGCGCCGAGCCAAGGGCCAGCGCGTGCTCCAAGTTGCTCAACGCCCGTTCGATGAACGACGCCGGACGATGCAGCAGGATGACGTCGATGCCGCGCCGTTCCAACGCCGGCTTCAAATCCTCCAGCGCCCGCTCCACTGCCTCGGTGGCCTTGAGCGTATTGGCCCCGAACTGACTAGAGACAGTCACGAGCACACCTGGGCGCCCCATGATCGTCGCATCGCCAATCGGCACGGCCGGCCCAATCGTGACATTGGCGATCTGTCCGACGGTGATCGGCATGTTGTCCTGCATGCCGACGAGTGCCTTCGCGATGGCCTGGGGGTCAGGTAAGGGCGGCGGGGCGTCCAGTGTGATGCGCTGCGAACTCGTATCGATAGTGCCGCCGCCGCGTAGGGCGAGCGCGGCGCGTCCGGCCTCCATCACGTCGTTGATGCTGAGACCGAGCCCAGCGAGGCGGTCGAGGTTGGGCTGGATCTGCACCTGACGGATGGCGCCACCGTAGACCGTCACGCGCGCAATGCCTGGTAGGGCCAGCAAATGCGGATTGATCGTCCAGTCGGCGATATCGCGCAGCGTGTAGGGATCGACCGAGTTCGACAGCAGTCCGAACTTGAGGACATCCATCGTGCTCGAGGTGAGCGGCGTCAGCTTTGGCTGCGCGACCCCCATAGGTAGTTCGCCAGCAAGCGTGCCGAGACGCTCGGAAATGCCTTGGCGGATAGTGACCGGATCAACGTCGCTTTCGAACGATACGACGACGACGGACAGCCCATAGACGGATTCGGAGCGCAGGGATTCAACTCCCGGCGCACCGTTCACCGCCGCCTCAATGGGCCGGGTGACGATTTGCTCGACCTGCTCCGGCGCAAAGCCCGGCGCCTCGGTCTGAATGGTCACCTGAGGTGGAACGAACTCGGGGAAAACGTCGAGCGGCGCCCGCAGCGCAAAGAACACTCCAGCGAAGAGCCAGACAACCGACAGCACCGCGACGACAATGCGGTGGCGGATCGACCATCGGATGAGCGCGTCCATGGGCGAGAGCTAATTGAGGTCGGAGGTGGCGATCGGCCGATGCTCGTGGTCGGGCGTCGGCTCCTTTTGGGATACTGGCTTTTTCGTACGCGGTTTGGCGTCGTCATCGTCATCCGACGCGCCGGGATCAGCTTCGCGGGAGAGGAGCGCCGACGCACCGTGGACCACCACTTTGGTGCCCGCAGCGAAATCGTTGGTGAGATATCCGCCAGCGACCGGCGTCGCCAGCGACACCTGTTTGCGCTCAAATTCGCCGGGACTTTTCTCCACGTAGCACCACGACTTACCGGCGAACACGACCACGGCTGAGGCCGGCACGATGACACCCGAGATCGGCGCGCTGCGTTCTGCCGTGATCTTGGCGCGATCGCCCGGACGCAATCCTGGCCCCGCCGGCATCAGTCCGAAAAACGAGGTCCCCGGCATGGCCAAGTTGCCCGAGGGCGCCTGCCAGATTGTGGTCACGGATATTTCCGCGCCGCCGCCAAGTGGGGTGATTTGAACGTTGCGCAGATCTCGGTCGACAGAACGCGGAAAATCCAGCCGCACAATTGTCGTCTTGCCTGACGCCAGCTCATCTACGAGCTGCTGGCGGTTGGCTGCGGCGAGGAACGGCGCCGTATCACCCCAGGCGTTGCGCATACGCAGCTTGAGAAGGGCCACTTGTGTGGCGTCCGTTGACGCCTGCCGCTCGGCGTTGTCGACGCGTTGCTCGCCAAGCGAGCGGATGCCTTTAAACCGCTCCAACGACCGTTGGCTGAAACCGGAGGCGATTTCGGCGGCGCGAATCTCGGCATTGAGGAGTGTCAGGGAGTCCGGACTAACGAGCGTCGCGATGCCATCAATCTTTTGCGCCATCCGCGCGGACTGAAGTTCGACCGCAACCGGTTTGAAGTTGTTCCCGCGCTCGGGCGAGTAGGCTTCCGAGCGCGGTTCATCGCACGCTGCAAGCGCCAGCAATAGAAGTAGGCCGAACCAACGCATTTGACTTCCAACCCCGGGAATTTATCTGCTTGTTTTCGGGAAGAATGCCCTATCGGGGGCGCGACCGCTAGCGTTAAGCAAAAGCTACGGGGCTTTGCTCAAATTCAACGGATCCGGCAGCGTCGCCGCATTGCCGGAGACGGTGGGCGCCCGCCGCGCAATCTGACGCCATGGTGATGCATCGCGCTCGATCAGCTGCGACTCTACGTGGCAATTTTTCCCGGCCTGTTGAGGGAACTTCTCCCGCGTCTTCCAGACAACATGTGTCGCGCAAAACGGGACGACTTCCCTAACTTCGTTGACCGCCAAAACAGCCGCCTCATAGTCAACTTCGGGGTTCAAACCGTGCAGTAGACGCGGTTGCGTGGGGGAGTTGAGTAATGCGTACTAGTGGGCGTACTGCGTGCGCGACGATCATCTTGTCGATCGCCATAGTTTCATCGGCTGCGGGTCAATCAGCTAACGAGGCTGCCCCTCCCGCTCCGCCCGCCACGAATGAGCAGTCACCCAATCAGGCCGCACCAACGCCGCCGCAGCCGGCGCCTCCTACGGCGGGGGTTGAACAGCTCCCCGCCGTCAACGTCGTGCAAGAGACCCCGGTGCAAAAGGCGGCTCGCGCTAAGAAACAGGCTATCGCCGTTTCGCCCCTCAGCAGCGCCGGCGGTGGGGCGGCAAACGCTGCGTCTCAGAGCGCAGCCGGTCAAACGGCGCCGACCACGGCGCCGATTGCGGCGCCAGTCACGGTACCGAGCGCGGTGACAGTGGTCACGGACACCGAGATCGAGCAGCAAGGTACGGGGTCGATTCAGCAGACGCTGCAAGCGCACGTGCCGGGCATCATCATTTCCGACGCCGCCGGCAATCCGCTGCGCGCGGAGCTCTCCTATCGCGGCTTCGACGCATCCCCGGTCAGCGGGCGCGCACAGGGTATCGCCGTCTACCAGAACGGGGTGCGTATCAACGAGGCCTTCGGCGACGTGGTGAACTGGGACGTTATCCCGAGTAACGCTATCGCCTCCATGTCGGTGGTCAGCAACAACCCAGCGTTCGGCTTGAATGCACTGGGCGGTGCGATCAGCATCCTTATGAAGGACGGTTTCAGTTATCAGGGCGCCGAGGTCGACGTCATGGCCGGCTCCTTCGGGCGCCGCCAGGTCGGCGTGCAGGCCGGTGGATCGAGCGGCAACGCCGGGATCTTTGTCGCCGGCGAGTGGTTCGAGGAGGACGGCTTCCGCGATTTCTCCGACAGCGAGATAAGGCGCTTCTACGGCGACCTCGGCCTCAAGGGCAGCTTTGCCGAGGTTCATTTCAGCTTGACGGCCGCCGACAACCATTTCGGCGCCACGGCCGCCGCACCCGTAGAGCTGCTCGAGCGCAGCTGGAGCAACACCTTCACCTCGCCGCAGACCACTGATCTGAAATGCCCTGCATGCCGCCGATCTCCGCCTCGGTGAAGGCGACCGATACATTGACGTTTTCCGGTGTCGGCTACTATCGGCGCTACAAGAACCGCGTGGTCGACGGCAACCTGACCGACATCGACGAATGCGATGTCCCGCCCGGTCCTGGATTGTGTATCGCAGATGATGCCGGTGACCCGGTAATCCCCGTCACGGACCTCAACGACGTCATCATCCCAGAAGACGTTTGCCGAAGCAGAAGAGGCTCCATCGAGCGTCTTGCGACCACAAGCGACAGTTGGGGCGGCGTGGTGGAAGGGCAAGAGAAGGCGCGGCTTTTTGGACGTCCGAACCTCTTCCTCGCCGGCATCTCGTATGATCGCGGCGAGTCGAATTATAAAACGTCGAGCGAGATCGGCCATTCAACAACAGTACGTCGTTACCGGCTCGGGGGCCTTGCTCGGGGGGTACGCACGCGTGGATTTGAACACATCCTACGACGTTACCGACCAGTTCATTTCGACGGCCTGGTGAAGAATTCTGTTGAATTCGAAATACGGTCTCTATGGCACGTACTTCGAAGTCGACGATGTGAGCCCTATCGATATTGCACTGGGAGGACCCGGCTTGAGCGATGCGCGCACGATTTCGCCTTCGATGCCGTTCGCGGCTTACGGCGGTGTGAGGGTCAAATACTGACCGGTGCCGCGACTTGAGAACAGGTCGCACCAAGTTGGTGCAGTACCGCGAGTTGCGGGCTTGGCGGCGGAGCCCGTAGCGCTTCAGGAGGATGCGTTTGACTTTCTCGGCGATTCGGCAAACTACGCGATCAGCCATCGCCCTTCGTGGATCGATTTGACGATTGTTGGAGGGAGTGACGGTCAAGGTCGTGTCGAATACTGTCGATTTCCCGCTCCGCTTGCGCCAATAGACGTATTAAATGCTCAGATAACGCATCGCTCTTTGATAGGGCCCGACGCCCGAAAGAAGAGATTAGGACTTTGCCCAAGAGCTGGACCAACCTTCTGGCGAAGGTCGCAAAGTTTCCGGGCCGATAAGTATCTTGATACATGCCGCAGGAACTCGGTCGCACACCGTCAGTTCCCAGCCTCGTATGCTAGCAGACTGACTAACAACCGAGCCGGTCGAGCGAATAGCCGGCTAACCCGCAGGCCCGAAGCCGGCGGCGCCACTGCCAAGAACGGACGCTGAACCTGGCAACGGCAGCGCCAAAAGCCTTGATGTTGGTCGGCTCAAGGCCCCTCAATCCCGATAGCGTGCGGTCAGTTCTTGCGCCGCCCCTTCTTCCCACCCTCAGCCCGAGCGCTGGGCGTCTGCGGCGCTCCTAGCCCCGGCGTTCGTTATTGTAGTCTTGCCTTCTGCTCGTCCTGCTGTTTACATCGGCTCGCAGGCTTCCAATGGCCCTGCTCCGTCCGAATTTCTCCTTGGCCCCGGTGGCATAGCCGGGGCCGTTTTCGTTCGGCGCCGGCCGATCACACGGCGAGGATGTTTCCAGGCGCGATCTTAGCAACTTCCAGGACATCCGGAGGCACGTAGGTGACGGACATAATGTGCGCCTCGTTGCCAAGCTCGACGACGATAGCGGCTATCGCCGCAGTACGATCCGCGATGCCTACGAGGTAGCGCCGGCGGTCACCCGAGCCGCTTAGTATCTCAACCATCCATCCGCCTGAAGCTGCATCGCCCGTCATGCGGGTAGGCTGGCATCGATTGGTAGGACGTTCAACCAGAGAGCGTCCGCGCCTTGGTCGCCGGCCCGAGGGCTTGAAGGTCGGCGGACGGCGCCATGTTCGCCTTGCCATTGTCCACCCGGACGTAGGCCGACCGGTCCCGCACCCTGGCCTTCTTCGCATCCTCGTCTGACTTGGGGTTAATGAGACCGTCGGGGCCTCTTGTCGTTCAACCCTGCCGAGCACAGGTGGCACAGGCATTTGGTAGGCCGCTGGAGCCGTGGGTTCTGCATGACCTTCGCCGTCGACCTCGATCAGAGCCTGATGAGGGCTAAAGGCCGGTCATCACTTGTGGCCGGCCTTCAATTCGCGACCGCGCATTTTGTCCTCGCTTAGGGATCTCGTTCGTCCGTTTGCAGCCCGCTCGGTGCACGACGCGTCGTCAAGCGCCTCACGGACAAGCTGCTTCACCATGGCGGATCGAGAGGTCAGCGGCTTTTGCAGGGATCGCTCATCATCAATGTCATGCGCCTCTTCCGCGGTAAGTCGGATGTTCACGGAGATGATCTTCGCGGGTCGTCCAATACTCGGTCCTGGTTCGCGGTCAGCGAAACACTCTAGCGGCGCGCGACGGAGTTGCGAGCGTCGAGCGACGCAAACCGACCAGGGATCAAATGTGCGGGAATTTCTCCCTGCCAACCATATGAACTCTTGGAAACGTCGGTCGGGAAAAATTCCTGCATGAGGATAGAGCCCTACCAGCACGAGCCCGCTTCTGGCGCAAGGCTGTCGAGCTCCACTTGCTCATGATTGTCGGCGAAGTGATCGCGATCTCCGCCCAGGGGCGATCAAACGCTTCTCCGATTGTTGCCAAGGTGGCAGGATCGAAGGTCGCGCCCTCGATCAACTTGCGTGCTTTCACGTTCCCCTCCCCGGGGATTCCAACCGTGCGAGCCTACCGCTTGCGACCCACGGCAGCAAACAGCCCCGGCAGCGGGCGCTACCGGGGCTGGGGGTAAGTTCTGACGCGAAACCGACGCATTAGATGTACGTGTGAGCCGGGTTAAGAGAACGTTGCGCTTCGTACTCAAGAGAGGGCCCGTGCCGCCCTGTGGTTCTTGAGGGCTTGCAGCTCGATCCGGCACGCTTCGAGCATTTCGACGTCCGTCGGCATACCCTCGATCACGGCTGCCTCGCCCGTGGCGATGGCTTCCTCGGTCTCTTTGATGGCTTGGTCCGCTGCCTCAACCGTCGTGATCCTGCTTAGGTCTGTTGGCATCGTTCCGTTGCTCCTAACGCACGGCCCGTTGCCCGATGCCACCTCAAGTCCGTGACAACGGTAGTGACGGGCGCCAGACAACAAAAGGCCCCGGGGCGGCTGCACCGGGGCCAGGTCCAGGAACAACACAAGCAGGTGCAAGCAGTTGCTAGGCTTGCCTTCCGATCTCGCGCTCGATCCCAGCGCACTTCAAGCGCTTGCCCTCGCCAGAGCGTAGGCGCTCGTAAAATTGAATATCGCTCGGTTTGAAAATTTCCTTGTACTGCTCGAAAAGCGGTCCGAAAATTTAGTGGGAGGCCCGGCTGCTGACTTCAGACCCCAGCAGCGGAGGTCGGCTTTCGATGGGGATCGCTGCCGACCTCCTCTCCACTCTTGACCGTACGCAGCCGGAACAGATGGCACGTCCGGCCGGACGAAGGGTCGTACTCCAAAATACTCCTTCTACTGATCATTCCAAGGGACGTTTTCCCGAGGGCCGCGATTTCCAGCGGGCGACATCTGCCCTTACTGCTGTGACTGCGGCCACGAGCGCTCTCGACAGGGCCGAGCCGACGGGCGACCCACCCTGCGCATCTTTGTCTCAACGACCGCAGGCGCCCTCCGCTAGAGGACTTTCAAGTTCGCGGCTGATGTCTTGCCGTCAACGCCTTTCTCGACGTCGAACGAGACTTTCTGCCCTTCATGAAGTTGGCTCAGGCCGGATCGTTCGACGGCACTGATATGAACGAACACGTCACCGCCGCCGCCATCGGGATGGATGAAGCCATAACCCTTCTGGGTGTTGAACCATCTAACGGTGCCTTGAGCCACGAGAACTCTCGTTGAACGAAGGGTGTTACGCCTGGTTGGCAGCACTGATTTCGTCTGGTCGCGGAAACCCGACGAGTACACACTGGCCCTGCCAGGCAGAAGCCGCTCGCTGCCAACGTCGTGCACATGATCGGCGGCAAGCCGCGTTGAATTGTTCTCGATCCAATACGACCACCCGGGCGTAAAGAATACAAAGTCGTCTGGCAGCCGCACGGCGGGCAGCGACCGGAGCTGACCTGAGCAGCGCGGTCGGGACGGCGGCGAGCGCCGCCATCTTGCCGAACAGACCAAGGAAGGAACGGCGGTTCATGCTGACCTTCTTGGGGCGTGTTACGAGCGCACCTGGGCGACTAGGTCACGCGACGCTAGAGATGCGCCAGCATTAGGTCCAAGCCAGAACGAAAGTGTTCCACTTCGGCGAGTGTCGACGCTCTGCGCCGACGGAGCACAAAGTTACTCGCTGTATCGCCATCCGTACACGGCCGGTGCGCCTGATCGCGACGCCACTACGATGCCAGGAGTGGATTCGCTGACGCCGACCCGAGAATGCACTGTCGCATATCGCGCGCTGATTGTTGCTTGAGACATAGCTGCGGTAAGCCCAACGACGGCTAAGAGTGCAGCAAACACTGAGCCCAACAGCAATTTCATCGGAATTTCCTTCCCTTTGGGTTTAGGAACCCTGGCCGAACTGTTTGGTTCCGGCCGCACTTGCTGCCCTGAAGACCTAGGCCTCCGGCGCTGTGCGCGTTTGCTTTCTTGAGAACACACGAGGCCAGCCCAATCCGTTTTGCCTACCATCACGGCGCGCTGCCTGATGAGTGTCCCGGGGTCGCTGCCGCCGGGTGCGCCCGTCAGTGTTTTCGCTGGCCGCCATCGGTAAGCCGGCCGCGAAACGTGAGCGCCATAACTTCCAGGGCCTGCTGCTTCAAAATTTCGGGGTCTCGGCTTTCATCGTCGGCCACCGCCAGGATGGCGTGGGCCAGCCGGTCGCGGGCTCGCTCGACGTGATCAGCACCGTCGGAGAAGTTATGCGCGATCTCTGCCCAGGCCCGATCAAACGCTTCTCCGATCACGGCCACAGTAGGAGCATCGAACGCGGCACAATCGATGAGCTTTCGGGCTCTCATGTTGCCCTCCACGAGACCTATGAACGTGGCAGAAATTTAGAAAATCTTCCCGGCCCGTCAACGCTGATTTCAGGTGGCACTTGGGCTGCGTACGGCCTAAAACCGAGAAATAGATAAGGAAAAGGGGGGAACAAGCGGGTGGGACTGCCGTTGCGCCCACAAGTGCAACAATGACATTGCCGGACCATGGCTCGTGACGCCGAAAAAGAAACTGACATCCCGTCAGATGCACCAAGCCTTCCACGACACGGCTGTGCCGCCCGTGCATGAGCCGCTGCCACAGCGCTGGATTGATTTGCTCCGGGATCTCGACGAGAGGGAACGCGAGAAAATCTCACAAACAAAGCTTCAGGGCCGCGCGCGGTAAGGGCGGCCCTCGCGAGCCGCCCTTCAACTTGAGCGACCTGCGCTCGAACTGCGGCTGACGTTGTGCAGCGCGCTACATCGAAAGTGGGTGAGGACCACGTGGCGGTTGCCTTGACTGAGATGGAGCGTCATATGCTCGAGATGCTCGCCTCGGCGGGTAAGCCGACGGAGCTCCGCGCCGACGATCTGAAGCTCGGCAAACTGTTGGAGCAGCGCGGTCTTGTCCTGTTTGTCCGCGAAAGCGGGCTCGCGGTGATCTTGCCGAAGGGCCGCCACGCGCTCTCAGAAGAGCCAAGCCCCAAACCCGGGAAAAAGCCGACGCTAGGGTTCTTGGATTAGTGCTCCTCTCGCCCCGTCAAAGTATTCCAGAGCGAGATCGCACGTGAGAGCCTATGCTGAGCCGAACCCACCTCAGGGAGAGCGGCATGACTAGCTCAATCACGCGCGCAAGTATGGTCCTGATGCTGATGGCCTTTGCGTCGATCGCGCACGCGCAGTCCGCGCAGGCCCCAGAAGCCGCAAGAGCACGATCCGGTAGTGACGCCACAGGAACCACAAGCACCGGGCAGGACAGCGCGCCAGGGACACCGGGAGCCAGTTCCAGCGAACCCTCCGTGAAAGGGACCATCGAAGTTCACTCCGCCCCGACACCGACGCAGGGACCAGCGCCCGTGGATGCGCGAGTGAAGTCGAACGTGGGGGTCGTGCCCCCGATATCAGAGATCAAGAAATCACAAGAGTGGAAATGCCTGTGCACCGATCCGAACACCAACGCGACCAAGTGTGATGTCTCCTGCTGCGCAGAGCCGAACCACTCTGTGTGCACGGAGCCGTAAGCGCCGCTAGTCGAAGTCCTCTGGCGCCCATAGAACCTCGCGGACTGCCGTCCTTCTCGCTGCGGACGACGTAGGCCGCTCCCACCCATCCCTTTCGAGGCAGGACGAAACCTAGCCTCGGCTTCGGGCGGGGCGACGGTCATCGGGCGCAGTCGCCGCCCCTGACGAGTCTATGTCAGCAGGCGAGCCCGACGCAGCGACGGACCTCGCCACGTCAGGCTCTTCAGCAACCATGGGGGTAAGAAACATGATTGCCGATGACAAAGACCACCCGCTGGAAACGGCGGTCAAACTGCTCACGCTGCCGGTGTGGGGTCCGATCTACCTCGCCGGCGTCGGAATAATGAAACTAAGCACAGCCCTGCGTCGGCGCAAGCCGAAGCAGGAGCAGCAGGTGGAAGGCCTGCGGCCTTGGATGCCGTCGACGGATGTCGAGTTTTATGCGGCGCTCGTCCTCAGCGGCCAGCCCGTCAAGAACCGCCGTCTGGCGGAGTTGATGGACTGCTCTCCTGGTGAAGCCTCGCGGCGGGTCGCCCAGCTCGAGGGCGTGATCCGCAAAAAGGGTCGAGAGGTGCTCATATCGCTGCACTGAAAACTGAAGCCCCGGCGGATCACTCCGCCGGGGCTTTTTGTATCAGAGATCAGGATCCTCGCGCAGTCTGGCCCAGCGCACGTGGCTCTCCGCGCGACAGCCGGCCAGCGCGAACACCGCAGATGCTAAATCGACCGCCGTCTGCTCGGGAAGATAAGACCGCGTTCGGTGCGTGCGCGTGCGCATCAGCGTCTCACACGGATCAAGACCACCGTCCGCAGTGGCGGTGTTCCAAAACAGCATGACGGTCGCGTAGTCGAGCAGTTCGCTCAGGCCTGTTGGTCGGTGTGAAATGCCCGACTGGATCTCCATGATCCGGTTCCAGTCTTCGGCAAATGCGGTGTCGTCGCGCGGCTCCACAGCATCGACCTCAGCCAGTTTTTTTGCAGGCTTCGGATCTCCAGGTAGCGTGCTGACGGCTCGATTTTAAGCGGCACCTCCTCCGCCCGGACGGGCGCCGGCAGGGCCAGAACGCTACCGGCGGCTAGACCAGCGGCGCCGGTGAGTAAGTCGCGCCTTGACGTGTCTGTCATTGGACCTCCTGGGTTGGAAATGTCCCCCTACCCATGACGACGTGAGTCGATTTTTCGCGCCGGCGGCCTCATGCGGCTTGCCAACTGGCCAAATCAAGGAGCATGCATGAAGCCGTGATCGGCGCGACCTGCGACAGGACGCCCGCATCCCCAGGCCCAATTCGCGCAGCTCGTTCACCGGGGGACGGCAGCTGCTAGTCTCGGTGCAGAGGCGGATGAAGGATCATCACCTATGGCGCAACCCTTGATCGACCGCGTGCTGCACGATGCGCGCATCATCATCGCAGATCGCAGCCTTCTTCTGTACGGTTTCGAGGCCGTAGGAGCCGGCGGCCACGAGTGCGATCCCTGTAGTGATGAGGCGCGCCGCTTCTGCGCCGTGGGCGCTCTTATTCACGCAGCCTACGGGCTTACCGGTGACCATGACCATGCTCACCGTCTTGGCTGGCAGATCGCAGGCATGATCGCTGCGGCGGCCAAGCTGCGGCGCGTCGATGACGGTGAGGAAGGCTGGGCCCTCGCGATGTTGAACGATACGCGCGGTCAGGGCGCGGTGCTCCGAGCCTTAGATACGCTGATTTGCTCGCGACGCGTTGAACCGCGTCTCTCCGGTGCTACGGAATGCGCACACTGAAGAGCACCCGTCAGCGTATAAAAATGGCGCTAACTTCCCCCGTGGTGGTTGGATTGTTCGTGCTGCTGGTACTGAGTGTGCTTTTGTTTTTGCCGAGTCCGGGATGACAACATGCGATCACTTCTGCTTAGTCGGCACTTCCTAAGCGCCTGCGTGCTCTTCTTAGCCGCCTTCGCAGTGATTGGCGCCATGCTGGTCTATGCGCACGTCGAGCCCGCGAAGAAGCACTCCAAGAAAGCGAGCGCAACAGTCGATATTCGTCCGGTTCGAGAACGTTGATGTCATGTGCAATCTCTACTCCCTGACCCGCTCACGCGAGGCGACGCTTCGCCTCTTCCGTGTCGGCGACAACCGAGCTGCGGCCGTCGAACCCAAACAGGCGATCTTTCCAGGCTACGTCGCACCGGTCGTGCGCAAGGCGGCCGACGGCGAGCGCGAGCTCGTCAATTTGAACTGGGGCTTTGTCCTGCTGCAGAAGGGACTCGCGCACGGCGCGTCACCAACGTGCGCGACGATAAAATTCTCACCAGCAAGTTCTGGCGGCCATCGTTCGAGCAACGCCGCTGCCTCGTGCCGGCGTCGTCGTACTGTGAGCCGAAGGGCGAAAAGCCTGCAACGTGGCACTGGTTTGCGCTCAACGGCGATGAGCAACGACCCATGTTTGCCTTCCCAGGCGTATGGACGCGCTATCGCTGAAAAAGAACGGCGACAACGTCGACCAGGAGGTGTTCGCCTTCATGACGACAGAGCCGAACGAGCTCACGCAGAGCACCAACCACGAGCGCATGCCGGTGCTGATGTCGGACCCTGATGACTTCGAGACGTGGCTGTCGGGATCGACAGAGGACGCGTTCAAGCTGGCGCGCAGCTACGCGGCCGATCAGATGCGCATCGTGCAGTCGGGATCGGAGCGTGAGGACTTGTTGCGGGCCGCGTAATTGCCGCAGGCTAATACCGTTGGTCTCCCCCATATCCGGGATGGCTAGGCTTCGAGCTCACGCACATATCTGCGCCCGACCGCGCGCTCCCAATGGCGCGTTACGCCAGGACCGATCCGAATACCTCGTACTGCGTTCGACGGATCGGTCCTGACGGTTTTTATGTGTGGAGAGAGTCTGGTGACATTTCTATTGGTTCTACTGGTAACCGCTTTGCCGTCGATGCTTGGGCTCGGGGTTCTGGTTTGGTTAGAGAGATGAGAAACGCCGCGGCTACCAAGGCAGGCCAGCCCTGAAGAAGTGCTCGCTGCGCTCGCTGGCTGGTGGACGTAGCGAGGCCAGCGCAAACCTATCGCGCCAAGCGCCGCTGATAAGGCGGGCAACGATCTCGCCGACAATCGCCCCACACATGCTCACGAATGCCGTGATGGCCTCTGGGTTGCGCCCGGGCACGAAATTCTGTCCTACCTCGAGCGTGACCGCGAGGAGAACGTAGAAGCAGGCAACATGCACGAAGCGGTAGCGCGGCATAGCCACGGCGACGAGTAAACCGCTGAGCATGTAAGCCAAGAAGTGCTCTTGATCGGGCAGCAGAACTCCCGTTCGCACCATCTCCTGACCAGGAAGCCAGGAGAGTACAGCGAGCGCTAAGATAGAGCATCCCGCGCCTACGCGAAGAACCGAAACTTGCATTTCCCTTCACCAGCCACGCGTATTCGCAGCTTCCCGCCCGACTGTATCTACCCGAAGTAATACGGCGGAAGTTGGTAAAGAGGAGTACGACGGCACCTCTTAAGGATGTGGCAATCCCATCGCAAGCCGTATCACGTCTTCTCGAACAGCTTGTACCGCTCGCGGTTGGCTTCACGCCACTCGGTCGTTTTGACTTTGATCCAGCCCGACGCAGGGCCGGGAAGGTAGAGGCCGACACGCCGTTTGCTGACGATGCCCTCAAGGCCCTGCTGCGCGGCAGCGTGCAGAAGTTTTTCGCGGAGAAGGTGTGCGACAGCCGCAGCGTCTGGGAGATGTTCGAAAAGCGACGGGCGGCTTCTGGGTAGCCTAAGGCGTTGGAGCCCGTGTCACGACCGACGCATTGGTGCTGGTATCGGGACCCACAACATGGCTGATGCCGTCCACCAAGAGTACGAAGCCTAGCGCTGCAAACGACCCCAGGAGTAGCAGTGTACTCGTGCGCGTAAGCAGCGGGCGCTTATGAGTGAGAGTTTTGCGGTTGTGTCGTTCAATGTCATAGACGCCACCTATCCAACCTTCGCAACAATCCGCCCGTGCTCATCCATGATTTCGAGTCGGAGTTCATCGATGGCCTCTTCATCGATGAGTTCAGCTCGCGCTCTCTGTACGTCGGCGATGGCACTGTCCAAATCGGGCACCTCGATCCCAATGGGGTCTCGGGCCACGTCACCATCCAAGTGGAGGTTGAAAAAATATCTCGGCATCGCGAGCAAAAAACGCCCGCGACCTGCTGAGATTCCCGATTAGGCGCGCCCCCGATCGGCTGTTGTTCTCAGTGACGATCTCAACGTCGTCCTTTGCTCCACTCCCAAGAGCCAACGGTCCGACATCTAAGAGCTTAACGTCGTCGGCAGTTGGCCTCGCATTCAGCGAAGATTTTACCGATCAAATGTCCGAGCACGGATGCTAGTGCCGCAGTCAATCTCGTCGGGCCGGGAGCCGATGCCCAAGATGCAGCATGTTCGACGGCCCAGCTGCAAGATCAGGTGTTTCGCGGAGGGCAAGGTCGACGCGGATATAGTCGCGTCCCGCGATCAGGGCATTGTCTGTGCATGGGCAGCGTCTTGATAGTAGCCACGCCACGTGTAAAACTAGTTTTGGTTAATCGCGGTTCAGAGGGCGTGCAATGTGGGACCGCTTTGTTGCGTTGATGATCCTCGTCTTCTCCGCCTGTACCGCGTCTGGGGCTACGGCATGCAAGTTGACAGACGTTCCACCCGTGGGAACTCATAACCTTTGGTATTGCTTTACAGATTCCGATACGGCCGTTGTCTTTGTTCACGGCTTCACTTCTGATAGTAGGCAGGCTTGGTACACCGAGGCCGCCGGGACTGGTCGGCCGCATGGCTACTGGCCGCGCATTGTGCATGACGATCCCAATCTCAACTCCAGACCGGCGCCTCTCAACGAACCGTCAATTTTTCTTGCGGGTTACCCGACCGCACTTGACAGCACGACCTACGACATGCGCGAGGCCGCTGAAGATTTGTTCCGAGCGCTTGCCCAACCGCTTGCAGGCAAGCCACCTGTACTCGATAAGCGCAATATCATTATCGTCGCCCACAGCCTCGGCGGCATCGTCGTTCGGGACGTTTTAGTACGCCATAGCGACCGGTGGGCAGGAAAACGCATTGGCTTGATGCTCGTCGCTTCGCCCTCCAAGGGTTCGAAATACGCGAATAAACTGGTGCCTCCTAACTGGATTGCAACCAACAAAGTTGCTGAACAGCTGCAGGTCGGAAGTCCCTATTTGGAGCAGCTAAATGCAGCCTTTGTTGAGGCGCAGAAGCCGTCCGCGCCGCTCGCCGGGCTCATCGGTAAGGAGATCTACGAGCATCGTATTTTCGTCAGCGAGGCTGCTCCGGACACAAGTACGTTTATGCGGACCGTTCGCGCGTTTGCTGAGAATTTCGCACCCGAGAGCTGGCTGGGACCGGTCGTTGATAAGGATTCTGCGACAGGCTTCTTTCCCAATGCAGAACTGATCTACGACAGCAGTCATATCACTATCGCGCACCCGCGGGACGAAAACGAAAAGCAACAGCGCATTTTTCGCGACCTCTATAAGCAGTTGATCTATACCGTGCCGGCGCCATGCAAACCGCCGCATGATTTCAACTTGGTCGTAGATATGTCTCTTGGGCCCTGGGCCTTTGCCCTGCCAGACGACATGGCTGCATCCGAGAAAAGCCAATATCCAAGCCTTGAGCTCATTCGCTATGATGCTTTAGGTTTGCCGGTTAGCCAGTACAAAGCCAGGCGTGGCCCTACGGGACTTTATCGCTTCCCAATCTCTGACACACCGTTTGCCTGCCCTGGCGATAAATTCGCCGCTGATCTGCGGCGCGTGCCGGCCCAGGGCCAATTGGTATCGATGAGTGCTCCGCCGACTGGCGCTTGCTTCCAGCGCTCCCCGGATCGACTGAATGAGCCGTTCACCCTGCTGCGCTGTAAGGAAGGAGATGATTGCAATCTCGATCACCAGACACCGGGATTAGGAGATGCCTGTCAAGCTGTCGAGGCGCGCCAAGAGACAACGGCGTCGGTAGGCGACAGCCGACACTGGTCAGTACCGTCGTTGGAAACCTTGGAACAGCGCTCCGAGGAATCACGCGAAGGCTATACTGAGTTTTCGAATTCAAGCCGGTCCGCTGCCGGAGAATGCGGGGGCAACGCATTTGAGTTATTCGGTAAAAGTGAACGACGTCCCCGTTTACATGGATGACTTGCCGCCAAACCTCACGCGCATCCCCTACAGCAGCAAGGGCGGTGTACATTTAAACTTCGCGATTGAAAACCTCGGGTTCACTGGCGGAAATGATGGGCACGAAAAAATAAGCCTCGAGATCCGCTTTTACCGAGGGCAGGAGCTGTTGCGCACGGCGCACATCGAACGACCCTACATTTCCTATCGTCATGCTGCGGAGATGGCGGTTAAAGACACGAACAGCGACGCAACCTTCTCCTGGATTGGCTTTTATCGTCCCGCTAGGGTTCAGGCGGCTTACGAAATAATGCTCGTCGCCGGCCCCCAAGATGTCGTCTTGCAGCAGCGCGAACTCTTTCGACAAGAAGGGCATATTAATAGACGGCCTTCGGGCACTCGGTGTTATTCGTCCCGGGCGCAAAGAGAATCTGACTTACGGCATGATCGTCGGTTTGCAATTACCAACAGGGCAAGTGAAGTCTTTGTTTACGCGCCAAGAGGTGGAAAAACTTTGCGACTGGGTCCGGGACACGCCTGAGCTTTCTGATCCAGTCAAAAGATTGTCTTATATTTTTGAGTTTCCCGCGGAAGCGTTCACAGACTTAAAGGATCGCGGTCGAATTGCGGGCCGTTGCAAGCGCGTTTAATTGCTTTCACCATTTCTTTAGTCGCGATGGGAGGACCCAATGACAATGATACGGAAATTCAATTACGCGTTGATCCTCGTGGGTTTGGCTTCAACTCTCGGAGCGCACGCCGGATTTGCATCGTTCGACAGATGCGTGCAAGGTCGCGATAACGTTCGTGATTCAGAGTATATTGCGCGCCTGAAGCAATCGGGGAAAGAATGCGTTGGGTACCATAAGAAATATCCTCGTGGCCAAGATATGTCGGCAGATCCCTGTTATGGTGGGGCACCAGTTTGCAAAGAGGCGCTGGGAGTGTTTGAAACCAAGGATGAATGTGGCGATGTCGCGTGGAATAAGAATGGCACGCCGGAACAAATCGACAAGGCGCAGGAGGTTCTTGGGGAGCTAATCGATAAATGGAACGGGGTGTGCCCAATGGCACAATAAGCCAGCGAAGTAGTGCGATTGCTTCCAGTGCAGGCAAATGATCTGAGGCTATTCGCAACTCTTGGGCAACGGAAGTGTTTGACCCAGTGATATTCGGTTACCGCGAGGCAGCTGTGGAATTTCCCTTCCGGCAGGTAGCTCCCTTAACTGGGGTGCCGCGGTCAGGTCTAACTGTGTTGCGCTGTATGCAGCCGCCGCGATATGTGCCTTCGACGGTTGGGGTCCTTTCCAGAGTTCGACGAGTGAAATGATGCCGAAGCGGTTCGGGTCGGCGAGTTCGCGGGAAATGAAATCTCCGCTCGAATAAATTACCAGCGCCTCGCGTTTATCGGGGCCTTGAAGCTTCTCCCATTCCTGCACGATATGGGGATGTGAGCCGATCACCAGCAGCGCGCCGGCACTCACTGCCTCGTTCGCAAGGTCGCGCTGCCGCTGCTCGACAATAGCCGAGAGCTCGGTTCCCCAGTGGGGCGTAAGCACTATGGCATCAATTGTTGGATCCGCCGATCGTCTGCGGATCTCGTCGAGCACAAAGTTCTGTTGCTCATAACAAAGCAACACCTGCCCTCCGTTATCTGGTCGGCCGTTAAGTCCGTACGTGCAGGCAATCCAGGCGAGGGTAAAGCCATTTGTGCGAATGACGGTGCTCCATGGGCGGGCAAGGTCCCCTCGCTTGCGTGTTCCGACAAAAGCCAGGCCGTTGCTTTCGAGGTTTTCGATCGTGCGCTCGATGCCGACGGGTCCGCGGTCAAGGGCATGGTTGTTGGCGGTTGAAACGAGAGCGAACCCGCTCCTCTGGAGATCTCCGATGAGAGAGGGGTGGTAGTTAAAGCTAAAATGGGTCCTCGGGGCCTCGTAAATTGGGTTGCGCCAATCACGCCCCTGGTCTGCAACAACCCTGCCATCGTACGTGACGCCGTTGGCGACTGGCCCTTCCAAATTTCCGTACGCCAGATCAGCCTGGTTGATGATGACTTCAACGCTGCTCCAAAGCGCGCGGTAGCTTCCCGAAGATGAAAGAGCGTACCGTTGCAGGCCTCCATTGAACAGCAAGTCGCCAACCGCTGCGATCGTTAGGCGCTTTCCGGGCGTACATGCTTTGGCGAATCTGAGCGTCTCCTCCGGGCCAGCTAACAATGGCTGGACAAAAAACAGAGTGATCGACGCTAACAAGAGACGCACAGCACCTGCCTAAATTCGCGGCGACTACCCTACGGGCATAGGCGAACACGTCGGATGGTTGAACGCTGCTCTGCCGCGTGCCCTGAATAGGCTTATTACCTTCCACCGGTGCGAGCCATAGAACTGTGCGAGCCGAACATGCAACGATTCTGAGGAGCGCCCGCGTTGGATTGGCCTCCATCAACAAGAGGCAGCCTGCCGTTATCCCAGCCCTGAGCCTGTTAGCGGCGCTTTCCCACACATTCTCGAGACGTCTGCTTTGGGTCAAAAACGGACCGCATTTGAAACTTGAAGCACTGACGACGATAGCTAAGGGGGGACGCTAAGGTTTCTCACCGATAAGGAGAGTGAGGATGCGTAACTCCTACTGCAGGCCTGCCTTGTGCATCGATCAAAAGCGGTTTAGGCGCGTCATCCGCAAAGCGATGCTGGACCGGCAGCTGAGCTATCGCCTCGTCGGCGCGCGCACCGGCAACCCTTGACGCGCAAAAGCGCCAAGGCCAAATCGGAGCCCGGGTGGGCGTTGTAGCAGTCAGCCTGCGTCGGCCCCGTGGGCTGTCGTCAAACGGGACAGCAAGGCTATCCTGCTCCGGAGAAAATCGCGAGTACCCCGGACATGAGAAGCAAGCAAAAATATTCTTGTCGTCGAAGGCGCTCTCGTATCCGTTCCAGAACTTCAGGATGCGCTAAGAAAAGCGGAGGCGCAATCGTCGCTCGCAACGTCAATGCCGCGTTCGGCCTGATGAACCTGATCAAGTTCGAGGGCGCGATTGTCGACCACGAGCTTGATAGTGCAGCCTTTGAGCTGTGCGGCGAATTCCAGGAACGCCAGATCCCGTTTATTTGCTGCAACGCTCCGCCTCGGCTGCAAGGCCTAGCGGCTCGACGTGAAAACGCGAACTATACCGTGTGGAAGTTGGCTCGCATCATCATGCGCACCGGCAGGCCAACCGAGGACGTGCCGAAACGTGGTTGATCCTCGAAGTTCCTTGCGGTGCCCTCTGGGTTCGTACAACGCTTAAGCGCCTACTCCCCGTAAGGGCACCCCGTTGGGGAGCAATCAGAAAAGCGGGATCGTCAGGCCGACGCTTGCCGCCTTTGCGACGAGCACGAGGAGATCCCTTTGGCCGAGAAAGTTCCTAGCGACCAATACGTCCTGCTCGTTGATCCGCTCGGGTCCACCGAAGCCGTCAAGACTTCCAGCGGCGGGCGAATGAACGCACTGATCGAGCTGATGCACTGGACTACGACCGCGCGTCCTGAATTTGGCGTCCGCGTTGCCCCCGATGGCAACTGTATCACGCCCGACATATCCACCTTCTCGGACCTCGCCGTCATCAGCTTCCCGGTAACACCGCCGCTTGATCTTCCGCCTGACCAGTTTGCACTGCCGCAAACCGCCATCGCCGTGAAGTGGGCGTGGCACCGCCAGTACTTTGAGCGCGGCACGTCAGGCATCTGAGCGACTTGAGTGCTTTTTTTCTCGCCTACAACGAGCTGCGACCGCGGCCTCAAAGCGCGCACTCGCCGACGACGAAATTAATGAGCCCTTCAAGCCCTTCTGCACAGAGGCCGCCATTCTTGCTCGGCAAGGGCGTCTTCATGCCGTCTATGAGAGAATTTCGAAAATGTGAACCGACTGATCTTTTTCGAAGGTTTCTTGTCCGGCTCCTTTTTTCTGTTTATCCGACACTGCTACGATACGTCTGGAAGTGATCCAACCCACTCCCTCGATGTTGCCGTATTGAATCGAACCATCGCTACGGCGCGGAAACTCGTAGAGTTGCCCTTCGTTGCGCCACGCCCAGTCCGCTTCGTCGAAGTGCCCAACCCAGAGCATGGAGTTCACTTGCGATACGATAGCCACGCGCCCGCTATCCAGGGACATGCCAGAGTAATCAACAAATGGGAGGGAACTCGGCAGCGCGATCGTGCGGGAGTGCTGCCAGCGTTTTTTCGTCTTCATGAAGAGCAAGACGCGTCCACCACCAGGCTTCCTTCCCTTGGCGCCGCCTTTGCACTTATTGCCTTCGCACAGCGCCAAAAGATAGTCCTCGCGGTTCCGCCGCACGTAACCAACGGCTTCAAATCCTTTGTTGCTATGCTCGAACGTAAAGTCCACGGGCCGATCCTTCAGGTATCTGAAATCGTCGTCGTACTCGACGATTGAAGCCTTGTAGCAACCCCTCGTGTGTTTGCGTGCTTCGACTAACAAATAGAACCGGTGCTTGGCGGCATTGTAGGTAATTCCCTCGTAGCCATAATCTGCGTGGGACATGCCAAGCAGTCCATTTGTATCGTCGAGCTGTAAATCGTTTGCAATGCGTGCAATTTCTGTTCGGTCGTCAAAGACCACGAAGAAATGGTGGTCCTTCACCAAAACACCGCTGGCCTCCCAGCGTTCGTTCGGTGGGCGGCACGACACGAGATCGCAGATCTTGCGTTCGCACAGAAGCTTCAGCGTCGGCACCTTGACCATCGGATAGGCCTCACAGCGTTTGCCTTGCTCTAACCGATCAATCGCACCATCTCTCGCGAATCGGAAGGCTAGATTTGGCACTGCGCTCAGAGGCGATGCGACCGCTGGTGGCCACGCCGATCATCTGCGTCTGAGGGCTAATTCTGGAGTAGTAGCATAGACGTAGAAGACGACCGCGTAGTTTGGCGAGCTCGCAAACAACGTTGGCGCAGCTGTCGGCGGTATGATCGGACCTAATATCGAACCCGCCCCACTTGCTATCATTTCCGGTTTCGTTGCCACGTTAGCCGCGGTTATATTGCGAAACAAATTGCTCAACCGCTTATCGGGGGCTGGTCCGGACAGCGCAAAGATACCGGGTGTGGTGGCGGTGTTTGCTCTGATTGCATCATTGGCTGGCAGCCTGGGTGCAAAGGAACTGCTCGACCAGACGATGGGTAGCTACTCGACGGTATGGCTAGGTAAGTTGATGCGGCGCTCGGAGACTGGGAGCACCCGCGCCTCAGCAGAGGCGTCGCCCCGAAGCTTCTGCAGATCCGCGGCTAGATCAGCGGGGATCAGGATGTTGCGAGCTTTGTCGCCCTTGCCGACGATGGCAAGCTGTGCTTCGCCGGTGTCGCCCGGTATTACCTGTGACCAAGTGAGACTCGCAAGCTCCGAGACGCGCAGTGCCCCGAAGTAACCGACCTCGAGCATGAGCCGATCGCGTCCCGGCCGAGCGGCCCGGATCAGAAGTTGCGTGTCCACGTCGGAGAGCAATCCCTGGGCGATCAGGCGCGGCACTTTTCTAAGCTTGATCATCGGCGCGGCGTTGGAGCGGGTGAAGCCCACCTGATGGGCAAAGCTAAGAAGCGCCTTCACGGCGGCGACGTAGGTGTTGACGGTCGCCGCACTGCTGGCGGATCCGTCGCCCTTGATTCGCATCGCCTCGAGCGCCGTCTGCACGTCGTCGACCGTCGCCCGCCGCAGATCCGTCCCTGCCGCAGCGAGTGCCTCCAGAAATCGACTCCCAGTGCGCTCATAGGCGCGGCGGGTATGGCGTGGGCCGTCGGCATGCGACTTGAGCCAGACGGCAAGGAGCTCCTGGTCGGTGCTGGCGTTGGTGTGCACCGAGGGCAGCCGCTCGGCAGCGGCACCGACGATTTCGCGTCGCTCCGGAGGGACGATCTCAAGCTCAGTTCGGGTATTATCAGAATAGTCACGCTAAGATTTTTGCCGTTCACTCAAGTCATTATTGATGGGCCAGTGGACTGTTGCTTGTAATTTTGCAACTGAAGCCATTGCGCCACGTCACCACCCGTCTCGGCGTGATAACGATGGTTATCGCGCGGGAGACGCTCATGATCGAAGAGAATGACGACAACGAAGTCGCCGTCCTGGAGCTCTTGGCGCTCAATCCATGTTCCTATTTTCCAGCATTGCCCAGCGAACTAGCTGAGGAGTTGGCGCGCAAGGGGCAGGTAATGTTTAGTGATGGCTGGTGGTATCTCACAGCCAAGGGACTGAGCCGGACCGGCCGTATCCTCCATTGATCAGCAGTTCCTTGCTTCAGGGCGTCCATCCTGCCGCGGCTCGGGCCATGGTCGGCGGCGCTCTTCGGTGTTTGCATACGGCACCAGGCTTGGACGTTCAGTTCCCGTAGGTCGACATTGAGCGTGTCCGTACGAATGTCAGCTTTGGGCCAGAAGCGGACGTCATAGCTCGCTTCGGCCGCGCTGATTAGTTGCCGCCGTCGGGCGCACTTGGCGCTAGCAGGTACCGCTGCAGATCCGACGTAAAGTCTTTCGTCGCGGCAGTTTGGGCAAGTGACTGCTGGGCCATGAACTCGGCACGGCTCACGAGACGCGGGCCCTGCACAAGCCGCGGGCCCGGGCTCACCGGCCGCGGGGGCGAGCGCAACATCACCAGCTCGCGGGCGAGCGATGGCGACACTGCGAGCTGTGGCCGCGGAACCGCTCCATTCTCCGGCGCGGAAGCATCCAGGGCCACCCCCGCGTCGTCGGCCAGCTGCTCGCTGTCCTCACGGAGGTCGAAGTGCACTTGAGCCGTCTCTAACGCGATGTCGACGGTCGCGAACCTGCCGAGGTAGCCCGGAACCATTGGGTACACGCGCCTCCTCACGTAGTTCGCCTCGGTCATTGTCGGAGATTGCAGGACACTGATGACAAGTCCCGCTACGCCTTGCTTGCGGAAGCCGAGCTTCTCTGCGGCGGCGCGCGATACGTCGAGCTTGCGCTCTCCGCTATAGGGGCCGGCGTTGGTGATCCGCAGCACGGAGGCGTCGCCGGTTTTAGGATTGTAGGCGAGGATGACGGTGCCGTCCGGTAGCAGCGGGCTTGCGGCGTTGTCGGGAAGATCGGGGCGGAAGACGGCGCCCGAGCTCGTCAGCCCGCAGGGATTCAACCGGTCACGATGGCAGCTGTCGTAGTAGGAAGCGAGCACGTAGCCGCGCCAGCCGACAAGGGTATCAGTCTGCGCCAGCGTACCGACGCGGCGACAATTGCCGTGGAAGCAGTATCGGCTGCCAGGAGATTTGGCATCCGCCGTCGGCACGGCCATCGCGCTGACGATGAGGGTCGCGGCGGCGCCGAGCAAAGCGGGCAGCGCAAGCAGCCAATCTGCGGCAATACCCGAGGCTGCAGCACGCAGCGGAGGCTTCGTCCGTGACATGTGACGCTGCCCGATTCGCTAAGATCGGTCTCCGACTTGCGAGACAACCGTGGCAAATGTTTGAGCAGCCTCGCAATGACGGGACGTGAGCCCTGATGTTCGGAATTGCGTCCCCACCTCGCGCGGCACTCCCGGCCCCCATACAGAGGGGTAAGTCATCGGGAGGGGAATATTCCTTCAATGCCTCGATTGGATGCACCCTACCTTCTAATCAGGGCATTGCGAGAGGGCGCCTCTCCGACAAAGCCTGTCCCCCTCGGGCTGGATCGAAGCGCTCTCACCTCCAGCCAGATTTTGCCGGAATCTGATCCTCGCGATCTTCAGCGATGGCCAGCGGTCCAACAGCCGACGGGCTGAGCTGCGCTGGTCGTACCTTGCATTGATGAGTTGCTGGTGCCGGATCGCCGGGGGCAGTTCGCTCAGCCTACTGAATAAATTTTGAAATATTCCCTGACACGAATTGCACATGGACCGAAGGAGCCCCCGACAGGCCGTCGACCGGCCTGCAAAGATTTATATCGGAGACGATGATCCGCTGCCCTGCCGCGTGCGCGACATCTCTGATGGCGGGGCAAAGCTGCTCGTGTTCTGCAATGGCGCCCGGTTACCCAATAGCTTTGATGTCGCGGAAGTCTTCTCCGGCGCGCGGCGCACCGTTAGCGTCGTGTGGACCGGCCTGTCGGGCGTAGTCGTGCGATTTGTCGATGAGGGGCAATCGCCGCCCGAGATAAAGCCCAAATGCTTTGGCCGCCGACACTCGTGACGCGCGGAATGCGCAGGCTAAGAATTACAATTCATTCGAGGTGACCGGCTTGTCCGCGACCGTCGGCTCAACCGGCAGAACGATTTGGAACGATGCCCCGTTTTTGCCGTCCGACGACGCAGTAAGTTGACCCCCATGTACGCTGGATAATCGTGACGCAGATAGCCAATCCTAACCCGGTCCCGTTGAGCTTTGTCGTAACGAACGGCCCAAATATACTGAAGCTTGCGCTTGATGATATTGATCGCGCTGGCTTTCGAGCCGCGCTTCTGCTTTCTTGACATGCCATGAGGTCCGACCGGGACCGGCAGCATTGCAGACATCTCCATCACCCTCGCTGGCCGTTGGAGAATTGGTCGAACAGCCTCTGAATGTCGTCGACATCTCTCGGGTCGATGTCTTGGCCGGGCTCAAACCGATCGCCGAACACAGCCGAGCCGAAGCCGCTCGCTTGCGTGAGACGTGATCCCGACGCTGAAGCCCCGCCGAGCAACTCGCGCAAGATGTTGCCAAGAATGTCACCACCAGATGGTTGGCCACCGGTGGGCATCTTCGGACCCGGAAGCATTTCATCGTTGGGCGCAGGTCTTCCCGACCATCGAGGATTGGGCGCACCTTCTCCCGACCTTGGCGGCGCCGATGGCATCGGTTGCCCGCCAGGGATGGGCATCTCAACCACGATCGGTTTGACCCGGCCCTCTTGGATCGCCTTCCCCAACTCGCGCAGCAGTTGACCGAGAAGGTCGCCACTCGGGAAGGGCTGTTCGCCGCCCTCGCCCGCTCGAGGAAATGGTCCGCCCGGGATTGGCAGTGGCTGACCGCTTGGCGCTGGCATTTGCTGGGGAGGAGTTGGTGACGTGCCGGACGGCTGCGCGAGGCCGCGTCGGAAAGCCTGCTGCAAGATATCCCAGAGATCGCCCCCGCCGGCCATGGGCGGGACTGTTTCTGCGGGCGCGGGCGTTTCGGCCGGTGCAGCCTTGCTCGATTTACGACCCAGCATTCCCGAGATGAGCATCCCGACGAGAACCGGCAGTAGCTTTTTCAGAATGCTTGACCCGATGCCGGATGCCATCTGAGCTCGATCTGCGACCGCGCGACTGACCTCGGGCGAACCAAAAATGACGGAGAGCAAGTCGTTTCCGGCGCCCCGCCCCTGCTGCGCGAAGGCAGTTTTTGGATCGTCGTACATCGCCGGCAGATCGTTCTGTTGCGCCATGACCGCAAGTAAGTTGGCGAGGCCATCCGGTGTGGCTGTCGCTCGCTTGAGCCCCGTCGAGATGGCTGGAAGAAGTGCCGTAACGGCAGCTTGAGTTTGCTCCGGTGTCAGTCCGAACTCGCGGCCGAGCACCGCCGTAGCCTGGCCGCCTTGGGCGCCAGATAAGATGTCATTGAGGTTTGCCATGGTCATTCTCCTTGGTCGTAAACGAAGTCTATTGGCGACGCGAATGGATGATGCGATGCCCTTCGATAGGCCGTCGTGGCCGATTGCCAATCTCGCCAACCTTACTTCCGCCTCGCCCGTTTCTGGGGCGGCAAACTCTGTTTAAAGTGAAGAAAATTGGACGCTGACGAGGAGCCGAACCGTGCGCTTTAGCTCCGTTATGCGCGTGCGTCTGCGTGGCGGCCACCTCCGCGTCGATTAGCGATTGAAAAACCAGAGGACTAGAGAAAGTACCGCGCTTACGAGCAGCGAGGTTACGAGCGGGACATACAGCCGGAAATTTTCGCGTTCGACCACGATGTCGCCCGGCAGCCGACCGAGACCGAGTTTTGCTAGGTACGGCCAGAGGAGGCCGATGCAGAGGATGACCAGGCCGAAGATGATGAGAAGTTTGTGCAGCGTCATTCGGTCTTCGCTCCGCTCTGGGGGACAAGAGCCAAGGCTTGCAGCGCGGATGGAGAGGATCCGCGCTGCCGTAGGTTCGTCGCCCTTATGGCTTCTGGCTCTCGCCCGCCGGCGGCAAGCTTTTCACCTCGGACTCCTTGAGTGTCAGCACGAGCCCAGCGGGCATGACCTCTTTAATTTGCTCGGACGTCACGCGGTACTGTGTGGCGCCCATGCCGAGGAACGTGCCGGTATCGATAGAAACTTCGGTGACTTTGTTGTCGGGACCGCGCTTGATCTCGATCACCTCACCCACCTTCTTGCCGTCAGCGCTAAAGACCGGTCCGCCGATCCAGGCTTTTGCTTCGTCTGCCGTGGTCATGAACGTCTTGGCCGGCGGAACGGTCGCCGTTTGCGTTGGCTCGCGGCTGAGGAAATGCCAAGCCAAGGCGCCGAGCGCGATGGCCCCCAACACCGGCAACACCCAACCCCATTGCGATGCGGTGGGAACTGGCTCCGACCGCCTCAGATCCTTCACCGTTGGATCCGTGACGGCGTCAAGAATTCCTGTCCCGCTGAGATAGTCAGAAAAACCGCGCGGCATCGCCCGGGCAATATTGTCTTTCTGTGATGTAATGAGCTGCGCCAGGCCTGAAGCGTTGAGCCCACTGGTACGCTTCTGCTGGCCTAGGACGCCCATGAGGAGCGGTCCGAGGACTCCCATCAACTCGTTTGACTGGCGCTTATCGACATTGGCGAAACGCCCCACCGCGTTGGTCAGTGCGGACGTGGTGCTCCCACCCAGGAGCGACGAGAGCGTGTTGACGCCATTGTCGATGAGCGCTCCCTGGCCGGTTCCTCCGAGCACGTTGGTGATGTTGGTGAGGATCCCTGGCTGTTCCTGCGCGACAGCGTCGCTGAGTCTCTCTGCGCCGCCGGGCTTTGCCACCAAGGAAGCGAGGGCCGTGAGCAGGCCCGGAATACCCGCCATGACTGCCTTTTCGACGATGGCTTTATCGAGGCCGAGCCCCAATGCGATGCGCCGTAAAAGATCTGGTGTAAGAATCTTGGTTACGCTGGAAACGAGATTTGTTGGCATGGGACTCTCCTTTGCAGGTGATCCCCCCGCATTCACGTTAGGCCCATGGTTTCGAAAAAAAGAGTACCCCAATTGGGGGACACAAGCCGGGCGCGCAATCCGGAAAAATTGACGTAAGCTCTGAAGCTCTGACGCCAGAGTTGACGCTCTCGCTTCAAGAACGAGCGCAACGTGACGCTTGCCTCGCAACGCATCGCGCTTGCTTGCGTTAGGGCGTATCGGCGGTCCGTCCTCAATTCTTCAACTTGAACGCACGCGCACGCCGATACCCCCGTTCGGGGGACTGACAGTGCCATCGTATTGCGTCACTGTGACACTCCCCGGAGAAGGTTGGCGACGCGGGAACTTCACCCTCGCCGGACAGTGCGGACATACATTCTCTCGGCGGAGGGATCTTAGATGATCGCTAAAATCGCGCTATTCGTCGGTGTGCACATCGTGACTTTATCTGCCTTGCTCCCGCTCATGCGCTGAAACAATTTTGAGACCTGAATAGCTAACGACCCAACGAGCGACGGGCCAGCGATCACCAAGACAAGCATCAAGAACGTCATCACGACCTCTCTGTCAGAGGAGTGATCCATGCGAGGACGGGTAGGGCTTGCCGGTATCACTGCAGATGCAATCGAGCAAAAGCCCGATCGCGACCTGCCCAGCTCTGGCCATAGTCGGCTGGTTGGATCGGATCGAGGGAGTTCGCTTGGCATTTCGATCGACCCGGGAGGGGAACTGCGTGCCCGTTGGTGCAGTTGCGTCGAAGCCGCCGAACTCCCTTTGAGCTTCATAGTCCCGAAGCGCTCATCACCCAGGCTTCTCACCCAGCCTCCTCAGTTCGATCTCGATCAATTCGATGGTCTTCGCCACGTGGTCGCGCCGTTCCGGTGTGAGCGGTAGCATCTGCTCGCTCGTCAGAGCCGCGAGATCAGCGCGCAGCCGTGCAACGAATTGCGGATACGTTCTGACGAGCCCGCCAAGCTGGAGATGGCGCGGCCGCTATTGCCGTCCGTCATGCGGCACCTATCAAATAAGAGCGCCGGCCACGGCGCCGGCGCTCTAGACAGGGTGATCACTCCGCAGAGAGGGGCCAACGGAGGAGACTTCAAACTGAGGGCGAGCAATTCGATGTATTGCCGCGGCGACATCAAGTTGTGGATAATGATGGTGCGACAACCGCAGACAAGCGCCGCGGTGAGGTTGCACAACCGCTCATAAAGACGCCGGTCGCGAAGGAGGCTACGCGGCCGGCGCCAGACGGAGACGAGCCTCGGAGTGCTATCCGAGCCGCTGCCGAACCTGGACAGGAGGTTCTCGGCTGTCCATGGGAACAATGTTCACAATACAGACGATCTGTTAGCAACGCAAAAACGCCATGCGAATCAAAGACGCATATACGGTCACCGGTCCTTCGCAATGTCGGACCGAGGGTGGCCTCAGCCGGGCGGCGCTACCCCGCATTCCGCCCGGCTGCTGCATCAAGCTCTAGCCCTCACGAGCCGCGGCCGATCTCTACGTCGTCACACTCACTTCGGGGGATTTCTCCCGAAGTTACATCACGTATCGTCGCAAACCTCACCCGAAGTGATTAGTTCATTTGCGCACCGAGCAACGCTCACTCCGGTGCGGTTTTGTGCATAGCCTCACCCGTGTGCCCGCCAGCCACTCAGGGGTTGATAGCGGGCACAGCACTCGGCGGTGGCGACTTGGCTACCGCCGAGTGCGCGTTCTCAGCGGGATCAACGGTACTTGCGCGGCATCGCTGATCCGTGCACGTCGTCTGACGGCCTTTGTGCGCGTGACCGCCCCTGCGCGAAGCGCTCGCGGCGTCTTTCGCGGAGCGCCTTCATGTCGGATGCCCAGTTGATCGGGCCGGCAGCAAGGCCTCCGCTTATCCGCCCTGAATGCTCTATTCCGGCTCTTCCAGCAAATTATAGCAGGCCTCGATGACGAAGCCCGGCTCGTAAGGTTTGCGGATGAAAAGACTGCCGGCCACTTGGCGCGCACGATCGCAGCCATATCCGGAGGTGTAGAGGATGGGCAGCGCGCCATCCTTGGATCTCAGCGCCTCGGCAATTTCCCATCCGTTCATTTGTCCAGCGAGCTGAATATCAATAAATACCACGTCAATTCGATTGTCTTCCGTCAGAGCCAGAGCATGATCGCCGCTGGCTGCTTCAAGCACATGCCAGCCAAACGCGCGCAGTTCATCCGAGATGTTCTCGCGTACAAGCGCTTCGTCTTCCACGACCAGCACGACGCGCGCGACACCCTCCGCAGGGATCGGCGACTCTGTGATCATGCTATTAGGGGTGCCCACGGGATGCTTCTTCTAGTCGATTGCCAAAGGACCGATAGAGGAAACGGCGGCAACCGCATGTTTGTTCCGGCTCGCCGTTTAAAAATGCGGTGGGACCCAGTTAGCCCTCAGCGGAGTGATCAAGCCGCCATAATCGCGTGCTCAGGTGCCTCGGCTATTGCAAACGAGGCACCAATCCCATGCGTATCTCAAGAACCGTTTTAACTATCAGTGCAATCTTAGTGCTCGTTACCGGCGCCGCCGTAGCGCAAACGCTGCGGCTCGATCGCGACGGCGGATTCTCCTTCAAGTTCGGGCGCGACGACCGCCGCGGTGACGTCGAAGGCAAGCGCGCCTCGTGCGAGGTCTATGCGCGCATCGCCGTCGTTCAATCGGACGCCAACGCGCGCTTTCGTTGCGGCCTCCGCGGCCCAGCGTGGGCCAGCAATCCGGGGCCGCACTTCCAGTGGTGCCGTTACGTGCCGCGCCGCCGCATTGCCGAGGAACAGCGCAGTCGAGCGGAACAGTTGCAGCGCTGCTTCGACAAGCTCGGCGATTTCGACGACGACCGTTGGGGTCGCTGATAAAGGCGCTTGAAATGTGGATCAAGGCGCGCCGTTGAGGCGCGCCGGTCCGCTGACCCAGCGGTTGCCGGGCAGGTAGAAGCGCCAGGGCTTATCGGCGTTGCGGGTAATGCCGATGCGCACGGAGCTTCCCAACTTTGCAGCAGTGAAGCCGTCGTCCGCCAGCCACAGCGCATTGCCGTCGGCGTACGCACTTCCATCGAGCTTCAGGTCGATGCCGAAGGCCTGCGCCAGGCATCCGGGGCCCTTGGTCAGCCGGTAGATGTCGTCGAGACCGCGCTGGCGCCGCATCACGTCGATTCCCGTGAGCGGCTGAACCGCGCGGATGAGCACGCCGGCGCCAACACCCTCCCGCTCGCTCGATAAGTTGAGCATCATGCTTGCGCCGTAGGCGCGGTAGACGTAGACGTGGCCGTGCGCGAGGAACAGCGAGGCGTTGCGCGCCGTGCGCCCGCTGCGCGCGTGGCAGGCCTCATCCCCCGGCGGATAGGCTTCCGTCTCGACGATGCGACCGCTCAAGCGGCCATCGTCCTCGTCGCGCACCAGGATCCTGCCGATCAGAAACCGGGCGAGCGCGATTGTCGCCCGCGGCAGCTCATCGCGCGAAAGCGCCCGCAGTTGCGCCGTCGCCGGCTGGTCGATCGATAGTGTGCGTCTTGCCATGTCCGCCTCGCCGGCCGGACCATAACGCACTGCGCGGCAGACTACGTACCCACCGTCTTGCTAGAGGTTTTGCGCTCGGCGGGCGCCTTGCGGGTCTTGGTCGCCGGTCGCGGGCTTGGCTTCTCGACTTTGTTCGAATGCCACACCGCGTCGGGGGCGGCGGCGCGGGTGCGCGTCAGCATGAAGCCGGTCGGCGCCTTGCCCTTGCCGTCGGCGATCTGCTGCATGGTGCGGCCCGAGGCGACCGACTTGTCCTTCTTTAGAGCTGCGTCACCGTCGCTCGTCGACCATTGGTCCTTGTGCTTGATCAGCAGCCAGTTGTTGCGCTTGCCGCCGTCGCGATCGTGCTTCATGCGCACCAGCACCCAGCCGCCCTGTAGCTTGTCGCCGGCGAGAACGAACTTCAGCTCGCCCTTGCGCAGCGCCTCGTCGATGTTCTCGTTGCCCTCGGGCAGCCAGTAGCCGCGATCCCACAACATGACGGTGCCGCCGCCATACTCGCCCTTCGGAATGGTGCCTTCGAAGTCGCCGTAGTCGAGCGGATGGTCCTCCACTTCGACGGCAAGACGCTTGTCCTTGGGATTGAGCGAGGGGCCCTTGGTCACCGCCCACGACTTGAACACGCCGTCGTGCTCGAGCCGCAGGTCGTAGTGCAGGCGCGAAGCATCGTGCTTCTGAATGACGAAGCGCGGGTACTCGGCCTTGCGGACGGGCGCGCTGCCGCTCGGCTCCTGCGTCTTCTTGAAGTCGCGCTTTGCGCGGTACTTGGCGAGCTTGCCCGGCATCGAGGTCGCAATGTTGCTGCGCCGCCAATCTAGCGCATCACCGGCCGATCGGCGTACTCATCCCGCGGCGTGGTGAAATGTTTTGCACCGCCCTTTGCCGCGTCCGAACTCTCCTTGCTGGCCAGCGCCGCGAAGCTGCGCTAGCTCGCTTTCCTCTTGGCGACCTTCTTGCCTTTCCTGCGCGCCTCGCTCAACCCGATAGCGATCGCCTGCTTGCGGCTCGTCACCTTCTTGCCGCTGCCGCTCTTCAGCGTGCCGCGCTTGCGCTTGGTCATCGCGCGTTTGACGTCCTTAGATGCCGCGCGGGATGTCTTCCTCGCTGCCATGATGCTCCTCCTCGTTGCGTACATTTGCGGTCGATCTTGTTCTTGAGATCGGGCGTCGCCTTGCCGCGCGGATCGTCGGTCGGCGCCGGGCCGACGTGCCTCTTCGGCTTCTCGTTGCGGCGCTCGGGGTTGAAGCCGCCGACCTCATGCTCGTGATCGATTTTGCCTTCGCCCATGGGAACCTCCTGGGTATGTCGAGTAGAACGACGCGGCCGCGGCAGGCGTTCCCTACCCGCCGCGGAAGATCCCCTTGAGATAGGCTCGGGAGACCTAGAGCCCCCAGCCGGTGACGTCGATGCACCTGACCCGTCACGCCGAGCGACGGACGGCGAAGCGAGGAACACCACGACGTCGGCGATTTCATCGCGCTTGGCCCACTTGCTGGTGTCCTTCGGCTTCATCATGTTGACGTTAGACGCCGTGTCGACGAGGCCGGGGGCAACCGCATTGACGCGGATCTTCGCCTCCTTACCTTCGAGGGCAAACGTGCGCGTCAGCGCGGTGACGCCCGCCTTCGCCACGTTGTAGGGCAGCATGTTGGCCTGCGCGTTGCCAGCGCGGGCGAAGTTGATCACCGAGCCGCCGCCTGTCTTGGCCATGTGCGGAAAGGCCTCACGCGTGACGAGGAAGGCGCTCAGCACGTTGTTGTTCACCTCAGACATCCACTCCTCCACCGATCACGTCGGTCGACGGCTTGTAGATGGTCAGGCCGCCGGCAAGATTGACGACGATGTCGATGCGACCGAATGCCGATACCGTCTCGCTCACCAGCCTCTTGACGTGCGCCTCGTCGGTCAGTGACCCGGCGACGGGGATGACGTTGGCGCCCTCGGCCTTGAGCTCGGCGGCGCGCGCCACGACATTATCCTTGCTGCGTGCGCAAATGGCGAGTGAAGCGCCCTGTGCGGCAAGCGCCTTGGCGACCGCCTGCCCGACTTGGCCATCGTGGCTAACGCCCGTGACGATGGCGACCTTGTCTCTGAGATTGTCGGCCATTTCACTCTCCTTGGTATCTGCGCGATTGTAGCGGGGCACGACGTATACAATATGGGTGGCCGCGGGTCACCGCGCGATGGGAGCGGAGAAGATGAGCTGGACCCCGACCAACGATCCGCAGCCCGGCGATGTGCGCGCCTGCGAGGCCATCGAGCAGGTGATCGTGCCGCGCGCCCGCGACCTCGGCGGCTTCTCCGTGCGCCGCGCCCTGCCGGCGGCGGGGCGGCAGATGGTCGGGCCGTTTATCTTTTTCGATCAGATGGGTCCGGCGGAGTTCCTCATCGGCACCGGCATCGACGTGCGCCCGCATCCGCACATCGGGCTCGCCACCGTGACGTATCTGTTCGATGGCGAGATCATGCACCGCGACAGCCTCGGCAGCGCCGTTGCCATCAAGCCGGGGGAGCTCAACCTGATGTCGGCGGGGTCCGGCATCGTGCATTCGGAGCGCACATCGGCCGAGCAGCGCGCCATGGGTCCGCGGCTGTTCGGCATTCAGGCCTGGGCGGCGCTGCCCAAGTCGCACGAGGAAGGTGCGCCGGCGTTCTTACACTACGATACCGGGCAGCTTCCGCGGATCTCAGGCGAAGGTAAAACGGTGCGCGTCGTCATGGGCGATCTCTATGGTCAGAGCTCGCCGGCCGGCTTCCCGCATCCGAGCTTCTACGCCGAAGCGGTTCTGGCACCGGGCGCGGTGCTGCCGCTCGACGCCGACTATGACGAACGGGCGATCTATGTCGTCTCCGGCGAGATCGATATCGCCGGCGAGACATTCGCGGCCGGGCGGTTGCTTGTCTTCAGGCCTGGCGACCGCATCTCCGTGCTCGCCGCCTCGCAAACGCGTATCATCCTGCTCGGCGGGGAACCGATGGACGGGCCGCGGCACATCTGGTGGAACTTCGTGTCGTCCTCGAAGGACCGCATCGACGCCGCCAAGGCCGATTGGAAGGCGAAGCGCTTCACCGCCGTCCCGGGCGACGCCGACGAGTTCATCCCACTGCCCGACGACCGGCCGGCTTAAAGCAAAGCGCCCCGGTGCGTGGAGCCGAGGCGCGAAAAAAATATGTCCAGGTGGATAGTCCGTTCAGCCCATCTTTTGCTTGGCTTTGTCCTGCGCCTTCTGGAACCAGCCGCTCGCCTTCTCGATGATCGTATCCATTGAAGCGCTCGGATTGGTGCGGGTAATCGCGTCGACCAGGCGCTCGAACGCCGGGGTGATCGGCGCCGATGCCGACTGCGCCGCGCGCGACACCGACCGCTGAATGTTGTCCGCGAAATCGTAGAGGTCCGAGCGCGTGATGTTGGGCGTCCAACGATCCCAGCGCGAGGTGCTAACGGGACGGCTAAAGCGCGGAACCACAGCGAGAGCCAGCACTGCACCGGCCGCGGCGGCCACGGCCATGGAAACCACCGGCTGACGGCGGATGGTTCGGCGCAGCTCGGAAGCACTAGCTTCCGCCGTATCCATCGCAGATTGCCGCGCGGCGCGCGTACGGCGCTCGGCGATATCGGCAACCTCCTTGGCGAGCGCGGTGACGCTGTCGCGCATCTCCGCCAGTGTTGTTTCGGCTGTCTCCTGCGCGGAACGCGCCGCTGAGCTGAATTCCTTCACGGGGCTGACCATCTCCCTCTTCTCCTCTGCATGTCGGCGGCTGGCGCTGATCTCGGGGCAGCCCACCACGGCCACCATCTGTGTGCATTTGAACGTTTTGATTGAATGATCGGTTCCCCAACTAAATCACTATACGGCCAGATCAATTGCGCGGAACTCCAGCGCCACGGCCCGCGTTGTGCGCATGTCATTGATTTCCACTTTCGATGCCGTTCAGCGGGGACGCGACCCCCGCCAAGAGGAGGACCCCCGATGCAATTCTCGTCTACCACTCGTGCTCCCGATCAGGGCACACCGGCCGCGCGCTCGGCCGCCACTGACGTCGGCGACAACGTCGCCGCGCTGCGCGAGGACATCTCCAGCTTGGCCGATTCCGTGAAGCGCCTCGCCGCCGAGCAGATCGGCTCGAGCGTCGAGGACGTGCAGGACAAAGCCAAGGAAAAGATCAGCGACCTCGAGGCTCACATTCGCCGCAACCCGAGCCAGGCCGCGCTCATCGCCGCGGGCATCGGCTTCGTCTTCGGCCTCATCCTCTCGCGCTAACAAGGAGCGACGCACATGAACACCTATACAGCCCGAACCGCAGCGGCCCCCTCGAGCGCCTCGCGCCAGGTGAATGACCTCGCCAACACTGCGCAGGACAAGTTCAACGAAACCGTCGAGCAGGCGCAGGCGCTGGCGCAGGAGCAGTATGACAAGCTTGCCGCCAGCATCCGCCGCAATCCGCTGCAAGCGGCGGGCATCGCGGCCGGCATCGGCTTCGTGCTCGCGCTGTTGGCCAGACGCTAAGCGCAGGAGGGGATCATGATTGGGGATGCGGTCCTCTACGCTGCGAGCCGGGCCACGCACAGCGCCATCGATAATGTCTCGAGGCGCATGACGTGGATGGCGGTTGCAGGAGTATTCCTTACCGCCGCGATGGTGCTCGCCATCATCGCGGCATACATGGTCGCCGAGCCGAGATTTGGTTCGTTGACCGCCATCGGCATGATCGCCGGCGCCTGCGTGCTGGCAGGTCTCATCAGCCTGTCAGTGCCGGCGATTATCGAGAAGGTAGAGGCGCGCAGACGCAACAAGTCTTCGCCCATGTCGACGGCAGTTTCCGCCGTCGACGAGGAGGCGAAGCAAGCGGTCGACTATTTCGGCGCCATGCAAGTTGTCGGCACCGCGTTCCTATTCGGGCTTGGCGCCGCGCGTCGTCTCCGGCGCTAAGCGCAGTGCCTGCGGCGCTAAAACGCCCGCAGGCATTAGTCGCGATCCGGCAAAGAGCGGGGCAAAAAGATGTATATCGCCAATAGCAGCAGAATGAACCCCGCCGGTCAGTTGCCTGGATCGATAGCGGTGCCGGGCGTTCCCGCTACTGCGGCCGAGATGGCCATCGTCGGCTTCATCATCATCGTCGGGTTGTATTTCGGCCAGGTGGTTCTGGTCCCGCTGGCGCTCGCTGTCATTTTATCATTTGTGCTGGCGCCGCTCGTGCGTCTCCTCAAGCGGGCGGGGCTGCCCAATACGCCCGCTGTCGTTCTCGTCGTGGCGGTGGCCTTCTCGCTCATCTTCGGCGTCGGCGCGCTCATCACGCAACAGGTCAGCAGCCTGGCGCAGGAGCTGCCGCGCTATCAGATCACCCTCAAAGAGAAGGTCTCGGCGTTGCGCGACGCCACTGCCGGCGGAGACGGCGTCCTCAAGCAAGCCAGCGAGACGTTAA
This sequence comes from uncultured Alphaproteobacteria bacterium, assembly GCA_963724595.1. GTDB lineage: Bacteria > Pseudomonadota > Alphaproteobacteria > Rhizobiales > Hyphomicrobiaceae > Hyphomicrobium_A. The sequence goes on along the minus strand of CAVRVR010000017.1, from coordinate 106,618 downwards.
AGGATCTGCAGCAGCAGCTCGAGGCGCCGGCGAAGAGCACGGCACCTCCGGTTGCCGTCACGGTGACGCCCCTGCAGGGTCAGCCCAACACCGGCGGCAATGGCAATGCCCGGCCGATACCGGTCGAGGTACACGAGCCAGCGCCGACCTCCCTCGACCAACTGCAGAGCATCATCGGCCTCGTGCTTCACCCGTTGGCGACGACGGGCGCCGTGCTGCTGTTTGTCCTTTTCCTGCTGCTGCAGCGCGAGGACGTGCGCGACCGCGCCATCCGCTTGCTCGGCTCGCACGACCTCGAGAAGTCGACGACCGCGATGGACGACGCCGGCGACCGCCTCAGCCGCTACTTCCTGGCCATGACCGCCATCAATGCGGCCTTCGGCATCGTCATCGGCGTGGGGCTGTGGATGATCGGCGTGCCGAGCCCGGTGCTGTGGGGCGTGCTCGCCATGCTCATGCGCTTCGTGCCCTTCATCGGCTCGTTCATCGCTGCCGCCTTTCCGCTGCTGCTGGCGGCGGCCGTCGATCCCGGCTGGAGCATGTTCCTGTGGACGCTTGCCCTCTATCTGATCGCCGAGCCGATCATGGGCAGCCTGATCGAGCCGATCGTGCAGGGCCAGCGAACCGGCCTTTCTCCACTGGCGATCATTCTCTCAGCGGCGTTCTGGACGCTGCTGTGGGGGCCGATCGGTCTGCTCCTCGCCATACCGCTGACCGTCGTGCTGGTCGTTCTCGGCCGCCACGTGGAAAGGCTGGAATTCCTCAACGTGCTGCTCGGCGACACGCCGCCGCTGTCACCGCCTGAGCGCTTCTACCAGCGCATGCTGGCCGGCGACCCGGCCGAGGTGGTCGAGCAGGCCGAGAAATTCATCAAGGAGCGCCCGCTCGTCGACTACTACGATGAGGTCGTCATCGAAGGATTGTTGCTCGCGCAGACGGATGCCGATCGCGGTACGCTCGAGCCCGCGCGCTTGAACGACATTCGTGACACCGCCGATGTCGTCATCGATGCGCTTGCTGACCTCGATGTTGTGCCGAAGCCGGCCAAAAAGCGCCCGCTGCTTGACCTCGACGAAACCGAGGAAAAAAACGAGAAGACCGCCGCCTCCGATGAGGTCGAGGAGGAAGAAGAGCGCGAGATTTCCGAGCCAATTCCGCAGCAGCTAGCGGATGACTGGAAGGCAAGCAACGCCGTCCTGTGCGTCGCCAGCCGCACCGCGCTCGATGAGACCGTCGCACTTGCCTTGGCCCGTCTGCTGCGGAAGTACGGCATTGGCACGAAGGTCATCGATGCACAGCACCTGCATCACGGCAACCTCACCGCCGAAGACCGCGAGGGCGTGCGGCTCATCTGCGTGTCCGCTCTCGACGTGCGTGAAAGAAGCGCGCACGCGCGCTTCCTGGTGCGCCGCCTGAAGCGATCGGTGCCGGATACCCCGATCCTCGGCGGCTTCTGGAAGATGGATGAAGAATCCAAGGCCGACGCCGCCATCATCGAAAGCGTGCCGGTCGACGCCACGGCGACGACGCTGCGCGAGGCGGTCCGCTTCTGCCTCGACACGGCGCGCGCCGACAGTGAGCGCAGCACGGCGGAGCAAGTCGAGACCATGCGCGTCGAGACACCCGTTGCTGCCGTCGAGACGCGCGCCGCCTCGTAATGCCTAGCGCTTGAATAGCTTTGTCGGCGTCACCGTCTTTGCCGCCGACCAAGCGACATTGCCGGTCTGGCCGAGCAGCCGGCGTACGCTCCAACGCGGCGCCGCGTCTTCCATCAGTCGCAGGAGCTGGGCCTGCCGCGCCTCGGGAACGCGCGCGGCGATGCGGCCCGCAAGCTGCTCGATGTTGTAGGGCGCGCGATCGGGCGCAAGGCTCACCGGCACCACGTCGTTCTTGGGAATGCCCAGCCCCTCGGCCACGACGCGCACCATCTCGACCACCGCGGGGTCGCTGGCATCGATGTCCCCGTGCGGCCCCGGCATGCGCTGCACCAGCTTATCGACGTGCGTCAGCGCCACGAGGATCGGGGGCTGGCGCCGGTGCGGCCGGCCGGCGAAGTGTTTGCGGATGCCGGAGATGGCGATCAGGTCTATGTCGCCGTCCGCCTTGGCGGCCGCGATCGCCCAGACGATGAGATCGCTGTCGTTTGCCTTGGCGGCAAACGCCTTCTGCTCCTTCGCCGTCGCGCCGATGCGCGGGCTGTCGATCACCATGGATCCGGCGAGCCCCTCGAGCTCGACCTCATAGGCCTGGAAGTCGCGCGTGCCGCCCGGCGCGTCGACCACCGCGCGCACGTCGCGCGACAGGGCGTTGACGAGGCTCGACTTGCCGGCGCCCGCCTGTCCCGCGACGAGGATGCGCAGCGGCTCGGCGCGCCCGGTCGCCTGCCCGCGATCGCGCAACGTCGAAGCGCTGACGTGTCCGGCGAGCTGCGCCTGCGAGACGCGCAGACGGCCGCCGTAGAGATCGATCGCCGCGCGGCCGACCTCGCGCACGTAGGCGCCCGCCAGCTGGCGTGCCATCTGATCGCGCACGTTGGCATAAAGGTGCTTGGTGATCTGCTCGCGCGCCTCCTGCGCAGCGGCCGTCACCGGGTTGACCAGACGGATGAGGCGCCAGATGTCGTAGGCCTTCTCCGCCATGCCGATGGCCGATCGCCAGCCGTAGATCTTCAACACCTGGCCGACGGTGAGCTGATCGCCGAGCGGAATGTTGTCGATGACGAACGGCCGCAAATCGGCACTGACGCGCTCGACCAACGCCAGCGCCTCGGGGATGGTGAACTTCCATAAGGGATTGCGATCCTGCGGATGGATCTGCCGCGCCACGGCCTCGATGGTGCGCATGCCGAGGTTGAGCACGCGATCGCGATCCGTCAGTTCCTCCGGCCGCACGTTGGAGGCGATGGTCTCCACTGCCGTCCAAGCCGCCTGCTCGCGCGCCGTCCACGACGGGTCGGGTGCCACCTTTACGGCGGTGTCGTCCGGCGCCGGCACCGGCGTCTGCTTCAGCGTCCGGCGCAGCGCGATGACCTGCACCGTGTAGGCGATGACGCTCAAGCTGAAAGCCGCGGCGAGCCAATACAGCGCATAGCCGCGCTCCCACAGCCACAGCCAGCCCAGCGGCAGCAGCGACATCATCGGCAGCAGCAGCGCCAGAAAGATCATGGCGCCGCGTACGTAGAGGAATGCTCTTCCTTTTGCGTTCACTTCGCCTCTCGGTCTGAAAAAGTATCTCCGCACGAGGCTGCGACCGCCCTTAAGACGGAGCACACTCGGCACGAAGGTTAGGCTGAAATCGTTGCAATCGAAACGCCCGCCGATAGGCCCGGTTCCACGGTGATAGCCTCGCCGCGAGACCTGCTTCGAGCACCGAAGATCGCTACCGAGCCCCGGCCACCGGTCGCGACCAAGCAGCCTCATCACTTTGAGCTGGAACGATATTGCAGTCGTGCCGTTGGCATACCGGATGCGCGTCAGCATGCGGAGTGTTCGCTATGGCCACAACGGCTAATGCTGCCGAGTTGCAGGGCTGCAAGGTGATGGTCGTCGAGGACGAGCCGCTCGAGGCGCTCGACTACTGTGATCGTCTTGCGGGGGCCGGTGCCGAAATCGTCGGGCCGTTCGGCTCGGTGTCGGAGGCGCTTAACGTTGTCGGCAAGGAGCCGGTCGACGTCGCCCTGCTCGACTATGCCCTCGCCGATAAAAATAGCGAAGAGTTGCAGACGGCACTCGAGACGCGCGACATCCCGTTCGTCGTGCTCACCGGTTACCCGCGCGTGCTGGTGCGCCGCGACGATCATCAGGTGGTGCTGTCCAAGCCCATCTCGGACGACCTTCTCTATATGACGATCAAGGCCGCGGCGAAGGCTACGGAGCGCTGAGTTTTCTGCGCCATCCCGAATATGGCGTCGTTAATGGCGTGTTTCCTAGACTTGCGAGCCGGCCGGTCATGACGCGCTAAGCCCGCCTCATTATACTCACCGCCGAAGCTTGGTTCTGCACCCTAAAAGCGCCCGGGTGCAGCGGTACGGTGATCCTATGAAACTCGAGACAGCCCGGCCGGTCCAACTCAAGGACTACCGGCCCCCCGCCTATTTGATCGACCGGGTAAACCTCGACGTCTCGCTCGAGCCGGCGCGCACGCGCATCCGCTCCAAGCTCGCCATCCGCCCCAATCCCAAAGCCACCGGGCGCCGCGAGCCGCTGAGGCTCGACGGCGAGCAACTCGAGCTCGGCGACATCGCCCTCGACGGCCGCCCGCTCGGCAAGAAGGACTACAAGCTCACCGACACCTCGTTGACGCTGACGAAGACGCCGACCGAGCCCTTCACGCTCGAGATCACCACCTTCGTCAACCCGGAGGCCAACAAGGCGCTGCAGGGCATCTACCGCAGCAACAACGTCTACACGAGCCAGTGCGAGGCGCAGGGCTTCCGCCGCATCACCTACTTCCTCGACCGCCCCGACGTGCTCGCCACCTACACCGTGCGCATCGAGGCCGACCCGCAAGCGGCACCCATCCTGCTCGCCAACGGCAACCTGCAGGAGCGCGGCACGCTGGACGGCGGCAAGCGCCACTACGCCGTGTGGCACGACCCGCATCCCAAGCCCTGCTACCTGTTCGCCCTCGTCGGCGGCGACCTCGCCCCGATCAGCTCCACCTTCCGCACCATGTCGGGGCGCAAGGTCGACCTCGCCATCTACGTCGAGCACGGCAAGGAGGAGCGCGCCGCCTGGGCGATGGACTCGCTCAAGCGCTCGATGCGGTGGGACGAGCAGCGCTTCGGCCGCGAGTACGACCTCGACGTGTTCAACATCGTCGCCGTCTCCGACTTCAACATGGGCGCGATGGAGAACAAGGGTCTCAACATCTTCAACGACCGGCTCATCCTGGCTTCGCCCGAGACGGCGACCGACAACATCTTCGAGGCCATCGAGAGCGTCGTCGCCCACGAGTACTTCCACAACTGGACCGGCAACCGCATCACCTGCCGCGACTGGTTCCAGCTCTGCCTGAAGGAAGGCCTGACGGTCTACCGCGACCAGGAGTTCTCCGCCGACGAGCGCTCGGCGACGGTGCAGCGCATCATCGACGTGCGCGCCCTGAAGACGCACCAGTTCGCCGAGGACGCCGGCCCCCTGGCGCATCCGGTGCGCCCCGAGAGCTACATCGAGATCAACAACTTCTACACGGCGACGGTCTACGAGAAGGGCGCCGAGGTCGTGCGCATGATCGCAACGCATCCTCGGCCGCGACGGCTTCCGCAAGGGCATGGACCTCTATTTCGAGCGCCACGACGGCGAAGCGGCGACGGTCGAGGAGTTCGTCACCTGCTTCGAGGACGCGAGCGGCGCCGACCTCTCGCCAGTTCCGGCTGTGGTACTCGCAGGCGGGCACGCCGGAGCTGGTGCGCCAACCTGCGCTACGACAAGGACAAGAAGACGGCCGACCTCGAGGTCGAGCAGATCCTGCCGGCGACGCCAGGCCAGCCGACCAAGAAGCCGATGCACATCCCGATCCGCCTCGGCCTGCTCGGCGCCAACGGCCACGATCTCGGGCTGAAGCTCGACAACGGCGAAGAGCTGCCAGACGGCGTCGTGTCGCTGACCAAGCGCCGGCAGAGCTTCCGCTTCGTCGATGTGCCTTCGCGTCCCGTGCCGTCGCTGCTGCGCGGCTTCTCGGCGCCGGTCAACGTGACACTCGACCTGCCCGACGACGACGTCGAGTTGCTGATGGCCAACGACAGCGACCTGTTCAACCGCTGGCAGGCCGCCAACAGCTACGCGGCGCGCACGCTGGTCGAGAGCGTCGCCGGCCTCGCCTCGGGCAAGAAGTCGAACCGCGGGCTGCGCTATGCGCGCGCGCTCGGCGTCGGCCCTCGGCGGCGACGGGCTCGAGCCGGCCTACCGCGCCGAGCTCTTGAAGTTGCCGACACAGGCCGACGTCGCCCGCATCATCGGCAAGAACGTCGATCCGGCCCTGGTCCACCGTGCCCATCGCGCGCTCATGAAGCTGATCGGCAAGACGCTGGGGCCCCAGCTCGAGGACCTCTATGCGGAGATGGACGAGGCCGGCCCCTTCTCGCCCGACGCGGAAAGCGCCGGACGCCGCGCCTTGCGCAACGCCGCGCTGACGCTGCTGACGGCGCGCGGCACGCCCGCCGACGTCGCCCGACTTACCAGGCACTATGCCAACGCCAGCAACATGACCGACCGCGCGCATGCGCTGTTCCTCCTCACCTACCGCGGCGGCGCCGAGGCCAAGCAGGCGCTGGCCGATTTCTACGAGAGCTGGCAGGCCGACAATGTCGTCATCGATACCTGGTTCGCGGCGCAGGCTCAGTCGCCGCTCGCCGGCACGCTGCGCCGCGTCAAGGCGCTGACCAGCCACCCGCTGTTCTCGCTGACCGCCCCCAACAAGGTGCGCGCCCTGATCGGCACCTTCGCCGCGACCAACCCCGTGCAGTTCAATCGGCCCGACGGCGCCGGCTACGCCTTCCTGGCCGATCAGGTGCTGGCGCTCGACCGCATCAACCCGCAGATCGCCGCCCGCATGCTGGGCGCGCTGCGCTCCTGGCGCTCGCTGGAAAGCGGCCGCCGGGGCAAGGCGCGCAAGGCGTTGCAGCGCATCGCGCGCACCAAACCGCTGTCGCCGGACGTGCAGGAAATCGCCTCGCGTGTGCTCGAAGGGTAATCGCGGAAAATTTATGAAGCCGAAGGGCTTATTCGCGCTCGACAGCCGATTCGCGATGGTGTGAACTGATACGTGTGATTTGGGTGGCGGATTCGCGGGAATCCGCAAGTCATTCAAAGAACATTTCGGAGGAAAAGGATGGCGTGGACAACGTCCGCCTGCGCACGCGCGCGGCCGACCTTTGCGGAGCTGGCAGCGGCGCGGCTGAAACCCGCGAAGTATCGCTTTGCCACCCTGCGCCGCTCGCTGCTGCGTACGCAGCCCGGCATTTTCCTCGCCCTGTCCGCCGTCAGCCTCGGCGTTCTCGCCCCGCTGCTGCCCACGAACTTTACCGCCGCCATCCTATTGATGACCGGCACCGCGCTTGCCGTGTTCGGCGCCGGAGCCAACCTCGCCGGCGCCGTTTCCACATCGCGCAACAAAAGAGCACCCGCCGATAGGGCCAACGCCCCTGCCGCCTTCGCGGCTTCGGAAATCGCGCTCGATCCCGCCCCTCAGCCTATGCATCTCCCCAACACGGTTCGCGCCCGGCGCCATCCCCCCGCGCATGCCGCGAATTTCGATTGGGCCGACCTGATGTCGCGGATCAATCACGAGTTGCGCACGCCCCTCAACGCCGTCATCGGCTTTTCCGAGGTGATGGCGCTGGAGATGTTCGGCCCGCTCGGCAGCGAGCGCTACCAGGAGTACGTGCGCTACATCCGCGACAGCGCCGGCGATCTTCTGAAGTCCGCCGAGGATACCCTCGCGCTCACCGCCCTTCTCACCAACACGCGGCCGGCGGAAGCGGCGGTCGCCTGCACCCTCGATCACGCCATTGCCGATGCCTGGGCCCTCGTCGAGCGCAAGGCGGCGGCGCGTGACGTTGAGCTCGAGCTGACGCTGCCCGAGGATGTCGAGGTTCTCAGCGAGCCCCGCGCCTTGCGCCAGATCCTCGTCAACATGCTGTCCGAGGCGGTTGGCGCGCGCCGCGCCTGGCGCCCGCGTCTCGCTCGTGACCGTGGCCGACGGCGAGCTCATCGAGATCGTGTTGTCGGTCGGCGGCGAGCAGGCGTGCCGCGTGCCGAAGGCCGGCTCGCTGGCCATTTGCCTTGCCCGCACGCTGCTGGAGATGCAGGGGACGTCATTGCTCGAGATCGAGACTGTCGGCTGCTGGCGTGCCGTTACCGTGCTCGACCGCGCGGTGCAGCCCGATTTCTTCGCCGGCGCGCCTGCCGATCGAGGCGCGCGAGCGCCAGCCTGCGATGGCCGTCTAGCGCTTAGTGTAGGGGGCGCTTTTTCTCTAGCCAGTCGTGCAACTGTCGGCGCTCCTCCGGCGTCAACTGGCCGACGGTATCGCCGAACACCGCCACCTTGGCGCGCTGCTCGTTGGCTTCGGCCTGCACGACGCCCTCGAGCGCAGCATTGACCTTGGCCTGATCGAAGGGCTCGGCGGTAAGCGCCGCGCGTACACCGAGGCGCGCGTCGCGAATGTTCTTGCGCAGGGTCTCCATATTCGGCTTCGAGTTCGGCGAGCTTTTGACGGATCATATCGGAGCGCTCGCGCGGCAGCGTATGCGCGAAACCGAGTAGGCCTGAGCCCTTCGGCCCCCAAGGACCCGGGCCCGACCCAGCCGCGAGAAGCACAGCGTGCCCGCCACGGCGCCGATGATCAGCACGTTGAGCGCCAGCGACGCCATCAGCGCCAGGCGCAACTTGCGGCAGGAGGTCGGCGCCGGAGTTGCATCGGTCATAGCAGATCCTCGTCGGGCTGCTGCCCTTCGATCTCATCGCCGAGCGCGAGCCGAGAATTATCGGCCGGGGCGCTGGTCAAGCCGGTCACCTCCGCCATCTCCTGCACCGTCGCATCGAAGGTGCCGGCCGAGCCGAGCATGACGCCGAGCACCAGCGAGGCGGCGAGCATCGCCGCCGCCGGCCACTCGCCGCGTCCGAACTTGGCGGCAAACGCGCTACGGCGCCCACGCGCGGCCATATCCGTGCCCGATGTTGATTTGCCGGAGGCAACGACGACGAGTTGCGGCGGCCTCGATCGGAGAGCCGCAGCCATGATGCGCTCCTTCAGCGCGTCGATGTCGGCGCCACTGGCGCGCGGCGCCAGCTCGAGCAGCCGGTCGAGCGCATCGGCTTCCGCCAACAGCCGTGCCGCCGCCTTGTCCTCACTGACGACACTGGCAAACCGCAGGCGCTCGCGGGCAGGCCAGCGCGTGCGGTCGGCGCCATAGATATCGAGCAAGCGCTCCAGCGCCTCCCGATCCTCTGCCTGTCTGTCCATCTTCGTCATCGCTTTCGTCTCGTCTCTAATTGGTCGTCTGCCGGTTCACTCGTGCTGTTCGTCGGAGAGCAGCTCGCGCAACTCGTCGCGCAACGCCGCCTTCAATGTTCTTCGGGCGCGGGCGAGCAGCGATTCCACCGCCTCGTCCGAGATGCCCATAATCTGTCCTACCTCGACCTGGCTCAGCCCCTCGTAATGGAAGAGGGTCAGCGCCGTACGCTGCCGGTCAGGCAGCGCCTTCAAAGCCGCATCGACGCGCTGGCTGGTATCGCTGCGCTTCGAGCTGTGAGTGCTGGGTTGCCGGCTCGGCCCGCTCCGGCACTTCGTCCGTCACCGTCAGCCGCTTGCCCGAGCGCATGCGGTCGACGCACAGATTGGAGACGACGCGCCGCAGCCACGGGCGCAATCCCAGCGCGCCCACTTCGAGATTTTCCGCCGAACGCCACATCCGCAGCATCGCTTCCTGCGCCACGTCCTCGGCCTCCGCGTCGTCGCGCAACATGCGCCGGGCAACCACGAGCACGCCCGACAGGTGCCGATCGACAAGGGTGCGGAACGCAGCCGCGTCGCCACGGCCGGCGGCAGCCACCAACGTGGCGTCCTCCCCCGCGTCAGGCCCTCCTGGGCGCGACCCGTGCGGACCGGGCTCAATCCTCTTTGCCGCCACCGCTAGCCTCGACATGGCCACGAACACTTCCGCTTCCACTTTAGCGCCGTATGGGGCGGCTCTGCGACCTTGCCGGCGGGCCGAACGGCCGATTAAGCGCCCTTTGGAGGTGAGAACGGGGGGAATGAGCAAAATCCGTCGCGCCTGCCGAGCGCGGCCGAAGGCCAGTTTCAGGCGACGATTTCGTCGAACAGGCGGCTGACGGCGGTCAGGTTTTGCCGCAGCCGCCCCTCCAGCTCATGGAAGCTCGGCGCATCGCCGGCCTGCGCCAGCAGCTCCTTGAGGCCCGAGGGCGCCGTCGCCGGGTCGAAGCGGCCCTCGATGCACAGGCGCAGGATCTGCGTCAGGTCGTGCAGCAGCCGCGTCGCCGGGATCAGCACGTCGGCATGGGAAGGCGCCAGCACCCCGGCGTCGCGCAGTTTACGGTAGGCCTCGACGGTGTTCTGATCGAGCACGTCGGGGTGCGCCTGCGCGTGCACGAGTTGCAGGTACTGGGCGATGAACTCGACGTCGACCAGGCCGCCGCGCACCTGCTTCAGATCCCAGATGTCGTCGGTCCCCTTCTCCTTGGCGATGCGCTCACGCATGGCGCGGACGTCGGCGGCGATCTTTGTCTGATCGCGCGGCCACACGAGCGAAGTGCGCACCGCCGCCTCGACACGCGCGCGCAGCGGCCCGGGGCCGGAGACGACGCGTGCCCGCGTCAGTGCCATGTGCTCCCACGTCCAGGCCGCGCTCGTCTGATAGTCGACAAACGTCTTGAGCTGCGTGGCGACCGGTCCCTGCTGGCCGGAGGGCCGCAGCCGCATATCGACTTCGTAAAGCGAGCCCTCGGCGGTGGCCGAGGCCAGCGCGCTGATCAGACGTTGCGTCAACCGCGCATAAAACTGGGTCGGCGCCAAGGGCCGCGCGCCGTCCGACTGGGTTGCCGCGTCATCGTAATCGTAGATAAGGATGAGATCGATGTCGGAGGTTGCGGTCATCTCGTGCCCGCCCAGCTTACCCATGGCGAGGACCGCCGCGCTGCCGCCCGGCACCTCGCCGTGCGTTCGCACCAGCTCGCGCTCGACGGCGCGCTTTAGCGCATCGATCAGCCGCTCGGCGAGCAGCGCATAGGCGCCGCCCGCCTGGTTCGCCTTGATAGCGCCCGACAGCACGCGAACACCAATGAGGAACTGCTGCTCGCTGCCGATGACACGCGCGCGGTCGAGCACGTGCTGCATGTCATTCTCGCCGGAGCCGATCTCCGCGCCGAGCAGCTGGTCGAGCTCTTCGGCCGTCGGCAGCATGCCGAGCGTGCGGGGGTCGAGCACCGCATCGAGCAGGCGTCGGCGCCGCGAAAGTATGCGCGACAGGCGCGGCGCCGTGCCCATGATGTCGGCGAGCAGGCGCAGCAACCCCGGATTGGCGCGCAGCAGCGAAAATAGCTGCACGCCGGCGGGCAGCTCGGCGATAAAGCGATCGAAGTTGGCAAGAGCCAGGTCGGGATCGGCGGTATCGGCAAGCGCCGCCACCAATAGCGGCTGCACCTCGGTGAGGCGTTCGCGCGCGCGCGGGCTGCGCACGGACGGGTAACGCCCATGATGCCAGCCGCGGATATTGGCCAGCACCTCGGACGGCCGCGAGAAGCCCATCTCCTTCAGCGCCGCCACCGTGTCCGGATCGTCGCGCTGGCCGGCGAACACCATGTTGACCCCGCCGGAGGTGAGCACCGGCGCGTCCTCGAACAGGGCCGCATAGTGCCTCTGCACGGTCTCCAGCCGCGCGATCAGCTCGCGCGAGAACGTCGCCGTATCCGGATAGCCGCAGAACAGCGCGAAACTCTCGAGCCGGGACGCATCGTCCGGCACCTCGTGCGTCTGCTCGTCGGCGACCATCTGCAGCCGATGCTCGATGCGGCGCAGGTAGAGATACGCCTCGGTCAGCTCCTCGGCGACGCGTGGCTTGATCCAGCCGCGCTCGGCGAGCTTCGCCATCGCCGCGAGCGTCTGCCGCAAGCGCAGTTCCGGCTGCCGCCCGCCCGCAATCAGCTGCTGCGTCTGCACGAAGAACTCGATCTCGCGGATGCCGCCGCGGCCGAGTTTGACGTTGTGGCCGGCGACGGCGATATGGCCGAAGCCGCGATAGGCGTGGATCTGCCGCTTCATGGCATGCACGTCGGCGATCGCGGCGTAGTCGAGGTACTTGCGCCAGACGAAGGGTGCCAGATCATTGAGCAGCGCGCGGCCCGCTTCCACGTCCCCGGCGCAGGCGCGCGCTTTGATCAGGGCCGCGCGCTCCCAGTTCTGCCCGAAGCTCTCGTAGTAGATGAGCGCCGCCGTGGTCGACAGGGCGATCTGCGTGGCGCCGGGGTCGGGGCGCAGCCGCAAATCGGTGCGGAACACGTAGCCGTCGCCGGTGCGCTCCGCCATCAGCTGCACGAGATCGCGCGTCAGGCGCACGAAGAAGCCTTGCGGCTCGATCCCGGGGGCCGTGCGGACGCGGTCGCGGTCGTAAAAGACGATGAGGTCGATGTCGCTCGAATAGTTGAGCTCGCCGGCGCCGTACTTGCCCATGGCAAGGACGATGTAGCCCCGCGGGACGACGCTGCCGTTCGCCTCGGCCAGCCATTGGCCCCGCGCCACGGCCTCGCGGAACAGAAAGTCTACCGCACCGTGCAGCGCCGCATCGGCGCATTCGGTCAGCGCTCCCGTCACCGTGAGCACCGGCCACACGCCGGCAAGATCGGCGAGCGCCGTCAGCAGCGCTACCTCGTTCTTGAATTCGCGCAAGGCACGCATGGCGTCGGCTCGCGTCGCCGCCGCGTTGAGACGGTTCGCGAGTTCGGCCTTCAGCTCCTTGAGCCGCGCCTCCGGCGCCGTTGTCAGGATCTTCTCGAGGCGCGCAGGATCGCGCTCGATGAGGCCCGTCAAGAACGGGGAGCCGCTGAATATGCCGGAGAGCAGCGCGACAGCGCGCGGACTTTCGAGGGCGGCGCTGAGTGGCGTCAGCGAGGTATCGGCATGCGCACGCTCCTTGAGCGCGGACATCGCACCCACAGTGCGCGCGTCGTTGCGCGCCGCGGGCGCCTCGCTCATGCGCTCAACGAAGGGCCGTAAGCTCGCTGATTCCTTCGCCGCCATTGTCGCCGCCATCCCCGCGGCATGGCCGCGTAGTGCTAGAGCGCTTCCCTCTTAGCGGTCATCGGCACGCTTCGGAAGCGTCAGGACCACACGCAGACCTGGGTGATTGTCTTCCAGGCGCACGCCGCCGCCGTGTAACCGCCCCACAGCCTGCACGAGGCTGAGCCCGAGCCCGGTGCCCGGCTCGGTGCGGCTCTTCTCCAGGCGCACGAAGCGCTTCAGCACGCGCTCGCGATCCTCCGGCGCGATGCCGGGCCCATTGTCGGCGACAGCGACCTCGATTGCCTCGGCGTGATCGTGCATATCGATGGAGATCGCCGCGCGGTTCCCCTTGGCGTCTGGCTTACCGGAATACTTGATGGCGTTTTCGATGAGATTGGCAACGGCCTGCACCACGAGCTGCCGATTGCCGGTGAGCTGTGGGCCTGCCTCGACGTTGACGGCGAGGGCCATGCCGCGCTCCTCGGCCACCGGTTCATACAGCTCGGCGACGTCGCGCACGGCACGGCCGACGTCAAAGCGCTCGGCGTTCCCCTCCAAGGCGCCGGCTTCCAGCCGTGCAACCAGAAGCAGACTGTTGAACGTCTTGATCAGCTCGTCGGCCTTCTCGATCGTGTGCTCGAGCCCTTCACGATAGGCATCGGCGCCCGTTTCACGCAGCGCCGCCTCGGCTGAATTGCGCAAGCGCGACAGCGGCGTCTTCAGGTCGTGGGCGATGTTGTCGGACACCTCGCGCAAGCCGCTCATCAGCGCTTCGATGCGCTCGAGCATGGCGTTGAGGTTCGTGGCCAGCACATCGAACTCATCGCCGGCGCCGGTCACGGCGATACGCCGTGACATGTCCCCCGCCATGATCGAGTGCGCGGCGACGTTGATCGTTTCGATGCGCTTCAAGGCCACACGGCTGACGGCGAACCCGGCGACGAGGCCGCCGAGCGTCAGAAAGCCAAGCGCCAGAAAGTAGACGGTGCCCATCTCGCCGGCAAAGCGGCGCTGCTCCTCGACGTCGCGGCCGACAATGAGCTGCTCGCCATTGCCGATTTCGACCGGAACCGCAACCGCGAGATGCTCGGTCGTACTCTGCACATCCGGCGCATAGCGGAAGACGCCGCCAGCGGTGCCGCCCATGATCTCCGGCGGCAAGCGGCTCAAATTGCCGGCGAGCTTGGTCCCCGATTGATCGGCGAGATAATAGAGCCCCGGGCCACCCGGGCGGCTGCGCGCCTCAACCGCGCGCACCAGCGCCGCCCTGCCCCCCGACTGTGCCTCGGCCTTCAGAAGCTCGGCCTCGGCGTGCAGGGTCGACAGCACCTGGCTGGTCAGCACCCGGTTGGTCTGCCACAGCAGCACGCCGACGACCAATCCCGCAAAGACGAGATAGGCAGCGACGGTGGTGGCGGCCACGCGGAAGCCGGTGGTCGAAACCGCGCGGGCAAGGCGATCAGGCAGGACCATCGCGGATCGTGTATCCGGCCCCGCGCACGGTGTGCAGAAGAGGCTTGTCGAAGTTTTTGTCGATCTTGGCTCTGAGCCGCGAGACGTGCACGTCGATGACGTTAGTCTGCGGATCGAAGTGATAGTCCCACACGTGCTCGAGCAGCATGGTGCGCGTCACCACCTGCCCGGCGTGCTTCATGAGGTATTCGAGCAACCGGTACTCGCGCGGCTGCAGCTGGATTGCCTCACCGTCGCGCGTTACGCGGTGCGACAGGCGGTCGAGCACCAGCCCGCCGACGACGTAGCGCGTCTCCTGCTCCTCCGGCACGGCGCGGCGCGCCAAGGCTTCGACGCGGGCCAGCAGCTCCGAATAGGCATATGGCTTGGTGAGATAGTCGTCGCCGCCGGCCCGCAGGCCTTTGACGCGATCGTCGACCTCGCCCAGCGCGGAAAGAATGAGAACCGGCGTGCGCACGCCTCTGTTGCGCAATTCGCGGATCATCGACAGGCCGTCGAGGCGCGGCAGCATGCGGTCGACGATCAGCACGTCGTAGACGCCCTGCTCAGCCAACGACTGGCCGGTCTCGCCATCCTCGGCGAGATCGGCGGCGTGGCCACTCTCCTTCAGCGCCTTTTGCAGAAAGTGGGCGGTTTCCCGGTCGTCCTCGACCACCAGCACGTGCATCTCGTCACCGCTTTTGCCGTTCCCCGATTCGCATTGTGCCCCGCGCTACCCTGAACGTCGAGGCGGCCCGCACTCTCGGGGAGGGTGCGGGCCGCCAGGACTTCATTCTTGCGATCCAGCTCAGCTCTTGCTGAGCGGGATGGCTACGAGCACGGTCTGATCGCCGCTCCGCTTGATGTGGAACATGACAGCGGGAAGCCCGTCGTCCTGCGCCTTCTTGACGGCCTTGGCCACGTCCTGCGGCGAGTTCACGGCCTCGTTGCCGGCCTTGAGGACGATGTCGCCCTCCTTGATGCCCTTCAACGCGGCGTCCGAGTTCGGGTCGACGTCAGAGATGACGACGCCGTCCTTGCCTGGGCCCGGCTTCACGCTAAGGCCGAGCTGCTTCAGATCGACGTTGCCGCCAAGATCCTTGGGCTCGTCGGGCTCGGTGTTGCCTTCGGCCACTTCCGGTGTGTTCGGGTACGTCCCGAGCTTCACCTTGACCGTCTGCTCGGCCTTGTTGCGCCACACCTTCACGTCGACCGTCGATTTGGCCGGCAGGTCGGCGATGGTGCGGGCGAGGTCGCGGCTGTCCTCGATCAACTTGGAATCGATGGACAAGATCGCATCCTCGACCTTCAGCCCGGCGTCGGCCGCCGGACCGGCAGCCATCACTTCGCTGATGATCGCGCCCTTCGGCTCTTTGAGACCAAGGCTACCGGCAAGATCCTTGTCGATGTTCTGGATCTTGACGCCAAGCCAGCCGCGGCTCACCGCGCCGCCCTTCTCGAGCTGCTCGACGACGCGCTTGACGGTTTCGGCAGGCACCGCGAAGGCGATGCCGACGTTACCGCCGGTCGGGCTGTAGATCGCCGTGTTGACGCCGACGACGTTGCCTTCGAGGTTGAAGGTCGGGCCGCCGGAGTTGCCGTGGTTCACAGCAGCGTCGATCTGCATGTAGTCGTACGGGCCGCCGATGTTACGGGCGAGCGCCGAGACGATACCGGCCGTGACCGTGCCGCCGAGGCCGAACGGATTGCCGACCGCCAGCACCCAGTCGCCGACGCGCGGCGTCTTCTCAGCGAACTTCAGGACCGTCAGCGGCTTCTTCGGCTCGATCTTGAGAAGCGCAAGATCGGTGCGCGAGTCGGTGCCGACGATCTTGGCGTCGATCTCTTCCTGGTCGTCGAAGCTCACCTTCACCTTGGTGGCGCCGTCGACGACGTGGTTGTTGGTGACGATGTAGCCGTCAGAGGAAACGACGAAGCCGGATCCGGCGGCCTGACGCGGCCGCTGCTGCATCGGGTTGCCGCCGCCACCTGGGCCGTTCGGCATGTTCTTGAAGAACTCGTTCAGCGGATGATCCTCGGGCAGGCCGGGGATACCCTCGAACGGACGCCCGCCGGGGCCGGCGCCGGGGCCGGCGCCAGGTCCGCTCTTTGGACCACGATCGGCAACCTTCACCTCGTTCGTCGTCGAAATCGAAACGACAGCCGGCTTCACGCGATCGACGATGTCGGCGAACGACAGCGTCTCCGCCGGGGTGCCCGGCTTGAACTGGGCGACGGCGGGCGCCGAATAGTCGGCGAGGCCGAGGCCCACCAAACCGGCTCCGACCACCGCCACGGCGGCCAGTCGCCGCAAATCGCGACCGCTCGTTTTCGTTGGCCCGCTCTTTGCTACGACCTCGGGCGAGCTGGGTTGGGATGGCATGCGCACGAACCTCCATTCTGCGAAGCAGGGAAATCTCTTCGCTACGAGGCCTAGCGACACCGGGATTACGGCAGCCTTTCGATTGCCTTAACAGTTGGTAATAAAGGGTCTGTTCACCATGCCCGCGAACCGAGGCGCGTATGCAGTACGTAGCAAGTCCCCCCGCTAAGGCCTTGAAAGTCTGGCCGTGCGGTGCCGCTTTTTGGCCTCTTGGCCTGCCTTGGCACAGGTATCCCAGCCACGGCGTCCGTTTTCGGCACCGATCAACGGGTGCCCCTCCCCCAGACCCTGCTCCAGGCCGGGACGAAGCTGGGGATTTTCTTCGATTCCAAGTCGCACTCGATATGCACGGCATTTTGCGTCGCCCCGGACGTCGTCGTCACGGCCGCCCACTGCCTCTACCGCACCCGCGACGAGAAACCCCTGCACCTCACCGACCTCTCCTTCAAACTGCACGGCACCACGCAGAGCGTAAAAATTGCCGGCGCCAACGACGGCGCGTCCGACGCGAACGTCATTTCCGGTTCCACACGGCTCAACGTGCGCCCGCCCATCGACGCAACCCGCGACTGGGCCGTCGTCCGGCTCGCGCAGCCGGCGTGCAATGCCGGGTCGTTCAAGGTGACACGCCTCTCGGTGGGCGAGGTCATGAAGCTCGCCGACAAGGGTCATGTGTTCAACATCGCCTATCACCGCGATCTGCCGAAGTGGCAGCCGATGCTCAATACGGGTTGCAGCGTGCAGCGCGACTTCACCGACGCCGACTGGCAGGTGACGCGCCGCGACTTCTCAGATCCCGATCAGCTGCTCCTGCACACGTGCGACACGGGCGCTGCCTCATCCGGCTCGCCGTTGCTCGTCGACGGCATCGACGGACCAGAGGTGGTCGGCATCAATGTCGGCACCTACGTGCAATCGAAGGTCATCATGCTCAACGGCGAAGTGTTGCATCGCTTCAAGTCGGACGACGTCGCCAATACCGGCGTCAACGCGCAGGCCTTCGCATCCTCGCTCGATGTGTTCCTTAAAGCCGAAACGCTGACGACCCAGCGCGACATCCGCCAGCTGCAGGACGGGCTCGCCGCGCGCGGGCTCTATGCCGGTCCGCGCGATGGCCGCTTCGGACCTCAATTGAAGGTAGCGATCGAAGGCTTTCGAGCGCGCTTCGCACATGCCTGTGTCGGGGCTGGCGACGCGTCCGCTCTTGCGGGCGCTGGCTGGCGAAAGCCAGGTGGTGACGGGGAAGATCGACGTTCGCGCCACGCCTATAGCCGGCAAGCGCTAGTCGCGCACCGGCGGCTCGATCTCGCTTTCGGCGAGGATCGAGCGCAACTTGCTCTCCTCGTCCGGCGACAACGGCGCAACCGTCGCGTCCGCCGCCTGCGGCTGCCGGCGCCGCCACGCCCGTGCCGTCATCCACACCGCCACGATCAGCGCCAGAAGCGGCGCCACCCACAACACGACGGTGCGCCAGCTCAGCGGCGGTTTGAGCAGCACGAACTCGCCGTAGCGGTCCTCGACGAAGCGCATCACCTGCGCGTCGCTATCGCCGGCCTTCAGCCGCTCGCGCACCAGAAGACGCAGATCGCGCGCTAACGGTGCGTTGCTGTCGTCGATCGACTGGTTCTGGCAGACGAGGCAGCGCAGGCCGGAGGAGATTTCCCGGGCGCGGGCTTCCAGCGCTGCATCGGTCAGGATCTCGTCCGGCTCGACCGCCAGCGCCGCGCCGCCCGCAAATGCGAGCGCGACGAGGGTAAGAAATGTCGCTCGGACTGTCATTCGGCCGGCGCCGCAGCGACACGGCGCGCCCGGCCCGGCGCACCGACGCGCAAGCGCCGATCCGAAAGCGATACGGCGCCGGCCAGGAACATGACCACCGCGCCGAGCCAGATGAAGCGCACCAGCGGATTGAAATAGATGCGCACCGCGTAGCCGCCGGCGGTCTGCTTGTCGCCCAGCACGACGTAGAGATCACCACGCCATGCGACGTGAATGCCGGCCTCGGTCGTCGGCTCGGGCGGCATGTCGTAGATCCGTCGCGACGGCTCCAGCCGCGTCACGGCCGCAGCGCCGCGCGCCACATCGAACACGGCGACCTCTTCGCGATAGTTGGGGCCCGTCCCCGGAGCCACGCCTTTGAACGTGAGGTCATAACCGGCGAGCGCGACCTGCTCACCCGGCTTCATGATGAGGATGCGCTCCTCGCGATAGGCGCTGGTCGCCACGACGCCGACCACCAGCATGCCGACGCCGAAGTGCGCCAGCGCCGTGCCGATGGCCGAGCGCGGCAGATTGGCGAAACGGCGCCCGGCTTCAGCCAGCGGCACGCTGCCGAGGCGAATGCGCCAGGCGAGCTCGGAGACGGCCCCGGCCATGACGAATACGCCCAGCGCCAACCCGAACGGCGCCAGCCACGGGCCACGATGAAACGCTGCGGCCGCTAGCGCCACGACCACGACGGCCAGCATCGCCGCAAACATCAGCCGCTGACCAGCGCCCAGCAAGTCGCCACGCTTCCAGGCAAGGAACGGCCCGAACGGCAAGGCCAGCAGCAGGGGCACCATGAGCGGCCCGAACGTCCAATCGAAGTACGGCGGCCCGACCGAAATCTTGTCGCCAGTGAGCGATTCCAGCAGTAGCGGATAGAGCGTGCCGACGAACACCGTGGCGCATGCCGTCGTCAGCAGGATGTTGTTGAGCACGAGGCTGCCCTCGCGGCTTATCGGCGCGAAGATGCCGCCCTGGCGCAGGTCGCGCGCGCGCAGCGCGAACAGCGCGAGACCGCCGCCGGTGAACAAGGTCATGATGGCGAGGATGAACACGCCGCGCTTGGGATCGACGGCGAAGGCGTGCACTGAGGTCAAGACGCCCGAGCGCACCAGAAACGTGCCCATCAGCGACAGCGAGAAGGTGAGGATGGCAAGCAGCACCGTCCAGACTTTCAGGGCGTCGCGCTTCTCCATGACGAGCGCCGAGTGCAGCAGCGCCGTGCCGGCGAGCCACGGCATGAACGAGGCGTTCTCGACCGGGTCCCAGAACCACCAACCGCCCCAGCCGAGCTCGTAGTAGGCCCACCACGAGCCCATAGCGACACCGAGCGTCAGGCACATCCAAGCAGCGAGCGTCCATGGCCGCACCCAGCGCGCCCAAGCGGCATCGATGCGCCCTTCGATCAGCGCCGCCATGGCGAACGAGTAGGCGATCGAGAAGCCGACGTAGCCCGTGTAGAGAAACGGCGGATGGAAGGCGAGTGCCGGGTCCTGCAGGACCGGATTGAGGCCGTTGCCGTCGGCGGGCGGCGGATTGATGCGCAGGAACGGGTTGGACGTGAAAAGGATGAAGAGCGTGAACGCCACCGCGATCGACGCCTGCACGCTGAGTACGTTGGCCTTCAGCGTCGGCGGCAGGTTGCGCCCGAAAGCGGCAACCGCGGCGCCGAACAGGGCGAGGATAAGCACCCACAGCACCATCGAGCCTTCGTGGTTCCCCCACACGCCCGAGATGCGATAGAGCAGCGGCTTCGTCGAATGTGAGTTGGAAGCGACGTTGGCGACGGAGAAGTCCGACGTCACGTAGGCGTGCATCAGGGCGAGGAAGGAGACGCCGAGCAGGCCGAACTGACAGAGTGCCGCCGGGTCCGCCACGGCCATGAGCCGCGCATCGCGCACCTGCGCGCCGTAAGCCGGCACTACCATTTGGAAGATGGCGACGAGGAGCGCCAGCACCAGCGCAAAATGTCCGATCTCAACGATCACGGCGTCGCGCTCTCCGGGTGGGACGCGCCCTTGCCGAGCTTCACGCCCTTCGCCTCGAGCGCCTTCGCCACCTCCGGCGGCATGTAGTTTTCATCGTGCTTAGCGAGCACGCTGTCGGCGACAAACGTTCCTTCCGGCGACAGCTTGCCCTCGGCGACGACGCCTTGGCCTTCCTTGAAGAGATCCGGCAGCACGCCCTCGTATACGACGGGCACGGTCTTCAAGGTGTCGGTTACGACAAAGTCGATCTTGGTGCCGCCGCCGCGCTTCACGGAGCCCGCGGCGACGAGTCCGCCGAGGCGAAAGCGCTGTCCAACGGCGATCGGCTTTTCGGCGAGGTCGCTCGGCGTGTGAAAGAAGACGATGGAATCCCGCAGGGCGAACAGCACGAGGCCGGCCGCCACGGTCAGCACCGCGACGCCGACGCCGATCAGAACACCGCGCCGCTGCTTTCGCGTCATACCGCTTTCCTTGTTCGCTTCCTCACGAGCCGAGCCCCAAGCTTTCTGCCAATACGTTCAACTCGGCCAGCGATTTCTCATCGCCCGAGAATTGCCCCCGCGCGCTGGCGAGCGCCGTCGCGGCGTCATCCCGCCGGCCGAGCACCATGTACGAGCGCACCAGTCGCATCCAGCCCTCGAGGTCGTTGCCGTTCTGTTTGAGGCGCGCGGCGAGGCCGTCGACCATTTGCGCGATGAACTTATCGCGATCTGCGGGGCTCATCGCCGCGACGCCGCCCGCCGATGGATCGTTCGGCGCCCCGGTAGTCGGATCTGGCTTCGCAGCCGTCGCGCCACCGCCACCGAGCTTATCCGTTACTTCCTGCAGGCGCGTCTCGAGCAAGCCCTTCCACGGATCCTCGGCGCCGACCAGCAACGTGCGGTATTCGCCCTCAGCGCCCTTCAGGTCGCCGTCCTGCTCGCGACCAATGGCGAGCCACACCTGCGGCTCGATCGACTTCGGCTCGAGCTCGCGCAGTTTTGCGTACGCCTGGCGCGCGGGCTCGCTGACGACGCCGTTCTGCACCATGATGATGGCGCGCGCGAAGCCGGCGAGCCGCTTCGGCGACTCACCTAGCAGCCGCGCCGCTTTCTGGAATGCATCGGCCGCTTGCGTGAAATCGCCCATGCGCAGGTAAACGGGGCCGAGTACGTCCCAGCCGCGACCGTCCTCGGGATGTTCGCGCAAATGCGCCTCGACGCGCGCGACGAGATCGGCGGCGGTCGCCTGCTCCATCGGCAAGTCGAGACGTGCAGCATAGGGTCGCCCAGCCAGTTGCGGCGAGCCGACGGCGAGATAGACGCCGATGCCTATGACGGGAATGGCCGCCGCCGCGTAGATCACCGCCGTACGTGCACGACCGATGGACCCTTGCGCCGCCGTGCTCGCGCGTTGCTTTTCTTCGGAGCGCTGGATGAGACGACGGGCGAGCTCGACGCGCGCGCCCTCCGCCTCGGCGCCGCCGAGCAACCCCTGCGCCCGTTCGGTTTCGATCTCGGCGAGCTGATCGCGGTAGACGGCGAACTCGCTATCGTTGGCCGCGACCGCACCGCCGGGAGACGGCGTCAGCAATGGGCGGGTCACCGCCCACACGACGGCTGCCGCCAACAGTGCAAAACCCATCCACAGGACCATGCCGCTATCCAAGCCTCACCGCGCGGCTGGAATAGGGCTCATGCGCCCGGCTGACAAGTCTCGGACGCCGCGGCAAGATTTCTGCCGCGGCGCAAGATGAAGGAGGGGGTTAAGGAGACGCGTTCAGCAAAGGTGAGCCAGGCGACGTTGCGCCCCGCCGCCGCTAGGCGACATTTCGCCAAGTCCCGTCGGGATTGCGGCACGCGGTGCCGCGCATGGTGCGCGGCTTCCCGTCGATATAAACGGTGTGCTTGTAATCGCGGCAGTCGACGTTGGCGCGCTTGTAGGGGCGCCCGGGGACGACGTCGCCGTAGCGGCCGTTGTCGGGGTTGCGCCAGCGCCGCGGGCGGTCGGATTCGCCTTCCTCGAGCGCGGCAAGCTCGGCCTGCTCGGCAAGCCGCCGGTCCTGCTCGTCCATGGAGCGGCCGATCTCGCTGCCGACGATGCCGCCGATCATGGCGCCGGCAACCGTCGCCAGCACGTTCCCCGTGCCCTTGCCAACCTGATTGCCGATGATGCCGCCGGCGACGCCGCCGACGATGAGGCCGGTGTCCTGATTGGCCGTGTCGCCGCTGCACGCGGGCAATAGCGCTGGAATGAGAGCGATGGCCAGAATGCCTGCCTTGCGCATGACGAGTGTCTCCCCGAAGACGGTCCGCGCCGGCCGCGCGCCCCCTCGTGTATTCGAACCACAGTGTAGCGGACTAGCCAACGAATGTGCACCAGCCGTGGCCGAAAGCCGGCTCCTTTGCGGCGAATCGCGCTGTCCGCAGTTTAGCCCGCCGGGAGGCTTAAGTGCACCGCCAACCCGCCCAGTTGTGCCCGCGCCAGTTCGCACGTGCCGCCGTAGGAATGGGCAAGTTCCATCACGATCGACAACCCGAGCCCCGAGCCCGGCTTCGTCTCATCGAGGCGCAGGCCCCGCTTGCCGATGCGCGCCCGCTCATCTTCATTGAGGCCGGGTCCGTCGTCGGCGACGGTTATGGACAGGCGCCGGACGCGCGCGCGGCTGGTCGACGGCGGCACCTCGACGGTGAGCGAAACGTCGTGACGCGCCCACTTGCAGGCATTGTCGAGGAGGTTGCCGAGCATTTCCTCGAGATCCTGCTTCTCACCCTGGAAGCGCGCATCCGCCGGGCATTCGACGTTGACTGACGACGCCCTTGTCCTGGTGGATACGTTGCAATGTACGCACCAGCGGTTCGATGACCGGCGGCACCGGCGTCACGCGCCCGATCACCCCGACGCGGGCCGCCATGCGCGCGCGGTCGAGGTAGCGCGTCATCGACTGCTTCATGATTTCGGCCTGCTCGACCACCTTGGAGCCGAGACCGGTCTTGTCGCCGCGCGCTTCGTTGGTGATGACGGCGAGCGGTGTTTTCAATGCATGTGCGAGATTGCCGACTTGGGTGCGCGCCCGGTCGACGATCGCCTGATTGGAGCGGATCAGCGCGTTGAGCTCCGACTGCAGCGGCTCGATCTCGGCAGGAAGATCGCCTTCGAGGGTGCTCGACGTGCCGGAGCGGATGCCGGCCAAGCCGCGCTCGATCTGCCGCAGCGGCAAGAGGCCGAAGCGCACCTGGAACAGCGTCACGGCGACGAGCCCGAGGCCGGCCAGGGCCAGCGCCGTGGTCAAGCGATAGCGGAAGTTGGCGACGAGATGGTCGAGCCAATCCTGCGGACCGGCGACGACGATCGAATAGGTGGGCTTGCCCGGCTCGTGCCCGAGCGTGTCGATGACCTCGACGCTGCGTAGCGGCTCGCCCTTGGGGCCTTTGACGTTGAGCCAACGGGCGCCGCTCTCATCCGGCTTCACCGACTTGGCGGCGGGGGACGGCAGCGAGTAGGTGGCGAGCGAGGGCGAGACGAGCTTGCGCCCGTTGGCCGGCGAGAGTGGCGTGATCTGCCAGTACCAGCCTGAGTGCGTCACCTCGAACAGCGGCTCATAGAGGTTGCTCGGCGGCAGCGGCTGCGCGTCGCCGGAGGAGCCCATGCTGTCGACGGTGATCGCATTGACGAGCTTCAACAGCTGCCCGTCGAAGCTTGCCTGCACGTCGTCGCGATAGAGGCGGTAGATGATGAAGCCGGCGATCGGCAGCACCAGCAGCGTCCACGCCGCGGCGGTGGCGAACAGGCGGAAGGCGAGCGAGTTGAAGCGCATGAGCTCAGCCCGGGCCGGGCGTTTCGCTCAAGCGGTAGCCGAGTCCGCGCACGGTCTCAATGACGTCGACGGGGATTTTCTTGCGCAGGCGCCCGATGAACACCTCGATGGTGTTCGAATCGCGGTCGAAATCCTGCTCGTAGAGATGCTCGACGAGCTCGGTGCGCGACACCACGCGGCCGTTGTGGTGCATGAGGTAGGCGAGCAGGCGGTATTCGTGCGAGGTGAGCTTGATCTGCTGGCCGTTGCAGGTCACCCGCGCCGTCTTGGTGTCGAGCCGTAAGGGCCCGCACTCGATCTCGCTCTTGGCATGGCCGGAGGCGCGACGCACCTGCGCCCGCACGCGGGCGAGCAACTCCTCCATGTGGAACGGCTTGGCAAGATAGTCGTCGGCGCCGGCGTCCATGCCGGCGACCTTGTCGCTCCAGCGGTCGCGGGCGGTGAGAATAATGACCGGCATCTTGCGGTCGGCGCGTCGCCATTGCTCGAGGATGGAGATGCCGTCCATCTTCGGCAGGCCGATGTCGAGGATGACGATGTCGTAGGGCTCGGTCTCGCCGAGGAAGAAGCCTTCCTCGCCGTCCATGGCGGTATCGACCGCGTAGCCCGCATCGCCCAGCGCCGTGACCAGCTGCCGGTTCAGATCTTTGTCATCCTCGACGACCAGGACGCGCACGGCCTCAGTCCCTCACTGCATCGTTGACTCGCGACGGACTATAGCGATGCAGGTGGCGCGATCCTAGGGGCGCCGTCAGGCGTCGAGCGTCACCAGCGTTTCGAAGCCGCCGTAGATCATGCGCTTGCCGTCGAAGGGCATGTCCTTACCCGCCATCATGTCCTTCAGCCGCGGGTCTTCCATGACCTTTTTGTTGACCTTGTCGCGCGTCGCGCGGTTCTTGTAGACGATGTAGGAGAAGACGACGACCTCACCCGGCTTCAGCTTCACGGCCTGGGGAAACGAGGTCAGCTTGCCGACCTTCACGTCGTCGGCGACGCACTCCTTGAACTCCAGCGCGCCGTGCTCCATCCAGACCTTGCCTGCCTGAAGCGCCATCTTCTTGTAGGCGGCGAGGTTCTTCTTCGGCACCGCCACCACGAATCCATCGACGTATGGCATCACGTTCCTCCGCTTGGTTGCACCCTTGAGATGGGCCTTGGCCCATTATGTAGGGCACGAAGCGGAACTTGCGAACCCAGGCGGCAAACATTGTCAGCGGCCGAACGGCGCACGCGCATCGACCGTGTGCGCGGTGAGCTTGCCCTGCGGGTCGCGCACGACGAGCCGGTAGACGAAGCTCCCTTTCTCCTCGCACAGCGTCGTCTTGACGATGGCGCCGGGAAGCTCGGCTGCGGCGAGGCGCGAGAGCGCCTCGACCGTGGTCAACTTGTTCTGATGCACGATCGATGCCGCATCGGACCAGTCGGCGATGCAGGCATCCGTCGCGCTGACGGGAGGCAGCGCGACGGCGGACGCAATGAGCGAAAAAATGATTCGGCGCATGGGCGGGAGAAGCAGAGGCATTCCCGCTCTCTTAAGTTGCGTCGCCTGAACTCGTCATGAATGCGCGCGCGAGCGTCAGAGCTTCAGCTGCATGTTGCGCTGCTCGAGCGGCTTTGAGGCACGCACGCGTCCGTAGATCGTCATGATCGTGCCGAGGAGACCGCCAACTGCTTGCACCGTCTGCACGATCCCCTCGCCTGCTTCGTGCACGAGATCGCCGGTGACGTCGATGCCGAACGCCGGTCCGAGTGCCGGCAGTACCGTCGACAGGCCGGTGATGATGGCACCCCAGATGGTCATCGACCTTCCCCACCACTTTCCGGTCGGCTGCGTTTCGCGTGCGGTGTTGGCCATGGAGGTTGATCCTTTCTGTTCGGTTGGCAGGATTGGAGTTGTGTCGGCACCGGTGCGCGCGTCGCCAACAAGCTCGGTCGCGCGTGCGAGTGTCTTGTCCACGCGGGCCAGCCACCCGCGCCCGAAGCGCCAGAAGTGGTGCAGCGCCCGGTAGCGTGCGCGTCGCGCCTCGGCGTAGCGTTCGAGAGCGTCCTCAACGGATAGGCTCGATGGCGGCGCGCGTGTTGGGCCCGATCTCGCCGTCAACGTCGGAGCCGACCGTCCGCTGCAACAGCCGCATCGCGCCGGTGACGCCGTGGTTCACCGCCGCATCGAAGTGGAAGAAGGCGAGCGGACATGCGGAATATTCCTCGTTACTGACTGCATCTCAGGGAGCGCGCGGCATCGCGGATGCGCAAGCCAACGCTGTCTCCTCGCTCGTTCCCTCTCCTGTTCCCTGGCCCGCATCCCGCAGAGCCTTGAGACCTACGAAGCCCGCCGCCCATCAGAGCGCGTGCCTCGTTGCGCGTCAGCCCAGTTCGATAATCTCGCGCTGAAGTCGCTTCACTTCATCGACGGCACCGGCCTTGGCTGCTTTTTGGTTGCCCAACTTGTCTTCCTCCGGAGCGGCGACAAACTTTTGCAGGCCGCCGATCATCGAACCCACCATCTTGGCGTCGTGCTCCAGATCGGCGGAGTTGAGCTCGCCGCTTTGCATGCCTTTCTCCATTTGCTTGAGCTTTCCGTTTATGACTTTGCACATGCGGCGCGCGATGGCGGAGCGCTCATTGCGCGGCTGTCTTGGTCGCGGCGGCGCGCATCCGGCCCGCTGCGCTCGCCGCTTCCAGCCGTGCAACTTCGCGAGCTTGCAGATGTATGCGCCCGAGCAACCGTTCTTCTCGCCGATCTGGTTAAGGGTGAGATCGCTTTCCTCGTAGTCGACCTTGATGAGGGCAAGTGTCGCTACGTCGAACGCCATGCGCCGCTGACGTCCAATCTGATTGTTGGGTGATGGGCGGCGCCAGGCCATCGGCCGCCGGCGCAACTTTCGCGTTATACAGGAACCCTACCCCACCAGCGTGACGGTGGGGATAACTATTCAGGAGCACAGTCGAGTCACCACGCCGAGTGCGCCCACGATCACTTCGCGGATATCGCCGGCACCCGCTTGGGCCAAGCCCGCTCTTGGATGTCGAGCCGACGTGCGACATGACGAGCGCCGACGTCAGCAGCTGGCCCAAGCTACGTCGCTGCGCTTGCGCGCAGCCGCTGCGCCGCCGCCTGCGGGTCGGCCGAGCGTTTAGGCGGCGGCGCTACGCAGCGCGCTGGCCAGGAGATTGGCGGCAACGTCCGAGTTTTTGTCTTCCGTCTGGTTGAAGACGTAGGCGGCAGCACTTCCCTCACCGAGCAGCGGGTTCTTGGCTAGCGCGGCGATGTCCTTTTGTTTCAATCCGCGCTGTTGCAGCATCTGGCCAAACGGCGTCGCGCTCATGCGGATCAGGGTCTTGCCGCTATGGTCGGAGAAGAACCGGCAGTATTCCAGCATGCCCTCGAAGGGCCCGGCAGAGCAGTGCACGCCGTTGGTCGCCGTCGTGACCTCGGCGAGACCGAGTTCGCGGCTCTTTTCCCGCAACGTGCGGCGGATCGAGCCCTCGACGGCGCGGGCGGGATCGGTGGCGCCCGTCATGTTGTGGCGGAGAGCCTGCCAGTCGGTGTCGGACCAGCATTCGAACACCACCAGCGTTTGACCCGGACGCGTATAGTGGAGGAGCTGCTGCGGGTGAAATGCGTTGAGAACTACGACGCGCTCGCCCTGCACGTTGAGCACGCTGTAATACTTGCCGCTTGCGAGCTTCTTGCTGCCGAGCGTGTCGGCGATGATGTTGAGCGCGAACGCCGAGACATCCTGATAGTGCTCCAGGAACTGATGCCCGCCGAGAATGCTCTCGATGCCCGGGCACTCCGCCTCGAGCTTCTGACGCGTCGGCAGGGAGAGTGCGGAACGCCCTAAGCGGGAGGCGCGATTGATCACGCCGTAGTGCTCTTCCATGATCTTGTGGCGTGCCAAGTAGGGCCCGTTGAGAACGCGGATGGCACCCGTCTCGACGCCGTACGTGCGGAGTACCGCGCCGATGAGGTCGAGGATCGGACCGAGCTTTACCCCTTCGCGGACGGCCAACAGCTCAGGCTTCATGAACAGGACGAAGTGATTGCGCTTGTCGGGCTCGTGCTCCCCAAGCGGCACCAGCCATTGTTGAGCAGGGCGTTCGGCTGCGCCGAGCTCGGTCACGGCCCGAATGATCTCGCGCTTAAGCCGGTCTTTGTTCATTCCTCGCCTCGCCGTCTAAATGAAAGGCATACACCGCTTCGGCCCGGGTTGGATCGACGACCTGGTTACCGACACTGGTGAGCCAATTCTTGGCCTCGGACAAAAGGCCTTTGCCGCGCCGCCGCTTGACGCCGGGGGGACCAAGGTCCTGGCCAAAGTCGACGATATAAACACTCTCTCCATCGGTTCGAAGACGGTTGAATGCTGAAAGAGGTGCAAAGCCGAGTCGGTCCATCACCGCCGCCAAGGCAAACACCTGATCGGTTAATTCCATGCTATTGGCGGGCTGGCGACGCAGACAGGGGGCGAGCTTTTCCTCTACGTATTGCTCCAACAGCAACGCGCGGCCGGAAAAATAACACTTCGGCGTGCAAACGCCCCCCGCCGCCAGTAGGCGGCGCCGGCACGCCCATTCCTCGGCTAGTTCGCTCAATGTCCGCGCAGTCGAAAAGGCGGTCACCGCCTTCAACAGCACATCATGCTCTTGCGCCGCGCCTATGACCTTGAATCGATAGAGGTAGGTTTCCGCCCCGCCCCGCCGCCAGCCGTGCGTCTCCTCGAGTTCGAGGCGGATCGTCGGGGTCTGAGGCCAGCCCGAGACGCCACAGGGCTTCCGCCGTGGTGCTCGCGTCGACGAGCCCACACAATTCTTTCTCAAGGGTCCACGAGACCGCCATAGCGCCATCGAAGAAAGAGTACCCCGCGCCACCTTTTATGGCGCGCGGCCCGGCCCGTCGCAATGCTCTAAACGGTGCCAGCGGATAACTCGACAACGGCTTGCCGTCGCCAAATGCCAACGCGGACATTGCACAGTTCGCCCCACGGGTCGCTTCTAACTCGAAGCTGTCGTCCGGGCCTGCTTGGGCGCAGGACGCTACCGATTGCCGCCGCTACGGCCTGTTTCACGGCCCGGAGCCGGCCAAGCATGTTCATAAATGCGCAGCTGGCGCCTTAACATCTCCATCAGCGGGGCGGTATAAGGACCCTCAGGTCCGCATCAAGGATGAGTTGCGCGCCCCGTCCCAGCTGTGGGTGGTCGCGCTCCAATAGGACGCCGGGAACAAAAACGACGTGCAGGACTGGCTTTTCAAGCGCGGGCGCCGTGAGCGGGCCATCAACTGGCTCGGCCTCGATTCCAGGATCGATTCAACGCTCGCGGAGACCTGGGCGGCGGTGCGCGACTACTGGAATGCCGGCACCAGCTTTTTCGCCCGCTTCAAGATCACCGGCTGGAAGCGCCTCGCCAACGAGGCCGCGTCCGAGGCCCTCTCGATGGGCGCCGGCGGCTTCATCGTCATGTTCGCGCTCGCCATTCCGGCGTTCCATGAGTTCAACGAGGGCAAGTTCCTCACCGGCCAGTTCGCCGTCAAATTCCTCGATCAGAACGGCAACGAGATCGGCAAGCGCGGCATCCTGCACAACGACGCCGTGCCGCTCGACGACATCCCCGATGCGATGGTGAAGGCCGCGCTCGCCACCGAGGACCGGCGCTTCTTCGAGCACTGGGGCATCGACGTCTTCGGCACCGCGCGTGCCTTGACCGCCAACTTGCAGGCCAACGAGGTGGTGCAGGGCGGCTCCTCGATCACCCAGCAGGTGGCGAAGAACCTCTTCCTGTCGTCGGAGCGCTCCTTCCAGCGCAAGATCAAAGAGGCGTTCCTGGCGCTGCTGCTCGAGAGCCGCTTCTCCAAGCGCGACATTCTCAAGCTGTACTTCGACCGTGCCTACATGGGCGGCGGCGCCTTCGGCGTCGAGGCGGCTTCGCAGTATTACTTCGGCAAGTCGGTGCGGCAGATCAATCTGGCGGAAGCCGCACTCCTCGCCGGCCTGTTCAAGGCGCCGACGAAGTATGCCCCGCACGTCAATTTGCCGGCATCGCGCGCGCGCACCAACGAGGTGCTGAACAACCTCGTGGAAGCCGGCTTCTATACCGCCGGCCAAGTGCACTGGGCGCGCGTGCATCCCGCCAAGACCATCGAGAACCGCAATCCCAACAGCCCCGACTGGTTCCTCGACTGGGCCTTCGAGGAGGTGCAGCGCATCGCCGCCGGCCGCGGCTCCTACGTGCTGACCGCGCGCACCACCATCGACCTCAATATGCAGAAGGCGACGGACGAGGCTCTCATCTCGGCGCTGCGGCAGTATCGCGGCAACCGCATCACCAGCGGCGCCATCACGTTGATGGAAACCGACGGCGCCGTGCGCGCGCTGACCGGCGGACCGGACTACGGCGAAAGCCAGTTCAACCGCGCGACGCACGCCAAACGGCAGCCCGGCTCCTCATTCAAGATCTACGTCTACGCCACCGCACTCGAGAACGGTTACACGCCGACCACGCAGGTGCGCGACGCTTCCCGCAGTTGCGGCCGCTGGCATCCGCAGAACTACGGCGGCAGCCATGGCGGCGGCGGACGCATGCCGCTGTGGATGGCGCTCGCCAAATCGCTCAATACGGTCGCCGCCGAGCTGTCGTTCGCCGTCGGACGCGACAAGGTGCTCGACATGACGCGGCGGGTCGGCATCACCGGCATCCGCAAGACCTGCTCAATGGCACTTGGCGATTACGGCATCACCCCGCTCGAGCATGCCGGCGGCGCCGCCACGTTCGCCAACGGCGGCAAGCTCTCCAAACCCTACGCCATCCTCGACCTCGTCAGCTCCAAGGGCGATCTGGTTTACAGCCGCGACCGCGACGAGCCGGAGGCTCCGCAGGTCGTGCCGCGCAAGGTCGCCGAGGGCCTCAACTGGATGATGCAGAAAGTCATCACCGACGGCACCGGTACGGCGGCGGCGCTCGACTTTACCAACGTCGCCGGCAAGACCGGCACCTCGACCGGCCCCAAGGACGTTTGGTTCGTCGGCTTCACCGGCAAGTACGTCGCCAGCGTCTGGCTCGGCAACGACGACAACCGACCCATGGCATCGGGGACAACCGGCGGCCATTTCGCTGCCCCGGTGTTTCACTCGTTCATGTCGGTCGTGCAAACCGACATGAACATCCCGACCATCCCCGGTTTGGAGCCGCACCCGGTGCAGGTCGCCGAACAGCAGCGCATCGCCGCCATGCATCCCGAGGGCACGCCCGGGGCGCCGGAAGCACAGCGCACCACGTCGAGCCTGATGTCCGACCAGACGCGCGATGCGCTGCGCAAGGTGGCGCAAGCACTGCGCAAGGCCGGCGGCATTGCCGAGCCGCCGCCGCCGACATCGCCAACGAACACAGGGACCAACCCGCCCAAGCCCTCGCCGACAACGCCGCCGAACCGGCGCGCCGATGGTACAACACCCAACATGACTGATCCTCGCCGCGCGACACTCGGTGTCGCGCAGCCGCCACAGGATGGAACGCCGCCACGTGCCGTCCCTTAGCGCCCTCACACCCGTACATGTCGGTCTGCACCGGCTGCAGAAGCGCGTCGCGATCCTCATCGGGATTCTCGGCGACTGGGCGGCCTTCATCGGTGCCGTGCTGATTCTCGGGCTCGGCACGAGCTGGTACATGATCGACGTCGGAACGCGGCTGACGACAGAACAGCACGGACCGTGGGTCGGCTGGACATCGGCGGGCCGCGCCGATGCCGATCCCTACACACGCGCGCACTTTGCGCGGCTCGGCACGCTGCAGCTGACGACCGAGATCGCTCTCACCTACCTCGCCTACACCGATAGCGACGGCAATCGACTGCACTCATCGTGCGACTACAATGTCGAGGGACGCGAGCCGGGCAACCATTGGTGGAGCCTCACCGTGTTCAACGATCGCGGCGATCTCATCGCCAATGCCGCGCAGCGCCACGCCTACACCAGCGAGTCGATCGCTTTGCGCCCTGATGGCACCTTCGCCGTGACCCTGGCGCGCGAAGCGAGCCCCGGCAACTGGCTGCCGACCGGCGGCGCCGGCCGCCTCGCGCTCATGTTCACGACCTTTGATTCAGTAACGCCGATGCTGGGCAAATCGGAAGCGCAGCCTAAGCAGCTGCCCGTGATCCGCAGAGTGCAATGTCGATGAGGATCGCCGATACACTAAAGCACGCCAACTGGCAGCTCATCCTTGCCGCTCCAGTCGCCGCGGGCATCCTGCACATTTGCGCCACGCTGGCCGCTCCCTATCTCACCGCTGCGTCGGCTTATAGCCGTCTCGCGCCCGGGCTGCCCGTCAACAGCATGCAGCTATTGACCGTCTCCGCGCCCGGCGCCGAGCCGCTACCCTTCATGTCGCCCGATGCGCGCTATGCGATGTGCCGCTTCGACACCTCGGGCGGACCGGTCACCGTGTCATCGACGTTGCCGCCCGATCTCGGGTGGTCACTCACGGTCGTCACGCCGCAAGGCGACAACATCTACGCCACCGCATCGGTGCCGTCGCGGCCGACGCCGGTGTCGATCGTGCTCGTGCCTTCGGAGGAAGCGTTCCTCGGCGTCACGCCGGAAGCGCGCGGCATCGCGCGTGACGTGCAGCCGCCGACAGCGGTTTCAGCAACGCGCGGCATCGTCGTCGTGCGCGGCCCCGACAAGGGCTTCTCATATCAGCGCCACGTCGAAGCCGTGCTCAAGGATGCACGCTGCACGGCGCGCTCCTTCTGATCCAAATACGCTGTGATTACTCTGCCAACTCGAGCACGTCGCGGCTCGTGTGGCGCTGTTCGCTAGAATTGGACGTGACGGCGTGCGCCTCGTCCCAACGCTCGTAGCGAATTCCCGGAAAGATGATGACCTGCGCGGAGATGCCGGCGCGCGGGCTGGTGCCCTCGCTCGACCGGAACTCTGGGGTACGAAAGCTGAGTATCTGTGCCATGCGCTTCCCCCGTGACATGGCGGCCCTCGATTTGCCCGCGCCGTCAAGCGTTGTCGACGCGAGCAGTGAGAATCACAGTGTACAAGTTGGCGTCGCCAGACGTTACCGAAGCCTTAAGTGCGCGCTGCGGTTAGTCGGACCCTGTGACAATACTGTCGTCGAGGAAATGGCGCCCCTTCCGGTCCTCGACCTCGATCAGCCATAGGTCGGAGTCGAAACGCGCCTCGCGCTCGAGGAAAGCGTCGGCCTTGGCAATCTCGTTGCCACCGGGTGAGAGGAGGGCAATCCAGCGACGGTCGCTTTCGGCGCCATCGAGGCCGGCAGGCGCCGGACCAAACAAGTGGCAGGTGCCGTCGAGCCGGTCGACCTTGATGAAGATGGCGCCGGCATCGTCATCGCCATGGCGCACGACGACCGCCGATGCGCCCTCGATGGCACACCGGCGCAAATAAGCCTTCACCCAGAATTCCGCGCGCAGCCGCATGGCCGGCACTCTAGAGGCGGAGATCGCGCTGGCAAGCAAACCTGTAGGCGAGCCGGTGCCTCAGGGCGCCGCAGCCACGCGACCGTCGCTCGACAGGCGCGCGAGCCGCGAGATCAGCGGACCCGAGACGCGGCCCGTCTCGGGCAGCGCCTGATCGCCCTCGAAGGCGCGGATAGCGCGCGCGGTCTCCGGCGTCATCCTGCCGTTGGCGCTTCCGGCCTTGTAGCCGAGCTTCGCCAGCGAGCGCTGCACGGAGCGGATGACGTCCTGCGCCTCGACGGTCTCCGCCTTTGCGTTCTTGCCGCTGGCTCTGCCGCCCTCACCGAGGACGATCGCCTTGAGCAGCTCCTGGCTCGGCCGGGCGGTGAGTGGCAGTCCATGATCGTGCTCGTAAGCGAGGATCGCGCCGCGCGTCATCACCCCGGCAACGCCGTCGCGCGCGCCCGTCTCGTAGCCGCGGATCTGCAGCTCGCGCTGCACCGCGCGCGTGACCTCGGTTTGGCTGGTGGACGTCGCCGGCGTGCTTGGCGCGCCGAGTGCCGAGAGATTGAGACCGTTGCTGTCCCTCTTGGCTTCGTTGGCTGGCCGGCCGATGGAGCCCGTATCGCCGAACTCCGCTGCCTCAATGGCGGCGATGTTCCAGGCATCGCTGGCGCTCACCTGAGCGCTCGTGACGCCACGCCCGCTCGATTGCATGAAGAATACATTCGCTACAACGCCCCCGGCCAACATCAGGAAGGCCAAGAGTTGCAACGTCACTCGGTTCGGCAGCATGACCACACCCCTACGCGCCGCTTACTATGTTTGGGTACTATGCGGGTGAGGTCGTAAACGTTCTCTTAACACTCATTGACGGAACGTTGCGATTGCACGGCGGCGCGCACGGGGTACGCCCTCCCGACATCTGTAAAGATTGCATCCAATTGGGCGCAATTTTACCGATTGCATGAGGCAGTTTGTTGATACCGGTCTGCTATTCAGGATGCAGGGTATGGGGACCAGGTTGGAGAGACCAACATGTCCATTTTGAAGATTGGCATCCTTGTCGCTGTCGTCGTCGCCGTGCTGCCGGCCGACCGCGACCAGCAGGCCGCGCTGTACAACCGGGCCGCCTCGGCGGTGCATTGGACGGCGACCTTCTGCGATCGAAACGGCCCGACTTGCGAGCAGGCCGGCGTCCTGTGGGCCGGGTTCGTCAAGAAGGCGCA
This sequence comes from uncultured Alphaproteobacteria bacterium, assembly GCA_963724595.1. Taxonomy (GTDB): domain Bacteria; phylum Pseudomonadota; class Alphaproteobacteria; order Rhizobiales; family Hyphomicrobiaceae; genus Hyphomicrobium_A. Next base: position 71,846 of record CAVRVR010000017.1, on the reverse strand, counting down.
GTTCGGCGCCGCCATGGCTTACGAGCTCGCGATGAAGCAGGCCGGCAAGGAGCAAAGCCGGACCTTGATCGAGCCGACGATCGACATGACGCCGCGCGGTACGCTGCGGGCCGAGGATCTGGAACCCGTTTGGCGCGGCTCCTCGCGCGGCGGCATCTGAGCTGACGATTTTCACCACCGCACGACGCGGGCCGGCGCCCCAAACGCCGGCCCTTGCGCATTTGCCTTTCGGCAACCTATGTGAATAGCATCCCTGCGCAGCCAAGAAAGTTCAGCCGACGTGCCGACACTCTCGGAAATCAGCGGCAATTTCGCCCTCCTCGACGATTGGGAGGATCGCTACCGCTATCTGATCGAGCTCGGCCGGACGCTGCCGCCGCTGCCCGACGCGCTGCGAACCGACGCGAACAAGGTGCGCGGCTGCGCCAGCCAGGTATGGCTTGCAGCAAGCATCGAGCGCGCCAACGGCGCCCCCGAGTATACTTTCCTCGCCGACAGCGACGCTCACATCGTGCGCGGCCTGATCGCCATCCTGTTTGCCATGTATAACGGCCGCACGCTTGACGACGTCCTCGATATCGACGCCGATCCCATCTTTGCGGAGCTGGGATTGAAGGAACACTTGACCGCGCAGCGCTCTAACGGACTCGCCTCGATGGTCGCCCGTATCCGCGCCGATGCCGCCACGGCAACCGCAGAAGTCGCCGCCGCTCGCTAGACCGGGTCGCCTGGCGCCTCGAACATAGGACGGTAATCCCCGCTCCCCCAGTGACGCACGACACCGGACTTCCCTCCCGCGTGCGGCGCGATCTCCAAGCCGTAGTGCCTGCGCCAGGCTCGTCAGGGCGAGTTGCAGCACGATCTTGGCCGACCTCTGCGGCCAGCCGGCAGCGCGCTCCGCCTCCTCCAGACCCTTCAAGTGGCAGCAGACGTCGATAAGCACACCGGACAGCTCGGGCCCGACGGCGGCCAGCGCGCGCCGCACGCGCTCAGCGGCGGCCGCCGCGTTGTCGAGCATGTTGGCACCCGAGGTCCGTGTCGCACCATGGCGGCGCCCGCGTTGCATGGGCGATAGGGACGACCAGTTGGTCGTCGTGCGCGGCGTCATCTGCGCGAACCAGAACTCGGCACGTAACCGTTCCCCGGCATCGAACTGCGCCTGCGAGATCATCGCTTCGCCGCTGCGATCCTTGCGCCGGCGCAGCCAGGCGATCGGGCTTTCATCGGCGTTGAAGGTGTCGTTCGCACGCGGCCTTGCCCCGCCGCGGCTTTGAGCCCATTGCGGACATGCTGCCTCAGCTTGCTGGATTGAGCTGCGTGAAGGGGCGCGCTCGTCAAGGCCGGCACGGCCCATTCGAGCAGATCGAGCGCGCGATCGAAAATGGGATCGTCGCGGCGGTCCTCGATGACGCCGCAGGCATGCGCAACCGTGGTGCGATCGCGCTCGAATAGCCGCCCTGTTTCGGTGAGCGACAACCCGCATCCGACGTGGCGCGAGGTACATGGCGACCTGGCGCGCCAGCGCCACCTTTGCCCGTCCGCGCGTCGTGCGGCGCAGATCCCTGTAGGCGATGCCGAACACCTGAATGACTGCTTGCTCGATGGCCTCGCGCGGGACACTCGCCGATATTCGCGATCTCGGCATGTAGCACTGTTGAGGAAGTGGGGCGGCGTAATTCTGGGGGGGTCGGTTGCAACATTTGCATGACTTCTCAAGGCCGGTTCGTCTTGCGGTGGATGATACGTGCGATGCGCTACTCCCTGGTGTGCAAACTACCCGGCGGGTGAACGGAGGGGATAAGTCGCGAGGCGCCAGAGAAATCCTCGCGCGAAACGGCGGTGCGAAAGTTACGGCTTCCCTGTCGGAGCCTAACCGCACATGCCTATGCGACATGCGACTGCCCTCGGCACCGCCGACCCCCGCCCGCTATCAGCGCGCCCGCGACCTGCCGAAGCTGCTGCCGCTTTGGCCGCATGAAATCGAAATATCGAGCATCAGCGAGCACGCACGCCTGCTCGCCCGCATGCGACGCGCCTTACGCGCCGAGCGCCAGCGTGGCATCGCCGGGCATTGGGCGTATGACCTAGCGCGGCACGCGCAATTGCTGCGCGCCTATCGCGCCGAGACGGCCGACTATATGCAAAGGATCGGAGAACGGCGCCCGCACCGCGCGCCAAAGGCTTGACGAGTTACTTCCCGTCGCGGCGCGTGCCGAGGCCCATCTTCTTGGCAAGATCCGAACGCGCGCGCGCATAGTTCGGCGCCACCATCGGGTAGTCGTGCGGCAGGCCCCACTTCTCCCGGTATTCCTCCGGCGACAGGTTGTAGTGCGTGCGCAGATGCCGCTTCAGCGACTTGAACTTCTTCCCGTCCTCCAGACAGATCAGATAGTCGGGCATCACCGACTTCTTCACCGGCACCTTTGGCTTCTGCTCCTCGCGCTCCACCGGAATAGCCCCGCCGCTCGCGCGGCTCAGCGCAGCGTGCGTTTCACTGATGAGGTGCGGAAGATCGCTGGCGACGACGGAGTTGTTGCTGACGTAGGCCGAAACGATTTTGGCCGTCAGCTCGACGAGTTCTGGTTGAGTTGTGTCTTCCAATCCGACCTCCGTCACGGACAAATTTCAACTTTGCAATGCAATGGCGCGCTTCATCGATCGAATACCTCGGCCAACTAGACCTAAGCCAGATTGAACTTGGTCAACTCTATAACTCTGCGGTTAAGCGTGCCGATTATCCCCGCCAATAGGCTTGGTTTCGCATCGGTCAGAAGTAAAGTCAACAAGAGGACAGGGACATAAACTTGATATGCCTAATCTTGAGCCTTACTCGACGGGTCACGCCGTTCTTTAGCGGTGTTTCATGATGCCATCTTCACACATGCGCTTACTATGTTCTGGCGAACCAAAGTGTTGAGGCGCTCATGACCTTAGTAATTCCCGTCCTTTGCAGCCGGGGTCGCACACGCCTATCAGTTTCGCTTGAGGTGATGATCAGGTTTCCTTATGAGCGCCGTGGGTCTACTTCAAAAAACTTTCCCTCGCGGAAAGGTTGTGGCCCGGTCGCTCTTCCCAAAGTTGACAAGGCTTCCAGCTATCCATCTGATCGACGGCTCCCAGGACGACCATTTTTGCTCGGGTGAGCCCCATCGAAGTCACCCAACGCTCAGCCGCATCAGCACGGCTCCCCATATTCGTCGCAGTTTCCCCGTGGAGAAATCGATGCACGGTCCCGCCCATCGTCACGCCTTCGTCAAGCCTCCGAGCGCCGCGCGCCGTCCCAACGTCGCCACCTGGCACGGCGTCGAGCTCGTCGACGACTATGCCTGGCTGAAGGCCGACAACTGGCAGGACGTGATGCGCGAGCCGGCCGTGCTCGACCCGGAGATCCGCGCCTATCTCGACGCCGAGAACGCCTACTGCGAGGCCCAGCTCTCGGAGACGCGCCCCCTGCAGGACGAGCTGTTCCGCGAGATGAACGGCCGCCTCAAGGAGAACGACAGCTCCGTGCCGGCGCCCGACGGGCCGTTCGCCTACTACTCGAGCTTCGTCGCCGGCGGTCAGTATCCGCTCGTCTGCCGCTGCGCCGCGCTCGGGCGAGCGGCGAAGCCGTCCTGCTCGACGGCAACGTCGAGGCCGAGGGCAAGCCCTACTGGGACCTCGGCGGCTTCCAGCACAGCCCCGACCACCGCCTGCTCGCCTACGCCAGCGACGACAAGGGCTCCGAGCTCTACACCATCCGCATGCGCGACCTGGCGACCGGCGGTCGATCTGCCCGACAGCATCCCCGACACGCGCGGCGGCATCGTGTGGGCCAACGACAGCAAGACGCTGTTCTATGTGCGCCTCGACGAGAACCACCGCCCGCTGCTGGTCTACCGCCACGTCGTCGGCACGCCGGTCGAGGACGACGTCCTCGTCTACGAGGAGAAGGACATCGGCTTCTACGTCGCCATCTCCTCGACGCAGTCGGCGAAGTTCGTCCTCATCGACGCGCACGACCATCAGACGAGCGAGGTCCACCTCATCGACGCCGACGCGCCGCTCGAGGCGCCGCGCGTCGTCGAGCCGCGCACGCACGGCCACGAGTACTCGATCGAGCACCACGGCGACAAGCTGATCATCACGACCAACTCCGAGGGCGCCGAGGACTTCCGCATCGGCGAGGCGCCGGTTTCGGCACCGGGCATGGCGAACTGGCGCGAGCTCATCCCGCACCGGCCCGGCTGCCTCGATCCTCGACACCATCCTCTACCGCGACCACATGGTGCGGCTCGAGCGCGAGAACGGGCTGCCGCGCATCGTCGTGCGCCGCCTCGCCGACGGCGCCGAGCACACCATCGCCTTCCCCGAGGAGGCGTATGCGCTCGGCATCTCGCCCGGCTACGAGTTCGACACGACGACGACGCGCTTCGTCTACTCGTCGATGACGACGCCGGCCGAGACCTACGACTACGACATGGAGACGCGCGCGCGCACCCTGCGCAAGCGCCAGGAGGTGCCGAGCGGGCACGACCGCCGCCGACTACGTCACGCGCCGCCTCTATGCGCCGACGCCCGACGGCGAGACGGTGCCGATGTCGATCCTCTACCGCAAAGACACGCCGCTCGACGGCTCGGCGCCGGTTCTGCTCTACGGCTACGGCGCCTACGGCATCTCGATCCCGGCCTCGTTCTCGACGACGCGGCTGTCGCTCGTCGATCGCGGCTTCATCTATGCCATCGCCCACATTCGCGGCGGCAAGGACAAGGGCTATCGCTGGTACACGGACGGCAAGCTCGCCAATAAGGTCAACACCTTCACCGATTTCATCGCGGCCGGCGACTACCTCGTCGCGCAAGGCCTGACCCGGCGCGGGCGCATCGTCGCCAACGGCGGCTCGGCCGGCGGCATGCTGATGGGCGTCGTCGCCAACATGGCGCCGGAGCTGTTCCTCGGCATCATCGCCGACGTGCCCTTCGTCGACGTGCTCAACACCATGCTCGACAAGGACCTGCCGCTGACGCCGCCCGAGTGGCCGGAGTGGGGCAATCCGATCACCAGCCGCGAGGACTTCGAGACCATTCGCTCGCTACAGCCCCTACGAGAACGTCGAGGCCAAGCCCTATCCGCACATCTTCGCCTACGGTGGCCTCACCGATCCGCGCGTCACCTATTGGGAGCCGGCCAAGTGGGTCGCGCGCCTGCGCGAAAGAAACACCTGCGACAACCTGATCCTGCTCAAGATCAACATGGAGGCGGGGCACGGCGGCGCCTCGGGGCGCTACGAGCAGCTGAAGGAGATGGCGGCCGACTATGCCTTCGCGCTGAAGATCTCCGGCCAGGCGCCGGCTGGACAAAAAGAAAGGGCGGCCGAAGCCGCCCTCGTTCAATGATCGGATCCTGAAAAAGAGAAAGGCCGCTTGCGCGGCCTTTCGTTCGAGAAGCCTATTGCTAGGCGGCCTGCGTCCCTGAAGGCCGTCAGCTTCTTATCCTCCTCGAGCTCGCCGGCGGACTTCAGCGCAATGCCGATGTACCGCACCCTGCCTGCTATCCTTGCTTTCTGAACTCCGAGCTCACCGAACTCCCGACCGAATGTCGGCAGCGCCAGCGGCTCTTTCTGCTGCTCTTCACACCATGCACAGTAGTCCTCGTACAGCGAAGTTGCAGTCAAGCTCGATCCGTCTTGTGTCTCAATTCTCTCCTTGTAGAAGCGCTCCACGTCGGTTTCGGGAGCAATCAGTCTTTGGGCCGGCGAGCCGACCTGTTGTCGTTCGCGCCGGAACGCGGCTTTGCTATCGCAACGGCCTTTGGGGCCGCCACCGCTGCCGCAGCGGTGCTGACCGGCACCATACGAGGTGCGGCCGGCGTGTGGCGTGTCATAGAGACGCCACTGGCTGAAAGCGATGTACATACCGAAGCGCCGAGCCGACCTCGAGCAGCAGTGCGACGAAGACCGTGAGCGCGGTCTGCACGTCCTCGACCTTGATGGACGGCGCGATGAATGCGGCGAGCTTGGCCAGAACCGCAGCTTGCGGATCCGCTTCCGACATCACCGTCGCACCGTTAACTGCTCGTCGATCTTGCCTTGGATGTCAGCGATGCGCGCTTCGAGCGCGATCGACTGCTCGGCCGAAGCGAGCTCCGCCGACAGCGCGTGATACTTCTGACAGAAGCTCCGGCCCTTGCTGCCGGTGACCTCCGTGCAGCTCCTTGGTCCAGACCCACGCGCGATCGTCTCTTCAACGCATCGATGTCGGCCTGCACCGTCTGAGCAGGACGGTGCTGCGGGATCCAGGACAATTGCTCCTGGGCCCGCGCCAGGTCGGCGCGATGGTCCTTGTAGTCTGCGACGGTCGCGGCGCGCTGGCCGGCCGTATCGAACCGGTTCAGCGCCGCATGGCCGAGCGCCGAGGTCAGCGAGTAGGCCGTGACCACGACCCAGACGAGCGCCGAGGCGAGCTGCCTGCGACCACATCCGGTTGCGAATTGCGGCGAAGAAGAAGAACGGCACGAGTGCCTTCATGCAGTCCGCGGCCGCGCTGGCCGCACCGTAGATCTGGCCGTCGAACTCGGTGCGTCCGAGACTGAAGCCAAATCGCCAGTTCATCGCGGCCGAAACGGCGAGTAGAACGCCGGCCGCGAGAACCCCTAACACGCCTAGAGCATGTCTCATGTTTGCCCTCATGTATTTTGATCGCCGGCGTTCGACGCGCTGACACGGCCGGCGCTTGTCTTGTCGCTGCCGCGAGAGGGCGCGGCAGACAGAATCTCTCCAGCTCCAACGAGAGACAGGGCACTCCGATCGGCTGATGCGGCTCTATCGGCCCGTTGAGCTCCGGCGCCATCCCCAATGGCATCCGGCAGGCCGGAGACCGCGCGCCCAGACGATGCGCCGAGAGCTGGAGCCTTCGCCTGAGGGTGCTCAGGCACGGGCGGACATCGCCGCTCGATCCCCGCTGTGCAAAAGCTATCCCCACGAGCGAAGGCGACAAGATTACGGACGCAGATACAGCCCCCTCAGTTGCCTTTGCTACGCGATTGCGGCAAATCTTTTGTTAAGAGAATCAGCCAGGTAGCGGAGGAGCCGCTGAATCCAGCGCTGCAATTCCGCGCAGCCAAGGCGCCATCTGCGTCGTCCACAGGTCGCCAACTGGCTGAACGTAGCTTACCCCCAGGCGACCCCGGCTTTGCACAGGCGCCAAGTCGCCCCGACAGTGTCGCCGATCGCGCGCTCCGCGCAGGTCGATAAAGTTAGTACCCCGGTTGCATAAGCGCGTGGCCGGATTTATTTTTGTTAACGGCTCGGAAGCCCTTGCAAGAATCGAATTTTTGGCGCGGCGTCTTAAGCTCATTGTCATCGCTTCCTCATAGGGTCGTCGCGACGAACTGTTAACGCTGTCGCACGTTCAGATCCGGCACCCGCTGTATCGCGCGGCTGGAGGCGCAGAGGAGTGATTGGCATGCGTAGCCTTGGCGGTTTCGTATTGCTGGCAGGCATCGGCGTCGGCCTGTTCGTCTATTTTCCCGCGCCGGTCGACAGCGACACCTCGCTCGAGCAGGCGCAGCGTGCGGTCGCGACCCGCGTCGCCTCCGACCCGCCAGGTCACGACGTCACCGCGCCAGCGCGCGCTCGCACCATTCGCGCCTGGCTAGCTTTGCGCCCGGCGTCCGGCTTGCCGCGCCACGCGCAAATCGCGTGTCGCCGCCGCAACGGTGGCTCCCGCCGCGCCCGCCCGATCGCCGTCGCCGCAAAGGTCGAGCCGTGCCGACGACTGGCAGACGAACGTCGTCGCCGAGCCGCTGACATCGGCGGTCCGCAGGGCTCGCTCGATCCGACCGATCCGGAGAGCCGCTACAAGCTCGTCGTCGACATCCAGCAGCAGTTGAAGCGCGTCGGCTGCTACTGGGGCCGCATCAACGGCTCCTGGAGCAACAACACGCGCGAGGCGATGCGAGCGTTCACGAACGCGCACCAACGCCGCGCTGCCGGTCGACAAGCCCGACTATGTGCTGCTGTACGCTGCTGCAAGTCGCACAGCGCGGACGCTCGTGCGGTGCCCGCCAGAGACGACTGTCGCTGGTGCGAGCCGCGCGGCAAGAAGTGCAGCACGTCGCCGCCGCGCACGCCGGAAGTGCTGCCGTGGAAGGCCGGCAACTGCGGCACAGCCGGCAACGCGCCTTTACACGCCGCTGCCGAACAGCGTCGTCTCGACCGAGCCGCTGCCCGGCCGCATGGCCATCGGCGCCCCGAAGGAGTTCCCGCCGGCCGTGCAGGCGCCGCTCATCCCCGGCACCGCGCCCGGGACCGCTGCGCCAGGCCAGCCGGGTGTCGCCACCGCCGCGCACGATCCGGGCGTCGCTCCGCCGGCCTCCGTTTCAGACGCAGTCCGCTGAGCCGAAGCCGCAGCGTCAAGCCAAGAAGTCTGGGTCATCGCGTGGTCCCGGGCCGGGAACGCCACGCTACAATCTGATGCTGAGTCTCGGCGGCGTCTACTAAGCCCACTGCCTCGTCCCCTCAGTCTTTGTCCGCTGCCGCCGTCTCCTCGCCGAGCCAGCGCAAATAGTCGGCCGAACCGCCGAGGATCGGCAACACGACGAGCGCCGGGTTCGTGTAGGTGTGGCGCTGCCTTCACCGCGGCGATCACCGCTGTCCGCCAGGCTCCCGCGCGTCTTGATGATCATGACCGCCTCGCTGTCGCGCGCGATCTTGCCCTTCCCAACGATAAATTGACGTCATGCCGGGCAGGATGTTCACGCAGGCGGCCAGCCGCCGCTCGACCAGCTCGCGCCCGACCGCCTCGGCGGCCTCGGGCGAGGGAAAGGTCGAGTAAATGAGAACGGGCTTGTCGTTTTCCTGCACTTGAGCGAGCCTCCCACGCCTTGCGCCGCCGTCGCCCATAACAACCATGCCAAAGCCCAAAACGAAATTCGACAAGATTGCCTTCGTGGCTAGCGAGATGCCAGAGGCGATCGAGGCCGCTCGCGCCCGTCTGGCGGAGCGCTATGGCGACTGCGACCCGGCTGAGGCCGATGCCATCGTGACGCTCGGCGGCGACGGGCACATGCTGCAGACGCTGCACCGCTTCATGAACGACGGCATGCCGATCTACGGCATGAACCGCGGCTCGGTCGGCTTCCTCATGAACGACTACAGCGAGGAAGACCTGCACGAGCGCCTCGCCGACGCCGACGTCAGCCGCATCCACCCCTTGTCGATGATCGCCTACGACAAGGCGGGCAAGGCGCACAAGGCGCTCGCCGTCAACGAGGTCTCGCTGTTCCGCGAGCGGCATCAGGCGGCCAAGCTGCGCATCCTCGTCGACGACACGGTGCGCATGGAGGAGCTCGTCTGCGACGGCGTGCTCGTCTCGACGCCCGCCGGCTCGACCGCCTATAACCTCTCGGCGCACGGGCCGATCCTGCCGATCAACGCACCGCTGCTCGCGCTGACGCCGATCAGCCCCTTCCGCCCGCGCCGCTGGCGCGGCGCGCTGCTACCCAACAAGGTGCACATCTCCATCGAGGTGCTCGAATCGGAGAAGCGCCCGGTGAGCGCCGTCGCCGATCACTACGAGACGCGCGGCGTCAGCCGTGTGGAGGTGGAAAAGGCGCGTAACGTCGAGCTGTTCATGATGTTCGACCCCGACCACAGCCTCGACGAGCGCGTGCTGGCCGAGCAGTTCCGCTACTGAGCGCGGCGGTCCGCCTTGGCGACATTGACTTCCGCCTGCCAGGCGATGGTCTTCGCGCCGTCGTCTGGCGAGGACGCCAGATCTTCACGCGGTGAATCGGCAACGGTCGGCCGCAGGCCGATGGCGATGAGGCGCGGAGACTCGCGCAGCGCGCCGGAGAGACGGCGATAGAATTGTCCCACGGTGACTGGTGCCTTGGCACCGCCGGCAACTTCCGCAGCGTTCGCGGCCAGCTCGGGGAATAGCTTTGCCAACGCACGTATCGGGCGCCTCGCCGGCGGCCTTGAGAAGGCTGATCGCCGTGCCCACGCCGAACACGTGGGCGATGTAGAGATCGCCGGCCGTCGGTGCCCGGTGCAGCGCGGCACGCATACGCGCGGCGTTGCGCTCGGCACTGGCGCGGGCGACGCGAGCGCGCAAGTTCAGCGTCGTTGCGCGCCGCGAGGATGCGATCGCGGTCATTGGGTGACGGAACGTAGTAGCGCCCGCCGCTAGTCACGAAGACGCGGGCACCGATCGTCTCGGCCTCCTTGGCGTTCTCATGCAGCGCGCGCAGCCAGGCGCGCTCGCCGAAACGCAGCGGTCCCTCGAGGGGCTCGGACACGACGGCGACGTCCGCGACTGGCGCGGCATGTTCGGCGGCAACGGAGACAGCCGATGAATCCGTAGCGGCCGTCGAGGCCGCGAGCGACAGCAGCATGGCGAGCTGCGCGGGAACGTCGAATAGCGAACTCAAGCGCGTCTCTCCGCAACGACGGCAACGCCGAAACGGGCCTCGGCCCTACGAAGAGGGCGACACGCGAGGTTAGGGAGGAAAGGGTGAAGATCGCGTTAAGAGTTGTCGCAGCGGTGAAACAGGTATGAAAATAAAGTTACCCCTGCCAGCGCGTGACGATGTCGGACAGCGCCGGACGCTCGCGCTCCTCGGCACGCTCCGCCGGCGTGCCGATGTAGATGAAGCCGGCGATGCGCTCGTTGTCGGCAAGCTTCAGCGCCGCGCCGACCGCCTTGTTGTAGGCGATCCACTCGGTGATCCACGAGGTGCCGTAGCCCAGCGCGTTGGCGGCCAGGCACAGATTGAGACACGCGGCGCCGGCCGACAGGATCTGCTCCCATTCGGGCGCGCTGCGATGTGCCGTCACGCGCGAGACGACGGCAATGACGAGCGGTGCGCGCATCAGCCGGCCGCGCTCGGTGTCGAGGCGGACGTGCGAGGGCGGCTCCTTCTCGGCGGCGATGCACGCCTGCGCCACGACCTCGCCGAGATGCGCGCGCGCCTCGCCTTCGAGGAGATGAAACGCCACGGTGCCAGCTTCTTGTGATCGGGGACGCGCGAGGCGATCGTTAGGATCGTCTCGAGCTCCTGCGCGGTCGGGCCGGGCGCGACCAGCCGGTCCGGTTTCACGGAGCGACGGCCGGCAAGGAAGGCGATGATCGGGTTTTCCATGGCGCGCACTCCTAGCCCCGCCGACGGCCATGGTGCCAAGCCAAATTCGTCGCACCCATGGGTATTAAGCGGCCGCGATTGTGGCGGCGGCGCCCGGTACCGCGGCGGCGCCGGATCGGCTATGTTCGGCTCCGAGTCCGCCGGGACTTGCTCGCCCGCTAGTCATGACTGGGAGCCGCATGCCGCGCCTTTCGCAATCGTTCGCACTGACCGCAGCCGCTGTCGCGGCATGCTGCGGTGGCACCGCAACGCGCGCGCAAGATGCGCCGCCGACGGCGGTCATGGTCGTCGACGGCTCCGGCTCCATGTGGGGCAACCTCGGCACCGACAAGCGCCCGAAACTCGAGATGGTGCGCGAGGCGCTGCGTGCGCTGCTGCCGAGCTTGCGCACCGACGCGCGCATCGGCCTCGCCTCGTTCGGACATCGCCGCCGCGGCAACTGCGGCGATGCCGAGGTGATCGTTCCGCCGGACGCAAACGGACCGCAGCGGATGGCAGTGCCGATCGACAAATTGAACGCCGCGGGCAAGGCCCCGATCGCGCTTGCCTTGCGCGAATCCGCCAACGCCATTGCCGGCGCCACGCCTGCCAGCATTGTGCTCATTGCCGACGATCTCGACAATTGCGGCCAGGACATCTGCGCGGCGGTCGGCCAGATTCTTGGCACCAGCCCCAACCTCGTCGTCCACACCATCGCCCTCGGTTTCGACAAGCCCAAGCTGGAGCAGATCAGCTGCATCGCGCAGCAAACCGGCGGCAAGCTGTGGGATGCACAGGACGCCGCCGGATTTGCATCGGCCCTCAGCCAGGCGGTCAATCTCGCCAACCTGCAAAATGCGCCGAGCGCGCAGGCGCCTGAGACTGCGCAAGGCGAAACTCCCGCTGAAAAGCCGGCCGCCGCCCCGCCGGGCCTTTATCTATCAGCCGGGCTCGGAGCTTCCAGCGCAACGCTCGACAGTCCTGTGCATTGGCGCATCACCAGGGCCGGCGCTGATGGAGCGCTGGTGCGCGACACCCGTGCGCCGACGCTGGTCGAAAAGCTGGAGCCCGGAACCTACGACGTCGAGGCGCAACTCGGCCTCGCCAGCGCGCGCCAGACGGTCGAGGTCGCTGCCGACACCGCAACGCAGGTGCGGGTCGACCTCAACGGCGGCGTGCTGAGAATGCAGGCCCGGCCGATGAGCACGGCAGCGCCGCTGACGGCGCCCATCTTTACCGTCACGCCGGCGACCGCGGATGCGGCCGGGAAGCCCGCGCCGCTGTGGGTCGGGCGCGAGGCGCACCCGGAGATCGTCCTTCCGGCCGGCGACTATGTCGTCACGGCGGAGAACGGCGTGGCGCGTCAGCAAAGCAAGGTCACCATCGCGCCGGCGACCGGCACCAATTTCAATTCGATGCTGGAGTCCGGCTCGCTCGAGCTCAGCGCTACGCGCGGATCCGCGTCCGTGCCGGGAGAGCCCGTCACCGAAGGCGTAACGTTCATCCTCTCGCGCGATGATCCGGACGCGCCGCAAGGCCGCCGCGAGGTGGCACGCTCCGCTGCTCCCTCGCCAAGCTTCACATTGCCCGCCGGACCTTATTACGTGACGGCACGCACAGCGAGTGCCGAGGTGCGCGAGCAGATCGCCATTGGCGCCGGCGGAGTCGTCAAGCGCGCCATGCCGCTGTCGCTGGCGCGCGTCAAGCTTACCGCCACGCTCGGGGGTCAGCCGCCCCCCGCAGACAAGCCCATCACCTACCGCGTCGTGCGCCTCGATGGGGAACCGCGTGAGGTCGCCCGCACCATTGCCGGCGAGCCCGAGTTCGATCTTTCGGCCGGGCGCTATCGCCTTGAAGCCGCGCTCGGCGCCAGCAACGTCATTGCCGCCACAGAGTTGGCGCTCGCCACTGGTCAGGCGCAGAAAGTCACACTGCCGCTCGAGGGTGGCAGCATCACCTTGAAGCGCGCCGAAGCCGGCACATCCACGGGCGATGTCTATTGGGAGGTGCGGGACGAAAAACAGCGCACCGTATTGCGCTCGAGCCAACGGCAGCCCACGGCCGTGCTCGCCCCGGGACGTTACATTGTCAGCGCCGAAACGTCCGAGCAGCCATTGCGCTCCGCTATCGAGATCAAGGCCAACGAGCACCGCACCTTTGATTTCTCTGGTCAGTAATCGGTCCCGAGCCGTTGGAACACCGGCAGCCACATTTCGACCAAGCTCGTGCCGCGTGCTTATTCCGATCACCCCTCAGCCGCAGGACCATCGAAGGAATGACGGCTAGGCTTTTCAAGTGTCTGCGTGTGTTTGCCGGCGGGACGGCGCTCCTCGCCCTGGCCTTCGTTGCCGTGCCCGGCGACCGCGCGCGCGCGCAGGATGGCGACCCTTCTGCCCCGCAGCTGCGCGGCGCTTTCCCACCCGACACCGGCCGCGCCGCACCGACACCCCAGAAACCCGGACCGACGCTACCGGCCAACACCACCGTCGTGCCGCGTGCACCCGGCGCCGACGGCACCAACGCAACCGGCGGCCAAGTGAACCTCGTCGCGCTGCTCACGGTCGACGGTCAGCGTATCGACAAGGGTCTCGTGTGGCGTATCTACGCAAGCTCGCGTGACCCGCGGGCGCCAAGCAAACTTCTGATGACCAAGCGCGAGGCGAGCCCCACCATCGACCTCGAGCCGGGCGACTACATCGTCAGTGCCGCGTTCGGGCGTGCCGACATTACGCGCAAGATCGCGGTCACCGCCGGCACGGCGACGAGCGAAAAGTTCGTGCTCAACGCCGGCGGCCTAAAGGTCAAGGTGCTGGTCGACGGCGTCGAGCCGGCCGCCAACACCGTCGCCTACGACATCCTATCGAGCGAGCGTGATCAGGCGGACAACCGCGTGCGCGTGCTCGGCGGCGCCAAACCCAATGTCATCAATCGCCTCAATGCCGGCATCTACCGCATCGTGTCACGCTATGGCGATGCCAACGCCAAGGTCGAGGCGGACGTCACCGTCGAAGCCGGCAAGCTCACCGAGGCGACCGTGTCGCATTCGGCAGCGCGCGTCACGTTCAAGCTCGTGGCGCGCGCCGGCGGCGAGGCGCTGCCCGATACGCAGTGGACGGTACAGACGCCCGACGGCCAGGTCGTCATGCAAAGCGTCGGCGCGCTGCCGACACACATTCTCGCGCCCGGCACTTATTCGGTTACCGCCAAGTCGACCACTGGCGCCTACAAGCGCGACTTCACGCTCGCCAACGGCGAGGTGGCGCAGGTTGAAGTCCTGATGCAGTGAGGGCCGCAGTCGCGCGGCTAGAAGTCGGTCAGCACCCAGTCCGTCGGGCAGCCGTTGCGCCGCATGCGCCCCTCGACCGCATCGTGCTCACCGGATTGGCGCAGCTCGCGAAACAGCGAGCGCGCGATCTGCCAGTGCTCGCAGGCGGTGGCCGGATCGCCGTTGCTATGCGCGATGTCGCCCAGCGCCAGGCGCGCCTTGGCGTGCGTGTCCTTCAGCCCCGCACTTGTCGCGCCGAGGATGCTCTTGCGCAGAAGGTCCGCCGCCGCCGACGTCTCGCCGCTATCGAGTCGCCACTGCGCTAGCGACAGATACAGCCCCGGCAAGCGTTTCACCTGGCCGCCGGCCTCCGCTTCGCCGACGGCGGCCATCAGCGCCGCGGCGTCAAGCGCCGTAAACTTGGCCACCCCAACGGCCGCGGCCGCACGTGGTGTGGCTTCGACCCGTCGCTGGCGGCGGCGGCGACGGCTGCGCAACCCCAGCGCAACGAGCGTGACCATCAACGCCGCCATTACGGCGCCGACGAGCAGCAAGCCGACATCGACGGACTGAGTCCAAGGCAACGTCATGCGTGACGCCTCAGCGGAAGGGCATCGAATACATGAGGCCGCCCTTGGTCCATGTGTTGTTGAGCCCGCGGGCGAGCTTCAAATCCGATTTCATGCCGAGCGTGCGCTCGAAAATCTCGCCGTAGTTGCCGACGTTCTTGACCACCTGATAGGCCCAGTCGCGCGGCAGGCCAAGCGCCTGGCCGAGGTTTGCCTCTAGCCCCAGGAAGCGGCGGACGGCGGGGTCGCTCGAAGCGCGTTGCGCATCGACGTTGGCACTGGTGAGACCCAATTCCTCTGCCTCGATCAGCGCCATCAGCGTCCAGCGCACGACGGCAAACCACTGCGCGTCATCCTGGCGAACGGCAGGCCCCAGCGGCTCCTTGGTGATCAGCTCCGGCAGGATCATGTGCTCCGCCGGCGCTTTTAGCTTGCTGCGCGCCTGGGCAAGCAGTGAAACGTCGCCCGTCAGCACCGTGCAGCTCCCGGCCTCGTAAGCTTTGACCAGATCGTCCCAACTGTCCTGCGCGACGATCTGGTAGCGCATGCGCTGCGTTGTGAAATAGGCGGCGACCGCCTGCTCGCCCATCGCCCCCGGGAGGGCGCAAACGGAGGCGCCCGACAGCTCCAGCACGCTCGCCACCGCATTGCCGCGGCGGGTGAGAAAACCCTGGCCGTCGTAGAACAGCACCCCGGTAAAGCGCGCGCCGAGCTCGGTGTCGCGGCTCAAGGTCCACGTCGCCCCGCGCGCCAGCACGTCGACGTCACCCCCCTGCAGCGCCTTGAATCGATCGTTGGCGCTCAGCGGCCAGAACTTGACGGCGTCCTTGCTGCCGAAAACGGCGGACGCCAGCGCCGTGCAGAACTCCGCGTCGAGGCCTGAACGCTCACCGCTCGCGCTGACGCGGGAGAACCCGGCCTGCGCCTCGCCGATGCCGCACAGCAGGTAGCCGCGCGCCCTGATCGCATCGAGTGTCGTGGTTTCTGCGGCATCCGCCGGGCGGACCAAGGCGAGGAGCGCACCTAGTCCGAGAACCGCAGTCGTCAGGCAGCGGAGATGCAGAAGCATTTTCATGACGTATCATCAGTGTGAGGCGATAGCGGCGAGCGCGCAAGGGACACAATGCTGCGGGCCGATCTGGAGCATAAACTAGCCGCAGCAGCGCCCTGGTCGCTCAATCCACCGGAACGGAGATGGGGTCAAGACCTTGACCCAGCCCGAAACTTGCGCCACACGGGCCGCCAACCGCGGCGACCAGGATCCGCCCGATGTCCTCCTCCGGCAAGAAGCCACCTCGCCCGCACGCTCCCGCGACGAAAGTCGTCCATTCGGGGCGCAAGCCGCATGATAACTACGGCTTCGTCAATCCGCCCATCTACCGGGGCTCGACCGTCCTATTTCCCACCGCCGAGAAGCTGTGGAACCGCGACCAGGAGTTCACCTACGGGCGCTCGTCGACGCCCACCGTCAAGGCGATGGAACAAGCCATTGCCGAGGTCGAGGGCGGCGCCGCGACGGCGCTGACCGCGTCCGGCTACCAGGCGGTCAGCACCGCCATCCTCGCCTTCGTCAAATCCGGCGACCACATTCTCATGGTCGACAGCGTCTATCAGCCGACGCGCAAGTTCTGCGACTACATGCTGTCGAAGCTGGGCGTCGAGACGACGTACTACGATCCGCTCGTCGGCGCGGGAATCGCTGACCTCGTTCGCCCCAACACCCGCCTCATCTTCACTGAAAGCCCGGGCTCGCAGACGTTCGAAGTGCAGGACATCCCTGCCATCGCGCGCGTTGCCGCCGAGCGCGAGTTGTGGCTGCTCATGGACAACACATGGGCGAGCCCACTCTACTTCCAGCCGTTCGCGCACGGGGTCGACGTGTCGATCCAGGCGGCGACCAAGTACATCGTCGGTCACGCCGATGCGATGCTCGGTGCCATCACTTCGAATGCGCGCGCCGCCAAGCACGTCGCTGCCGCCAAGGAACTGCTCGGCGTCTGCCCCGGCTCGGAGGAGACCTACCTTGGTATGCGCGGCCTGCGCACGCTGTCGACGCGCCTCGCCCAGCATCAGCGCTCGGGGCTCGAGATTGCGCGCTGGCTCGAAGGCCGTCCCGAGGTCGCGCGTGTGCTGCACCCTGGGTTGCCGAGCCACCCGCAGCACGGCATCTGGAAACGCGACTTTCTCGGCGCCAGCGGTCTCTTCTCGGTCGTCTTGAAGCCGGTCGAGCAAGGACGCGGTCGCCGCCATGCTTGACGGGCTGAAGCTGTTCGGCATGGGCTTTTCGTGGGGCGGCTACGAAAGCCTGGTCATTCCGTTCGATGCCAAGACCTACCGCACGGCGACCAAGTGGGAGGCCGAAGGCCCGGCTTTGCGCTTCCACATCGGGCTCGAGGACGTCGACGATCTGCGCGCCGATCTCGAAGCCGGCTTCGAGCGCCTCAAGGCCGCAAAGTAGACGCACCCTTGATGACGTTTGTAGGGGCTTGCGCGGCTGGCCGCTTCGGTGAAGCATGAGTGCATGCTCGACAACTCAGTACCTCGCTTCATTGGGGCCGCAGTGACCATGCTGCTCGGCGTCATGGCTTGCGGCCCTGCCGCCGCCGCGAAAGTGCGCCTCTGCCAGAGCCAGGAACAGGCTTACGAGCAGGTCAAACCCACCGCGACGACTTTGGAAGTCAACGCCGCGCTCTTCTCCGCCGCTGACAAAGGTTGCACCGAATTGGCCCGCCGGCTGCTCAAGGACGGCGCCTCGCTGCAAGCGCGCGATCGCCTCGGCGCTACGCCGCTCAGTCGCGCCGCCAAATCCGGAGAAGCCGAGATCGTCGATTTGTTCTTGCAGAACAGCGCGGCGATCGATGCGCGCAACCTCGACGGCTCGACGGCACTTTACCTTGCTGCCGAGGCAGGCAACCGAACGACCGTCGAGGCGCTCCTGCGGCATGGCGCCGACGTCAATCTGCCGGGCCGCAGCGGCATCACGCCGATTGCCGCCGCCGCCTTCATGGGCAGCGACGCACTCGTCCGCCTGTTGCTCGACAAGGGCGCCAACCCGAACGTCACCGACGGCACCGGCAAGACGGCAATCTGCTATGCCGCCGGCCGCGGCTTTCCCGCCGTCGTGCGGCAGTTGCTCGATCGCGGCGTCGATCCCAATGCCCGCTACGGCAACGATCTCACAGCGTTGATGTGGGCGGCGGGCTATACCGAGGAAGCCGGCACCAACGATATGGACGAAATCATCACGTTGCTCATCGAGCGCGGCGCGCACATCGACGATAGCGACAACCGCGGCCGCACGGCGCTGATGATCGCCGCCGCGGTCGGCCACACGGCCGCCACCGAGCTGCTGCTCAGCCGCGGCGCAAATACCAGTCTGCGGGACAAAAGCGGAAAAACGGCAAGCGACCTTGCCGCCAACGACACACTACGGGCGCGCCTCGCCGCAAAGTAAGCTTGTTTTGTGTCAGCGCCTTGCTGCCACCAAGTATCTGCAGGCCGGCGGCGTATTGCGAGATCGCGTCGATGTCCTCCGGCGAGATCGCCTTCATCAGGTCCGACATACCGGGATTGTTGCCGCGCGACCCATCGCGAAACGCCAGCATCGTTTGCTTGAGGTAGGTGCTCTGCTGGCCGGCCAACCGCGCCGTGGTGCCGTCACCCTGCAGTTGATCGAGATGGCAGCTCGGGCAGCCGATGGATCCGATCGCCGTCAATGCCTTGGTGGAAACGTCCTTGGCGGCGGACGGCTGCTGCAGATTGGGCCACGCGAGCTTTGTGAAGTACGCGGCCAGCGCCTTCATATCGTCTTTCGACAGGTCGGCGGCGATGGGCGACATCAGGTCGTTCTTGCGCGAGCCCTTATTGAAGTCGCGCAGCTGTAGATAGAGATAACCCTCGTTCTGTCCCCAGATGACGGGTGTCGTCTTCTCTTGCGGGGTGCCAGCCTCGCCGTGGCAGGCCGAGCAGACTTGCGCCTTCTCCTCGATGGTTTGCGCGCCCGCTTGCGAGCACATGAGGATAGGGCCGGCAGTTAACGCGGCGAGGATGCTGCTAACGCGAGCGGAGCTTGGCGGCATCGACGTCTTCCTCAACTAAAGGACGGGGCATTCCCGCCCCGTCCCCAAATGTATTGGTGCGCGGTGCCCCGGGCGGGGCGCCGCCTCAGTCGACGGTAAACGCGATGATGTTGTTACCGCGCTTGAAGTCGATCTGCGTGTTACCGCCCGCACCAACGACGACGTACTGCTTGCCGTCAACGCTGTAGGATGACGCCGGCGCGTTAACGCCCGCGCCTGCCTGGAACGACCACAGGACCTTACCGCTGGCTGCGTCATAGGCCCGGAACCAGCCATTGGCTTCGCCAGTGAACATCAAGCCACCGGCAGTTGTGAACGCTCCACCCATCATCGGCTGCGGTGTCTTCACCTGCCACTTGATCTTGCCGGTGTTGTAGTCGACTGCCGTGATGTTGCCGGCCTGCTCCTCGCTCGGGATGACCTTGAAGGCGCCGCCCAGCCATAGCTTGCCGTCGGGATAGGGTGAGCTTTCGACGTGGTATGTCATCGGCTGATGCAGGTTGACGGCGTAGGTCAACGCCAGCTCGGGGTTGACCGCCATCGGCGACCACTCAACGCCGCCGTTGGCACCCGGCAGCATGCGTGCGCCCTCTTTGGTCGGCAGCACCCACATGTTTTCCTGCGCGACCATGGCGTCGGAGAAGCGGATGAGGCTGCAGTCGTCGCGATTGTGCACATAGACGTGGCCGGTCTTGCCGCCGTGAATGACGCCCGGAACCGTCTTGCCGTCCTTGTCCTTGACGTCGACGAGGATCGGCGGGCTCACCGCGTCGAGGTCCCATACGTCGTGCGCGATGTACTGGAAGTGGCAGACGTACTTGCCGGTCTCCAGGTCCACGGCGACAAGAGAGTCCGTATAGAGGTTGTCGCCGGGACGCAGTGAGCCGTCGAGATCGGGTGACGGATTGCCGACAACAAAGTAGATGCGGTTGGTTTTGAGGTCGACCGCCGGGTTCTGCCACACGCCGCCGCCGAGCGTCTTGTAGGGGTCGCCATTCTTGTCGAGCGCCGCCTTCTCCGCCGCCATGTCGCGATGCATGTCGCGGCCCGTCGCATCATGCGTCGCCCACACGCCCACCGACTTCTCGGGGATAGTGTCGAAGTTCCACACCTGCTTGCCGGTCTCGGCATCGTAGGCGCGCACGAAGCCGCGGATACCGTATTCGCCGCCGTTCGTGCCGATGAGAATCTTGCCGTTGACGGCGGTGGGCGCCATCGTCTCGCTGTAACCGAGCTCCGGGTCGGCGATCTGCGTCTCCCAGACGAGGCTGCCCGTCTTCGCGTCGAGCGCCACCAGCTTGGCGTCGAGCGTCCCCATGAAGACCTTGTCGCCGTTGACGGCGACACCGCGATTGTTGGGACCACAGCAGTAAGTCGTGATCGGCCCCATCTTGTGCTTGTAGTGCCAGTACTGCTCGCCCGTCTTGGCGTTGAGCGCGTAGACGTGATTGAAGGACGTGGTGACGTACATGACGCCGTTGACGACAATCGGCGTCGTCTCCAGCGACTCTTTCACCTCCGTCTGGAAGATCCATGCCGGATGCAGCTTGCCGACGTTCGAAGTGTCTATCTGTTTGCCGGGGAAGTAGCGCGTCTGGTCGTAGTTGCCGTTGGTGTGCAGGAAGTTGTTCGCATCGCTCGCGGCAGCGCTCAGCTGCTCCTGCGTGACCGGCGTGGCCGGTGCGCTCGTGGCGGCTTTCCCCGTGCTCTGCTCGATCTCCTGAGCGCTCGCCGCGCTCATGCCGCAGCAAACGATCGCTGCACCCAAGCAGGCGCGGACGATAACGTCCTTCGCTTTTTTCATGGCTTCCTCCAGTCCCGCCCGGGCGTGCGCACGGCCGCTCGAAGCGGCTCTCATGGCGAGCCTCTCCGGGAGCTTTGGACCCTGCGCTTGCCCTTATTTCCTGTCAACGCAGGGAATCTTATCCATAGGTATAGGGAAAGTTATTCCGACCCGCGGGGGCGAATAAAAGTTGCGAGGCATTTCGCTTAACTCTGACTCTCGGCACGCAACGCGGCGAGATCGGCCGGCGTATCGACGTCGCTGAGCACAGCGTCGTCGGCGACCGCAACCGCCAAACACTCCGCCGCGATCAGCTGCAATAACGCCTTAGCCCCAGTGTTTGGCGGCAGCGCCAGCAGCGCGCCGAAATGGCGGCGTGGCCACAACACCGGATTGCGCTGCTCGCCGGACCGCGCAGCTGGATAGACAATGCGCGCGCCGTCCGCACCGACAAACGCGTCGGCGAGCGAGGCCACCAATTGCGGCGACAGCAGCGGCATATCTCCCGGCACGACGAAGGCTCCCGCCGCGCTGTCAGCGAGCGCTGCGATTCCCGCCCGGATCGACGAGCCCATGCCTGTCTCCCAATCCGCATTGTGAATGAAGCGCACGGGCCAGCGGCGCAACGCCGTCTCCACGGCGGGGCGATCGTGGCCCGTCACGACGACGATATCCGCAGCGGCGCCGTTGGCGAGGGCGCTGACCACGCGCTCGACTAGCGTACGGCCGTCGACGCGCGCCAGCAGCTTGTTGTCCGCGCCGAAGCGGCGCGAGGCGCCGGCGGCGAGCACG
Source organism: uncultured Alphaproteobacteria bacterium (assembly GCA_963724595.1). Lineage (GTDB taxonomy): Bacteria > Pseudomonadota > Alphaproteobacteria > Rhizobiales > Hyphomicrobiaceae > Hyphomicrobium_A. The sequence continues at coordinate 50,257 of CAVRVR010000017.1, read as the reverse complement.
ACCGCGGCGATGCTCTCGTCAGCCGGCACCGCGCGCCACTTTGATGATCTCGGCCAGGATCGACACGGCGATCTCCGCGGGACCCTTGGCGCCGATGGCGAGACCGACGGGCGCGTGGATGCGCTGCAGCTCGTCCGGAGTGAAACCGGCCGACGCCAATCGCTCCAGACGCTTGGCATGCGTGCCGCGCGCGCCCAGCGCGCCGATGTAAAGACACGGCGAGCGCAGGGCTGCCGTCAGCGCCTCGTCGTCGATGTGCGAAGCGTGGGTGAGGGCAACGACCGCCGTGCGCGCATCGAGCCCGAGCTTGTCGAACGAAGCTTCTGGCCACTCCGCCATGGCCGCGGCGGCACCGAAGCGCTCCTTGCTGGCAAACACCGAGCGCGGGTCGACGACTATGACCGAATATCCGACCTGCCGCGCGAGCTCAGCGAACACCTGCCCGATGTGCGTCGCGCCGGCGACGATGATGCGAAGCGGCGGCACCAACGGCTGCGCGAGCACTTGGCCGTCCGACGTATCGACTATGCCGATCATGCCAGTCGCCAAGCAGCTCGCAATCTCGGCGGGCATTTCGTCGTTCGACTCATAGAGGTGCCGCGCACCATCACCGATGCGCGTCGTCAGCACGACAGTCTGGCGTTCGCGCCGTGCATCAATGATCGCATCGACGAGCGCGATGTCATCGCGCGTCAGTGGCTCGACCAGCACCTTGATCTGGCCCCCACACGGCAGCCCGGCGCGCCATGCCGTTTCTTCGCCGACACCAAATTCGAGCATCTTCGGCGTCCCGCTTGCCATCACATCGACAGCTTCCACGAGCACGTCGACCTCGACGCAGCCACCTGAAACTGAACCTTCGAAGCGGTCGCCGGGCGCCACCACGAGCTGCCCGCCCACCGGCACCGGCGCCGATCCCCAGGTCGACACGACAGTAGCTATGGCGACTTGGCCATGCTCATCGAGCCAGGCGCGCACTACTTCCCAGGGGTCGCGCGCGGCCCGTGGGCGCCGCTCGGAAGCAATGATGTTCATGCGCGTACCTCGCTAGGCTCCGCCCTCGTTAAGATGCGGGGCAAACGGCTCCCGTGTCCGCCCACGCCTTGAACAACGCACCGAATTCCTGCTGTGTACCTGGCGCCGGCTCGCGCCCGACGCCAGGGTGCCAGCCCCAGCCGACGAGCGAATCGTCGGCCATATGATGCACGAGATCATCCATCGACTTGCCGCCGTTGCGCGCCGGGTCCTTGATCTGCTGACAGATCTCGCCCAACGACTTGCCTACCCACGCCATCTCAATGGGCGCCAGGTGCCACTCCGGATGTCCCGGGATGCCGGCGGCATCAAAATTAGCGGGTCCGTGGCACGTCGTGCAACGCATGCCGACGGCGCCGAAGTTGTCGACGCCGCGCACGACCAGCGGCATGTGCGGATGCCGGTCATCGCCCTGCGCTGGACGATCGCCGGCCGGATGGCAGTTCATGCAGCGTGCGTGCGTGATGACTTTGCCGGCCTCCTGGAACAACGCGAGCGAGCGCTCCTTTTCGTCGGCAATCGACGCGAACGACTGGAGGGATCTGAGTGTCTTAGCCGGATCGGGCTGCGCTGCGGACACGGCCACGCCGACGGCGATGATCACCGCCGCGCCGGCCAGAAGTATCGCGATCGAACGCATGTTACCTCCTTACGCCTTAGCGGCCGCGTGCGTGAACGGCAGCGTGAACACGCGCTGCCCCGTCAGCTTCGACCATGCGTTGGCGATGGCCGGGGCGATGGGCGGCGTACCCGGCTCGCCGATGCCGGTCGGCTTCTCCTTCGAGGGAACAATGTGCACCTCGACATCTGGCATTTCGTTAATGCGCAGCACCCGGTAATCGTGGAAGTTCGACTGCACGACGCGTCCGTCGTCAAGATCAATCGAGGCATAGAGCGCCGCCGACAAGCCAAAGCCCATGCCGCCTTCGAGCTGCGCCCTGATCACGTCCGGATTGATCGGGATGCCGCAGTCCGCCGCGACCACGACTCGCTCGACCTTCGGCAGCCCGTCCGCGCCCATCGACACCTCGACGACGTGAGCCACGAAGGAATTGAAGGATTCGTGCACCGCGAGGCCGCGCGAGCGGCCTTTGGCGAGCGGCTTTTCCCAGCCCGCCTTCTCGGCCGCCAGCTCCAGCACGGCGAGATGGCGTGGGTGCTTGGCCAGCAGCTTGCGCCGGATGACGAGCGGATCAACGCCGGCCGCGCCGGCGAGCTGATCGAGGAACGTCTCGGTCGAGAACGCCGTGTGGGTCGAGCCGACCGAGCGCCACCACAGCGTCGGCACGCCGACGTCGGTCATGTGCGCCGACACCCGCAAGTTGGCAATCTGATAGGGCAGCGTGCTGGCGCCTTCCACCATCGTCTGATCGACGCCGTTCTTGACCATACCGGCCTCGAACGGCGAGCCCTTTCATGAACGACTGGCCAACGATCACCTGGTCCCAGCCGACGATGTTGCCTTCCGCGTCGACACCGCCACGGAGCTTGTGGACGAAGATCGGCCGGTAACGGCCGCCCTTGATGTCGTCCTCACGCGTCCACAGCACCTTGATCGGCCCTTTGTGCTGCGCGCCCTTGAGCACCTCGGCAGCCTCCGCCGCCATGTCGCCTGCGGGTGTGGCGCGGCGCCCAAAGCTGCCGCCGGCGAGCAGCGTATTGATCTTCACTTGCGCGGGCTTGAGGCCGAGCACCGCAGCGGCGACGCCCTGGTCGATGGTCTGGATCTGCGAGCCGAAATTCATCTCGACGCCGCCATCGTCGGTGCGATGGATGACGCAGTTGTTGGGTTCCATCGGCGCGTGCGCCAGATACGGAAACACGTACGTCGCCTCGATGACTTTGGAGGCGCCGGACAGTGCAGCGTCGGTATCGCCATCATTGCGGGCGATCGCTCCCTGCTTATTGGCGAGGTCGACGTACTCCTTGACGATCTGGTCGCTGCCGCGCGCTTCGGTGCCGCTCTCGTCCCAAGTGATCTTCAGCGCGTCGCGGCCCTTCTTCGCCGCCCAGTATCCGTCGGCCAGAACAGCGACGCCCTGCGAAACGGCGAACACTTCCTTGACGCCGGGAACAGCGAACGGCGGCGCCGCATCAAACGACTGCACCTTGGCATGAAAGCGCGAAGGACGCGCCACGAGGCACGTCAGCATGTTCGGCATCTTCACGTCGATGGTGTACACCGCCGTGCCGTTGGTTTTCGGCAGCGTGTCAACCTTAGACAGCTTGTTGGCGCCGATCAGCTTCCAGGCGTCCGGCTCCTTCGGCTTAAACGGTCCTGCGACCTCGACCTGCTGCGCGAGACCGGCGAGTTCGCCGAACGTCGCCGATTTTCCGGCCGCTGATTTGACGACGCCCTTGTCGATGGTGATCGTGCCGGCATCGACACCCCACTGCTTCGCCGCCGCTGCGACGAGACGCGCGCGTGCTTCGGCACCCGCCGTGCGCAGCTGATCCCAGGAATTGGCCATGGCGGTCGAGCCGCCCGTGCCCTGCACGGGGCCGAAGGCGAAGTTGTTGTACTTGCTCGCGTCGGCTGGTGCCGATTCAACCTTCATCTGCGCCCAGTCGGCATCGAGCTCGTCGGCGAGGATGGTGGCGATACCCGTGTACGGTCCCTGCCCGAACTCGATGTGCTTGCAGATCACCGTGACGGTGTTGTCGGGCGCAATGCGGATGAACGCATTCGGCACGAACTCACTGCCAGGTTCGGCGGCCAGCGCGCGCCCCCCGACCGGAATGTGAAAGCCGACGATGAGGCCGAGCGCCGTCGCGCCCTGCAGGAACTGACGCCGATTGGCGGAGACCGGAACGTTCATGCTCAGCCCTCCAGCCGGTCGGCAGCATCGTGGATGGCCGCTCTGATGCGATGGTAGGTACAGCAACGGCAGACGTTGCCGGTCATGGCGAGGTCGATGTCGTTGTCGCTAGGTTTGGGGATCATGCTCAGCAAGCCGACGGCCGACATGATCTGCCCCGACTGGCAGTAGCCGCACTGGGGCACGTCGAGCGCCACCCAGGCGGCGCGCACAGCGTCCGTCTCCTTGCCGCTGGCACCTTCGATGGTCGTGACGTCGGCGCCCTCAAGCGTGCCGATGGGCGCCACGCACGAGCGCCGCGGCTCGCCGTTGACGTGCACCGTGCAGGCGCCGCACTGGGCGACGCCGCAGCCGAACTTGGTCCCAGTCAACCCCTGCACGTCGCGCAGGAACCACAACAGAGGCATCGACGGGTCGCCGTCGTACTGAACTTCGGCTCCGTTTACGGTCAACTTCGTCATCTGGCGCCTCGCTGTAGAGATGGCTGGGTGCAGAGGAAACGTTTTAGGTTGGGCGGCGGCTCCCACGCGCCGATAAAAACATGCGTCCGCGCGACCCTCAGCAAGACAAGAGTGAACGGGTCATGTGGCTTTCCCTAACGCTACGGCACTACTCGGCCGGGTGGGCGACGGCCGGCGGAGTCGCCTCGGCTTCGCTACGGCGCCGCTTGAAGAGGTCGCCGAGCCAGCGGGTCGTGACGTAGAACACCGGCGTGAAGATGAGGCCGAAGAAGGTGACGCCGATCATGCCGGAAAACACCGCCGTACCCAGCGCCTGACGCAGCTCGGCGCCGGCGCCAATCGCCCACACGAGCGGCACGACGCCGAGGATGAACGCCAGCGACGTCATCAGAATGGGCCGCATGCGCAGGCGTGCTGCTTCCGTCGCCGCCTCGAACTTGTTGCGCCCGCCTTCCTCCAGCTGCGCCGCGAACTCGACGATGAGAATGGCGTTCTTCGCCGCCAAGCCGATGAGCACGATGAAGCCGACCTGCGTGAGGATGTTGTTGTCCATCCCGCGCATGACGACGCCGGTGATCGAGGCAATGAGGCTCATCGGCACGATGAGAATGACGGCGAGCGGCAGCGTCAGGCTCTCGAACTGCGCCGCCAGCACGAGGAAGACAAAAACGACGCCGAGCGCGAACGCAAACGCCGCGGTGTTTCCGGCTCGGATCTGCTGGTAGGCGATCTCAGTCCATTCGAAGCTGAACCCCTGCGGCAGCGTTTCGGCCGCAAGCTTTTCCATGAGATCGATCGCCTGGCCCTGCGAATAGCCGGGGGCCGCGGAGCCATCGAGCTCGGCAGCGGGATAGAGGTTGTAGCGCGGAACGCGCGACGGGGCTGATATGTCGCGAACCGTCGTGAACGAGCCCAGCGGCACCGTATCGCCAGAGGAATTGCGCACGCGAATCTTGAGGATGTCTTTGGTGTTCACCCGGAAACTGCTGTCGGCCTGGGCGGTCACGCGGAATGTGCGCCCGAGCAGATTGAAGTCGTTGACGTAGGCCGACCCCAGATAGGTCTGCAGCGCCGTGAATACGTCGGTCACGTTGATGCCGAGCATCTGCGCCTTGACGCGATCGATGTCGAGATAGAGTTGCGGGGTGGAACTCTCGAACAACGAGAACACCTGCTGCAAGCCGGGCGTTTGGTTCGCCTTGCCCATCATGGCGCCAACGACCTGCTGCAGTGCCGCCGGTCCGGCTCCACTCCGGTCCTGAATCATCATACGGAAACCACCGGCGCTACCGATGCCGCGCACCGGAGGCGGCGCGACGACGAGCACCATTGCGTCTTGGATGGTCGAAAACTTCGCGAGCAAGGCCTTTTGGATCGCCTGTGCGGACTGATTGGGATCTTTGGCGCGCTCGTCGAACGGCTTCAGCACTACGAACACGGCGCCGGCATTCGGCGCGTTTGTGCGCGTGGCGCCAGAGAACCCGACGATGTTCACGGCATGCGCGACGCCTGGCACCTCAAGCGCAAGCTCGACGGCCCGCCGGTTGACGGCATCGGTGCGGTCGAGCGAGGCGGCTGGCGGGAGCTGCGTCACGGTGATCAGGTAGCCGCCATCGACCGCCGGAATAAAGCCAATCGGGGTCTTGCGGAACTCGTTCATGCCGAAGGCAATGACGCCGGCATAAATAACCAGCATCACCACAGCGATGCGCACGATGCGCCCGACGAACCAGGCGTACCCGTGCGAGAGCTTGTCGAAGCTCCAATTAAAGAGACGGAAGAAGGCGTGGATCGGCCACATGTACCAAGCCGTGCCGTGACTTTCGCTATGCGGCTTCAGCAGCATGGCGCACAGGGCCGGCGACAGCGTCAGGGACACGATCAGCGAGATGATCGTCGCGCCGGCGATGGTCAGGGCGAACTGCCGGTAGAACTGGCCGGAGATGCCCGTGATGAACGCCGACGGCACGAACACCGCGGTAAGCACCAAGGCGATGGCGATCAGCGCCGCGCCGACCTCTTCCATCGTGCGGTACGCAGCTTCCCGCGGACTCAACCCCTTCGCCATGTTGCGCTCGACGTTCTCCACGACAACGATTGCGTCGTCGACGACGATGCCGATCGCCAGCACGAGGCCGAACAGCGACAGGTTGTTGAGGGAGAAGCCGAAGGCTGCCAACAGGAAAAACGTGCCGATGAGCGACACCGGGATGGCGACAATTGGGATGATCGCTGCGCGCCATGTCTGCAGGAACAGGATGACGACGAGCACCACGAGCACCACAGCCTCGAGGATCGTGGTGACGACGGCGTCGACCGACTGCTGGATGAAGTCCGTCGGGTTGTAGATGATGTCGTACTTGAGCCCGGACGGAAACGTCTTCGACAGCTCCTCCATCGTCGACTTGATCTTTTTCGCCGTGTCGATGGCATTCGAGCCCGGCAGCTGGAAGATACCGAGACCGGTCGCCGGGTTCTTGTCGAGATAGGAGTTCACACCGTAGTCGAGCGCGGCGAGCTCGACGCGCGCGACATCCTTGAGCCGCACGACGGAGTTGTTGCTTTGCTTGACGACGATGCTGCCGAATTGATCGGGGTCGGCGAGACGCCCCAGCGTCTGCACCGAGACCTGGAACGCGCCTGGCTGCGCGACCGGCGGCTGATTCAAGATGCCCGCCGCGACCTGCACGTTCTGCCGTTGCAGCGCCGCCGTCACGTCGTTGGCGGTCATGCCTAGCGACTGCAACCGGTCCGGATCGAGCCACACGCGCATCGAATAGTCGCGACTGCCGAACACCGTGATCGAGCCGACGCCCTGGATGCGGCTCAGCACGTCGACGACGTTGACGCTGGCATAGTTGGAAATAAACAGCGTGTCGCGAGATTGGTCCGGAGAAAACAGGTGCACGACCATCATCAGGTCGGGAGAGGCTTTGGCGACCGTCACGCCGATATTGCGCACGTCGGCCGGCAACCGCGGTTGCGCGATCGCCACGCGGTTCTGCACCTGCACCTGCGCCGTATCGAGATCGGTCCCGAGATCGAACGTCACCGAGATCGAGAACCGCCCATCGACTGTCGAGTTCGACGAGATGTAGAGCATGCGCTCGACGCCGTTGATCTGCTGCTCGAGCGGCGCAACGACCGTCGAAGCAACGACCTCGGCGCTGGCGCCCGGATACTGTCCGGTGACGTTGACGACCGGCGGGGCGATATCCGGATACTGGGCGATGGGCAGACGGCCCAACGCCACCGCACCGATGATCACGAAAACGATCGAGATCACGCCGGCAAAGATCGGCCGATCGATGAAGAAATGCGAAATGCGCATCGCCCCGCCCTGCTCTTAGTTCGTGCGGATGGAAGAGGTGTCGCGAGGGGCGCCGGCCTCGGCCGCGGCTTGCTCCGGCGTCACCTTGGCGCCAGGGCGCACGCGCATGAGCCCATTCACGACCACCGTGTCGTCGGCTTTGAGGCCTTGGACGACGCGTAGGTTGTCCACCAGCTGGCCGAGCGTCACGTACTTCGGCGTTGCCACGTTCTCGGCATTGAGCACGTAGACGAACTTGCGCACCTGCTCGGTACCGATGGCAGAATCCGGCACGAGCAGCGCTTCAGCTGGCGCCGAAGTTGCGATCTGGATGCGTCCGAACATGCCGGGCGTCAGCCGTCCGTCGGCGTTGGCGAACTCGGCACGCCCGCGAATGGTGCCCGACGAGCGGTCGATGGCGTTGTCGACGAAGTCGATCTTGCCCTCGTGCTTAAAGGCATCTTCGTCGATCAGCTTGAGGCGCACCGGCAGCGTCATGCCGCGGTTGGCGGCGTTCGAAGCCGATCCGCTGACGAGGCGCAAATAGCGAAGGTACGAGGCCTCATCCATGGTGAACTCGAAGCGGATTGGATCGATCGAGGCGATGGTCGCGAGCAGCGTCGTGCTGCCGGTCGCGCCGCCGGAGACGAGGTTGCCGATCGACACGCGCCGGTCGCCGATGCGGCCGGAGATCGGCGCCTTCAGTTCCGTGAAGCTGAGGTCGAGCTCGGCCTGCCTCACGGCGGCTTCCTGCGCCGTCACCGAGGCCGCGGCAACGCGCGAGGCCTGCAGACGCTGATCGAGTGCTTGCTGGGTGATGGTCGTGCCGGTCCTGAGGCTTTCGCCGCGCTTCAGATCGCTCTCGGCGAACGCGAGATTGGCCTTCGCCTGCTCGACTGCCGCTTTCGACTGCTCGAGCACGGCTTGGAACGGGCGCGGATCGATGAGGAATAGCGGCTCGCCCTCCTTCACCAGCTGACCGTCCTTGAAAAGGATCTTCTCGAGATACCCGGACACCCGCGCGCGCATTTCGACGTAGTCGAAGGCGACGAAGCGGCCGACATACTCGTCGCGGTCGGACACGAGCTTTTTCACCGGCTTGGCAACGCTGACCGTCGGCGGCGGCGGCGGCGCGCCCTGCGCCTGCGTCTTCGATTCACCGCAGCCGGCGAGCAGTGCCGCCGTCAGCGTCAAGGGAACAGTGAGGCGGGCAATCGAGAGGATTGTCATTAGGTCCGTTCGATGGCTATGGGAGCGCTTGCGCGCTCCCGGAGTGAGGACAGGCCGTTTCGTTCAACGTGTCAGGCGGCGGCGAGAACCCCGGCGACGGGACCGGCGCGCCGCATGGCGGCATCAACCGCCCGCTCGGCGAACTCAGGCCCCAGCGCCATTCCCTCGACGACGATCGACTGAACGTCGGTGATGCCGACGAAATCGAGGACCGAGCGCAGGTAGCTTTCATCGTGCTCAAACGAGCGCAGGGGCCCGCCCGAATAGATGCCGCCGCGCGAGAGAACGAGGATGGCGCGGCGCCCACGCAGCAACCCCTGCGCGCCGGTCTTGGTGTAGCGGAACGTGCGCCCGGGGCGCACGACGTGGTCGATCCACGCCTTCAGCGTCGAGGGCACGCCGAAATTAATCATGGCCGCCGCGATAACGATTGTCTCGGCGCTGAACAGCTCGTCAATAAGCGCGTCCGACTGCTCCAGCTGCTCGCGCTGGCGGTCCGTCCGTGCACCGGCGATCGACCGGGTGGCGATAGCGAAGTCCTCGTCAATGTGCGGAAGGGGGTTGCGGGCGAGATCGCGAATCGTGACGGTGGCGTCCGGATAGACCTGACGCAGCTCCCGTAATACGCGCATCGCCACCAAACTGGAGTATGATGTGTCGCGCCGCGGGCTGCTCGTTAAGCAAAGGATGTTGCGCGTAGCGCCATTGTGCACAAAACCGTCCTTGTGCATGGAGTCGAACTGCACGGTACTGGTTGGCTGCATGTGTGGCTCGCGGGTTGCTGCAGCGCAAAACGAGGGGCATGACATCGTCTGCACTGTGTGTTACTGACCGGTAACTCACGCTGGTATACTGACCGGTCACACCCTATGTCAAGAGGCCATGGTAAGCACCATTAACCGCACATCAGAGGCTCCTCAGGCCCCACCCCGCGAGCGCATCCTTGCCGCCGCGCGGGACCTTTTCTATCGCCATGGCATCCGCGCTGTCGGCGTCGAGGCCATCGCGGAGGCCGCCGCCACGAACAAGATGACGCTTTATCGCCATTTCGGTTCCAAGGATGAACTGATCTCGGCGTACCTCACCCAACTCGCCAAGGAAGGCGACGAGGTCTGGGAAACCCTGGCGCGGGACTATCCCGGCGACCCAACGGCCCAACTCGAAGGCTGGGTGCGCTACTGCGAGAAGGTGCTCACCGATGGCGGCGAGCGCGGCTGCGCCATCGCCAACGCCGCGGTCGAGATGCGCGAGATCGAGCATCCGGCGCGGCAAATCATCGACGACTACAAGACCCGCAAGCGCAACCGCATGGTTACCCTGTTCCGCGAAGCCGGTTACGCGGAGCCGGACGAGCTCGCCGACGAGTTGTTCCTGCTGTTCGAAGGCGCGCGCATCTCGCTCCAGTGCTGCTCCAGCGGCCCGGCTTCGCGCGTCGTGCGCATGCTGCACGCGCTGCTGGCCGAGCACGCACCAAAGCCGCAGAAAGCCTAAAGATCGCCTTCCAGAAACTGCGCGCGGCCGAGCCCGAACGACCAATCCTCGTCGGAGTTCTCGACGATCGACACCATGACGTCGGTCGGCGCGATGCCGCAACTCGTCTGCAGCTCTTCGGCGAGCAGTTTGTAGAACTTCTGCTTCGCCTTCTTGCTGCGCGGCCGCGATACCACCTGCACGACCACGACCTTGTCGGTGCGTGGAATGCCGAGGCCGGTATCCTCGATGATCATGCGCGAAGGTTTGTACTCGTTGACGATCTGGTAGCGGTCGCGCTCGGGCACCTTGAATGCGGCGAGCATGGCGCGATGCGCGGCGTCGAGCATCGTCTGCAGCTCGGCGTCAGTGCGGCCTTCGAGCACGTTGAAATAAAGCAGCGGCATTGCTGATCACCGGGCGACTTTTGAAAGCCGTCCTGTGTACGCCGCTGCCCGCGCGCAAACAACCTACCTTCAGCGCAGGTCAGCGGAGAACTGTGGCGATCGTCTCGCGCGACGGCAGTGAAGGGCTGTATTCCGGATTGACCTCCACCGTCCATATGCTGGCGCCACTCGTCATGGCGAACTGCATGTAGAAGTAAGGCAAAAGGAAAAGTGGCATCTTCGTTCTCCATCTTGGTTTCGACGGATAACCAGTGACACACTCTCGCTGTTGCTAGCGGTCCCTTGCGGAACACAAGACGCTTCACATCCGGTTGTTTCACCACGATTAACGCTGCTTACTGCGATGGCGTCGGCGGCGTAGCTGCTCCGCCCGCCGCCGGCGTCACACGCCACACGGTGTTCCCGACGTCGTCAGCGACAAGCAGCGCGCCCGTCTTGTCGGTGGCCACACCGACGGGGCGCCCTTGCGCGTCGCCTTCGGCGTTGACGAACCCGGTCAGCACGTCCATCGGCTGCCCGGACGGCTTGCCGCCGGAGAACGGCACGTAGATCACCTTGTAGCCGCTGCGCGGCTCGCGGTTCCACGAGCCGTGCAGGCCGATGAAGGCGCCGCCGCGATACTGCTCCGGCAGCAGCGTGCCGTCGTAGAAGGTCAGCCCCAGCGCCGCGACGTGCGCGCCGAGGCCGTAATCGGGCGCGATGGCCTTGGCGACGAGATCGGGCTTCTGGTCTTTCACGCGGGTATCGACGTGCTGGCCCCAATAGCTGTACGGCCAGCCGTAGAACCCGCCGTCCTTCACGCTCGTCAGATAGTCAGGCACGAGGTCGTTGCCGATCTCGTCGCGCTCGTTGACGACGGTCCACAGCGCGCCCGTCGACGGCTCCCATGCCAGGCCGTTCGGATTGCGCAGGCCGGACGCGAACACGCGCGACTTGCCGGTCGCAAGATCGATCTCGTGGATGGCGGCCCGGTCCTTTTCCATCTCGAGCCCGTTCTCGCCGACGTTGCTGTTGGAGCCGACCGTCGCGTAAAGGCGCTTGCCGTCCTTGCTGGCGAGGATGTTCTTCGTCCAGTGATGATTGAGTCGGCCCGCCGGGCAGGTCGGCGACCTTGACGCCGGCGCCGGCGATCTCGCCGTCCTTGTAAGGGAAGCGCAGCACTGCGTCAGCGTTCGCCACATAGAAGCTGTCGCCGACCAGCGCCATGCCGAATGGCGAGTAGAGGTTCTTCAGGAAGACCTTGTTGACCTCGGCGACGCCGTCGCCGTCCGCGTCTCGCAAGAGGCGTATCTGATTGGCGCTTGGCGCCGGCCCAGTTGCCCGCCGCATGACGAGCTTCATGAACCACGCCTTGATGCCGGTTGCCTCCAGCTTCGGCGGCGCATTCGTCTCGGCAACGAGAACATCGCCGTTAGGGAGCGTATAGAGCCAGCGCGGGTGGTCGAGCCCGGTTGCAAACGCCGTCACGTTCAAACCGCTGGCCGCCGTCGGCTTGGCGCCCTCGGGCCAACTCTTGGCCGGGGCGATGTTGACGGTCGGAAGCAGGGAGGTTTGCGGCTCTGGCAGCTTCGGATTGGGGCCGACCCCGGGAATTTCCTCGGCATAAGCGATACCGGTCACGGCAATTATTGCAGCGCTGAGGACCGCGGCTGCAGTGTGCATGGAAACATCTCTCGATATGCGGAAACGGGACCCAGAACCGATCCGGGTATTGCTCGTTTAAGGAAACACGCGTTGGCAGGTGCGGTTCCCCATTTCGGATACCGCGGCCGCGCACCTAGGGCGTCCCTGGGTTGCAGCTAGCGCCGAAAGGCGCGTCGGTCTGCGTTGTTTACCGAAACAGGCTGGCGCATGTATTCATTTGGCAGTTGCGCGGCGTCGCTTCACGGTTGAGGTCACGCACGGGAGCCTCACATGACGAGAGAGCAAGTCGAGAAAGCACTGATCGAGATGGAGCGGCTGCGCGAAGCATCGCGTCTTGCCGATGACGTCGACGAGCAGCGCCAATTCGCCAACGACTATCATCGCCTATGGCGCCAGGTCCGCCCATATGTCGAAGGTGAAAAGCCCTACGCCGAGAGCAAATGAGCGCTCTCGGGCGCAGAGCTTCCTTGCTTATGGGGTTGTGCCGCGGGCGCGCATGGCGCCGACCACCCACAGCAGTATGACCGCGCCACCTGTCGCCGAGGCGATCGTGGCAAGGTTGAAGCCCTCGTTGTAGTGGAAGCCGAGGAGCGATCCGAATACCAGGCCGCCAATCAGCGCGCCGATGACGCCAACCACAAGATTGGTGACGAGGCCGTGCTCACGGCCGGCGATTTGCTCGGCGATCCATCCGGCGATGAGTCCGACGAAGATCCAGGCGAAAAATCCCATGGCTTAGCTCCTCCTTGAGATCAACTAACTCTCAGCGAGGCGTTTGGTTCACACGCCGGCCGCGCGTTTTGCGCCGCCGCGATCGCTGTTGAGCGACGCTCAAATATCGCGCTTACGGAACAGTTAAATCGGACATTCGTTGGCGTCTTGAGTTCGCACGAGCGTGCTCTTTTCGGCAAAGGAGTCAGTCGTAATGAAAACAACAGCGACATTAATCGCGACGCTAATGCTGGGCGTGGCCAGCTGCGCTTACGCGCAGGGTGGCCCTGCCGATGGATTGGGCGGGGGCGCCGGAGGCGGTGCTGGAGGCCCGGTGGGAATTGGTGGCGGCGCGCCGGGTGGCGGACCGGCCGACGGTGGTGGTCCCGGCGGCGGACCGGATGTGGGCGGCCCTCCTGCCGCTCAAGGTCCCGGCCCCGCTGCGGAAGGGCCAGGCCGCGGCGACGGCCCCTCGGCGGAGCGAGGCGCACCACGCGGTGAGGCCTCCGAAGGTCCGTCACCGGGCGAGCGCGGCGCTCGTCAGAAGTCGGCAGAGGAATCACCTCGAGGCCAGGGGCCGAAGGGCGAAGCCTCGAAGGCTTCGCGCAGCGAGCAACGGGCTGATGACGGCGACGCCAAGGAATCTGGCGACAAACAGCCCAAGAAGGCCGACGACGACGGCGATAAGTCGCGCCAGCATGCTGCCGACAAGGCGGAAAGCAAAGACCTCGCGAAGGAGGCGAAGGACGCCGGCAAGCAGAAGAAGGATGAAGTCACCGACAAGCCTGCAACTGCGCCAAAGGACGCCGACACGGCACGCGCCGAGAAGCCAGACCGCGCCAAGCAGGTGGACCTCTCGGGGGACAAGCGCGATCGCGTCCAAAGCGCCTTCCGCGACAAGGGCGATGTCAAGCACCGCACCAAGGTAGACATCGATATTTCCGTCGGACGCCGGCTGCCGCGCGATTGGGGCTTCGCACCCGTACCCATCGCCGTCATCGAGGTGGTGCCGGAGTATCGTGACTACGTTTTCGTCTGGGTCGAGGACGAGTACGTGATCTGCGACCCGGTCACCTACGAGGTCGTCGCGGTCATTCCCGCCGCCGGTAGGCACCACGCCGGCGCAGGTTCGGCGGGCGGCGAGTGCTCAACGCGCCTCACCTTGAGCGAGGACCAGGAGGAGCTCATTCTGAAGTCGGTGCGGCTCGGCCATGAGGTCGATGTTGCAGATTTAGAAGTCGGTTGGAGCGTGCCGAGCGACATCGAACTCGAGACGTTCCCCGCAGCAGTGCTGTCGGAAGCGGACGAGCTCAGCGCTTGCCGCTATTTCATCGCCGATGATCAGCTCGCCATCGTCGACCCCGACGAAGACAAGGTCGTGCTGCTCATCGACAAGAGCTGACGCAACCAGCAGGCGAAGCGGAGTCGACGCTTCGCCTGCTGCTAGACGCTTGCGACAGCCACGAAGCTTTTCATGCGTTGAGCACAAGTGTCGCGGCGCATTCTCACCGCTCAATCGCCGCCTTGAAGACACTTTGACCAAAGACAATCCCTGATCAGTCGAATGTGCGCGCGAATGCTGCAACTGGCAGTTTCCCTGCGCCGACGAGACCAAGGCACTCGTGAGTGATTGCCCCAATGAGCACAAGCGCCATCAGCTTCCGGAGGAGAAAAGACGCGCAGCGCGCGATGTTCTTCTTCCACATGCCAAAAACCGGCGGCAGAACCGTCGAACAGCACCTAACGAAGTGCGCGGGCTACACCGCGATTTATCATCCGAAGAAGAGCCGGAAGTTCTACGCGGATCTGCTCGGCGTGAAGGTCGACGGACCGGCGCCGCCGCGCGGGCGCCATGTAGTCGGGCATTTCGCGTCCCTGTCGCTCATCGCGGACGAACCGCGCAACTACGTCAAAGTATGTTTCTGGCGGCATCCGTCCGACTGGTTCTTGTCACTGTACAATTACCGCCTGCACCGCAACGCGCAGCGCATCTATCGGCCCTTCACGTTTAATGGGTTTCGCCGGTCGATGCTGCGCAACCCGATGACCGAACACTTCCTGCTCCACTGTGGCGACGTCCCCGGCACCAAGTACTTTTTCATGAGTGACACCAAGAAGTTCAGCCGCGCGCTGATGTTGGCGCGCAAGTTCGATCGCTTCGACGACATCTCATCGGTCAATAGCGTGCTGCGCCTCGTCGGCTGGGGCGATGGCAAAATCACCGACTACAATCGCATTCGCGATGTCGACAAGCACGTGGGGCTCCTTGATCCCGACACTCGCGCGCACATCAAGAGCGCCAACACGGTGGACTACCTGCTGCACCGACTTGCCCTCACGGGCGATCTCGAGGAGGTCGTCGCCGAAGCGCGCGCGTCACTCAATCGCCGCTTCGACCCGCGTGACATCCTGCGCCTTGCCGCGCTGCCCTACTACCGCATCAAAACCTGGGGGCTGCCGTTCATTCCGCCGGCGCGCGAGTGGAAGCAGGCGATCATGGAGCACCGGCACATGGCCTCCTTCGGGCGCTGACGCCGCCCGCGCGCCGCTCCTGAACGATACGATCACACGCGCACGGGCAACGGATTAACCCGCGGGAAAGCCTATATTCCGTTGTCTGATGGATTGACCGAAAAACGTACTAAATTGCCTGTAGGAAACGTTTGGAGTCTTGCCCATGACCGTCGAGATACGGCAGGGGGGCAACGAGTGGCTGGTGGTAGTTCGCGGCCAACCGATCGGGGTGGCGGAGAGCCTAACGGAAGCACGTGAGCTTGCTGACTACTGGGATGCGCGTCTTGCAGGCGTCGCAAGGTGGCGCGGGATGCCCACCGGGTCGGCACGCGCCGGCGCCAATACGCAAGCTACTCTTCGTGTCCCCGATGTCGCCGATCAACCGTCAGGTCGACGACCGACGTGGGCCAGGTGGCTCGCGCATCAGTTCGGCATTGACCGTAAGCACCTATTTGATTGGTGAACGCAACTCAGCATTGGAACGCTCCCTACATCTCCGCGTTTTCCGGAGCAAGTAGAGGATTGTGTGCCATGCGTGAATCCTGTCTTCCGACAATTGAGGCGGTACCTCCCGTTTGGAGGGTGCTCCTATTCAGAATTGCAGCAAGCCGAAAAACGCGCACTCGTTCTGGTGGACTGGGAAACAAACGTCTTCGGCTACCGCTTGCGTGACCACAAGCCTCGGCCCAGCTGGCCCCTGCGGCACGCATCAGGTTCCAGCATACGCGGCTTGCATTGATCGCAGGACCGCGTGAGGAGTGCTTGCGATCCCGGCTGAAAACTCACCAGCAGAATCGAACCTGCGACCCTCACTTCAGCTCGAGCACCTCCCCGACGCTCAATGCCTACTTAGTCTGGCCACCAGATAGCCGAGCGCCAGGCATGCCAAAGTCAGCAGTCCGATGTGGAGCAAAGTCTGCTGCGGTGTCGCCCCCAACAAAGGATCGTGCGGGCCGAGCAGCTCAGACACCAACTCCTGCACGCTAAGTGAGGTTGCTCTCGCTTCAACAAGCGGCCTCGTGAACCATCCGAGGGCAAAGCCCACCGTGCCGAATGATGCCGCTACTCCAAAGCGGTTCATGAGCCTCGAAGCTCCGCCAAACATGCGTCGAGAAGGGTAAGTCTGTCAGTGAGCTGCCTCTTGTCCTCGGCGCAATGCGCAAAGACGAGGTCGGCTTTTTCAGACGACACGTGACCATCGGCAGCTGAGAGCTGCATCTCGTGGACGCGCTGATCGAGCCTCGCCAGATCGGCAAGGAGACGGCTACGCTCTGAACGCAGTCTTTCCAGATCCATGCAGAAGTCTCCCGCCGCCAGCGCGACGAAGACACCCAATGCTACTGGAAATTTCTGAGAACGTCCGTCATCCGTTAGTACGGAGCTCGTATGGGTAATGCCTCAAAGGCCACTGACGCCTACAGCCAGTCAAGCTGGCGGAAATTGAACTACTGCCAGTTCAATGGCCAGCGGCTGCGGTACGTGAGCGCCAAAACTTGCAAAGCCTCGGTCTTGAGCGCTGCGATGTCGTGGCATTCATGATCTGCCGCAACGATCAGGATGGCTTCGGCTAGGCGCGAGCGCGCGAGCTGCGCGTCCGTCTCGCCGAAATGATGTTCGATCTCGGACCAAGCTCGGTCAAAGGCTGTCCCGATCACAACGAGGGTGGCCGGGTCGAACGCCTTGCCGTTGATAAGCTGGCGGGCAGTCATCGTATTCTCCGCACGATTGGCAATCATATCGCTTGGAGCGTGTGAGCGGTTGGCAGCCGAGCAGCTAATTGTGGAGATGTGGCGACACGACTACGCTCAGAACCAGCATTAGCCGTAGGCGTATGGTGCCGTTCGCGGCCCGGCCTTCTAGCCGAAGGATGCCCGTTTAGCGATCCGCTCGCGTGCCCCAAGAGCTGCCTGCTCTTCGGCAACAATCCTGTCCCGGCCCGTCGCCTTTGCGCGGTAGAGGGCGCGGTCCGCGCTTACGAGCAAGGATGGCAGATCACACCACTCGGCGGCGGCGGTGGCCAGACCCACGCTGACCGTAGCCACAAAGGACTTCTCGCCCGAACTATGTACGGCGGCGGCAAAGGCTTGCCGCACACGTTCGCCAACGGCGACCGCGTTCGCCGTTGGCGTGTTAGGAAGCAAGCAAGCAAACTCTTCCCCGCCCAAGCGGGCGAATAGATCCGTTGGCCGCAATTGCGCGGTTGCGATTTGACAGAACTCTATGAGCACCGCGGCGTCACCCGCCGCGTGCCCGTGCGCGTCATAGAACGAGCATCGGCAGGCCAAAATCCATCCCCAGAGGATATTCCCTCCACCCTCCAAAGCTGTTTGCAAGGTCGCTCAAATTGTGGATTGATCGCGACCGGCATAAAAAGAGGCGCCGGGGTCCGAGGGACGAACCGGGGCGCCTCTCCTAGACCACCGCAGCCGGGGGGATGGCTGACGCTTGCAACGGGGGAGTAGCAAGGGTGGCGGCGCGACCATAGCGGTCCGGGCCTGCAAGTGAAGGCCCCAGCGCATTACAGTGTCGTAAGAATCGCGCCGCATGCTGATCATCATGAACGGCGGGTTACGTTGACGCCAAAATGCGCATCGCCGCCGCAGTGAATGAAAATGGACGGTTCAGAATGTCGGCCGAGGTTGCCGCAAGTTTCTGATAGAGCGTGCATCCCGGCAGGAATTCGAACCTGCGACCCTCTGCTTAGAAGGTTTCGCTCTGCCGCCCAAATTCCTGATATGGCTTGCCAAACGCTTTCCAGCGCCCCGCCACTGATTAGCGATGCTGGGCGGATCTTGTTGTCGATTGGAAACGGCTTGGCTCCTGTGGGCATCACAGCATCTGACGGCGCAGCCCCGTGCACAACCACTACCCAGGGCCTCCATGATACCGAACGGCTAGCGCTCGTTATTGGCTGCCCGTTTCAACCACCCTCTTCGTTGGCGCGAGAAAGTCACTGTTGTGGTTGCTGCTGGCGACACCGGCGATGGGGAGTTGGGCAGTCAGTGCTAAAAGGGTTGGGAGTTCCATTGGGAGAACTGTCGCTACTTCGTGGGCGCACCGGATCCTGCCACCGCTCGAAAGTATCTTCGAAGGCATCATCTCTGCGTCGCGCAGCACGCGCGCTACCCCACCGAAATGGCGGCGTACGTCGTCGAAGGGCTCCAACTGAAACCAGTAAAGCCGATAACAACAGACCGAAGATGCGGGGTCGCGTTTCAGGTGAATAGCGTGCTCGAAAACAGGGCGACCCGCGAGAGCCGCCGTTTTTGACGCCGGGCACCAACGTCATGGCCTCTCCCGCGGGGAAGGGGCAACGGGCGGGAGTGGCATCTGTCGGCTGAGGCGTTTAATCGCTCCGTGCAAAATCAGGAAGCCCCAGCACAGCCCCGCGTGAAGCGCTGACTGACGAATGGAAACTAGCGCTGAGGTGCCCGCCGACGCGCTCGCTCATAGCGTCTTGGATGAGCTAAGGCCTCGCAGAACGCGCTGCGCGTTCCGCTATAGCATCCATACCGCTTCAATAAGTCCGCGTCGTACGCGTTGGTCGGACCGCCAGCGAGCGCATTCATGCGTACATGCTCGACTTCGGCGGCTCCCATCAATCCGGCAACTGCCGGGCCTGAAGTTACCAGCGTGACCACCGGAACGGCAGCAAATATCAAGCGGAATATGGTCCGGCCAGATCTGTTGGGCTCCGCCTTCTCAAACATCTTGGACCGTTAGCACAGCAAACGGCCCTCAGAACAGGGGAAGGAGTTCTGAGGGCCTGCAAGCGCATTGATGCCTCCAATGCGCGATGTCGTCAGTGTGCGGCGAGTTCGTTAACAGACGATTAACCACTGATCGAGATGGTTCCGATACAAGTCGGTGTGTCTATTCAGCGTATCCGCCCGTTTCGCGCATTCCGAATGCTTTCTGGATATGTGAGGACGCCCCTTGATCCGCAGGCCCCACACTTCATGACGGCGCCGGAGAGGCTCACAGCGGTCTCCGAGATCTGCAGGTTTCATCAGCCGCCGGCGCACTGCACGACCACATGCCGGCCGGAGCTGGACAATTGCGCAAGTATGATGCCGGAGCCTTCATCAGCCATCACGCAGCCCTTAGAAGCCGAGGCCGTCCAATCCGTTCTTATCCCACTTGTCGGCCTCGCGAACGTATACACCGATCATCGCCGGCGACTTGTGGTGCGTATGCTGTTGCAAGCGATAGGTCGGCATGTTGAGGCCAGCGCCCGACGTTACGTATCCGGCCCGCATGGAGTGACCAGACAAATTCGGTCGCCGCACCAACCAAGAAATAGGAGCATGCAGCCAACCCTGGCTCACTGTTTATCCAACACGGGGTCCGCTTATGATGCTCGCAAGGGGCGCGTGCGCTGAATGTGGTCACGTCCCGTTCGGCTAAGTGGTCATGTGCCACTGGCGCAAATTAACCAAGGCGCAGAATTCGCTTGTGTTGAACGGCCAACAGGGCGCTTTCTCCGAACGCTACGTAATGAGGTTCGGCCCCGGTTTTCCTGTCCGGGGCCTTTTTTGTGGAGCGCCCGCCGTTAACGCTCGACTCAATTGGGGTTTGATGCTGGCGGAGGCCTAGTCCCAAAACCGGAGCAGCCGTCGTGATTAGTCCGGCAGCCTGCGAAAGCTTCAGTCATTCGCTGGCGCGCAGATGGTTTCACCACCGGCGGCCGCGGAAGCCAACCCCGCCCCAACGGTAGCCGCGGTATAAGCCGACACGCCGGTAGCCGCGGTAGCCATAATAGCCGAGAGGCCGGTAGCCCCGATAAAGGCCGACACGCCGGTAACCCCGGTAACCGCAATAGCCGAGAGGCCGGTAGCCCCGATAAAGGCCGACACCGCGGTAGCCCCGGTATCCGTAATAGCCGAGAGGCCGGTAAAGGCCGACACGCCGGTAACCCGCGTAGCCCCGGTACAGCCCGACACGCCGGTAGCCGCGGTAAATGCCGACACCGCGATAACCGCGATATCCGCGGAACCCGCGATATCTGACGGTTTCGACGAGAGAGGAACTGTTCTGCTGGATGCTCTTGCTGAGAGGGGCGGCCGGAATGGCCTGGCTACTGGCCGTGGAGCCAGTAATCAAAGCCGCAGCGAGCGCCGCTATAATGAGGCTCGTCTTCATAGCCTATCTCCTGTTGTGTTTTGGTTCGTTCGCGGAGATCTCCTTGGATAAAGGACGCCGATCCGGGGGGAGAATCAGCGTCCCAAGCTGCGCCACTTGGTGGACAGCACGAGATAGACGTGGTGTCGTCGGGAAGCCGTGTCAACGGCAGCAAAACCGCCGTCCCGGCGACTATCGTGCTGGTGATCTTTACCGCCTTCATGTGCGGCGCCGCCCTAGCCACGGCGGCATTCAAAGCACCGGCGTTAGAAACCGCGGGCGGGCGTGCGCAGACGGTGATGGGCATGAGCCTGGCTACCGCTCGTTTGGCGAGCCAGTGCTCTACAAACGCCAAACTTCGCCCTGCGATGAACGGACAGGCTCATCGCAGGGCGTTATAGATCCGCCTGCGGTGATCAAGCCCACGCGGACCGGCAAGTCCAACGAAAAGCTGCGCCGCGGACCTTGGCATTTTGAACAAGCCGGACGAGGCTCCGTTCCAGGACAACCTCGACACACTATATCGCGGCAGTTAAGTCGGGCTTTGCACCGGCCGAACGAATTTAAGTGATTTTGCCTCGGTTTGAGGTTCCTGGAAGCCTGTACGGCCGACAAAGGAGCCGCCCGCGTTGGCGATCCCAAACCCGCGCCGTCATCACAGCGCGTTGTGCAAATCAAGATGCCGCGCGCTTCTTCTGCCCGACCCGTAACATCGAGCGACAGCGCGCTATGACGGCTTTGACCTCACCAGCGGATACCGGCTCACTGAAGTAGAACCCCTGGACCTCTTCGCAGCCTGCATTGGTGACGGTTTTGAGCTGATCGAGCGTTTCGACCCCTTCGGCCACTGTGCTCATCTCCATCTGCTTAGCCAACCCTGCAACAGCATGGATGATGGCGATACAGTCCTTTCGTTTTGGCCTGTCGAGATCCGCGATAAATGTGCGGTCGATCTTGATCTTATCGAACGGGAAGCTGCGCAAATAGCTGAGCGACGCGTAGGCCGTACCGAAATCGTCGAGGGCAAATTTGACGCCAAGAGACCGGATCTTGTGTAGGAGTTCGTGCGTCCTAGCCTCGTCGCGCAGCAGCAAGCTTTCTGTGATCTCGAGCTCCAAGCGCCCGGGACTGAGCCCCGAAACGGTAAGGGCGTCGCTGACGGCCTTGAAGAGGTCGCCTTGCTCAAACTGGACGGATGAGAGGTTGACCGTGACCTTGATGTGCTGCGGCCAGGTGGCGGCCTCCTGACAGGCCTGCTGCAGCACCCATGCCCCCATTTTCACGATCAGTCCAGTCTCCTCGGCGAGCGGAATGAAATCGCCAGGTGAGACCATGCCGCGCATGCGGATGATGCCACCGCATGAGAGCTTCAAAGCCCATAACCTCCTTTCTCTCCAGCTCAACAATGGGCTGGTAGTAAAGTTCGAACTGCCGCTCCTCGATCGCCGCTCGTAGGTCGGCCTCCAAGCTCCGCCGTTCCCCCAACTTCTGATCCTGCTCAGGTTGAAAGAAGGCATAAGTACCCCGACCGGAGGCTTTCGCCCGATACAGGGCGAGATCGGCATTCTTCAGAAGCTCATCGGCATCGCGTCCTTGGCTTGGCGCCAGGGTGACGCCAATGCTTGCCCCAACGCGCACTTCACGCCCGAGCACGTGATGGGGCTGGCCAATGGCGCGCAGTACGCGCTTGGCCAGCTTCGCGGCTTGCGTTTCGCTGCTGACCCCCGATTGGATGATGGCGAATTCGTCGCCGCCGAGCCGCGCCACCACATCGGGTCCGCGCAAGATCTCGCGCAAGCGCTTGGCCACGCTCTTGAGCAGTGCATCGCCCGCAGGATGCCCCAGCGTGTCGTTCACATTTTTGAAGTGGTCGAGGTCGATCCAATGAAGCGCAAACCCGGTGCCGGGCTGAGCTGCTGAAACCAACTGTCGAGCGTCTCACGGAAGTGGAAGCGGTTGGCGATTTCCGTCAGCGTGTCGTGCCGCGCCAGCCAGGTGATCTTCTGTTCGGCCTGGCTCTTCTCGGTGATGTCCTCCTGCAGATCAACCCAGCCGCCTTCCGGCATCGGCTGATTGGTGACGAGGATGATGCGGCCGTTTTTGAGATGGCGGGTGTCGGAGAAGGACCGGCCACGCGCCAGTTCGGCCACATGGTACTCAATCCACTTGCGCTCCTTTTCGACATCCTCTGGACTATCCGAGCCGGTCTCCCGTTTGACATGGTAGCGCACGATCTCTGCAAGTGGCGTGCCCCGCCGCGTCAGGCGTTCGGGTAAATCGAAAATCTCCCGATACATTCTGTTGCAGACGATGAGCCGCTGCTCAGCGTCGAACATGGAAAGCCCGCGCGCCATGTTGTGTAGGGCGATCTCAAACCAGCCGTTGAGCTGGTCGATCTCCTTTTTGTGTGCGACAGCCTCGTCGGTATTTTCTTTGAGCGTGCGCAGCGCGCGAGCCAAGTCCGTGACGGGCAAGCCTTCATCGTTTGAACAGGCGGGAGCTTTGGCAGAACGGGCTCTTTTGCCTTTTGTCTTAGAACTGCGCTTTGCAGAATGATGACCACGCACGATGAAATCCCCGACTCGCAACAATTTTGTCGGGAACCATACTTTAGTCAGGTAACGGATGATCTAAGGGAGCGAGGCGAGGCGATTTGGGGCTTGATCGAGTAAATAGTTAGGGGTTGTACAGGGGACTGTGGAAAGATGAGGTCGCTCGATGTGAACGTCCGCTAATGGTCCTTATCGGAATAAAAAACATGACCGGCACCGAGCTCGAAATTATCCCTCCCGTCCACGGCGTGATCACCGGCTCTACCGCCGAGCGGCTGCCCGAGGTGCAAACCAACGCGTCGACAGACTGCGACCTGCTCGCCGTGTGGATGAAGTCGCACACCGATGGCTCGCCTCACACCCTTCGGGCTTACGGACGCATTGGAAGCACTTGAGGTTGCCTACTTCAGCGCCTTGCGTGTCTCTGAGCTTGCCGCGCTGACTTGGTCGCAGGTTATTCCTCGCGACACGGGTGAAGCGCAGCTTGCGATCGTCGGCAAGGGCGACAAGCCACGCAACATCTTGATCCCTGCCGATCTCGCCACAGCCCTGCGCGAGCTCCGCGGCGATGCACCTGCCTCGGCGCGGGTGTTCCCCATCTCTGAGCGACGCATCAACTACATCGTGAAGTCCACGGCTGAGCGAGCGGGCATCAATCCTGCGGTCTCCGCCCACTGGCTGCGACATGCCCATGCCAGCCACGCGATCGATGAGGGCGCGCCCATCACACTCGTCTCCCAGGCCTTAGGCCATGCGGACTTGAAGACGACGAGTATCTACGCGCATGCCAAGCCGAACGATAGCTCGAGCCGATATCTGCGAAGACGTTGAGACGTGCCTGAACACCGTCGCGCTTCGTACTGATTGCCGAGCCGGGGGAATGACCTGCCAAACTAGCTAATTCACGCCGCCCCAATAGTGCACGACAACAAGCCCGATGATTGCAAAAGCCAAGCAGCTGTTGCCTCCAGTCTTGCTTGCGCGGCCAGGAGGGGTTCGGTCAGTGAGCCGGCTAGGTCCGTTAGCCAAGGCTCGCGGCCTCAGGTCTTGGACCTGGGGCCGCGGCTTCGCTTTGGACTTTGGAGACATGCCCCACAGCGCAACGATGATGCAGCCCAACTAGGGCATGTCACGCGGGGAACAGCGCGTCCTGCGCGAGGTGGGTAGGTTTGCGTCAGGTCAACGAGACCTAGAACACCTTGGAACCCAGGAGATCACCCATGACGACGACCATCCAGAACGACCTCGCCCACGATGATTGCTACTGGGGGGCTTGATAACGAGTTCACGACCTAGCCGAGGAAGCCCAGCGGCTTCTTCTTGGCGGGCTTGGCTTCTTCCTCGCCAGCAAGTGCATGACGGCCTTTTGGGAGAATCACGGCGAAGGCGCTGTTGCGGACGAACTGACCCCGTCCCTCCAGGATCTTCCCCAACGTGAGCACCTCGCCGGAAAGCTCGGTCGGCTTGCCGGCGTCGGCGAGGATCTGGAGCAACTGGCGCCGTCCTCTGTCTTCTGCGCTGATCCGGGAGAGTCCCTGAGCGGGGACCCATCGCTCTCAGTGCTCGATCATTTCAATAAATATTTTAGTGTTGCTCTATGAATTCAAAGGCCGCAGTCACCTCTCTCGCAGCGCTCGCACATCCGCACCGCTTGGCTATCTTCCGTTTGCTTATACGTAAGGGACCATCAGGTCTTCCGGCAGGTGAGATTGCCGGGGCGGTCGGGGCCACACCTACGGCCGCTTCGTTTCATTTGAAGGAACTCGAACGGGCCGGACTTCTTCACTCCACACGCTCAGGGAAGTACATCCGCTATGCCGTCCACGTCGACGGCATGCGCCGCTTGCTGACCTATCTCACCGAAGATTGCTGCCAGGGACACCCGGAGCTCTGCGGCACCGCTTTCACGAGCGTGAAAACGATTTGTACCAGTAGGGGAGGGAAACGATGACCCGGCCGCTGGAACGAGGCGTGGTTCGTCCTGAAGGCTTGATGGAGAGAAGGTCATGAAGGCTCGCCGTCTCAAGGAGGGTTCCTGTATGAAACGCGCACTCTTCAGGCCGTTTTTCAAGCCGTCGACGAAGCCTGGAGCGAAATCGCTCACCATTTTGGCAGCGACTCCAAAACTATCGACAAAGCCCGGATGTGTTTAGCTCGCGCCTTCTTGAACGTCTGTAGCGAAGACAGCGACGCCGGCGAGCACCATCAAGAATGATGCCCTGCGTGGGGGCCCGACTGAATTCTTAGTCTTGACCCGGTGCAGCATCATTCCCAGGTTTGGGTGGTGCCGCGTATCCCCTTCATCCCCATCGCCAGCCCGAAGCCGCGCTCTGCCCCTCCGACGGGGCCCGAGCGGGCTGAGTATGTCGCGTGACCGATATTGAGATGACAATTTTCACCCCAGTTTAAGAAAGCAGGATGATCCTAGCCGCGCGGCGCGAGGGCGCTGCAAAATACGCGACCTAAAAACTGGGAGATGCTGTCATGAAGACTTTCTTCGCTCGTTTCGCTCAGGACGACTCCGGCGTGACCGCCATTGAGTACGGCCTGATCGCTGCTTTCATTGGCGTCGGCATTATCACTGGCCTTACGCAGCTCAAGGGCGGCCTCAACACGCTGTTCGGCAATATCACCACGCAGATGCAGTAAGTCAGCATCGAGTTGCACCGGGGTTCCATCGAACTTAGGTTGCAGTTTCTCCATGCAACGAGACCTTCGTCGGTCGCTCAGAAGGCCCCGGATTATCTTGGGGCCTTTTGCAGTTGCAGAAATAAACGCAGAGACGCTTGGCACCTTACGTCGCCGGCAGCACTTCGGGATGGATCAAGGTGAAGACGGCGGAGTGGCGTGAAGCCAACCGCGAACGCTCCAAGCTGTTTGAGAAGACGTGAGGAGACCGCAGAACTGCTTGTTGTGTGCGTAGGGCTCTAGTCCGCTTCGCCCGTTGCCCTGAACGCTACGCGGCAGCGAGCCGGCGGGAGTGTTTCAGGGAATGAAAAGAGGTCCATACAGCACGGCACTCCTAATGTTCTCCCTTCAGCTGACTGTCTCAGGGTCCGTGGCTGAAGAGATGCCGGCGGAGATCATCGCCGTCCAAATTCGCGACCAAGGTTACGCCTGTGATAAAGCGCTGGGTGCTGAGAGGGATGAGAAATTCTCGAAGCCGGGTGAAGATGCTTGGGTTCTCAAATGCGGCAATGCCTCCTACAGCGTGAAACTTATCCCGGACATGGCGGCCAAAGTTGAGCGCCTCAATTGAGGCTTTTGCGGACGTCCTGGTCGCGGCGATGTTTGCTCGATTTGCAACCGGCCGCCATCCACCACACGCGTCATCAAAGCTTAAATTGGCGACGCCGCAAGGCTTAGGTTGGCGCTACTCTGTCGGAAATAGAAAGGTGAACTCAGAGCGCAACTGCCTATCAGCCCCAGTCGCCTTCGGGGTCACGTTGTCGTAAGCACATTCTCGACCGCGGCCTACTCGATACCCTTCTTCTCCATGGACGGAATCGACTGACCACCTTTCATGGAGGGTTCAGGCACGTTCGGGCTGGCCGAGTTGTTGAGCTGATCTTTTTCCTGCGTGACGATGGGTTTGTCGGGTCCTTTCGACGCGCCGGGGTCAACATCGGGAGCCGCGGAGTTTCCGATCTGCTCCTGCTCTTCCTTGACGATAGGGTCGGCACTGGCCGACGTGACAGCGAAGAGCGCAAGGACGCTCGCAGCCGCGAGAACGGCGATGATCTTATTCGATGCCATGTTTGGTCACCTCGATCGCTAGAGGGAGGCCTTCCGAAAGTGCCGCCATTCGTGGCGGCGTGGCCGAGCGCGTGGGCAACGCTATGATCATACTCCGTCGTTCTCGCCAGCTCAACGTCCGGGCGGTCGAAGCGGCGTATAGAACGAACTGGCATAATAACGTCGCAGCGCGAAACGCACGAGCACGCCAATGGCAGCCGCGACCGGTACCCCAATCAACAGGCCCACGAATCCGAACAGGTAGCCGAAGGAAAACAGCGCGAGCATCATCCATACAGGATTGAGATGTACCCGGCGGCCGATCAAATAAGGTGCCAGAACGTAATCCGACAGCGCCTGGCCGATCAAGAAAATGGCGGGTATGAGCAAGATCGATGTCCAGTCCGGCCAGAATTGTGCGATCGCAACACATATGGAAATGATCACACCAGACAGCGAGCCGACATAAGGAATGAAGTTTAGCAAACCGGCCGCAAAGCCGATTAGGGCGCCGTGTTCCAGCCCGATCAGCCACAGCGCGGCACCATAGAACACCGCGAGGATCAGACAAAGGGTGCTCTGTCCACGCACAAATCCACCCACGGTGTCGTCGACCTCGCGCGCAAGCGCTCGTACTGTCTCGCGCCGTGCAGGTGGGACCCAGTTGTCGATCGCCGCAATCATTCTGTCCCAATCGTAGAGGAGATAGCAGGCAACGATCGGTGCCACGATGCCGAGCGAAAGGATCGAGACGAGGGCTCGTCCCCAAGACCAAACTGAGCTCAGGAAGGAGTCGAGCCAGCTGCTCGGGAGGGTCGTTATCCCGTCGATCGAGCGCTCGACCTCGCCCAAACCCTCCCCGACGAGCTTGCTCAGCCACGGCCGACTTGGATTGGCCGCCAGCGCATGAAGCCGTCTGACGTAGACGGGTAAGCGTTCAAAGAAATGCGCGAGTTCGTCGATGAGGACAGGCAGCAGCAGTGACAGCACGGAAGTAATCGTAACTACGGCGAGAATGATGATGGCAAGCGTCGTCAGCAGCCGGTTTATCCCCAGCCGCTCGATCCGCTGTGCCAGAGGATTGAGTAAATAGGCGAGCACCATGCCGGCGACGAACGGCAATAGGACCTCGCGCAACAATATGACGACCGCGACTACTGCCGCGCACATCGCAATCCAAAATACGATCGGTCGGGTAGCGCTCATGGGCAATAGTAGCAGCCGCTATCGTGTCAAGCACGTTGGCATGAAGGCGCCGTGCCTCGCTATTTTGTCGGCAACAGGAATGTCTACTGCGCGCGCAGTTGCCAGTTAGCGCCCGTGTCGTACGCGGCGTCAACTACGCTTTGCTGACAGAGTGCGCCCGCTCGTTGTGCACTTCGAGAGCGGTTAGGCCAGCTTACTCAACACATACTGATGTCCGCTTCTGGCCCGAAGCGGACATTCGGAGCGACGCGGTCGATGTCCGCTTTTGACCCAAAGCGGCGCGCCGGCGTCTTCGCCATGCTCTCCGAACCTGCGTGGCCGCGGCCGAGCCGCGGCGCGCGGTTTCGCGGAAGAGCGAGCGTCGGGGTTTTGCATAGAAGATATGTCCAACGGCACCCGACTACGATTTCGGCGGCCGCGGCGTCGGGAGATGTAGGCGTGCGCATGCGCGGCTGGTTTAACCGGCTACCCGGTTGCGCTAGGGCTGGTTTCACTCCATTGGGAGGGAGCAGAGGTAAACCAGAGTGCGCATCGCTTGCATCGATTGCGATGCCGACTCATGCAAAACCCCGACGCCGGGGGAAGCATCGGGGTCAGCGGAGGTGCACCCCGCTTAGAGCCGAGGGACAGCTCATACTTTTACTCTAGCGGCGGGAACGCCGACCGGTGCACCTCTCCGTCGGGAAATACGACTAACACTTTCGCCGTAGCTGACCGTTCTGCGACTACCGGCCAAGCGTCAAGTTTCAGCCAGGAGCAGCGTCAAGCTCTGGTCGGCATCTGCTAGTTGCGCAGTTAGTCTCTTCAGCTCGTCCGTGCATTGGGCGAGGACAAGCTCGGCGCGATCGCGTGTGATGGCGCGCCGGGCGACCAACAATTGCAAATCTCGCATGCCCTTTTCAACGTTGGCCAAATCAGCGGCAACGCGACGGCGCTCGACGAGCAATGCCCGGACTCTCATGACCTTCTCAACGTCTGACGTAAGAGCATCGTTGTACGGAAAGTCTTAACCGAATCGCCACATCGTTTCCGGCCTGCGCAGGTTTGGCGTCGCAGTCGTCATCGTCTAGGCCTCGGGGGTTCCCCGCTTCCGAGGCCGTTAGCGATGCCCGGGTCTAGCGCGAGCAATAAGAACCGGCGACGCACGTACACCGCCGGTGTTGGTGTCGCTTTCTGGTTACTTGGTACCCGGCAGGTCCTTCATCGCTTTGGTCGTGGCACTGCCGTCCTCCGGCTTTGCGGTCGGCATATCAGTGCTGCCGCCCTTCGTGCCGGGCTGATCCTTCATCGCCTTCTGCGTGGCGGCGCCGGTGTCCGGCACAGCGGTCGGATTGGCGGTGCTGCCGCCTGTGGTGCCCGGCTGATCTTTCATAGCCTTCCCAGTGAGGCTGCTGTCAGAAGTCCGGTGCCTGAGCGAAAGCGACAGACGTAGTGGCAGCGATGATAATGGCGGCCAGTATCGACTTTTTCATTGAGCGTCTCCTCTTGCGTCCCCTTGACGGGAATACGCGCTATGGACGCACTTGTTACGGATGGATACAGGCGTGCGTGAAATTTCCGTCACCCTGCAACGAGTGTCGATCAGGGCTCGTAGTCCCAGCAGGTACGCAACTGGAGCGCCGCGACAACCATGCTGGTACTCTTGATCGCCTTCCTGGGCGGATCACTAACCATAATTAGCCCGTGCATCCTGCCGGTTCTACCGTTCGTCTTTGCGCGCGCTGACCGTCCGTTCCTGCGCAACGGCTTGCCGATGCTCGCTGCAATGGCCGCGACGTTCGCCGCTATCGCCACGCTGGCGGCGGTGGGCGGCGGTTGGGCTGTGGCGGCCAACGAATATGGACGCATGGCGGCCCTCGCGCTGCTGGCAATATTCGGCTTGGCGCTATTGCTGCCAGGGGTGTCCGAACGTCTGACGCGACCTCTGGTCAGCCTCGGTGGCCGACTGTCTCAGGCCGCCGACGAGGAGGCTCAAACCGCTGGCGGTACGGTCCTGCCTTCGCTGTTGCTCGGCGTCGCCACCGGCTTGCTGTGGGCACCGTGCGCTGGACCGATCCTCGGCCTCATTCTCACCGGTGCCGCACTGCAGGGCGCCAATGCCGGCACGACGCTGTTGCTCGTCGCCTACGCCATCGGTGCCGCTACGTCGCTAGCGTTGGCGCTGGTCGTCGGCGGGCGCGTGTTCGCGGCGATGAAGCGGTCGCTCGGTGCCACTGAATGGGTCAAGCGCGGCCTGGGCGCTGCCGTGCTCGTGGCCGTCGTTGCCATCGCCTTTGGCGCCGACACGGGTTTCCTGACGCGGCTATCGACTGCGAGCACCGCTTCACTCGAGCAGCAGCTCCTCGATAAGTTGGCTCCCGCTCCCATCGCGGATGGCACGATGATGATGCAGCCCGCAGCGGCCAAGGGCGGCAGCCAAGTCCTGCCTATCGAGGGCCGCATGCCGCCGTTGACAGGTGCAGCAGCATGGTTGAACTCACCGCCGCTCACCGCCGAGAACCTCAAGGGCAAGGTCGTGCTCGTCGATTTCTGGACGTACTCCTGCATCAATTGTCTCCGCACGTTGCCTTACGTGCGTGCCTGGGCCGAGAAATATAAGGATCAGGGGCTCGTCGTCATCGGCGTGCACACGCCAGAGTTCGCCTTCGAGAAGAACATCGACAATGTGAAAGCCGCAGTCGCCGACCTGAAGATCGGCTATCCCGTCGCTGTCGACAACGACTATGCGATTTGGCGTGCGTTCCAGAACAAGTACTGGCCCGCGCACTATTTCATCGATGCGCAGGGTCGTGTCCGCCATCATCACTTCGGTGAGGGGGAATACGCTGAATCCGAGCGCGTCATCCAAGAGCTGCTGGCTGAGGCCGGCGGCAAGAACCCTTTGCCCGATCTTGTGAAGGTAAGTGCTGCGGGCGCGGAGGCAGCTCCTCAGCTTGCCGATGTCGCCTCGCATGAAACCTACATCGGCTACGCGCGCGCCGAGAACTTCATTTCGCCAGGCGGGTTGAAGCAGGACGTTGCAAACGCCTACGCGACCGGAAAACCGAAGCTCAATGAGTGGGGCCTCGTAGGCGACTGGACGGTCGGCCCCGAGCACGCCCAGCTCGACCGCAAGGACGGAGGTATCGTCTATCGTTTCCACGCGCGCGACCTGCACCTCGTGCTCGGCCCGGGTGCAGACGGCAAGCCGGTGCGCTTCCGCGTGACGATCGACGGTGCAGCTCCTGGCGGTAGCCACGGTATGGACACCGACGCACAAGGCGCCGGCGTGGTCAGCGAGCAGCGGCTCTATCAGCTCGTGCGCCAGGCAGGCCCCGTCGTCGACCGGACGTTCGAGATCGAATTTCTCGATCCCGACGTGCAGGCCTTCGCGTTTACGTTTGGCTGATCGACACTCAACCCACGTCAAAGCTGCGTAAAGCGTCTTCCCGGCGATCGTTGTGGGATGGGTCAAGGATGACGGGGGGCTGCCTGAAACCCTAAACGCGCTGCAGAAAGCGCGCCGCGAATTTGAAAAAGCGCAACGCATCTTTGAGGACGTCTCTAGTCGAACTGGTGAAGCCGGGCAGAGGGAGGTTGAGGCCGCGCTGCTCGCGCATTGAAGCTGGTGATCGAATGGAGCGAGCGCGCCAACGGAGTATGAGCAGATAGAATGGGGCGGAGAGTTTGTCAGAGTTAGCAAGCGGTCATGCCCGATTAAAACAGCGCACCGCTCGCCGAATTGGATACGCGAAATTCCACCTCGCCGGGAAATACTGGCAACGAGCGTAGTCGGTTGAGCACACTCATGACCGTACGAAGGGCATGCGACAAACATTCACTAGACGGACCATCTCGCCGCCGACAATTTGCAATTCTCCGTTGACCCTCCACGGAGTGACCTATCCCTGTCGCGAGCATCGGCCAGCACACTCGGTCCCTCTTGGCCGGCGCTCGCTCTCTTTGGAGACCTCGGTGGCCGACACTTATGATGATGAAACTCAGAAGCTGATGACTTCTGCCTTGGAAGAGGCTTGGGCCGAGGTGCTGTCAGCCCACAAAAAAAATGATCCAGGGTTGCATACAATCATGTCTCTAAGGATTCTCTTGGCCGTCAGCGAGGGAGTGCGCTCGCACGATGACCTCAAGCGGCTCGCCCTCATCGCAGTGCGTGGCCTGTATTAGTGGTGCGACACAGACGGCGACTTCGTGGCGGGCACCCGTGATCGTTGGGAGACCTTTGAGAAGCGGCGTCCTAGCGCTTAAGGCGCAGCGGCCGGAGGTCGTCCGACCTCAATTCTAGAGCTCCAATCGGTTTCTTTGGCGCGCGTGAGCCGCGGCTTGGGGCCGCTTTGCGCAGGTGCACCCGCTCCGTTACGGAGGTCGCTCGGGGATGAGATGATCGGAGCGCAAATGACGGCCTCGTACCTGTTCTGGGCCCTGCTGGGCATGGCGGGTTACTCACTCACCACCTTGTTCGTTAAATTTGCCACCAAGGCCGGGCTGCCTAGCAGTGTGGTCGTGGCGATCGCGACAACGCTCGTGTGCCTTGGCTGCTGGTCGATCGTGATCGCGCGCGGACAGTCGGGCCTCCTGCTGCGGTCGCTCACGACCCCGGCCGGGCTGTGGTCGCTCGCGGTCGGCGTGGTGCTGACGATCGCCGTCGCATCTTTGTTTCGGGCGCTCGAGCTTGGACCGGCGAGTGTCGTCGTGCCGATCTATGGCATGTTCATCGTCGGCGGCTTCCTGCTGGGCGTGCTGCTGCTCGATGAGCCGCTGACACTTGCCAAGTCGATTGGCATCGCGGCCGCTGCCATCGGTGTCTTTCTGATCAGCGCTTGAGCGCCAGCCGCGGAGCGGTTCGAGGTCAGTATTGTCCTAAGCCGCTTCGACACGCTTTCTGTTCGGACCTGGTTGGCGTGCTGTGGCCCGAATGTCGCGGTTAGCCGCAACACCGAACTGACGAGCCTTTTGTAACTTGGTGGCCTATGAGCGTCAGGCGCATGCTGTCGATGGAGGCTGAGTTCCACGTAACGGTAGCTACGGGGGAAATTATGCCAAGACACAAATGGTCACTCGCAAGTTCGCGCGCTGACGCGGCCGTGACTTTCGCCTTTGCAGCACTTGTGATTTTTGCCGCGGTCGCCGGGCTTGCAAGCACGATGCACTTGCACGTGTGAGCTAGGCAGCAGCGCGGAGGTGGTGCGACTTTGCGGTCGCCAATGATTTCAAAGTGCGAAGCCTAGCCGATGACCCAACATGGCGATCTTGATCTCGATCAGGCCGCGCTGATTGCCGATCGCCTCGCCCGATCATCGGCTACGGAATGGGTCGGCATATTTGAAGACCTGCGCCGACAAAAACGGCTCTGGAAAACAGTGCACCAATTCAATCTGCTTCTCGAGCAGCCGGCGCATCACGCCGTTGCCAAGTCTGCGCTGAGGCGGATAGGACTTGAGCACGCCGGATAGGGGGGCCTCGCGGGTCACCCTGATTGTTTTCGCGCACGCTGTTGAGCCGGACTCGCCTTCGCCTCGTTACCTTCAGCCAGCCAGCCGCGTGGCCCTGAGGCTATCGGGTGTAGCGTTGTTGGGCGTCTTAGTTTCCCCAAGTTTGGCTGAGGAAAGAGCCGCGCCCCAAGCGGCGGTGACGGTGGTCACAGCGGGGGTATTTGTCCTGGATGAGCAAGCCTCAGTCTTCATCGAGCAGGGCGGGAATCGAATCCTGGTCGCCTTCCCCCGCAAGAAATCCAAGGCCTCGCGTAACGCGGTGTGGCCGGGTTCTGTCGACGAACGAGAACCTTGCCCCGGCTTGGAGGCTGACGAGTACGAGCTGATAATTTCGGGCAATGGCGTTTGCGTTAGGATGGGAACCTCGCTCGACACCAGGCGCTCAATCACAACAGACCTCTTTCCAGCAAACTACGGGGGGCTCCATCGCGGTCTCGGCGGTCGCGCTTTGTGCTGCGGTTGTAAGTTGTCGTTCAGCTCCTGCGGGTCTAAAACTCGGTTGCTGCGAACAGGGGCATCAGAGGGGGCGGGCCATGCACGGGTCTCGAGCGTTCGCACTGATTATTCTTGCGATAGGCGCCGTTTCTTGGTGCGCAGAAGCGCAAGACAGATCACCACCTCCGACGCGCACGCCGTCAGCTGAGGCAGCGCCTTGGCAGCTTGAGGTTGCGCGCCTCGATCGCGGCGCCGACGAATTGCGCAAAGCGGGCAAATCCCCCGAGGCGCTTCCCTTGGCCCGGGAAGCGCTTGCCATCACCCTTGAGAACGACGGCCGAGATGGTCTCGCAGTCGCTCGCGCGCTCACATTGGTGGCAAATATCTATCTTGAAATTCACAACTATGCCGAAGCGGAGCCTTTGCTCAGACGCGCCCTCGAAATCAAGGAGGCAGCGGGCGCCGATCCAGCGGAAATTGCGGCGGTGCAGGAACAATTGACAAGGATTTCTGAACTTCAGCGCGCTCAACAAACTGCGTCGCGCACTAACGATGAGCAGCATCGCGAAATCGATACCCGATTCCAATCACCCGGCCCAAAGGATAAACGGCACACCGCACGTCGGGGATTCCATCCTGACCAACCTTCAACGAAGGATGAAGCTCGCAGCAATGGGCCACCGTCGCAGGAGAAGCCGACTGAGTGGGACGTGGTGCCGATCTTTTACGGAACCGACCGAAAGCAAGAATCTAATACCAAGCGGGTCATTTACAGCGAGCTGCGCGCACGCCGCCTTGAGCTGGGGCGCGCATTGGTAACAGTGCCTAAGAACCACCAGGTTCCAAAAATCGAGCGGCCCTGGGCGTTGCATCTATGGTACTTTGGCGATGTCTTCGAGCAGGCGGAAGACCCTAAGGAGCACTTCACCCTGCAGGAAATTAAAACCCTCTCCAAGAACGCGTTCTTGGCCCTCGTCCGAGAGCGTCTCGCGGCTTCAACGCGCTTCAAAGACAACGCCTTGGTTTTTGTGCACGGCTTCAACACATCGTTTGACAATGCTCTTTACCGAACGGCACAGATCGCTAACGACCTGCATTTCGACGGCGCACCATTTGTGTACAGCTGGCCGTCAGGCGGTGGCGTTGAAGACTATGGTTGGGACAGAGAAAGCGCGGAGGGCGCGCGTACATATCTGCGCCAGTTCCTCGATATTGTCATCAACGAAACCGGAGCCAAATCAATAAGCGTGATCGCTCACAGCATGGGAAACGTCGCACTCCTCGACGTGCTGCGAGAAATGAACAAGGCAAAGCCTGGTGGCGTTGCCATTAGCCAAATCATCCTCGCCGCGCCGGATGTGACTATTGACGAATTTCCGGACCTTGCCCAAAGCATTCAAGGTCTTTCGAAGGGCGTGACGCTATACGCATCCTCCAATGACCTAGCGCTGCAGGCTTCACGCCGTGTCTGGGGCAGTTATAGGGCGGGCGACGTGCCGCCCTCCGGGCCTATGCTTGTGGCCGGCGTGGATACCATCGACGTCACAAAAGCCAGCACGGAAGTGTTTGCGCTCAACCATTCGGGCTACGCCCAAAACAGCGACCTGCTGGGTGACGTTGGCGCGCTCATCGAGAAAGGCCTTCATCCTCCGGAAGCGCGGTCAGCGAAATTGCACCCAGTTGCATCCGCAAAGGGTGGCTACTGGCGATATCTTCCCTAGTGGAGCGTCTCCTGACTAGAAACTTCCAACGACGACGGAGCTGGCGCGGGAGTTTGCAAGCTGTGTTGGCGGCTTGCATGCTGGTGATCCCTGCGAAGGCCATGGCCTTGAAGCGCATGGCCCTCGTGATCGGCAATTCTTCTTATGAGGCCGCGAACGTATTGCCAAATCCGATCAAGGACGCCAACGCGCTGGCAAAGCTTTTCACCGACGCGAAATTCGATGTTGTCGAAACCAAGCTCGATCTTTCTAGAGACGCCTTCCTGCTGACGCTTCGGGAGTTCGCCGATAAAAGCGCCGACGCCGATGTTGCGGTCGTCTATTACGCGGGCCACGGCATGGAGATGGCCGGGACTAATTATTTGCTGCCAGTCGATGCAAGGCTGGCCACGGACACCGCCGTGGTTGACGAGACGGTATCTCTTGATCGGGTGCTGCTCGCAGTGGACACTGCCAAGCGTTTGCGTCTTGTGATTCTCGATGCATGCCGAAACAACCCGTTCGTGCGAGGGATGCGCCGCTCGAGATCCGCTCGGTCTATCGGTGATTCCGGTCTTGCTCGCGTCGAAGTAAATACTAGTGATACCTATGTTGCCTTTGCCGCGAAGGCCGGCTTCACCGCCGATGACGGAGGAGAGCACAGCCCGTTTGCGAAGGCTTTGATCACGCACCTTGCGACGCCGGGGCTGGATGTACGCATTGCGTTGGGGCGTGTGCGAGATGAGGTTCTGGCTGCAACAAACGGCGAGCAGGAACCTTACGTGTACGGCTCGCTGGGCGGCGATGTAATAGCATTGGTGCCGGCTGAGGGGGCGCCGCCGCCGGTGGCGTACCATCGTCCGGTGAGTGGGTCGGAAGGCGCACCCCGACCCGTTGCAAAGCCGCAAACCATTGATCTTGGCACCGCGGTCAGTTTGCATGGTGATTGGGGTGTTTACTGTCAGCGGTCAGGTTCTCCGCCTCAAGACCAATGCGCGCTGGTGCAAAGTGTGAGAGGTATAGATCAGGACGTTGCTCTCACGGCCATTCTGCTGCGCGGAACTCAGCGGCATGTGATGATGAGGATCATCGCGCCCGCGAATGTATTGCTCTCGAAAGGTCTCGGGTTGCGAGTTGACCAACAGGACTTGGGTTCAACAGGGTTCGTCAGGTGCGGCGATTACGGATGTGTGGCTGAAGTGGACGTCGATGACACGCTGCTGACAAAGCTCGAGCAGGGCAAGCAAGCGACTTTCATACTTTTCCGGACGCCGACAGACGGCATAGGCATTCCGATCACTCTGGCCGGCCTGGCCGAGGGCCTGGCTCGTCTCCGCTAAAACACGTCTAGACTTCAGCTACAGCGAACCGATCGTGCCCTCGAGCTGATCTAGACGCCCCTCAAGGCGTCCACTTTCCGCGCGCGTCGACTCTAAAGTCGCCTCTAGCCGGCTGCTCTCGATGCTGCCTTCTGTTTCTAGGACCAGGGCCTCTTCAAGCTCGCCCATCTTCAAGGTGACGGCGAAGAGATCTTCGGCACAACGCTCGCGCTCAGCGGTGTAAAGTTCAAATGTCATCTGAACCCCCCGAATGATTTGCGTTGAATAATTTGCCGAGACCTCTGGCGTCAGATCAATCGCGAAAGTAGGAACGCGCTGCCAATTGCGTGCCGAGGGTGTCGTTCGAGACACTTAACGGACCCGGGATGCACGGCGTCGCGCCTTCTGCCAAGATTTTGGGCAGGCCCAGCACTGAACTAACCTGGCCGCCCACTGAGGGGGCCTTTTTGTTTGGACTGGGGATGGACCTAAATCCACTGGAACCGCCCGCGGCATTCAACGTTGATGCTGTCGGAAGCGAGCAGGGTTCTCCGACTGAGTCCCAGCATGTCCTTGAGAGTAAGTGAGCCCCGCCGGTGTGCATCCTGCGGGGCTCATGCTTTAAGTCCGCAGTCAAATTTTAGCGGGCCAAAACCTTGTTGTCTGGTGGACCGCAGTTGACCTCCACCTGCGCCCCCCGCTTCCGCCAGTCCTCAGCCATCTTGGTATGCAGGGCCTGCTCCAACAGGCTCAAGCAGTGCTCGTGCGATTTGGTAGGATATCGCAGCACCCTCGCTTCAGCTCGTTCGGCCAATGTCACAACCATGTAAAGCGTGGCGACATCCATACGGCCTAATCCGTTTCTCGAGCTTTCGGGCTGCCGAGATCAAGCCGCCTCGCGAGACGCCCATCGCTGAGCCTCGTAGGCATCGATGGCGTTCCACAAATTGTCGATCTCTTCTTCGTACGCAGGATCTGCGCGGTGGGCGCGCAATTGATCCGCTCGGCGCACGAGCAGCAGATACATGGCGTCGGCTTGGGTCCACGGGAAATCTGTCGGCATGGCAATACCTCGATGCGAAACAGCAGCCAGCTGACCAAAGGAAAATGACATGTACATGGGCGGTTAGTGCCACGTAATTCAAATACTATTTCAATTTGGAAAGGGCCCTACATCAGACCAGCCCGTGCCGCTTACCCCGAGACAGACCGTCGCGGTTGCCTACGAAACATGCAGACGGTGAGCTGCTATGCGAAATCGTAGCAGAGAGATCTTGCCTTCGGCGCGGTAACGTCAATGCAGCAATGAGGCTGCTGTTAGGGGCGCCAGATGTCTAATCCATGGCTTTCGATCGTGCTGCTGGGTTTTGAAGCCAATGAAGTCATCGGGCTTCGCCTGCTCAAAATCGCGCTTGGAGGAGCTGACGCGTGGGACGAGACGCACCTCATGGTGAGCGAGAAACTTCATGCGGCCCAAAGTGCTCTCTCCGCGGTAATGCGTGGCGGATCCGCCCCTTCAGTAATTGATGGATACCGCGAACGTGTCGCGGCCAATGCGAGCCGTTTGCGTCACCTGCAATTTAACAGAACGGGCGGCCTGGCGAGTATAGGCCTGAAAGCACGCTGATGCGTTGATCAACGCCGGACAGTCCGGCAACCGAAGCAGGAGCCAGCTATGACCTCGATGATAAGTCGGGTGCTGCGTTGGGTGACGTCGCTGGATCGGCGGTTTTTGCAAGGATTGATACTTCTGGGCGTCATAGGTGTCTTGGGTTGGGTGCTGGCTTTCAGTCGCCACTATTTTCCGAGCTCTTGGGAGGAGCCGCTCCTCGCCGGTGCTTCCGTATTGATCGGTATGAAACTGTGGTTGTTCATACTGTGCACTGGTGCCGCGCTTGCAGTAAGGGCGTGGCGATGGTTTAGAAGAGCCAAACCCTCGATCGCTGCTGATCAAAAGCCGACTCGGTCGTTGCAGGCCTGAGGAGAGCTGTTGGTTCCTATGCAGTCTTTCAAAAACGACAAGGAATGAGTGGCCTACTCGCACTTCTCGACGACGTAGCTGCCATCGCGAAACTGGCAGTCAGCCAACTCGACGATATTGCTGCTCAGGCGGCCAAGGCCGGCAGCAAGGCTGCAGGTGTCGTCATCGACGACGCCGCAGTGACGCCGAAATACGTCACCGGCCTGCCAGCCGCACGCGAGATCCCGATCGTCGCGAAAATCGCACGTGGCTCCGTATTCAACAAGCTCGTCATCTTGCTACCGGCGCTCCTGCTACTGCAAGCCGTGGCACCATGGACCATTGCACCTCTCCTGATGTTGGGGGGCGCCTACCTTTGTTTCGAGGGGGCTGAAAAAACTTGGCATGCCCTGACGCATCACAAAGACCCAGGTCCACAGCAGGCGCAAACGCTCGATGCGGCAAATCTTGAGGAGCAGCGGGTTAAGGGCGCGATCAAGACCGACTTCATTCTGTCCGCCGAAATCATGACGATTGCGCTTGCGACCATCGACAGTGGCAATGTTTTGACACGCACCGCCGTCCTCGCGGTTGTCGCGGTGATGATAACGGTCCTCGTCTATGGAGCCGTCGCACTTTTAGTTAAGACTGACGACTTCGGTCTGCGCTTGAGCAAGTCGAGCCGGCTAGAGACGACGCGCGCGTTTGGGCGTGGGCTCGTCGCCGCCATGCCGACAGTGCTCATGGTTATCTCGATCGTCGGGACGGCGGCGATGCTCTGGGTTGGAGGGAGTATCGTGATTCACGGCCTGCACGAGCTACATCTGTCCTGGCCGTACGATACCATCAAGGCCATCGCTCACTCGGTGTCGGGCGACGGCGCGGCTGGCGCGATCGCGTGGCTCGTAACCGCCATGTTCGATGCAGTTGTAGGATTGGCGCTCGGTATGCTTCTTATGCCTATCGTCGGGGCCTTGCTCGTACCGATCGGCGCGCTCTTCCCCGAAAAAAAATGATCCGCTCGCAGCGCGGTTGTTAAGTGCATGAGTACGCCGAGGCGAAACGCAGCGGCGACCAGAGGCGCATTCGCAAAGTGCAAGCGGCTCGACAAGATTTTACTGCCGAGCGGGTGAGCCGGAACGCACACGGTCACCGGTCCTGCGCAATGTCAAACCGAGGGCGCCTCAGCCGGGCGGCGCCTCCCCGCAAATTCCGCCCGGCTGCTGCATCTGGCTCTAGCCCTCACGAGCGGTAGCCGATCTCAACATCATGCTGATGCGTGTCTCACCAGCAGCCGCGGTTGCGATACAGGGCAGCTCCGCCCCAACGGTAGCCGCGGTAGCCCCGGTATCCGTAGATGCCCGCACGCCGGTAGCCGCGGTATCCATAACCGATACCCCGGTAGCCCCGATAAAGGCCGACACGGCGGTAGCCGCGGTAACCCCGGTACAGCCCGACGCGGCGGTAGCCACGGTAAAGGCCGACACCCCGATAACCGCGATATCCGCGGAACCCGCGATATCTGAC
Organism: uncultured Alphaproteobacteria bacterium; assembly: GCA_963724595.1. Taxonomy (GTDB): domain Bacteria; phylum Pseudomonadota; class Alphaproteobacteria; order Rhizobiales; family Hyphomicrobiaceae; genus Hyphomicrobium_A. The sequence continues at coordinate 9,612 of CAVRVR010000017.1, read as the reverse complement.
GTGTTCGACGAGAGAGGAGCTGTTCTGTTGGATGCTCTTGCTGAGGGGGGCGGCCGGAATGGCTTGGCTACTGACTGCGGAGCCAGTGATCAAAGCCGCAGCGAGCGCTGCGATAACGAGGCCCGTTTTCATAGGCGTCTCCTTGTGTCTTCGTTGTGCGTGCCTCTCTTGGGGGGAGGTCGAGTTCACGCGAAGACGAAGCGTGGACCTGTTCCGGTTTGTCCGATAGCGAGCATCGCGGGGTAACCCTATTTTAGTGCTATAACATAACCTCCATTACGGTATTATTGGCTTGCGCCACCATTCCTCGTGCCCGTGGAATGCGACCCCTCCCCTCGGGGGCTGTCTGGTGCCAATTGGACGCTGATCCTCCCCCCCGGATCAGCGTCCTTTCTGTTCTGGGTCTCCGCATGATCCCGCAGGAAAGAAATGCTCACTCCTCAGGACGCGTATAGCGCGGCAATCCTCCGCGCCTGCGAAGCCCACCTTGCGCGCGTGAAGGCTGCGCGCGACGCGCGGGTCCTCGTTGTCTCAAAGGCGAGAAACTTTGAGCAGGTTTCAAAGAATTACAGGGCGCGCAGCGCTGCCTATGCCAAGGCTAAAAAGGCATATGACAAAGTGATACGAAGATCGGAAGCGCAACGCGCCAAGGATGAAGCAATCGCTTTGGCCGCGCTGCGAGCGAGCGGCGAAGTCTCTGACGCGCCCGCCACCAGCGCGGCCAAAACCAGACACATGATCGACGCCTAGAAACGGTTTAGGCGGCGCACCCTCTCAATCCACGAGCTTCGTCACCTCAGGTGGGCAGCCGGGTAAGGGCTCGGGCGGTCCGCGCACCGGTTCGACGCGCCATGACCACGGCAACGCCGCCGACCTGCGCTGCATGACGCCACCGGCCGCAAGCTCGACTTCACCGACAAGAACGAGTGTTCGCGCGCGCCAGAGTGTGAGGCGGGTTACTTGCGCACCGAGAAGCTGATCTCCGCGAGGGTGCCAAGAACTAACGCGGCGAGGATCGCCAGAAGCCCCTTATCAATGACCGCACCAGACGTCGATTCTGTCGTGTATCGCGCTAGGGCCTCTGGGCTCAACTGCCCGCCAGCGATCATAAAGCCAAGCACAACCTGAAGGATGCCAAAGAGAGCCGCCAACACAGCAACGGCGCGGCACAGATGTGTGAAAATCATATTCGGTTCCTCCCCGAAGAACCGAATACTGGCAAATCACGATCATCGCGGCCAGCGCCTCAGCGCCCTAGGACGAACGAAAAAAGGGGACGCCGAGGGAGCGCCCCTAGTTTGGGGGACAGGCAGGAGGAAGGCGAGGCAAGCGTTAGCGGTTGGTGGCGACGGCGTCGAGCGTGTTTATCGTCATGGCCTGGCCGCGGTTCTGGCAGGCGAACTCGAGCGACTTGCCGGCGAAGGGATAGTGCTTGGAAGAGCCGTCGGCGATCGCCGCTTCAAAACGCACGGGCGCATAGCGGACATCGTCGGCGAGCGTCAGCACGAGCTTGCAGCCCGCGTTGTGGGTGAGGAAGTAGGCGACGGCGTGCTGGGTGCCGTCGTGGAAGCTGGCGGCCTGCACGGGCTTGACGGTCTCGGAGGCCTGGGCGTAGCCGGCGAGAGTGGAGAGCACGGCGGCGACGAAGATTCTCGTGATCGAGTTCATGGCAGTGTTCCTTCTGATCCAGTTCATCCCGAGGTCGGGGGTTGATGCGATGGTTGGATCATGAGGGCTCGAGCGATATCGCGCTGTGAGGTTTGCCACACCGATGCACGATTGATTTTTCTGCGGCCAGGAGGCTCCAGGACTCGCGCGCAGCCTCGTAGGAAGCGCGCCGGCGAGTGCAGCCAACTACGATGGAAGTTGGAACATGACTGCCGTGACGACCAGCGGCCATTGCGGCACCATCCCGATCGGCATGGGCATATCCGGCAGTCGCATTTATTCGACCGGCGGATCGTTCGCCTTCTACTCGATCAGCCTCGGGGGCCGCGTTTCAGGGTCGGGGGGCGTCTCGCTGAAAGCGGTGGCCGGCCCACGGGTCGCCCATGGAACCGGACGGCTCACCCCGACTTCGGGCAGGGGAACCTGGAAGGGTCGCGGACCTTCGGGTCTGTGCTCGGGCGTCTGGACCGCTACACGTTGAGGCGACAGCCCCGGGTCGGCCAGCAGACCGAGATAGGTCGGCAAGTGCCCATCCCCGATAAGGGAGAGACCTCGCGGTCGTGAAAAAAGACGCTGGCCCGGGGGAGGACCAGCGTCCCTAATTGCGCCACTGGCCCTAAGGGGGGCATGGGGCCGTTCTCGGACGGGAGTGCGGCGCCGCGGCAGTCTATGCCCGACACCCTAACAACAGGTAGAAAGGCCTGATGCGGTACCAGACCCTCCGCTCCGTCAACGACAGCCACGTCTTCGTCATCTGCTACGACGGCGGCCGGTTTGAAGAGCTGCCCGATCAGGTCCGCCATCAAGGCCCATGGCAGGCAATGCATCGCGGAGATATCGAGAAGCTCAAAACAAACTACCGCCGGGCGCTCGCACGCGACGGCTACGCACTCGTGACGTGCGAACTCGCGGTATTCAAGCCGGAGGCGTGAGAAACCCCGACGGTGGTGGCCATACCGCCGGAGCCGGGGCTCCCTCAGTCCATGCGGACTTAAATGGCCCTGCAACCTCAACGGCTGACTCAGTCTTATCGTTCAGGGGTGACACGGCCTCGTGACCAACGCAGACCTTGGCTCGGCTCGGAGCGTTATCGGGCCCCTGAGTCATATTTGCGACGTACACAGCGCATTCGCGACATACGGAGACCACAACAGTCTTGCCATGCTTGGGCAGAGGGAAACTGTTGCGGTAGGTTGCAATGCAGGGATTCGAAATTGATGAAGTAGGCGTTGAAGCCATGACGGGGGATGTCATGCCAAGCCTCAAGTCCATCGCCGGCTCCGGCGAGCGCACCGATGCCGCTATTACCTGGTTCTTTTTGGGACTGGCGGTTGTTTCCGCTGTGATTGGTTTGGCCGGCAGTTTTGGTTTTTAGTCTGCCAAGCTCAGCGGTCCAGAATAATAAGCGGCGTAACGGGCGCCGGTCGCCGCTCGTTCCCCGGCGAAAGGGCAAGCCGACGCCGAGACATTCATGGGTCGCGGTCGACCTCGTTTGCGATCCTGCAGAAGAGAGCCCGGCATTCCGTTCACCTGCCCCTGATGCGCCGCGTGAGGCCCTGAAGCTCGCGCGCCGCCTCCTCGAGCGCGCGTCCGACAACGTCGAGCGCGACGGGATCGAAACTCTTCACCGTCTCGATCTCGGCCAGCGGGTTCATTGGTTGGTTCACCAACTGACCTCGACCAACCGTATTTCTTTCAGGAGACGCGCGTCGCTGCGCTGCTCCTTTGCGAACGCCCCAACGCCGAAGTGGATGCTAGTCCCGCGCCACCTCCGTGAATTCGGCGGACGCAGTCCGGAACCTTTGGCATCTTCTGAGACTGCAGCCACTGCTCATAGACTTCGATAATGCGTTTGGCGGCTTCGCGCTGATAGTCGGCCGGCATGAACCGCGCCAACGACGAGACAGCCATTTCCAGCTCGGGGCAAACCTGCATGCTGCACCTCCGGCACTACACCGGAACAACTTTTTTTGTCGTTCTGAAGGCTGTGGCTATCTCAGCGCCTCTCGGGGAGGCTCAGTGGGTTTGAGGAAGGATCGCACGTGTGCGCCTGTGATTTGGTGAGACCGTTTCGCCAGGTGTCCCCTTCTGCTAAAGGAAACTTGTCCTGCAAGGCCGGTCTCGCGTCCTTGCCCTTAGGGATGAACGATCGTGCTAGCGCGCTTGTTGCGACGCCCGGAATGCATGGCACAAGTGGTGCCCCAACCGATGCCCACAACCGCTGCTCCCAAGCATGATCATCGTCGCGTGTCCTGTTCCGCTGCACCAAACCAGAGTCCCGGATCAGCAGCCAACGCGGTTGCACGAAAGCGGCGGCGCAAACGAGTGCGTGTCGAAGGTCTGTATCTCGAGCGAGAGCCAGAACCAAAACTGCATGCCCGAGCGCTCCTGAAATTGATCCAAGAGGAGTGCCCCGAGAAAGTAGGAAGCTTCATTCCGCGCAGCCACCTTGCGCGCGCCTACCGCGAGCTATGCGATCACGAAGGCTGGAAGGCATGTAGCCGGATGACCATCGCGCGCGCCCTCGGCACGCTGACTTGCAGGAAGCTTTTGAAGCGCAACGGAGTGCGGTTTGTGGCTTACCGTGTCTCCGCTCCTCTCACTAAGTCGCGGCGCTTGACGGCTGCACCGGATTGCCCCGGGATTGCCCCGAACCCAAAATCCTAAGCTCAACCTCGATGTCGATTGCCCAGTAAAACTGGCGATCCCGGCAGGATTCGAACCTGCGACCCTCTGCTTAGAAGTTCTCGGCGATCTCGGTAACACCTTGAGATGCCGCCATCTTCTTTTTGCAAGGGCGCGCCAAACAGATGCTATGCGATGCGGGATGATCATTCGTTTGCAAAACTTTCTTCCTAATGCTCCTGCGCGCCCTGTTACAGCCACAGAAAGTGCGTTTCCGCTGCCCGACCTGCGCGCTCATGCGCCACGACGCCGACGCCGCACGGTGCTACAAATCTGACGCGCTAACGCCCGTGACGAGACCATTCAGCAAGCCATGAATGATCTCTTCGCATGGATGTGTCCGTTCCCAAGGTAAAGACGGATCACGCAGCGAGGCTGAGCGACGCGGTTGGATTACTCGTCAACACTTTCTGGAATGTGGCTCGCCGATCATGCATCCGCGCGAACTGAGTGATGCGCGGGGCGATATCAACTCGAAATCGCGAACCGTTGAAGATGCCATAGTGGCCGACGCCGGCACATTCGTAATGCAACTTCATGGCCTCGGGTATGCTGCTGCACAGGTCGAGCGCAGCCCGGCACTGGCCGATACCAGTAATGTCGTCGTTCTCGCCCTCGATCGTCATCAGGGGAACACTGCGGATTTTGCCGAGATCCACGGCGCGGCGCCGGTGCACCATCTCGCCTTTGGGAAGAGCCTGGCTGATGAACACGGTGTCGATCGTCTGCAGATAGAACTCGGCTGTCAGGTCCATAACGGCGAGATATTCGTTGTAGAACGCACGATGCTTCTCAGCCGAGTCGCCGTCGCCGTGTACGAGGTGTATGAAGAGGTCCTTGTGCGACTGAACATGACGGTCAAGATTCATTGACATGAAGCCGGAGAGCTGGAGGAAACCGGGGTATACTGCCCGCCCTGCTCCGGCATTAGGCCAGGGCACATTCGTGATGACGTTGTTGCGGAACCATTCATTTCCCCGGCGCTCGGCGAACTTGTTCACGACAGTGGGGCTAACGCGGGTGTCGATCGGCGCGCCCGCCAGGATAAGGCTCGCCGGGACGTTTGCCTCGCCATCTTCCTCCATTAGTGCAACGGCCGCGAGCGCCGGCACGGCGGATTGGCAAATTGCCAGCATGTGCACGTCTCCACCGAGCGCACGCAGCATCTCGCGCAGGTAGTCGATGTAGTCATCGAGGTCGAAGGTGCCCTCGGTCACCGAAATGCCACGCGCGTCTTGCCAGTCGGTAATGTAGACCTCGTGATTAGGAAGCAGCGTCTCGACCGTGCCACGAAGGAGTGTCGCGTAGTGCCCGGACATGGGGGCGACAAGGAGAATCCGAGGCTGCTGCACTGCGCGACCCGGCTCGATATCGCGCTTGAAGTGGATGATGCGACAGAAGGGTCGCTGCCAGACGATCTCCTCGCTCACCCTCACGGCAACGCCGTCGACCTCAGTGGCGCCCAGACGAAACTCGGGCTTCTTGTAGCGACGCGTGGTGCGTTCGAAGACCTCGCACGCGGCGGCTGCATGACGTCCTGCTACAGTGTGGGTCCACGGGTTGAATGGGTTGTTCAAGAACAGGCCGTAGGAACCGGCCATAACTCTCGCCGGGCGCATCGCGCCACGGCTTAATTCGTAAAACTGGTAGAGCACGTGCCCCCCAACATAAGAGCTTGCGCTTCCCCGCAATCAGGTTTGCGACCGAAAGTCGAAATCCGCTGCTGAAGCCTTCCGTATTCATTAGTGAGCGTGATCGCGGTTCACCGCGCTCCTCGCTCATCCTCATAAATAAGAGGCTAAAGTCGTTAAAAGAATCATTAAGTCGTATCGCATAGGTTCAGAGTTGCGAATGACTGGCGGCCGGCCGCCGGCTCTATGCCTCCGGTGCGGCCCGAAGCATCATAGAAGGTACGTATGCTGAAAGATCGGCTGGGACCCTTATTGGTTCCCGTTCTCACGTGGCCTCAGGGCGCGCAGCACGAGTTGGTGTGCACTGTCCCCAAAAACGAGGCGCGATATGGTGGGGCCTGGTCTCAATGTGATGACCCAAAGAGGGCCAGCGAGCGAGCCCCGCTGGCGCTAGGCCAACCCGGGTCCTTGATCAGTGCCGAGATGGAGGCATTCCTCAAGCGCCATCACTTCAACTTTTTCTAATTCGCCGGCTTCACGAACCGGACCGTAAGGGCTGCGGGAATCGGTCGACGACGTTCGACGTTTGCCAGATGCCGAGTTAGGTCGTGTAGTGCCTCAACATTGGCTTGGGCCGTTTTGACCATCAATTGCCGCCAATCGGGAGCCGGTGCCCCTGCTTTGAAGCACCCGGGTCGCTCTCTGGCGCAGGCCATCCGCGCCATAGGGGAGCCAATCGAGGCGGCAACTGTCGACCAACGCATCGACCATTCTGGCGTAACTCTCCGATACGGCGGCCCCAATTGTGCAGCCGCTTTGGTTTACGATCGCGTAGATCCTATGGCCGTACGGCTTCACGCGGCTCTCGACCTCCGCCTTGATGATTTGCACGTCGCGCTCGGTGTTGATGGCCAGGTGCCGAAAGTCAAGAAAGAGCATTTTGAGTCTCGGGTCGTAGCTGAACCGCTTCTCAAGCGGCAGCATCAGCATACTGTCGCGCAATCCCATCGACGCGGTAGCAAAGATGCGCTCATCCATAAGCTCGGGGTCGTGCACGATTGGCACGAAGTCCATATGAGCGAGGATGTCGCGACCGATGTCGATGCCAGGCGCAACCTCAACTAGCTCCATGCCCTCCTCTGATAGACGAAAAACGCAGCGCTCCGTGACGTAGTGTACGCGCTGGCCCCGCTTCATGGCGTAGTTGCCCGAGAAGGTTCGGTGCTCGACGTCGGCAACGAATTTCCGTGCCTTCCCCTCTTGCGTAATGGCGAGGCGCCCGTCCGTCACTTTTGCAACGAGACCTCCGGCTGTGAATGTACCGACGAAAACCACCGCCTTGGCGTTTTGACTGATGTTGATGAAGCCGCCAGCGCCCGCCAGTCGTGGGCCGAATTTCGAGACGTTGAGGTTGCCATGCCGGTCAGCCTGGGCAAGGCCGAGGAAGGCGATATCGACCCCGCCGCCGTCATAGAAGTCGAACTGGTATGGCTGGTCGATGATCGCCTGCGCGTTGGTCGCCGCGCCAAAGCTGAGGCCCGAGGCCGGCACGCCGCCGATAACGCCCGGCTCGGCGGTTAAGGTGATGAGGTCGATTATGTCCTCCTCTGCGGCGACACTGGCGATGCCCTCCGGCATACCAATGCCGAGGTTGACGACCATCTTCGCCTCGAGCTCAAGAGCCGCGCGGCGCGCGATGATCTTGCGCTCACACATGTCCATGGGTTGAAGGGTCATCATTGGCACGCGAAACTCACCTGCGAAGGCGGCGCTGTACGGCTCGGCGAATGTCTGCATGTGATACTCGGGCCGCTCCGTAACCACGACGCAATCGACGAGAATGCCGGGGATCTTCACCTGGCGCGGGTTCAAGCTGCCGCGCTCGGCGAGCCGTTCGACCTGCACAATGACAATGCCGCCGGAGTTGCGCGCGGCCATCGCAATCGAAAGCGCCTCGAGAGTGAGCGCCTCCCGCTCCATAGTAATGTTGCCGTCGGTGTCGGCCGTGGTACCGCGCACGATCGCCACGTTGATCGGGAACGCCCGGTAGAAGAGATACTCCTCGCCTTCGATGACCATAAGACTGACGAGATCGGCGATAGTCCGCGCGTTGATCTTGCCGCCGCCGTAGCGGGGATCGACGAAGGTGTCGAGCCCGACCCGCGATAGATGCCCTGGCCTGCCGGCGGCAATGTCGCGGTAGAGATGCGAGACCACGCCTTGCGGCAGGTTGTACGCCTCGATTTCTCCGGAGACGGCAAGCTCCTGCAGCTTCGGCACGAGGCCCCAGTGACCGCCAACGACCCGCCTGATGAGGCCTCGATGGCCAAGGTGGTCGAGTCCACGTTCCTTCCCATCGCCCTGGCCAGCGGCGTAGACAAAAGTCAGTCCACGCGGCTCGCCGGTGCGGTCGGGGCTGGCCTTCGCGCTATCGAGGAACCGCGCCTCGAGCGCGACGGCAATGTTCTCCGGGAAGCCGATGCCCACGAAGCCTCCCGTCGCGACAGTCTCGCCCGAGCGGATAAGGCTCACTGCGTCGGCGGCCGAGACTGCCTTGCCTACGACTTCAAGCGCAGCGCCGTGAGAGCGGCTGAATGGGTCTCACAGTCCATAGCCCTCGTCCCGCAAATGTAGAAGAGAATCGATGCGCAACACCCTGCTTGCGTGAGCGATTGGCGTCAAGTGGAGAACGCAGCCAGGTCGAATAAGGGGGCATCTCGGCGAGGTAGACCTTCCTTCAGGTCCGCAAGCCGTCGCCGAGGCCGCGGCTGGAGCCGGACGGACGAACCGCTTTGGCCGGCTAGCGACGCTCTCACCTTCGCCACCTCCGTTGGACGAGCAATTGGCGTGTTCGCTAGTCCCGCGCTGGCCCGTGAACTGCCGTCGCGTGCCGCTACAGGCTCATATCCCCTGTGTGGCCTTCGCGATGAGGGCGAGCCAGCTCTGGCACTTGGTCAGCATCAGGTTCGCATCTGGGTTTTCGCGTGAGCGGTTCTAAGTTGCCAACGCCTCCTGGACGATCCTTGCCATGGCGAGCCGCTGCCAAACCAAAGTAAGAATTCGGCGTTCTGTCTCTGGGCGAACTCAATCGTGCGCTCCTGGAGCGCCCTGACCCCGATTTCATGTCATCCGTTGGCAATGCCGTCACCCACAGGGCCCATTGCTTGGCGATGGCCTCGATAAATTGACCCGTACGCCGCACGCGTCTGCTCAAGAGTTACCTTCCGAAATCTGACGCAATTGGTGCGGGATCTCGAAAGGTTGGTCTTGCGCCATGGTTCTCACGCTGATCTCCTGAAATCGCACCTCCATGCTCGCCGAACACTATCATAGTCATGCGTCATGAGGAGACTGGGCTTCATCAGCGTCTGACGGAGAGATTAAGCCGATGCTCGAAAGAGAACTTGGCCCAGGGCGCCTGCTGGCAGGCGATCTCGCTCGCCGTTCCACCGTGGCGACTAGCGGCGAACATTGACGTCTGGATCAAGAAGTGCGCTCCGGCGACGATCCGCGCTTATCGTGCCGCAGGGCCGCGATCTCAGCCGGTTCGAGGCACTCGCTTGAGATTTTCGTCGGCCGGCGGGCGACGCAATCTCGCTTCTCTTCCCGCGGGCGGCCGGCATGCTCT
>CAVRVR010000016.1:0-153520 GCA_963724595.1 uncultured Alphaproteobacteria bacterium | reverse complement strand
TCCCAGCAAGGTGAGGTTCTCGACCGCACCGATGGCGTGCACGGTATCCGCCAGGCTGAAGCTGATCGACGACTGGACCGTGTCGGTGCCATCGCCGCCGAGCTCTCGTCGACCACGTCGCCGACGTTGTCGACGACGTAGGTGTCGTTGCCCAGCCCGCCGCAGCATACTGTCGGCGCCGACGCCGCCGTTCAGCGTGTCATTGCCGGCACCAGGGACACGTTGCCAGCACGTTGGTGTTGCGCCACCGTCGCCGGTGAGCGTGTCGTTGAAGGCGGAGCCCGTCAGGTTCTCGAAGCCCGACAGCGTATCGGTACCGGCGCCGAGGGTGTTCTGCGCCGTGGTCACGGCAAGGCTGACCGTCACCCCGGCTAGAGCGTGTTCGATAAGACACCGTGTCGGTGCCAGCGCCCGCCGGTGAGCACGTTGGTGCCGCCGTTGCCTTCCAGCGTGTCGTCGAGCGCCGAGCCGGTGAGGTTCTCGATGCGGATGAGGGTGTCGCCTTGGGCATCGCCGCCGCTGCCCAGCCCCGTCATCAGGCTGACGCTGACGCCGGCGCTCGAGGCCGCATAGCTCGCCGTGTCGATGCCGGCGCCGCCGTCCAGCGAGGTCGGCGCCGGCGAGACCGGCCAGAAGGTTGTTGCCGGCATTGCCGATGAGCGTGTCGTTGAGCGCCGAGCCGGTCAGGTTCTCGATGCGGATGAGGGTGTCGCCTTCGGCATCGCCGCCGTGCGCCGAGCCCCGTCACCAGGCTGACGTTGACGCCGGCGCCGAGGCCGCATAGCTCGCCGTGTCGATGCCGGCGCCGCCGTCCAGCGTGTCGGCGCCGCCAAGACCGGCCAGCATGTTGTTGCCGGCATTGCCGGTGAGCACGTTGTCGAGGGCGTTGCCGGTGCCGTTGATGTTGGCGGATCCCAGTCAAGGTCAGGTTCTCGATCACCGCCGATGGCGTGCACGCGTATCGGACAGGCTGAAGCTGATCGACGGCCTGCACCGTGTCGGTGCCATCGCCGCCGCGTCTCGTCGACCACGTCGCCGGCGTTGTCGACGACGTAGGTGTCGTTGCCCGTCCCGCCGATCATGCGGTCGGCGCCGGCGCCGCCATTGAGCGATGTCGTTGCCGGCGAGGCCGGTCAGCACATTGGCGCCGGCGTCTCCGGTGAGCGTGTCGTCGAAGGCCGAGCCGATCAGGTTCTCGAAGCCCGACAGCGTGTCGGTGCCGGCGCCGATGGTGTTCTGCGCCGTGGTCACGGCAAGGCTGACCGTCACCCCGGCGGGCGCGTGCTCGTAGGACACCGTGTCGATGCCAGCGCCGCCGGTGAGCACGTTGTTGCCGCCGTTGCCTTCCAGCGTGTCGTTGAAGGCCGAGCCGGTCAGGTTCTCGATGCGGATCAGGGTGTCGCCTTCGGCATCGCCGCCATGGCCGAGGCCGGTCACCAGGCTGACGTTGACGCCCGGCGCCGGAGGCCGCATAGCTCGCCGTGTCGATGCCGGCGCCGCCGTCCAGCGTGTCGGCGCCGCCAAGCCGGCCAGGATGTTGTTGCCGGTATTGCCGGTGATGACGTTGGCGAGCGCATTGCCGGTGCCGTTGATGGCGGCGGATCCCAGTCAAGGTCAGGTTCTCGATCGCGCCGATGGCGTGGACGCCATCGGACAGGCTGAAGGTGATCGACGACCTGCACCGTGTCGGTGCCATCGCCGCCGGTCTCGTCGACCACGTCGCCGGCATTGTCGACGACGTAGGTGTCGTTGCCCAGTCCGCCGATCATGCGGTCGGCGCCGGCGCCGCCATTGAGAGTGTCGTTGCCGGCCAGGCCGGTGAGCACGTTGGCGCCGGCGTCCCGGTGAGCGTGTCGTTGAAGGCCGAGCCGATCAGGTTCTCGAAGCCCGACAGCGTGTCGGTGCCGGCGCCGATGGTGTTCTGGGCCGTGGTCACGGCGAGGCTGACCGTCACCCCGGCGAGCGCGTGCTCGTAGGACACCGTGTCGATGCCAGCGCCGCCGGTGAGCACGTTGTTGCCGCCGTTGCCTTCCAGCGTGTCGTTGAAGGCCGAGCCGGTCAGGTTCTCGATGCGGATCAGGGTGTCGCCTTCGGCATCGCCGCCACTGCCCAGCCCCGTCATCAGGCTGACGTTGACGCCGGCGTTGGAGACGGCATAGCTCGCCGTGTCGATGCCCGCGCCGCCATCCAGCGAGTCGGCGCCGCCAAGACCGGCCAGAATGTTGTTGCCGGCATTGCCGATGATCACGTTGTCGAGCGCATTGCCGGTGCCGTTGATGGCGGCGGATCCCGGTCAGGGTCAGGTTCTCGATCACCGCATGGCGTGCAGCTGTCGGCGAGGCTGAAGCTGCATCGACGACTGCACCGTGTCGGTGCCATCGCCGCCGGTCTCGTCGACCACGTCGCCGGCGTTGTCGACCACGTAGGTGTCGTTGCCCGAGCCCGCCGCATAGCTGCCGCGATCGGCGCCGGCCCCGCCGTCCAGCGTGTCGTTGCCGCCAAGGCCGATCAGCAGGTTGTTGCCGGCGTTGCCGATGAGCACGTTGTCGAGGGCATTGCCGGTGCCGTTGATGGTGGCGGATCCCAGCAAGGTGAGGTTCTCGATCGCGCCGATGGCGTGCACGCTATCGGCGAGGCTGAAGCTGATCGACGACTGCACCGTGTCGGTGCCATCGCCGCCGCTCTCGTCGACCACGTCGCCGACGTTGTCGACCACATAGGTGTCGTTGCCCAGTCCGCCCAGCATGACGGTCGGCGCCGGCCGCCGCCGTTCAGGGTGTCGTTGCCGGCATTGCCGATGAGCACGTTGTTGAGGGCGTTGCCGGTGCCGTTGATGGCGGCGGTCCCAGCAAGGTCAGGTTCTCGACCGCGCCGATGGCGTGCACGCTGTCGGCGAGGCTGAAGCTGATCGAGGCCTGCACCGTGTCGGTGCCGCGCCGCCGAGGCTCTCCTGACGACGTCGCCGACGTTGTCGACCACGTAGGTGTCGTTGCCAGTCCGCCGAGCATACGGTCGGCGCCGACGCCGCCGTTCAGCGTGTCGGTGCCAGCGCCGCCGGTGAGCACATTGGTGCCGCCATTGCCTTCCAGCGTGTCGTTGAAGCGCCGAGCCGGTGAGGTTCTCGATGCGGATGAGGGTGTCGCCTTGGGCATCGCCGCCGCTGCCCAGCCCCGTCATCAGGCTGACGCTGACGCCGGCGCTCGAGACGGCATAGCTCGCCGTGTCGATGCCCGCGCCGCCATCCACGAGGTCGGCGCCGGCAAGACCGGCCAGAATGTTGTTGCCGGCATTGCCGATGAGCACGTTGGCGAGCGCATTGCCGGTGCCGTTGATGGCCGCGGATCCCAGCAAGGTGAGGTTCTCGACCGCGCCGATGGCGTGCACGCTATCGGCGAGGCTGAAGCTGATCGAGGCCTGCACCGTGTCGGTGCCATCGCCGCCGCGTCTCCTCGACCACGTCGCCGACGTTGTCGACCACGTAGGTGTCGTTGCCCGTCCGCCCAGCATGCGGTCGGCGCCGGCGCCGCCGTTCAGCGTGTCGTTGCCGGCAAGGCCAGAGAACGTTGGCGCGATCATTTCCAGAGAGAGTGTCATTGCCGCCGCCGCCGCTTGCGTTCTCGATCCACGTGTTGTTGGCGATCGAGATGTTGGAGGTCATCATGTCGGCGTTGGAGAAGGACCCCGGCGTCAGATTGATTGTGCAGGAATAGTTCCACCCAGAAAGATCGAGCGTGTCGACGCCACCGGCATCGTAGATGCACAGGACCGGATGGAGATTTGCGGTGAAATCATAAAGCCAAACGTCGGCGGTCGCGTGAAAGCCGTAGGTCGTATCTTCTGCTCGCGTGGTTGGGTCGGCGCCGTAGATGGCCTGGATGGCCATGATGTCGTGGAGCATCGGCGTCTGCGCATAGTACTGGCGGCCGTCGCTGGCGATCCAATCGGCGCCCGTGTTGGAGGCGGTGAAGTACGACATCACCGTGTATTGCATGGAGTCTTGCGCATAGAGCGCATTGGTCGCGTAGGTCGGCGACCCGCCGTTGTAGGTGCCAGGATGATCGAGACCCAACGCATGTCCGATCTCATGCACGTAGGACTTAAAGCCCCACTGGCCGACCGTCGGATCGACTAGGTTGTTGGTCCCCGAGCCACCGCCATAGGCTGGATTAAACCAAACGGAACCTCCGACCGTCGAACCACTCGGATAGTAGGTGTGCGCGTAGGAGACCCCGGTGGTCGAATTGGCGAACTTGACGGTTGCCGTCGACCCATTGGTGGCGAGCGAAAAATTGGGCTTGATGAGGTCATCCCAGAGCTGCACGGCGAACGTGGCATCTGCCTGTTGCGCGCTGTTCAGCGGCGTAAAACCAGCCTTTTCTCCGTAGGAAGAGGGAAGCCAATTTGCGTTCGTTGGAAAGCCGTAAGTAAGAGCGCTTCCGGACCAGTGCGTAGCCAGAATTAAGCTGCGCGATAATCTGCGCGTTCGTCCACACTGGCTTTGCCATCGTGTCACCGCCGCCGCCTTACAACGAAGGTCAGTTCTACACGGGCCAGACGAAGGGACACTTCAGAGCGTCGCTCTATTTTTACTAAAGAGCCGTCTGACACACCCCAGGCAGCGCTTCACGGGTGACGGTCGCGTCAAGAGCCAGTCCCTCACTGCTCTTTGATCATCTGGTGTGCCCAGGCTCGCTTTTGGCAGCCCAATGCCTGCGTGAACACGCGCGCTTGGGACAGTCCGCAGGGCGCCCGATGAGATCGTAATCAACCCCGAGACCGTCTGTGCAGAGAAGATGTCCTACTGATTGTGCCGTAGACAAAACACTCGCGTGCGGTGAAGCCCATACGGAGTGGCCGCCGAGGAAGGGTTAACAAGCTGCCCGAAGCGAACTCTTGTTAATGTTTTTGCCCTGGCCAACGCCGACACTTCTGTTAGCACTCTTGGCGCGAGCTGCCGTCCCGAACTCGGGTCTTGAGCGGATGTGCAGCGATGGGTGAGTGAGTTTCCGACCAAAGCGGGCGGCCCGTGAGCTGAGCCGACGACTCCGCTTTTGCAGGAGCGACCCAGCGCTTCCCGCGCCTCGTACGAACCCGTCAGGACTTAATCAACGGGTGCCATCAACGAGTGGCGCGCAAACCACAAAAGTGCCCATCGCGCACAAGCGCCAATTGCGCAGTGAGAGGCGCGTTACGCGACCGAATTCGTCAGCGTATCTGTCGCATGACCCTTACTCCGCCATATCCTTAGGCGCAGATACAAATGGGTGGGTAAGCTGCGAACACGCGCGCTTGGTGAGGGATATGCAAATTTCGGTTCTTCGTGTCTGCGCTGGATGCTCCGTCTTAGCGCTCGCTGTACTTTCATGGCTTCCTGGTCCGGACATGGTGCGCACGGGGGTTCTGTTGCCCAATCCAAGAGCACTTCTTGGCTTACATGCTCAGCGGGCTACTCGTGGCGTCGGCGATGCCGCGTTTCCGCTTGTGCATGTTGCCTGCTTCTACGTCCTGCTCGCGGTCATGCTCGAGTTCGGGCAGAATTTCGTGCCCGGACGCCATCCGGAGGCCGTTACAGCTTTCGTGAGCATGTGTGGGGCGATTGTCGGCGAGATCGTTGTCTGCTTATTAGCCGCTCTTGGCGCGCGAGGCTTGCTCAGCGCTGGCTACGCCCACCAGCCAACGAGCGCGGCGAGCACTTCTTCAGGGCTGGCTTACCTGGTAGTCGTTTCTCATCTCTGAGCCAAACCGAGGGCGGAGACCACTTCCATCGTCGCTGCAGCCTTGGCCGGAGCGATTCCGCTTTCATCGCCTACTCGGCCTAAAACCCTAGGACGGGCTTAGGCGAGTTCGAACTTCCATCAAACACTCGCGTACCGGGCTTACGGCGTCGCCTACTCAGCAAAGGTTTCCGACCTAGTAGTATAGGTGGCGTCTCCGGTGCCGGTTAGCCACCCAAATGAAATACGTCGACCCCAACCGGAACATAAGGAAATCGGTGTTCACGCTCGAAAGCGCAGTTACCGTTCCTTCCTTATTTTTAGAAGCCCGCTGGCAACGGGATGCGCATGCGCCAACCGCAGCCGTCTTCGCTCAGTCATCGATGAACATGCCAGCCGGCGAACCAACGGCGAGGACTGTCACAACACCAGTCAGCATGGCAAGGTGCTCCCCACACAATGAACTCAAGCTGGCGTGGTCGCTTCTCCTTTGTCTCCAAAGGAGCAAGTGAGCCTCGCTGGGTGCAGTCTGGCGGGGCACATGTTCTATGGTATGAAGCGTGCGGAGAGCACCATGGCTGACCGCGACCCGCGCCGCATCTACCCACCTCCGATTACAGGTCACCTTCAGTCGAAGGCGAAACGCGCCGAATGGCTGCGTGTCAGGCGGGATGACCTGCGCAGCACCATCGCAGTGTTAGAGCGCGGCGGTGGGCCGCCGCCCGGTCGACTTGAAACGCTGCGCACGGAGTTGGCTGGTGTCGACGACGAACTGCGGGCGTTGGGCACATAGCTCACCGGTGGAGAGGCCGCAGTCGCTGGATGCGGCATTCATTCGCATCGTCGTTCTCTCGAGACTTCTCAGGAGATTTTCACTCAACACGAGATATGCGTGGCGCGCGTAACACGCATGGATTGAATTTAAGTCGCACACTGATCATTCCGATTGAATTTTTTATCCAACGGTTCTCAATTGGGCATCGAGCTTTTTTGCAAGCTTGTTCAGGAGGCGCAAGACCTCCAGGCGCCGGAGTTTACCGGCGACCCTTTTCATAGCTATCGAATATTGAGCCGCGCACCCGTGCGGCGTTGAGAGCGGCTGCGTCGCTGGCCGCGGATAGTTGAGTGGGGAGTTAGTTCATGCGTTGTATACTTATTGCGCCATGCGCGTTCGTTGCACTTACCTCATATGCCAATGCGGATGGTGTTCCCGTCAGCCTCAAGGGCGCGCCGTCGTATGTAGAGCAATACAGTTGGAGCGCGTTTTGCTATTTCGGCGGAGGCGGTGGCTTCAGCCGCGTGGATCGGTCAGGCAGCGTGACAACCGAGCGAACGAAGAAAACCGAAAAGTGTGACAACGTCCATTACACGCCTAAGAAGTGCTCCGTCGATTTCGTCCATGTTGAAACGACGGTGTCGTCGAACACATCCGGCATCGGTAGTGATGATTGGAATGGCTTCGGCACCTTGCAGATCGGCTATGATCGGCTGTTCCACCAACATATGTTGATCGGCGCGTTCGCCGATGTCGACCTTTATGAGGGCGACAGCTCTTTCTGGTTCAAGGACGGCAACGGCAGCGCAGATTTGGATTGGGTGTGGAGCGTCGGCGGTCGGTTGGGAACGCTCGTCACGCCGAGAGTTCTGCTCTACGGCGTCGGCGGCTACACGCAGGCCAGATAGTTCTGGATTCCGCCGCTTTCATCAATTCGGGGCCGGTTCTGCATGCCGACGATCGGATCGATGGGTGGTTCGTGGGAGCCGGGCTGGAGATCAAGCTTCACCATCGCTTGGCACTGAAGTTTGAATATCGGCTTGCCGATTACGACGGCGTCAGCGCCAGCGGCTCGTCGACATCGTCGAACGACTACGACTGCCAGACGAAGCATAAAGATTGTACATGTCGTGACACCGACACCGTTAAATCCAAATCGGATCTCGATTTGGAGGTGCAGTCGGTTCGAGCGGCCGTCGTTTTCAGGCTAGACGAAGAAGAGAGGGCACCGGCGCTGCTCAAGTAAGCCGTTCCACTTGTTGCCGACCAGCGCAGCATCCAAGCGCGTTCCCGCAACGGCTAATGACGCCCGAGCGAACGCGACGTTAGTATCAGGGAGAGGTCAGGGCGAATTTTCACATTGGCTTGGTCGTCGCGATGTTGGCGACCGGCGCTGCGGTCGGACAAACGCTTCGGCTTGACCGCGAGGGCGGCTTTTCATTCAAATTCGGCCGCGATGATCGGCGCGGCGATGTCGAGGGGAAGCGGGCTAGTTGCGAAGGTGTATGCGCGTGTCGCGCAAGTCCAGGCCGACGCGAACAAGCGCTATCTCGTTGTGGGTTCAGGGGTCCGGCATGGGAGTTCATCCGAAGCCCCATTTCCAATGGTGCCGATTTGTACCGAGGAAACGACAGCCGTCGAACAACGCAATCGTTCTCAGGAACTGCAACGCTGCTTCGACAAGCTGGAAGACTTCGACGACGACAAGCTGGTCACGCTGATTGCAGCGCGACCCACGTTCTGTGACCTCGGATCCTAACGCGGATGAAAGGACGACTTAACATCGCATCACCGCCTCGCGATGTTGCCTGGCAGCTTTTAGCAGCTCTTGCTTAGCGGTGACCGCGGTCAGCTTGCCGGCCTCGCTCTCAAAGCCGCTCAAGAGGATGACCTTCTTGTCGTCGATAATAAGCGACGGACACGCCATGACTTTCCTCAAAATTGCGCGTGTGTGACATAGCGTGCGGCCAATGACAGCTTTACGACAGGCTTGCGTGACACAAGTCCGCACGGCTATTCCTATCGGCATTAACCCTTTTTCAGTCGCCGATAGTCTGCAACTAAGAGGCGTACACCATGACCCAGCATGATGAGTTCGACCCCGATCGGGCCTTGTTTGTTGCCGACCGCATCGCCCGGTCATCGAATGTGGAATGGATCGGCATATTCGAAGAACTGCG
This sequence comes from uncultured Alphaproteobacteria bacterium, assembly GCA_963724595.1. GTDB lineage: Bacteria > Pseudomonadota > Alphaproteobacteria > Rhizobiales > Hyphomicrobiaceae > Hyphomicrobium_A. The sequence goes on along the minus strand of CAVRVR010000016.1, from coordinate 144,851 downwards.
CCGACAAAAACGGCTGTCGACGACAGTGCATCAACTCAATCTTCTTCTTGACCAGCCAGCGCATCGCGCCGTTGCCAAGTCTGCGCTAACGCGGATGGGGCTTGCGCACGCCGGATAGGTGCGGCCCGTTCACGCGACCGATTGGAACCAGGGGGGCCATCGCCAGCTACCCTCCGCCTTCGCTCTCGATCTGACAGCGCGCTCTACCTCATGTTCGAGGGGTTACCGGAAGCCGCGCGGTTGCGCGGACCTTGAGGCTCGCGCATAGGTCAGCTGCCAACCTGCTGTTCGGCACAAAACCTGCATCAGACCCTCCAAGTACCATTTCGGTTCATTGGTAGGTCCATGGCAGCGTCAAGCGTTAAGGAGAGCATCAGCAACGCGCGCTTTGCTTTTGTCGGCATTGGCGTCTTCTCCGGAATGATTAATCTATTGGCCCTCACCGGCTCCCTTTACATGCTGCAGGTCTATGACCGCGTGGTGCCCTCGAAAAGTGTGCCAACGCTGATCGGATTTACGGTCCTGATGGCGCTGCTCTACCTCGCCTTTGGCGCTCTCGACTATGCCCGTATGCGCGTGCTGTCCCGCATCGGTCTCGGCATAGACCGGCTGCTTCGCGAGAGAGTTCTCGAGGCCGTGCTGCTGTTGCCCCTGCGGGTAAGGCAAGGGCTCGATGGCATCCAGCCCGTGCGGGATCTTGATCAAATTCGCAGCTTCCTCTCAGGGATGGGACCGACCGCTCTGTTCGACATGCCCTGGATGCCGATCTATCTGGCCTTGGTTTACGTGTTGCATCCAGTCCTCGGTCTGTTTGCGACGGTAGCAGGGATTGCGCTTATCGGCCTGACAGCGCTGACGGAAAAAAGGATGCGCGCCCCCGCCAAAGCGGCGGTGCAAAGCGGTGCGGCTCGGTCCGCGTTCGGAGAGGCGGCCCGGCGCAATGCTGAAGTGATTCGAGCCATGGGCCTCGAACGCAGGATGATGAGCCAGTGGCACAAACTGAGCGGCACTTTTCTTGGTGATCAGCTCGCTTTGAGCGATGCCGCGGGCGGGATCGGCTCATTTTCCAAGATGCTGCGGATGCTCCTTCAATCGGGCATCCTTGGACTCGGTGCCTATCTCGCCATTGAGGGCGAATTGTCGGCAGGTTCCATTATCGCTGCCTCAATCATTATGTCGCGCGCGCTTGCCCCAATCGAAATCGCGATCGCCAATTGGAAAGGATTTATTGGCCTCTCGCGAAAGCGCCAAGCGCCTTGACGGCTTGCTGGCATCACTTCCCGCTAAGGGGAATATCATCGATCTGCCGCGGCCCTCGCGGCTGCTTGAGGTGCAAAATCTCACAGTTGCGCCTCCAGGCCAGACGCTACCGACCCTCGTCAACGTCTCCTTCAAGCTTCAAGCGGGCGAGGGGCTCGGAGTGATCGGTGCAAGTGCGGCTGGCAAGTCAACGCTGGTTCGCGCCATTGTTGGCGCCTGGATGCCGATGCCCCGCGGGGGGTGCGTACGGCTCGACGGCGCCACATTCGACCAATGGAGCCCAGAAGCGTTGGGTCGCGATATTGGCTATCTCCCTCAGGACATTGAGCTGTTCGAGGGCACTATCGCGGAAAACATTGCTCGTCTGGATCCCAACCCGGGCGCCCTGGTGATCGAGGCGGCGCGGTTGGCGGGCATCCACGACATGATCGTGCAGATGCCGGACGGCTATCAAACCCCAATCGGCGAAGGGGGGCTCAAGCTCTCCGCTGGTCAACGCCAGCGACTCGGCCTGGCGCGGGCTCTGTACGGCGATCCATTCCTTGTAATTTTAGATGAGCCGAACTCCAACCTCGATACGTCCGGCGATTTGGCTTTGACACAGGCCATCGCATCGGTTCGTGCGCGCGGCGGTATTATCGTGGTCGTCGCCCACCGTCCATCGGCGCTGGCGGGGTTGGATAAGGTCCTAGTTCTATCCAAGGGGCACGTGCAGGCTTTCGGACCGCGCGACGAGATCCTGAAAAGTGTTTTAGAACCTGTGCCGTCTGAAGCCGCATCCGCGCCGCGTCAGCGGCCGGCCATTCCGGTGTTCAACGTCGTCGGGCGGAGCGCTTAGATGACCCTCATGGATCGGCAAAACCTGCCATCGCCCGGTGACCAGCTTTCTTTGCCAACTCGCGACGAACCCGCTGTGGCGAACGCGATGTCGGGGGCGCCGCCATTCGCGGATGCTCGCGCATATTTGGTTTTTGGCACCGCGGTCGCCGCTCTGCTTATCGGGGCGGTTGGCGTCTGGAGCGCGACGTGGAACATCTCAGGTGCCGTGGTCGCCGCCGGAACCGTCGTCGTCGATAGCAACGTCAAGAAGGTGCAGCATCCGACTGGCGGCGTCGTCGGCGTGATACGGGTGAAGGAGGGGGATAAGGTCCACGCGGGCGAGCTCCTCGTGCGGCTCGACGATACGGTCACACGCGCAAATCTTCAGATGATCATTAAGCAGCTCGACCAGATCGCCGTGCGCCAGGCGCGCCTCCGCGCCGAGGCCGACGATAAGCGCACGGTCGAATTCCCCATCACGCTCGAGCGGCGAAGGAGCGAGCCGATGATCGCTGAGATCATACCGAGTGAGCTAGCGGTATTCGAAAGCCGCCGCAATGGGCGGGAGGGCCTCAAAGCCCAGCTGCGTGAGCGCATTTCTCAGCTGCGTCAGGAAGCAGGCGGGCTAGGCGCGCAAGAGAAGGCGAAAGGTCGCGAGCTCGGATTTGCTCGCGAGGAGCTTGCCGGTCTGGAGACACTCGAAAAGCAGCACCTGGTCAGTATGGCCAAAATCACAGCGTCGCGCCGCAGCGTGGCGCAGCTCGAGGGCGATCTCGCGCAGGTCGTTGCGAGTGCCGCGCAGGCCCGCGGCAAGATTGCCGAGATTGAGATGCAAATCATGCAACTTGATCAGGATCTCAAAACCGAGGTGGCCAAGGAGCTGCGCGAGCAGCAGGACCGCGAGGCCGAACTTTCAGAACGCCGCATCGCGGCTGAGGATCTACTGAAGCACATCGACATCCGTGCGCCCCAATCCGGGATCGTGCATCAGCTTGACGTGCATACGGTAGGTGGGGTCGTCGCCCCGGGCCAACCGATCATGTTGATTGTGCCAGATGCCGATCGTCTGGTGGTCGAGGCGATGGTAGCACCTAAAGATATTGACCAGGTCAAGCTCGGGCATCCAGCGGAAGTTCGTTTCACCGCCTTTGATCAGCGGACCACTCCTGAGTTCGTCGCCAAGGTCACGCGCATATCCGCCGATCTGATGAAGGAAGGATCATCCACACAGGCGCAGCAGTCCGCGGCCACTGGCTATTACGTGACACGGCTTGAGCTTGAAAAAGGCGCCACCGACGAGGCGCAAAACCTCAAATTGATTCCGGGTATGCCCGCTGAAGTGCACATAAAGACTGGCGAGCGGACGGCGCTCTCCTATTTTATAAAGCCGCTGGCCGATCAATTCTCACGCGCGTTCCGCGAACGCTGATGGCCTAAATTAAGGCTAACAACAGCTTCCTTCCGGGTTTGTGCAAAAGACCTCGCGCTGGGAACGGGTTTTGCGGCGATCTCCGCAACCTCAGGATCCGTGACGACCATTGTGGCGTTCGCAATGCCTGACACCACGATCGGCCACCCGGACGAGGTCGTCTCGGGGTGAACCCCACGCCCCACCAGCAGGGCCTGTTGCGGAAGCGCTTTCAATTCATGGGCGACCGTTCCGGCGTCTCCCATTGGAAACGCCATTCTGGCAGTAACAGCGGCTGATAGAATTGGGCTAGACGTCCGCCGCGATCCGGGCAGGATACTCGTCCCTATGGCCTGCGGGATGGTGTCCGCCGGACCGTCGCTCAGGAGCATGCGTGAGGAGCTCACCGTTATACTACGCGGGCTTGATTGCGTTCGTACTCTTCGCAGCAGCGGCCATACGGCATTGGGACCCGACCATGGCCCAGCGGATGCGGGCCATCGCCTTCGACACATATCAGCAGCTATCGCCGCGCCAATACGACCCCACCACGCCGATCCGCATCGTCGACATCGACGATGCCTCGTTGGCGGCGCGTGGCCAATGGCCGTGGCCGCGCAATGACCTTGCAAGCCTGGTAGCGCGCCTCGAGACGATGGGCGCCGTCGCCATCGTGTTCGACATGGTGTTCCCTGAGCCCGATAGGCTTTCGCCGGAGCAGATCGCCCAGCGCCTTCCGGCGGACGCGAAGCTCATAGAGGCCAAGAAGGTGCTGTCGGCGGCGCCCACCAACGATAAGGCCTTTGCCGACGCCATCGCCGGCGCCGGGGTCGTTCTCGCCTTTGCAGGTGTTCAGGGTTCGGGTGTGCGCACTGCCCCGCTGATCGCTGAGCTTGAGTACAGGGGCGACGATCCGCGGCTGTTCGTGCCGGTCTTCAAGAACGCGGTGGTCAATCTCCCGCTGCTGTCGGTCAACGCAGCGGGCTCCGGATTTAACAATTGGATCCCGGAGCAGGATCAGGTCATCCGCAAGCTTCCGCTTCTCATCCGCATTGGCGACGCGCTCTACCCTTCTATTGCTGCCGAGGGACTGCGCGTTGCACAGGGCTTTTCCAACTATCTCGTCGTCGCGTCGGGATCGGGCGGCGAGCAATCGTTCGGGAAGCGGACCGGAATAGCCAAGATCCTTATCGGCAATGCGACCGTACCTACTGACGGCAGCGGCCAGATGTGGCTTCGCTTCACGCATTCCGACACGCGACGCTACATCTCGGCCCAGAGCGTCCTCGAAGGCACTGTCTCCCCCGAAGCAGTGAAGGGCAAAATTATCCTCGTTGGCACCAGCGCTGCCGGCCTGCTCGATGTCCGCGCGACGCCCCTCGATCCCTCGATGCCCGGCGTCGAGGCACACGCGCAAGCCATCGAGCAGATGCTCAGCGGCGATTTTCTTTCGCGTCCCGATTTCGCGACCGGCGCCGAGATCATCTTCACGTTTCTGACCGGACTCCTCCTCGCCTTGGCCGTCTATTATACCGGCGCCGTCATTGGTGCTGTGATTGGCGGCATTGCCGCCGCCATGGTGCTCTGCGTGTCACTCTTGGCCTTCGGTCATGCGGGCTGGCTGATCGACCCGTCCTATCCAACGCTCACGTTGAGCGCGGTATATCTTGCCGGCACGAGCTATCTGCGCCTCGTCACCGAGCTTGAACGGAACAAGGGGCGCGCGAAGCTGCAGAAGATCGGCCGCGAAATGGAGGCGGCCTCGCAGATCCAGCGCTCGTTTCTGCCGCGCGATGATCTCGATGGCCCGCTTCGGGACAGGTTCGGACTCTTCGCGACGATGAAGCCGGCGAAAGACATCGGCGGCGACTTCTACGACTACTTCATGATCGCCGATAACAAGCTTGGATTCGCGGTCGGAGACGTCTCGGGCAAGGGTGTTCCGGCAGCGCTGTTCATGAGCGTTTCGCGTACCGTTCTGCGCACCATTGCTTTTGAGGCCGGAGAACCGGGCGACGTCCTCGCTCGCGTCAACGTCATCTTGGCTCGCGACAACAGCGAGGGGATGTTCGTCACCCTCGTCTACGCGATCTTGGACCTCGACACCGGGATGCTGCAGATCTCCAGTGCCGGACATGACGACCTGTTTCTGCTCACCGGCGACGATCAGCTCGAGTTGCTACAGCACACGGGGCCGGCGGTCGGTCTTTTCGAGGAAGCTCGGTACCCGGCACTCACGCGTCAGCTCAGCAGTGGCGACGCGGTCTTTGTCCTCACCGATGGTGTCACCGAAGCCTTCAATATCGACGGCCGCGTCTTCACGGTCGACCGCCTGGAGAGGCTGCTACGGCGGTGCAAACGCTCAGATGCGAGAACCATCGTCGAATTTGTCACACGGGAAGTCACGGCGTTTTCCCAAGGCACCGAGCAGTCTGACGACATCACCTGCCTTGCCGTTCAATTCACGGGCTAAGTCGCGTCAATCACCCCCATCATGATGCGGCTTGTGGTGATGATGGTACTTGGGTGGGCAGCCGTACTTGGACTTTAAGCCCTTGCCGTATCCAAAGCCCTTGCTGCTGGAGCCTCCCCAAGGACCCTTTGGGCACTCTTCTGGTTCCTCGGGCGCAGGCAGGATGTTTGCGAGCTTCCCGTTTCTCATTTCGTTGAGATCGCGGAAGCGCGGCAGTGGGTCCTGTCCGGAAGCGACGACGGTGAAGAAGTATTCGAGGACGAGGTTGAGAGAGGGCGTCGGCAGAAGCAACGAGTCCATCATCTGCGGCGGGATCGCCATCGGCGCGCCGATGACGCCGCCTGGGCTCACGACCAGGAATGTTCCGGGCGTATTGAGAGAGCGGCAGCCTAGCGGCGAACAGACGTTGAGAGCGCCTTCCATGAGCGCGAAGATCTCATAGCCCCTGCTGTCTACGAATTCCCTCGATAACGGTGCCGCGAACGCCAACCGTTGCCTGCGGTGTCTTCACCGTGTGGCTGCCCGTCGTGTCGCCGGTAATATAGCGGAACGCACCTTTGGCGACCTCTACGACGATGTTTTCCTTGCCGCTCGCCGAGTCGTAGTTGGCGCGCCGTACCGTCAAGGACGAATCTGCTCCAACCTTGACGCTGGTATTATCGCGGAAGAGAACTTGCTGCCCGGTATCGCCGGTTTTCACCTTGTCTCCCTCGGCCGCGATTTTCGTCTGCGCCAGCGTCGGCGATGGCGCGAGCGGCACCGCAACGAACATGAGCGTCAGGGCGAAGGCAACGCTCCGGAAACGAACGCACGACGACATCAGAACCTCCCCACCACGCGAACACCTGCCACGTGGTCGTGGAAATCGCGCGAGGCATCATTCGAGTCGTTGTGTTCGAATCTGTAGTCGGCGCGGAAATCGACGTTTGACGCCACGAGGTTCGGGAAGATCAGGTGTGCTGTCGGCTCGACGTAGACGTCGTCCCGTTTTTCACCCGTGTTGACGTGCGCGCCAACCGCCAGCCAGTTCGGATCGAAGACAAAGGTATCGAAGGCGCGCTGGTAGATCGAGATGCCCGCACCGACGTACAGCCATCCTGCGTTATCGACCGGCGCAAAGTACGCGATCCGCCCACCCCATTCTCGATAGCTGTAGGGAGAAAGATCCTGGGTGGTCAGAGAAAGAGGCCCGAGGACAGTTGTGGTGCCGGGGAAAGCCGCCGTGGCGTCGACGCCGTCGAAGGTGTCGCTCAAGCGAAAGCCTGGCTGGAAGTAGATATAGTCACCGGCAGAGAAGGACGAGCCGAGGACGAATCTGCCCAGGACCTCGAGGATCTGGCTGTCCGAATAATCGAGCGAGCTGCCACTGCCAAAGCGCGCGCCGTAGCGCGTCGTGACCGTTTGGGTCATGCCCTCGAAGACGGTGCCGAATGTGATCTCGGCGGAGGCTTCGGTATAGAGCAGGCTGTCATCGAGCCATTCGGTGCCGATGCCAGGCGCGATATGCACCCACGTCTCATCCGACAGAGTGTAAACTGGACCGGACTGCGCGAAGAGGACACCCGTCGACAGTTCACTCGTCTCGACATTCCACTGTCCCGCGGCATAGGCGAGAGAGCGTATGCGCATGCCGTTCAGCGTGCGTTCGTCTCCTACTGAGATGGCGCCATCGAAGACGGCATCGTCTTCTTCATTCGGGCTTCCGTTGCTGAGCTGGAGCGGATTGGATGCGTACGTCGACCCGAACTGGGCGGTCACCGCGGTGGTCGTCGGAAGAAGCTTGCGCCGCACCCGATCGTAGGCGCCAAGAAGCTCGGCATTGTTTGGGCTTGCGGAAAGCGCGCGGTCGAGCGCGGCGAGGGCATGGCGGAGGTCGCCGTGCGACTCGGCCACCGCTGCATATTGTCTGTTGAGCTGGGGATCGTCAGGCGCCGAAAGCAGGCGCTGGAACTCCGCATCGGATGCGGCCTGCACAGATGAAGTGCACGCAAGGCCGACCGCAAATGCCCATGCGCCGATGCGAGTACACTTCAACACAGAACACGCCCTTGGCTACGCAATACCGGTCGCCGCTAGCTAATGCGTCTATTGCCTTTGCTGTCTTGGTAAATTGAGGTGGCGACCTACGGTGGGGCAAACCTAGTGCCTTCCTGAGCACATCTGCCCGGTTATTGGGCAGGGGAATTGCGATACAAGGAAGTCGACGGCGCACTCATCCAGGCGGCGGTGCTGACAAGACGGCGATTTATGTATTCAACGTTGACCGGGTCGCGCGGTCGGTTACGCGGCGGCCGTAGGCCAGTACTGTCGAGCTCGTGCAAACGCTCTCACACGAGATCACGCGTTTCTCCAACGAGACAGCGCAGTCCGACGACATCACCTGCATTGCCATGCAGTTCAAGGGGTAGACCCCTCGCAGACGACGACGAGGTGGTTTAAATCGCCCACCCGCGTCGAGAATAGCCGGGTTGCGCGTTCGGTAATGAGCGCGATGCCAAAGCCCCCTGGCTCGCCGGTCATCAGGTCGCGATCTTTCGGCACCTGCCACGTGCGCATGTCGAAGTACGACCCATTGTCGGCAACGGTCGCCGCAGCGCGACCCGGCTCGAGTTTGATCTCAACGATTGTCTTGGGGTCGGCTGTGTCCTTGAAGCCGTAGGAGATCAGATTGGCCAGGACCTCGTTGAGGCAGAGCTTAAGGTCTGCTGCAAGACTGCTCTCGATGCCGCTCTCGATGCACTTTTGATCGAACCACGTATTGAACCGCGCAACATCCGAAGCCGTAGGATTGAGGCTGATCCGGTCTTCTGCAATCATCTACCCACACTCTGCGATCGCGGCCTTCTCATCCGCGACGACAGGCATAATGGTGTCGATACCGGTCGAGCGCAAAACCTTACGCGCCTCGTCCGTTGGATTGAACACAATGAGGCGACCGTTTCGCTGGCCGATGGCGCGTGCAGCCTTCACGAGAACACGGATGCCGATCGATGCCAGGAACGTCACACCTGTGAAGTCGACAATCACTTTATTGTACTTGCCAGCAATGATGCTGAACGGCATTTCGACCTCGCCCGCCCCCGCGATATCAAAGGCTCCTAAAAGCTTCACTTTCAGGATACCGCCAGCTAGCTCAGTTTGCTCCAGACGCATGCGTTCCTCCTTGGGTTTTCGTTGCACCGCTCAGCGGTGGATGCCTACTCGACGCCAACGGATGCGCTTAGAGCCGTCAGATTGCCTCACGAGGCGCCTGGTTCGAAGAACGAGTTCACGAAGGCAGAGCCCGTATTGGTCAGATCGAACGCATGCAGCCCGAGGACGTTGGACATCATCTTGAAGCTTGCGATCCCGCGCACGGAGTTGCCATTGCGATCAAGACGCGGCGAATAGGTGCCGATGCCAAGCTGGCGATTGACCACCCCGAGAACCCCGCCACCGACCCCGCTCTTGGCAGGAATGCCGACCTCATAAGTCCAGCCGCCCGAATAATCATACATGCCGCAGGAGAACATGACGGATTGCGTATCCCGCACGGAATCGATGTCAAACACCTGCTGACGGGTGATTGGATGCACGCCAAGGTTGGCGATCGTCGCAGCCATAAGCGCGAGGTCGGTCGCCGTGACCATGATCGAACATTGCTTGAAATAGAGGTCGAGCGCCGGTTCAACAGGCTCGTTCAATGCGCCCACGCTCAGCAACAAGTGCGCGATGGCGCGGTTCCTGTGGCCGGTGAGCGCTTCCGAACGATAGACGTCTTCATTCAGCTGCAGTTGTCGCCCCGCAGCCTGGGAAAATCTCTCGAGGACACAATCGAACGCGGTCTCCGCGCCAAGTGTGTCACGCAGCATTCCGGACACCGCTATAGCGCCGGCGTTGACCATCGGATTATAGGGTCGACGGGTGTCCGGATTGAATTCGATCGCATTGAAGGAATCACCGCTCGGTTCGACGCCGACACGGGCCAGGACCTCGTTGCGGCCACACAGCTCGAGCGCCATGCAATAGCTCAAGGCCTTGGAGGTCGATTGAATCGTGAACTCGACGTCAGCATCTCCGATCTTGTGCACCTTTCCCAGGGTGGTGGCGAGGGCGATGCCAAATGAGTCGGGGGGGACTTTGGCGAGTTCAGGAATGTAATCAGCGAGCTGTCCGTCTTGCTGCGGCCGGCTGCGCTCATAGACATCCGATAGCATCTGATCGACGCGCGAGGCGGAGGGAATCTGCACGGTGGTAGTTTCGCTGACGGGTGGGCGCTGACTTTCCAAAATATCGAGTCCGAAGGTGCTGCGTAGATCAAGGGTGGTGTCCATCACCATCTGGTGGCGAACCTGCCGAATCGTGTCGCTGGCCGGCGCTAACGATGGAAACTGAGCTTCCGAAGCGCTTGCCCCGGCGGTGTTGCCTCTATCAAGGGTGGTGTCCGCTTGCTCAGACTGTCCATCAACCACGCTTCGTCTCCAGAACATCTTCATAGCCCCAAACGCTCACTTCTTACGCAGGCGTTGCCCAACGATTGCGCAAAGGCTGCCGTCGAAATCAAAACGACAGCACAAATCTTCGCGCCTCATGGACTTTTTTACAGCGCCCCTAACCTTCCTGCGTCTCGCCGCAATCTTTGTGCCAGTTCGCTGGGGTCGAGGCTAACGTTTGTGTCTATGCGCGTGTGGACGCTCCTTGACCGCATTAGGCGCGAGAGGGCGGGTTTCTCAAAGGGCACCCCTTTTGCCAAACATTGTTCGTTGCCCCCGGAGAGTTTGCTTAGCGTTTGGTATCGGCGGCTCTCAGGGGCTTAAGAAGCGGTCGATAAAATTCGAGGACGGGTGAGCAGCGACCCTACGGGCAGTGCTTTGCGCACTCCCCCATGGATGAGTTCATGAATGTCCATGCGCGAAGCGCTTATCGCTGGCTATCTTTCCCATGCGCGTCGGAGAGGCAGGACGGGCGGCGGCACCAGATGGCTTGACGCGCCCCCGCTACATGGTCTCATGCGGCCGACGGGGCGCACAGGCAATGGGGACCTTCGGTGTCGGGTTCGGCGAGCCAGAATTTGGCGTTTCAGGCCATGATCTTCACGGCCTGCCTGTTTCCCTTCTATGTCCTCGCCGCGCTGCTCACCAATTCGGCGGCGATCCTCACGGATCTCCTGGCCACCTTCTTCGACCTCTCGGCGCTGACCGCCTGCTGGCTGGTGCTGCGCCTCGCCAACAAAGCGCATGCGGGCAAATACGCCTACGGCCTCGGCAAGCTCGAGAACCTCGCGGAGCTCCTCATCGCGCTGCTGCAGACCATCCTCGTGATCATCGCCAGTACGCGCGCCATTATGCGCTTTCTGCACCCGGAAGCCGTGCAAGGGGCAGAGCTCGGGCTCTTCGTCACCGCCGCTGCCGTGATCGGCAACGGCATCCTAAACCGCAAGGCGACCCGTCTTGCCCGCGAGACACGCTCGCCGGTGCTGGCCGCGCAGGCGCGGGTTCATCTCGTCGCGGCTATCGCCTCGGGCTCGGTGTTCGCCGTCACCACGATCCTGTCGATCTTCGACAATGTCCCGGTGCTCTACTATCTGGACCCGGTCGGCTCGTTCGTGGTCATCGGCTTCATGGTCTACAATATCTTCGCCATGCTCTCGAACTCGGCTGCCTCGCTGCTCGATCAGGCCATCGGCGAGGCAGGGCAGTTGCGCATTATGAAGGTGCTCATCACCCATTTCGACGATTTCGACGAGTTGGGCGACATCCGCACCCGCCAGTTCGGCAGCAAAATGCTCGTGGAATTGCACCTTGGCTTCAAGGGTGATTGGACGGTGACGAAGACGCGCGGCGTGGTGGCCAAGCTCACCGAGGCGGTGAAGCGCGAATTCCGCGAGGCCGGCGACGACGTAGACGTGGCCATCGTGCTCATGCCGGAGCACACGGCCGCCGTCGAGTCCGCGCAGGCTTGCTAGCTACACGATCTTCTGAGCGCACGGCAGACCCCGGTTCCATGCGCCTGCTCGGCATCTCGGCGTTCTATCACGACAGTGCGGCCGCCCTCGTCGAGGACGGCCGCATCGTCGCCGCCGCGCAGGAGGAGCGCTTCACCCGCAAGCGGCACGACGCCGGGTTTCCCGGCCGAGGCGATCCGCTACTGCCTCGAGGCCGGCAAGGTCGACCTCGACCAGGTCGACCATGTGGTGTTCTTCGAGAAGCCGCTGATCAAGTTCGAGCGCCTGCTGGAGACCTATCTCGCCAACGCCCCGCGCGGCTTCCCTCGTTCCGCATGGCCATTCCCGTCTGGATCAAGGAGAAGCTGTTCCAGAAGCCGAACCTGGAGAAGGCGCTTGGCGCCTTCGCGCCGAGCGGCACGGTCGACGGGCAAGCTGCTGTTCGCCGAGCACCACCAGAGCCATGCGGCCTCCGCGTTCTTTCCCTCCCCGTTCGAGGAGGCGGTGGTGCTGACCATGGACGGCGTCGGCGAGTGGGCCACCACGTCGGTCTCGATCGGCCGCGGCAACACGCTCGAGCCGATGCGCGAGATCCACTGGCCGCACAGCATCGGCCTGCTCTATTCGGCCTTCACCTACTACACCGGCTTCAAGGTCAATTCCGGCGAGTACAAGGTGATGGGGCTCGCGCCCTACGGCGAGCCGAAGTACGCCAAGCTCATCCTCGACAACGTCGTCGACCTCAAGGAGGACGGCTCGTTCTGGCTCGACCAGAGCTACTTCAACTACGCGACCGGTCTCACCATGACGTCGCGCAAGTTCCACGACCTGTTCGGCGGGCCGCCGCGCGATCCCGAGACGCCGCTCACCCAGCGCGAGATGGATCTCGCCGCCTCGGTGCAGAAGGTGACCGAGGAGATCATGCTGCGCCTGACGCGCAACCTGGCCAAGACCTACGGCATCACGAACCTGTGCCTGGCCGGCGGTGTCGCGCTCAACTGCGTCGGCAACGGCAAGGTGCTGCGCGACGGCGCCTTCGAGCGCATCTGGATCCAGCCGGCGGCCGGCGATGCCGGCGGCTCGCTCGGCGCGGCGCTGGCCGCCTACCACCAGCACCTCGGCCGCCCGCGGCACGTCAACGGCGCGCTCGATGGCATGCACGGCTCCTTCCTGGGCCCCGAGTTCTCGCAAGCCGAGATCGAGCAGCGGCTGACGGCGGCGGGCGCCAAGTTCGCCGTCGCTGGCCGAGCCCGACCTCTACGAGCGCACCTGCGACGCGCTCGAGGCCGGCCACGCCGTCGGCTGGTTCCAGGGCCGCATGGAGTTCGGGCCGCGCGCGCTCGGCGCCCGCTCGATCCTGGGCGATCCGCGCAACCCGCAGATGCAGAAGAACCTGAACCTCAAGATCAAGTATCGCGAGAGCTTCCGCCCGTTCGCGCCGTCCGTGCTGCGCGAGGACGTGGCCGACTATTTACGGCCTCAAGGTTGTCCTCACCGCACCGTCATTGTGGAGGACGCCTCGAGGTTCGCCCGTACCCTCATGGTGCAAGAGGCGGGGATCGCGTTGTTGGTTGGGCTGGGTGTCCGCGTGTTCACATCTCGAGGGGATGATCTCACCGACAGCGACGATGAAATGCGCGTTGCCATGCGCCAGATTGTCGGCGCGTTCTCACAGCTCGAGAAAACCCGTCTGGTGAAGAAACTCAGGGGTGCGCGGGAGCGCAAGCGAGACAAGGGCGAAAAGTGGACCGGCCGCCAGTCCCGGCTCGATCGGGCGATGATGAACAGGAGGACAGCCGCCGCACGAAGCGGATGCCTTTGTTCGAAGGCCGCTAAACGGCCGCGGACTACGGCAAATGACGCAAACATGAGCCTCAACGCAGAACTGACTATAGGCTCCCCAAACTCTTCAAACTGAGCGGGATGCAGGAGGGTGCTTCCCAAGATTAGAGGTGTCTAGAAAATCCAGTGACTGATGGGGAAATGCGGTGCTGCGTGTTGCACTCACGCACCACCCCTTGCGCCCGTAGTGGGTGCGGTCTTCGACCCGAGACGCTGCGGCATCTGGATATTTTGCCCGGGGCTATGTGGTCTGCCGAGTAAGCGCTGCGCCTAAAGTTAGCTGCAGCGGTCGATAACAATGTCACAGGTTAGTGCGGAGTTTCTGGGTTCCGCGGGTAAAATTCGACATCGTGAGCCGGTAAATAGTCAGTATACGGAGTATTATCGGAATGGCAGAACGAAGCCAATCTCGTTTGCATAGCGCGAGGCACCCCAGACAGTGGCCCCATCGCACGCGATCTTCGCACTTGGACACCTGCACTGATAGATGACGTCGTCGCAGCTCATTTGTGTCGGCGCCGCTGCCGCGGCGCGTCTAGCGTCAGCCAGCGACAACGATATCGAAGGTACCCATGAGCGCCGACGGCTCGAGGCGTTCGCCCGGCTGCAGGGTTACGATAACGCTGTCGCGCTGGCGCTTGTCGCGGATGCCATTGAGGATGCCGTCGCGCTCGTTCTGCGCTTCGCCGGCGACGTACATTTGCGTGATCAGCGGCTCGCGCCCCGGCGCCGTGATGGCGAAGTGGATGTGCGGTGTGCGACCCGGGTAGGCAACCGGCTTGATCGTGCGGAACGCGTAGGCGCCCTGCGCATCGGCCGTGGCGCGGCCGCGGCCCTGGAAGCTGCCATCGCGCTTGCGGAACCAGTGCGCGTCGCGCGGATGCCGGTAGATGCCGCTCGCATCGCACTGCCAGATCTCGATTTCAGCACCGGGAATCGGGGCACCTGACGTATCGAGCACGCGGCCGAGGATGTGCGTGATCCGCCCCTGGGCCAGCGCTTCCTCGCCGATGACACGTACGAGGTCGTTGTCGACATCGCCGCCCCAGTCGGTTGGGTAGAATGGACCTTCGGTCTGCGCAGGCGTGGCGACGCGTTGGCCCGCCTCCAGTGCGTTGCCCACTTTTGGTACCAGAGCGGCGGTGGTGACGGCCGCGAGGCCGCGCATAACATGGCGGCGACCGATCTGCGGCGTGAGGATTCGTGTCATTGGCCTCTCGTGGTGGCCGATCGGAAGAAGGTGGGGCATGCCCCGCGGTCCTGCAACCCAACCCGCCGGGCCACGATCTTCACGTCTCTCCAATGATTTTGCGGCAGCTCGACAGGCGATGACCGCTCCGTTTTACTCCGGCGCTTGAGCCACAGGAGCCCGACCGCAATGTCCCTGACGATGCCGCCGCAAGTCATGCCTATCGTGCTTCTGTCGCTTTCCAACGTCTTCATGACCTTCGCCTGGTATGGGCACTTGCGCTTCAAGGAGCAGCCGCTGCTCCTCGTCATCATCGTCTCCTGGCTCATCGCCTTCTTCGAATACTGCCTCGCCGTGCCCGCCAATCGCTACGGCAACGCGGTTTATTCGGCGGCCGAGCTAAAGACGATCCAGGAAGTGCTGACGCTGTCGGTGTTCGCGATCTTCTCGGTGCTCTATCTGAAGGAGCCGATCGGCCTCAACCAGGTGATCGGCTTCGCTTTCATTGCGCTGGGTGCATTCTTTGTCTTCTCGGGGCGGCCATGAAGCAGTTAGTGTCGCATCCATAACAAAAGCGCGGCGCGGCAGCCCTAAGGAGACCCCATGGCCGAAACACGTATTGCTCTGGTCACGGGCGCCAACCGCGGCATCGGGCTGGAGATCGTCAAGCAGTTGTCGCGCGCGGGGTTGATGGCGGTGCTGGCTTCGCGCGACATCGGCAAGGGGCGCGAGGCGGCCGCCAAGCTCGCCTCCGAGGGGCTCGAGCCGCCGGCCGTGGCACTCGACGTCAACGACGAGGCTAGCATCCGGGCGGCGGTCGATGAGGTGCTGCGCCTGTTCGGCCGCATCGACGTTCTGGTCAACAACGCCGGTATTCTGCGCGAGGGCTTCACGGTCGAGGAGACGAGCGTGCTCGAGGTCTCGCCCGATGTTGCGATCGAGACTTACCTCACCAATACGATCGGGCCGCTACGCATGATCCAGGCGGTGGTGCCGATCATGCAAAAGGGCGGCTACGGGCGAGTGGTAAACTTGTCGTCGGGCGCCGGACAGCTGGCGGAGATGGGTGCGGGCTTTCCCGCCTACCGGATGTCCAAGGCGGCGCTCAACGCATTGACGCGCGTGACGGCAGCAGAACTCGGTCCGGCGCCGATCAAGGTCAACGCCATGTGTCCTGGATGGGTGCGCACCGAAATGGGCGGCCCCAATGCCACGCGCCCCGTCGACAAGGCGGCGGAGACCGCAGTGTGGCTGGCGACGCTACCCGATACTGGTCCGACGGGTGGGTTCTTCCGCGACAAGGCACCGATCCCGTGGTGATCGGCAAGCGACGCGGTTGGCCGCGCCTCAGACGCCGCGCACGAGGTTGCCGACCATCAGCGTGATGTAGGCGGTGATCGCCAACCAGAACTCCTGGTGTGGCAGGTAGCGCGGGACGCCGACGAAGCCCAGCTTAGTAATGAGGGCGAGGATGGCCAGCGTCAGCGAGATGAGGAAGATGGTGATGGTCGGCGGGTTGAGACGCATGGCTTGAACTTCCCCCCAATTGGCAAGCGTAACGGCCGGTCGTCGCCGGCGCGTTGGTCCCCTCGATTGGGGCGACCATACCATGGGGAACCTGCGTGAAGGCAATACGTCAGTCGATCTGACGCGGCCTGACACGGTCAGCGGAAGCTAGCCGGGGCAAAGGACTTAGAGGACGCGGGCGGCCTTTGCGGACGACAGCGCGGGAAGCTCATCGCCGGCTTCGATCAAGAACCGCACTGGGCGGGCCTCGGGTTCCGCAACATCGCGGCACGTGACCAGCAAAAGTGGCGTCGGCCGCTCCGACGAGATCGGCAGCACCTGGCTGTCGAGCTTGTCGATGGTGACGACGTTGAGGACGCGCTCGCGGCCGTTCGAGCTGATGGTGATGCGGTCGCCCACGCCGACCGGCTTGGTGATGGCGGGGCCGGCGTCGTGCACGAGGTGGGTCAGCCAGAACTCTTCGCTGCCGGCGACGACGGGGAGTGGCTTGCTGGGGGCGCTCTGGCCGTCCATGTCGGCAAGGGCACGCTGGAAGCCGCGCTCGACCACTGCGTCACCATTACCGAGCGTCATCGCCGCGGCACCGAGGCCGACGGCCGCGAAGCCCAAAACGGCGACCGGGAGGTTCTTACGAATGGCACCGTTGCCCATGTCCAGCTCCGCTCTCTTTCCCGTTCCCGGTCTGTCCGGGCCCTGACCTTAACCTATAGGCCGAGTACAATAACTGCATTACCGGTAGGCCGAGTACAATAACTGCATTACCGGAATGTTAGGAGTGGAGGAGGGACCGTCAAGGGCTCCCAGCAGAGCCGGGCCCCCCCTCCACGCACCTCACCGCGGGGAGGCGTACTCGCGGCGAAGGTGTCTGAAGAACGCAAGGTTAAACGCGACAATCATCGAAAAGATGGCGCCCAGCAGCATGATGGCACCGCCTTTGGTGACCTGGCGGGGCGCGCTGAGGGCCGCTGCCTGCTGGGGCACCGGTACGGCTGTCGCCACGACGGCGGCAGCGATCAGCGGGCTATCATCAAGCGTGAATTTGAGCAGTTCGCTCGCACTGGAGCTGACCGAAAGCAGCCCGCCGAGGCGGTGTGTGGCGGCCGAGGTGCGCTCATGAGCGCTGATCGCTAGAGCGAAACTGACAAAGAGAATGAGGCCGATGCACGCGTCAGCTACGGTCCGTAAGACCAACCTCAAGGGTCCAGCACTGGACATCGCATGAGACCTTTTGTCTGGCGCCGGCGCCTGGAGCCGACGGCGTTCCGTCATGGGAGGATGTTCACGCGGGTTCGTGGCGGGTGTGGGGACATATTGTGGCGATGGCGGCGTATTCTTTGGATTAATCCGAGTCGCCGTGCGGTTGTTGCGTCGGGGTCACTTGCCGCCGCGTCACCCCGCGAATTGGGGGATCGAGGCGCGCTGAAATCGCCACGCGCGATGTATTGAAGTCACCGCGCGCTGCAGATAGTGTCCGCGCCGCTCGCCCCAAGCGAACGATTTTGCGAAAGGTTTTGACCGATGGGCTTCATCGCCGACAGCTTGAATTGCATTCAGCCCTCCGCGACCATCGCGGCGTCGATGAAAGCACGCCAGCTCAAGGCCGCCGGTCGCGATATCATTTCGCTGTCGGCGGGCGAGCCAGACTTCGACACGCCCGACAACATCAAGCAGGCGGCGGTCAAGGCGCTGGCGGAAGGCAAGACGAAGTACACCGACGTCGACGGGACGCCCGAGCTTAAGGCGGCGATCGTCCGCAAGTTCAAGCGGGAGAACAACCTCGACTACAAGCCCAACCAGATCTCGGTCGGCACCGGCGGCAAGCAGGTCATCTACAATGCGCTGCTGGCGACGCTGAACCCGGGCGATGAGGTGATCATCCCGGCGCCATGCTGGGTGTCGTACGCGGACATCGTCATGCTGGCCGATGCCAAGCCGGTGTTCGTCGACACCAAGCTGGAGGACGGCTACCGCCTGAAGCCGGCCGCGCTCGAGGCCGCCATCACGCCGAAGACGAAGTGGCTGATCTTCAACTCTCCGTCGAACCCGACTGGTGCGGCCTATTCGAAGGACGAGATCAAGGCGCTGACGGACGTGCTGCTGAAGCACCCGCACGTCTGGATCATGACCGACGACATCTACGAGCACCTGCTATACGACGGGCTGCAGTTCGCCACGGTCGCCGAGGTGGAGCCGGGTCTCGTGGACCGGACCCTGACCATCAATGGCCTATCGAAGGCCTACTGCATGACCGGCTGGCGTCTCGGCTACGCCGGCGGCCCAGTCGCGCTCATCGACGCCATGCGCAAGCTGCAGTCGCAGTCGACGTCAAACCCATCCTCGATCACGCAGGCGGCGGCCGTCGAGGCGCTGGATGGTCCGCAGGACTTCATCGCCAAGAACAATGCCAAGTTCATCGAGCGGCGCGATCTCGTCGTGTCGATGCTGAACCAGGCGAACGGCCTGCGCTGTCCGAAGCCGGAAGGCGCTTTCTACGTCTACCCGAGCTGCGCCGGTGCCATCGGTAAAACCAGCGCGGCGGGCAAGACCATCGCCAACGACGAGGACTTTGCCACCGCGCTGCTGGAAGAAGAGGGTGTCGCCGTCGTGCATGGCGCGGCATTCGCCTCATCGCCGGCGTTTCGCGTGTCTTATGCTACGTCGAAGGAAATTCTTGAAGACGCCTGCCGGCGCATCCAGCGCTTCTGCGGCAACCTGCGCTAGGAATGAATGGTAGACCGCTCGATTGAGCAGAAGCCATGCGCCGCGTGCTTCATGTGGCGCCTGGCGCTGGCCGTGGCGGCGATTGTTCTGCTGGTGAGCTGGTTAACAACGAAGCAATAGCGCCAGATATACGAAGGGCGCGCCAAGGCGCGCCCCCAAACAATGGGTCTTGTGGCTATTCTCTAGGCCGCGGCGCGGTGACCCCAATGGTCGCCGGACCAAGCCCGCAGCCACATCCGCCGCAATGACCGCTGCGCGCTGGCGATCACGCCCCGGTGCGGAGCATGACGCACAACGACGGCAGTCGAATGCGATGCGCGCACCACCACGGGGCGCGGTTCGGAGACGTCTTCAGCTGCCATGGCATAGCCCGCCGCGTGGGCCGCCGACATCAGCGTCTTCATACTCATCGCACGCCTCATTCCTGTGGGTCGAAGCCGCTCAACGACCCTACGGTTCGCCAAATTGGCCTCGAACGAACCGGTAATTCATAATGCTTCAAAAAGGTTCCGGAGCAAGTATTTTCCATTGTGCTGCTGCGAATTGGAAGGCCGAATTCTTGCCGATCGTTGTGCGTCGCAATATTCGTCTTAAAACGACTTAGACCGGCAACTTGAGCCAAGCAGTCGGGCAAGATTTCATCCGCCGGGGCTTGCGCCGCTTCCAGCACGGCGCGAACATGCGACTAGTCGCGTTCCTCCCAGAGGCGCGAGGCGCGGCGGGTCGCGAGCGCGCGCCTCCAAACCTTGGGAGGAAGCACAATGGCGCAGTCGGATGGACCTAAAGCGGGAGTCAGTGGGAGCTCCCGCTCCCGCTGCATCGCACTCGTTGGACCCTATCTCAGCGGCAAGACCACGCTGCTCGAGGCCATCCTGGCGCGCTGTGGCGCCATTCTCCGGCCCGGAAGCGTTGCCGCCAAGTCGAGTGTCGGCGACGCCAGCCCAGAGGCGCGCGATCACGGGATGAGCGTGCAGCTCAACGTGGCCGACGTCTCGTTTCTCGGCGACAACTTCACCTTCGTCGACTGCCCAGGTTCGATCGAATTTCAATATGAGGGGGCCATGGCCCTCACCGCTTGCGATGCGGCCGTCGTCGTCTGCGAGGCCGATGCCAAACGGGTCCCGGCGCTGCAGGTCATCCTCAAACAGCTCGAGGATCGCGGCATTCCCCACTTCCTCTTCCTCAACAAGATCGATGAATCCGAAATCCCCTTGCGCGAGCTGATCCCGGTGCTGCAGCCGGCCAGCACAAAGCCCCTGGTACTGCGGCAGATTCCCATCTGGAAGGACGGCGTCGCCACGGGCTTCGTCGATCTCGCCTCGGAACGCGCCTTCGTCTACCGCAACAACGCGCCGTCCGAGATTATCGAGCTCCCCGAGGCGGTGACCGAGCGGGAGAAAGAGGCGCGCTTCCACATGCTGGAGCAGCTTGCCGACCACGACGACGAGCTGATGGAGCAGCTGCTTTCCGACGTGCAGACGTCGCGCGACAAGATATTCCAGGATCTGACGCAGGAGTTCCGCGACGGTCTCATTTGCCCGGTCCTGCTCGGATCGGCACGCGACAACCACGGTATCTTCCGGCTGCTGAAGGCGCTGCGCCACGAGGCGCCGACGGTCGATGTGACGGCGCGCCGCTTGAAGCTCGAGAACGCCAAATCCGCCGCCTACGTGATGAAGTCGCTGCACACCGCGCACGGCGGCAAGCTTTCCTTGGTGCGCGTGCTGACCGGCGAGTTCGGCGACGGCACGGTGGTGACCGGCGCTGACGGCAGGGAGGAGCGCGCTGCTGGCGTGTTCGCAATGCGCGGCGAGGAGTCGGTGAAGCGCAGCACCGGCAAGGCTGGCGACACCGTTGCCTTGGGCCGGCTCGAAAACATCAAATCAGGCGAGACCATCGGCGCCGAGAAGGGCGGCGTGGTACAGGTCAAGAGCCCGGCGGCACCGCCCGCGGTGTTCGCCACCGGGCTCGGCCTCAAAGATCGCAAGGACGAGGTGAAGCTGACCTCGGCGCTGGCCAAGCTGATCGAGGACGATCCATCGCTGCGCGTCGAGATGAATGCCGACACGCACCAGATGCTGCTGCTCGGCCAGGGCGAGATGCACTTGCGCGTCTCCGTCGAGCGGCTGCAGCGCAAGTATGGCGTCGCCGTCGAGCGGCAGGCGCGCCTCGTGCCCTACAAGGAGACCATCCGCGCTGGCACGCAAGTGCGCGGCCGCCACAAGAAGCAGTCGGGCGGGCACGGTCAATTTGGCGATGTGGTGCTCGACATCCAGCCGCGTCCGCGCGGCGCCGGCTTCGAGTTCGCCGAGAAGATCACCGGCGGCGTCGTTCCACGCCAGTTCATCCCGTCGGTGGAGATCGGCGTCAAAGACTACCTGCAGCATGGGCCGCTGGGCTTCCCCGTCGTCGACGTCGCGGTGACGCTGCTCGACGGCTCCTATCACACGGTCGATTCCTCCGACATGGCGTTTCGCCAGGCGGCGCGCATCGGCATGTCGGACGGGCTGCCGAAATGTTCGCCGGTGCTGCTGGAGCCGGTGATGGCGGTGGAGATATCCGTTCCCAGCGAGGCGACGGCGCGCATCAATGCCATCATCGCGCAGCGCCGCGGGCAGATTCTCGGGTTCGATTCGCGCGCAGGATGGAACGGCTGGGACGTGGTGCAAGCACAGATGCCAGCCTCGGAGATGGAGAACCTGATCATCGATCTGCGCTCGGCGACATCGGGCGTCGGGACCTATACCTCGCACTTCGATCACCTCGCCGAGCTGACCGGGCGGCTTGCTGATCAGGTGCTCGCCGCACATCGACAGGCGGCGGAGTAAGTTCGAAACTGGATTGGTTGTCGCACGCCGGCGGCTAGGCCAGCCGCCGGCGTTCGCGTGCTAAGGTCGTCACGCGATTAGCGCCACTGAGGGGAGGACGCGTGCAGGCCTATTTCTGGATCGCCCTTGGAAGCGCACTCGGCGGCATGGCGCGCTATTGGTGCACCGGTGCCGCGACGCGTGTGTTCGGCGAGACATTTCCGTGGGGCACACTGTTCGTCAACATTTTTGGCTCGCTCATCATCGGCTTCTTCGTGGCGCTTACCGGTCCGGAGGGCCGCTACATCGTCGACCAAAACATGCGGCTATTCGTAGCCGTTGGGCTGTGCGGGGGCTACACGACATTCTCCGCCTTTAGTCTGCAGACTATGGTCCTCATGCAGGAGGGCGAGTGGCTTCAGGCCGGCGCGTATGTCGGCGGCTCGGTGGTGATTTGCCTGTTGGCAGTCTATCTCGGGCATGTGATCGCCACACAGTTGAGCGCCTTGTAAGATCGGTCTTGAGGCTTCGTTTGCGCTTGCGGGTGCAGGGTGACGCGCATGGCAGGTTCCGACAGGGCTTCCTACGCGGTGGGTTTTGCCGACCTCAACAACGAGGTCGAGCCGATGCGCCTGCCGTTGCGCGGCGCCTTTCCCGGATGGCTGAGGGGGTCGCTGCTGCGCACTGGACCAGCCAAGTTCGATGTCGGCAGCACCACCGTGAACCACTGGTTCGATGGGCTCGCCATGCTGCATCGCTTCAGCTTTGCTGCCGGTGCTGTGACTTATGCCAACCGCTTCCTGCGCTCGGACAGTTACTGCGAGGCTGCGGCGAAGGGTGCGCTAGCGCGCGGCGAGTTCGCCACCGATCCCTGCCGAACGCTGTTCCAGCGCGTCGCCGCCGTGTTCTCGCCCCAGCTAACCGACAACTGCAACGTCAATGTCGACATGTTCGGCGGCGAGCCTGTCGCGCTCACCGAGACGACGCTGCCCGTGCGCTTCGACGCCGAAACGCTGGAGACGCTAGGGCACTACGCGGCAAGCGCCGGTGTCGGCGGCATGGTATCGATCGCGCACCCACATTATGACGCCGCGCGCGCCTGCCGCTTCAGCTACGTCGTCGATTTCGGCCGCAAGTCGCACTACCGGCTGTTTGCCATTCCCGATGACGGCTCGCCCGAGCGCGTCGTTGCCGAGATGCCGGTCGACAAGCCGGCCTATATGCACTCGTTCGCCATGACCGAGCGCTATCTCGTGCTGACCGAGTTCCCGCTCGTCGTCGATCCGTTGCGGCTGATGCTCGCCGTCGCTCCGTTCATTCGCAACTACCGGTGGCTGCCGGAGCGCGGTCTGCGCTTTCACGTGTTCGACAAGGACAGCGGTGCCCTCGTCGCCTCGCGCGTTGCCGATGCCGCCTTCGCCTTCCACCACGTCAATGCCTACGAGGAAGGCTCCGACCTCCTCATCGACGTCATTACATATGATAACGCCGGCATCATCGATGAGCTCTACCTCTCCCACCTGCGCGCCGGGGAGACGGTAAATGCAACCGGACGCCTGACGCGCTGCATCGTGCCGATCGATGGTGCTGAGCCGATCGAGGTCGTGCCGCTCGCCGACGAGATGATCGAGCTGCCGCGCATCGACTACGACCGCTGCGCCGGCCGTCCCTATCGCTTCGTGTGGGGCACCGGCCGGACGCCAGGTGGCGCCTTTCTCGACAGCATCGTGCGCATCGACGTCGCCAGCCGTGCGGCCCGCAAGTGGCATGCCGAGGGCTGCTATCCCGGCGAGCCGGTGTTCGTCGCCGACCCCGGTGCCAACGAGGAAGGCGAGGGCGTGCTGCTGTCGGTGGTTCTGGATGCGCGGCGCGGCACGTCGTTCCTGCTGGTGCTCGACACACATTCGCTTGCCGAAATTGCCCGTGCCGAGTGCCCGCACCACATCCCCTTCAGCTTCCATGGAAACTTCTTCGCCACGGCTTAGCGGATGCGACATCCGGGCACGGGCGACATTGACACGAACCCGTCAGGGGCAACGAATAGGGTCGAGGAGCCGGGGTCCATGGGGCCGCCGGCAGGGATCAGGGAGACATTGATGCGCTCTTTAAAACTGCTGGGATGCGGTGCCCTTGCGCTCGGCCTGGCCTGCGCGCCCTCGACGGCGCAGGAGGCGCAGCCTGAGGATCTCGTCAACGCTTTGAATGGGGTGTTCGGCGCTCATGCCAAGATGCGCGCCGCCCACACCAAGGGCATCTGCGTCAAAGGCAGTTTCACGCCGACCGCTGAAGCCGCAGCGCTGAGCAAATCACCGGTATTTGCCGCTCCGGTTCCGCTGGTCGGGCGCTTCTCGCTCGGCGGTGGCAACCCGATGGCCTCCGACGGCCAGAAGGATAATGTGCGCGGCATCGCCATGCACTTCCAGCTGCCCGACGGCGGCACGTCCGACCTGTTGCTGATCTCGGCGCCGATCTTCTCGGCCAAAACGCCGGAGCAGTTTCTCGAGCTATTGAAGACCGTTGCCACGAAGGACAAGGAAAAGATCGACGCCTTCTTCAAGGCCAATCCGGATTCGACCAAGCAGGGTGCATGGCTGAATGCGCGACCGACGCCGGCGAGCTACGCCACCGCAGACTATTTCGGCGTGCACACCTTCACGCTGATCAACGCCAAGGGCGACCGCCAGCCGATCAAGTGGAAGGCAGAGCCGGCCGGCGGCTTCGCCGGCCTCTCTGACGCGGAAGCCGAGGGCAAAGGCAAGGACTTCTACGCCGGCGAGCTCAATGACCGCTTCGCCAAGGGCCCGGTCGACTTCAATCTGTTTGCTGTCATCGGACAGCCGGGGGATCAGGACGATGACCCGACGTCGGAGTGGCCGGCGGATCGCAAGAGCGTGAAGATGGGCACCATCTCCATCACCGGGCTAGAGCCGGCTGAATCGTGCGACGTCGGCATCTTCGATCCGAATAATCTTGCCGACGGCGTCGAGCCCTCGAAGAACGACAAAATCCTGCCGATGCGCTCGCTGGACTACGCCGTTTCGTTCGGCCGCCGCACGAACTGACGCGATTTGGCGCGGCGGCGCTCAGTGCGCCGCCGTGTCGGCTTCTGCTCCCCAAATTTCCTTCAACCGCCGATCATGGCCGCAGCCGGCGCGGTAGCGCTTGTAATATTGCGTGTTCGTGTTGTGGAAATTCTGGTGGTAGTCCTCGGCCGCCGTGAACGGGCCGGCATCGGCGATCGCCACGGCAATCGGCGTCGAGAAGCGGTGGCTAGCATCTAGCGCCGCCTTGCTCTGCTGCGCCGTCACTTTCTGCTCCGGAGTGTGAGCGAAGATGACCGGGCGATATTCGTCGCCGCGATCGCAGAACTGCCCGCCGCCGTCGAGCAGGTCGATGTGGTGCCAGTAATAGTCGACGAGCTGTGGGTAGCTGATGACCTTCGGATCGTAGGTGACCTGTACGCTTTCCGCGTGGCCCGTGTTGCCGTGCGAGACTTGGTCATAGGTCGGGTCCGGCGTCGTCCCGCCCATGAATCCGGACACGGTTTGCTTGACGCCAGGAGCGTTGTCGAATGCGTACTCCATCGACCAGAAGCAGCCGCCCGCGAATGTTGCCACCTCCAGCCCTGCCGTCGGCATGGCGGACGCCTGCGGAGCCGGCGGAGCGCTGTGCGAAGGGTGGGTGATAGCGAGAGCCGCAGCGACGACGAGGGCTGCGCCGGTGGCGGCGACAAGGCGTTGCATGACGAGCCTCCTTATGTTGGCGGTGCGAGATAGCGGATGACCGCGCCAAGAGCGACGAGAGCGAGACCGACCCAGATGGCAATGATGACGGCGGCGGCGCCGCGGCTCGGCTGCATCGGTGCCGCAGTAGCGGTGGCGCGGTGCTCGGCGAAGACGGCGGGCGGAATGAGCCGCACGGCCAGCAGTATGCCCAGCGGCAAGATGATCAGCTCGTCGAGATAGCCGAGCACCGGGACGAAATCGGGAATGAGATCGATGGGCGACAGCGCGTAGGCGGCAACGGCGAGCGCCACCGCCTTCGCGTACCACGGCACGCGCGGATCGCGCGCCGAGAGGTAAAGTGCATGCACGTCGCGCTTGAGGCTGCGCGCCCACCCGCGCAGCCGCTCCACCATGGAAGCGTTGCTGGATGCCGTCATGGTGGTGCTTTGCTCCATCGTCGCGTGCGGATCAGCCCGTCGCCTTGGGGACGAACTTCAAGGCGACGCCGTTCATGCAGTAGCGCAGACCGGTCGGCGGCGGGCCATCCTCGAACACGTGTCCGAGGTGGCCGCCGCAGCGGCGACAATGAACTTCGGTGCGGGTCATGAACAAGCTCTTATCGACGGTGTTGCCGACCGCATTGTCGAGCGGCTTAAAGAAGCTCGGCCAGCCTGTACCGCTGTTGAACTTGGTATCCGAGGAGAAAAGGGGCAGATCGCAGCCTGCGCAATCGTAGGTGCCGGCGGCGTAGGTCTTGTCGAGCGGGCTGGTGCCGGCGCGCTCCGTGCCGTGCTCGCGCAGGACGTAGAACTGCTCGGGCGTCAGGATCTTGCGCCACTCCTCGGGGGTCTTGGTGATCTCGAACGGGGATTTGTTTGTTGTTGTCATTGCTTCCTCGTTGGCGTGGGAACTCGTAGAGCGCCAGCCGGTGGCGGCGACGGCAAGGCCGAAGCCGGCGAGACCGAAGTTGCGACGGGTAAGCATAATGCGTCTCCGGGATGGAGGTTCTGCGGCTCGCCTCGATGAGCGGCGCGGTTCACTGACAAATACGCGCGCTCGCCCCATTAGTTACAGAGGGCGCCGGGCCCGAGCATTACAATATCGTAGGCTGCCAGCCGCTTGGTTCGAGGCGGTCGCCGGCGTCTAGCGCGCGACGCGCACTGCCTTGTCGACGGTGATCTCCTCGGGGCTCAGGCGGCAGCGATAAGCAAGTGTCTCGACGCCTGCGTCCGTCGCCAGCTTGAACGCTTCCGCGTATGCCGCATCGAAGTCGTCAGCGATGGAAAAGCTTTCGGCGTCGGCGCGCTGAATGAGATAGAGCATTACCGCGCGATGTCCCTGCGCCACCATCGCGGCAAGCTCGCGCAAATGCTTGGCGCCGCGCGTTGTCACGCCGTCGGGGAATTCGGCACGCCCGGCTGCGCGCATGAGATGCACATTCTTGACCTCGACGTAGCAACGGCCCTTGCGCCCGTCCTCGAGCAGCAGGTCGATGCGGCTCGCCTTGCCGTACTTTACCTCACGGCGCAGCGTCTCATACCCGCCGAGCTTCTTGATGCCACCCACGGCGATCGACTCGGCGACGAGACGATTGGGCTGCATCGGATTGATGCCGACGAGCGTCGCGCCGCTTCCGAGGTCCGCCTCGACCATCTCCCAAGTATGCGGGTACTTGCGCGTTGGCGCCTCGCTCTTCGACAGCCACACGACCGATCCCGGCGCCGTCAGCCCGACCATGGCTCCGGTGTTGGGACAGGCCGCGGTGATGTGCTGGCCGGTATCCAGTAAGACGTCGGCGAGGAACCGCTTGTAGCGCTGCACCAGGCGCCCGCGGGCGAGGGGGGAGGGGAATCGCATGACGCGAGCCTAGGGTGATGATCGAGAAATTCGCAATTATGAGCGGCGAGGCGCCGAGTTCGCTGCTGGGGCCGGGGGCGAACTTCGGAATTATGAGGAACACACTAGAACTCTGGCGAACTTCGGAATCGGGACGCTAGGTGCTAAGAGACGCGCTCGCCAGACGACACGGAGATGAGCGTTGAGCGGCGAAGACATCGTTACGGCGGCGGTGCTGGTGATCGGGGATGAGATACTTTCCGGCCGCACGCACGATTGCAACACCAACTACATCGGCGCGCATCTAACCCGCGTCGGCATTCGACTGCAGGAAGTGCGCGTGGTTGCCGACGACGAAACGGCGATCGTCGAGGCGGTTGACGCATTGCGGGCGCGCTACACGTACGTGATCACCACCGGCGGCATTGGCCCGACGCACGACGACATCACCAGCGATGCGATTGCCAAGGCGCTGGGCGTCCCGATCGATCACGATCCACGCGCCGTCGCGTTGCTCGACGCGTACTTCACCAAACGCGGTGTTGAGCCGACGCCGGCGCGCATGCGCATGGCGCGCATTCCGCATGGCGCCGAGCTGATTGCGAACGCCGTTTCGATCGCGCCGGGCTTCATGATTGGCAACGTCATTGTGCTCGCCGGCGTGCCCGATGTGATGCAAGTGATGCTCGATGATGTGACGCCGCGACTGCGGACCGGTGCCAAAATGCTCACCGCGACGATCAAGCTTTCGCGTGCAGAAGGTGACGTCGCTGATTTATTCGCCGCGCATCAACAAACATTTCCAGATGTTGCAATGGGCAGCTATCCGTCATTTGCCGAAGGCCGCGTGTCTACTCAACTTGTTCTGCGCTCAATAGATTCAGCGGCGCTGGAAGGCGCGCGCGCGAGTCTCGAAGAGAAATTGATCGCCCGCGGTCTATTGAAAATTTAGCGGCCATGCGTCGCAGCGACGGCATCGCGCAGTGACCTGCCGCGTTATCTCCTTTTCCTCCTGGTTGTTGCAGGCCGCTCCGGGGGGCGATGGCTGCGGAACCGATGGTTCTGCAGCTCCGTTCTCGCGGTCGCAAAAGAAAACAAACACGGAGTTGTGCAAATGGCGTTGAGCAAATCCACCTGGGCGAAGCGCGTTCGCCTGGCGTGTATCGCTTCGATCGCTTCTGCGGTCGCCGCGGTGGCCATTCCGGCAACTATGACATCGCCAGTTGAGGCGAAGACGCCGGGAAAGACCTATTGTTTCGTTGGCAAATGCCATCGCGTTAAGACCATTGAAGAAACACAAGCGCTAGTCGGCAAAGAAGAGGCGATCACCGCCTCGCACTACGATGATTGCAGCAAGGACCGCTACAATCCGTGCGGCCTCACTTCATCGGGGGAGCGTTTTCATCCCGACCGTCCCGACAACACGGCAAGCCCGATCTATCCCGACGGGACGACGTTGCTCGTGTGGAGCCCGCAGAACAAGCGCGCGCTCGTCGTGCGCGTGAACAACGCAGGTCCCTATTGGGGCAACCGCACGCTCGATCTGTCGCGTGCCGCCGCCGAGAAGCTCGGCTTCCAAGGCGAGGGCGTCGCCCAGCTCAAGCTGCGCGTGATCAAGGCGCCGGAAGAGGCCGAGACCAAGTACGTCGAAAACCGCGCCTACGACCCGGTTCCCGGCGATATCGGTCAGTACGCCAGTCTCGATGACGCGCAACGCGGCATGGCCGTGATGCTGGCCTTCAAGGCGACGACCGGTTCGCCGTTCGCTCCAGTGACGACGGCGAACGCATTCAAGGGCCACGGTATCGGCTCCGAGATGCTGGTGGCCGAGGCGCCGCAGGCCATGGGTCGCAAGTTGACCCTCGCCTACGGTGCGGACGACAAGGCGCCGGTCGCTTTCGGTGGCTTCAAGACGCAGAGCCCGGCCAACGCGGCGCAGTCGCGCGGCGAGCAGCAGGCGGTCAACCAGTCCACGTGGGATGAAGATCGCGTCATCGACGAGCCGGCTAAGGTCGCCGCGTCGGTGACCGAGACGTCGTCCATCACGGAGCAAGCGGACGCGCCACGGAGCACGGCGGAGGCCCGCGAGGCACCCGAGGCAAAGCAATCGCCGAAGGCCAGGCTCGCCGCCGTGGCTGAAGTAGATGCCAAGCCGCGTAAGTCTAAGGAGAAGGTTGCCAGCAAGAGCGACGACGGCAGCAGCAACAGCGGCAAGAGCAAGAAGAAGGTCGCGCGCAAGAGCGACGAAGACGAGGACGGCAAGTCCGATCGTCGTCGTTCGCGTCGCGAGGTTGCCGGCTACGAGGAGCGTCGCAGCTATCGTGCCGAGCGTGACTATCAGTACCGCTCGCGCTACGCCCAGGTGGAGCGCAACTATGGCAGCGGCGGCAATAGCGAGGGCGGCCGCAGCGCCGGCCAGCTGATGTCGGACAACCTGCGCCCGCTCTAAAGCGGCACAGCGCGTCTCAACGCAACAGAGCGGCGGGAAGGCTGAAGGCCGACCCGCCGTCTTTGTATGTGACGAACAGATCGTATTCGGCCTCGAGCGTGTCGAGGAACGTGGCGATGAGATCGAGCAGCGGCCCGAGCGGGATGCGCCGCACGACGAGGAAGTCCTCCCCCGCCACCAGTGGCGCCGTGTCGGACAGCGCCGCGGCATCTTGGGCGATCAGCCCGCGGCTGCGCATATAAGCCAGAAGGCCGTCGCCGGCGTCGAAGTCGGCGGCGCTGATATCGGCGCACTCTCCAATTGCGTCGAGCAGGATCACCGTGCCGCTGAGGTAGAGGCGCGCCATCATGGCGAACTTCTCCTCGCTGAGGGCCAGCTCGGTGGCCCAGTCGCGGCCCTTGATGACGCGCGACAGCAGCGCCAACTCGAAGGTGCGCATGCGTTCGATAGCGTCCCGCTGCCCGGCGCGCAGTTCGGCGATCTCGTCGGCCTCGCGCGGTGGCGGACCGGGCCGGTAATAGAGCACGCTCGTCAGATCCTCGCCGGCGGCAAGCGCCGCGTCGAGGTGCTCGGCTAGCAGATAGACGCTGACTGGCGCATCCGGCTTGCCCAGCGACAGGTCGCTCATGTCGCCTCTCCGCAAAACGATCCCAGGAGTCGTTCCAACCACAGCTGATGCCGTTCCGCTGCACGGTCATAGTCGCGGGTACGCGCATCGGCGAGTTCGATCGCAGCGGACGTTGGCTCGCCGCGCGCGAACGGCTCGATGCGCACTTCGAGCATCTCCTCGAAACGCAGCAGCCGAAGCTCGGCTGCCGTCATTTCGAAGAGCGAGGTGAGGTTGGAGAGTTTGGTCATTGCGATACCCCCCCCCGCTGTTCACGAGCAGCCGCTGGTGCCGCCGCAGGTGTCGCACTTGAGGCAGGTGCCGTTGCGCACGAGCGTGAAGTTTCCGCACTCGCGGCAGGCTTCGCCCTCGTAGCCGCGGATGCGCGCCTCTGCCCGTAGGTTGGCGTCGCGTGACTTCACTGAGACGTCCGAGCGCGTCACCGTGCGGCGCGCGTACATCACCGTGTCGGCCTTCAACGCGGTTGCGCCTTCAATCGGATACACCGCCGTGTCGCCCTCGACGGCGGGGAAGGACGTCGCCACGGCCTCTTCGACGACGGTCGTCGACATCTCTGTGTGCGCGCCGCGACCGCCGCCGGAAGCCAGACGCAGTTTGTTGCCGCGCATGAAGCCCTTCGAGACGACCTTACTGACGCTGTCGGGCAGCTCCAGGTCTAGCGCCTCGTCGGTCTCTCGGTCGGACGAGCCAAGGCCCGTCTCGCCGACGATCTCGCGCGGATCGACGTGGGCGAGGTCGTGGCGGCCGAGGTAAGAGACGGCGAGCTCGCGGAAGATGTAGTCGAGCACCGACGTGGCGTTCTTGATCGTCTCGTTGCCGGTGACGAGGCCGGCCGGCTCAAATCGCGTGAAGGTGAAGGCTTCGACGAACTCCTCGAGCGGCACGCCGTACTGCAGGCCGAGCGAGATGGCGATGGCGAAGTTGTTCATCAGCGAGCGGAAGGCGGCGCCTTCCTTATGCATGTCGATGAAGATCTCGCCGAGGCGGCCGTCTTCATACTCGCCGGTGTGGAGATACACCTTGTGGCCGCCGACGGTGGCCTTCTGCGTATAGCTCTTGCGGCGGTTCGGCAGCTTCTCGCGTTCCTGGGCACGAATTCGCTCGACGATGCGTTCCACGATGCGTTCGGCGGCGACGCTGGCACGCGCTGCCATCGGCTTGTCGG
The DNA here is from genome assembly GCA_963724595.1 of uncultured Alphaproteobacteria bacterium. Taxonomy (GTDB): domain Bacteria; phylum Pseudomonadota; class Alphaproteobacteria; order Rhizobiales; family Hyphomicrobiaceae; genus Hyphomicrobium_A. Next base: position 113,079 of record CAVRVR010000016.1, on the reverse strand, counting down.
CGAGCATCTGCTCGGCGACCTCCTCCTGCTCGTCAACGTCATCGCCGAGCACCTGCGAGTTGAGCGGCTGCGACAGCTTGGAGCCGTCGCGGTAGAGCGCATTGGCCTTCAACGCCAGCTTCCATGACAGCATGTAGCTCGCCTTGCAGTCCTCGACAGTCGCCTCGTTCGGCATGTTGATCGTCTTGGAGATGGCGCCGGAGATGAACGGCTGCGAGGCCGCCATCATGTAGATGTGGCTGTCGACCGAGAGGTAGCGCTTGCCCTTGCGGCCGCACGGGTTGGCGCAGTCGAAGACGGGCAGATGCTCGGGCTTCAAGTGCGGCGCGCCTTCCAGCGTCATCGCCCCGCACACGTGCTCGTTGGCCGCCTCGATGTCCTTCTTGGTGAAGCCGAGCGCAGTCAGGAGATCGAACGTCGGCTCCCTCAGCTTGTCGGCAGGAACCTTGAGCTTGTCGACGATGAAGCTTTCGCCCAGCACCCACTTGTTGAAGACGAACTTGATGTCGAAGGCGCTTTCCAGCCCGGCATGGATTTTGGCCAGTGCCTCGGCGTCGAAGCCCTTGGCCTTCAAGGTCACCGGATTGATCGCGGGTGCCTGCGCCAGTGAGCCGTGGCCGACGGCGTAGGCCTCCATCTCGGCGATCTCATTTTCGCGGTAGCCAAGTGTGCGCAGCGCCGCCGGCACGGCGCGGTTGATAATCTTGAAGTAGCCGCCACCGGCGAGCTTCTTGAACTTGACGAGTGCGAAGTCAGGCTCGATGCCGGTCGTGTCGCAATCCATGACAAGACCGATCGTGCCGGTCGGCGCGACCACGGTTGCCTGGGCGTTGCGGAAGCCGTGGTTCTGGCCGAGCGCGATGGCGCTGTCCCAGGCGCGCTTGGCAGCCTCGATCAGAGCCGCATCCGGGCACGCCGCATGGTCGAGCGGCACCGGCGGCGTCGCCAGCTTCTCGTAACCGTCCTTCTGACCGTAGGCGGCGCGGCGGTGATTGCGAATGACGCGCAGCATGTCGGCAGCGTTGCTGTGATAGCCGGGGAACGGCCCGAGCTCGCGCGCCATCTCGGCCGACGTCGCATACGAGATGCCGGTCATGATCGCCGAAATGGCGCCGCAAATGGCGCGCGCCGGAGCCGAGTCATAGCCGATGCCGCCGGCCATCAGGAGGCCGCCGATGTTGGCAAAGCCAAGACCCAGCGTGCGGTACCGGTAGGACAGTTCGGCGATCTGGCGCGAGGGGAACTGCGCCATCAGCACCGAGATCTCGAGCACGACCGTCCACAGACGGCAGGCGTGCTCAAAGCCGGTGACGTCGAAGCCGCCCGTCTCGGCATTGCGGAACGTCATCAGATTGACGGAGGCGAGATTGCACGCCGTGTCGTCGAGGAACATGTACTCCGAGCACGGGTTGGAGGCGCGAATCGGGCCGCTCTTCGGGCAGGTGTGCCAGTCGTTTATGGTGGTATGGAACTGGATGCCGGGGTCGGCCGAGGCCCATGCCGCATGACCGATCTGGTCCCACAGATCGCGTGCCCTGAGGGTCTTGTGCGGCTTGCCGTTGAGGCGGCGCATCAGGTCCCAGTCGCCGTCCTCCTCGACGCGATTGAGGAACTCGTCGGTGACGCGCACCGAGTTGTTGGAGTTCTGGCCGGAGACGGTGAGGTAGGCCTCCGAATCCCAATCGGTGTCGTAGGTGGCGAACTCGATTTCCTTGTAGCCCTGGCGGGCGAACTGGATGACGCGCAGGATGTAGTTGTTCGGCACCTCGTCGCGGCGCGCCTCCTTGATGGCGCGCTTCAAAGCCGGGTTCTTCGCAGGATCGAAGCAGCGGTCGTTGGGGGTGCCAGCGTCGGCGGAGACGCCTTCCGCGTCATCGCAGTTGACGCAGGCCTTCATGACGGCTTGCAGCCGCTTCTGGCAGATCTTCGAGCCGGTGACGAGGGCAGCGACTTTCTGCTCCTCCTTCACCTTCCAGTTGATGTATTCCTCGATGTCTGGATGATCGACGTCGACGACGACCATCTTCGCGGCGCGCCGCGTCGTGCCGCCCGACTTGATGGCCCCCGCGGCGCGATCGCCGATCTTCAGGAAGCTCATAAGGCCCGACGACTTGCCGCCGCCCGACAGCTTCTCGTTGGCGCCGCGCAGCTTGGAGAAGTTCGAACCGGTGCCGGAGCCATACTTGAAGAGACGCGCCTCGCGCACCCACAGGTCCATGATGCCGTTCTCGTTGACGAGATCGTCCTCGATCGACTGGATGAAGCAGGCGTGTGGCTGCGGATGCTCGTAGGCGGAATCGGAGACCGTTAGTTTGCCGGTGTCGTGATCGACATAGAGATGTCCTTGGCCGGGACCGTCGATGCCGTAGGCCCAATGCAGGCCGGTGTTGAACCATTGCGGGCTGTTGGGCGCCGCCATCTGCATGGCGAGCATGTAGCGGTGCTCATCGTAGAACCCCTGGGCGTCCTCCTCGCTCGAAAAGTAGCCGCCCTTGAGGCCCCAGTACGTCCATGTGCCGGCCAGGCGATCGAACACCTGGCGGGCGTCGGTCTCGCCGCCGTAGCGCTCTTCCTTCGGCAGCTCGGCGAGGGCTTTCTCATCGGGGATCGAGCGCCAGGCCCACGACGGAATCTGCGTCTCTTCCGCCTTCTTCAGGCGGCGGGCGACCCCGGCCTTGCGAAAATATTTCTGGGCGAGGATGTCGGCGGCCACCTGGCTCCACTGGGCGGGGACCATAAAGCCTTCGAGGCGGAAGACGATCGAACCGTCGGGGTTCTTGATCTCGCTCGTCGCGCGGCGGAATTCGATCGAGTTGTAGGGCGAAGTGCCTGCAGTCGTGAAGCGCCGCGTGATCTTCATAGTGTCCCCTCGTGAGTTCGTCGTCAGCGCCAACGAATTACGAGGGGCGCTTCTGGTTGTTGGTTGGACGCACGGCTACTTCAGTCGCAGGCACAGCTTTCCCGGCGGCGAAAACGCTGTCGCGCCCGCCTGCTCAGTACCGATTTTGGGGATTGGACCAACTGGGTCCGAACGCGACGCGCGTCGACGGCAACCGGCAAATCACTCCTCAGAGGAGTCAACGCCACACTGCCGTCGCGTCTGACACAAGCTGTCCGATTCGAGCCTCGGCGCCAAAGAGTTTGTGTGTTGCGGGTCGCACCCATACTAGATGTAGATAGATACTCGATAAGACCCGGGAAAGCCGTGGATTTCCTGTGGGGTGTTCAGGTGTCGCCGGCCACTTGCGCCCGCAAACTCTGGCTTCGGGGCGGCTGTGGAAAAATTCTCGCCGTGACGACCCACTTCGACAACGTATGGCGATTCCATGTCGCCCGGCTGTTGCCCATCTGCCGCGCTTGCCCGGCCGGGTGTGAGTGCATTGCCGTACTAGGCGAGATGCGCGATGGTGCGGTTGCGATATAGCGGACGCGGTACATGGGACTGTTCAGCGAGATTTTCAGCTGGTGGGGCGGCAACACGTGGGGCACCCGCCTCACGATCTGGCGCCAGGGCCATCTTGTCGGCAAGGACGAGTTCGGTAACCGCTATTATGAGCAAAAAAAGGGTGTCGGACCGCTGGGGCGCCCGCGCCGCTGGGTCACCTACACCAACTTCGCCGAGGCCTCCAAGGTCCCGTCGGGATGGTACGGCTGGCTGCACTACACGGTCGATACGCCGCCGTCCGAGCAGAATTATCGGCCACGGCCATGGCAGCGGCCGCACTTGATGAATCAGACGGGCACACCGGCCGCCTACCGTCCGCCGGGCTCGATCCTCGGCCGCGGCGTGCGCCCCAAAGCGACGGGTGACTACAAGCCCTGGCGACCGGAAGCGTGAAGCGCGCATCAACGTCGCGGGACAAGTCCCAACTTCGGCCCAACTGGCGGCCCAGGGAATTACGCGCGACCAAGGCCTTAGGACCGATACGCAAAGCTGCAAGGCAACGCGGTGCGAATGATTGACAAGCTGGAGATGACGCGCCTGCGCAGGGCGTTGAAGGCGCTGGCGCTTAGCGGCGGGGGAGCTTTGATCGCCACCGCCAGCGCGCACGCCGATCGCATCGACAACGGCGTTGCTGTGTTCTCCGCGCTCGACAAGGTGACGGCGCGCACCTCCAAGTTCGAGGTGCCGCTCAATTCCACCGCCCAGTTCGGTCAGTTGAAGGTGACGCCGCGCGTCTGCTACTCGCGACCGCCGGAAGAGCAACCGAAGACGACGTCCTTCGTCGAGGTGGATGAGATACAACTCGACGGCCAGGAAAAGCGCATCTTCACAGGCTGGATGTTTGCCGAGAGCCCGGGATTGAATGCGGTCGAGCATCCCGTGTTCGACGTGTGGCTGACCGACTGCCAGAAGCCGAAGGGCACCGTCGCGCAGCACTCTCCCGACAATCCAAACGCAGCGGCAAGCGATGCGCCACCGCCGGAAGAAGATCCCTTCGCGCCGCGCCGCCGCGTGCGCCGCTAAAAAGTCCACAGCCTTCGCGCCACGGGTCGCGACGTTTTTCTCTTAAGTTTTCGGCGCATCGGATTGCTGCGCGTCATCGCGCGCTCGCCCAGTCGTGCGGTGAACTCGATGAGGCCGGGCTGAAAGCTGCCGATCCCGACAATGATGGCACGCTCGACATGACCGAGCACAACACGTGATCGAGAAAGACTTCAAGGCGGCCGATCCGGACAACGACGGCACGCTCGACGAGAAGGAGCTGAAGTCGCCGGCCGGGCAGAAGCTGCTGCTGCTGATCGCCTAAGGCCCACGCCGCACGCTGAACGCAGAAGGCCGGTGATCGCTCGCCGGCCTTCTTTCCATCCCGAGAATTTCTCGACCGGCCAGAGCAAGGAACATGCTCTCGGCAAGGACGTTGAACTCCGCAAGATCGGTAAAACGCCGGTCCTACAACGAGAGGAGAACGTCCCATGAAGCGTCTTTTAGTAGTTGGTATCCTGGCGGCAGGAACTTCTCTTGGAGCATATGCTCAGACGGATCCGGCACAGAGCGCGGTGAAGCTGTCAGCAGCCGAATGCGCATCGCTCTGGAACCAAGCAAGCCCGGACGGAGGCCCGATCACTCAGGCGCAGGCAGGCGCGTACGTGACGGATTTCAAGGCTGCCAACCCGGACGGCGACAAGACCATCGAGAAAGCCGAGTTCTCTAAAGCCTGCGCCAACGGGCTGGTGAAGAGCGGAGCTTCGAGCGGCGCCGGCTCCGGCGAGATGGGCACCTCTGCGCCAGCGGAGAAGTAAGCAGTCGCGCTTATCTTCGGGACCTATCGGACGCCCTAGCATCGCCGCTAGGGCGTCTGTTTTGTGCGTCCTATATCCGCCAGCCAGCGTTAGCCAGTGCGCGTCTCATTCAGCGCCGCGGCGGCGCGCGGCGCGAAGTAGGTGAGGATGCCGGCAGCGCCGGCGCGCTTAAAGGCGAGCAAGCTCTCCATCATTACCGCTTCGCCGTCGAGCCAGCCGGCTCCGGCCGCCGCCTGCAGCATCGCGTACTCGCCCGACACCTGATAGCCGAAAGTTGGCACGCGGAATGTCTCGGCGATGCGCCGTACGATGTCGAGATAGGCCATGCCGGGCTTCACCATGATGAGATCGGCCCCCTCGGCGAGATCGAGCGCCACCTCGCGCACGGCTTCATCGGAATTGGCCGGGTCCATCTGGTAGGAGCGCTTGTCGCGCTGCGCCGGCGAGGAGGCAAGCGTCACCGACGAGCCGACGGCGTCGCGGAACGGTCCGTAGAACGCCGAGGCGTACTTCGCCGCATACGCCATGATCAGTGTGTTGGGGTAGCCACTGCCTTCGAGGCTGGTGCGAATGGCGCCGACACGTCCATCCATCATGTCGGAGGGAGCAAGGATGTCGGCGCCGGCTTCCGACTGAACCAGCGATTGGCGCACCAGCGCCTCGAGCGTCTCGTCGTTGGCGATCTCCGAGCCGCGCAAGAGCCCGTCGTGACCGTGGTTCGTGTAGGCATCGAGCGCGACGTCGAGCACGATGCCGATGTCGAGGCCGGCGGCCTTCACGGCGCGCGTTGCCCGGCACACGAGGTTCTCAGGATTGAAAGCCTCACGCGCGTCATCGGTGCGCAACTTCGGTTCCGTGTTGGGAAACAGCGCGATGGCCGGGATGCCGAGCTGCACAGCCTGCTCGGCGCTGGCGACAATGTTGTCGATGGACAGGCGCTCAATGCCGGGCATGGAGGCGATGGGCACGCGCTTGTTCGTGCCCTCGATTACGAACATTGGCCAGATCAGATCGTCGACGCCGAGGCGATGCTCGGCAACGAGGCGACGCGACCAGCGCGTGTTGCGTGCGCGGCGCAGGCGGACGCTCGGGAAGGCGCCGAGCGCGGAGGGTGCGTCGCTGCGCTCAGGCGCTTCGACGTCGCGAGCAGAAGGTTTGAGTTGCGAGACAGGCTGGCGAGGCTTCATCTTCGGCGTCCGGGCGAGGGGTGGCCCACACTCAGCGCAACGCACAGCCTTTGGCAAGGGCCGAACAGCCTGAGCGACGTAAGAGGGTTAGTCGCAGATTTTCTTTACTTTCCGGTCGGCCATGTCGACGTGGAAGTGGTTGCGGTGCGCTTCATTGGCTTCGGGGCCGAGCGTCGTCCCGAAGATGCGGCAGGCAGCCGCGTGGGCTTCGCGCAGGAAACGCGCCCGCGGACCTGTCGGCGGCGGCGCCTGAAGATCGGGGCTGAGTGCGGCGGTCATGCCCTGGGTGAGCGGCGTCTTGCTCTTCCTGTCGGCTTCGGCGAGCAGCTTGTCGTCGGGGCCGCCGAGACGGGCGGCCGCTTCCGGCTTCTTGCCGCTTCCGGACAGGATGACGGTCATTTTGTCGATGCCGCCTGAACGCGTCGCCTTGACGAGGCCGGCACCGGGCGTGCCGAGCGACGATGCCGTCGTCGTCGGTGCCGGTGTCTCGCCGGCGCCCGCCTTTCCGTCGCGGAGGTTGTCGCGTTGCGCGTTGGCGGCCTCGGCCCGCGCTTGCGCGAGCTTCTCCTCCTTGGCCTTGGCGGCAGCTGCCGCGGCGGCGATGTCGCGATGGGTTACGCCCCAGCCGCTCAGCACGGCCACATCCTGGCCGTTGGCAGTGACGAAGCCGCGAATATCGAGTGCATCGACATAGGCGTGCTGGCTGAGCTTCTTGCCGACGCGGCCCAAGGCGGTGCGGCATGAGTAGTCGCTCATCACCTCGATCTTGGCGATCTTGGCGCCCAGCTGGCGCTGGGCAGCAGGCTGCAGATCCTTTGCGATCCAGGTGTTCAGCGGCGCGAGCATGCCGCAATTGATCAGCGCGGCGGGCGTGAACGTCACGTTGCCCAGACGGGACAGCCGGATCGGCGCCGGCGTACCGCACGGCCCTTCCTTGATCGGGGCCTCGGGGGTCACGACGGCGTCGAGACCTTTGAGTGCCGCAGTGCAGCGCGCCTTGGCCGCATCGATCTCCGCCGTTGTCCACACGTCGGGCGGGGGCGGCTCGAGGGGCGAGGCTTTGGCCGTCTTGCGCTCGGGGAGCGGCGGGACCATCACTGGCTGCGCGGTTACGATCGCTGCCTTGTCGTGGACGCGACGCGACTTTTGCGGTTTGGGTTCGCTGGCGGCAATGACAGTCTTGGCGGTCTGCGCTGTCGCCATGCCGGAGAGGGCGAGGGCTATCGCAAAGCCTAGACCGAATTGGAGCATCTTCGCGTCTCCACCATCTCGCAAGTGCGGGGGCACGGGCTTTTTCGGCCAGGAATTTGGCGAATTAACCGTGCAAGTTTCTTCGTAATAGGGCGCAGTGTATAGGTCCAATTCAGTCCGATTGATGATGCGCTGCGATACGAAGTCAGACGATAGGACAAAGTTGTGCAAGGCGATGGGATAGGAGCGCAGGTGGCGGCGGATGGTTCCGCGGAGCAAGCGGCCGACGAGGTATTAATCGAGGCCCGTGGCTCGTTGGCCCTCATCACGCTCAATCGACCGCGCGCGCTGAATGCGCTCACCACGGCAATGCGTGCCAAGCTCGCCGAGGCTTTCCCTCGTTTCGCGCGCGAGGCGCAGACATATTGTGTCGTCGTCCAGTCGGCGAGCGAGAAAGCCTTCTCGGCCGGCGGCGACGTGCGCGAGATGGTGCACTGGGGACGCGAGGACCGCGCGCGCGCGAAGCGTGCATTTGCCGACGAGTACGCGCTCAACTGGCTGCTCGAGTGTTTCTCCAAACCGACGATTTCCCTCATCGACGGGCCAGTCATGGGATCGGGCGTTGGCATCAGCCTGTTCGGCACGCATCGTGTCGCCGGTGAGAAGTACCGCTTTGCCATGCCGGAAACGGCAATCGGGCTGTTCCCCGATGTCGGGACGGCGTGGCCGTTGTCGCGGCTGGCGGATAGCGTCGGCATGTACCTTGGGCTCACCGGGCGCTCGATTGGACGGGCAGACGCGTACGCCCTGGGGCTGTTGACGCACTGCATCTCGGCGGCGCGCTTTGAGGAGATCAAGGCGGCGCTGGCCGATACCTGGCCGGTCGATACGATCCTCGATGAACGTCAGGTCGATCCCGGCCCGGGCGAGCTCAGGCCCTTCGCCGAGCACATCGCGCGAGCGTTCTCGGCGCCGACCGTCGAGGAGATCATCACGCGGCTGCAGGTGATCGACGGCGCCGCGCGCGACTGGGCGGAGGGCGTCCTCGCCGATCTCAGTTCGCGCTCACCCATCTCGCTCAAGGTCACGCACCGGCACCTGCGCGATGCACGTGCGCTCGACCTGCGCCAGACGCTCAGCGTCGACTACCGTCTCGCCTGCGGCTTCCTCGATGGACTTGACTTCTATGAAGGCGTGCGCGCGGCGTTAATCGACAAGGACGGCACGCCGCGGTGGCACCCGGCGCGGCTCGAGGAAGTCACTGCGCCGATGGTCGAAGATTATTTCGTGCCTATGGGAGCTGCCGAGCTGGCGCTCCCTACACGCCCCGAAATGCAGGCTGCGCGCGTGTAGTTGGAGTTTTGGGCGGCCCTCTCAGGGTAAATCAAGTGTTTCGCCGAGACCCCGTTACTATTGTTTTACTATACGTATTTAGGTGACTTTTAGTTTTATGCCTTACCTCTTGGTGTAACCCGGACAAAACAAAATACCCGGGACCCGGCGTCAAACAGTGTGAGGCAGTTATGAGTGTTGCGCTCGATGTGGCGCGCCATCGTGCGCCAACGCAGACTGAAAATTTTCGCTCCGAGTATCTGCAGGCGTTGCGCCTCGTCGAAAGACTGCATCGGTTGCTGCTCGATGTGATCAAGGACGAGTTCGACCGTCTCGGCGGCGCCGACCTCAACAGCGTGCAGGCCCTGCTGCTCTATAATATCGGTGACAGCGAGCTGACCGCGGGCGAGCTCAAGACGCGCGGCTACTATCTCGGCTCAAACGTCTCCTACAATCTCAAGAAGCTCGTCGATATGGGCTACCTGCACTACAAGCGGTCGGAGACCGACCGCCGCAGCGTGCGCGTCAGCCTGACCGACAAGGGCAAGGAAGCTTGCGAGGTGGTGCGGAAGCTGTACCAGCGCCAGCTCGGCTCGGTCGAGACCGTCGGCGAAGTGTCCGAGGAGGACTTCCGCGGCCTCAACAAGGCGCTCGTTCGACTCGAACGCTTCTGGTCGGACCAGATCCGCTACCGCCTCTAATCTTTGGATCGACTGATAAGCGCCAGTCGGCAGGAGTTGCAGGGTAACCTTGCAATTCCTTTTTCTTTTCCCCCGCCTTTGCTTCTCGCGCCAGGTCGCCGCTTGCTTGCCCGGGCACCGACGGGTAATTTTGCCTTTGCAAGGAGTTGAGTTTATCTGAGATATCCGGCGGTTTGTAGATCAAGCCGATGGGCACCGGCCGAACAAGCGATCCGTTTCATGAGGCGGGAGGGGCAGTCGTGAGCTCTACGTGGGGGAAACGGGCGACCGCGCTGAGTGCCGGAATGACCGTGCTGATCGTAGCTGCGCCGGCCGCTGCACAGATTTAATTTGGCCCCGTCGGAGAAGGTGCCTCCCAATACAACAGCGGCTATGACCGCAGCTTCATCAAAGAGTGGCATGCCACCCCACCAAGGGGTTACCCCACCCTGTCGAAAGCCAACCTCGCTCCGACCAAGGCTGCCATTGCCCGTTACGAAGAAATCGTCGCCACCGGCGGCTTTCCGCTGATGCCCGAGGTGGAACTCGAGCCGGGGGCGACCGACCCGGCCGTCGCCACTCTGCACCGGCGCTTGATGCGGTCTGGCGATCTTGCCGCCGGTTCAAGCTATCCAGACTACTTCAGCACCGACCTCGATACGGCGGTGAAGCGATTCCAAGCATCGAACGGACTGGCGCCGACAGGCATCGTCGACAAACGCACCATCGCCGCGCTCAACGTACCTTCCGAGGTGCGCCTTGCGCAGCTCAAGGCCAACCTCACGCGGCTGACTGACCTCACGAAGATCGTCGGGAAGCGCTACGTGCTGGTCAATATCCCCGCCGCGCAGGTCGAGGCGGTGGAGAACAACACCGTCGTCTCGCGTCATTCGGGGGTCGTCGGCAAGCCGGATCGCCCGACGCCGCTGCTGCGCTCGACTATCACCGATCTGGCGTTCAACCCGATGTGGACGTTGCCGCCGACCGTGATCAAGGAAGACCTGATCCCTAAGGGCCGCGACATGCAGCAGAACGGCGCTGAAAGCGTGCTCGTGAAGTTCGGCATCGACGCCTACGAGGGTGGCAAAAAAGTCGATCCCGAGTCCATCGATTGGACGACGTCGCGTCCGACCCAGCTGTCGTATCGGCAAGTGCCGGGAAAAGATAACCCGCTCGGCTTCCTGAAGATCAACTTCGCAAATTCGAGTTCGGTCTATATGCACGACAGTCCGAAGGAGTCCGTATTCGGGCGTAATTTCCGAGCTGCCAGCTCGGGATGTGTGCGCGTGCAAAACATCGCGGAGCTTGCAACGTGGCTGCTGACTGGGCAGGGAATCGCCGAGCAGGTTCAGCACCTCAAGGAAACAGGCACGACAAAAACGGTGCGGTTGCGCAAGCCAGTGACGCTCTATTTCGCCTATGTCACGGCCTGGGCGACGCAGGATGGCGTCATCCAATTCCGGCCCGACATCTACCAGAAAGACGGGGTCGGCGAGGTCGCTGCGGCATACTAACGTCTGTGCCGCACAGCAGATCGGGATCACGGTCGTCACCTGAACATCGCCGAACTTTTCGCGCGGACCTTGATTGCCGGCGCGACAATAGACACGTTGCTCGCCATGGCTGGCCGGGCGATGATAAGAAAAAATGCCAAGGGAGTTGAAAGTCGCCTGATGGACTACGCTAAAAAGTTCAGAGATGCGCTGGACGCCGTCCATCGCGAAGGCCGCTACCGCGTATTCGCCGATCTGAAACGCCGGCGCGGCGCATATCCTTCGGCCGAGCACTTCAACAAGTCCCAGCCCGCGCGTCCCATCACCGTCTGGTGCTCGAACGACTATCTCGGCATGGGCCAGCATCCGACCGTGATCGCCGCCATGCACGAGGCGATCGATACGGTCGGCGCCGGCTCCGGCGGCACGCGCAACATCGCCGGCACGACGCACTACCACGTGGAACTCGAGGCCGAGCTCGCCGACCTGCACGGTAAGGAAGCGGCGCTGCTGTTCACCTCGGCTTACGTCGCCAACGATTCAACGCTGGCGACGCTCGCCCAGCTGCTGCCGGGCGCCGTCATCTTTTCCGACGAGAAGAACCACGCCTCGATGATCGCCGGAATCCGCCATGGCCGCGGGCCGAAGCGCATCTGGCGCCACAACGACATTGAGGATCTCGAGGCGCAGCTCAAGGAGTTCGATCGCGCCACGCCCAAGATTATCGCCTTCGAGAGCGTCTACTCGATGGACGGTCACATCGCCCCCATCGCCGCCATCTGCGACGTCGCCGAGAAGTATGGCGCCTTGACTTACCTCGATGAGGTGCACGCCGTCGGCCTTTATGGCCCGCGCGGTGGCGGCATCGCCGAGCGCGACGGCGTCATGGGCCGCGTCGACATCATCAACGGCACGCTCGCCAAGGGTTTCGGCGTCATGGGCGGCTACATCGCGGCCTCCCGCGATTGCTGCGACGCCATCCGCTCCTACGCCGCCGGGTTCATCTTCACGACCTCGCTCGCTCCGGCGCTGGCCGCCGGTGCCGTGGCCAGCATCCGCCACCTCAAGTCGAGCACCATCGAGCGCGCGCAAATTCAAGAGCGCGCCGACTTGGTTAGGAGCCGCCTGGTCGAAGCCGACCTGCCGGTTGTCATGTCGCCGAGCCACATCGTGCCCGTGACCATCGGCGATCCGGTCCACTGCAAGGCGGTGACCGACGCCCTTCTTGAGCATTATGCGATCTACGTGCAGCCAATCAACTATCCGACCGTGCCGCGCGGCACCGAGCGGATCCGGCTGACGCCTTCGCCGGTGCACACGCCCGCGCAGGTCGATCACCTCATCTCGGCACTGACCGAGCTGTGGGAGGCTTGCCCACTGTCCAAGGGCCAGGTCGTGCGGCTGGCGGCCGAGTAACGCCCCGCTGCGCTTCGGCGCACCCCCTAAAAATCGCTAGTTGGAAACCGCGATAAGCGGTACGGCTTGAGCCAGAAGCGGCGCGGCCATATTATGGACGCAAGCCTATAGGCTGCCCCGCGCGCTCGAATTCAACCCATTCATCTGCCGTGATAACAAGGACAGAGACCGATGTTTAACGCCAAGGCCGAGCCCGTCTCCAAGAGCGGATTTTTCACCGCCAGCATTGCCGACGGCGATCCGGAGGTCGCCGATGCGATCGGCAAGGAGCTTGGCCGCCAGCAACATGAGATCGAGCTGATCGCCTCGGAGAACATCGTCTCCAAGGCTGTGCTGGAAGCGGCCGGCAGCGTGCTAACCAACAAGTACGCAGAAGGCTATCCCGGCCGGCGCTACTACGGCGGCTGTCAGTACGTCGACATCGTCGAGCAGCTCGCCATCGACCGCGCCAAGAAGCTGTTCGGCTGCGGCTTCGCCAACGTGCAGCCGAATTCGGGAAGCCAGGCGAACCAGGGTGTGTTCAACGCGCTCGCCGCGCCAGGCGACACTATCCTCGGCCTCAGCCTCGCCGCGGGCGGTCACTTGACGCACGGCTCGCCCGTCAACCAGTCAGGCAAGTGGTTCAAGCCGGTATCGTACATGGTTCGCCCCGACACGCACCGCGTCGACATGGACGAGGTTTATAAGCTCGCCCTCGAGCATCGCCCGCGCATCATCATCGCCGGCGGCTCCGCCTACCCGCGCCAGTTCGAGTTCGCCGACTTCCGCGCCATCGCCAACGAGGTGGGCGCCTACCTGATGGTCGACATGGCGCACTTTGCCGGTCTCGTCGCCGGCGGCCAGCATCCGAGCCCGTTCCCGCACGCGCACGTCGTCACCACGACGACGCACAAGACGTTGCGCGGGCCGCGCGGCGGCATGATCCTGACCAACGACGCGGACATCGCCAAGAAGATCAACTCGGCAATCTTCCCGGGCATCCAGGGCGGCCCGCTGATGCACATCATTGCCGGCAAGGCCGTGGCCTTCGGCGAGGCACTGCGTCCCGACTTCAAGATCTACGCCAAGAACGTCATCGAGAACGCCAAGGCGATGGGCGAGGTGCTGGTCAACTCGGGCTTCGCGCTCGTCTCCGGCGGCACCGACACGCATCTCATCCTGCTCGACCTGCGCCCCAAGAAGCTGACCGGCAACATCTCCGAGAAGGCGATGGAGCGCGCGCATATCACCTGCAACAAGAACGGCGTGCCGTTCGACCCGGAGAAGCCGATGGTCACCTCGGGCGTGCGCCTCGGCGCCCCGGCCGGCACGACGCGCGGCTTCGGCGTCGCCGAGTTCCAGGAGATCGGCCGCATGATCGCCGAGGTGCTCGACGGTCTCGCCAAGAACGGCGCCGAGGACAATGGCGCGGTCGAAGCCAAGGTCAAGGCGCAGGCCATCGATTTGTGCAAGCGCTTCCCCATCTACTCCTGATCGTCGTTACCAGCACGAGCGAGGCGCGCTTGGGATATCCCGGCGCGCCTCGTTGCTTCTGTGCTGCCGCTACGGCTAAGTAGTCATCCACCGCGCGGCGACGGCAGGAGCCGGCGGGCGAAGGGGAGGCCTTGATGCGCTGCCCGTATTGCGCCGGCGAAAATACGCAAGTGAAGGACAGCCGTCCGACCGAGGAGAACGCGGCCATCCGTCGGCGCCGCGTGTGCCCGGACTGCGGCGGGCGCTTCACGACGTTTGAGCGCGTGCAACTGCGCGAATTACTCGTCGTCAAGCGCTCCGGCCGCAAGGTTGCCTTCGATCGCGACAAGCTGATGCGTTCGGTCGAGGTCGCGCTGCGCAAGCGTCCCATCGATCGCGAGCGCATCGAGCGCATGGTGTCGGGGCTGGTGCGCCAGCTGGAGAACGCCGGCGAGAGCGAGGTTGCGTCCTCGACGATCGGCGGCCTCGTCATGGAGGCCCTGCGTGGCCTCGACCCCGTCGCCTACGTGCGCTTTGCCTCCGTTTATCGCGATTTCCGCGAGGCGTCGGATTTCCACGAGGTGCTCGGTGAGATTGCCGCCGAGCCGGCCGCCGCGCATGAAGCGGCGCACATCGCCTTCGAGAGCTCCGTTGTGGAGACGGCGCCGCTCAAGAAGCATTGAGCGCCATGCGCCCTGCGGAGCGCACCGGCTTCGACGCCCAGATGATGCAGATCGCGCTGGGCGTGGCGATGCGCGGAGTCGGACGCACGGCTCCCAACCCATCGGTTGGCGCGGTCATCGCCGATGAGCGCAGCGGCGAAATCATCGCGCGCGGCTGGACGGCGCCGGGTGGGCGCCCGCACGCGGAGACCGAGGCCATCGCCCGCGCCGGAACGCGTGCGCGCGGGGCCACCATGTACGTGACTCTCGAGCCGTGCTCGCACTACGGCATGACCCCGCCGTGTGCCGACGCCATCGTCGGCGCCGGCCTTGCCCGTGTCGTGTGCGCCATCGAGGATCCCGATCCGCGCGTCGCCGGGCGCGGACTTTCCCGGCTGCGCCGGGCGGGCGTCGCGGTCGAGCGCGGCCTGATGGTGGAGGCGGCGCACTGGATCGCCGCCGGGCACATCCTCCGCGTTACCGAGCGGCGCCCGCTGGTGACCGTCAAGCTGGCGCTCGATGCCGATGACGCCGTGCCGCGCGGTGGCGAGGGCAAGCCGGCGTGGGTGACCAGCGAAGCGGCACGCGCCCGCGGGCATCTGCTGCGTGCGCGCTCTGACGCCATTCTGGTTGGCCGGCGTACTGTGCTCGACGATGACCCACTGCTCACCTGCCGCCTGCCCGGACTGGAGCAACGCTCGCCCGCGCGCATTGTGCTGGCGCGCGAGCTTGTCGGGCTAGAAAATTCACGCCTGATACAGACGGCCCGACAGCATCCCGTGTGGGTGTTCTGTGGTGAGAATGCAGACGCCGGGGCGATCGGCGTTGCAGGCGCCGAGATCTTGCCGATGCGGCTCGTTGCTGGCGCGTTCTGGTTGCCCGCCGTCATGGAGGCGTTGGTGGCGCGTGGCATAACGCGATTGCTAGTTGAGGGTGGCCCAGCAACTTGGCAGGCGTTCATGCGCGCCGGCCTCATCGACGAGGCGCTGCTATTTCGCGCGCGGGGGCCTGACGGGGCCGAGCTAGCGCCTGCGGCGGCCCTGGCATCGCTCTCCCGCTATATTTCGATAGAAGGTTTCGAGATTTACGATCGGCGAACCATCGGCGGCGACGATATGCTGGCGTTGCGCCGGCACTGGCATCGCGGTGGTGACCGCCGACGAACGGAAGTTACGTAAGGCAGCGAGGAAGCCATGTTCACCGGCATCGTCTCCGACATCGGCGAGGTCACGGCGCGCGAAGACGGCCGCTTCACGATCCGGGCGCGCTACCCCGCACAGGAGCTGGAGGTAGGCGGCTCGATGGCGTGTGACGGGTGTTGCCTGACGATGACGTCGGTGCGCGCCGAGGCGTCGGGGAGCGTGTTCACCGTCGATGTCTCCAACGAGACGCGTGGCAAGACGACGATTGGCGCGTGGCAGCCGGGTCGCAAGCTCAACCTCGAGCGGTCGCTGCGTCTCGGCCAGGAGCTGGGCGGCCATCTCGTCATGGGACATGTCGACGGCCTGGCGCGCATCGTCGATATCGTGCCGGACGGGGAGAGCCGCCGATTCTCCTTCGAAGTAGCCGAGCACCTCGCCCCTTACATTGCGCCGAAAGGCTCTATTAGCCTCGATGGCGTGTCGTTGACGGTCAACGAGGTGAGCGACACGCGCTTTGGGGTCAACGTCATCCCTCACACCTTGACGGTGACGACCTGGGGCGCGAAAACCCCCGGGCAATCGGTCAACCTCGAAGTTGACCTGTTCGCGCGCTATATCGCGCGGCTCCTGGAGTTTCGCCCGTGACGCACGACGTTGGCAAATACGCCATCTCGGAAGGCCGTGGCTGTCTGTCCTCGATCCCTGAGATCCTGGAGGACATGCGCAATGGCCGCATGGTCGTGCTCGTCGACGCCGAGGAGCGCGAGAACGAGGGCGACCTGGTCATTCCCGCGCAGATGGCGACGCCCGATGCCGTAAACTTCATGGCGCGCTACGGCCGCGGACTGATTTGTCTGACGTTGACCGGCGCCCGCGCCAGCGAGTTGCAGCTCGAGGCGATGGTCGGACTCAACCGTTCGCGCAATCGCACCGCCTTCACGCAGTCGATCGAGGCGCGCGAGGGCATCTCTACCGGCATCTCTGCCGCCGATCGCGCGCGCACCATCGCGACCGCGATCAACTCGACGAAAGGCGCTGCCGACATCGTCTCTCCCGGGCACGTGTTCCCGCTCGTCGCCCGCGAGGGCGGTGTGCTGATCCGCGCCGGCCATACGGAAGCGTCGGTCGATCTGGCGCGCCTTGCCGGGCTCTATCCAGCGGCCGTCATTTGCGAGATCATGAACGATGACGGCACCATGGCACGCATGCCCGATCTCGTCGCGTTCGCGCAGCGCCATGCCCTCAAGATCGGCGCCATCGAGGATCTCATCGCCTACCGGCTGCGCAATGACCATCTTGTGCGCGCCATTGCCAAGACCAGCGTGACGACGGCGGCGGCCGGCAAATTCGACCTGCACGTCTACGAGACGACGGTCGAGAGCGGCGAGCACCTCGCGCTGGTCAAGGGCGATCTTTCGGCGCCCGGCCCGGTGCTGGCGCGCGTGCATGCCGTCAACCTGCTCGGCGACCTGCTCGGCGTCGGCGAGGCGGGTGAGGGCAGCCAGATTGCCTGTTCGTTGCGCATGATCGAAAAGGAAGGGCGCGGCGTCGTCGTGCTCATCCGCGACCTGCGGCCGAAGTCGGTGTCCGAATGGATCGGCGGGCGCGTGCAGCCGGCCCAGCCCGCCGCAGGCGCACGCGAGCGGCGCCGAGTCGAGATTGGCGTCGGCTCGCAGATACTGACCGATCTTGGCGTGCGTGACATGGTGCTACTGACCAATTCCCCGGCGCACGTCTACGTCGGCCTCGAGGGCTTCGGATTGCGCATCGTCGGCACGCGCAGGATCGAGTGAGATGATCGTCAAGCTGGACAGACCAACGAGCAGCGCGGGCAGGCCTCCGAAAGGCGAAATGCGTGCGCGCGTGCTCATCGTCGAGGGGCGCTTCTACGACAAGATATCCGACGAGCTTATCGGCGGCGCCGTCGCGGCGCTCGATGCGCAGGGTGTCGCGCACGATCGCGTCACTGTGCCGGGCGCACTGGAGATCCCGCAGGTGCTGGCGCAAGCGGCTGTCACGGGGCTCATTCCGCGCCGCGCCGACAACGGCAAATGGGACGGAGCCATTGCACTCGGCTGCGTCATCCGCGGCGAGACCTCGCACTACGACATCGTTTGCAACAACGCCAATCACTGGCTGATGGAGGTCGCCATCAAGCACGCCGTGCCGGTCGGCAATGGCATCTTGACGGTAGATAACGAGGAGCAGGCGCTGGCGCGGGCGCGTGGCGGCACCAGCGGAAAAGGTGGAGACGCGGCGCGCGCCTGTCTGCGGCTGATCGAGCTTCAGCGCGCATTCGAGGGGCAGAGCGCATGACCACCACCAGCAAAGCGACACCAACGCCGGGCAAGATCGCGCTGCCCCCGCGTACCGCAGCGCGCGTTGCCACCGTGCAAGGCCTCTACCAGATGGACCTCGCCGGTACCGACCTCAACGATGTCATCGACGAGTTCGTGCGCCTGCGCTTTCCGCGCGCCCCGGGCGATGAAGCCGCGGCGGGCGCCGATCCTGCTTTCTTCGCCGAGCTGCTGCGCGGCGTCGTGCGCCGTCAGCGCGATATCGATCCGCTCGTCGATCAGCAGCTCGCCGAAGGCTGGCGCCTCGTGCGCATCGACGCCATCGTGCGCGCCATCCTGCGGGCCGGCGTGTTCGAGCTGATGGAGCGCCCCGACGTGCCGCACCGCGTCGTCATCAACGAGTACATCAACGTCGCGCACTCGTTCTTCTCCGAGGATGAGCCGAAGGTCGTCAACGGCGTGCTGGACAAGCTGGCGCGGCAGCTGCGCGCAGCCGAGTTCAATCGCGATGACACGCGATCCAAGTGACCGGGCCCATTCCCGTCAGATACACGGCGAGGAAGCGCTGATCGCCGAGTTCTGGGCACCGCTCGCTGCCGGCTTTTCCGGTGCGTTCGAACTCAAGGACGACTGCGCGCTGCTAGCGCCGCCGGGGGGGGCCGAACTGGTGGTGACGACCGATGCCGTCATCGCCGGTGTGCACTTTTTCCCCGACGAACATCCAGCGGCGATCGCTTGGAAGGCGCTGGCAGTGAACATCTCCGATCTCGTCGCCAAGGGCGCCGCGCCGCTGGCTTATCTCATGAGCGCAGCGTTTCCCGCGGCACCGGATCGAATTTGGCTGAGAGAATTCACTGACGGTCTGCGCGGCGCGCAAGAAGCGTTCGGCTGCCAGCTTGCCGGCGGCGATACGGACCGAACGCCCGGGCCGCTCAGCGTCTCGATCACCGCCTTCGGCCTCGTGCCGGCGGGGGGCATGGTGCGCCGCGCGACGGCACAACCGGGCGATCTCGTTTATGTTTCGGGCACGATCGGCGACGCGGCGCTCGGCCTCGCAATACGCCGCGATCCGGCCATGCGTGATCGTTGCGGGCTCGCCGACGACGCTAGCCGGTATTTCGACGCGAAATTCTCCCGACCGCACCCGCCGGTCGCGTTGGCACCCATTCTCCGCGCTTGCGCCTCGGCGGCGATGGACGTTTCAGACGGCCTCATCAAGGATTTCGATCGTCTATGCCGTGCGTCCGTCGTCGGCGGCCGCATCGAGGGGTCGCGCGTGCCGCTATCGGATGCCGCTGGCGCCGTTCTCGCCGCGGGCGGGGTATCGCATGTCGATCTGATGACGGGCGGCGAGGACTACGAGGTACTAACGACGGTCCCGCCCGAGCGCGCCAGCGAGTTCGAGCGCCGTGCATCTGAGGCGGGCACACGTGTAACGTGCGTGGGTGACATCACGCAGGCTGCAACCGGCGTCATAGCGACGGATGCGACGGGCGAGGTCATCGTCAGCCCAAAGACGGGCTGGGATCACTTTCAGACTTCCGACGTGGCTTGAACGCAAGGCTCACTGCGACCAAATCGCATCTCTACGCGGGCTTCCCTCCACCGAGACAATTTAACGGCATCCAATCGTCTTGGTTTGGCCATATCCTGGCGGCTATTGAGCCAATTGGCGTGTGGAGGTTGGGCGGAAGCGCCGCGGGGCATTGCGGTCATTCCGGCGGCTGGGTTGGCGGCTCATCGCAGTAAGTAATCAGGACGGATTCATGCTGGCATATCGCGCGCCTGCGCGGCTACTTGGTTGGCACTTTATCAAGCGTGGTGCAGAACCTGGCAGCCTGGTCATGTGCGCCCTCGCCAGCCTATTCGGCGTGCTCGTCCTCGGCGCACCGGCGCACGGGCAGGCAGCTCAGGCCAATTGGTGGGAGAGCCTCACCGGCTCCGGCACCCCCGACTACACTGGCCGCCGGCAGGAGGATCGCGCGCGCGATCGTACCGCTCAGCAGAACGAGCCGCTCGACGATCTGCGCCCAGACGCCATGCCGATGCGCAGCGACGAGATGATCGCCGCCATAGACGCCGCCATCGCCAAGTACCAGCAGATCGCCGACAACGGCGGCTGGCCGGTCATTCCCCCAGGCCGGATGATGCGCGAAGGCGAGGATGACGAGCGCGTGCCACTGCTGCGTCGCCGCCTGCGCATGAGCGGCGATCTAGCGCCACGCCAAGACGCGTACAATTCCTATACCTTCGACGGCGAGCTCTCCGACGCGGTGCGCCGCTATCAGCGCCGCAATGGTCTACGTCCGACCGGCCGCGTCGAGCGCTCGACCTATCCCGCACTCAACATGACGGTCGATGAGCGAATTGCGCAGCTGCGCATGAACCTCGGCCGCATCCGCGAGTTGATGGCGACACCGGTCGAGGAGCGCTACGTCCTCGTCAACGTGCCGGCATTCCAGCTGGAGGCGGTGGAGAAATACGAGGTGCAGCAGCGGCACCGCGTCATCGTCGGCCGCACCGAGCGTCAGTCGCCTTCGGTGAAGGCGACCATCCGTGCGCTAAACTTCTTTCCCTACTGGCGCGTGCCCGAGAGTGTGGCGCACCTTGATCTCATCCCGCGCCTCATGAAGGAGCCGGAGTACCTGCAGAACGAAAAGATCCGCGTGCTCGACCCGGCCGGCAACAAGGAGGTCGATCCCCAGACGGTCGACTGGAACTCGGCGGAAGCCAAAAAGCTCAAGTTCCGTCAGGATCCCGGGCCGCAGAACGCGTTGGGTCTGGTGCGCATAGACATGCCCAACGTGCACACGGTCTACATGCACGACACGCCGATGAAGCCGCTGTTCAAGCAGCGCTCGCGCGCCTTCAGCGCCGGATGCGTGCGGGTCGAGGGCGTGTTCGATCTCGCCGACTGGCTAGCGCACAACGAACCCGGCTGGAACGAGCCAGGTCGTACCCAATCGATCGTCGAGGCGGGTCAGGCCGTTGACGTCAACCTCACGCGCCCCGTGCCGGTGTATTTCGTCTACGTCACCGCCTGGGCCGAGCGTGACGGCGACGTCGAGTTCCGGCCCGACATCTACGGTCGCGACGGCGCCGTCGATCAGATCGCCGAGATGGACCGCGATCCCAATGAGCCGGCGCCGGCGGTGACGCTGGCACCCTGATCGCAGGCAATATTGTGCTTCTTCGGCGACTTCGTTGAACGGCCCGCGCTCGGCGTTGGTACCGAACCTGTTGTCGAAATCAACCGTTCCACCTTCGACCGGGATCGCGCGAAGAGGCTACACAGACAGCGACATCTAGGGCAGTCTGACTGACGGAGACAAGCTGATGGCGTCGATACGTCGAGAGGAGATCGTCCGGGTTTCGGCGGAAAAAGCCTGGGCCGCGCTGCGCAATGTGGGCATGCCGCAGCGGCTTTTTGCTGGCGTACTGGTTGACAGCCGCATCGATGGCGATGTTCGCACTGTGACTTTCGCCAACGGCATGATCGTTCGCGAGCGCATCGTTGACATTGACGAGGAAAACAAGCGCGTGGCGTACGCCGTGATCGATGGCATGTTTGAGCACCATTCCGCGTCGATGGAAATTGTCCCCGACGGCTTGGGGCGCTGCCGGTTTGTCTGGATCAGCGACTTCCTTCCGAACGAGCGGATGGAGATGGTCGCGCCACTCGTCGAGCAAGGCTCCCGGGCGCTAGTCCGCAATCTCGAGGCAGATTTGGGCGCCTCAGGCGCGAACTAATCAGACAAGTCGCAAGCTTGATGACAACCGGTGGTCGCTCGAGGCCATGCGGCGCAAGTGGCTTTAAGTGCTGACGCCTCAATGTCGGTGCACCCATTAATTTAGCGGCCGCAACACCGCAAATCAGCTAGAGACTTCCTGTGTTGCTAAGCAATGCCGGAAAATTTCTTGGTCGGAGATCGAACGGGTATGCCACAGTCATTCACCTCCTTTGATGAGTTTTGGGCGTTCTATCTGCGAGCGCACGGGAAGCCCCTAACGCGCGCCCTTCACATCGCAGGGACCATGTTGAGTTTTGCCTTTCTTGTGGCTGCGCTGGCGGCGCTTGGCAGCGATCCGGGCAGTCCGTTGTCGTGGCTCATCGGCGCGGCGCTAGCAGGCTGCGGGGTACTAACAGGCTACGGATTTGCCTGGATCGGCCACTTCGTCTTTGAAGGCAATCGGCCCGCCACCTTCGAACATCCGCTGTGGTCACTACTGGCCGATCTCCGCATGTGCTGGCTATGGGCTACGGGCGCCCTCCACCCGGAGCTCGAAAGGGCCGGGGTCACACGGGGACATCCGTGACATGACTCGACGGGCTGGTGACCTCTTTCGATCCATCCCGCAGCCAACCCAGCAAAGATCTTTGCAAGAAAATGCATACGCTCTAAGCAGAAGTGGCAAAGCTCCACGCTCATTTCAGAGCGTCAACTGAAGGCGGATGCGGCCGGCACTTTCCGCTGCCGTCGCTGTCTTCGTTTGCAGCATTGACGTCTGAGGCTGCGCAGTTCAGCGACGACTAAAAATTCTCACGACAGGCTTATTTCGCCCGCGACGGGATAGTTTTCCGCGGTGGCGTTGGGTAGCTTTCGCGCGGTGTAAGGAATTATCGGAGAGCCCTATGCGCTTGCAGCCAGGGATGCGACGCCTAAGAAGCATTGCGGCTTTAGCGGCGCTGGTCGTTTTCATGCTGCTCGCGGCCGCGGCGTCGCTTTTTGCGGTGCTGTGGAACACCGTGCCCGCCTCCTCAGGAACCGTTGCCATCGCGGGGCTCAATGGCCCGGTCGACATCATTCGCGATCGCGAGGGCGTTCCTCACATATTTGCAACGACGGTCGATGATCTCGGGGCCGCCCTCGGCTTTGCCCATGCGCAGGAGCGCCTGTGGCAGATGGAGCTCATGCGCCGCGCCGGGCAGGGGCGCTTGTCGGAGATCTTCGGCGAGAGAACCGTGGCCAGCGATATCTTCCTGCGCACGCTCGATCTTAATGGCCACGCAGAACGCTCCTTTGCGGCACTGCCGCAGGACAGCAGGGCGCTGCTTGAAGCCCACGCTCGCGGCGTCAATGCTTTCATAAATCAGGCCACAAGCTCTCTTGCTCCGCGGCTGCCGCCTGAGTTTCTTTTGCTCCGCCACAGGCCGGAGTCTTGGCGCCCGGTCGACGGCATTCTCGCGGCCAAGATGATGGCACTCACTTTGGGTACCAATCTTGATGAGGAGATTGCGCGCCTTAGCTATTCGGCCGTAGGATTGAACTCGGCGGAGATCACAGACCTGATGCCCGGCCTCGAAGGTGAGGACACGCCACCTCTTCCGGAGCTTGCCCAACTCTATGCATTACGACGTCTGGCTGGTGTCCCGTCGCCAACCACTGCCGAACTCGATGCATTCCCGGCCGGTGGCGCTTCGAACAACTGGGTCGTGTCAGGTGCGCGCACGCGCTCCGGTAGACCGCTTCTTGCCAATGATCCGCATCTCCGGCTCAGCGCACCATCCCTTTGGTATCTCGCCCATCTTGCGCTTGTTGAGCCCGGCGCAGCCGCCCTCAACATCGTCGGTGCCAGCCTGCCGGGAATGCCCCTGATCGTGCTCGGCCGTAGCGACGCGATCGCCTGGGGATTCACCACCACGGGTGCCGATGTGCAGGATCTGTTCATCGAGAAAATCAACCCTTCCAATCCATCAGAATATCTCACGCCGCAAGGTTGGCGCCGCTTTCAAGAAGAGACCATGGCGATCCACGTGAGGGGAAGTGGCACACGGATTGTCGAGCGTCGAACGACCCGTCACGGACCAGTGCTGCCCGGCTCTTACGGCAATTTGGGAGCAATGCTCGACGAGGGCTACGTGGCGGCACTGCAATGGACCGCGCTTAGCGACGACGACACGACGTTTGCGGCAGGTACGTTCGATCCGCAAGTCCGGAACGTCGCCAGCTACATGGACAGGATGCGCCTCTACGTCGTTCCCATGCAGAACATGGTCGTCGCCGACGCCACCGGGAGCATTGGGCTCATTGCACCGGGGCGCGTGCCGGTGCGCAATGCATCCAACGCGGTCGCGGGCCGCGCGCCAGTGCCCGGTTGGGATCCGACCTATGACTGGCAGGGCTATTTGCGGTTTGATGAGTTGCCGCGTGTCGAAGACCCACCAGCCGGTGCCATCGGCACATCCAACACCCGCATCGTCGGGTCTGATTATTCGCACCATCTGACCTTTGACTGGGAGGGGCCCTATCGGCAGCAGCGTATCAAGGAACTCGTTCTCGATCGCAGCAACCATGATGTTGAGACCATGCGCTTGGCCCAATTGGATGTGCTCTCGCTCGCTTTTGCGCAGCTGAAGCCGCTAATGCTAGCGAGCGCGAGGGCAGCGGGAGGTGCCGAGAATGGTGTGCTCGACCGTTTGGAGACCTGGGACACGAGGATGCGGGCAGAAACGGCCGAACCGCTGATCTTCACTGCATGGGTGCGCGAAACGGTCAAGGGGATCTGGAGTGACGATCTGGGGCCAGCCTTCGATCGTTACTTCGACGCGCATGTCACGGCCCTGATCCGCGTGCTGCAGGGGCGAGCACGCACGCGCGATTGGTGCGACAACCGAGCGACGCCAATACAGGAAAGCTGCGCGACCGTTGTGGCCAACGCTCTCGAGGCGGCGCTAGCCGATCTTCAACGACGATATGGCAGCGATCGCACGCGGTGGACCTGGGGCAGGGCGCATTTTGCCTATGGTGAGCATCGCCCCTTTGGCCTTTTGCCTCTGGTCGGTTCATATTTCAACGTGATGGAGCCGAGCCCTGGCGGCGACTACACGCTCAATCGCGGCAAGTCGGAATTCGGCGAGGAGCCTCCGTTCGCGAACAGATACGGGTCGAGCTATCGCGCCATCTATGATCTCGCCGACCTTGACCGATCGCTTTACATTCAATCCACGGGTCAGTCGGGCAACCCGTTTTCGCCGTTCTATCGCAGCTTCGCCATACGCTGGGCCAGGGGCGAATACATCCGCATCCCCACCTCGCGCGAAGAGATCGGTGCAACGGCCGTGGGCATCTGGCGGCTTGAGCCCGCCCTTAGAAGCGGAACCCCTGTCGGTCGTCCGAAGGGCTCGCCGCTACGTGCGCCCTGACGCAACCCGCTGAAAGGCCCGCACGATGCCTAAGGACAAGCTAGAGGCTGACGTAACGCGGACGATATTGATCCAAGACATTCTGACGAGTGCGTCAAAGACGACAATCCTCGGTTGGTTCGCAGGCCTCGCATGGCTGGGGTATTTTAGTGATCCGGGGCTGGGGTTCTTTGGTTGGATGCTGATTATTGTCGTCGGCATGTTCGCGGCGTCTATCATTCTGGGTGGCGGTGTGGCCCTAGCAATCGCGGGTGTGTCAAAGGCCCTTGCCGGCCGAGCAGATGCTATGCCCGGCTTGTTTAAGTGGGGCAGCTTCGTCAGCGGCGTGCTCGCATTCTTGGCCGCAAGACCGGCAGCCGAGCAATTAGCTGCCCTGATGAATTGACCGGCGACGCCGCCCGAACCTACTGCCCCGCACGGCCGGAGTTTCTTGTGTCATCGCATTCATCCCCCTCATCCTCGTCGTCATTCTCGCGCGCCATGTTCAAGATCGTCAGACGCCTTGATCCTGAAGAGGAGTGCAATGACCTGCCGCCCAAGCCCAAGGGGATGCACTGGCGCACCTATAACCGCCTCGTTGATCGTTATGAGAAGTACGACCAGCAGTGGTCGTTGGACGCGATGCGGCGGTTTGAGATGTGGCTGTGAGGCGATCGGTGGGCTCAAGCCTCTCCCGCCAGGTGCTTGGGAGTTGACGCAACCCCGCGTGCGTCGGCCTCGGTATTATTTCGTACCAAGACCGCGCTTGCTGCAGTTGCGAAGTCGGACGAAAATGGCGAAAGGGGCAAGCTGCCGCTCACGCATGCCGAGCAGCAGCGGAGGTCGGCCAATCGGGGGATTGAGCGCCGGCCTCCCTCTACGTGCCGCCGTTGGTGCGTTGGTCGAGGCTGCGGCTGGCAGGTCAACCTTCCGGAGGGGAAGAGACGGCCTTGTCACCACTCTTCGCACCCGCGCCGACGGCGCCGTTCGGCCGCTTCCCTCTCCCAAATCACCCGCAGCAACTCGGTAACATCGACAAAATAGGGCTCATTGATCGGCAACTCTTCGGTGCGGTCTCTGACTTCTGCACCTATGCCGACGGCCCACGCTGGAAGATTTTGCTCATGCATTTGTGGCCGCCTTTCATGCCCCGCTAAGGTCTGTGAAAGCGACATCGACCTGCTGGTTCGGCATCAGGGAAAGGGCGTGTTCTCCGTTGGCAGCCTCCAGCACGTGCCAGCCGTAGCTTCGTCTTCCACGACGAGCACCACGTGCGACGTCGCTTGGGCACCCATGGATGCCTCCATAATCAGCGTTTTTGGGGTGTCGATCCGGGATGTTTTTTATGGCGTTTTGCTTACGTGCGGATCGCCTCAAGGTAGAAATGTCTTTAAACGTACGTTTGTTCCTGGAATTGTCCAAAAACGTACGGGCCCCGGTTAGGACATCCGGCCCTTTGGGTGTACGACAACTTATCGTCCGCTCGTCCCCAGGGCGCGGACGGCTAGGAGATGCCAAGTGCTCTTGCCCCAATCGGGAGAAGAGCCATGGCCCTTTCCCACAAAAACCTCGTCCTATCCCGTCTCTCGAATGCCGAGTTCCAGCTGCTTGAGCCGCATCTGGAACCCGCCGACCTGCCGCTGTTCAAGGTTCTGGAACGGAGCGGCAGACCGATCAAAACGATCTACTTTCCCGACAGCGGCTTTGCCTCGGTCGTGGCCATGGAGTAGCAAGCATCCCATCGAAGTCGGTCTCATCGGTCGTGAAGGCATGACCGGCCTGCCGGTGGTGTTGGGCGGCGACCGCAACGCCCACGAGACCTACATGCAGGCTGCCGGAAGCGGACAGTGCATTCGGGTGAGCGACCTGCGTAAAGCCATCGACTACAGCGTCACCCTGCATCGTTCGCTGCTGCGCTATGCGCATGCCTTCCTCAATCAGGCGACGAGAACCGCTGTTGCCAATGGCCGCTCCAAGATTGAAGAGCGGCTGGCGCGCTGGCTGCTGATGGCGGCCGACCGTCTCGACAACGGCGAGCTGCCGCTGACGCACGAGTTCCTCGCCATGATGTTGGGCGTCCGCCGACCCGGCGTGACGGTGGCGATTCAGGAACTGGAGCGTCAGGGCCTGATCTCCCGACGCCGCGGCCGCATCGTCATCGTCGACCGCAAGGCGCTGGAGAAGATGTCCAACGGGACATACGCTCCCGCGTATTATCAGTAGCAACCGCGCTCACGGAGAACCCCGACGCTGGAGCGCTCACTAGGTGTGCTTGGGCTGGCGGAAAGGAGGCAGCAATGTCTGAGCGCAGCCTGCGGACGGCACCAGCAGCCCTAGAGCAAAAGCCCTACGATGATGGCGCCGACTGCGGAAAGGGCCAAGAACCAGATGGCGACCAACGCAACGTTGAGAACTGTCGACGCTGAACGTCTTAGGTCAGCCATGCTCATGGGAAACCCTCCGCAGAGCGTTGCCTATAAATCACCCGCCGATCATTTCGATCGTGAAGCCGGTGGCCTGCCCCGAGCCACGTCCTCGCCGTGAGTACCTCACGCAATCGTTTCGAGAGCCGCGACTGGCTGCTCGGGATAGGCAAGCTGTTCGCGGGCGCGCCAGTCTTTGGTGACGTAGTTGATCACCAGCGACTTGCGAACGCCCTCAATCTTTCGTGGTTCGAACCCGTGGTAGGTGACCGTCGAAGGGACAAAGATCATGCCGGCGCCTGAGGTGAAAGGTGATCGACCAACCCACTTCTTGTCGGCGTCATAGATGTCTGTCCCCAAGCCGGCGTGCGCGGGATCCTTCGACATGTAGAGTAGTAAGGTGAACGCCTTCACCCCGATGTCGGTATGCGGCTCGAGCCAGAAGCCGTCGACATCCTGCGCAAACTCAATGCGCAAATACAAGTCGCCGAGTTTGGCACCAAAGATCCGTTCGATCGCCGACGTGACTTGCCGATGCTGGAACGCCGCGGCAACGCTCGCAACGCACGCGAAACTGTCCCTGTTCGCGGCATCAAAGTAGTGACGTTCTGGATTATGCAACTCGCGCTTACCGGAGACGCCGCCAAGATCTGCGGCCGCAAAGGGCAAATTGAGAATCTCGTCGACAGTAGAAGGCGGCAGGCAGTCCTTTACGAACCAGTGCCGGTAGGGATCTCGCCTCTCACTCGCGCGCCCAAAACTATCGAGCAGCGAACGGGCCGTCTCATTCACCGATGCTTGCATGGAACTATCCCCCGTACTTCACCCGGAGACAGGTTGCTGCCAACAACGAATGGGGTGCACCATACAGATCGGTATAGTTCGTATGTGTACGTCGTTATCGCGATACACGGAATATGTCGCGCTCGTCGTCGCGTTGCGACCATGCAAAAAAGAGCCGCCCTTGCTTGGGCGGCTAAGGAGGGAGTGAGCCGACAGCGCACAGGGAGTGCTTGTCAGCTCCGGCCGGAGCGTGAGATCCGGCAGTTCAAACTTCGGCACCTCAGCTGGGCGTTTAGATGATCGGCCGGGCGAAACTTGAGGACACGGTTAACTCGCCAGTCTTGAGTCAGACATCGGCACGCCGACAGTGTGCAAATGTCAGCAGCATAGTCAGCAACCAGCCGGCAATATTCCCTCCTTGACGGTGTGACTACTCAACAGTGATCGGGCCACAAACGTGTTCAGGGATCGAGATATCCGGCAAGTCGAGCCCAAGGCGGGGGTCGGCAGACGGCGATTGCCGAGCACTGATCTGGCCCGGGGAAGAGTTTGAGGATCCGCTGAAGCTGCTCGCCGCGTGCGAGAGGCATGTCCGCTTTAGGCCAGGAGCAGACCTAATCACGCGAACCACGCAAGGTCCTTTGGGCCAAAAGCGGACATTATCGACAAACGAGCATGGACCCATCATGGCGATGAACGGAGAGCCGGGTCATCTCAGCCTGAAGGTCGAAACAAACCGAGTTCGAGTTGCTTGGAAACTGACGCGGTGCCGAACCTCGAAAGGCTCACTCCAAGCAGGCGTATGCCCATAGATACGGGGTAGACAGACCGGACCAACGAGATGCTGACCTCATGCAGTTGCTCGCGCGTATCGACCGGCGCCTGCAAGGTCCGGCTACGGGTCACGTGCCGGAAGTCGGCATATTTGATTTTGACCGTAACCGTTTGTCCAAATACTTGATGCTTCTCGCACCAGGCCCAGACATCGTCCGCCATGGCTCTGACGCCGGCCTCGATCTCGCTTGGTTTCGTGAGATCCTCGGCGAACGTGGTCTCAGAACCCGATGACTTGCGCGGCCGATCCGGCATAACAGGGCGATCATCCTCGCCCCGCGCGATGGCGAAATACCAGGCGCCGGCTTTGCCGAAGTGCTGCTGCAGGAAAGCGAGGGATTTGCCACGGAGGTCGCCCCCGATGTGGATGCCGAGCGTCTTCATCTTGTCTGCAGTAACCGGACCGATCCCATGAAATTTTCCGACCGGCAGCTGCTCAATGAAGCCCGTTCCCATCTCGGGTGTGATGACAAACTGGCCATTAGGCTTCCGATGATCGGACGCCAGCTTCGCTAAAAACTTGTTGTACGAGATACCAGCAGAGGCAGTTAGGCCGGTGTCAGCCAGAATCCTCGCACGAATATCTTTGGCGGTGGCTGAGGCAGTGGGGATGCCGCGCAGGTTCTCTGTGACATCGAGATAGGCTTCATCTAGGGACAGCGGCTCGATGAGTGGCGTGTAGTCCGCGAAGATGCCCCGGATCTGCTCGGACACTGCCCGATAGACCTCAAACCGTGGCGGAACAAACATCAGCTCAGGGCATTGCCGAAGCGCCGTTGTCGAGGGCATCGCTGAACGCACGCCGAATTTGCGGGCTTCGTAGCTGGCTGCGGCGACGACGCCCCGCTTCGCCGCGTGCCCCACCGCCACCGGCTGACCGCGAAGAGACGGATTATCTCGCTGCTCGACCGACGCGTAGAACGCGTCCATGTCGATGTGGATGATTTTTCGGACTGTCATCCGACCCACTATGAGGCGCTTCGGTCTGAAGCATTCGCTGACCGCAGAGCCGCGCTACTAGGGTTTTTTCTCCTGATCTCGCTGCCAGTATACGAACAGCACCGTAACCAGCGCGGTGAGCGTCATGACGGTGAGGATGTCCGGTCTCCGGATGAACGCGAGCCAGGAAGCACTGGCTGCCTGTACCGAAGCCTTGCCGGACAACAGTCCATCGCCCACCTGGATGACGAGCACGACGAAAAGCGTGAGCCCAACCGAGACGGCGACCTGTAGGGCCCTCTTGACGAAACGGGGCACTCTAAGCTTTTTGCCGGCGAGAACCAGGACGGTTGTTTTCGCAGTGGTCGTTAGAAGCGATGCGGCGGTTGGGATGGCTGTGAGGGATCGGTGGCCCAAGCCGCTCCAGAGGTGCCCCTGGCGAGCGTGCACGTGCAGGCTTCTCACCTCTCCAGCCACGCCTGAATCCCAAGCCCGATCAGAGACGGGCCAACGATCACTAACAAGAGCATCCAAAACGTCATCACGGCCTCTCTAGCAGAGGAGTGATCCATGCAACTCAGTAGGATCGAATTCCGGCAAAATCTGGCTGGAGGTGAGGGCGCCTCGATCCGGCCCGAGGGGGACAGGCTTTATCGGAGAGGCGCCCTCTGGCAACGCCCCGATTGGAAAGTAGGGTGCACCCAATCGAAGCAGTGAAAGGAATAATCCCCTCCCGATGAACGTACCCTGTATGGGCGCCCGGCGAGGTCGCGAAGCGGGCACGCATTAACGCCCGGTGTTAGCGCGCTTCAAGATCTGGCTGTCGGTCGAGTGCGCCGGGCGAGCGATTGTCTACATCGCTGAGATGGCCGCTCCTTGCGGTGCACGCCGCGGGGTGCTCTATCGTGCAAAACAGGCGAGGGCGCTTGCATGAAACCAAAACAAGGAACGCTTGGGTCTCTGTTCGGCCCCTCGAACAATGAGCAGTTCGCATCGCTTCTTGTTCAGCTGTCGGAAACCGTCACACAAAGCTCCCGGCATTTTCTCGAGACGTCGGGGCGTGACCTCAGCGGCATTGTAGATTTCGAGCGCAAAGCGGATGCCGTCGTCGAAGCCATCCACGAGTTATTGGACAACTCCTTCATCATGCGCTTCGACATCCCAGAACTCGATGAAACTTACCGACGACCTCGACGATGTAATAGACTGTATGCGCAAGGTCGCCATCCACCTGGATGTCTACAAGCTCCATTTAGGTGAGCTTCGGGGCGAAGCCGTTGAACTCATGCAGATCGGCGATCGCATGGTCAAAAAACTCCACGCGCTCGTCGCCATGTTTCGCGAACCGAGATTCACTTTGTCCAAAGTCCGCGAGCTCGCCAGGTCCGTCGACGAAGATGAGTCAGAGGCAGATACGCTCGTTGCCAACGTCGAGCGCGCGCTCGTCGAGGAATACAGCCAGCCATCGGCCAACACCATTGGTTTCATCGCGTGGCATCAGCTGTTCCACCTGCTCGAGCAGATGACGGACGATGCCAACCATTGTGCGCGGAATATCCTCTCGCTGGCGCGCAAGGAGGCGTAAGTGATGGAGTCGCTGACGGCGGGAGTCGTCGTCGCCCTCCTGGCTGTCCTGGCGGCGGAATTCGTCAACGGCTGGACTGATGCGCCGAACGCGATTGCGACGGTGGTGTCTACGGGAGTCTTGGCGCCACGCACTGCAATCGCGATGGCCGTCGTCTTCAACACGGTCGGCGCGATGGCGGGAACCGCAGTGGCGACAACCGTTGGGTTGGGAATAGTGGCCCCCTCTGCCCTCACAATTCCCGCAATCACCGCGACCATGATAGCCATAATTGCCTGGGGAAGCATGGCCGCGAAGCTCGGCATTCCGGTCAGCAAATCGCACGCGCTACTTGCCGGGTTAGCCGGAGCGGGTTTTGCCGGGGGCGGTATCGAGGCGCTTCAGTGGCACGGATGGCAGAAGGTCGGAATCGGCATGGTATGCTCGATCGGCCTCGGCTTCGTTGCGGCATTCATTCTGGCCCGCATCATTATTCGCCTCGCCGCTGACGCCTCACCACAGCAGGCCAAGCGGCTTTTTGATTTTCTGCAAATGGGGTCTGCCGCGTTCCTAGCCTTCAATCATGGCCTCAACGATGGGCAGAAGTTTATGGGCGTTTTTGCGCTCACCCTGCTGACAGGGGGGGTAACTACGGAATTCACCATCCCGTGGTGGGTGATCTTGACGTGCGCCCTCACCATGGGCATAGGCACCAGCGCTGGAGGCTGGCGCATTATCAGAACCGTTGGCATGAAGATCGCCCGATTGACGTCGTGGCAAGGTTTTGCGGCGACAACCGCAGCGTCGGGCACGATCTTTGCCGCATCAATCTACGGCGTGCCACTCTCGACTACCCATACGATCACAAGCGCAATCGTTGGTGTGGTTGCCGGCAAGCGGGGGTCGGACATTCGCTGGGGCGTGTTGCGCAAAATTGTGGTGGCCTGGTTTTTGACGTTTCCAGCCTGCGCCGTTATTGCGTACCTCGCAGCTCTGATTGCAAATCGTCTCTGGGTGTAACGGCACCGGCGCCCGCAATGTGCTCATGATCCTTGGTTCCGCGATTGGTTGATCGCCGAAAGCAGTCCGGATACTCGACTCCGCTCGATCCAGCCGATGAAATCGGCCGGTGTTTCTAGCGCGGCCGTCGCGTCCAGAAGCCAAAGGTCCCACTCTTTATCGACCACATACACTAGGTCGAGCCCTTGACCGTTGGCACTAGGCTGCAACTCCGATATCGGACGCAGAAGGAGACTTTCGAAGTCCATCAGTCGCTGGTTCTATAAGGGGTTGTCGCCATAAGAACGTCCCAACGTGACAAGCTTGCGGTACGAACCCTCACGGACGTTGCGAGGGCTGGGTGCCGGGAAGGTGTCGCCGTGACGCCAGGACCACATTACGGCTACGGCTCTGAGGCGTCTCCTCTTGGCGCGCGGCAGTAGCGTGCCTGGGCCGACAATGCGAAGTCTGTCCTGACAATTGACTGACGACATCAACGACCGTGCCACACATCCGGTATTGACGAGGCAGGCCTCTTGAAGCGAGCGCCGTTGGGCCGAAGTCATCTAGCCGTACTCAGCTTCGAGTATTGCTTCTTGCAAGCCGTCGTAACCGTCAGACGTTTCGCTGAGATCAACGCTTCGCGCATATAGAACGGCCCGGATGGGAGTTGTGATCTCATCCGGGCCGATTTTGCTGCGTACTTCGTGGAAAAGATTACAGCGACAAAAGGCTAGCGCCAGAAGCAGTGGGTTTCATCCCCGATTTTTAGATCGAGCGTGGAACATTTTGGCCGGGTGCACATGAGCCACACATGAAATCTGCCCAGCCCCCGAGCCGCCAGGAGAAGGTCCTGATGGGAACGGCCCCGCTAGCAAACTGTTAAAAATATCAAGTCAATCTGAGAACGGGCACAACGTAAGGGACATCAATGCAGGGGCGCCTTAGCGGGGTAAAATCAATCGCACGGTTCGGTCGTAACTAGGTGTCGACATGTCGTCGAGTATTTACGTCATGCCGAGTTATGTGGATGCAATGGCAGGCAGCGCCCTTCGCCTCGGTAGGCGCGCGGGCTCAGGTGATGGTCTCGAGCGATCCGCTCAGCCCATAGCAAACGCCGCCGCGGGAAAATTCAATCTGCGGCGGGTCGAAATATTCGGCCATCACTTGCTCGAGTACGACCCTGCCAAATCCTCGGGTTGTCGGCGGCGTCACAGGCGGCCCATCTAGCTCCTGCCAGCGGAAGCTGAAGCGGCCCTGCCCGTTCGGTTTAAGCACCGACCAGCTGATACGTACCTGTCCAGTATGATCGGACAGTGCGCCGTATTTGGCAGCATTGGTCGCAAGCTCGTGCAGCGCGAGGGCAAAATTCTGCGCGGCCTGCGCGGTCAGAATGACCGTCGGTCCATCGATCGTCACGCGGTCCGTGTAGGGGCTCATTTCCCTGTGCACGACTTCGGCAATGTCCGCACCTTGCCAGTCCGTATCAACGAGCAACGCATGTGTCTGCGCGAGAGACTGCAGGCGGCTCATAGCAACCTTCTTCGCGTCGTCGACGCTCTGCCTGCCCACAAAGCTTCTGGAGATGACCGATTGCACCACGGCGAACAAATTCTTGGTTCGATGATGCAACTCGCGCGTCAACAATTCTTGACGGGCTTGCGCCTGTTTGCGCTCCGTGATGTCACGAGCAATCTTCGACGCGCCGACGATATCGCCATTAGTGCCCCGCACCGGTGACACGCTGAGCGAAATGTTGACCACGCTGCCGTTCTTGCGCAGGCGAACGGTTTCATAATGTTCGATGCGCTCGCCGCGCCGGATGCGCGCGATGATTTCTGGTTCCTCATCGTGGCGCTCGGCGGGAATGAGCATCGTGACCGACTTGCCGACGATTTCGTCGGCCGCATAGCCGAACAGCCGTTCCGCCCCACGATTCCAACTGGTGATGATACCGTCGAGGTTCTTGCTGAGGATGGCGTCGTCGGAGGACTCGACGATGGCGACGAGCCGCTGCCCGACCTCTTCGGCGCGCTTACGGTCGGTGATGTCGACCAGCATGTTCACAGCGCCTATCATTTCCCCCGCGGCGTCGAACAAGGGCGTCGGATAGGGGATGAAGGGCACGCGCGTGCCGTCCGGCCGCTCGGCGATCGCTTCCATGCCTCGGACGGGACGCTTTTGCTTCAACGTCAGGGCCATGGGGCATTCGTCGTGTCGCAATGGTGTGCCGTCGGCCCAATAGAGCTTCCACGAACCGCAGAATGCACTTTTGCCAAGCTCGGGGCGGCAACCCCACAATGCAGCGGCGGCTTCGTTGAAGTAGATGATCCGCCCGCTTGCGTCGGTGACATAGACAGCTGCTGGCAGGGCGCTCACGAGATCGCGCCAAACTCTTTCGTTCTCGCCGCTGGACACAATGCCCGCGAGCGCCATCGCAAAACTTGAAGATTTGTCGATATTCGAAAGGTCTTCGAAAACAGTTTGCACTCGGCATCCTCTCAGCGAGGGAGGTTCCGCCGCCCCCCGCGGGATGTCAATGAATGTAACAAATGCTATCGCCTAAAGTCTGGTTCCGGGGCCTTAGCACATTATCTTCGTGACGAGGCAATTTCGGCACGCAATTTCAGAGCCGGGATATGGCGTCACCGGCCTAAAGCCTAGTTTAGTTCTGCCAGCCGCTCGATCGCGCCGGCGGTCGTTCCACGCCCACAACGCATGCCGAGCCGCCATGGCGACCCCTGGCGATCTCAGTCCCAGGTCCATGCTCCCCTGCGACCTCGGAGGGAAAGATGCTCCTTTATTCATTATGGACTGCATAATATATGATGACCATAATGCAATATGAGGGGCGCGCACTTGGTGGCGTAGCACCAGACGAGGTAGGGACCGCATGACCGAGATCTCACAGCTCATTGCCGGCGGCGCCGCGCGTACCTCCATGCGCGCCATGTCCGGGATCGAGTGCCTGCGCGGCCTCATGGACGGCACGTTGCCGCCGCCGGTGTTCTCCTCGACTAGCCGCATCAAGCCGGTAGAGGTCGCGGAGGGGCGGGTGGTGTTCGAGGGTGAGCCGCACGGTGACTTCTACAACCCGATGGGAACCGTGCATGGCGGTTGGATCGCCACACTGATCGATACGGCCATGGCTTGCGCGGTGCACTCCTCGCTGAAGCCGGGTGAGATCTTCACCACGGTCGAGATGAACATCACTTATGTGCGCCCGGTGCAAGCGGCGACTGGCACGCTACGCTGCGAAGGCGTGCTGCTGCATTCGGGCGGCCGTGTCGCCAGCGCCGAGGGCAAGGTCTACGATGCGGCGGGCAATCTCATCGCGCATGGCAGCGAGACCTGCCTCATCACGCGTGCTCCGCGCGCGCAATAAGGAGAAAAGGAAATGCCGCGGGTATCGAAGAAACAGGCCGAGCAGAACCACGCGGAGGTCATTGCCGCCGCCTCGAAGCTGTTCCGCGCCAAGGGTATAAACGGTGTCAGTGTGCCGGCGCTGATGGCCGAAGCCGGTCTGACGCACGGCGCCTTCTACGGCCACTTCGGCTCCAAGGAGGAGCTGGCTGCCGCCGCTTGCACGCACGCCATGGAGCAGTCGGGCGCCATGTACGACGGGCTTCTCGAGCGGCACGGCGGCGATCAGAGCGCAGCACTTACCGAGTTCGTCAAAGCGCTATACTTCGAGGCTGCACCGCGACCAGCCGGGCCTTGGCTGCCCCATTGCGGCCCTCGCTGACGACGCTTCACGCGAAGAGTTCAAGGGACCGGTGCGCAAGGCCTTCGCCGCCGGGCTCGAACGCATGATCGATCGCGTGCGGCCTTTGCTCGGCCGCCGCGGCAAGACGGCTCCCCGAGAACAAGCGCTCGCCGGCATAGCGATGCTGGTCGGTGCCTTGGTGCTGGCGCGCGCCACCAAGGGAAACGCCGTCTCCGACGAGGTCTTGATGGCCGCGCGTAAGTCGATGCTACCCGCCTAAAGTCTAGCGACGGAATGTCCCGGTTTTCCCCGATAGCTGGCGCTTATACATTACGTACGTAATGAATATGGCTAAATCAACGCACCCAATGAAGGAGACCTCCGATGGCTAACACTGGTAAGGGTAAGGCGCTCGTCACCGGCGCTTCGACCGGAATCGGCGCCGTCTACGCCGACCGCCTCGCCAAGCGCGGCTACGATCTCGTCGTCGTCGCCCGCAACGGCAAGCAACTGCAGGAGCTGGCCGCCCGCCTCACGTCCTCGACGGGCCGCAAGGTCGAGGTGCTGCAGGCCGACCTGACGGATGACGTCGACCTGAGAAAGGTCGAGCAGAAATTGGCGAACGATCCGCAGGTCACGCTGCTGGTCAACAACGCCGGCATCGCCGCCAACGGCAAACTCGCCGATCACGACCTCAAATCGGTCGACAACATCATCAAGCTCAACATCACCGCGCTGACGCACCTTGCCGCCGCCGCCGCCAGGAGCTTTGCCGCACGGGGACACGGCACCATTGTCAACCTCGCCTCGGTCGTCGCTCTGGCGCCGGAGATGTTCAACGCCACCTACACTGCCTCCAAGGCCTACGTGATCAGCCTGACCGAAACGCTCAACGCCGAGCTCGCCGGCACGGGCGTCACCGTGCAGGCCGTGCTCCCTGGCGCCACGCGCACGGAGATCTGGGAGCGGTCCGGCATCGACGCCTCGGCGCTGCCTCCTGAAAGAGTGATGGAGGCCGCCGAGATGGTTGACGCGTCCCTTGTCGGCCTCGATCAGGGCGAGTTGGTCACCATCCCGTCGCTGCCCGACTCAGCCGACTGGAAGCGCTTGACGGATGCGCGTGCGGCACTGGGACCCAACCTGTCGCACAACCACGCGGCCGCACGCTTCAAGACGGGCCGCCGCACCGCCGCCTAACGGAAAAAGGGGAGCAATGCTCCCCTTTTTTGCGGTCACACCGGCGGCGGATTGCGCTCGGTGAACGCGACGCGCTGGTGCCAATAGGGATAGGCGAGCGGCCGCTCGCTCGCGGCGTCGAGCTTGGCCATCTGCTCCTTGCGTCAGGCTCCAGCCGACGGCGCCGAGGTTCTGCTTCAGCTGCTCCTCGTTGCGCGCGCCGATGACGACGGTCGACACCGTCGGCCGCTGCAGCAGCCAGTTGAGCGCGATCTGCGGCACGGTCTTGCCGGTCTCCTTGGCGACCGCGTCGAGCGCATCGACGACCTTGAACAGGTACTCGTCGTCGACCTGCGGGCCGTGCCTCGGCCGACGCCGTGCAGGCGGCTGTCGGCCGGGATGCCGGTGCCGCGGCGGATCTTGCCGGTGAGTCGTCCCCAGCCGAGCGGGCTCCACACCACCGCGCCGAGCCCCTCCTCGAGGCCGAGCGGCATCAGCTCCCATTCGTACTCGCGGCCGATCAGCGAATAGTACGTCTGGTTGGCGACGTAGCGCGGGTAGCCGTACCTGTCGGCGACGCCGAGCGCCTTGATCGATGTGCCAGCCGGAGAAGTTCGACACGCCGACGTAGCGGATCTTGCCGGCGCGCACGAGCGTATCGAGGGTCGACAGCACCTCCTCGGGCGGCGTCATGGCGTCGTAGCCGTGCAGCTGGAAGAGATCGATGTAGTCGGTCTGCAGGCGCTTCAGCTGCGCATCGACCGTGCGCGAGCAGATGCTGGCGCGAGGAGCCGACGTCGTTGGGTTCCTCGCCGAGCGCGGAACGTCGCCTTGGTCGAGACGAGCGAGCGGTCGCGCTTGCCCTTCATGGCTTCGCCGAGGATGCGCTCGGATTCGCCGGCCGAATAGATGTCGGCCGTGTCGAACATGGAGACGCCGGCATCGAGGCAGATGTCGAGCAGCCGCCGCGCCTCGGCCGTGTCGGTGGCGCCCCAGGCGGCGAACAGCTTGCCCTTGCCGCCGAAGGTGCCGGTGCCGAAGCTCAAGACGGGCACTTTGAATCCAGATGCGCCGAGACGCCGGTATTCCATGGCTCGATTTCCTTGTCAGGTGGGTTGGATGTAGAGAGGAAGGTGCTTGATCTTGCCTCGTACAGGCGGAGAGGGAAAGTTCGTCCCCGCGCAATACACGGTTGCGACAAGTTGAATGATCGCCGCCTTTCCGGTGCTCTAGTCTGCACTGCGTACAAAGTTCCATTGTTGGAGCGTCAACATGCCGTCCCCCCAAGTTCAGAACGATAGGGTCGCGCTTGTCACCGGCGCTTCGCGCGGCATCGGGGCGGCCATCGCCGAGCGATTGGCCCGCGACGGCTTTGCCGTCATGATCAACTATGCCGAAAGCGTCGCGCCCGCCGAGGCGCTGGCCTCCAGCATCAACGCCGCGGGCGGCCGCGCCGCCGTCTGCAAGGCCGACGTGAGCAAGCCGGACGACGTGCGTCGCCTGTTTGCCGAGGCGGTTGCCGCCTTCGGCGGCATCGATGTGCTGGTCAACAACGCCGGCGTCATGTCGCTGTCGAACATCGCCGACACGGACGACGCCACGTTCGATCGCATGATCGACATCAACCTCAAAGGCAGTTTCAACACCATGCGCGAGGCGGCCAGGCACATTCGCACGAGCGGCAGGATCATCAATTTCTCGACCAGCATCGTCGGTATGCTGTTGCCCACTTACGCGGTCTATGCGGCGACCAAGGCCGGCGTCGAAGCGATGACCAGCATCCTCGCCAAGGAGCTGCGCGGGCGCAACGTGACCGTCAACGCCATCGCGCCGGGGCCGACGGCGACCGA
This sequence comes from uncultured Alphaproteobacteria bacterium, assembly GCA_963724595.1. Taxonomy (GTDB): domain Bacteria; phylum Pseudomonadota; class Alphaproteobacteria; order Rhizobiales; family Hyphomicrobiaceae; genus Hyphomicrobium_A. The sequence goes on along the minus strand of CAVRVR010000016.1, from coordinate 73,586 downwards.
TCTGTTCCTCAAGGGCAAGTCGCCCGAACTCATCGATCGCATGGCGAAGATGCCGCCGCTCGAGCGTCTCGGATCGCCCGAGGACATTGCAGCGGCTGTGAGCTTTCTCGCCGGACCCGACGGCGCCTGGATTAACGGCCAGACGCTGCGCGCCAACGGCGGCATCGTCTAATCGCTGCGTGCGGGAGCACCGAACTTAGCCGCCGCACGGTGCGTTCCCAGCCGAGCCTGGTGAAAGGAGCGGACGCATGGCCGCGCAAACCTACGACAAGCGGGATTTCCCCGTTTCCAACGTGCGCCGCTTCCTCGAGCCAGGGCCAATCGTCCTGGTCAGCTCCGCGCACAAGGGCGAAACCAACATCATGACCATGGGCTGGCACATGATCATGGAGTCCGAGCCATCGCTGGTCGGCTGCTACATCTGGAGCGAGAACCACAGTTGCGAGCTGGTGTGCCAAAGCAAAGACTGCATCATTAACCTCCCAGCCGCCGACATGGCGGCGAAGGTGGTCGGCATCGCAACTGTTCGGGCCGCGACACCGACATTTGCCAAGTTCAGGCTCACGCCTGAGAAGGCGCAAAAGTCGTGGCGCCGCTCATTTCGGAGTGCTACGCCAACTTCGAATGGCGGCTCCACGACGCGAGCCGCGTTAACAAGTACAGTCTGTTCGTCTGGGAGGTCGTCAAGGCCCACGTGGCGCAATCGCCGCACTACCCGCGCACCCTGCATTATCGCGGCGACGGCGAGTTCATGATTTCCGGCACCAACACCCGCCGCTACCGGCGCCTGTTCAAGCCAGAGATGCTGTAAGTGATGACAACTGCGCTACGATTTGTCGCCCGCATCCGCTAGAAAATCTCCCAGACGTAACGCTAGCTTTTCGCGGCGCCGTTCAAGCGGCGCCCCCGAGACGACAATTGGAGAGAACGCCGTGAAGGCGACGCAACAGCTGCACGAAGCCGGCCAGAGCCTATGGATCGACGACATCACGCGCGACATGCTGGATGGCGGCCGGCTGCAAAAGATGATCGCCGAGCTGTCGGTCACGGGCCTCACTTCCAATCCGACAATTTTCGAAAAGGCCATCGGCAAGGGTGCCCATTACGATGCGGCGATCGAAGCGCTAGTGCGCAAGGGACTGTCCGACGAGGACCTGTTCTTCGAGCTGGCTCTGGACGATCTGAGGCGCGCTGCCGACCTTTTTCTCCCCGTGCACAAGAAGACCGCCGGCGTCGATGGCTTTGTGTCGCTCGAAGTCTCGCCGCTGCTCGCTTACGACACGCAGGCGACAATCGCCGAGGCCAAACGCCTGTCGGCAAAGGCCGGCAAGCCGAACCTTTTCATCAAGATTCCTGGAACGCCGGAAGGTTTGCCCGCCATCGAGGCCGCCACATTCGCCGGCGTTCCCGTCAACGTCACGCTATTGTTCTCCACCGCCGACTACCTTGCCGCTGCCGCCGCCCACATGCGCGGAACTCGAGAGGCGCGTTGAAGCGGGACTCGCCCCGGACGTTCGCTCGGTCGCTTCGGTGTTCATCAGCCGCTGGGACCGTGCCATCGTCGAGAAAGTGCCGGACGCATTGAAGAACAAGCTCGGTATTGCCGTCGGACAGCATGCCTATCGCGCCTATCGCGAGCTCCTCGCGTCGGACCGCTGGCAGCGGTTGGAATCACTTGGCGCCCGGCCACAGCGGCTTTTGTTCGCCAGCACCTCGAGCAAGGACAAGCGCGCCACCGACACGCTGTACATCACCGCGCTCGCTGCGCCCAATACCGTCAACACCATGCCGGAGGACACGCTGTACGCCTTCGCCGACCATGGCGTTGTGGACGCCGTGCTGAGCGCGGATGGCGGCGACTGCGATGCGTTGCTCGCCGCGTACGCGAAGGCCGGCGTCGACGTTGACTGCGTTGGCGCAGCGTCTGCAGTCCGACGGCGCTAAAGCTTTCGTCGCCTCCTGGCAGGACTTGCTCAAGTCCATCGGTGCCAAGAGCAAGGCGCTGGCATAGGGGACGCACATGAGCCGCGATACGGCCGAGGCGCCGCTCACCACCAGCGCCACGTGGCAGGCGCTCGCCGCGCACCACGCGGCGATCAAGGACGTGCATCTGCGCACGTTGTTCGCCGATGATGCGCAGCGCGCCGAGCGCTTCACCGCGGAAGGCGCCGGCATCACCCTCGACTATTCGAAGAACCGGATTACGCCTGAGACGATGGCGCTGCTGGTCAAGCTCGCTGAGGAGCGCGGGCTGAGTGCCAAGCGAGACGCGATGTTTCGCGGTGACAGGATCAACGTCACCGAGAACCGCGCCGTGCTGCACACGGCCTTACGTGCACCGCGTGACGCGGTGATCGAGGTCGACGGCCGCAACGTAGTCCCCGACGTGCACGCCGTGCTCGCACGCATGGCCGACTTTGCCGAGCGTGTCCGCTCGGGTGCCTGGAAGGGGCATACGGGCAAGCGCATCCGCAACATCGTCAACCTCGGCATCGGCGGCTCCTTCCTCGGACCCGAGATGGCCTACCTGGCGTTGCGCCCCTATAGCGACCGCGGCCTGCGTTTCCGCTTCGTGTCGAACGTCGACGGCGCCGCTTTCACCGAAGCAACGCAGGATCTCGATGCCGCCGAGACGCTGTTCATCGTCGCCTCCAAGACGTTTACGACGCTCGAGACGATGAGCAACGCCGACGTGGCGCGCGCCTGGCTCGTCGGCAAGCTCGGGGATGAGAGCGCGGTCGCCAAGCACTTTGTCGCCGTCTCGACCAACGCCGCCGGCGTGCGCGCCTTCGGTATCGACACCGCCAACATGTTCGAGTTCTGGGACTGGGTCGGCGGCCGCTACTCGCTCGATTCCGCCATCGGGCTATCGACCATCCTCGCCGTCGGCCCGGAGAACTTCCGCGCTATGCTCGACGGCTTCAACTCCATGGACGTGCACTTTCGCATCGCGCCGGCGGACAAAAACCTGCCCGTTCTCTTGGCGCTGCTTACCGTATGGTATGCCGATTTCTTCGGTGCCGAGACGCTGGCCATTCTCCCTTACGCGCAGAACCTCGCGCGGCTTCCCGCCTATCTGCAGCAATTGCAGATGGAGAGCAGCGGCAAGAGCGTCGACCTCACGCGCCGCCGCGTCGACTATCAGACCGGGCCGATCCTGTGGGGCGAGGCCGGCACCGATGGGCAGCACTCGTTCTATCAGCTCCTGCACCAGGGCACGCGCATGGCGCCTGCCGACTTCATCGGCGTTCTCGAGCCTATGAGCCCGCTCGCCACCACGCACGATCTCCTCATGGCCAACCTTTTCGCGCAGGCGGAGGGTCTGGCATTCGGCAAGACGGCCGAGGAGGTCGCGGCCGAGGGCGTGGCGCCGGCCGACGTTCCTTTTCGCGTCATGGAGGGCAATCGCCCGAGCAACGTTATCCTCGCCGAGCGCCTGGATCCGCGCACGCTCGGCGCGCTTGTCGCGCTCTACGAGCACAGCGTGTTCGTGCAGGGCGTCATCTGGGGGATCGGCCCATTCGACCAATGGGGTGTCGAGCTCGGGAAGGTGCTGGCCAAGAGGATCATCGGCGAATTGCGCGACGACAAAGCGCCGAAGCTGGCGCACGACGGCTCGACCAACGCGCTGATCCGGCGCTATCGCAATCACCGCGCTGGCAAACGCTGAACAGCGCAACGCCGCCGGGCCGAGAGGCCCAACAGCGTTGCATCCTGACTCAAGCCACGTCCGCGCTTACGCCGAACGTGCCAGCAGACCCGCCAGTGCCTCGGAGATCAAACCGAAGATGGCGCCGCCGATCATCGATAGCGCGATGATCACCGCGGGGTTCAGCAGCGTCGGCTGACTAAGGTTGGCCAGCCCGTCTGCCGACAGCAATGTCAGCGCGACGGTCGCGGCGTAACCGTAGACGGTCGCCGGGATCGCCGAGAAGATCGGGATCTTGGCGCCGAGGATCATGACGGCAACGCCGATGGCGACGCAGATGCCGGCCCAAACGGGCAGCCCCAACTGCTCGGCGAAACCGAGACGCGAGACAGCGAGCAGCGTGAGCGTCGCCATGACGACACCCCACAAGTTGGCGAGGATGCTCGAGATGAAGCCTTGGATCTTGCCGCCGCAGTGGTAGAAGCTCGCCCAAGCGATGAAGGCTGCCCAAATCTGCAGCCCGAGCACGAGCGGATCCGAAAGATAGAGGTACGTCGCGACGCCCCCGAGTAAGCCGATGCTAAGTGCCAGTGCAGTGACGATATCCATGTGACTCTCCCCTAGGTCTTTCCCTGCCGGGGCCGTCGATTTGCTCTGCGGGTTCTCCCGGCAATTTGCATGGTAACCTGGAGTTGCGTGGCATATTCGCAACACACTGCTCTTTCTGCCCATCAGCGAGGCAAACCAGTCTCTCGCGCCCCAAAAAAGCCTGTTTGCAACGAGCTTCGGCAGAGCAAACAAGTCGATCGATCTTCCTCAGCCGATCTCAAACAAGCTTGCGTAAGGCTTGGCTCTGCCGAAGCGCTGCCGCAGTCGGACCCCGGGAGCCAAGCTGATGAACCGCCATTCGATGCTTTTCCGCGGTCTCGCCGCCGCCGGGATGACGACCTTTGTCGCCGCTCAGACTGCCAGCGCCTGCACTGGCATCATGCTGCGCAACACCGACGGATCGATCGTGCATGGCCGCACCGTCGAGTTTGGCATTCCGCTGGCCATCGATTTCGCCGTCGTGCCGCGTGGCTACAGCTTCACCGGCATGACGCCCAACGGCGACGGCAAGAAGTGGACATCGAAGTACGGCGCGCTGGGCGCCATCGTCTTCGGCAACCTCGGCATCATGGACGGCGTCAACGAAAAGGGCCTCGCCATCGGCGCCTTCTACTTCCCGACCATGGCGGAGTACACGCCGACGACCGCCGACAACCAGTCGAGGTCGATGTCGTCGATCGACTTCTCCAACTGGATCCTGACGTCGTTTGCCAACGTCGACGAGGTGCGCGCCGCAGTGGCAGCGGGCGAAGCGGTCGTAGCGCCAACGTTGCTGCCCGGTTGGCCCCCAACGGTGCAGCCGTTCCACTGGATCATCTACGACAAGAGCGGCAAATCCCTGGTCATCGAGCCCCTCGGCGGCAAACTCGTCGTCACCGATAACCCGCTCGGCGTGCTCACCAACTCGCCGTCGTTCGACTGGCACATGACTAACCTGCGCAACTACATCGCGCTCAATCCGCGCGATGTGCCCCCGGTGAAGCTCGACGGCAAAACGCTGCAGGGCTTTGGCATGGGCTCGGGAATGCTCGGCCTGCCAGGCGATTTCACGCCGCCCTCGCGCTTCGTGCGCGCCGCCGTGTTCAGCGCCACCGCGTTTCCGGTCGCCGACGCCAACGCCGGTGTGTTCAGCGGCTTCCATCTGCTCAACAACTTCGACATCCCGTACGGCATCTCGCGTGTCACCGATCAGAACGGCGGCGTGCACGCCGACCAGTCGATCTTCACGGTGATGCGTGACCCGCAGAACCTGCGCATGTACTACAAAAGCTTCGACGATCAGACGATCCGCATGGTCGATCTCAATCGCTTCGACCTCGACACCAAGGAAGTGATGCGTATGCCGACCGGGGCGGACACGCAGCCGGTAGTCGACATGTCGGGCAAGTTCCTCGCGAAGAAGACGGCGGCGAACGCGGACTGATCCGCGTCGCCTCAGTCGCCGTCCAGCGAGTTGAAGCCGAGCGTCTGCCCGGTGAGGTCGCCGAGCGCCGCGCGTCCTGTGTCTTCCGCGTTCTTCAGCGATAGCAGCATGGGCGCTAGGCGTTTGCGCGCTTTCTCATCCGCCAGCGCGTTGGGTGCCATCGCGGCAGCGGCTTCACCTGCACGCAGGGCGAAGCCCAGGTCTGTTGCGACGCTGCCGAGCACGGCAATCGCCGAGCGTTCCTTGTCGGTGCTGGCGAGATCGTCGGCGAGGAACCCGCTATTACCGAGAAGGTCGCGCTCGCCTTCGATGGCGGCGAGAATGAACGGTAGGCCCAGTCCGCTGTGCGGCAGCAGTGGCGTCGCGGGTCCCGACGCCTTGGCTTCGCCGCCCATGAGCGGCGCAAGGCGCTGCAAGCGGATCACCTCGATCTCTGTCACGTAGGCGCGATATAGCGCCTGCGTCGTTTCCTTCGCCGACAAGTAGACCTTGTTGCCGCCGCCCGGAGCTAGCCATGTGCGCCCGTAGTCGCCCGACCACTCGGCGTGCGTTTTGGTTGCGATCTGCGCGACGTCGGCGGCAAGCGCGCCCACGTAGTGGCAGCGGTACGATGCCTCCGGTGCCGTGGTCGCCAGCGCCTCGGAACCGTTTCCGTAGAGAACCGCGTCGAGGGCTCCGAAACCCTGCACGGCGACGCTTGCCCCGGCTAGCTTCTCCGGTTCGATATCAGCCTCGTCGCGCTTCGCCAGCAGCTTGCTCGTCTGTTTACCGATGATGCCGTGCTGGTCCGGGTAGAACAGCAGCCGGTCGAGACGCTGCTTGGCGGTGATGGGCCCGAAGCGGAGCGGCTCTATGCGCCCCCAAGCCAACAGGGTTGCACGCGCTGCGGCGCGCGTTTCATCGAGTGCCGCCGCCGACGGTGCTTTGCACAGCGCGCCGGCCTGGTCTGCGAAGGCGCGCGCTGTTTCATCGAAACGGGCGTAGCCCGGCAGAATGATCCCCTCGTAGGCTTGGCGTGCGAGCGCTGCATCGTCGAATGCGGCAGCAGGCTCCGGCGCGAGTGCCAGAGCGAAGCATGCGGCCAGTAGTGCGCACGCCCGTGCGCCGCGCCCCGTCAAATCCCTCACAGCGACTCCACGAATTTGATCAATGCCTCACGATCCGTCTTCGACAAGGCCGCATAGCCGTCGCGCGCGGCCTGCGCCTCTGCCCCGTGCCACAGGATCGCTTCTTCCAGATTACGCGCACGGCCGTCGTGCAGGAACAGCGTGTGCCCGCTGACAAGTTTGGTCAGTCCGATGCCCCACAGCGGCGGTGTGCGCCATTCGCGTCCGTCGGCAACACCCTCGGGCCGGTTATCGGCGAGACCTTCGCCCATGTCGTGCAGCAAGAGGTCGGAGTATGGCCAAATCTTCTGATTGCTGAGGTGCGGCTGGTTCGTCACCGTGCCCGTAGTGAACGACGGCGTGTGGCAGCTCTGGCAACGAAGCGCATAGAACAGGGCCTTGCCACGAGTGACTTCGGGATCGTTGAAGTTGCGGCGCGGCGGCACGGCGAGGTTCTGTGAATAGAACACCACGTGGTCGAAAAGCTTCGGACTGACCTCGAATCCGCCGTCGCGTTCGGTATTGCCATTCGGCGCGTTGAGACATGCGGGCTGCGCTTGCGTGCAATCGCCCGACGGCGTGGGTGCCAACGGGCTCGACAACCCCATGTCGCCGGCGAAGGCGCTCGCCGCCTGTTCGCTCACGCTCGGCTTGCCCGCCTTCCAGCCGAAGCGGCCGAGCGCGACTTTGCCGTTCTCCGCCGACCAGACCTCGTTGGTGCGGCCGGAGATGCTGTCCTTGTCCTTGTCATCGGGATCAGCTTTGGCGCGGATCTGATCCTCGGGGATCGCTTCGAGCAAGCCGACGCCGATCATAGGCGGGGCGATGCGCGGCGACAGCATCGTGTCGGGACGCAGCGGGCCGTACTTCAAGCCATCGATGCTGTAGCTCGGATGACGCAGGCTGACGAGCGTACCGTCGCCGAGCGTCACCGGCTGCTCCTTGTAGTCGATATGCATGTGGCCTTCGTTGTCGAGGCCCTGCACCGCAACGTTCTGCAGTTGCTCGCCGTAGGTCGGCTCGTTGATGGTGTTGACGCGATGTTCGGCGAGGAGGTGCCGCTGCTCATCGTTTTGCGGCGGAATGGAAAGTCGCAGGAACATCGATTCCGCCGTGTCGGCGGGAAAGTTCGCCGCCGGCGGGTGGCCGCGCCCATCCTTCAAGTGGCAGCTCTGGCAGGAGCGGGAATTGTATAGCGGGCCGAGGCCGTCCGAACTCGTCGTCGACGATGGCGCGGAGATCCACAGCTTGCGGAAGATGGCGTTGCCGACCTTGAACTTGGCCTCGCCCTCAAAGCCGATGCCGTGCGAGAAGTGCGAGAAGGCTTCGCGCGTGTCGATGCTGTCCTGCGTCGTGGCGTTGCCGCCGGGGTTTTCTTCGCCCGCCTCATTGGGAATGATCGCCGGCTCGCCCGCGCGCACCGCGACCGCTGCAACACAGATCGCCATCACGCCCGGGACGAGGAGCAATGGCAGGCGTAGCCGGTGTGGCCGTTGTCTGTGGCTGGTCAGCATGCGCGCTTATAGGCCAACGGCAGGCGGCTGCGGAGCCGGATGCTCATTTATGCCGCACGGTTCGGGGCCGGTGGCCTCGGGGTGCGGCAGGGTTATCTCACCTGACGCTTATCGGGTTATCGAGGCTGTCGGACCCTTCGAACTCGATCGACTTGAGCTCTAGCGCCGCGATATCACGCTCGAACTCCTTCGACTGGGCGATCAGGGACTGAATCGCCTGATCGACCAAGGCGTTCCCGGCGTCGTTACCTTCGCCGATCATCTGGTCGTAGTGCTCGCCGCCGTCGGCGCGCTGAACGATCGCCTCCATGCGCTTCATGGTCTCGTCAAGCGCCGTGCGCGTGCGCGTATCCGCCTCGGCCGACTTGGCGCGCACGAGGTCTGACGGGCTGGGACCCGACACGATCGTGCCGTCGGTGCGCTTGTAGCTGCCGAGGTAGACGTTACGGATGCCGACCGCGTCGTAATAGAGCGCGTTGTGCGTGTTGTCGGAGAAGCAATCCTGCTCCTCCTCGGGGTCGTGGATCAGCAGGCCAAGCTTCATGCGCTCGCCCGCCATCTCGCCGTAAGACAGGCTGCCGAGACCCTTGAATATAGCGACCAGCGCGGCGCGGCCATCGTCCGCCATCACCGCCTTACGCGCGGCGCCGTCGGCGCCCCACTGCGCCACCATGAAGGTGAGGTCGTCGACGAGGAGATCGGTGACCACTTCGAGATACTGCGCGCGGCGTTCGCAATGGCCCCCCGTGCAGTTCTTCACGTCGTAGTCGGTAGCCGGGCGATTACCCGCGCCGGGGCCGGTGCCGTTGAGGTCCTGTCCCCACAGCAGGAACTCGATGGCGTGATAGCCGGTCGCCACGTTGCTCTCAACTCCTCCCGCTTCCTGTAGCTTGTCGCTCAACAGCTCCTTGGTGATCTTCGAGGTATCGACAGGCTCGCCGGCGATCTTGATCGAGGGGTTGGCGATGACGTTGGCGATGTAGAGATCGTTGGCGGGCGACTGGTCGACGTACTCCTGCGACACGTAGTCGATAAGTCCCTCATCGAGCGGCCAGGAGTTCACGCGGCCTTCCCAGTCGTCGACGATCTTGTTGCCGAAACGGAACGCCTCGGTCTGCATGTACGGCACCCGCGCGTCGATCCAAGCTTGGCGCGCGGCGACGAGGTTGGCCTCGGTCGGGCGCCTTGATCAGCGTGTCGATGGCGGTCCTGAGCTTGCGCGCCCCATCGAGCGAATCCGTGTAGCCGGCTTCCGCTATGTCGGCGTAGGTCTTGGCCACTGCGGCAGCGTCAGGGGCGTCGGCGGCGGCCGGTAGCGAGAGGGCAGTGAGGGTCACTACGGCGGCAGCGAGAGCTCTGAGCATGTCCATTGCAACCTTCTTCCGGCCGGTGGTCGCGGTGGCCGATCTCAATGATTTCCGACTACCGAAGTCAAGAATATTTTTCCCTGCCAAGCCTTTATGAAGGTCGGCCCAAGGAACGCCATTGCCCCGCGCCACGCTGGTGCCCATTGGTGGCAGAAATACTCTAAAGGGTATGCGGCGAATTGTGCGGTCGGCGCTGGATCGAATGACGATGAACCGGGCAATGCTGCGGGGTCTCGCCGCCATCTGTCTGCTCGCCGCGGTTGCGCTGGCGCACGCGGGGCGCGCGGCGCCGGCGACGCCTTCGTTTCCGAAGCTCAACGCGCGCGTCATCGACAAGTACGTCCTGCCGCGCTTCGAGAGGCTCGCCGAGACGAGCGGTAAGCTCGCCGAGGAGGTCGGCCGTGCCTGCGACGGCGACAAGAAGGCGGCCGACGCGGTCAAGAAGGATTTCGCCGACACCGTTCTAGCCTGGGGCGCCGTCGAGTTCCTTCGCTTCGGCCCGATGTCGGAGATCGGCCGCCCCGAGCGTTTCGACTTCTGGCCGGATCCGCGGGGAGTCACGCAGCGGCAGGTCAACGCTCTGGTTTCCAAACGTGACGCCACGGCACTCGATCCCGCGTCGCTGGCCAAGAAGAGCGCCGCCGTGCAGGGCCTCTCGGCGCTCGAGGTGATGCTCTACGACGATGCACGCCCTATAACCGGTGACGCCGAGGACGCACGCTATCGCTGCAAGTTGACGCTAACTATGGCACGCGCAATGCACGCGCTCGCGCTGGAAATTCTTACGGAATGGCAAGGTGACACGGGTTGGCGCCGGCGCATGGTAGAGCCCGGCCCCAATGACACGCGCTATAAGACGCCCGAGGAGCCCGCCGCCGACTTTGCGCGCGCCCTCATCACCGGCCTGCAGATGATCCAGGACCGCGAAGTGGCGCCGATGATCGCGGCGGTGGCCACCCCCGACAAGGCTCCGCGCTTGCCGTTCACGCGCTCCGGCCTCAGCGCGCGCTACATTGCCTCGGGCATCGCCTCCGCCCAGGCGCTGTACGAGACGATGGGCCTTGCCGCCAGTGTCCCCAGCGACAAGGCCTGGATGCCGCGGTGGATCACCGCGGCGTTCGAGCGGCTAGCCCGCGACGCACCGGCCGCGGTAGAAAGCATTCCGCGCGCCAAGGACAATCCGGACCGGGCGCGCGAGCTGCGCATGGTACGCTTCCACGTCGAAGGCATCCGCAAGCTGATCGGGCGCGAGATCGCTCCGCTGGCTGGACTGACGATAGGGTTCAATGAGCTCGATGGCGATTGATCGGCGGCACTTCCTGATCGGCTCGGCGTTGACCGTCGCGGCGGCGAGCACCACGCGCGCTTTTGCCGGCATGCTCGACGACGAGACCGGATCGGGCATCGCCGCGGGCGATCTCATTGCCGCCTGCCGCCGGCCAGACGGCAACTACTCGGTGGTGGTGCTGACGCTCGACGGCACGGTGCTGCGCGAGCTGCCGCTCGAAGGCCGCGGCCACGACATCGCGCTTGATCGCCCGAGCGGCCAGGCCGTGGTCTTCGCGCGCCGGCCCGGATCGTTCGCGCTCGCTTTCGACATCAACGACCGCCGCGCGCCTGTGCTGTTCACGACGCCCGCCAACCGCCACTTCTACGGCCACGGCGTGTTCTCGCGCGACGGCCGACTGCTCTACGCCACCGAGCACGACAACGAGACCCGCGATGGCCTCATCGGCGTCTACAACGCCACCGGCGGCTATAGGCGTATCGGCGAGATGCCGACGTGCGGCATCGGCCCGCACGAGGTGATCCTGCTGTCGGACGGCAAGACGCTCGCCGTCGCCAACGGCGGCATCGAAACGCACATCGTGACGGGCCGCGAGAAGCTCAACCTCTCCTCCATGCAGCCGTCGCTCGCCTTCATCGACAGCACCGATGGCAGGCTCGTCAGCCAGCACAACCAGAGCGCCAGCTTGCACAAGCTGTCCATTCGCCATCTCGCGCAGAATGCGCGCGGTGCCGTTTGGTTCGGTTGCCAGTGGGAAGGCGCCGACGCCGAGACGCCCGAGCTCGTCGGCTGCGCCGGCCTCGATCAACCGCTGCGCATCATCGAGCCGGCAAAGCCTATGGGTGCTTCACTGGCGGGCTACATCGGCGCCGTTGCCATGAGCCGCGATGGCCGCATGCTCGCCGCTTCGGCGCCGCGGGCGGGCCGCATCGTTTACGTCGACACCGAAGCGCTTCGCGATTGTCGGCGAGACGCACCTGATGGACAGTTGCGGCGTCACCGGCGCCTCGCAGTCAGGGTTTGCGATGAGCTCGGGCATGGGCGTGCTGCAGACCGACCAGCCCGATCACACGCATCTAACGACGACGACCTTCCCCGGCCGTTCGTTCGACAATCATCTGCGCATCATTACCTGAGAGACGGATCACGCCCGATGCGGTGCCGGTCCGATGAGGCTGGGGCGGCGGTGGCTGACCGCGGCGCGCCGCGCGCGGCACAAGCGCGGCGCGCGGCGCTCGACAGGCGGCACCGCATAGGGTGACGCCGCCATCAAGCCCCAGATTATCGCCATGAGCAGGTAGAAGTGGCGCCAGTGGTCGGTGTCGACGATCACGCCTTCGAACACCGTGGCGGCGAACGTCGCGAATACGACAAGGAACAGCGTGCGCGTCTCCGTCGCTTTGAGTGCGTGGCGGAAGCCGACAACCAGCGTCAGGGCGACCATGATCCAATAGACGCCGCCGCCGAGCCAGCCGGCGCTGAGCAATACCGTCAGATAGACGTTGTGCACTTCCTCGGGTGATGGCGGGACGTGAACTCCTGCGCGCCGATCCCCAGCGGGTGTTCGACGATCAGATCGACCGCCTTTTCCTGGCCGCCGAAGCGACCTTCGGCACCAGTATCGTAAGACTGCTCGAGGCTTACCTCACTGTGCGGTTTGACCGGTTAAAAAATGCTAACTGGGTGTCCGATCTTTGGACGCTTAATGAAATCGCAACCCGACAGCGCTCTAATTTGGAGCAACCATTAGGTCTCCTTTGAGCGGCTCCCTGTCCATGACTACCGCCTCCCCCGACGATATCGACATCTCTGCGGTGTGGCGCTCGCTGCGCCGGGCGCTGCCGAAACTCATACTCCTGAGCCTTCTGGCCGGCGGCATTGCCTATGCCACCCTCTCGACGTTCCCGCCGCGCTACACGTCGGAGGCGCAGATCCAGGTGGTGGTACCCAAGGACGGTGGCGACCGCTCCTTCGATTCGGTTGCGGCTCGCCTCGACAAGGAAGCGATCAATACGCACCTGCGGTCGCTGCTGTCGCCCGACCTCGCGCTACAGATCATCGCCGAGGAGAAGCTCGCCTCCAATCCGGAGTTCAACACCGCGCTACAGCCGCCAAGCAAGCTCGACCGCCTCTTCAAGGCGCTCGACGTCGGCGACCGCAACGAGGAGAGCGAGCAGGATCGCCTCCTCAAGACGTTCTTCAAGAGCCTCGAGGTCTATTCGCCGAAGGAAAGCCGCGTCATCGGCATCCGCTTCACCTCTGATGACCCCAAGCTCTCCGCAGCGGTTGCCAACCGCATCGCCGAGACCTACCGCACGATGCTGGCGACGCGCACGCTCGCCGAGACCGACGACGCGCAGCAGGCGTTGCAGCCGAAGATCGACAAGCTCGTCAAGGAGGTCGCCGAAGCCGAAGCCGAGGTCGAGCACTTCCGCGCCCAAGCCAACATCTTCAAGGGCGGCCCCAACAATACCGGCCTCAACCAGCAACAACTCGGCGACATCACCTCCGAGCTGACGAAGGCGCAGGGCGCCCGCAGCGAAGCCGACGCGCGCGCCCAATCGGTGCGCGAGATGGTCAAGGCCGGCAACGCCGAGTCGCTACCCGACGTGCAGCGCTCCCCGCTCATCCAGAACCTTGTGCAGCAGCGCGTGCGCGTCGAGCGCCAGCTCTCCGAGTTGTCAGCGACGCTGCTGCCGGCACATCCGCGCATGCGCCAGCTGCGCGCCGACCTCGACGGTCTGCAACGCCAGATCAAGAGCGAAGTCGGCAAGATCGTCGAAGGCATCGAGAAGAGCGCCTCCATCGCGGCCTCGCGCGAAGCGTCGGTGCGCCAGAGCCTCGAAGCCATGAAGAAGCAGGTCGTCGGCACCGGCGATGACGAAGTTCAACTGCGCCAGCTCGAGGCCGTGGCCAAATCGAAGCGCGCCGAGCTCGACCGCCTGCAGGCGCGTTTTGAGGCCAACCGCGTCTCCGCCGACCGCCGCGCCGTGCCGATCGAGGCGCAGATCGTCTCGCTGGCGCGGCCGACGAGCGTGCCGAGCTTCCCCAAGCCGCTGCCCTATTCGATCCTCGTCGCCATGGCGACGCTGCTGTTTGGAATCGCCATCGTCATCACCAAGGCGCTGTTCACTGCCGCGCGCGCTCCGACGCACGTCGAGACGGCTGGCAACGAGAAGGCCGCCGCGCCGCGCGGGCTTACCGCGCCCGCCTTCGCGCCCGGCCCTGCCGGCGTGCACGTCGTGCAATCGGTTGCCGATCTCGCGCACCAGCTCGTGTCGCAACCGCAGGACATCGGCGGCTTCCGCGCCCTGATGACCGGCTCGACCGAACAGATCGATGCCGGCGGCGAAGCCATAGATCTCGTCAAGGCGATGGCCGACGCCGGCGCCGACGTCATCCTGGTCGACTGGAGTCCCGAGGGGCACGGCATCGCCGAACGGATCGGCGCCGATCCGAGCGCCGGCCTCAACGAGCTGCTGCAAGGGCAGGCCAAGTTCGAGGATGTCGTCACGCGCATTCCCGCCAGCGGCGCCCACTTCATTCCGGCCGGCACCGCCGTGCTCGACCGCGACATGCTGCTCGACCCGGACCAGCTCAATCTGACGCTCGATGCGCTCGACACGGCTTACGATCATATCGTCGTCGTGGCGCGCAGCGACGTCGCGCGCGCGTTGTTCGAGGCCATCCTCGGCCGCTTCGACGCCGGCATCATCGTCAGCGAGCCCAAGCGCCGCGTCACCATGCCGGACGTGCCCGGCACCTTCCTTGGCTTCGAAGTCGCCGACATCGAGCTGTTCCGCCTCGAGCGTGCCAAATCGAACCAGTTGGCCCGCGATCGGCTCGCGCGTCTAGCGTCTAGGGGCGTGACCGAGGCCCGCGTCGGTTGATGCACGGCGCCGGCGCGCCCGCATTTAATGGGCCATTAGCCAAGCCGCTGCTTTGGCAACGCTGTTAGGCGCATCGGGGATGCGTCTGCACGAATATTGCTCGACAGTCGGCAACCGCGCGCGCCTTCGCGGTGCCCCCGGCGCGAGAGGACAGCATGAGCAGGCGATCGACGACGCTCCTCAAGACCGCACTCGCAGCCGTGCACTACACCGGTGCCGGAAACCTTCTGGCGCCCTATACGCGCGGCGCCGGCGTCATTTTCATGCTGCACCAAGTCGACCCGACGCCGCCGCAGGCGTTCGAGCCCAACCGCATCCTCAAGGTCACGCCCGAGCTTCCTCGAGGACGTCGTCCGCGAAGTGCTCGATGCCGGTTTCGACATCATCCCGCTCGATCAGGTGCGCGCGCGCCTCGAGAACGCCGACGCTGAGAAGCCCTTCGCCTGCTTCACGCTCGATGACGGCTATCGCGACAATCGCGATCACGCCTACCCGATCTTCCGCCGCTACGGCGCGCCGTTCACGATCTACGTGCCGAGCGACTTCGCCGACGGTCGCGGCGACTTCTGGTGGCTGACGTTCGAGAAGGTTCTGCGCGCGGCACCGCAGATCACCCTCGCCATGCAACGGCGAGACGCGCCACTTCCGCCTGTCGACCCCGCCGAGAAGGACGCCGCGTACCACGAGATCTATTGGTGGCTGCGCTCGCTTCCCGAGGCGCAGGCGCGCGCGGTCGTCGCCGAGCTTGCCGCCGCCCACAACATCAACCCCGCCGTCGAGCACTCAGACCTCGTCATGTCGTGGGACGAGCTGCGCGAGCTCGCCAAGGATCCGCTGGTGACGATCGGCGCGCACACGCGCGGGCACTACGCGCTCGCCAAGCTGAGCGAGAGCGGACAGTGCGCGCCGAGATGGCCGAAAGCATTGCCCGCATCGAGAAGGAGCTGGGCCGTCCCTGCCGCCACTTCAGCTATCCTTACGGTTGTACGCAGAGCGCCGGCGAGCGCGAGTTCCGCATCGCCGAGGAGTTGGGGCTTGAAACCGCCGTCACCACGCAAAAGGGGCTGCTCTACCCCGAGCATGCACAAGAGCTGACGGCACTGCCGCGCCTGTCGCTCAACGGCGACTTTCAGGACATCCGCTACGTGAAGGCGCTGCTCTCGGGCGTGCCGTTCGCCCTGATGAACACGCTGAAGCGCTATGCCGGGGCCCGCCTGCCGGCCTGAAGCGCGCAGCGCAATATCGGCCCGCGGCGTTCGGCACCTTGATCCGCCCTGCCGCGGCCAGTATCACCCGCGCTAAAGTCGAGCAGGGGATACGCGGGCCTTGGCCGTTTCCGTAACACACGACGACGCGAGCGCCGCATCGGCCTCAGGCGGCGCCGTGCGCATCTGGCTGCTTCTCGTCGCCGCGCTGGTCTTCTGCGATGATCGTCGTCGGCGGCGCCGACGCGTCTCACCGATAGTGGCCTGTCGATCACGGAGTGGCAGCCGCTGCTCGGCGCCATCCCGCCGCTCAACGACAGCCGACTGGCTGGCGGCGTTCGAGAAGTACAAGGCGATCCCCGAGTACGCGATCGTCAACGCCGGCATGTCGCTCGACGACTTCAAGGTCATCTACTGGTGGGAATGGGCGCACCGGTTCCTCGGCCGCTTCATCGGCGTCGCCTTCGCATTGCCGTTCCTCGCGTTCTGGGTCATGGGCAAGCTGCGGCGGCGGCTTCGCGCTGAAGTGCCTCGGCGTGCTGCGCGCTGGGCGGTCTGCAGGGCGCCATCGGCTGGTACATGGTGAAATCCGGCCTCGTCGACCGCATCGACGTCAGCCAGTACCGACTGGCGCTGCACCTTCTCACCGCGTTTGCGACTGCTCTCGCTGCTCGTCTGGCTGGCGCTCGATGCCGGACCCGCGTCGGAGCGCGTGCGCCTGCGCACCGTGACGCGTCTCCAGCGGCGCATGGCGATCGCGCTGTTCCTGCTCGTCTTCGTGCAGTCGGGCCTCGGCGCGCTCGTCGCCGGATTGAAAGCGGGCCTGACCTACAATACCTGGCCGCTGATGGACGGCAAGCTGGTGCCCGAGGGGCTCGCCATGCTGTCTCCCTGGTATCTCAACTTTTTCGAGAACGTGACGACGGTGCAGTTCGACCACCGCATGATCGCCTATGTCGTGGTGCTTCTGGCGATCGTGCATCTCGTCGCGCTCATCGGTCGGCCGACGATGAGCGCGTCGTCGGCTCGGCCGGCCTGCTCACGGCGTGCGTGCTGGGGCAAATGACGATCGGCATATGGACGCTCGTTTCCGGCGTGCCGCTGGGGCTGGGCCTGGCACACCAGGCCGGCGCGGCGATCGTCGTCGCCGCCGCCACGCTGCACCTTCACGCGATTACGCGGGCTGCCGCGCGCGCTGACCGTCGGCTGCGCCGTCGCCTCGCCGAGCCCGAGCATCAAGCGGATGTTCTGCACGGCCGCGCCGGCGGCGCCCTTGCCGAGATTGTCGAGCCGCGCGACGAGCACCGCCTGCTTCAGGTCGGCTTTGCCGAACACGAACAGCTCCAAGCGGTCGCTGCCATTGAGATCCTCGGCGGTAAGGCGCGACGCTTTCGCCGTCGGCTCGCGCACGACACTAACTAGTTCCGCGCCGCGATAGTGCTTATCGAGCGCCAGCTCGAGATCGCGCAGGCTCGGCTTGCCCGGCAGCGCATCGAGATGCAGCGGGACCGAGACGAGCATGCCCTGGCGGAAGTTGCCGACCGAAGGCACGAAGATCGGCCGCCGCGTCAGGCCCGCGTACTGCATCAACTCGGGCACGTGCTTGTGCTCGAGGCCGAGCCCGTAGAGCTCGAACGGCGGGGCGGTGCCGGCCTCGTAGGCCTCGATCATCGTGCGCCCGCCGCCCGAATAGCCGCTCACGGCGTTGACGGTGAGCGGATAGTTGGCGGGGACGAGCCCGGCGTCGACCAGCGGCCGGATGAGAGCGATGGCGCCGGTCGGATAGCAGCCCGGGTTGGCGACGCGCGTAGCGGCGCGCACCTTTCCCGCCTGTGCCGCATCGAGCTCGGCAAAGCCGTATACCCAGCCGGGCGCGACGCGATGCGCGGTCGAGGCATCGAGAATGCGCGGTGCGTCATCGCCGAGCGCGTCGGCCAGGGCGACCGTTTCCTTGGCGGCATCGTCGGGCAGGCACAGCACGACGAGATCGACCTCGCGCATCATCGCCTTGCGCGCGGCCGATCCTTACGCATGGCGGGATCGATGCTCTTCACCTCGACGTCCGCAACGCGCGCCAGCCGCTCGCGGATCTCGAGCCCGGTGGTTCCGGCCTCGCCGTCGATGAAGATTTTCGGCTGTTGTGACGTGCCCATGGCGGTCTGCTTCCGTGGGAGCGAGCTGCGGCGATTGCGCGGCCTTTAGGTCGCCGCGCTCCCGGATGTCAATGTCGTGCCGTCAATATGGGCGTGGAGCCCGGTGCTGGGTAGCGGCTACGTGAGCCCCAATCGGTGCACGATGCCCTGCCACAGCGTCTCCGAGCAGCCGAAGTTAAACGTCTTGCACGTCACCTCGTGCGAGCCCTCGTAGATCATGTCGAGCGCCACCCAGAGGATGATCAGCAGGCCGATCCAGGTGATCCACGGGTACTTGACCAGCAGCTTGGCGATGAAGTGCGAGGCGACGGCCATCAGCACGATCGCCACGGCGAGGCCGATGACGAGCACGAGCGTCGAGCCCTTGGCCGCGCCGGCGACCGCCAGCACGTTGTCGAGCGACATCGAGACGTCGGCGAGCGTGATGAGGCCGACGGCGGACCAGAAGCCGAGCTCGCTGTCCGGGTGCGGCCGCTGAGGCGTGCGCGTGCTCCTCGCCAGCCATGATCTGCCGGTACATCTTCCAGCACACCCACAGCAGCAGGATGCCGCCGGCGAGCGTCAGGCCGATGATGGCGAGCAGCTGCACGGTGATCGCCGCGAAGAAGATGCGCAGCACGACCGCGGCGGCGATGCCCCAGAAGATCACCCTGGCGCGGATCTCCGGCGAACGCGCGACGCCGCCAGACCGACGATGATGGCGTTGTCGCCTGCCAGCACCAGGTCGATCATGGTGATGTTGAGGAGCGCGACGAAGTTCTGCCGGTACCAGTCGAGCGACAGGAGATGGCCCGCTTCTTCAACGACGGCCCCGAGCATCATGCCGAGGTCTTGCAGCAGCCAGTCCATCTCACCCGTCCTGTCGGAACGCTGCTGGCGAGCGCCGCAACGTCGTGTCTCCGCCCGGGGGCGTATGTGGCATTCCTGCGATGGCTGGGCAAGTCTCCCGGGCACCGAAAAGCGACGGGCCGCCCCGAGGCGGCCCGCCTTAACGATCCCGTGCAGTTCCGTCGCTTATTAGCGCTTGGAGAACTGGAAGCTGCGGCGGGCTTTCATGCGGCCGTACTTCTTGCGCTCGACGACGCGGCTGTCGCGGGTGAGGAAGCCGCCCTTCTTGAGCACGGCGCGCAGATCCGGCTCGAAGTAGGTGAGCGCCTTGGAGATGCCGTGGCGCACCGCGCCGGCCTGACCGGAGAGGCCGCCGCCGATCACCGTCGCCATGATGTCGTACTGCGTGTTGCGGCTGGCCGCCGACAGCGGCTGCTGCAGCAGCATCTGCAGCACGGGGCGGGCGAAGTACTTCGTGAAGTCCTTGTCGTTGACGGTGATCACGCCCTTGCCGGGCTTGATCCACACGCGCGCGACCGCGTTCTTGCGCTTGCCGGTCGCGTAGGCGCGACCGAGCCTGTCGAGCTTCTGCACGTGCTGGGGCGCGCGTCGGCGGGCGCGGCGGCGCCCTTGAGTCTGCTCGAGGTCTCCCAAGAGACTTGGTTTCCTGCGCCATCGCCTCAGACCCTCGCGTTCTTGCGGTTGAGCTTCGCCACGTCGAGCTTCTCGGGGTTCTGGGCGGCGTGCGGATGCTCGGCGCCCTTGTAGACCTTGAGATTGCGCATCAGCTTGCGCTGCAGCGGGCCGCGCTTCAGCATGCGCTCCACCGCCTTCTCGACGACGCGCTCGGGGAACTTGCCCTCGAGGATCTGGCGCGGCGTCTGTCTCCTTGATGCCGCCGGGATAGCCGGTGTGCCGGTAGTAGACCTTGTCGTTGTGCTTATCGCCGGTGAAGACGACCTTCTCGGCGTTGACGACGATGATGTTGTCACCGCAGTCGACGTGCGGCGTGTAGATCGCCTTGTGCTTGCCCTTGAGGCGGGTGGCGATCAGAGCGGCGAGCCGGCCGACGACGAGACCGTTCGGCGTCGATCAGGATCCACTTCTTCTCCACCTCGCCGGGCTTGGCGACGTAGGTCGTCATAGTCATGGGCTCCAGTGCTGGATCGCCGGGCGGGCGCGGGAAAACGCGCTGCACATCCGGCGCGAGAGGCGCCTTGAAAGCAGATTGGCTTGCCGCTGTCAATCGCGATCTCGTGCGAATTTTGCAATATCGATAAAAATCAATGGCTTATGTCATGTGGTATCAGAATACCGCCGAAATACTGCTGGGCTCGAGCAGCTGGTGACCTGCTTGCTTCTCCTTGCGGCAGGTGGCGACTTGGGGCAGTTGGCGAAATTGAGTGAAACTCGCCGCGCGACTGACGGCCGCGGGCGCGAAATGGTCGCAAAATGGTGGTCGCAATCGCCGTTCAAATCCGCGGGTGCGGATCATAAATACTAGGGAGAAGCTTCGATGCGGCAAGGTTCTGCAACGTTTTGTGCTTGGCGATGAGCCTGGGCGCCGTTGGGTTCTGCACCAGCGCGCTTGCGCGAGGAGCCGAAGGATGACGCCGATCAAGCAGATCAAGCTCACGCGAGGACGCAGGTCACGAACTTCATCTCCGCGCAGCCCGATCTCGCCACGGTCGCCGGCAAGCTGCAGGAGGCGGGCGACAACCCCGACGCCGGCGCTGCAGACCGAGCTCGACGGCATCGCCAAGAAGCACGGGTTTGCGAGCTTCAGCGAGCTCGACGACGTCGCCGCCAACATCTCGATCGTCATGGCGGGGCTCGATGCGCAGACGGGCGAGTTCACCGATCCGGTCGACGCGCTGAAGAAGGAGCTGGCCGACGTGACGGCCGACGCTTCCATCCCCGAGAGGACAAGAAAGCAGCTCATCAAGGAGCTGACCGAGGCGATCAAGACGACGCCGCGCGCTCGAGCACAAGGAGAACGTCGACCTCGTCAAGGCGCACCGGCAGAAATCGAAAAGGCGCTGCAGTAGTATTGCCGGCCGACGCCGAGGACGCGAGGACAACTGATGCAGGACCGCACGATAGTGGCAGCCGCGTACCGGTCGGCGCGACCCGCTGCTCATCGTCGACCGGCCGCAGCCGGGCGTCGC
Source organism: uncultured Alphaproteobacteria bacterium (assembly GCA_963724595.1). Lineage (GTDB taxonomy): Bacteria > Pseudomonadota > Alphaproteobacteria > Rhizobiales > Hyphomicrobiaceae > Hyphomicrobium_A. The sequence continues at coordinate 52,386 of CAVRVR010000016.1, read as the reverse complement.
GGTCGCTCACCATGAACCGCCCCGAGACGCGCAACACCCTGTCGCTCGACATGATCGACGGGCTGCACGCGCCGCTTCACGGACTGGCCGCCGACGCCACCGTCTGCCGCCGTCGTGCTCGCGGCGAAGGGCCCGGTGTTCTCGGCCGGCCACGACCTGAAGGAGCTCACCGCGCACCGCGCCGACGCCGACAACGGCCTCGCCTTCTTCGACCGAGGCGATGACGCGCTGCTCCGCCATGATGCAGGCGATCGTCGCCTGCCCCAAGCCGGTGATCGCCGCCGTGCAGGGCACCGCGACCGCCGCCGGCTGCCAGCTCGTCGCCACCTGCGATCTCGCGGTCGCCGCGAGGAAGCGCAGTTCTGCACGCCCGGCGTCAACATCGGCCTCTTCTGCTCGACGCCGATGGTGGCGCTGTCGCGCAACGTCTCGCGCAAGCGCGCGATGGAGATGCTGCTGCTCGGGCGAGATGCTGCCGGCCGCGGAGGCCGCCGACTACGGCCTCGTCAATCGCGTCGTGCCGGCAGGCGCAGGTGCTGCCGGAGGCGCTGGCCTCGCCGCCAAGATCGCCGCCAAGTCGCCGCTCACCGTCGCCATCGGCAAGGCCGCCTTCTACGCGCAGGCCGAGATGCCGCTGAACGAGGCCTACGCCTATGCCGCCAAGGTCATGGTCGAGAACATGATGGCGCGCGACGCCGAGGAGGGGATCGGCGCCTTCCTCGACAAGCGCAAGCCGGAGTGGAAGGGCAGCTAGCGCTCGACCACGACCTGGCGCGACACCGGCAGCCGATTCGGAGCCGCCGATGGAGCCGCGGCTGTCGCTCGTCACGCTCGGCGTCGCCGATGTCGCCCGCGCGCGCGCCTTCTACGAGGCGCTGGGCTTCAAGGCCGGGCGCGCCTCGGAGGAGAGCGTCACGTTCCTCGACGCGGGCGGCGTCGTGCTCGCGCTGTTCGGCCGCGCGTCGCTCGCCGAGGACGCGACGTCGCCGACAGCACGCCCGCGTGCCGGCTTCGTCGGCATCGCGCTCGCCCACAACGCGCGCAGCGAAGCCGACGTCGATAAGGCGCTCTGCAGGAGGCGGTCGCTGCCGGCGCCAAGCTGATCAAGCCGGCGGGCAAGGCCTTCTGGGGCGGCTACTCCGGCTACTTCGCCGACCCCGACGGCCACTTGTGGGAGGTCGCCACAACCCCATATTTCACGCTCGGCCCGACGGCCGCGTCGCCCTCGACATGTGAGCTCTGCCCAGCATGAAGCCCAAAAAGCCCGCGCCCGAAGCCCGCGCCAGAGCCCGCACCCAGACATGCCAGAACCACGACCGCTACAGCGACGACAACATCGCCGACATCCTGCGGCGAAGCGCGCGTCTTCGCCTTCGTCGGCGCCTCGCGCCAACACCAGCCGGCCGAGCTACTTCGCCATGAAGTACCTGCTCGGCAAGGGCTACACCGTCATCCCCGTCAATCCCGGCCTCGCCGGCCAGAAGATCCTCGGGCAGAAGGTCTACGCCACGCTCGCCGACGTGCCGGCGCCGGTCGACGTCGTCGACATCTTCCGCACCTCCGACGCGGCGCTCGAGGTCGACGCGCGAGGCGATCGCGCTGAAGGACAAGCTCGGCCTCAAGGTGCTGTGGATGCAGCTCGGCGTGCGCAACGACGAGGCGGCGCGCGAGGCCGAGGCCGCGGGCCTCAAGCGTCGTCATGAACCGCTGCCCCAAGATCGAGTACGGGCGCCTGTCGGGCGAGATCGGCTGGGCCGGCGTCAACACCGGCAAGATCTCGAGCGTGCGCCCCAAGCTTGCCGCGCACGGCGTGCAGAGCCTCAGCCTCGGCAAGCGCTAGCGGCATCCTCATTCCATCTTCCAGCCGAGCACCTTCAGCGCGCTTTGAAAGCGCGCTCGGCGAGCCCTTGGTGCTGGCGCTTGCATGGCAGATCGCCGTCGAAGCGGCCGAAGCAGCGCTTGCGGCGACGGCACTTCTTGAGGACACACACGCGCGGCAGTCCCGCCGCCGAGGCGAGCATGCGGTTGAAGAACTCGGCCTCGAATGCCACCGGGTCATTGCTCTCAAAGATGCCTGAGCCTGCCGCCTATGCCGTTGTTCTGCGCCGCCATGCGGCAAGCCTTCTCGTTCTCGCGGGCAAAGCCCCGAGGGTTGATGGGAGGAGGGAGCGCGGGCGCCAAACGACCGCCATCCTAATTCTAATCCGGCAGCCTTTCGGCGCCCGCGTCGGTATCTGTCAGTGCCGAGGGTGCGGTCACATCGTCAGCGAGCCGTCGGTCCCAGCCTGCGGCGTCCACCGCCGGGCCTTACGTGTCAGGACCTCGGGCCGCTGCGCTCTGATTGAGAGCACCGCTGCGCGACGGGCGTCCGTGCACGGTGTTGCCACGCATGCACAGCCTCCGATCCGTCCTGCCCCGGCATCTGAGGCGAGGCCTTTCCTCGTGACAGACGCGATGATCCAAAGTCGTCTGCTCTCCACCGGGCATCCAGTCCTTGCCCCGGGATGATCGCTCAGCCGCTTGCCGCAGCCCTGGCGGCAGCAGCGGCGGCAGTATGGCGAGCCTGCCAGCGGCGACTCGCGGCCATGACGACGATGGCAGCAAGCGCCAATTGCGTCGGTCACGCGAGGCGGGGAGCGCACTCGCTAGGCGGAGAGTGCGCCCTCGAATGTCCGGACGCCGGCGGGATGCGAGCCGAGGCACCGCGCCAGGGATCGCGCGGACGAGCCTGGGCGGCGCGTTCGGCGGCCCGCCGAACGGCCGACATCACGGCGCGCGTGCTCGACCAAAGGCCATGTCTGGCCTCGCCGGACGCCGACGTTCGGCGCCGGCTGCCGTCTCTGGCGTAGCGCGTGCTGCGGCGGACGCATGATCTCCTGCCGCTTGCCGTAGCCCTGGCGCAGCGGCGGCTAACCCAGCACCACCGCGTCGAGCACGGCGCCGAAGTGGCAGGCGGACGCCACCAGCACGAAGCCGTGCCAGATGGCGTTGTGGTAGCGGCAGCCGCTCGGACAAGTGGAACACGACGCCCACCGTATAGAGCACGCCGCCGACCAGCAGCAGCGTCATCGCCGTCGGCGACAGCGCGGCGAGCAGCGGCTGCATCGTCAAAACGCACGTCCACCCTTGCGCCAGGTACAGCACGTACGAGCCGCGCGCGAAGCGCTGCGGCACGATGAGCTTCGCCGCGGCGCCGGCGAGCGCGATGCCCCACACCGTGACGAGCAGGACGAGGCCGATGTTGCCGCCCATCTTGGCGGCGGCGAACGGCGTGTAGGTGGCGGCGATCTTGATGAAGATGGCGGCGTGGTCGCAGCGGCGCAGCAGCCAGCGCTTGGGGCCGCGCGACAGATTGTAGGCGGCGGAGAAGCAGAACATGGCGAGCATGCCGAGCGCGTAGATGACGACGGCGGTGGCGGCGGTGGTCGGCAGCTGCTCGAGCGCGATGACGACGAGGGTGATGGCGGCGATGAAGCCGGCGGTGACGCCGATGGCGTGCACGATGGCGTCGGCCTTGACCTCGGCCTCGGTGTAGCTGGGGAAGACGTCGTCCGTCATGCGGGCCGTCCACGTACGCATACTCGGTCGGCAACGACCGGAGGCGGTCGGACCCAGCGAGCCACGGTGGGCACGCACGCCTCGAGGTGATTGTGGGAACGTGGATGTTAAGGACGGGGAAACAAGGCGGTACCGTCGTAAGGCAAGTAGCGGGCCTGCGCGCTTAGCGTGCAGCAGCAACCTAAGCCGCACCTGCGGTTCTAGCTGAGCACAACGGCGTCGAGCACGGCGGCGAAGTGGCAGGCCGAGGCGGTGAGCACGAAGCCGTGCCAGATGGCGTTGTGGAAGGGCAGGCGCGACCACAGGTGGAAGACGACGCCGACCGTGTAGAGCACGCCGCCGACGAGCAGCAGCACGAGCGCCGTCGTCGACAGCGCGGCGAGCATCGGCTGCAGCAGGAACACGCCGGCCCATCCTTGCGCCAGGTACAAGACGTAGGAGGTGCGCACGAACTGCGCCGGCATGATCAGCTTGGCGGCGGCGCCGAGCACGGCGATGGCCCACACGGCGCCGAGCAAGCCGAAGCCCGCCATGCCGCCCATCTTCAGCGCGGCGAACGGCGTGTAGGTGGCGGCGATCTTGACGTAGATGGCGGCGTGGTCGAAGCGCTGCAGCAGCCAGCGGCGCGGGCCGCGGTGCAAGTTATAGGCAGCGGAGAAGCAGAAGACGGCGAGCATGCCGGCGCAATAGATGATGACGGCCGCGGCGGCGCCGGCGGAGAGCTGCGTAATGGCGACGGCCACGAGACACGCGGCCGCCGCGATGCCGGCCGTGACGCCGATCACATGGATGGCGCCATCGGCGATGAGCTCGGCTCTGGAGTAGTTGGGAAACAACGCGGTACTAGATCAGCTGCGGCCTGAGCTTAGAGCAGCTCGAGGGTCTGCACCGAGACCTTGCCGGTCTTGCGATCCTCGGCGGCGTCGAACGCCACCTTCTGGCCCTCGTTGAGGCTGTGGATGCCGCAACGCTCGAGCGCGCTCGCATGGACGAAGACGTCCTTGGCGCCGCCATCGGGAGCGATGAAGCCGTAGCCCTTCTGGGCGTTGTAGAATTTCACGGTGCCGTTGGTCATGAGACGATTCCTCGACAGGCTACAATGCTAACGGACCGGTAGCAGCACTTCTCGTGCCGGCACCGGCCCTCGTGATCTCGAATAATGGTTGGGTTCTAGAATTGCGCGTTGGCGGTGCCTAAGACGCTGCGGCTCGGTCATCCGGCCAGAAGTCGATGCCGGGAAAGTGGGCGCTCAGCGCCGATAAAGCAAGCGGCAATTCGGCGGCGGCGCCGAGCGCCTAGGTTCGTCGCCGCCGCAGCCCCGCAAATAAAGGCCGGGCGCGCTGCGCCCGGCCTCCGTGGGGTTGGCTCGTGCGTGGGCCGGAGCCCGCCCCATTTGACATTGATCCTTGCCGTTACGCTGTTGAGCTCGATTGCGCGGTCGCGTTACTTGAGGGGCACTGCATCAACGTCGCGATCAAGTTTGATGCTCAAGCGCGCCGTTACGGTCTGCAGTTCGATGTCTCCCGAATCGACCCTGAAGGGCACGCCTATTATCGCCCCCGTTGACAGCGCTTCATGGCGCTCTCCGTCGAGCTTGACGTTCTCGTAGTCGATACCGAGAACGACATGCGGATCGATCATGTTGGAAACGCCGCCGCCGAAGGTCCAGCCGTCGTGGCGGCGATCGGCGTTTTCAACGACGCCGGCCCCGGGAGGTCCGGATATGGCATTGAGACTGACCTTTGCGGTGGCCCAGCCGCCGTCCGCGTACACCAGCCATTTGTTCTTGCCAGACCGGATAGTCACCGGGCGTCTGCCACCAACCGCCTTTCCCCCAAGCCCTCTGCGTGACGAAGTCCCCGAGGGCCAACACGGCGCGGGGCAGGCCGGGGTTATGGGCGCAGTCTCAAAAGTGCTTGGCCGGCAGCTGTATCCACAACCTGGGTCTTGCCGGTGGCGGCGCGCCGCGCTAGCCCATCCGCATGAGCGACAAACCGATTCTGCCCGGCCCCGACGGCATCGAGCCGATCAACCTCAGGGATGCGCTGGAAGAGCGCTACCTCGCCTACGCGCTGTCGACCATCATGCACCGCGCGCTGCCCGACGTGCGCGATGGCCTGAAGCCCGTGCACCGGCGCATCCTCTACGCCATGCACCAGCTGCGGCTGACGCCGGACGGCGGCTTTTTGAAGTGCGCCAAGATCGTCGGCGACGCCATGGGCGACTATCACCCGCACGGCAACCAAGCGATCTATGACGCGCTTGCCCGCCTGGCCCAGGACTTTGCCGTGCGCTACCCGCTGATCGACGGGCAGGGCAACTTCGGCAACGTCGACGGCGATAACCCGGCGGCCGAGCGCTACACGGAAGCGCGCATCACGACGACCGCCGCCGACCTCTTGGAGGGCCTGGAAGAGGAGACGGTCGACTTCCGCCCCAACTACGACGGGCGCAAGATGGAGCCGGCGGTGCTGCCGGCGGCGTTCCCCAATCTCTTGGCCAACGGCTCGTCCGGCATCGCCGTCGGCATGGCGACCAACATTCCCCCGCACAACGCCGATGAGCTGTGCGCGGCCCTGCTGCATCTCATCAAGCACCCGAACGCCACCATCGAGAAGCTGGTCGAGATGATCCCCGGGCCGGATTTCCCGGGCGGCGGCGTGCTGGTCGAGCCGAAGGAGCAGATCCTCGAAGCCTACAGGACGCGGCCGCGGCGGTTTCCGGTTGCGCGCCAAGTGGACGCGCGAGGACACCGGGCGCGGCACCTACCAGATCGTCATCACCGAGATCCCCTATCAGGTGCAGAAGGCCAAGCTGGTCGAGCGCATCGCCGAGCTGCTGACCGAGAAGAAGCTGTCGCTCTTGGGCGACGTGCGCGACGAGAGCGCCGAGGAAATCCGCCTCGTCCTGGAGCCCAAGAGCCGCACGGTCGATCCGGTGCTGCTGATGGAGAGCCTGTTCCGGCTGACCGAGCTCGAGGTGCGCTTCGGCCTCAACATGAACGTGCTGTCGGCGGGGCAGATCCCCAACGTGCTGTCGTTGCGCGACGTGCTGCGCCAGTGGCTCGAGCACCGCATCGATGTGCTGGTGAAGCGCTCACAGTTCCGCCTGCGCAAGATCGAGCATCGCCTCGAGGTGCTGGACGGCTACCTCGTCGCCTATCTCAACATCGACGAGGTTATCCGCATCGTCCGCTTCGAGGACGACCCCAAAGCCAAGCTGATCGCCCGCTTCAAGCTGACCGAGGTGCAGGCCGACGCCATCCTCAACCTGCGCTTGAAATCGTTGTCGCGGCTCGAGGAGATGGAGATCAAGGCCGAGCACGACAAGTTGTCGAAGGAGAAGCGCGGACTTCAGCAGCTGTTGAAGTCGGACGATTTGCAGTGGGAGCGCATCGCCGACGAGGTGCGGTCGACACGCGAACGCTATGCGAAGTCGACGCCGCTGGGCCGCCGCCGGACGAGCTTTGCCGATGCCCCGACGATCGACGTCGATCTCGACGCGGCACTGATCGAGAAAGAGCCGATCACCGTTGTCCTGTCCGACAAGGGCTGGATGCGCGCCCTCAAGGGCCACGTCGACGATCTCGGCAAGCTCGAGTTCAAGCAGGGTGACAAGCTCAAGCGCGCCCTCAAGGCCTACACCACCGACAAGCTATTGCTGCTCGCCACGAACGGCAAGATCTTCACGCTGGAGGCTTCGCTGCTGCCGGGCGGGCGCGGGCAGGGCGAGCCGGTGCGCTTGATGATCGACCTCGAAGAAAACCACGACATCGCCGACGCCTTCGTCTACCAGCCGGGCCGCAAGCTGCTGATCGCTTCTACCGGCGGCTACGGCTTTATCGTGCCGGAGGACGAGGTCGTCGCCTCGACGCGCAAGGGCAAGCAGGTCTTGAACGTATCGGAGCCCGAGGAAGCCAAGCTCATCGTGCCGGTCGACGGCGACCACATTGCGGTGCTCGGCGACAACCGCAAGATGCTCGTCTTCAAGCTCGACGAGGTCAACGAGATGACGCGCGGCAAGGGCGTAATCCTGCAGCGCTTCAAGGACGGCCACCTCGCGGATGCGCGCGTGTTCAAGAAGGCCGATGGCTTGAGCTGGATGGATAGCGCCGGGCGCACCTTCACGCTGTCATGGGCGGAGCTGCGCGACTGGGTCGGCGTACGCGCGCAAGCGGGGCGGTTGGTGCCCAAGGGCTTCCCGCGCTCCAACAGCTTCGGCCCGGCGTTTTAGCGGATGAAAAGGTCAAACCTTGAAGGGGCCGGCGGATAGCCGGCGCCCTTCAGTTGCGTGAAGTGCGTCTCGAGGGGTTCACTTCCAGAGCAAGGTGCCCGGCTGAATGACGAGCGTCTTGGCCTTGCAGTAGTCGACCGGCGCGTCGAAGTAACCGCCGTCGGTCAGATGGATCTGCGTCCGCACCTCGCATTTGCCTTCGTCCGTCTCGAAGTCGCGTTTGTCTTGTCGCCGGGCTCTATGCGGTTGGAGAGCCAGTTTTCGCTCCACTCACCATCTTCCTGGGTGCGGAGTTCGATCACGGCGTCGGTTGATTCGTTCTCGACGTCGAAGTACCAGTGCTTATCGTCTTCCGCGTTGGCCATGCCTGCGCTGAACATGCCAACTGCCAACACCGTTCCGACTATTGCTGCCGTAATCACGGCGGTCGCACGCGTCATTTCCCGTCTCCCCGCTCCAGTTTCTACGTTAGACCGGCTAGCGACATTGAACGCCAACAGGATGTCAATGGCCATTCACGGCGATCGATCCATAGCCACGTCGATGGTGATGTGCCTATTGCTGCTCGGCGCCGGCGGCGCATTCTGCAGAAGTCGAAGGACGTCACCCTGACGCACAGATCACCGAGTGGAAGGAGCAGCCGCGACTTCCAAAGGAGTGAACGTCGACGGGAGCAATAAGAATGGGATATTTTCCATCTGATCGCCCACGGCTGCTGATGCTTGTGGTGGCCCCCTTTTTTTTGCTCGCGGCGGCTGCCAGTGCGGAGGACGCAGCGCCGATCGAGTTCGTTCCACAAGTTGGTCACACGCGCGGAATGTTCGGCGTTTTTTCGCCTGATGGGTCGCGCGTGTTATCCGGCAGCGACGACACCACGTTGAAGCTGTGGGTCGCAGGCACGGGACAGCTCGTCCGAACGTTTCGTGGTCACTCCGGCATTGTCAATTCCGTTGCCTTTTCACCCGACGGAGAGCGCGTGCTGTCGGGTAGCGATGACACGACGATCAAGCTGTGGGACGCCCATACCGGCGCGCTCCTGCACACATTCCCGGGCAACACCTACCTTGTTAATTCGGTGGCCTACTCTCCGGACGGGACCCGCATTGCGTCGGCGGCTGGGGACGGCGCGGTGAACGTGTGGGATATAGCGACCGGTGACTTGCTTCGCGTGCTACGTGGACACGTTGGCCTTGCCCGATCCGTCACCTTCTCGGCAGATGGGTCACGATTGCTGTCGGGCGCCGATGACAACACGCTGAAACTCTGGGACGCGGCCACGGGTCTGCTGCTGCATACTTACCAGCCGCCGCAGGAGGGGCGGGTCAGGTATGGAGTGACCTCCGTTGCCATCTCGGCCGACGGCACCCGCCTGCTGGGTGGCAGCACTGACAACACCATGCGGCTCTGGGACGCGACGACGGGTGAGCTGCTGCGAACGTTGGACGGGCACGCTGGTGCGGTCACGGCGGTGGCCTTCGCGCCAGACGGCGCGCATGGAGTTTCAGGCAGCGACGATCGGACATTGAAAGTATGGGAGCTCGACACAGGGGGAGTGCTGCAAACGATTAAAGCGCACGGCGGCGAGGTGCGCTCGGTTGCCTTCTCGCCCGATGGCGCGCAACTGCTTTCCAGCGGCGGGGACGCAACCTTGAAGCTATGGGACGCTGGCAGTGGCGCCCTCATACGCAGCTTCGAGGGAATTGCGAACCCCGTGGGTGGGGTTGCCTTCTCCGCCGACGGCACGCGCTTACTTTCTGGAAGCTACGACCATACGGCAAAGCTCTGGGATGCCCGCACCGGCGCGCTGCTTAGAACGATGGCTGGCCACTACGACCTGGTCTGGTCGGTCGCCTTCTCGCCCGACGGAACTCACTTGCTCACTGGCAGCTGGGACCACACTGCGAAACTGTGGGATGCAACAACAGGTAACCTGTTGCGTACGTTCGAAGGCCACACCGACGTCGTCAGCTCCGTAGCCCTTTCGGCCGACGGGACGCGTGCCGTATCGGGCGGCGACGAAGGCACCGTGAAGGTTTGGGATGTCGGCACAGGTGAGCTTCTGAGCTCGATAGACACTCGCCAGCGAAGCATCCGCTCTGTTGCCATTTCTTCCGATGCGAAACGGCTCGCCTCAGGCGGCGAGGACAAGGCGGCGAAAATTTGGGACGCAACGAGCGGCGCTCTGCTAGGCACGTTGAACGGACATACCGGGGACGTCGTTTCCGTCTCCTTTTCACCCGACGGAAAGCGCTTGCTCACGGGCAGTTGGGATAAGACAGCAAAGCTTTGGGACGTTGGCACCGGAGCCCTCATTCGCACCTTTACCGGGCACGCGGCCCAAGTTGCTTCAGCCGTGTTTTCGTCCGACGGCACTCGCGTGCTGACCGGTAGCTGGGATGGGACAGCGAAGCTCTGGGATGCCAATACTGCCGCGCTGATAGAGACCTTCACCGGGCACACCGACCGGATTTACTCGGCCGCCATCTCCCCTGATGGGGCGAGCGTCGTAACCGGCAGCAAGGACACGACGCTCGCACTATGGAGTGTCAGGACGCGGGAGCTGCTGGCGCGTCTACTCGCCGGACCGGACGGCGGCTGGCTAACCGTGACTCCCAAGGGCTTTTACGTCGCCTCGCCGAAAGCAGCGCCGTCGCTCGGCATCGTTCGCGGCCTGAACGTCTATTCGCTCGCTCAGCTCGCACCAGAGCTGAATAGCGCCGAGCTTGTGAAGGTGGCGCTCGCTGGCGACCCACAGGGGACCTACCGCGAGAGCCGCCTCTCTATCCAGAATGCGCTCGATTCCGGGCCCGCGCCTCGCATCGACATTATCGAGAAGCGGCCGGAGATCACGGATGGGACCGTACACCTCACCGTCACGCTTACCGATATTGGCGGCGGCATCGGCGGCAAGCTCACCTGGCGCGTGAGGTCTATGGCCCATCCCGACGCCGAGACGCAGGGCCGGGTTGAGCCTGAGGAACTGAAAGCGCTGGCGGCCCCACAGCTTGGGCGCACCGTGACGGTGGGCGAGACCTTACGCATCGATCCGAGTGGACCGAGCGTGGTTGAGGTCTTCGCCTTCAATGGCAGAGGAATGGTGGCAACGCCGCCAATCAGTCTGACACTGGTAGCTCCCACGCGAACTGGCACACCGCCGCGCTGAAATTTCGTTGAGCGCATTCGATCTTGCCGGCGACAGCGCCGGGCGCACCTTCACGCTGCCCATGGGCGGAGCTGCGCGACTGGGTCAGCGTGCGCGCGCGGTCAGGGCGCCTCGTTCCCAAAGGGCTTCCCGCGCTCCAACTCCTTCGGGCCTGCGTTCTAACTGCCGCACTGACCCAGCGGACACTCGCCCGTAGAGATGCTGAGGTGCTACTCGAGCTCCGCAGGGGCAATAGCGGTTTCTGCCGCGAGCGTCCAAGCGATCACCGGCCTTAGTCGGGGTCCTGGGTTCGGCTCAAACGTGCTTAGTTTGTCGACGATGAACTTTGTCAGCCGCTCCTCAAGTTCGATTTGGCTGCTGGCTTTGCAGTCCCGGTGCTCTTCGACAAACGCTCGCGGAATACGCAGGTTGATCGAGTCCTTGGAGTAGTCGATGCGGACGCGATTAAATCGTCCGCCCACGTGGTCCGGTTCAGTGGTCTCGAGAAAGCGCAGCGTCGTGCCCATCGGGAACAGCTTTTCTAAGACAGCAAGCAACTTGCTCTCGTTATCAGTCGGCATGGCGACCTCCACTCAATCGTTCCGTTGGCCCCGACATCACGGCGTCTCACACCTAACATTCAAACCCGATTGCGCTGCCTGGATCAGGCCTCTCAATTGGGCCATCAGCTGACGTCCGCTGACTTGGTTGTTCGAATAGCCCTCCTTCAACAGCTGCCTCCGGATCTCACTGATCGTGAGGTGACTCCCTGAACTTGCAAGCTGAAAGGCTCGTTCTAACTCCGACGTATTCACTTTCATCGCATGGACCTCGATTGCATATTTAAGCAGCGCGCGCCGCCTCCGTGGAGGTGTTGTGGCTGATGGATATCGTGGTGCCGCCCCGGCCGCTGACGACCTCCACGCGCGCGTCGAGCTCTTTGGCCAGCGCTTGGACGATGCTCGTGCCCAATCCGGCCTTAACGTCGACGGCTCCTTTAGGGGACTTGCCCACGCCGTTGTCCGCAATCGAAAGCGTCCAATCGGAACCGACGTTGTCGTAGGCGACGACAATGCGGCCGTCGGTATGAGCTTGAGAAAACGCGTGCTTCAGTGCGTTGATCACGCTTTCAGTGACGATGAGGCCGATGCTGACCGCCTCCCGGGAAACCACTGTTCCCCCGCTAACCTTGGTCTCGAGCGATACCGGGCGCCCCTCGCCGATCATGGACTGCGCCAGCGCAGCGCACAGTTTCGCCAGATAGGGACCGACCGCGATCGGGTCACCCCGGCCAGACGCTTGCAGGTGCTGCTGCACGGCGGCAACCGACATCACTCGCTTGTGGGCGTCGTGCAGGTGACCGCGCGTTTCGTCCGATTGCACGCTTCTCGCCTTCAACAACAGAATGCTGGCGATGATCTGCAGGCTGTTGGCGACGCGATGCTGCATTTCCTCCAGCAGCAGCTCCTTTTGACGCATAAGGTGCGCCAGTTCCCGCTCCACAGCGCGCCGCTCGCTGATATCTTCGATGGCCAGCAACAACGCGGAACGCGCGTTGCTCTCGGAGAATACCGTTCGCGCGTTCAGCAGCATGGTGCGCTGGCCGATGTTGGGAAACTCGTGCTCGACCTCGTAGCCGCTCATGACAAATTGCTCAGGCAGGATTTTTTCCAACAGCATCCTCAACGCGGGGATGTCCCATTGGCGGTCGCCCAAGGTGTAAAGCAGCCGGCCCTGCGTATCCTGGGGGTCGGCGCGAAACGTATCGTAGAAGGAGCGGCTGGCGGCAATGACGCGCAGGTCCTTGTCCAGCACAAGTAGTGGCTCGCGCACGGTGTCGACGATGGCCTGAGCTAGCGCACGGCCGTCTTCGATTGCAGCGAATGGTCCGATGTTGGTCATCCGAGGCTACTCCCTGGACGCCGTATGGTTGCTGCGAGTGAGGCGGTGGTGACGGGGGGTCGGGGGGCTATGTGCCATGGCTCTTCCCATTAGGGGCAAGAGCGCTACGCATCTCCCAGCCGTCCGCGCCCTGAAGATGGCGGACGATGAGGGAGCGTACCATGGAAACACCGAGCCAATGCGTTAAATGTCCCAATGCAGACATTTAGCTGGAACTCAGCCGCAAACGCTGGTGTTTAGCAAACTGGCCATCCGTGCGCGAAGCAACGTTAAACAAGAAACACTCCGGAGCGGCATCCCTACAGCACTGAAGAGGAGGCACCATGCGTGCCGACCCTGCGACACGAGTTGCTCTCGTCGTTGAGGACGAGTGCCTCGTTCGCGATGTCATGGTGAGCGAACTGAAGGCCAGCGGCTGGTCAGTGGTCGAAACAGCCACAGGTGAAGAGGTGCTCGCGCTTCTCGCAGCCAACGAAGTCGACATCCTCCTCACCGACATCCGATTGGCTGGAAGCATGAGCGGGTGGGACGTGGCACATGCGGTGCGCGCTATCGAGCCCTACCTGCCGGTCATCTATGCTTCCGGCAACCCGAGCGACGCTGCGCTCCGCGTGGAGGGGAGCTTGTTTTTCAGCAAGCCCTATCTGCCGGGGGACATCGTCGAGGCGTGCCAGCGCCTCGCCGCCGCGTCCAGATGCTGAATTTTCCCAACACGAGCCGCAGCTACGACTGCGGGCGCCGGTGCATCCGCTTTTGGGGGCATGACGGCGCGTTGGAGATCTCGTTCTTCATGGACGAAGCCGCGCTGGTGCAGATTGCGAACGGAACGCCAAATGGCGAAACTGCCTTGCTCGAAAGCTTCGATCTAAACCGCGAGCGCATTCTTGTGGCGGCACGCAAAGTGTATGGGCGGCGGCGCCAAGGGTCCTACGAACTCGCCTCGACTGACTTCTGAGCACGGTGTCTGCATACGACCGCGCCGCATCAGAAGGTGAAGGCGAACACGCAACTATCGCATGTTGCTCGCATACATGCCGCTGAGAAATCTCGACCAATCTTCTCTCTTCACCTGAAGGATGTTGGTCAGCGATTGCTGTATGGTCACGCCCTGACCTCGAACCGAGATTTTCCCGTCCGTAGTGGCGACGGTGACTAGGTAGTCCCGGAGCGACCCCGCCCCGTCAGCCAACGTGAGATTGGCAGTCAGTAACGTGCCGCTCGAAGGCTGAGAAGTGGGCTGGAAACGAAATTCCTCGGTACGTCCGCCTCGCTTGATAGCTTCGTTCGCCTTCTTGATCTCTTCTCGAAGCGTCTCCTGAGCGCCAACCAGCGCCTGCTTCACTTTGGCCGCAAGCTCATTCGTCTCTCTCTTCTCATCTGCAGCTGCTGAAGCCTTGTTTGCCGCCACAATATTTCGCTCGGCTATTATTTTCTCGATTTCATGCGGCTCTTGATTGTCTGCCATGGAGCGCCTCCTCATCCCGACTAGTTGAATCTGGGGACCATTCGTCGAACTTACTTATTCTCGCGTGAGACCATGTGTATCGAACACGCCCGTGGCGAAACGTGCTACTTTCATCGATGGAAACATTCAAAAGCCCACCCAGGGCGTTGTCGCTCGACGACATCGTCATCCCGCTCAAAGAGCGAAAGACGATGGCTACGCTCTTGCCCCACCATTGCCGTTGGCCGATCGGCGATCCCCAGCTCCCCGACTTTCACTACTGCGGCAAACCGAAAGCCGGAGGTCATTCGTACTGCGACTTCCACGTGCGTCGCGGTTCTCAGCCGGGGCGGTCTCGTCCCATCCAGTATCGGATCATCTGACGGGACCACATTTTTGGGTCGCAAGCGTCAGTGCTTTTGCGCCGCGCGAGCGATCCGCATGTCTTCGGGCTGATAGACGTCCTTCTGCAGGCACGTTGGGCACGTGAGGAATGCTTCGGCGTGCCGCGGGTCGTCACCCGCGTCGGACGACGGCGCGTCCCCGAAGATCATCATCGTCTCGCATTGCGTGCACGTGGTGACGAAATAACTGTTGCCTGTGATGATCTCACTCACGTCGCCCGTTCCTATGATTGCGTCGCCTGAGAAACGCTTGCGACTGCAGCCGCCTAGTAGAGCACGAGGATGACGGCCACAAAGACCAAGGCGGTCACCAGCGGAACGATCCACTGCGGGCGAGGCTTGCGCGGCAAAAGTTGAGCGATTGGTTGTCCTGTCATGGGTGACAGTAACACACCTAGAGTCGAATCTGGCCAACATTCCCGTCGCGTGCCCAAGCGCGCACCGATCGTCCACAAAGTCACTTCGGTTGCTTCGCCCGCTGCTGAGCCGCGCCCGACGCAGGCGCCCATTCAGTGAGAGTTAGGTCCGTGGGCGGAGCTGTGGTACTATGAAGACCTCACGCAGCACCGAGCCCGCCGCAGCTCCGCGGGCTTTGCCTCCCCGTCGATCATCGCGTCTTGTTGCGCGTGTGAGGATTGATCGACAGCTCGGGACTTAAGCGACCACCGAAGGTCGCACTGCCTCAGGCAGCTTGCGCTTAGCCGCGCCATTGGAAATCCTTTGCAACGTCCGTCTTTAGAGGGGCGCTCAATCCTCATCGTCGAGGATGAGCCTCTGATCGTCATAGACATCACTCAAGCGTTCGAAGGCACCGGCGCCGTTTTGACGACAACGCATACGCTCAAGCACGCCTTGGACCTCGTCGAGCACGATGGACTGTCTGGTGCCATCTTGGATCATGCATTGGGTGACGGGAACAGCACCCTCCTTTGCGCGCGCCCCAAGGAGCGGGGCGTCCCCTTCCTAGTCTATAGCGGGTACGGCGCAGTCGAAGGCCCGTGTAAGGACGCGCTGCACATTTTCCAAACCCGCCGGCGATGGTGTGCTGGTGGAGGCGATGGAAAGGCTGATCCGGGGTAATACCACCTGAGGCTCTGCC
Source organism: uncultured Alphaproteobacteria bacterium (assembly GCA_963724595.1). Lineage (GTDB taxonomy): Bacteria > Pseudomonadota > Alphaproteobacteria > Rhizobiales > Hyphomicrobiaceae > Hyphomicrobium_A. The sequence goes on along the minus strand of CAVRVR010000016.1, from coordinate 36,604 downwards.
GGAATAATTGCTTGTGCGTTGAGGATCAATGCACGCATGAAGAAAGGAACTCTCCACATGGAAATCGGACCTCTGCTCGTGGAGCAGCGCCGGATCGGTGACGAATTTCGCGTAGCCGAAAAGGCCATTCAAGAAGTGCAGAAATTGCTTGCGCGCCGCGACACTGATCCAGCCTCACGCGCACGAATGGAAGCAGGGGTAGCGTCAAGCTTCGCTGAGCTCATGCGTCTCGGTCAGCGGATGCTCGAACTCGATGCGTCGGTGCGTGTTGCGGCCGCTCCAACCTGAGTTAGTTGAGGCGGCGTTCTCTGCACCAAAGTTCGTCGTCAGTGATGGTTGGTTGATCTGGAGGCCGCTGCCAAGAGCATCCGCCGCGCCCGTGCTGGGCGCGAGTGAAGAGCCGACCCCAGATTCCCCAGACAAAGTATAGATAAATTACACATGTATATATTTTGCCTTAGCCACGATATAGCAACATATAGATACACTGCAGAAGTAATAAAACAGTGGTTGCTTGTGTGTATTGTCGCCATCGATCATCCGTATATATTTTATATATACGCGAATATTATTTGTTCGAACACAAATAAGACATCATGCGAGCGCTATAACAATCCACGGACTGGATGAATTCATTCAGCTATACTTAGATCATACGCTTTAGGAGTTTTAATATGACGCAGAATGCTCAACCGACAGCCGCTCCCACGCCCTCGAACGCCCAGGGAATGCGCGGGGAAATCGGGCAGAAGTGGCCAAAGCTGACCGCTGCCGACATCACCGCGTTGAAGAGCAAGGACGACCTCGTCAAAGAGGTGCAGTCCAAGTACTCCCTCGACGCGGCGCAAGCTCAGAAGGACGTCGATACCTTCGCCAACGGCCGCCAGCTCTAAGGGCTAGCCGCTTTTTTCTGCCGACGGCCTATCTTCAGCGCGGCTGAGGGCGGGCCGTCGGTTTCGTCGTTTTTCGCCCGGAAGGACAATGCAATGGCGTCGTGGTTCGTCCCCCCCATCGTCGTTCCCCTCGGTCTCATCGCCATCATCCTCGCGTACGCGATCTATCACGCCTACGCTTATCCGCCGGCACCGATGCAGGCAGTCGCCGTCACCACTTCCGCTGGCACCGACGTGCTCAGCAGTCGCCTGCCGCGGGGACGCGCATGACAGATACCTTGAGCCAGAGGTCGGTGACCTTCGCGCATCCATTCTCGCTGGACGGCGTGGACGGGACCTATCCCCCGGGAACCTACGCGGTTTCGGAAACGCGTGAGCAGCTCGAGGGGCTCTCATTCATCGGCTGCCGACGGACGAAGACGACGATCGAGCTACCGGGTTCGAACGCAGCGTACGTTTCGCGGCAGCTGGTCGAAGTCGAGCCCGCGGAGCTCGAGGCTGCATTGGCACGCGACGCACAGGCAGATCATGGCCAGCCATAAGTTCAAGGTCGGGCAGACGGTCGAATACGCGCGCTCGCATATGGGCATGGTGCCTTCCGCGCGGGCCTACAAGGTCATGCAGCTGATGCCGAACGAAGGCGGTGAAAAGCTTTACCGAATAAAGGCCATCACCGAGGTTTTCGAGCGCGTAGCGCGGGAAAGCGAGCTCTCCATAAACGCCTCCCCAGGCTGAGCCGATCCTCGGCTGACCGGCGCTGGCACATTCACAATCGAGTAGGGCGATCTTCTTAAGTGAAGTCCGGCCCGTGGGTGTCAGGGCCAGCGCGAAAAGCACTGCACGAAGTAGGTGCAGGCTGCAAAGAAGCAGGAGCCGTTGGCGACACCGACACCGATATGGTTCATTTCCGTTCCGACCAGATGTTTGCGGTGACCTGAGGAGTTCGAGCCACATCCTCAACGCGCTCTCGGGTGTGGTGCCGTTTCCGCGAGCGATGTTCTCGGTCACTCTGATCACGCGTTGCTGGGTGATATTGCGACGCTTGTAGCGAGTGGTAGGCGAGCTGCCGCCAGGTCCGAAGTGATCGAAATAGCTTCGCCCAGCCATGTCCTGGGCGTGATCGAAGGCCGCTGCTGAGCAGACCGGATCCTCCTTGAATTCAGGCAGGCCGTTGCGGCGGCGAAACGCGTTGGTGATCTCGATCGTCTCCGCCGCTTGCCGTTCGAAGACGGTCAGTTGCCGCGGCGGCGCGGCTGCTGGGGGAGGAACGGCGGGGAGGGGAGCCGGCGCCTGCGGGATCGTTTGCGTTTGCCACGCGCTGACGCGCTCATCGGCCAGCGCGGAGAGGGGCGGCAACATCACTACAAATAGAAACCTGAGCAACTTTGGGGTGAAGCGCCAGACCAAGTCGGCTGGATGTGCGTGACCTCGCGGAAGTCCCACTACCCTGTCCCTCGAATCGTTTCGTTGGCCTCGTGATCATGTTGCTCCTGAATGTGCGCTCGTCTTGGCAAGATTGTCGCCGTTTCGGGGCGACAACCTCGCTGATGCGCGTGCTGCCTGAGCGCATTATGCGTGATAAGCTCTTGCCAGGAGAACCGTCCGACAACTGGGGGGCTCGCGATGATGCAGCGTGTGTGGAGACGACGAATCGTCATGATGGTGCTGGGCGCCGCCGCAGCGTTGCCCGCGCTCGCCGCCGATCGCGAGCAGCCGCGTATCGTCGTCAATCTCGTCGGCGCCATCAAAGCCCCCTTCGGTCCCAAGATGGAGGGAGAGAAGACGGAGCGGGCGTGGCGCATTGGCGACGGCGGCGTGGGCGCGTGCCTGAAGCATGAGAATCGCCGTTGGTGCTACGAGCAATTTCCCGCCGAGGGGCTGCGCATGGAGATGCTGCAGATCAGCGTCGAGCCGTTGGAGGAGCGCGAGGGCCGTCCCTCCGGCCCGTGGCAGTACGCCACCGACTATGATCTCGACGGTGTAGCGGACCTCGGCGGCTATAAGATGCGGGGAGCCACTGCGGCAGCCGACAAGCACTATTTCTTCAGTGCCTTCGCGCATCGCGGTGAGGATCACAAAGCCGAAGTGCAGGCCATTTACGACGAGGGCATCAAGATAGCGCTCGAGCACTTAGGTGATTAAGGAGCGGAACCTGGAGATGCCTCCGCGCTCGCACCCGGCAACATCGACACGCAGCAGGTGTCAGCGCGCCGAGCTTGTGACCGTCGCACTCGCGATCAGTCTCGCCTTTCCGTTCTCCGCTTTCGCCGCGTCCGTTGCCTTTAGGGCCGAGCTCAAAGGGGCCAACATGGTGCCGCCGACGGCGAGCTCCGCCTCGGGCTATGTGCGCGCGACATTCGATACCCAGAGCCGGAGGCTCGCCTGGACCGGGACCGTTGCCGGACTTTCCAGCAAGATCACGCGCATTGCCTTTCATGGCCCCGCCGGTCCCGCCGCTGCGGCCGACGTTGTTCAACGGATCGGTAGCCTGTCAGGCGGTTCCGCCACTCTCTCGGACGCCGAGGCAGCTCAGCTCATTGGCGGCTATTGGAACATCACGATTCACACGCGCAGCCAACCCGAGGGCGAGATCCGCGGCCAGGTGGTTCGGGGCGAGTAGCACCTGAAGCGCGCGCCCGCTTGGCACTACGGGGTACGACGCACTGCGACGAGACGCATTTCGAGGTCAGCGCAGGACCTTGGCGATCCTCTCGCGCGACGGCAGTGAAGGGCTGTCCGCCTTCGCTGTCGAATCTGGGCCGGAGGCGCCGGTGCCTTTTCCGGCGCTACCACCATATCCGTCGCTCAGTCCCTCACCGCCCTGACCCTTTTGGCCGGGCACACAGCTTTTGTCGCGCGCGACTTCGAATTTCCTGAGCCGCATTTTCCATTTCATGGCACCCACCGCACCGTCACTCGTCGACGTTTGAGCCGACCGTCCTTAGGTTGGCGCAGCTGACCACGGCCAGCTGCAGATAGAAGTAGGGCAAAAGGAAAAGGGGCATCGTCGTTCTCCATCGCGCGTTCGACGGATAACCCGGGAGGCACGCTTGTTGTTCCTCGCCCGCTCCGGCCCAGGAACTGCCGCGCCCTTGATCCGTTATCATCCCAAGGAGGACTCGCGGTGCGTGCCGCATCTGCAATTGTTGCACTATGTCTTACTCTCGCAGGCTGCGCCGTTGTCTCGGAGCGGCAGTCGCTCGGCTATGGCGACTATGTGAGCTTCAGTTGCGATCAGCTGGGCGAGGAAGCGGTGCGCCTGATGCGAGTAACCGCCAACCGCAGCGAGCATATCCTGGAAGATGACCAAGCTCGACGGGATACCGCCCTGCGTCAGCTCAAGGCCGTCAAACAGGCGAGCGCCGACAATCATTGCTGATTTGAAGCCGAGCGCTTCGTCCCGCTGCAATGTCCGCTCTTGCCCCTTACACGGTTGCGGCCGGCGGCATGTATAGAGACGTCTCGGGTTGGTTCGCCGGCGCCAACACGCGCTAGACCGACGGTTACTACAGCGTGGGTGATCTCGCCAACACGCCACTGCGCTTCGTCGACGGCTATACGACGGTCGACGTGCGCACCGGCCAGGTGACGGAGCACTACACGTTCACAGTATTCGCGAAGAATTTGTTCGACGAGCAGTATGTTACCTCCATAGAGAGCGGAAGGCGTGAGGCCACGGTCGGTGACGAGCGTCTGGCGGGCGTTATGGTGACCGGACGCCTCTAGACCGCACCAGCCAGCAGATGGGCGTTGCGGCGCGTATGCGAGCCAGCCCATGACGGCTGTCGTGGATCGATTTCACCGCCTCAGCTTGTCGAGCGTGATCGGGAGGTCGCGCACGCGTTTGCCGGTCGCGTGATAGACCGCGTTGGCGACCGCCGCCGCAACACCGACGATGCCGATCTCGCCTAAGCCCTTGATGCCGAGCGGGTTGATGATCGCATCCGGCTCGTCGACGAAGATCACCTTGATGTCATGCACGTCGGCGTTCACCGGTACGTGGTACTCGGCGATATTGGCGTTCATGACGCGACCGAAGTTGTGGTCGATCAGCGTTTCCTCGTGTAGCGCCATGCCGATGCCCCACACCACGCCGCCCATGATCTGGCTGCTCGCGGTCTTGGTGTTGAGGATGCGGCCGCCGGCAACCGCGCTGACGGCGCGGGTGACGCGGATGACGCCCAGCTGCTCGTCCACCTTTACCTCGACGAACATCGCCGAATGCGTGTTGTTGGCATATGAGTGGTCATTGGCGAAGGTGGTGGCTTTCTCCTGCTCGATGCGGTCCACGCCGGCATGCCGCATCGCATCCGCGATCGGCACCGAGCGCGAGGCATCCCGCTTGCTCACGATTTTGCCGTCGGCGAGCGCAACCTCATCGGGCTTGGCGTCGGCGAGCGGCGAACTCGGCATCTGCTTGGCGAGCCGCAACAGCTCATTGCGGACCGCCGCGGACGTCGTCGCGATCCCGTTTGCCACCGACGCCGCAATCCACGATCCACCTTCGACGGGCGAGCTCGGCAGCGTCGAGTCGCCGAGCTTGACGGTGATGTCTTCGATCGGCAGCCCGAGCATGTCGGCCGCGACCTGCGCCATGATCGTGTAGGTGCCGGTTCCGATATCGGACGTCGCGCAAGCAACCTCCGCATGGCCGTTGGCGGAGAGCACGATGCGCACCGCGATCGGCATCTGCAACGCTTCCCAGATGCCGGTGGCCATTCCCCAGCCGACGAGCTCGGTACCGTCGCGCATCGAGCGCGGTTCGGGGCTGCGCTTGTCCCAGCCGAACGCTTCCGCGCCCTGCCGGTAGCAAGCGTGCAAGTACTTGCTGCTGTATGGGCGGTCGGTGTTCTGATCGCGATCCGAATAGCACCGCAGGCGCAACTCGAGCGGGTCGAGCTTGAGCGCGACAGCAAGTTCGTCCATGGCGCATTCGAGGGCATAGACAGCCAGTCGCGGCGCTGGGAGCGCGCATGTCGCACGAGGTAGGAAGATCGAGCCGAGCGAGCTTGTGCGCATACTTTGCGTTCGCGCACTTGTAGAGTAGGCCTGACCAGCCGGTTTCCTGCCGATAGAATTCCTCGTATTGCGACGTCACCGTGGTCGCTTCGTGCATAATCGCGTCGAGCGTTCCATCGGTCTTGGCGCCGAGCGCGACGCGCTGGATCATGGCGGGCCGGTAACCGAGCCCATACATCTGCGGGCGGGTCAGCACGAGACGCACCGAGCGCTCCACCGCGCGCGATGCCAGTGCGGCCAGCACGACTTGATACTGCGGGCGCAGCCCTGAGCCGAACCCGCCGCCCATGAAAGGCGACATGACGCGCACGTCGTCCGAATTCATACCGAACACACCGCATACATAGCGTTGCACGTTCTGCACGCCTTGCGTCTTGTCGTAGATGGTAAGCTTGCCGTCGCCTTCCCAGATGACGGTCGACGCGTAGAGCTCCATCGGATTGTGGTGTTCGATGGGGACGTAGTATTCGCCCGTGTGGCGCACGTCGGCGGCAGCGAAGGCCTTTTCGGCCGAGCCGCGCGGCTTTGGGGGCCCGAAATTGCTCGAACCTGGCTCCACTGCCACGGCCTCGTCACGCTGGCGGAACACGTCCGTGACGTGGGGTTCTTCGGCGTATTCCACGCGGACGAGCGAAGCCGCAAAACGCGCGATCTCCCACTCCTCCGCGAGCACCAGCGCGATCGGCTGACCGCTGAACATGATCTTGTCGTCGTAGAGCGGGCGGTATGGTGAGCCGTCAGGAGCTACGTCATCCTTGTAGGCCTTGTCGGTATCAGCCAACGGCGGCCGGTTCTCATGCGTCAAGACGTCGATCACGCCTTCGACGTGCAGCGCTTCGCTCGCATCGATGCGCGTAATACGGCCTTTGGCAATGGTCGACCCGACGACGCTGGCATAGGCGAGCGGGCCGGCGCTGAACTCGCCCGCATACTTGGCTTGGCCCGTGACCTTGGCGCGGCCGTCAATGCGGGAGGTCGGTGTGCCGATATAGGTTTGCATGGCGCTCACCGGATTTTCTTGTGCGACTGCGACTGCGGCGTGCCTCGCGCCGCCTGAGTCTAGCGCGCGCACAATGGCGCGATGCGCAAGATCGATCTTGAAGGCGTTGTGCGCGAAGCCTTTCGCTTCGCGCAGCAGCATGTCGGCGGCTCCGTTGAAAGTTGCGCTGTTCGCCTTCTGCCCACGTAGCGCGGCCTCAACGGACAAGTCGCGCCACGGCTTGTGCGCGACGCCGCCGAGCGCCAGGCGCGCGACTTCAATCGTATCGCCTTCGAGTTCCAGCGCCGCCGCGACCGCCACCAGTGCGAACGCGTAGGAGAGGCGATCGCGGATCTTGAGGTAGGTGTAGTTTGCCGCAAAGCCTTGCGCTGGAAGCTCGATTGCCGTGATGAGTTCGGTGGGCTGGAGATTGGTGTCGCGCTGCGGGTTGTTGCCAGGGAGCCGATGGAAATCCAAGAAAGAAATCGTGCGTTCGCCAGTGGGGCCGGCGACGTGGACTTTGGCGTTGAGGGCAGCGAACGCCACGCACATGTCGGATGGATGCGTCGCGATGCAGGCGTCGCTGGTGCCGAGGATGGCATGTATCCGGTTGAGGCCATTGATGGCCGAGCAGCCGCTGCCCGGCTGGCGCTTGTTGCAGGGCGTTGCGATGTCGTAGAAATAGGCGCAGCGCGTCCGCTGCACCAGATTGCCGCCGGTAGAGGCCATGTTGCGCAACTGCTGCGAGGCGCCGGCCAGAATGGCGCTGGCGAGGATCGGATAGCGCTGCTCAATGAGTGGATGATAGGCGAGGTCTGAGTTTGGCACGAGTGCGCCGATGCGAACGCCACCGTCCGCAGTCTCTTCGACCTTTATCAAGGGGAGCCGCGAAATGTCGATCAGTCGCGCGGGGCGTTCGACATCTACCTTCATTAAGTCGATGAGATTGGTGCCGCCGGCGATGAATTTCGCGGTTGGATCGGCAGCGATCTGGCGAACCGCGTCGGGGACATCTTTGGCGCGAGCGTACTGGAAATTTATCATGGCGCAGCCATCGCTTGCTGGATCGCCGCCAGGATGTTCGGATATGCGCCACAGCGACAGATGTTGCCGCTCATGAGCTCGCGGATCTCGTCTGCCGTCTTCGCCTTGCCTTCAGCGATGAGGCCGACTGCAGAGCAGATCTGTCCCGGCGTGCAGTAGCCGCACTGGAACGCGTCGTGGTCGATGAACGCTTGTTGTACCGCGTGCAGAACGCCGTTGTTCGCCAGCCCCTCGATTGTGGTGACCTTGGCGCCATCCTTCATCACGGCGAGAGTGAGGCAGGAATTGATCCGCCGTCCGTCGACGAGGACCGTGCAGGCGCCGCATTGGCCGTGATCGCAGCCCTTTTTGGTGCCGGTGAGGTGGAGATGGTCGCGCAAAGTGTCGAGCAACGTCGTCCACGGCGCCAACTTTAGCTGCTTCTTGACCCCATTGACGAACAGCACAATGGAAATTTTGTCCGGCGTCGGGATCGTCGGCTGCGCGACTTTGCGAGTTAGCGCCATTGGCACCTCCAGGGTTGAGAATCAGCACCCCCAGCAGTGTCCGAAGAATTCTCCAGAATCCTTCTCGATCTCTAAATCCGGGTCCCTATGCTTGATGGATTAGCGCTTGAAACCCGGGCCGACTGCGGTCAACGGCGAAGCCCAATCGATCGTTCCGTCGTGTCGCGATTGGGGATCAATTCATCAACCACGATGTCGGATCTTGTCGATCTAGAGCGGGCGACGCTGTAAATCAAAGGGTCAACAATTGCCTCCCACAAAGCTCGATATCGTCGGTCCGGATCCGCTATCGATCGGGCCGACCACTGATGGCGTGGGGTTCTCGAGGGTGGGATAGGCGCCTGGTGCAGTAGGGCCAGCAGTGAGCTAGGATCATGCGCCGGCGGTCCGGATACTGACCCAAGGCTTCTTGAGGATTGGCGCATGAAGCCGTTGGTGGATCCTCGCGACGGCGACGTCGAAGACGACGCGTCGAGCACCAAAACGCACTCACTCCTCTCGATGGCGGGAAGCCTGCTTGGCGAGATCAGCTTTGCCAAGCTAATCACCGCCTGGCTCATCTTATTTATCGTGCCTGCCGTAATCGTCGGACTCGCCCCTCTGATAGCCTCTGCGTGGATCGCGAAGGTTGCCGGAAAAATAACGTCGCCGCTTCTCGGCATCGTGCCGATTGCAATCTTTTTGGCCGTCGCCACTCTGGGGTGGCTGTTCGGCAAAAGGCTGTTCCGTCTCGCCGAGAGCAATTTCTGGTCGTTGAACGCCGTTGCGATCGAGCCGGCCTACACGTTTTGCCGCGAAGCGCTCCGTCACCTGGCCGAACGAATCCTGCCGGAGGACGCCGTGCCGCTCCGGCGTGAGCGTCTGCGCTCCTGGGCCGCGGCTGTGGCGGGCCTCCTGATCAGCGCACTGGCTCTACTGGCAGCGATTTTGACTTGGCCGTCGACGCGCTGGATCGGCGGGGTGGGTGATCTACTGTCGCCGTGGGGGCTCGCTTGGGTGGCGCTCGTCAACACCGTGGTCGTCGTCAGCGCTTATCTCGCCGTCGCCGGGCTCGTATGGGGGCTCGCCGATGCGACGATGGCTGCGCCCAAGGATCTCGACGACTTTTCACAGCCGACGCCTGGCGCCCGCACTTGGCGCATTGCCCACTTGTCCGATGTTCATGTCGTCGGCGAACGCTATGGCTTCCGCATCGAAAGCGGGCGGTCGGGCCCGCAGGGCGACGCGCGGTTTCGCCGGCTGCTGACTTTGCTCGAAGATATCCACGCCGTTTCGCCCCTCGATGCGGTTCTCATCTCGGGCGACGCGACGGACGCTGGCCGCTCCGGCGAGTGGGCCGAGTTCCTCGATGCGCTGGCCGCCCATCCTCGTATCGCCGACCGCGTGCTGGTGTTGCCCGGCAACCATGACATCAACATCGTCGATCGGGCCAATCCCGCCCGGCTCGATCTGTCCATCGGTCCCAACAGCCGGCTGCGCAAGATCCGCACCATATCCGCCATCAACACGATCCAGGGGGCACGCGTTCGCGTCATGAGCCCCTCAGGGGAAAGGACCGGCGCCACCCTCGCCGATGCGCTGCAGCCGCACGCCGCCGACCTGGCGAAGTTTGCCACGACGGGACGGCCCTACTTCTCGACCTCGGCGTCCGATCGGTGGAACGAAGTCTTCCCCATGGTGCTGCCTCCGGACGGTGATGGCCTGGGCATCATCCTCTTGAACTCCAACTCGGACTTCCACTTCTCCTTCACCAATGCGCTCGGGATGGTTTCGGTCGCGCAGGTGAAGGCGATCGAGGCCGTCTTTGCGCAGCACCCGAAGGCGTGCTGGCTTATCGGACTCCACCACCACCCGGTCGAGTATCCGCGCGCGGCGAAGGTGCTGTCGGAGCGCGTTGGCACGACCCTTGTCAATGGCAACTGGTTCCTGCGCAGTTTGCAGCCGATGGCGAATCGAGCCGTCTTGATGCACGGTCACCGGCATATCGATTGGATTGGCGAGTGCGGCGGCCTCGTCATCGTCTCGGCGCCGTCGCCGGTCATGGAGGCGAAGAACGATGCCGACACCTACTTCTACATTCACACGTTGGAGATCGGCGCCGATAGCTGTCTAAAGTTGTTGGCCCCGCAACGCATCGACGTGCCAGGGGGAAGCCGGCGAGACGCGGGCGCCGGTTGAGTTAGAACTCGACGACGGAACAGCGGTCGACGCGAAAGGGGTGACGATCGTGTCAGGAAGCGGCCGCAACGCGCTAATCATATGCGCCTCCGTTCTTGCCATCGCGCTGCTCTTTTTTGCCCGGTCCGTCTTTGCGCCCGCCGCAGTGTCGTTGTTCGCAGTCGCGGTCGTTTGGCCCGTGCAGAAGTGGCTCGAAGAGAGGCTGCCCCAACTTATCGCTCTCGCCATCACGCTCGTGTTGACCATCGTCGCACTGAGCGCGCTGCTGGCGTTGAGTGTCTGGGGCATCGGGCAGGTCAGCCGCTGGATGATCGTCAATGCCGCGCACCTGCAGGATTTCTACGTGCTGGTGACGCAATGGCTCGAAAGCCACGGCATCTCCGTCGTCGGCATCTTCCTCGAGCGTTTCGATGTCGCCTGGCTCGTCCGGCCGGCTCAAGAGCTTGCCTCGATCGTACGCTGGCTGGTCGCATTCACCATGCTGGTCCTCGTCTTCATGATGCTGGCGCTGCTTGAAGTGAGGGACGTCAAGATGAAGCTGAAGGCGGCGTGCCCAGAGGAATTCGCCGCGCGCGTGTTGCGAGCCGGCAAGCTCATCGCCGAGAAATTCCGCCGCTATGCGGTGATCCGGACGATCGCCAGCGTCGCGACCGGGTTGATGGTGGGGCTGCTGTGCTGGGCGCTGGGGATCGAGCTGGCGATGGCCTGGGGTGTCCTGGCGTTCGTGTTGAACTTCATCCCATTCATCGGGCCGTTCATAGCGACGGTGCTGCCGGCGCTTTTCGCCATCGTCCAGTTTCAATCGTGGGAGGCGGCAGCCCTCATCTTTGCCGGCGTCAGTCTCATCCAGTTCCTCATCGGCAGCTATCTCGAGCCGCGCTTGTCAGGCAGCGCTCTCTCGATCTCTCCGTTTCTCGTCGTGTTCGCGGTCTTCTTCGCTGCGCTGCTGTGGGGGATCCCCGGCGCGTTCATGGGCGTGCCACTCGCCATCGCCGTGTTGACGATCCTGGAGCAGTATCCCTCCACGGCGTGGGTCGCCGAGCTGCTGTCCGGAACGCGGGCGCATTCCGAGCGGACCGCGGAGGAGTGACGAAGCCGCCGTCTGCATGACGCGCTGCGATCAACGTTGCTCCGGCGGAATGTGTTTAACTGTCGCGCAGAACTGCGCGTGCGCTACCGCATCCACCGGTCGGTGCTTCACCGTCGTGCTGGCCGGGTCCTTGCCGAGGAAGTTGTCGCCCCGCCAATTCGTCGCTGGCCGGATCGGCCTTGGCGTGAACCCGCCTCCGCAATTGGGGCAGACATTGCCCAGTACGGCGTCGACGCAGTCGGCGCAGAACGTGCACTCGTAGGAGCAGATGCGGGCTTCGGTCGCATCGGGCGGCAGCGGTTTGTTGCAGTGCTCACATGAGGGTCTGAGCTCGAGCATCGCGACGTTCCGTTTCTTCAGGCAACCAGCTTGTCGACCTTGGCGAAGGGGCTCAGGCGGAGCCACGTGCCGAGTTTCGCTTCGAGCTGCCGGTCCCCCGTGATGGTCAGCTTGCCTCCCTCCTTGGCACGTCTGATCGTCGTGTAGCCCATCCAGATTTCGGTCATGGTCCTGAGATCGGTCGCCAAATAGAGGTCGACATCGAAGCCCGGATCGACCGAGCACAAATCGGTCTCGCGATCCGGCGTCACGATCAGCCACCAATTTCTCTGTGCCTCGCTGAGGTCGGAGAAGATGACCTGGATGACGCTTCGTCCGCGGCGGCAACGGCGTGGGGTCGATGTTGCGCCGCATGTCCCACATGAGCAGATTGGGATCGAGGTTCTTCAAGGACGCTTCCGTCTCGATCCACCGTTGCCCCCACACGCCCACGGCCTCGACCACCGGCTTCAGGTCTCGCCCCGCATCGGTCAGGCGGTACTCGAACACGTCCGGCTCTCCGGGCACTTTCGATCGCGACACGATGCCGGCCGTCTCGAGATCCTTGAGCCGCTTCGACAACAGCGCCGGCGACATGCGCGGCACGCCGCGTCTCAGCTCGTTGAACCGCGTCGATCCGACGACGAGCTCGCGCAGCAGCACGAGCGTCCAGCGCGAGCAAAGGACCTCAGCCGCCATCGCCACGGGACAGAACTGATTGTAGCTGCCCTCGCTCATCGGGCGCCTCCTTCGACGTTGACTCAAGCACTGCGCGGCAAGCTACGCCGCAGCGACCCGGGTCGCCAGTTCAGTTTCTGTACCGGCCGCGATTCAGTTCCTGAACTGGCCGCGGCGCGCGCCGACGTGGCATGCAGCCCCCACGCACGGGACAGTCCCGCAGCGGCAGGCAAAGCAAGCAAGAGAAAGGACTGTCATATGCCACTCGTCGACGTTCAGCTTATCGAAGGCGTGTTCGACAAAAGCCAGAAGCAGGCGATGATCCGCAAGATCACGGATGCGATGGTGGAGATCGAAGGCGAAGCCATGCGCGGCGTGACCTGGGTGCGCGTGCACGAGGTCGCAAGCGGCAACTGGGGCATCGGCGGCAAGGGCCTGACCACCGCCGACGTCAAGGCCCTGCAAGCCAACGGAAAGTAAGCCACAGAACCGATGGTCCAGCCGCACAAGGAAGCGGCTGGACCGGGCGCTCGTTAGCCTTGGCGGCGAGCGCCCTCAAGCGTCACAGGCCCATCGCTTTGTGGGCCTCTTCCATATGCTTAATGCAACCTTTGGTATCCTTTTTCTTCATCGCCGCTTTTGACTGATCAAGATGCATCTGCGCGGACTTTTGCATCTTGGCGTCCGTCATCTTGGCGACGTCGGCGTCCATCTGCTTCATGTGGGCGTCGGTGCACCACGCCTCCTTGTCTTGGCCGTACGCCGGGACCAAGGCGATCAGCGCTACAGAGACTGCGATGGCTAGGACTTTGAGCATGACGTTCCTCCTTCATCGACCGAAATATCGGTCTGAACTCACAACGTTCGAGACGCCTATTGGTTACGGCCTGGCGGCCGTTTTTTTTGGGGGGTCGGTTGCTCAAGGACTGGGCGCCGTGCTGATGATCCACGCGGTCGCGGCGAGGATGACCAGCGCGACCGCGATCTCGCAGCGGATCGATCTGCGCAGTTTGGCCGCGCCCAACCCATAGCTCTCATCCAGTAGCGGCGTCAGACGCAGCTTGTTCCAGGCCGCCAGCGACAACAGCGCCGCCACGAGCGCCAGTTTGACGATGAACCTTTGTTGATAGGCGCTGTCGGGCCGCAGCTCCGCATCGGACAGAGCAATCAGCAGCACGGCGCCCGCAGTCACCAGCGCAGCGACAACCCACATCGCGCGCCGGCCAAATCCGCGCACCGTCGGGATGACGACCTCGGGCGGCGCCCGACGGATCAGGGCCAGCAGCGGGTAGAGTGTGCCGATCCACCAGCAGATCGCCGCAAAATGAATGAGCAAAAGCGGCGCCAGAATAAGCCGGTGCCCGCTGCTCACCGTATGACCTTCGAGCCCAAAAGAGGCGATCATGACGACGGCGGCGGCGAGCGAAACGCCGGGCCAGCGCCCGTATGTCACCAGCAGAATTATGGCGGCGATCATGCGCGCCGCCGATGCCTGACCGACGGCCGACTGCAGCTCCATCCAGCGCATGGCGGGCGCAAACGCCACGGACGGATCGCCATCCGCAATGGCCAGTTGAAAGGCCACGTAGCGCAGCGGCTCGACGAAAATGAGCAGCCAGCAGGCGATCAGAATCTGCCGCCGCAGCGAGGCGCTCGACATGCCGCGCCGCGTGCGGAAAGCTCAAAGAGAAGAGCACGCCGCCAGCCGCGCCGATCGCGCCGACGTAAACCAGCGCGCGCAGGATGACCGACAGTCGATCGGGCTCGATCATTTGCGTGGCGTCGTGGCGGCCTCAACAGTGAACGCAAAGGTGCCCTTCATCACGTGGCCGTCCTCGGCGACCGCCGTCCACGATACCTGGTAGGGTCCTGGCGCGAGGCTTTCGACGCCGACTTTGACCGCGGAAGCAAGCGGGGTCGGAAGCTTGCTCTTGAGTGGGACGTCGTGCTGCGCCGCATCGCGCACGTGCACCATCGATAGTCGCAGGGGATGGGAAAAGGTCAGCTCGATTTCCGACACGCCGGCGGCGACCGTGCTGCCGTCCGCAGGTTTGCTTGCCGTCATCTTCGCGTGCGCCAGCGCGGCCGCTGGCGCGACCAGCACAAGCGCAACAGCGAGGGTCGCAGCCTTGATGCGGTTCATATCTCGATCCTCCAAGGTGCGTGTAACGACGCTCATCGAAGGCCGCACGATTTCCGGAGGTATGCATGCCTTCGCCGCAGACTTGGGACTTCATTCACCTGGAGGGCGGCGCTCCAGGTGAGCGACGCATGTTATCAGCTCCGCCGCCTTCAGTAGTAGGGCGGGCATCCATGGTACTATCTGAGCATATATCTTGGAGCCACATGGAAGGCGCGGTGTGCGGGAGCGAAGACGCACCCCCGGCATACCGAGGTGCGGCTTGCAACGACACTGGCCGTGACGCGGATGCTACGTTTGGGCCTCGCGGACGTTGCCGCCGTCAGCCGGCTTCCGCGCCAGGCACATTAGGGTCCACCCTAGCCAAGCTTCTTCCTGCGTGGACGTGACGAGCCGGCTTGCCCAGCCAAGGCCGAGCTTAGCAAGCTGGGCATGCACTTTGCGCGAGTTCACCACGCGCAGGATGCCTCTATTGCATTGCGGCGTGATGGAACGCAGCTCCATCACTTCGAATTCGCACTTTAGCAATCTCGCCAACTCATACCTGTCGACCCACTGCCTGATCTGACCGGGGCGCGGCCGCGGGATGTCGTTGCGTTCCAGCTGGGGCCGGTTCTGCGTGGCGAGCATGAGATATCCGCCGGGGCGCAAAAGGCTCGCCAATTTCGTGATGAACGCTGGTTGGTCGGCGACGTGCGACAGCACCTCAAGGCTGACGATGACGTCGTAAGCTTGCGGTTGGAAGTCCAGCAGCATGAAGTCCCCGGCGACGAACTTCACCTCAGGGCTACGTGCCGCTGCACGTTTGAGCACCTCGTGCGATAGGTCAGTGGCCGTAACGGCGCCGTATGCGCGCAGGCGGTCGCACAACCAGCCGGCCCCGCACCCGACTTCAAGAATGTCGAGATCTTTGCGACCGAGCTGCTGGTGCCACCGGGCGACCAAATTGCCCTGATCGATCGATACGCGATCGATCATCTGCTCCCTGAACTCGGCGTTCCATTGATTCCAGAATGCGACCTGCTCAGGTAAGGGCGCACTGAACTTCTGTTCCGATCTCAACATGGCACCGCCAACGATTCCCAAGATGGTCCCGCCCGTCTTGGTAAGGACGTTAGGGTTGATCTGCGTATACTGACAGTCCGCCAAATGGCGTACACAGATGGGCTGCATAGGCTTGGGGTGCACCCTGAGGAGCGCGGTGGTTTGGGCGGACGCGCCCACCCAGCTGATCCGGATCGTGCCGGGTGGGCCGCGGTCATTGCGCGGCCGGTGCAAGGACCTAGATTACTCCGTATGCAATGATTAGGCGGTGACTGAGACCGCTTAACGTCGCCTTCGCCGTGTCGGGGAAGGCCCGCTTCTTCCCTTCCCAGGCCTTCGCGCAAGTGCCGACCTTGGCGACAAGCGATGCCGCGGTTTCGTTCCGCCGGTCGAACCGGCCGACCGTTGCGGTGGCCGGAAGGAGGCATGCCATGGGTATCGCAATCTCGCTCCAGAAATATCTTAACGGTCGGGCTGTGGCCTACGAGGTCATAGCCCACCATCGCACAAACACATCACTCGCGACGGCGCACGCCAGCTCCATTCCTGAAGACAACTTGGCCAAAGGCGTTCTCATACGGCGCAAGGACGGCTACCTGCTGGCGATCGTGCCCGCCTCCTGCAATGTGCAGTTAGACGAAGTTGGCCGCTGGCTAAAGCAGACCGTCGGCTTGGCGACGGAAGAGGAAGTGGCCACGATCTTCGGCGACTGCGAATCGGGATGCGTTCCGCCTGTCGCGGGCGCCTACGGGCTGACGGCTGTGATGGACGATCGCCTCGAGGGCTTCAACGACATCTACTTCGAGGGCGGCGACCATCGTACGCTGGTTCACATGACGGGTGCGGAGTTCCACCGTCTGATGGCAGACGTGCCTGCATGCCTTGGTTAGTGATCGCGGTCAGACGTCGCGGGGACCAATCAGCGGCGCCTAGGCTCGGTTGGCGGGTGCAACCCAGCGACTTGCTGGGCGAGCAAGAACTGCTCTTCTAGTGGGAGGACGCCATGACCGTCATTGCGATGACGCGCGAATTGGGCACCCGCGGAAATGAAGTCGCCGCGGGCGTGGCTGATCGGCTGGGACTTTCCATCGTTCACGATGAGATTGTCGAACACGACATCGCCGAGCGGGCCGGCATGACCGAAAGTACGGTGCATCGGTTCCTCGAGGGTGAGGCGTCGCTCTTGGAGCGCTGGAAACTCGACCGCAGGCGAATGTCGCGTCTGCACGGCCCAGGAAATCCTGGAGCTTGCTGCCAAAGGCAACGTGCTGATCAGGGGCTGGGGCGCCACCTATCTGCTGCGGACATTGCCGCAGGTCCTATGCGTACGAATCTGTGCGCCGATGCACTTCCGCGTGAATGCCTTGATGGAGCGGCGCGGCCTCAAAGAGGCTGCCGTAGCGCGCCGCGAAATCGAGCGTAGCGACGCTGCTCACAACGGCACGATGCAAAGGCTCTTTGGGATTGGCGGGGAAGACCCCTCACTTTGCGCCATCGTCCTCAATACTGCTCGCGTTCCAGTCGCCGAGTGTATCGAGCACATTGTGCGTCTGACGCAGTGCCCGGCCTTCGAGGAGACCGAGCATTCCCGCCGCACGCTCATTGATGAATTGATGTTGGCGAGGGTTCATCACGCGATGGAGCAGCGGTTCGGCCCGAGTCCCGCCAGTTTGGCTTTGAGGCGCATGTATCGGGAGGCAAGGTCACCCTGACAGGGGCAACGACCGACGAAAAGCTGATCGTCGATGCCGTCCGTCTGCTGCAAGGCGTCGAAGGTGTCACGAGCGTTGAAAGCAAGATCAACCATGTGGCCTTTGTTCCGCATGCAAACTGAGCGTTAGCCATGTGTCCGGGCGATACCGTGCCCAGAGGTGATGATGTCAGATGCCCACTGTACGACACGTACTCGATGAGAAGGGCCACGGCGTTCACCAAATTCATCCAGACGCCTCCGTCCTCGACGCGCTCACGATTATGGCGGAGCACGACGTAGGGGCATTGGTCGTGCTGAACGGCGGCACTCTCGTCGGTATCATCACCGAGCGGGATTACGCGAGAAAGATCGTCTTGAAAGGACGAACGTCGCTTGGGACGCCTGTCCGCGAGATCATGTCGACGCGGGTCATCTGCGCGCGACTTGATCAGACGGTCGAGGAGTGCATGGCAGTCATGACTGCGAAGACCGTGCGCCATCTCCCGGTTCTCGAGCATAAGGAGCTCGTCGGCATCGTTTCGATCGGCGACATGGTCAAATGCATCATCGCCGATCAGAAATTCACCATCGAACAGCTCGAGCACTACTTCCAAGGCGGCCGCTGATCCGGCAGCGCGGACCCCTATCAGTCCAGGCGTCCTACCGCTTGGGGCCCCAATTCTGTGATTGCCGAGCAACAAGGTCAACGCGCCGGCAAGGTTACCCAACGGGTCACATGGCTGTCATCTAGCACCGGGCATGATATTTATTGGACGGTTGCCTTCGTTTTTTTTCCGTCAATTTTTTGTCGAGAAGGTGATTGCCATGTCAAACAATTATACGGGGCTGCGCCGTTTCCTTGAGAAGGATTCAAAGGCCGCTCGCCGCTGCGCACAGCGCCTGATTGCCATGCGCGACAAACTGGAGCCGTTGCGCAAGCGCAAGAAGGACAGCTCGCTACCGCTTGCAACCTGGAATATTCGCGATTTTGATTCCAACAAGTTCGGTTTCGGCTATCGCCTGCCAGAGACCATCTATCACATCGCGGAGATTATCTCCTGCTTCGACTTGGTGGCAGTGCAGGAAGTGAACAGGGACCTCTCCGCGTTGGAGAAGGTGATGGGCATCCTTGGCCGCGAGTGGGACTACATCGTCACCGACGCGACCGAAGGGCCGGGCGGCAACGAAGAGCGCATGGCCTTCGTGTTCACGCCGAGAAGGTGTGGTTCCGCAAGGTTGCCGGCGAGGTCGTCCTGCCTGATGGGCAGCTCATCATTTCGCGCAAGAAACTAGAGAAGAAACCAAATGATGCGGAGGCGCCGACGAGCCATCGGACAGCGAGACCAAAAGCGCCGCGCGCGCAGGGTTTAAGGAGGTGAAACAGCAGTTCGCGCGCACGCCATTTCTCGTCGCGTTCCAATCTGGGTGGTTAAAATTCAGCCTATGCACGGTCCACATCTACTACGGCAAGGACACGGGCGAGCGGCTGCAGCGGCGCATCGATGAGATCAAGGCGCTGGTCAAGTTTTTCGCAAAGCGGCGGGACCGCGAAAGCAAGGACGAGGAAAAGACCCACCGCCTTCCGGAGAATTACATCCTGCTCGGCGACTTCAATGTGGTGAGCCCCGAGCACCAGACGATGAAGGCGCTGAAGAGCGAGGGGTTCGAAATACCAGGGGCCATCGACGGCAAAAGGGTTCGTGATGAGGACGATCATTTCTATGATCAGATAGCGGTGCGCGTGAGGGACGAGCGCTTCAATGTCTCCGGCGGCGGTATCGTCGATATCTTCGAGACGGTATTCCGCGACAACGCCGAAGACTTGGCGATCTACAAATCCTCGTTGCCGAAGAAGGATCCGGAAGGCGAGATAACGGGCGATGCGAAGGCGCTCTACCGCAAGTGGCGCACTTGGCAAATGTCCGATCACTCACCACTGTGGGTGGAGATCGAGACGGACTTCAGCTGGCCGTACCTCAAGCAGTTCGCCGGCTAACATCGCGGTGTGACGAAGCGTCCTACCGCGTCAGGCTCATCCCGCACGCGGGTGCGCGCATTACTCCGCTCCGCAGAGCGAGCACGCGGTCTTCTACCAAACGCAGATCGAATCTTGCGGCCCGCGGCAACCAAGCATCAACAGCCGCCGGGCACAGCTTCGCACCTCGGATGGCGGGTGACCGCACTTGTAGCTTTGCGACCTCGCCCTCAGATGTGGTGAGGCGCCATTTGCCGTCCCAGAGTTATTTTGGGGATGTTGAGCCATGGGCAACAACGGCCGCGATCCTGAGAAGCAGGTGCTCGTTCTTCAAGGGGGCGGCGCCATGGGCGCCTACCAGGCCGGCGCCTACGAGGCCTTGGCGGCAGCCGGTCATTCCCCGGAATGGGTGGCCGGCATTTCCATCGGTGCCGTCAACGCCGCCATCATCGCCGGTAATCCGCACAAGCACTGCATCGAACGTCTACGTCAATTCTGGAACAGAGTATCGAGCCGGCTAATCTTTCCACCGTTCTCGGGCGACAATGTCTCGCGCAAAATATTCAACGAGGCGAGCGCGGCGGTCGTCGCATCGACCGGCGCACCCGGCTTCTTCGAGCCGCGCTTGCCTCCCGCCGTCGTCATGCCACCCGGCACGCTCGAGGCGATCGGCCTTTACGACACGAGCCCGCTCAAGGCGACGCTGCTCGAGCTCGTCGATTTCGATCAGCTGAATTCCGGTGACATCCGCTTCAGCGTCGGCGCCGTGCAGGTCTGCACCGGCAACATGAAGTATTTCGACACCGGGCGCGGGGACAAGATCCGCCCCGAGCACATCATGGCGAGCGGCGCGTTGCCGCCAGGGTTCCCGCCCGTGCTGATCGACGGCGAGGCCTATTGGGACGGCGGTCTCGTCTCCAACACGCCCCTGCAATACGTGCTCGACGGCAGCGGTCACCGCGAGGACATGTGCGTGTTTCAACTCGATCTGTTCAGCGCCAAGGGGCCGATGCCCGAGACCCTGTTCGACATCGGCCAGCGCGAGAAGGACATTCGCTATTCCAGCCGCACGCGCCTCAACACCGACGTCTTCCGCCGCATGCAGACCATGCGCCGCGCCATCAGACGGCTCGAGCGGGTGCTTCCCGACGACTACAAGGCGAGCCTCGACTGGCACGTGCTGTCATCGGTCGGTTGCGACGCGGCCGTAACCATCGTGCACCTCATTCACCGCCGCGCTGCCTACTCCACGCAGTCGAACGACTACGAGTTCTCGCGTTACACGGTCGATGAGCACTGGCGTGACGGGCAAGACGATGTGGAGCGGACGTTGCGGCATCCGTCGTGGAAGAATCGCGAGCGGCCCAAGGACGGAGTGACCGTGCTCGATCTCACAAAGGAGCTGGACCCTCAACGTCCATGTAGACCTGCATGAACATCGCTGACGTCCGCAAACGCGCCTTTGCCATGCCGCTGACCAGCCCCGCGTTTCCGTCGGGGCCCTACCGTTTCATCAATCGCGAATATCTCATCATCACCTATCGCACCGACAAAGCGGCGCTCGAAGCCGTCGTGCCCGAGCCGCTGACCATCGACGAGCCGTTGGTCAAATACGAGTTCATTCGCATGCCGGACTCGACTGGGTTTGGCGACTATACGGAGTTCGGGCCAGGTCATCCCGGTCAAATACGACGGCCAAGAGGGCGGCTACACGCACGCCATGTTCCTCAACGATGGCCCGCCGATCTATGGCGGGCGCGAGCTGTGGGGCTTTCCGAAGAAGTACGCGCAGCCCCGGCTCGGCCCCGATACGGATACGCTCGTCGGGACGCTCGACTACGGCTCGGTGCGCATCGCGACCGGTACGATGGGCTTCAAGCATCGCGCCCTCGACCTCAAGCAGGTTGCCGCATCGCTCGCCAAGCCGAACTTCCTGTTGAAGATCATACCGCACGTTGATGGCAGTCCGCGCATCTTGGAGCTGGTCGACTACCGGCTGGAGGACGTGGTCGTCAAAGGCGCCTGGACCGGGCCGGCGGCGCTCGATCTCAGGCCGCACGCGCTCGCGCCGATCGCGGACTTGCCGGTGCGCGAGATCGTCTCGGCGACGCACATCGTCGCCGATCTGACGCTCGGGCTCGGCAAGGTCGTCTACGACTACCTCAAACGCTGAAAGGAGCACGCGCCATGAGGCTCGACGGAAAAGTGGCCCTCGTCACCGGCGCCGCCAGCGGCATTGGCCATGCCATCGCCAAGCGCTACGTGGAGGCCGGCGGCAGAGTTGCCATTGCCGATCTCAACATCGAAGCCGCCGGCAAAGCCGCGCGCGAGCTGGGCGACGACAAGACGGCAGTCGCGGTTGCCATGGACGTCGCCAACGAGGCGCAGGTGAACGCGGGCGTCGAGAAGACCGTTGCCGCCTTCGGCCGCGTCGACATTCTCGTCTCCAACGCCGGCATCCAGATCGTGCATCCGATTGAGGACTTTCCCTACGCCGACTGGAAGAAGATCATGGCCATCCACGTTGACGGCGCGTTCCTGACGACGAAGGCGTGCGTCAAGCACATGTACAAGCAGCGCTCGGGCTCGCTGATCTACATGGGCTCCGTGCACAGCCATGAGGCATCGCCGCTGAAGTCGGCGTACGTGGCGGCGAAGCACGCGATCCTCGGCCTCGGGCGCACGATGGCGAAGGAAGGCGCCAAGTACGGCGTCCGCTCGAACGTCATTTGTCCGGGCTTCGTCAGGACGCCGCTGGTCGAGAAGCAAATCCCCGAGCAGGCGCATGAGCTCGGCATAACCGAGGAACGCGTCGTCAAGGAGGTCCTACTGGGCGAGACCGTCGACAAACAGTTCACCATGGTCGAGGACATCGCCGAGATCGCACTGCTGTTGGCGGCCTTCAAGAGCAACGCGCTGACCGGCGAAAGCATCATCGTCAGCCACGGCTGGCACATGAACTGAGGGGCCATGCATCAAACTACCGGCGGGCAATTAACCGTTCTTGTCTGCCGCATAGTTTTCGAGGGCGCGTCGTCAGTTCCCTAAATGTGAAATGCAAACGGCGCCCGTGGGAGCGGGCGCCGCCGGCAATCAAACTTCGATCTACGCGCTTACTTGCTCGGGGCGCCCTTGACGTCGACAGCGACGGTCAGCGTCTTGCCGTCCTTCGTGGCCGAGCCGTGCCACACGCCGTTCTCGTCCTTCGTCAGGCCGGAGACGTTGGTATAGCCCAGGTGGAGAAGGTGGGTGCGGGCTTGCTTCTCATTAAAGAGGTTACCCTTAGCGGCAGGGCCGGACTCCGTTGCCAGGGCAGGTAGGGCCACGAGAGCGGTTGCGAGAGCGGCGGCGATTGAGAGCTTACGGATCATATTTGTTATCTCCATTGGCGCGCGCGAACCCGCTCGCTGAAGCGAGGCACAAGGCGCGATGAGTGAAAGAAAAGGGGCGGCGGGGATGCCGCCCATAAGGGGGAGGTGACTACAGAGAGTGGGACTAGATGATGTCGATCTCTGCCGGCATATAGCTCGTCACTTCAAGACCGACTTCCTGCTCGCGAACCTGCGGTTTGCTCCAAGTTCTCATAGGATTTCCTCCATGTTCTTGGATGGCGCTCGTGCGCCGATCCCTGCCGCTGAATGTGGACATGCGCGCGGTCACGTACCAATCACGTTGGCGTGGATTGCAGCGCGGAGGCTTCACATGATCGTGCTTCGCGCTTGAAGGCGCGTGCGGCCGGCGGACGGCAGGCGCAAGTTGGCCCGCGAAGCTTTAGGCTCGCGGGCCGATGGTGCCCGCGTCAGGTGGCGAGCTTCGACTTGAGGAAGCCGATCACGAGGGCCGTGAGGCCGCCGGAGACGCCGCCGGTCAGGAACGCCGACACGATGGTGCCGATGTCGAGCCCGGACGCCGCGGCGGTGCCGCCGAGGCCGAGCACGGCATTGAGGATCTGTCCGCCGACGCCGCCGCCGAGCGCTCCGGCGATGGTGTTGCCAAGCGGGCCTAGCCCGGTGTCCTTCGCGGAATTGGCGGCGTTGCCGCCGACCGCGCCGCTGATGAGTTGGATAATCAGAGAGGTGATGTCCATCGGAGAACCTTCCCGGCCGCTGTCGATTTTCGACCGCTCGAAATTAGCACGGCAGCCGTCCGATGGCGCGGCTTTAGCGCACCGGACGCAAATCGTACGGGGGAAATTATTGGGCCCGACTTAAGGCAGGGGCGGCAAATAAAGCATACGGCATTTGCTTGAATTGTGCTGCACCGCAACCGACAAACGGCCTTCCTTTCAAGTCTTGCCGCAACCGATCTCGCCCGGCATCACACCGCTGCTCGGCGTCAGCCGTTGGTGCGCGCATTGCTCGGCGAGCATGGGCGCTCGCCCCGCGTGCTTGATCGCGCCATGCTCGCCCGCTAGGACTTGTCCGATGAACGGGACGGGGAACCGACACTTAGCTCTTGGGGCGCTGCTCGCGATCGGCCTCGTGGCCGGCATGTGCGGCGGCGCGTTCGCGCAGGCTTCGCCACCGGCGGCACCCGATCCTTCGTGGAAGCCGGTTGAGCCGGCGGCGCCTGCAACTCCGGCCGCACCCGTAACTCCCGCGGCACCCGCCGGTGTCGCTAAGCGCGATCAGCCGCTGCCCAAAGAGCCAGAGGCGAAACCGGCCACGCCGTGGGCGCCTCCCGACCTGGCGGTGCCCGCGCAACCGGCCGCGCCCGGGGCGCCAGCGGCACAAGTCTGCGCCAAGGCGGATTTCGAGGCCGTCGTCGACGATGCCGCCGGTGCCCTGCGCGACCTCAACCTGCAGAATAAGCCGGCCTTCCAGGAGAAGCTGCGCCAACTGAAGGACAAGCGTGGCTGGAGCCACGAAGCGTTCCTGAAAGAGGCGGCGCCGTTCGTGCGCGACGACAAGATCGCCGTCTACGACCAGGAGTCGGAGCGGCTGCTGACCGACATCTCGACGCTCGGGCAGGAGGGCGCCGATGCGCCGACCCCTGACTGTGCGCTGCTCGCCGACTTGAAGACGCGCATGCAGACGCTGGTCGATACGCAGACGGCCAAGTGGACCTACATGTTCGAGAAGCTCGACGCCGCCCTGGCGCAGTAGCTCGCGGGCCCTAAGTCGCGAGGCCGCGCAGGCGCCATGACAATTCCTGAGCCGCATGTCGAGCGGCTACTTGCGGACCCAGCCGTTGGGGCCGAGCTGCTCCTGCGGCTGGAAGCGCATCTTGTAGTTCATCTTGCGCGAGCCGTTGATCCAATAGCCGAGATAGAGATACGGCAGCCCGAGCTTCTTCGCATACGCGACGTGCTCGAGGATCATGAAGGTGCCGAGCGACATCTGATCGACCGTCGGGTCGTAGAAGCTGTAGACCATCGAGATGCCGTCGGAGAGCAGATCGCACAGCGCCACGGCGCGCAGCGGCCAGTTATCCGGATTGGAGTCGAGCGGCGTTGTCGGGCTTCTGGCGGTACTCGGTGACGAAGGTGTTGATGACGCTGTCCTCGACCATCATGGCGTAGTCGAGCACCGTCATGTCGGCCATGCCGCCATCGGAATGGCGCGCGTCGATGTAGCGGCGGAAGAGGGCGAACTGCTCGGAGGTCGGCTCGGGCGGAACGCGGCGCGCTTCGATACACTGTCGCCTGGTCCATGGCGCGGCGCATCGAGCGGCCGATGACGAATTCGTCGATGACGACGCGCACCGACACGCACGCCTGGCAGCCCTCGCAGTAGGGCATGTAGGCGATGTTCTGGCTGCGACGGAAACCGCCGCGCAACAGATTGTCGATGAGCCCCGACGGCTTCTCGTGCGTCAGGTGCGTGAAGAGCTTGCGCTCTTGGCGGCCAGGGAGATAGGGGCAAGGCTGAGGGGCGGTGACGTAGAATTCCGGAAAGTGCTTTTGCTGCTCCGTCATTCGTCGACGTCCCTTGAGTTGGCTTTGGGGCGCCAAGTGCGCCTCGGCCCGTAAGTCGATGATATGTGAGCCGTTAGGGCACGATCAAGGCTCCTCTCGAAGTTCGGGCGGCTGTGACCACAAAGCCCTAATATTGTGTTTTGCGGTGCAACTAGGCGCCGCAGCAACTCAGCCAACACCCTTGGTCTCGGTCTTTCCGTAAGAGGCGTTCTGCTCCAGAAAATCGATGATCTGGCTCGCGATGTCGATGCCGGTGGCACCCTCGATGCCTTCGAGGCCGGGCGACGAGTTGACCTCCATCACCAGCGGGCCGTGGCTGGAGCGCACCATGTCGACGCCGCTGACGTTGAGGCCGAGGGCCGTCGGCGGCGCGCGAGGCGATCTGGCGCTCCTCGGTGGTCAGCTCCACCTTCACAGCGGTGCCGCCGCGATGCAGGTTGGCGCGGAACTCGCCCGGCGCGGCCGATGCGCTTGGTGGCCGCGACCACCTCGCCGCCGATGACGAGGGCGCGGATGTCGCTGCCGTTCGCCTCGCGGATGAACTCCTGCACCATGATGTTGACGTTGGCGGCGCTGAACGCCTCGATGATCGACTTCGCCGAGCCCTCGGTCTCGGCGAGGATCACGCCCATGCCCTGCGTGCCTTCGAGGAGCTTGATGACGACGGGAACGCCGCCGACCTCCTTGATGACGTCCTCGGCTTTGCGCGGCCCGTGCGCGAAGGCGGTAACGGGCAGGCCGATGCCCTCGCGGGCCAGGAGCTGCAACGCGCGCAGCTTGTCGCGCGAGCGGCCGATGGCGACGCTCTCGTTCAGCGGATAGACGCCCTGCATCTCGAACTGCCGCAAGCACGGCGAGGCCGTAGTGCGTGATGGAGGCGCCGATGCGCGGGATGACGGCATCGTAGATCGGCAGGCGGCGCCCGTTGTAGCGCAGCACCGGCTGGTTCGACGTGATGTTCATGTGGACGTGGAGCGTGTTGACCACGTCGATGGTGTGTCCGCGCGCACGGGCCGCCTCGCACAGCCGGACGTGCGAGTACAAATGCGGATTGCGGGCGAGCATCACGAAGCGCATAGAGCACCCCTAGAGCCTAGCCCCTAACCAGCGATGAACCGCAACGCGGAGCCGACGGCGTAGTGCATCATCGCCAATTGAGCGAAAAGTGAGGCTCTAGACCTGCGCTGTTTTGGCTGCCTCTGTCCAGGCTTGCGTCTAGACGCGGAGCGTCGCTTCGACGTGCGCCGGACGAGGTGTGGAGGAATAGGCAGGGTCGCTGCCGGCCGGCGCCGAGAACGCCGGGCGGCTCTCTTCTTCGGGATCGATCGAGGCGTAAAGCAGGCTGGCTGCGGCCGCGATCGTAACGATCAGGATGAGGATGCCGAGCAGCGTCCGCTTCAGTGCCCACTGAAGCGTCGGCGCTTGCAGCACCACAACGCTCGTACCCTCAACGCGCTCAGGCGTCGTGGTCGTCGACATGGCTATTCGCACTCTCTTCAAGGTGTGGAAAGTCTAGGCGTCCCTCGGGCGGCCCGCGATGCGAACCGCCTTTATAACCACCATCCATGTAAGAGCGCGGCCCGACGGTCAAGGCTTGTCAAAGGGGTACCTCGCGATCTCACCTGGGCGTTGTGGCGTTGCAACGCCCGCTTGCGCGCGAGCCGATTTGCGCATTGCAAGCAGGCGCCCAATTACATGGCCGGGCGGGCGCGCTGCGCCATCTCGACGGTCGCCTGCAGGTCGACCTTTCCGGAGGCGAGAACCGGCACCGCTGCGACAACCAGGATCGACTTCGGCACCCACAATTCCGGGAAGCCCTCGCTGCGTGCGTGTGCGAGGAGCTCGTCCTTGCTCGCCTCCGCCTTGTCGGTGACGAGCAGCAGCTGCTCGCCCTTGCGCGGATCGGGAAAGCTCAGACAGACGTGCTGGGCGTCGCCCCAGAGGCGACAGGCGAGCGTCTCGACGGCCGCCAGCGATACCATCTCGCCGCCGAGCTTGGCGAAGCGCTTGGCGCGGCCGCGGATGCTGACGTAACCGTCATCGATGGTGACGATATCGCCAGTGTCGTGCCAGCCGTTGGCGGGCGCGACGAGAACGCCGGGATTGTCGGGCAGCAGATAGCCGGCCATGACGTTGGGGCCGCGCACGAACAACCGCTTGCCCTCGCTCAGCCCAGGCACCTCCTCGAGGCGCGCCTCGATGCCCGGCAGCAGCCGGCCGACCGTGCCGTAGCGATTGTCGTCGGGCAGGTTACAGGCGAGCACGGGCGAGCTCTCGGTGACGCCGTAGCCTTCGAGAATTTCGGTGCCGTTGCGTGCTACGAGCTCACGCGTCGGGTCCTTCACCTTCTCGGCGCCGCAGACGACATATTTCAGGCTGCTGAGCTGACCCGGCTCGGCAGCGCGCGCATATCCGCCGAGGAAGGTGTCGGTAGCAACCATCAAAGTGGCCTTGACCTTCTCGATGAATTTGGGGATCTGCCGGTAGTGCAGCGGGCTCGGGTAGAGCACGCACTTCACTCCGGCGAACAGCGGAGTGAACGTGCCGGCCGTCAGTCCGAAGGAATGGAAGATCGGCAGCGGATTGAGCAGCGTCTCCCCGGGCACCAGCACGTTGCGCAGATGCAGCCGCGCCTGATCGATATTCGACAGAAGGTTGGCGTTGGTGAGCACCACACCCTTGGGTGCGCCTTCGGTGCCCGAAGTGAAAAGGATGACAGCCGGCTTGTCCGCCTTCTGCGGGTCCGGTCGATAGATGTATTTCGCCAGCCGCGCCCGCACTGCGCCGGCGAGCTTGTCGATGATGCCGATGCCGGCGCGCACGTCCTCGAGGTAGACGATGCGCGTCTTGGCGCCGGGCGCGTACTCGGCCGCCGCGAGCGCTGCGATCAGCTCTTCAAATCCGCCGGCCTCGACGAAGCGTCGTGAGGTAAGGACGATGCGCAGCTGCGCCGTGCCGATGGCGGAGGTGAGCGCCCGCTTGCCGGCCGAGAAGTTGAGCACGGCAGCGACGCGGTCGTAGGCATTGAGGCCAAACAGCGTGATTAGGAGGCCGACCGCGTTGGGCAGCAGAACTCCGACATTCTCGCCGCTGCGCGTGAGCTTGGCGAGCCGCCGGCCCAACACCAGACTGGCCAGGATGAGCCGTTGATAGGTGAGCTTGTTGCCGTCGGCGTCCTCGAGAATGACCTTGTCGCGCCCGTGCTTGGCCGCAGCTTCGATGAAGCCGGCAAATAGCGTGGTGCGGGCGCGGGCGGGATCGAATGTCTGCGTCATCGAAACGATGTTTCGGCCGGTTGGCGCGCGTTTGGTCCGTTGTAGCGGGTAGGGGGCGTCGCGCAATCGCGGATCGCTCTCGCAAGGGCACAATGGAGCGCACGCGGAGTTTGGTGCGGTGCAGCAAAATCTGCTGAAAAATTCAGCAGGCCCGAAGGGTCGAAGTTAAGACCAGATCGCAGCTCGGAGAGGAGCCCGCGCTGATATGGCCAGCGTTGACGGGGATTTGGGAGTATCCCGGACATACATACAAGAATTAACGCGTGTGTACGGGAAATGGGCACTTGCTGCCCATGATTGAAACTTGAGCAACCTCCGATTCGGCCTTACGTTTTACGACAAGAACAAGAAGAAGCGACGAGGACGCGACCAAGGTGGATCCGGCCCTTTCTTGAGGGCGAATTCGGCAGGAACCTTGGGGGTGTCCCATGATTGAAGTCGTCGCTATGGTCTGCTTCATCCAAGACCCGACCAAATGCAAGGAGGTGCACCTGTCCTTTGCGGCGGAATCCGTCACGCCGCAGCAGTGCATGATGTAGGGCCAGATGGAGCTGGCCAAATGGACGGAAGGCAATCCGAACTGGCAGATCCGCAAGTTCACCTGCGGCCGTGCCGGCCGCTTCGCCAAGGCTTGAGCCACGTAGCTGAGGCTGCCGTTAAGGCTCCAACCGTTCTCGCACGGGCAACGAGAACGGACGAGCCGGCGGCCCTGACGAACACGCCGCTAGAGCTGTCGGCTCGTTTCGCCTTTGCCGTTGACTTATCGCCGTCATCGCCTCCCTAGGCCGCCATCTTCCTGATTGTGGCAAGTGGGAGGCATCGATGCCGGACAACACCGGTCAGCGCCGAAGTTCGCGACGCTCGCCGTGCATGCAGGCGCCGCCCCCGACCCCTCGACGGGCGCGCGCGCGACGCCGATCTACCAGACGACCTCCTCGTCTTCAACGACGCCGACCACGCCGCCGCGCTGTTCGGGCTCGAAGCGTTCGGCAACATCTACACGCGCATCACCAACCCGACGCAGGCGGTGCTCGAAGGGCGCATCGCCGCGCTCGAAGGCGGCACCGCCGCGCTCGCCGTCGCCTCGGGGCACGCGGCGCAGTTCCTCGCCTTCCACACGCTCCTGGAGCCGGGCGATGAGTTCGTCGCCGGCCGCCAGCTCTACGGCGGCTCGGTCAACCAGTTCAATCACTCGTTCAAGAAGTTCAATTGGAACGTCGCGTGGGCGGACGCGACCGACCCCGCATTCCTTCGAGAAGGCGATCACGCCGAAGACGCGCGCCATCTTCTGCGAGTTGATCGCCAACCCTGGCGGCGTCATCGTCGACCTGCCGGCCATCGCCGCCATCGCCAAGAAGGCGGGCGTGCCGTTCATCGTCGACAACACGCTGGCGACGCCCTACCTGTGCCAGCCCAAGGAGCACGGCGCCGACATCGTCGTGCACTCGCTGACCAAGTTCATCGGCGGGCACGGCAACTCGATCGGCGGCGTCATCGTCGATTGCGGCACCTTCGATTGGCTCGGCGCCAAGCACCGCTACAAGACGCTGGTCGAGCCCAACGCCTCCTACAACGGCATGAAGCTCGCCGAGACGTTCGGCAACTTCGCCTTCGCCATCGCCGCGCGCGTCATGGGTCTGCGCGACCTCGGCCCGGCGATCTCGCCGATGAACGCGTTCCTGATCCTGACCGGCAGCGAGACGCTGCCGTTGCGCATGGCGCGCCATTGCGAGAACGCGCTCGCCGTTGCGAGCTGGCTCGAGAAGCATCCGAAGGTCGCCTGGGTCAGCTACGCCGGCCTGCCGTCGAGCAACTACCACGCGTTGCAGAAGAAGATCTGCCCCAAGGGCGCCGGCGCCGTGTTCACCTTCGGCCTCAAGGGCGGCTACGAGGCGGGCGTGCAGCTCGTCGTCGTCGCTGAAGCTGTTCTCGCATCTCGCCAACATCGGCGACACGCGCAGCCTCGTCATCCATCCGGCGTCGACGACGCACCGGCAGCTGACCGACGAGCAGCGCACGGCGGCGGGTGCCGGGCCGGACGTGGTGCGCCTGTCGATCGGCATCGAGGACAAGGACGACATCATCGCCGACCTGGAGCAGGCGCTGGCGCAGGTGGGGTGAGGCTGCGTCCTACTCAGCGGGGACAATCGCCGTCGAAGGTGTTCGACCGCCGAAAACGTCCTGGTTGCTCGATTGTGGACCGAACGAGACCAGCGCCAGCGTCGTGAGCAGGATGATCGTCACCATCATCGTCGAGAACAGACGGCCGGTGGCGGCGCGTGGGTTTGGGTTGTCGTAGAGCAGCATCGCTTCCTCCTTCGCCTAGGACGATTGTCGGTGGGCGACAGGATACGTGATCGCCGGGGCCGGTTCATCGACCAGCGTACTTTTTTCGACCGACTCCTGCTCGCATGCCCTAGGGGGCAGCAACAGGAGTTTGGTGGGGAGTGCAAGCTCTGCCTTCCGCACCGCGAGCCGAAGATCTGAGATCATTTCCATGCCGCCGAAACGCCGGTGTTGGCGCCGCGTTCCAGCGCTGGCGTAACAAAATTAGAAATCGTTCGACTTTCGTTCTCGAAGGGCGCGGGCACGGTCTCAGTTTGAATTGTCCCGTTGCAACAAGTCAGTCGAGCGCCCAGCGCCGATAAGAGATAGGGTCCCACGATCCTGGGCATCGGATTGGCGCGCTGAGGCAGAGAGATGCCGTTGAGCTGCCCTGCACGATGTGGCTGTTCGTGACGGCAAAGAGCGCATGTGCGAGTTCAGAATTATCTTGGTCCGCACACCAACTAAAACCCGCTCCCGCCGCTGACGACACCCTTCTCGGCGTGATCGTGCGACGGGTATAGGCAGATTACGA
This sequence comes from uncultured Alphaproteobacteria bacterium, assembly GCA_963724595.1. GTDB lineage: Bacteria > Pseudomonadota > Alphaproteobacteria > Rhizobiales > Hyphomicrobiaceae > Hyphomicrobium_A. The sequence goes on along the minus strand of CAVRVR010000016.1, from coordinate 4,995 downwards.
TCAAGAAACTCTTGGTTGATATGCGGACTGCCTCCCAACGGTGCGCCGGGGCCGAGCCTACACATGCACGACGTTGTACGGGAGGTCGATCGGCCAATCTAATGGCCAGCACAACTTGGCGATAGGTGGATCATCGCCGGCGCAGGCACGGTCTCAGTTTGAATTCAGTTTGAAATTCCCTGATCAGAACCCAGCAGTCGCCGCCGCCTTTTTTGCGATATCGGCGCGCTCCTTTTTACTCGGCGCCTCCGCCCGCGCCTTCGTCGGCGGGGCGTTCTGTCCTTGGGGGCCTTCAGGCATCACAAGCTCTCGTTGACGGCATTGGAGAAAGCATCAGCGGCATCGCGCGCCTTTAGCAAGGCCACCTTCCGCAGAGAGACGGGCACTATTTCAGCATCATGCTCAGCCGAAAACTCGGCGAGCGTCGCGGGGACGCGTACGAGGAAGCGTATGGTGCTGGTGGATGACGGCTGGTCCCAACTGACCTTACAAAGGACGGTGTGATCGTCCACCCGATCTTGAACTTGAACTCGCATCGCGGCCTCTCATGCTTTGCGCTAAGCATGGCTAGACGTGGGCCGACCCGGAGCCCGTGTCAACGGCGCTTCACCGGAGGGAATTTCAAACTGAGACAGTGCCAGGGGCGCGAGCATGAACCTCAGCGAGGGGTGCGCTCGATGCCGTCGATGCGATCCCGATAGAAGGCGATGTGGTCCTTGATCTGCGCCACGGCGTCATGGGGCGCTTCGTAGGTCCACGCGGCGTTGGTCGCGCGTTCGCCGCCGCTCGGGATGCTGAAGTAATTGCACTTGCCCTTGTACGGGCAGTACGTCACGTGCTTCGTGCGCTCCAGCCGCCCCATGTCGATGTCGGCCCGCGGGATGTAGTACACCGGCGGATAGCTGGCCTCGCGCAAGGTCACCGCGGCGGTCGTGTCGGCGATGACTTGTCCCGCGGCCTTGACGACGACACGGCCATCGGCGGTCTCGATACTGATCGGATGATCCGGGCCGGGAACCAATACGGGCTTTGCGACCATCTCGGAACCTCCAGTTTCTGGTTAGGTGGTGTCCGATGAACCATGTGGGCACGGTTCGGGTCGGCCGCTAGACGGCAGGTGGCAAGTCTAGGCCGAGTGCGGCACCGCGGCGGCGCCTTCGCTCAGCACGCCCACGAATTTGGCATGCATCCTGCGCACCTCGTCGAGATCGCTGGGCGAGGGGACGCTGCGCTCCGCATCGGCGAGGACGCGGTCGGCGTGGCTGCGCAGCGCCGCAATGCGCGCCGGATCGCGCTCGCAACCCGCGACCGCCGTCAGCACCTGCAAGATCTTGTTGAGCACCGGCGGCTTGCCGGCGGCGTTCTGGCGGATCATCTGCAGCATGGCGCTGAGCAAGCCCTCGTAGTCGATCAGCGGGACGACCAGCACCGGCCGGTCGTGGCGCGTAGTGACGCCGTTTGGAAGCTGCACGCCCGACAGCTTGCACAGCGCCGCGCCGAGGCGGTCGAGGACGCTGATGGCGGTCTGCGGATCGTTGACCCCGCTCGCCAACGCCCGTACCGCGACCTCGACCATCTGCGCGACGGTATAGTCGAGATCGATGTCGCCGCGCCGTTGCGCGCCGAGCGCCGTCGACTTGAGAATGGCATCGCCGGCGCCCTCGATGCGCGGCTTGATGATCGCGATCGGCGTATTGGGAAACACATAGTCGCCCGGCCGCACCAAGAGCCGCAGCGCGGCGTGATGCTGGAAGACCCAGTCGGCGAGACTGTCCACGTCGAGCTGCTGCAGATATCCGCTGCGGCGATCGATGATCGGGGTCGCGTCGCGCCAGAACTCGGCCGCTGGCGGGGGCGGCTGGCTGCCTTGCACCGTCATGCGATCGATGCCGGCGTGAACGTCGCAGCTCACGAGGTCGATGACGGTGTCGACGTTGATGCGCTGCGCCATGTGGGCGACGAACCAGACGAGCGTTGCCACGCAGACGAAGGCGAGCAGAATGGCGATGGTCAGCGATAGGTGCGGAACGAACTCGCGCTCGAGCGGGCTGCGCACCGTACGCAACACCATCAGCGCGTAGACGAAGGTGCCGATGAAGGCGCCGAGCGTGATCTGATTGCCGCGATCGCGCGTGAAGTTGCGCAACAGGCGCGGGCCCATTTGTCCCGACGCCAACGACAGCGCGGCGATGGTGATCGAGAACACCGTGCCGGCGACGGCGATGGTCGAGGAGGCGATGGCGGCGAGCACAGCGCGTGCGCCGGCAGGGCCGCCGCGGTAGAGCCACGCCTCCTCGAGCAAAGGGTCCGCCTGCGCACCGATGTGATCGATCCTGACGAACACGTAGGCGGCGACGACGCCGGCAAGCACCATCAGGCCGGGAATGACCCAGAAGGCCTCGCTCACATCGTTGAGGAGCTTGCGGTTGCGAGCGATCAAGGAATCCAACTTTCGCGCTGGGTGCCGTTGCCGTCCGGCAATCGCTGTAGTCCAGTTCAGCGCGAGCGAACAGTCGAATTGCCATCCGCAACTTCAGTTGGCGTTGGAGAACTTGGTCGCCGCGGGAGGCGGCGTGGCGCTAATGCGGAGGCGAAACGCTCCACCGCGCAAGGTGCGAGTGCCGCTGCTCGTTTCTCACATGGACATATTGAAGCGCTGACGTGCGGCACCGATCGCGGCTAACGTGCCGCTGGCGTCGCCCATCCGCATCGGCAACGCACGGATCGTGCGGGCGATGGCGCGCACGGCTGAGCAACGCGCATCCGGAGCCAATGCGTTGTCGAAGCTCGAACTTGTCGTCAAAGACATCGTCGACGAGATGCGGCAGATGCCGGATCGCGGCGAGGTGGCGAGCTATATCCCAGAGCTCGCGTGCGTCGACCCCAAGTCGTTCGGCCTCGTCGTCATCGATGCCGATGGCAACACCGCGGCCGCCGGCGACGCTGACGTGCCGTTCTCGATCCAGAGCATATCCAAGGTGTTCACGCTGACGCTGGCGCTCGGCAAAGTGGGCAACCGCCTGTGGGAGCGCGTCGGCCGCGAGCCGTCGGGCAGCCCGTTCAATTCCATCGTCCAGCTCGAGCGCGAACGTGGCATCCCACGCAACCCCTTCATCAACGCTGGTGCCATCGCCGTCACCGACACGATTCTGTCGGGGCATCTGCCGCGCGAGGCGCTGGGCGAGATCGTGCGCTTCGTGCGGTACATAGCCGACGACGACACGATCATCTTCGACGAGGCGGTGGCAGCTTCCGAACAGCGCACCGGCTATCGCAATGTGGCGCTCGCCAACTACATGAAATCGTTCGGCGTGCTGGAAGATCCCGTCGACTACACGTTGGGCGTCTATTTCCACCACTGCGCCATCGCCATGTCGTGCCGACAACTCGCCATGGCCGGCAGGTTCTTTGCGCAATATGGCATTCACCCCGCGACGGGGCTGCCCTGTAGTGACGGCCGAGCGCGCGCGGCGCATCAATGCGCTGATGCTGACGTGCGGGCACTACGACGGCTCGGGGGAGTTTGCGTATCGCGTGGGGCTGCCGGGGAAGAGCGGCGTCGGCGGCGGCATTCTCGCCATCGCGCCGGGGAAGGCTTCCATCGCCGTGTGGTCACCGGGTCTTGATGCGTCGGGCAACTCGCAGCTGGGTCAGCTCGCGCTCGAGCGCCTCAGCAAGCGGATGGCGTGGTCCATCTTCGGGGCATGAGGCCCCTAGCGGAGCGTGACGCCCATATGGCGCCACGCGAGGACATTCCCGGAAACGCGCGCTTTAGCGCTCCCAGCACTCTTCGGCTTCTTCAACGGCGGCTTCGTGATACCAGCCGCTGCCGTACTCGGCCCGTACGATCTGCTCGTCATGTACTGCACGCGCCGACGTTGTGCGCGAGCTCGGCTTCGAAGCCGTCTGATAACGCGGCGGCGGTGCACGACCACCGGATGGGAAGGTGTAGATCTTCGCCGTGGGGCGATGCAGTTCTGTCGACATAGCTTCTCTCTTTGCTTCTCTTTTGTTGCTCCGTTTTCAGCGGGGGATCGCTGGGTGTGGATCATCTCACGTCGTGGGCATTCGTCCGATTCCAAAGTGCCCTGCTGCACAAATAAAGGTCAGCAAATGCCCACATTATGGGCACGCCAGAAATTGCATCTTTCGCTAGCATTCCCCTCCAAGGTGAACTCATTCAGCCGCCGCCGGTTCCGCGCATTGCGCTGAGTTCCAGGCGAGTTCGCCCGAACTGTGCGGGGAGGTCGGATTGGTCGATGAGGCGTCTGAGTTCTTGTTGCGCGATCTCACCGCCGAGCCGCGACCGTCCATCCCGCGCCGCTCGAGACCATCACCGCTCGTCACCGCGGCCATCCGGCTGCCGCGCGGGCACCAGGACTAGATCAGCGTCGTCAACGAGGAGAGACTGAGCAATGACGAAGTACAAGCTCGAGTACATTTGGCTCGACGGTTACATGCCGGTGCCGAACCTGCGCGGCAAAACGCAGATCAAGGAATACAGCTCATTTCCGAGCCTCGAGGAACTGCCGCTGTGGGGCTTCGACGGAAGCTCGACGATGCAGGCAGAGGGCAAGAGCTCCGATTGCGTGCTGAAGCCGGTCGCCGTGTACCCGGACGCCGCGCGCACCAACGGCGCGCTCGTCATGTGCGAAGTCATGATGCCGGACGGCGTCACGCCGCACGCATCCAACAAGCGCGCCACCATCCTCGATGATTTCGGCGCTTGGTTCGGCTTCGAGCAGGAGTACTTCTTCTACAAGAACGGCCGCCCGCTCGGCTTCCCCGACAGCGGCTATCCCGCTCCGCAGGGCCCGTATTACACGGGCGTCGGCTATTCCAAGGTCGGCGACGTCGCCCGCAAGATTGTCGAGGAGCATCTCGACCTCTGCCTCGCCGCCGGCATCAACCACGAAGGTATCAACGCCGAGGTGGCCAAGGGCCAGTGGGAATTCCAGATCTTCGGGTAGGGCTCGCGCCGTGCCGCCGACGAGA
>CAVRVR010000015.1:0-135151 GCA_963724595.1 uncultured Alphaproteobacteria bacterium | reverse complement strand
CGCGCTGGTTCACGCCGGTGAACGAGCCCTCGTTCACCGCTCTGGGGCTCCGCGCGCTACGGCATCTGGAACGACCGGCGCCGCTCGCCGGAGGACTTCGCGCTCGCGCTCAGCCACGTGGTGCTCGCGAACCTCGAGGCCAACGCGCGCATCCGCGCCGGACCGCGACGGCTGGTGGGTGGGCGCCGAGGGCTTCTCCTGCCCGGTGGCGTGCTCCGACGCGCACGCCGCGGAGGCCGAGCGTCTGCGCACGAGCGCCTGGGCCGTCTGGGACCTCCACTTCGGCAAGGCCCTCGCGCCGGAGCTCGAGCCGGACTTCGCGGCGGTGCCTCGCGACACCCGGCTGCGCATCGAGAAGCTCGCGACGACGGCCAACACCATCGCGGGTCACGACTTCTATCCCGTCTCCATCGTCCCCGTCGGCGGCACGCTCGAGGGCTGGTCGATCGAGCAGCGCCTCGACGCCTACGAGGCGACGGCCCGCGCCTGGTACGCCCGCTACGGCGTCGACTTCTCGGTCGCGGAGACATCGAACCTCGGGCTGCCGGTCGCCCAGCAGGGGCGCCTGGCTCGGGGGCTTCGCGCGGCGCCTCGGCGGCATGCGGACGAGCGGCCTGCCGGTGCGCGGCCTCTGCTGGTACAGCCGCGGCGACCAGTACGACTGGGACAGCGCCCTCGACCGGCGCCAGTCGGCCGCGTCACCGAGGTCGGCCTCTTCGCGGCGGACCGGAGCGCGCGCCCGGTGGCGGCCCTGTTCCGGAAGCTGGCCGCGGGCGGGCCGCCGTAGCCCTTCAGACCACGCGCGGGAACGCCGCCGCGATGCCGCTCAGGATGAACTGCACGCCGATCGCGAGCGTGATCAGCCCGAACACCTTCGTGAAGACGTCCATGCCGGTCTGCCCGAGGATGCGCACGAGCATGGGTGCGCGTCGGAAGGAGACGTAGATGATGCCCGTCATCGCGACGATCGCGGCGAGGAGCTTCCACTCGAGCGGCCACTGGTGGTGGAGGCTCTCGGCGAAGAGGATCACCGTCGACATCGTGCCGGCGCCCGTCGTGAGCGGGATGCCGATCGGGATCACGGCCGCCGAGATCACCTGCGAGAAGCCCCTCTCGGTCTTCTCCTCGGCCACGGGCTCCGCGGGCTTCATCATCCCGAAGCCGGTGCTGATCAGCAGCAGGCCGCCGGCGATGCGGAAGGCCGGGATGGTGATGTCGAAGAACGAGAGGATCGCCATGCCCGCCAGCATCGAGGTCAGCATGGTGACGAAGGCGGTGAACGTCGCGATCAGGCAGAGCCGGTGCTGCTCCTGCTTCGAACGCCCGTGGATCAGCCCGAGATAGAGCGGGATCGCGGAGACGTTGTTCGCGACGGCGAACAAGCCCAGCAGGTAGTGCTGGAACGACAGCTCGCCCATGGCTGAGCACGCTAGCACGCGGCTCAGATCGAGTAGTCGTCCTTCGCCCGAGCCGCGCTCGGGCGCGCGCCGGGCTCGGCTGCGAACACCCGGATGTGGCGCGGGCGCACGTAGACCGTGCTCCCGACCTGGACGTGCATGCCGCCGAAGCGTTCCTGGGAGATCTCGGCCGCGAGCACCTGGCCCTTGTCCGTCCGCAGCTCGAGCCTCACGGAGGAGCCGGCGGCGTGGATGCGTGCGACCGTCGCCTCGATGGAGGACCCGCCCTCGGCGTGCGTGTCGATGGTGACGTCGTGCGGGCGCACGAAGACGTGCGCCTCCCCCGAGCGGCGACCTCCCGTGAGCGCCGCCTGCGGGACCGGAAGCTCGATCGAGCCGAAGTGCACGCTGTCGCCCTCGAGCCGCGCGTGGAAGACGTTCACGTCGCCGAGGAACTCGAAGACGAAGGGCGTCGCGGGCTGGTGGTAGACGTCGTCGGGCGTGCCGACCTGCTCGATCCGGCCGTCGTTCATCACCACGACGCGGTCGGCGAGCTTCGAGCGCCTCGTCCTGGTCGTGGGTCACGAAGCACGCTCGTGATGCGGAGCTCGTCGTGGAGCCGGCGCAGCCAGCGGCGCAGCTCCTTGCGCACCCGCGCGTCGAGCGCGCCGAACGGCTCGTCGAGCAGCAGCACGCGCGGCTCGACGGCGAGCGCGCGCGCGAGCGCCACGCGCTGGCGCTGGCCGCCCGAGAGCTGCGCCGGGAGGCGCCCGGCGAGGCCGTCGAGCTGCACCAGCCGCAGCAGCTCGTGCACGCGCTCGCGCGATCTCGGCCTCGGCCGGGCGCTGCTCGCCGGGCGCACGCGCAGCCCGAAGGCGACGTTCTCGAACACGTCATGTGCCGGAACAGCGCGTAGTGCTGGAACACGAAGCCGACGCGGCGCTCGCGCGCGCTGCGCTCGGCGACGTCCTCGCCGTCGAAGCAGCACCGCGCCGCGCGTCCGCGAACTCGAGGCCGGCGATGATGCGCAGCAGCGTCGTCTTGCCCGAGCCCGACGGCCCGAGCAGCGCGACCAGCTCGCCTCGCTTCACCGCGAGGCTCACGTCGCGCAGCGCCGTGAAGCTGCCGAAGCGCTTCGGGACGCCGCGGACGTCGATGCTCACGCTCGTGCCTCCCGCCATCCGCCTCGCCGCGCCGCATCTGCCACTCGACGCAGCGCTCTTCAGCGACCAGCGTGACGAGCGCGAGCAGCGCCAGCAGCGACGCGACCGCGAACGCGGCCGCGAAGTCTGTACTCGTTGTAGAGGATCTCGACGTGCAGCGGCATCGTGTTCGTCTGGCCGCGGATGTGGCCGGACACCACCGAGACCGCGCCGAACTCGCCCATCGCGCGCGCGTTGCAGCAGCACGACGCCGTAGAGCAGCCCCCACTTGATGTTCGGCAGCGTGACGCGCCAGAACGTCTGCCAGCCGCTCGCGCCGAGCGAGAGCGCCGCCTCCTCCTCCTCGGTGCCCTGCGCCTGCATCAGCGGGATCAGCTCGCGCGCGACGAACGGGAACGTGACGAAGATCGTCGCGAGCACGATGCCCGGGCACGGCGAAGATGATCTTGATGTCGTGCGCCTGGAGCCACGGCCCGAGCAGGCCCTGCGCGCCGAAGAGCAGCACGAAGATCAGGCCCGGAGACCACCGGCGACACGGCGAACGGCAGGTCGATCAGCGTGATCAGCAGCGCTCTTGCCGGGGAACTCGAACTTCGCGATCGCCCAGGCGGCGGCGACGCCGAAGACCACGTTGAGCGGCACGGACGATCGCCGGCGACCAGCAGCGTCAGCCGGATCGCGGCGCAGCGCGTCGGCTCGGTGATCGCGCGCGAAGTAGGCGCCGAGGCCCTTCGCGGAGCGCCTCGACGAAGACGGCGGCGAGCGGCAGCACGAGGAAGAGGCCGAGGAAGAGCGAGCGCGACGCCGATCAGCGGCAGCGCACCCACGGCGGGTCCTCGGTGCGCGCGCGCGCGGCCGCGGCGGAGCCGAGCGTCAGCCGGCGGCGGTCGGCTGCATCGCGCCGCCTCCGCGCCGCCGCTGAGCCGCCGCCGCTCCAGGCCTGGAGCGCGTTGATGGCGAGCAGCAGCGCGAACGAGGCGACGAGCATGCACCGACCGCGATCGCGGTCGCGCCCGGCGTAGTCGTACTGCTCGAGCTTGCGTCATGATGAGGAGCGGCGTGATCTCGGTCTTCATCGGCATGTTGCCGGAGATGAAGACGACCGAGCCGTACTCGCCGAGCGCGCGCGCGAAGGCCAGCGCGAAGCCGGTGAGCGAGCGCCGGCCAGAGCGCCGGGAGCGATCACGCGCCGGAAGGTCTGCCAGCGGCTCGCGCCGAGGGTCGCGGCGGCCTCCTCGAGCTCCGGCTCGAGGTCCTCGAGCACCGGCTGCACCGTGCGCACGACGAACGGCAGCCCGATGAAGGTGAGCGCGATGATGATGCCGAGCGGCGTGAAGGCGACCTGGATGCCGAGCGGCTCGAGGCAGCGGCCGAGCCAGCCGTTCCTCGCGTAGCAGCGTGGTGAGCGCGATGCCGGCGACCGCGGTCGGCAGCGCGAAGGGCAGATCGACCAGCGCGTCGACGAGGCCGCGCCCGGGGAAGCGGTAGCGCGACGAGCACCCACGCGACGATGCAGGCCGAAGACGGCGTTGATCGAGCGCCGCGGCGAACGAGGCGCCGAACGCTGAGCCGGTACGCGGCGAGCGCGCGCGGCGAGCGGCACGGTCGCCCAGAAGCGCGCCCAGGCCGAGCGTCGCGGTCTTCAGGACAGACGCCGCGAGCGGGATCAGCACGAGCAGCGCTCAGGTACGACGAGCGTGAACCCGAGCGTCGAGCCCGAAGCCGGGCAGCACGCGCGTCGTCGCTCGGAGCAGCGACGCGCGCACTGCGCCGCTGCTCAGCTGCCCGGCCTGGTAGATCTGGTCGAAGATCGCCGCCGTCGGCGAAGTGCGTCTGTCTGCGCCGTGTCCCAGCCGCCGAAGCCTCGTCGATCGTGAACAGCTCGATCTTCGGGAACTGCGTCGCGTACTTCGCGGCGACCGCGGGCATGGCGCGGGCGGTAGTAGTGCTTGCGCGGCGAGCTCCTGGCCCTCGGGCGTGTAGAGGAACTCGAGGTACGCCTGCGCGACCGTCGCGCGTGCCGTGCTTCGTCGACGACCTTGTCGACGACCGCGACCGGCGGCTCGGCGAGGATGCTGAGCGAGGGCACGACGATCTCGAACTTGTCCGTGCCCGAGCTGCTTCGACCGCGAGGAGCGCCTCGTTCTCCCAGGCGATGCAGCACGTCGCCGATGCCGCGCTCGACGAAGGTCGTCGTCGAGCCGCGCGCGCCGGAGTCGAGCACCGGCACGTTCTTGTAGAGCGTCGCCGACGAAGCTCGCTGCGCCTTCGCCTCGTCTGCCGCCCGTGCTGCCGCAGCGCGTAGCCCCACGCCGCGAGGTAGTTCCAGCGCGCGCCGCCCGAGGTCTTCGGGTTCGGCGTGATCACCGAGACGCCGGGCTTCGCGCAGGTCGTCCCAGTCCTTGATCCCCTTCGGGTTGCCCTTGCGCACCAGGAACACGATCGTCGAGGTGTACGGCGCGCTGTTGTTCGGGAGCCGCGTCTGCCAGTCTGCGGGATCAGCTTGCCGCGCTCGGAGAGCGCGTCGATGTCGTAGGCGAGCGCGAGCGTCACGACGTCGGCCTCGAGCCCGTCGATCACCGCGCGCGCCTGCTTGCCCGAGCCGCCGTGCGACTGCTTGATCGTGACCTTCTCGCCCGTCTGCTCGCCGTCCAGTGCTTGGCGAAGGCGGGTTGAACTCCGCGTAGAGCTCGCGCGTCGGGTCGTACGAGACGTTGAGGAGCTCGACGTCGGCGCGCGCGGCGCCGGCGAGCGGCGAGCGAGCGCCGAGCGAGCAGCGAGAGCAGCGAGGCCGATGCGGATTCTTCATGGAGCGTCTCCTGCCGTCAGAACGCGACCTGGAAGCGCGTGCAGAGGCGCCTTCGGTCGGGCGATCGCCGGCGTTGCCGCGCCGCGGCGCCGCCGTCGAAGGTCGTGTGGTCGTAGTTCAACCACGAACTTCAGATAGCGGTTCAGGTACCAGTTGAGGCCGACGGTCCAGCCCTGCGCCTGCGTCCGGAGTCGCCGGGTCGGCGAAGCTCGCCGCGCACCGGAGATCGATCGTCGTCGAAGTCGATCCGCCGTAGCGCGCGGCGAGCTCGAAGGCGCCCCCGTGTCCTCGCCCGGGCGTTGAAGCTCGAGCGCGGCACCACGCCCTGGTAGGACGCGTTCTCGCCGGTCAGCACCCAGCTCGCGGCGACCTGCCAGGCGTTGTTGGTGCGTCCCGACGCGAGTCGCCCTCGCGGCGCGCGCGGACGCGCCGCATGTTCGCTTCGAGGCACGTACTCGCCGAGCAGGCCGAACGGGCCCGCAGTACCAGTAGCCCTGCGGCGCGAAGCGGCAGCGGTCGCCGTCGATCGTGCACCGCGGCCGCAGCGCCGCCGACGTCGCCGCGTAGCGGAAGAAGATCTGCTCGCCGGCGGCGGTGCGGAAGCGCGCGGAGCTGCTCGTTCTGGTCGCCCGTACGTCCCGGCGATGCCGACGCCCGAGGTCCTGCGAGCCACTCGTTGCCCGCGGTCCTGGAACGGGCTGCGCGAAGACCCGCGCGGCGACGTCCTTGCCGTCGTCGGTGTCGACGTCGTCGTTGTCGTGCTGCCGCTGTCGAGCACGCCGTTGAAGACGCCGACCTGGTAGGCGAGCAAGCCCTCGCCGAACGTCGCCCCGCAGCTGCACGCCGACGTCGCGGTTCGGCACGCAGGTAGGTCGGGAAGCCGCGCTCGACGAACATCAGGTCGCGTCGCCGACTGGAGCCGCTCGAGACCGACCGGCGGCTTGAACTTGCCGGCCTGGAGCTGCGCCTCGGGCCAGTAGTTCGAGGTTCGCGTAGGCGTCGAAGAGCGACGATCGTGCCGCCGCCGAAGTCCGGCATGATCCGGAAGTCGACGAACTCGAAGAGCGTGCCCTCGAAGATCGGGCGCACGCGCCGGATCAGGAAGGTGTCGTCGCCGGTCGTCGCGTCCTCGACGAAGCCAGCGCGCGTCCGACTGCACGTAGCCGCGCAGCGGAGCCGATGTACTTCTGGTCCGGCGAGCGCAGGAAGAAGCCCTCGGGCCCGGCGCCCACGACGGGCGTCCTTGTCGCCTTGGCCGTGTCGTCCTCCTGCTTCACCTCGAGCTGGCGCTTCACCACGGCGACCTCCTGCTCGAGCGTCTCGAGCGCGCTCGCAGCTCGCGTCGTCGCGCGGGCCGCGTACGGCGCGGGCGGCCGCGAGGCGCCAGCGACCAGCGCGACCGCCGCGAGCGGGTCGACCGCAGACGACGCTGCCGCATCTGTCGCCTCCTCCGTCGCGGGCCGGTGCGGCGGGCGCGAGAGCAAGGCCCGTGCCGGCCACGGGCGCCGTGCGAGGAGCCACAGGTGGATTCCAGTCATTTGACGACGCTCACGCCCGTGAGAGGACGGAGATTTTCCACGCTAAATCGCACGGTCAGTTCCGTCTTCCATGCTGATGCCGTCTGTCAAATGACCCGGCTATGCATGGAGCGCTTCGCCCGCTCCTGCTCGACGTCTGGCGCGAGGCCTGCCAGCACGTCGAGATCGGCGAAGCCGTGCTGCGGCAGTCGCCCGCTGCTCGGCGCGGCGGCTGCCGCTCGACTGCTCGCTGGTGCGCGGCTCGAGCTCGGCGCGCACCGGTCGAGACCCTCGCGGCGGCGCCGGAGCGAAGGCCGCACGACCCGCGCGCGACGAGCTCGGCGCCGCCGAGCTCGAGGCGCTCCTCGCGTGGTGCGCAGCGGGCGCTCGAGCACGGCGCCGCGAGCGCGCTCGCGGCGAGCTGCCCGGGCTGCTGCCCGAGGGCGTCGACGGCGACGTGCTCGCCGGCCCGCTCGCCGGGCGCGAGGAGCCGCCGCGGCGTGCTGCTGCTCGCGGCGCGCCGCGGCCCGCTTCGACGCCGAGCACGAGGCGCTCGCGCGCGCGCTGCTCGAGCCGCTTCGCGGTCGCGCTCGAGAACGACCGCCGCCTGCACGAGCTCGCGCGGCTGCGCGAGGCGGCGCGAGGCCGACAGCCGCGCGCTGCTCTCGCGGCTCGGGCGCAGCGACATCAGCGAGACCATCGTCGGCGCGAGGCGCGGGCCTGCGCGCGTGATGGAGCGCGTCGAGCAGGTCGCGCCCACCGACGTGCCGGTGCTGATCCTCGGCGAGACCGGCTCGGGCAAGGAGGTGATCGCGCGCGCGATCCACGCGCGCTCGCGCCGCGCGGCGGGCCCGTTCCTGCGCGTCAACTGCGGCGCGATCCCGGCCGACCTCGTCGACTCCGAGCTCTTCGGCCACGAGCGCGGCAGCTTCACCGGCGCGCATCGGCGACGCGCAAGGGCTGGTTCGAGCGCGCCGACGGCGGCACGCTCTTCCTCGACGAGATCGGCGAGCTGCCGCTCGCCGCGCAGGTGCGCCTGCTGCGCGTGCTGCAGGACGGCATCGCTCGAGCGCGTCGGCGGGCAGCGCGCGCTCCACGTCGACGTGCGCATCGTCGCCGCGACGCACCGCGACCTGCAGGCGATGGTCGCGGAGGGCCGCTTCCGCGAGGACCTCTGGTACCGCATCGCGGTCTTCCCGATCCGACCTGCCGCCGCTGCGCGAGCGCCTCGAGGACATCCCGCGCTCGCGCACGCACTTCGCGCTGCGCGCGGCGACGCGCTTCGGCGCGTCGCCGCTCGTGCCGCCGACCGAGCCGACCTCGAGCTGCTCCGCGCGCTACCCGTGGCCGGGCAACGTGCGCGAGCTCGCCGCGGTGATCGAGCGCGCCGCGATCCTCGGCGACGGCGAGCGCCTCGACGTCGCGACGCGCGCTCGGCGCCGGCGCCGGCGCGCCGCGCGGCGCGGCGCCGCGCCGCGCGCGGCGCGCGCGACGGGCGCCGGCGCGACGCCGAGCGCCTTCCCGAGCGCTCGACGCCGCGATGGCGCGCACATCGAGGCGGCGCTCGCGCGCACGCGCGGCCGCATCGAGGGCCCGCGCGGCGCCGCCGCGCTGCTCGGCATCAACCCGCACACGCTGCGCGCGCGCATGCGCAAGCTCGGCATCGACTGGCGCCGGCATCGCCCGAGCTGAGGCCGCTACGGGCCCGTCCGGCACAGCAGCTCGGCCAGCAGCGCCTCGCCCTCGAACCACGGCCCGAAGCCGGACGCCACGTTGACGTGTCCGCGCGCACCGAGACGACGGTGAGGTGCGAGCCCCAGTCGTGGGCGAGATCGCGCGCGCGTTCGACGTCGAGGTAGGGATCGTCGGTCGAGGCCATGGCCTGCGCGGCCGAAGCCGCTTTACTTCCCCCGTGCACGTCGACGATTGCGCCGGCGCGCTGGTCCACCTGATCAAGAATGGCACAGTGGGGAGCCGCTATTTCATCGTCGACGACGTGCCGGTAACCGGCGAGCGCCTAGTCGAGCTGGCTGCCGCCGCCTTGGGGGTAGCCGCCCGCGGGCGTAGGCTACCCTATGCGCTGCTCAGACTGATTTTGGGTCAGGTCGTCACCGAAAGTATGGCTTATGAAAACCGTCTTTCGAACAATAGGTTGAGGTCGACCGGCTTTTTGTTCACTTTCCCAACATGCGAGCTGGGCATCCCACACGTCGTCCAGACGTGGTTGAAAGAGAGAACATAAGGATCGGGCCAAGCAGTCGCGACCGGAGATTAGATAGATGGACAAGGCCGTTGCCGAGCTGGCGCGTCGCCCGCACGGTCGCTCCGAAAGTTTTAGTCGGCCCACCGTCGACATTCTTTCCATCGCGACGGCCAACCCCGGTTACAAACTCCGTCAGGAAGATGCGTTGGCCGGCGCACGCGCCATCTTTCCTCAATTCGCGCGGCTCGAGTTGCTCTTCTCCAATACCGGCATCGACTACCGGTACAATTGTCAGCCGGTGGAATGGTACCAGCAGCCCCATTCGTGGGAAGAACGCACCGCAGTGTTCCAGGAGCACGCGCTCGACTTGCTCGAGAAGATCGCTGTCGACGCGACCGCGCAGGCCGGCCTGTCCCTCAAGGACATTGACGCGTTGGTCACCAACACCATCACGGGCCTCGCCATTCCGAGTCTCGACGCACTGCTCATGAACCGCCTCGACTTTTCGCCAAAGGTCGAAAGGTTGCCCATCTTCGGAATAGGTTGCGGCGGTGGCGTCGCCGGAATGGCGCGCGCAGCCCGCATGGCGCAAGGAAGCCCGGGCAGCAACGTGCTCTTCATGACGGTCGACCTGTGCAGCCTGTGCGCGCGCCCCAACGATCCGAGCATGGCCATGTTCGTCTCCGCCGCGCTGTTTGGCGACGGAGCCGCTGGCGTTGTTCTGCGTAGCTCTTCGGGCGATGCGGACGGCGCGCGGCAGCCGAAAATCCTCGCATTCGGCGAGCACCTGTGGCGCAACACGCGTCACATCATGGGTTGGGATATCAAGGATGATGGCTTTGGCGTCGTCCTCAGTCCTGAATTGCCGGCGCTGATGCGCGATAACTTGGGACCCGTCGTTCAAGACTTCCTCGACAGGAATTCGATGACCGTGGATGACATCGAGGGCTTCCTGTTTCACCCCGGCGGTCGCAAGGTGCTCGAGACGGCGGAAGAGGTTCTGCACATCGATCGCAGCCTGTTGGCACACTCATGGGACGTGCTGCGCGACTACGGCAACATGTCGTCGGCCACCGCCTTGTTCGTCCTGCAGAATGCGCTTGCCTCGGGAGCAACCGGCCGGCACCTCCTCGCCTCGTTCGGCCCCGGCTTTTCCGCCTACATGATCGCGCTCGACCTTTGACAAGATTTCCGTGCTGAAGCGATCACATCGTCATAGCCGCGCAAGCGCGAGACCGCGACCAACGACGTGACAAGGGCCGGCGCCATGCGCGCGCCCACGAGGGCGAGTTTCCGCAGCGGTGCATGCGAGATCGTGAAATCAAGCGCGCTGGCAATGCGGAACTGCGGCTTACTCCCCTTCACGATACGCCGCTGAAATTCGGGAGCGCCTTCGTTGCTGAGAACGGCGCGTGCGGCGGCGATCCCCGAGGCGAGCGCCAACGCCGTGCCGTCACCAACGAACGAGGGGATGACAGCAAGCTGGTCGCCGACGGGATATATCGACGGCCCCACGGGCTCGGAGCGCAAAAATCCGTACGGCTGCCCCGACACGGCCAGCGGTTTGCTCCAGGCAGCTTCGGCTCCGTCGATCAGTTCACCGAACACGGGGGAATTCCGGGCAAGATACGCCGATTGCGCTGCCCAGCTCGTGCCAACCGAGCGCAACACATCGCTGTGAATGTTCCAGGCGATCGACAGCAAACCGTCCTCGACGAGGCAGAAGCCTCCGTAGCCTCCCGGAAACGCATGGAGCTGGACGATCCCGCTCATGCTCTGGCGCGCCGCCGCGGAAGGGTTCACATGAGTTCTGAAACCCACCAGCGGCCCTCCGGGACGTGAAAAGCCGCGCACGTTGTGCTTCCCGCTGGCCAGTGCGACAGCCGTTCCTCGGAATTCACCACCGGTCGTGTGCACGCGAGCGCCGACGGCGTCCTCCGCAATCCCTTCGACGACGGTCGCTCGCAGAACCTCCACGCCTGCCGCCTGCGCGGCGATGAGCAGTGCTTCATCGAGCCGAAATCGAGAAAGTCCCCGCCCTTGGAACGGCAGTGGCGCCGTCACCTGTGACGCGCCGTCGGCCAGCCGCAGCGTTTCGACCTTGCTGCACCCGAGCCGATCGCAATCGACGCCCAGGTGCCCCAACAGCAACGCTGCGTTTTCGCTCAGGAACTCACCGCAGACTTTGTGATGCGGCCCGGCCGACTTCTCGACGATCATGGCGCGGCCGCCGCAGCGGACGACTTCCAGCGCAAAGGCGGCGCCTGCTAGTCCTCCACCGGCAGCGATCGCCAACACCGTCCAAACCCTTGCTATCCCGTAGGCTCAAGTTGCGGCTGCCGCCGGGCTGCGAGCGCCGCGTCCTCTAATCCAATCTTGTACATGAGCACGGCGGTCCACACGGCGGTCATGATGCAGGCGAGCGCCCAGGCGCCGAACACCACCGGCAGCAGGAACGTCTCGGCGATGGTCACCACGTAGTTCGGATGCCGGACGAGCGCGTAAGGTCCACTCCTAATGATCGGGGCATCCTTCAGTGTGATGATGCGATGTGTCCAAAACCGCCCGAGCGTTCCGATCACCCAGTACCGCACCAGCGTCAGCAAGAGGTAGGCGATCGCCAAGACGATCGAGATCGGGGCGGTAGCGGGAATGAGGAAGAAGAGACTGGCGATCCATGCAAGGTGCGTCGTCGCCACCACCGGATAGTAGGAGGCTCCGGCTTCCTGCGCGCCGGCGGCGAGCAGGGCCTTCGTGTTCCGCGCCGAGTACAGCTCCTCGGCGCCGCGCTGCGCCAGCACGAGCAAGGCGGCTATCTGTGGCCAACCTATCGCCTCGATGCCCATGCCCGTAGTTCCCTCACTCCGTCGGTCACTCAACAAACAGCCTTCGCTTGCCCACTGTCAAACGGGCGCGGGACTGAGATGCCGCTCATTCTTAATTTATTCACCATGGCCCCGGCTTGAGGCCACGGCGCCCCGCGCGTGCACCGAAGCATTCACCCAACGGAGCTAAGCCTTGACGGAAGGAGAAGATCCAACCGCGAGGAAGCGCCATGCTTGAAGCGCCCGCGAGCGAAATTAGCCGACGGCTCGAGGCCGGCTTTGACGCCAACCTCGACTTCCCGCTCGACGATACCAGTTGGGCGGGGTTCTCCAGGGGCGCGCACTGCGCAATCACCAGTTATACCGACCTCGACATTCTGACGACGGCGCTGCGCCAGCAGCTCTTCGAGTTCTCCTATCTGCCATCGGCCAACTGCTACTTTCTCCGTGACACCCCGTATCACGGGCTGGTCAGCGCAGTGACGCCGATCACACGCCGTCCCGCGCAAAGCAGCGTCTTTGTCGTCGCCAAATCGAACCCAGCAACGAGCTGGCGCGAGCTGCGCGGCAAGCGGCTCGGCTACATCAACACCTATTGCACGACCAGCTTCTTCGCCCCCTCGATCCTGCTGGCGCGCGAGGGCTTCGCCCTCAAAGGCTATTTCGACGCGTTCCCGGTGGCGCCATGGCAGGGGCAGATCGACACCATGCTCGCCGGCGGCATCGATGCGACGATGGTCTATGAGGACGTCTGGCTGGCACAGCCGAGCAACGCCGAGCGCACCAAAGTCCTTGCGCGCATCGACGACTTACCGACGCCGCCGTTCATTGTCCGCGCCGACATAGATACCGCCGTCAAAGCCAACCTGAAGCAGACACTGCTCGGCCTGACACCGACAGTTGGACCGACTACGTTGTATGCAGGGTTCGCCGAGTATCAGGATGCGAGGATGCGGCGCCTGTTTGCCGATCTCGCCGCCCTACCCGGACTGGCGCATGCCGCTTAGCTCACACAGCCGCACGTAAGAAAAAATGAGGCCGATGCAGATATTTGCACCGGCCCCAAGGCACTCGCAGGCCTAGACCTCGGAGGAAGCGCTATGGCAGCGAGAAGACAGTGAGCGAGCCGCCCAATGCGGTGTACTGGGAGAGACCCGCGTAACCACCGACGGCGCCGAGACCATCGGTGGGATTGGTGAGGCCCGCGGCGAGACCTATGCCGGCCCAGCCGCCGACGCCCGAATAGACGCCGACGAACTGCTTGCCCTTGTGCGCATAGGTGAAGACGTTGCCGATGATGCCGGACGGGGTGCGGAACCGGTAGAGCTCCTTGCCCGACTTCTGATCGACGGCCTTCAGGTAGCCTTCGAGCGTGCCGTAGAACACGACGCCGCCAGCCGTCGCCAGAGCGCCCGACCATACGGAGAACTTCTCCGGGATCGACCACACGATCTTACCCGTGGCCGCATCCCAGGCGATGAAGTTGCCGAGGTTCTTATCGCCTTGCGGTGCGTACATCGACAGCGTCGCCCCGACGTAAGGCTGGCCGGCGACGTACTCGACCTTGAACGGCTCGTAGTCCATGGCGACGTGGTTGGTCGGCACATAGAACAACTTGGTCAGCGGCGAGTAGGCCGCCGGCTGCTGATCCTTGGTGCCGAGCGCGGCGGGCACGATGTTGGTCGTGTTGACGTCCTGGCCGTTTTGGAACGTCGAGTACTTGGCGACGACGGCCGGACGTCCGTAGGTCGCGCTCTTGGGATCGAGATCGACGCCGGTCGACCAGTTGACGGCCGGGTCGAACTTCTCGGCGACGAGCGGGATGCCGCTGGCGCGGTCGATCGTATAGCCGAAGCCGTTGCGATCGAAGTGCACGAGAACGTTGTGCGCCTTGCCCTTCACCTCGAGGTCGTCGACGAGAATGGACTCGTTGATGCCGTCATAGTCCCACTCGTCGAACGGCGTGAGCTGATAGGCCCAAGCGGCGACGCCCGTCTCTGGGTTGCGTGCGATGATCGACAACGTCCACTTCTGATCGATCGGCTTGTTGTCGGGTCCGGCGCGCTGCGCCGGGTTCCAGGTCGACGGGTTGGCGGTGCCGTAATAGAAGAGGTTGAGCTTCGGGTCCCAGGAGTACCATCCCCAAGACGAGCCGCCTCCAATCTTCCATTGCTCGCCGGTCCAGGTCTTCAGCGATGAGTCCTTGCCGACCGGCTTGCCGAGCGAGGTCGTCTTTTCGGGATCGAAGAGGATCTGATCGTCAGGGCCGATGGTGTAGGCGCGCCAGGCACGCGAGCCGTCGGCGATGTTGTAGCCGGTGACGTAGCCCTGCACGCCGAACTCGGCGCCGGAGATGCCGACGATGACCTTATCCTTGATCACGATCGGCGCGTTGGTGCCGGTCTCGCCGCGCTTGGTGTCGCCGTTGACCGTCTTCCACAGCTCCTTGCCGGTCTTGGCGTCGAGCGCCACGAGCGTCGTGTCGGCCTGGTAGAGGAAGATCTTGCCGTCGGCGTAAGCGACACCGCGATTGACCGTATCGCAGCACATGATCGGGATGACGGACGGGTCCTGCTTGGGCTCGTACTTCCAGATGATCTTGTTCTCATCGTTGAGGTCGAGTGCGTAGACGATGTTGGGGAAGGGCGTATGCGCGTAGAGCGTGTCGCCGATGACCAGCGGCGAGCCTTCATGGCCGCGCAGCACGCCAGTCGAGAACGTCCAAGCGACCTTCAAATTCTTGACGTTGTCGGTATTGATCTGATCGAGCTTGGAATAGCGTTGCAGCGTGTAATCGCCGCTTTGCGAGGCCCAGTTGTTCGGGTCGCTCGTCTGTTTCAACACGTCGTCGTTGGCGATCGCCGGACTGCTGAGCGCAATCGCGGCGAATAGCGCAGTCGAAACTGCTGTACGCATTGCCTGTTCTCCTCCTCACGGACTTGCCTTTTCCCACCGAACTTTCTTTGTGCTCGGTGGGAAAGAAGAGAACATCAGCTCGGGAAATGGCGAACGAAGATGATCTGCTTAACATTCCTGAATAAGCAAATCTGATTCTCCGGCACGTGCAGCCCGAGCGCGAAGACTTGACGGGCGTGGCTGCTTGCCATGGCAACGGCGCAGAGAAGGCTGAGGCACGTTAGCCCGGGTGCGATGCGAGCCGCTCCAGAACGCGGCTCGCATCGCTCGGTTCGTGGCTAGGTCTTGGCGTAGCGGCCGGCACGGCGGCACGACCACTTCATGACCTTCCAGCCGGGATGCTCGCCGACCCACTTCGCCATGTACGGCGGCGCCTGCATCAGGCACTGCATAGGCGTGAGGTTTTCGGCCGAGTACATCAGTCCGACGTCGCGGCAGCTGTCGGGTTTATCGACCAGGCACGCGAGAAGAACGAGTTCGATCATGTTGACACCTTCGTTGGAGCAGCGGGCATCCAGGCGTCATCCCTTCGTCGTTTCTTGTTGGAGCTCGTGCGCGGGCACGGCTCGAATGCTAACTGCCGCCATTGCAGCGGGGACAACTCGACGCTGCCCACCGAGGTGGTTAGCGGCAGAGGTCGTACTCAACTGATGGGGCTTAGCGGGCGCGCATCGTCATTGGATGCCGCGCGGCCATACACATGCGGGCGTTCAGCTGACAGCTGAGCAGCAGGCCCGAGCAGGTGATGAGCGCAGCGGTAGACATTGGCGGCCCTTCGACTTCGAATAGGCCGTGAACCTAGGATGGGGCTGGCGCGAGCCAAACCAAATTAATCCGCAAACGTTATTCCCGCCGCTGAATAGGGCACCCAGGCAGATGCGCCACGGGCTTCATCGGGGTTCACAGTCGGCAACGGCACCGACGGGAAGCGGCAACGACAGGACTGGCGGCGTCCCCTTCGCCATCTTCGTTCCCGACGGCAAGGCATCCGAGTTCAACACGCTGTGCTGCTGCACGATCGCATACGCCGCCTGACGTGCTGGCTATCGAAGCCGACAGCGGGAGGCGCAGGGCGATGCCGCCCCTACACTGCGCTCGACATTCCCTCTGATCGAGACGGGCCCGCGAAAAAGACGCGCGGCGGCGAAGTGCGTATCGCCGATAGCAGCAACTTCGAGATTTCCAAGACGATCGCCGCGGCGCTCGTTCGCATCCATCCGCACGGCATGCGCGAGATGCACTGGCACCCGAATGCCGACGAGTGGCTGTACATAATCGAGGGTGAAGGCGAGCTCACGGTATTTGAAACCGGTCCCAACGCCGTGACGCAGAACTTCAACGCCGGTGACGTCGGCTACGTCAAGCGTTCGCAAGGCCACTACCTGCGCAACACCGGCCTCAGCGATCTCGTCTATCTCGAAGTGTTCCGCAGCTCGTACTTCGCCGACGTGTCGCTGACCGACTGGCTGACGCACACGCCGCGCGCGATGGTGGCGCAAACACTGAAGCTCGATCCCGAAGCAATCGGGCGCTTCCCGGCGGGCAAGCCGGTGATCCTGCCCGTCTGACAGACTTGGCGCTTAGCCTGCCGCTTGGCGCTCTATGCTCACGACGCCGACGGCGGGGTTGAAGAACACGAGCGAGGATCCCGGCTGCGACTTCGCACGGTACATGGCGACGTCGGCATGGCGGAGGATCTTCTCCACCGTGTCGCCGTCTTTGGGGTAGAGCGCCGCTCCGATCGCAACGCCGATAGCGTGCGACGCGTCACCTGCACGCACTTCACCGCTTAGCGCCGCGATAAAGCGCTCGCCGATGGCGCGGGCGGCATCCTCATCGACGTTGCGCGACAGGACCGCGAACTCGTCGCCGCCTAGTCTGGCAAACACGTCGTTGGTACGCGCCGCGCGGCGGAAACGCTCAACAACCGCCTGTAGCACCTGGTCGCCGACGGCGTGGCCGTAGCGGTCGTTGACATGCTTGAAGCCGTTGAGGTCGAGCAGGAAGATGGCATGCGACCGCCCGTCAACCGGCGGCAAATTCGTTGCCATGTCGAGCGCCTCGAGCATAACGCGCCGGTTCGGAAGCCTGGTCAGCGGATCCTGACTGGCCAGCACGCGCAGCTCACGCATCTCAATCGCCAGCGCGTCGGGGCTGACAGCGTCGGTGTGCATCTCGTCCAGGCGCCGCGCGACGAACACCCAGACGCAAATGACGCCAAGGCAGGCGAGCCAAACGACCTCGGCCGGCGATATCTCGCGGCGCGACTCGGTCAGGGATGCGATGAACCCAAAGACGTCGTAGCGCCGCGCCATGAGCACGGCAAACAGCATGAGCGCCGCCAGGAGGACGAAGTCCCGCAAGCTCGACCATCGGTGCCTGGCGATGCTCCGAACCAGGGATTTCAGTCCGCTACTGTCCACGACGCAAATCCAATAGTAAGAGCGCGGAGCGTAAGCCCCCGTGCTTCAGGAATCGTTAACTGACAAGGTCGCGCGACAGTCCGGGCCGCAACTCTAGTGCACGCGCCGCCGGGCGCCAGCCGGCAGCAACCGCCTCCGACTCGCTGCAGAACCAACGCTCGCCCTTCGTCTCCTCGACCTTGACCTTGCCGTACCAGGGGCTCCACGGCATGTGGTAGATGTGCCCGTGCTCGGTGACGTTGCCTTTGATGGCGCAACCCTTCGGAGCTTCCTGCTCGGCACCGGCCCAGCGCTTCTCGCGATAGACCCACGCCGGCTCGGCGTCGCCCTGCCAGATGCCGACGCGCGCCTGGCGCGCCTCGGCTTCCTGCTGCACGTACGATTGCGAGTACTTCACGAATGCCCAGGCTAAACCTTCGCGCACCATCTCGGCGTTGATGTCGCGCCCGTCGACGAAGCAGATGCCCAGCATGCGGTCATACTTGTCGGTGCCGCGGCTTTCGCAGTTCACCCTGCGTTTGGCGATGAGCTTGGCGAGCTGATCGCTCGCCGCTGTCCCGCAGCGCCACGAGCCGATGAGACGGCGACCGCAGGTCTGCCCCGCCTCCGGTGCATCTATGCCTTCGAGGCGAACGTGGCGGCCATCGATCTCGAGCGTATCGCCGTCGATCACGCGCGCGAGGCCGGCGATATCGCCGTTGCCGGCCGCCGCGGTTTCGCGTGCCGGCATCAGAGCTAGAACACCAAGTGCAACGACGCCGACCAGCGCAGACGCCACCGGGCGGCGGGAGAGCCAATGGGGGATCGAATCAGACATGACGCGACTAATGACTGAGTCGCGTGGCGCACCCCCGGCGAAATCATGGAGCCGCTATACAACCGCACAATGGAACGGTGCGCATTGCCGGCAGCAGCGAGATTGCACCGCCACAATCCGCCTCGATGCAGCGAACGTCACGAAAAGCATCGAGCGCCGCAACGCATTGCGACGCTCGTCAATCAGATCGCGACTATGAGCTGCCGACTAGCGGCGGCGGAAGTTGCCCGAGCCGCCCGGACGCTGCGGCGGCGGACCGCCGCTGCCTGCGCGTACATCCTTGTGGCGGAAGTTGATGCGGCCCTTGGTGAGGTCGTACGGCGTCATCTCGATAGTGACGCGATCGCCCGGCGAGGATACGAATGCGGTTCTTCTTCATGCGACCGGACGTGTAGGCGACAACCTCGTGTCCGTTGTCGAGCTTGACGCGACAGCGTGCATCGGGAAGCACCTCCGCCACCACGCCTTCAAACTCGAGCATCTCTTCCTTCGCCATCAGGTTCCTTGCTGAGCCGACGCTGCGAGCTCTGAGCTTCGCACAACGTCGATGCTTATAAATGGTAGGGGAGCAGACGCGCCTGCTCCCCTAAAACGAATTGATCCGCGGTTCTTTAGAGCGGACGCAGGTTGACTGCTGCGACCTTGCCGTTACGGCCCGTCTCGGTCTCGTAAGCGATCTTCTGTCCCTCACGAAGCGTCGAGAGACCAGCGCGCTCAACGGCCGAGATGTGCACGAAAACGTCGTTGCCGCCTTCATCCGGCTGGATGAAGCCGTAACCCTTCTGGCCGTTGAACCACTTCACAGTGCCGTTTGCCATCAAGTGCCTCCAGAGCAATTAGGCAATCCCCTTCGACGGAATGTCGAAGGACATCAAATCGCGCGATGGAGACGTCCAGTGTCGGCGCAATAAGCACCGCCGTAGAGTAAACCAAGGCGTGTTCGATCGGCCCTATATGGACCGACCTATTGCGAAAGGCAAGGCAGCGATGAGGGGCCTTGAGAGCCTCCGCGCGGGCTCCGCCGAGGCCGCCACTTATGGCGCGCAAAGGGCCCAGATTCTCTAGACTTGCCGGCACATCCTGAAGCGAATTTCGCACTTCCACTCCAAGCCGCAGGGCGTCTGCCAGATCGCGGCAATTTTACGGCGTGTTGGAGTGGCAAGATCCTGGTGGGAGCACCCATGCGATGACGTCGCTCAGGACGTCGCCATGTGAGGTTCGACCGAGGCGAGGGGGCCAGGCGCCGGGGCGCCTGACACCTTGAGTTGCGTTGCTGCCGCGAGCGCGGCGGCAGCGTGCATCGTCTGGCTAACGGTAAATCGTGGCGTAACCACCCGTGTAGTGGCCGGTACCGGAGTCATTGTAGCCGGACGAATAACCGCGCTCGTAGGACGCTTCACGCGTATAGCGGCGCGAGCGGCCGTAGGAGCGTGAACCCTCATAGGAGGAGCGCGAGTATCCGCTATCGTAGCGCGAATCGTAGCCTTGCCGCGATAGCGGCGGCTGCTGCGCTGCTGCTGCTGCCGCTGCCGCTGCGGCTTGCATACTTGCGCCCACCGGCCAGCGACACGAAATGCTGACCGACGTCGACATGGATATGGCTCATGTCGGGATAGGTCATCGTCCCGCCCGTCTTGTGATTGGCGACGAGCCAGTCGATGATCGCGCCCTTGCGGCTGCCGGCCTCGAAGTCGACGGCGTTGCCGCTGGCGTGACGCGAGATGCGCCCCGAGCCGGCGATGCGCGCGCCCGGACGGCAGCGTAGAGATGACCTTCACTGGTCCGAACCGCGCCTCGATCTGATCGAGCACCGCGTGCACGGCGCTGCGTCAGGCACTTGCGCGGCGGCGCCCTTGTCGTCGGCGACCCGAGGCACATTCGATTGGGCCGGCCCCAGTTCGGAGCTTTTGCCGGCTCGCCATAGGTGCGTCCGTCGAAGCCGAAGTACGGCCGGCGCTTCGCACTGAAGTGGCGGAAAAAATGAGCGCAACGCCGATCGCTGCGGTTGAGAGCCGCTTGATCATGATCACTCCTGGTATGTCGAGATTGTCGGGGCGGCCGCTTGCAGGCTCAGCCCCATTCCAGATTCGCAGCTCGCTCAGCATCGACGGCCGCACACAGCCAGCCGCCGAGTTCACGATCCTGCGCAGTCCCCGGTTGCCAACTCGCCTGTCCGTCGAGTGGACTTCGCAGTGGTCACCGAATGATGATGACCGTGCCGGGTTGGGAGCTAGTCTGCCACGCGGTGTGGTGAGAATGGGGCAAGGTTAACGTGCTGCGGCGATGCGCCGTACCCGTCTTGAAAAGCGATGAGGCGCCGGCTTGCAACCGACGCCTCTGCATTGTTCTTGCGTGTGGCCGATCTGCCTAGCGCAGGTACGGGCAGACGCGCTCCTCGCCGTAGCGATCGATGTACGTGCCCGTGCGCGGATCGAAACCTCGGAAGTCGCGGTCGCAGCGCCGCATGTCGCGATCGTCGGCGCGACCCTCGCTGATGGCGGTGGCGATCAAGGCGCCGGCGATGATGCCGCCGAAGAGAGCACCGGGCCCCCAACCGCGGCGGCCGACGAGCGTCACGCCATCGGCGGATTTGCCGATCGACATCTTGCCAACCGGAGCGGCGATGGATTGCGCGAGCGGCAGCGCCGGCACCATGAGGCTGGCGCAGACGAGCGATGCGATAGTCGATTGCATGCGTTTCACGATGTTCTCCCACTGTGAATTTGTTGCGTCGGCGCCCCAGCCTTACCGGTGATGACGCATGGATGGCCGCGCAAAGCGCGGGCAACATCGGGACGCGCGTGCATGTTCCCCGCTGCAGATGGCACGATGGAGGCGACGACAAGGCGATGCCATGTCGATCAAACGCCGCCGGCGCCCAATTCCGTCGCTGAATAAGTTGTTTGATGCCGCAAACGCATTGCGAGCGGCAGCGCGGCGCTCAGTTCTCGTCCATCTTCAGGGCGGCGATGAAGGCTTCCTGGGGAATGTCGACGCTGCCGAACTGGCGCATCTTCTTCTTACCCTTCTTCTGCTTCTCGAGCAGCTTGCGCTTGCGGGTAATGTCGCCGCCGTAGCACTTGGCGATCACGTCCTTGCGCAGCGCGCTGATGGTTTCGCGCGCAATGACCTTGCCGCCGATGGCTGCCTGAATCGGGATCTTGAAGAGATGCGGGCGAATAAGTTCCTTGAGCTTCTCGCACATAGATCGCCCGCGGCTTTCCGCGCGGGTGCGATGCACGATCATGGACAGCGCATCGACCGGCTCCTCATTGACCAGGACCGAAAGCTTCACGAGCTCGTTCTCCTCGTAGCCTTTGATCTGGTAGTCGAACGAGGCATAGCCTTTGCTGATCGACTTCAGGCGATCGTAGAAGTCGAACACCACCTCGTTGAGCGGCAGCTCATAGACGAGCATGGCGCGGCTGCCGGCGTAGGTGAGCTCCTTCTGCCGCCCGCGCCGGTCCTGGCACAGCTTCAGGATGCCGCCGAGATACTCGTCGGGCACCATGATCGTCGCCTTGATCCACGGCTCCTCGATGCGCTCGATGCGCGTCGTCTCCGGCATGTCGGCCGGATTGTGCATCTCGAGCATCGTGCCGTCGGTGAGGTAGATGTTGTAGATGACGCTCGGTGCGGTGGTGATGAGGTCGAGATTGAACTCGCGCTCGAGCCGCTCGGTGATGATCTCGAGGTGCAAGCAGCCCGAGGAAGCCGCAGCGGAAGCCGAGGCCGAGCGCCGCCGACGTCTCCATCTCGAATGAGAAGCTCGCATCGTTGAGGCGCAGCCTGCCCATGGCGTCGCGCAGCTCGGCAAAGTCGGCGGCATCGACGGGAAACAGTCCGCAGAACACGACCGGCTGCGCCGGCTTGAAGCCGGGCAGCGCCTCGGTGGTCGGATTGCGTGCGTCGGTGACGGTGTCGCCGACGCGCGTGTCGGCCACTTCCTTGATCGCCGCGGTGAAGAAGCCGACCTCGCCGGGGCCGAGCGCGTCCATCATCTCCTGCTTGGGGCGGAACACGCCGACGCGCTCGATCTGATAGCTGGCGTCGGTCGACATCAGGGTGATCTTCTGGCCCTTGCGCAGCATGCCGTCGATGATGCGCACGAGCACGACGACGCCGAGATAGGCGTCGTACCAGCTGTCGATCAGCAGCGCCTTCAGCGGCTTGCTCGGGTCGCCCTTCGGCGGCGGCAGGCGCTCGACGATCGCTTCCAGCACGGCTTCGACGTTCTGGCCGGTCTTGGCCGAAATCGGGATCGCGTCCGAGGCATCGAGACCGATCACGTCCTCGATCTGCTGCTTGACGCGATCCGCGTCGGCCGCCGGCAGGTCGACCTTGTTGAGGACGGGAAGGATGTCGAGATTGTTGTCGAGCGCCTGGTAGACGTTGGCGAGCGTCTGCGCCTCGACGCCCTGGCTCGCATCGACGACCAGAATGGCGCCCTCGCAGGCGGCGAGACAGCGCGACACCTCGTAGGCGAAGTCGACGTGCCCCGGCGTGTCCATCAGATTGAGCTGATAGATCTTGCCGTCCTTGGCCTTGTAGTCGAGGCGCACCGTCTGCGCCTTGATGGTGATGCCGCGCTCGCGCTCGATATCCATCGAGTCGAGGATCTGCTCCTTCATATCGCGGTCGGCGACGTTGCCGCACAGCTGGATCAGCCGATCCGAGAGGGTCGACTTTCCGTGGTCAATGTGGGCGATGATGGAGAAATTTCGGATGAAGGAGGTGTCGGTCATGGCGCGCTAGATAGCACCGCCCCCCGCGCCTAGAAAGGGGCAGTGGCTTGAGTAAACGCGCCTTTTCCGAGCGCAGCCGAAAATACCGCACACCAGCCCGGCCCCAGCGTCTTGACGCGGCCACAACGAGCGGCATTGAGTACGCCGCGATGACCATTAAAACGCCGAAGGACGCGTAATGGACTTAATGAAATTCTGCGCGGCGACCGCCGCCGCCATTGTCTTCTCTAGTGCCGCGACGAGCGTTGCCACCGCCCAGATCGAATTCGTCGCCCGCCTTCAAGATCGAGCCGCCGAAGAAGAAGCCGGTGCGCAAGGCGCAGCCGCAACCCGTTGCCGCCCGCCCGGCGCCGTAGCACCGACCACCGTAGCGCCGTCGGATGCGGCGCCGGCCGCTGCCGCTCCCGCGCCGACCGCCCCGGCCGAGGTTGCCCCGGCACAGGCAGCGCCGCGCACAGGCTCCGGTCGCGCAGGCCGCGCCGCGCGGTATCCGCCCACGGCACGCATCCGCAGAAGCGCCCGCCTTATCCGCCGCCGAAGGAGAACTGCCGCAACACCGAGAGCTTCGAAGCGTGGAAGGCGCGCTTCCGCAAGGAAGCGGCGGCGCGCGGCGTCAGCCGTCAGTCGATCGCCATCGTCGACGCGACTCCGCTCAGCACGCAGATCATCGGGCGCGATCGCAAGCAGGGCGCCATCTTCGTCTTGAGCTTCCTCGACTTCCAGAACAAGCTGGCGACGCCGAACCGCGTGCAGTCGAGCAAGCGCAAGGTCGTCGAGCATCGGGCCACGTTCGAGCGCGCGGCGCAGGAGTTCGGCGTGCCCGCCTCGGTCATCACCGGCTTCTGGGCGCTGGAGAGCGACTTCGGCGCGGGCATGGGCAAGCTCCCCATTCTGCCGTCCCTGGTCGCCCTCGCCTACGACTGCCGGCGCAGCGAGATGTTCACCGAGGAGCTGATCGCCGCGCTGCAGATCATGGACCGCGGCGACATGAGCCCGTCCACCATGATCGGCTCGTGGGCGGGCGAGATCGGGCAGACGCAGTTCCTGCCGACCCGCTACCTCGACTACGCCATCGACTACGACGGCGACGGGCGCATCAACCTGTTCTCCAACGACGACGACGTCATCGGCTCGACGGCGAACTACATGAAGAACCTCGGCTGGCGGTCCAACGAGCCGTGGATCGAGGAAGTGCGCGTGACCAAGGAACTGCCCTGGGACAAGGCCGATCTCGCGATCAAGCTACCGCGCTCGCAATGGGCGCAGTGGGGCATCCAGTATCCCGACGGCAGCCCAGTTCCCGCCGACAACCTCACCGCGTCGCTGCTGCTGCCGATGGGGCGCAACGGTCCG
Source organism: uncultured Alphaproteobacteria bacterium (assembly GCA_963724595.1). GTDB lineage: Bacteria > Pseudomonadota > Alphaproteobacteria > Rhizobiales > Hyphomicrobiaceae > Hyphomicrobium_A. The sequence continues at coordinate 110,983 of CAVRVR010000015.1, read as the reverse complement.
GCGTTCCTCGCCTACCCGAACTTCGATATCTACACCGAGTGGAACAACTCGCTGAGCTACGCGACGACCGCCGCCTATCTTGCCACCCGCATCGACGGCGCCGGGGCCATGTCGCGCGGCCGCGGCGATACCAACGGCCTCGACGCGGCGCAGACCAAGGAGCTGCAGCAGATCCTCGCCAACCGCGGCTACGACGTCGGCAAGATCGACGGTCTCGCCGGCGCCAAGACGCGCGCAGCAGTGAAGGACATGCAGATCAAGCTGGGCTTGCCGGCGGATTCCTTCGCGACGCCCGAGCTTCTCGGCGCCCTGCGACGCGGCGGCTAGGCGCCGCCGCGCGGGATCAGTGCAGCTTGACGACCGGCTCGGTGCGCCGCGTCAGCATGCGTGACAGCGTGTCGAGAAAGACCTTGCCCGGCCCGTGCAGCGCCATCTCGTGCATCTTGTAGAGCGAGCGGTACATCAGGCGCGCAAACAGGCCCTCGACAAGCAGGCTGCGGCCGCCGATGAAGCCCATGAGGCTGCCGACGGTCGAATATTCGCCGAGCGACACGAGCGAGCCGAAGTCGCGGTACTTGAACGGCCGCAGCGGCTCGCCGCGCATCTTGCGCTAGAATCTCGGTGTAGAGGTGCGAGGCTTCCTGATGCGCCGCCTGCGCGCGCGGCGGAATGGGCGCGCTCTCCCCCTTCGGCACCAGATAAGCGCAGTCGCCCATCGCGAAGATATTCGGGTCGCGCGTCGTCTGCAGCGTGTCGGTGACGACGAGCTGATTTGAGCGGCTGACCTCGAGGCCGTCGAGCGTGGCCAGCACGTCCGGGCCTTTGACGCCCGCGGCCCAGACGACGAGTTCCGACGGGATGAAGTTGCCGTCCGCGAGCTTCACGCCCTCGGCCGTCACCGCCGTCACCGGCGAACCGGTGCGGATCTCGACGTTCAATTCGCGCAGCGCCTTGGTCACGGCCTCCGATATGCGCTCGGGCAGCGCGGGCAGAATGCGCGGTGCCGCCTCGATGAGCGTGATCTTGATGTCCTTCTCCGGATCGATCTTGTCGAGCCCGAAGGCGACGACGCCGCGCGTCGTCTGGTGCAGCTCGGCGGCAAGCTCGGTGCCGGTCGCGCCGGCGCCGATGATCGCCACGTCGAGCTGCCCGGGGCGGATCGGCTCGGGCTGGGCATAGGCGCGCACGCAGGCATTGATCAGCCGGCGGTTGAAGCGCTCGGCCTGCTCGGGCGTATCGAGCATGATGGCGTACTCGTTGACGCCCGGCGTGCCGAAGTCGTTGCCGACGCAGCCGATGGCGATGACGAGCGTGTCGTAGCGGAACGAGCGCACCGGTGTGATCTGCCGTCCATCCTCGTCGTAGGTGGCGGCGAGGTACACGAGCTGCTTCTTGCGATCGATGCCGGTCATCTCGCCGTAGCGGAACTGGAACCCGTGCCAGTAGCCCTGCGCCTGGTACTCGAGCTCGTGCTGCGCCGTGTCCATGCTGCCGGCCGCAATCTCGTGCAGCAGCGGCTTCCAGACGTGCGTTCGCGGCGCGCTCGATGAGCGAGATCTTTGCCTTCTTCTTGCGGCCGAGCTTGTCGCCGAGACGCGTCGCCAGCTCCAAGCCGCCGGCGCCGCCGCCGACGATGATGATGTGCGGCAGGTCGCTGTCGTCACCGACGGGCATTACCCTCGTCGCCGCGGGGGCGGTCGTCATCTCAGTCATCGCAAGCGCCTCATGCCGATGGGAAACTATGAGCCGACGCGCTTATAGCACCCGTCGACGCCCCGCGCGCTATCGCGGACCGCATCGATTTAATAGCGCAGGCGAGGCTGCGACTAGGCTTGCGACAGGATGACTTGGAAGATCACTGAGCGGGGGGCGCAGGAGCGGGAGCGGCTTCCGACGCGGGCGCGGTGTCTGCCGGAGTTTCCGGCGTCGCGAACGGCAGGTCGGCGAACACGAACGTGTAGGCGAGCGCGGCCAATATGCAGGCGATGAAGCCGAAGATGAGAAGCTTGCGATTGTCCATCGGTGCATGTTCCTCCGCGCGAGCCGAGCGCCCGCGTCACCACGAAGCACGCAATACCCTGAAAAACCCCTAAACCGCTACGCCTAGGAGCGTATCTCGCCGCCCGTCGCCGACTTCACGGCGGCCGCAACCTTCTGCACCACCGCCTCAATGTCCTTGTCGGTCAACGTCTCGGTGGTGGGTTGCAGCGTCACTTCGATGGCGAGCGACTTCTTGCCTTCCTCGGCGAGCGCACCGCCCTCGAACACGTCGAACACCGACACCTCGCGGATCAGCGCCTTGTCGGCGCCGGCCGCGGCGCGCACCACGTCGCCGGCCGGAACATCGCGATCGAGCACGAAGGCGAAGTCGCGGCGCACGGGCAAGAGATCGGCCGCCTCGAGGCGCGGCTTGGCGCGGCTCTTGGCCTTTTGCGCCGGTAGCGCGTCGAGGAACACTTCGAAGGCGGCGACGGGCGCCGCAACGTCGAGCGCCTTGAGCGTCGCCGGATGCAGCTCGCCGAAGTGCGCGAGCACGACCTTGGGGCCGAGCCGCAGCGTGCCGGAGCGGCCCGGGTGATACCAGGCCGGTGCGTCGCGGCTGATCTGCGCCTTGGCGGGATCGAAGCCCAGCGCGGCCAGCACCGCAAACACGTCGGCCTTGGCGTCGAACAGGTCGACGTCCTTGGCGGCGCCGTCCCAATGGCGGCCGCTTCCGCCGAGCTTGGCGGTTCCGGCGCGCACGCCGGAGGCCGAGATGTATTGGTCGTCCGCCTTTTCGCCGCGGTACGCTTGGCCGAGCTCGAACAGCGCTGCGTCATTGAAGCCGCGATTGTTGTTGCGCTTCAGCGCCGCGAGCAGGCCGGGCAGCAAGCCCGGGCGCATCGACGACATTTCCGTCGAGATCGGATTGGCAAGCTCAAGGGCGGCCGCGCCGCCGCCGAACGCCTTCGCCTCGGCGGCAGGGATGAACGACCAGGTGATCGCCTCGACGAGACCGCGTGCGGCGAGCGTGCGGCGAGCACGTCGCGCGCGCTTCTGGCGGTCGGTGAGCACGGCGCGCGCGACACCGGCGGGACGCGGCAGCGGCGTCGCGGGAACGCGATCGAGCCCGGCAATGCGCACGACTTCTTCGACGAGGTCCGCGGGGCCGTGCAAATCAGGCCGCCAGGACGGTGTCGTCACGCTGATGACATCGCCCTTTCCGAGGACATCGCAGCCGAGCGATTCCAGTATCGTTCTGATCTCGCTCTCGGGCAGATCGAGCCCCGCCAGCTTCGCGACTTTCCCGGTGTCGAAGGCGATGCTGTGACGCCCCTCCGGCACGGCACCGGCGACTGTCGCTTTGGACGGCTTGCCGCCGCAGATCTTGAGGATCATCTGCGTTGCCAGATCGAGGCCGGGAAGCACGGATTGCGGATCGACGCCCCGCTCGAAGCGATAGCGCGCGTCCGTCACGAGGCCGGTCTTGCGCCCGGTCGAAGCAGTGCGCGCCGGATCGAAGTAGGCGCTCTCGATCAGCACGTTGACCGTCGCCTCGGTCGAGCTCGAGGCTTCGCCGCCGATGATGCCGCCAAGTCCGAGCGGGCCGTTGTCGTCGGCGATGACGCACATCGTGTCGTCGACCGCGTGCTCCTTGCCGTCGAGGCCGAGGAACTTCTCGCCGGCCTTGCCGAGGCGCGCGCGAACGGCGCCCTTAAGCTTGTCGGCGTCGTAGACATGCAGCGGGCGGCCGCGGTCCAGGCTGATGTAGTTGGTCACGTCGACCAGCGCGTTGATGGGCCTCAGACCAACCGCCTTGAGGCGCGTCTGCAGCCAGGCGGGCGACGGGCCGTTCGTCACGCCCTTGATGCAGCGTGCGGCGAACACAGGACAGGCGCTGCTCGTTGCCTTGGAAAACTCGAGTTTTATATCCGTCGGACAGGGGTCTGCCCCTTCGACGCCGGATATGGCCTTCTCCGGCTTCAGAGTACCGAGGCCCGCAGCTGCCAGATCGCGCGCTATGCCGCGCACGCCCGTGCAGTCCGGCCGGTTCGGCGTCAGCTTCACCTCAAACACCGGGTCGGCGAGCCCCATCACCTCGACGTAACGCTCGCCGACGTGGCTCGCCATGTCGGCGGGCAGCTCGATGATCCCGGCGGCTTCCGCGGAAAGCTCCAGCTCTGCCGCCGAGCACATCATGCCATTCGACACGACACCGCGCACAGGCTTCTTCTCGAGCGTGATCTTCGAGCCGGGAATGTAAGTGCCCAGCGGCGCAAATACGCCGATGAGACCCGCGCGCGCATTCGGAGCGCCGCAGACGACTTCGAGCAGCGGAGCACCCTTCTCCACCTCAACCTGCACAACCTGCAGCTTGTCGGCATTGGGATGTTTGCCGGCCTTTACGATGCGCGCGACGCGAAACGCAGCGAGCTTGTCGGCCGGATTGTCGACACTCTCGACCTCCAGCCCGATCGCGGACAGCCGGGTTGCGATCTCATCGACCGTCGCCTTGGTCTTCAGGTGATCCTTGAGCCAGGACAGCGTGAACTTCATGGTTCGGCCCTCAACCCGACAGTCCGCCGGACAACGTCGGCACGTCGAGCACCGAGAAGCCGTAGTGGCGCAGCCAGCGCAGATCGCCGGAGAAGAACGCGCGCAGATCGGTGAGCCCGTACTTCAGCATGGCGATGCGATCGAGCCCCATGCCGAAGGCGAAGCCCTGGTACTTCTCGGGGTCGAGGCCGCAGTTCTTCAGCACGTTGGGGTGGACCATGCCGCAGCCGAGGATCTCCAGCCACTGACCCGGCTTGCCGATCGCCTCGGCGCCGATATCCACTTCCATCGACGGCTCGGTGAACGGGAAGTGGGAGGCGCGGAAGCGCATCTTCACCTCGTCCACCTCGAAGAAGGCTTTGCAGAACTCCTCGAGCACCCACTTCAAGTGCCCCATGTGGGTCGTCTCGTCGATGACGAGGCCCTCGATCTGATGGAACATCGGCGTGTGCGTCTGATCGCTGTCGCAGCGATAGACGCGCCCCGGCGCAATGATGCGGATGGGCGGCTTCTGCGCCAGCATCGTGCGGATCTGCACCGGGCTCGTATGCGTGCGCAGCAAGAGGCGCGATCCATCCGCCTTCGGGCTGGAAGTAGAACGTGTCGTGCTCCTGCCGCGCCGGGTGCTCGGGTGGAATGTTGAGCTTCGTGAAGTTGAGATCGTCCGTTTCGATGTCCGGCCCTTCGGCAACGGCGAAGCCCATGTCGGCGAAGATCTCGACGCACTCGTCGTAGACCTGGCTGACGGGATGGATGCGGCCGTCGGCGACGGGGCCAAGGCGAACAGGCAGAGTGATGTCTGCGCGCTCGCTAGCGAGCCGCTGCGACAGGGCCCCGCCTTCCAGTGCAGCCTTGCGTGCCTCGAGTGCGTCGCTGACGCGCGCTTTGAGCTCGTTGACCGACTGGCCGAAGGCCTTGCGCTCCTCCGGCGGCAGCGAGCCGAGCGTCTGCATCAAGTCGGCGATGCGGCCCTTCTTGCCGAGCACGGTGATGCGCGCCTGCTCGATTGCAGCGAGATCACCCGCGCCTGAGATGGAGCCCAATAGCTCGCGCTCGAGGGCGTGAAGGTTGGAGCCTGACGCTGCCGAGGACATTGCTGTCAGCCTGTCTGCGAGTGCCGTCCGCGGCGGTGTGCCGAGGACTCAGTGCCGCTCACGCACAGGCGAGCGGCGGGAGCCGTCGGAGGGACGGAAGAGCTGCGGCGTCCTTAAGCCGCCGCCTTCTCTGCCTTCTTGACGGCGGCGGCAGCCTGATCGGCCAGCGCCTTGAACCCGGCGGCGTCCGTGACGGCGAGATCGGCCAGAACCTTACGGTCGATGGTGATCCCGGCCTTGTTGAGGCCGTCGATAAATCGACCGTACGTCATGCCGTGCTCGCGCACGGCGGCATTGATGCGCTGGATCCAGAGGGCGCGGAAGGTGCGCTTCTTGGCCTTGCGGTCGCGGAACTGATACTGCAGCGCCTTTTCGACGGCCTGCTTGGCGACCCGGATCGTATTCTTGCGGCGGCCATAGTAGCCCTTGGCGGCCTTCAGAACTTTCTTGTGCTTGGCATGGGCGGTAACGCCGCGCTTTACGCGTGCCATGGGACTGCTCCGTTAAATGACGTTGTTCGAATGCTGGCGAGCTAGAGGCTCCGCTCAGCGTGCGTAGGGCATGTACTTCTTGACGATCTTGGCGTCAGAGTCGCTGAGCACCATGGTGCCGCGCGCTTGGCGAATGAACTTCGCGGTGCGCTTGATCATGCCGTGGCGCTTGCCCTGGGCTACGGCTTTCACCTTGCCCGAACTCGTCATCTTGAAGCGCTTTTTGGCGCCGCTCTTGGTCTTCATCTTGGGCATTTGGCTCGATCCTTTCTCACTCGCGGCTGGCCCTAATTCACGTCCGACATGGCCGACCGGAAACGTCCCTTGCGGGAGGAGCCGCCTATTGAGGCTGTCAAAGCAATTAAAGCCGCCACGGCATGCCCCGCCGGGCGGCTTCGGGTCGTCCTTATACGGGCGCTGCCATGAAACAGCAAGCGGTCCGTGGACCCATTTTTTGCGGCGTTTACTGCTTCTCACACACCCGGTAACCGGCCGGATCGTCGCGGCAGTAGTCGCGCGAGCAATTGCATTCCTCATCCCCGCCACCGCCGTCGGCGCCAATCGGTTCCTTGCACGCTTCTGCACCCGGCTCCAGCTGGCAGCGGAAGCGAACTACGGCCGGTGCTGCAGCAGGGGGCGCGACGGGCGCCGCCGGTGTAACGTTAGGAGCGGGTGCGACGGACGGAGCCGAGCGCAGTGATGGCATCGGAGGCAACAGCCCAGCACCGCCGCCTGTGCCGCCGCCCGGCACCCTGACCGGGGGCACCTCGGGTGCCACTCGCTGCGCCAGTGCCGTCGGGGCAATGGCCGCCACCGAAGCGAAAAGCGCGGCCACCGGCAGAAGCCAGCGACCGCGCCTGATCGAGCAATCGGATATTCTCGGCACCTCGACCTCCCGTACGGGCCGCGGCGCCGCTTAAACCGGCTACCTTGGCGCCAGCACCATGACCATCTGCCGTCCCTCGAGACGGGGCTCGGATTCCACCTTGGCGATCGGCTCGAGGTCGCCCTTCACACGCTGCAGCACTTCCATGCCGAGCTGCTGGTGGGCCATTTCGCGACCGCGGAAGCGCAGGGTGACCTTCACCTTGTCGCCTTCCTCGAAGAACCGTTTGATCGAGCGCATCTTCACGTCGTAGTCGTGATCGTCGATGGCGGGGCGCATCTTGATCTCTTTGATCTCGACGATCTTCTGATGCTTGCGCGCCTCGGCCGCCTTCTTCTGCGCCTGATACTTGTATTTGCCGTAGTCGAGGATCTTGCAGACGGGCGGGTCAGCCTCGGGTGAAATCTCAACGAGATCGAGCCCGGCCTTTACGGCCCGCTCGAGTGCATCGACGTGGGTCACCACGCCTACGTTCTGCCCGGTTTCGTCGATCAGTCGGACTTCGCGGGCCCGGATTGCCTCGTTGATCCGGGGGCCGGATGGCTCGCGCTCGGGCGCGGCTCGCATTGGTCGGCGGATGTCGTCTCTCCTTGTGTGACTTCTCTGGTTCGTGTGGGTCTGCACTGAAAGCCGGTCGGACCTTCCACTGGGCCAACCGGCGCAATATCGCTGCAATGGGCCGAAAGATCGAAAAGAAACGCCCGCAAGTCAAGGTGCGGCATGGGGAGATGCGGCCACAACTCACTTCAAAACGGCGTGCAAACCTGGGCTAGCCGCGGCTCAAGCCCTTCTTGCCCAGCTCTTCCAGGTATTGGCCCCAGCGCTTGTCCTTTTCGCGGCCAAGCTGCTGCAGGTACGTCCACGTAAAAAGGCCGGTGTCGTGCCCGTCGTCGAAGGCGATGCGGATGGCATAGTTCCCGACCGGGCGTAGCTCCCTGATCTTGACATTGCGCTTGCCGCCGACCGTCACCCGCTGCTCGGGCGAATGACCCTGCACCTCGGCCGACGGGCTCATCACACGCAGCAGCTCCGCCGAGAGCTCGTACGTCGGCCCACAGGCGAACTCGACGGTCAGGCCGGCGCCCTTGTCGGTTATTTCGAGCCGCGGCGGCCGCACAGCGATCTGCCTCGCCTGCTCCAGCTCCGCCCAGGTGCGCTTGGCAATCTCGCGGAAGATTTGCGCATGCGCGCTGTCTGGCACCGTCGCGGTGATCGGCTGGCCGGTGTCGGAGCGCAGGCGGACGTCCATGTCGAGCGGCACCCCGCCGAGGAACGGCACGCCGAGCCGCTGCGCTTCCGCCTCGGCCCCGCCGTGGCCGAAGATGTCGGAGTGCTCCCCGCATTTGGGGCAAATGAAGGTGCTCATGTTCTCGACGATGCCGAGCACCGGGACCCCGACCTTACGGAACATGGCGAGGCCCTTGCGCGCGTCGATGAGCGCCAGATCCTGCGGTGTCGAGACGATCACTGCGCCCGATAGCGGCACCTGCTGCGCCATGGTGAGCTGCACGTCGCCGGTGCCCGGCGGCATGTCGATGATGAGGACGTCGAGATCACCGTCCTCGCCCCACGCAACGTCGCGCAGCATCTGATTGAGGGCGCCGACCACCATCGGCCCGCGCCAGATGACGGGCGTTTCCTCGTCGACCATGAAGCCCATCGACATGGCCTTGAGGCCATACCCCTGCATCGGCTTCAGCGTCTTGCCCTTGACCACCTGCGGCTGGCCTTTGAGGCCCAGAAGCCGCGGCTGCGACGGGCCGTAAATGTCGGCATCGAGAATGCCGACCTTCTTGCCAGCGGCCTGCAACCCGAGCGCTAGATTGACGGCGACCGTCGACTTGCCGACGCCGCCCTTGCCGGAAGCAACGGCGATGAGCGTCTTGACGCCCGGCACCTCGGCCATCGGCTTCGGGCCTGTCCCCAGCTGCGCTGCGGCCGCTGGAGCCGCGTGGCTGTGGCCATGGCTGTGCTCATGCGAATGCGAGCCGCCGTTGCCCGTGGCGCCCTTCGCTCTTGCCTGTGCCACGCGAGCACTCTCGGGCGGCCGCGCCGAAACGCCGGCGGCAGTGCCGCGCGCCGCTTCCGCTGTCAGGACGGCGGTCACTCCCGAAACGCCCGGCACCTTGGCGACAACGCTCTCGGCCGCCTTGCGCAATGGTTCCAATTCCTCGGCGCGCGCCACCGGAACGGTAATCGAGAAATAGACGCGGTCGTCCTTGACGAGGATCTCCGACACCAGGCCGAGGTCGACAATATTGCCCTCAAGATCCGGCCCCTTGATGCGGCGCAGCACATCGAGCACCTGCGGCTTCGAGACGGTCATGAAGGGCTCCTGGGGCGGGCAGCACGGGCAGCAGATTGGCCGCGGCGCGGATACTGTCAGAGGCCGTACTGGAAGTCACGGCCTGCCCCCGATATAGGAAGCCGTGGTGGGCGGGCGCAACTCGCCGTTGATGCGCTGCGCTGGTCGAGGGGACAGAAGCATGCGAGCCCTGCTGGCGGTAAGCCGTTGGATCGATGCCGCCACGCGCGTGATCGGCCAGTCGGTAGCGTGGCTGATCGTCGTCGCCGCGCTCATCAGCGGCGGCAATGCCCTCATTCGCAAGATCTTCGATGTAAGCTCGAACACCTGGCTCGAGCTGCAGTGGTGGCTGTTCGCCGCCGTGTTCCTACTGGCCGCACCGTGGACGCTCGCGCTCAACGAGCACATCCGCATCGACATCGTGAACGAGCGGTTGCCCCGCTGGGCCCGTAACACCATCGAGATCGTCGGCCACGTGTTCTTCCTGCTGCCTATGACGGCGCTGGTCGCCTACACGTCCTGGCCGTTTTTCGTCTCGTCGTACGAGCAGAACGAACAGTCGTCGAACTTCGGTGGCCTGCCGCAGTGGCCGGTTAAGCTTCTTATTCCCGTCGCCTTCGCACTCCTGTTCGTGCAGGGGCTCTCGGAGCTCATCAAGCGCGTCGCCATCATCAACGGCGATCTACCCGATGACGGGTCCGGCGCCGGACATTCCGCGGCCGCCCGCTCCGGCCATCTCGCACTGCCCGACGCCTCGAGCCCAACGGCCCCCGCCGCTCCAACCGGCAAGTCGAGTTAGCTGGGAGCCGGGGGACAGGCAGATGCTCGAGCTCATCGCCCAGAACATGGCGCCGATTATGTTCGCGGCGCTCATCGTCTTCCTTCTGCTGGGCTACCCCGCCGCCTTTTCGCTCGCTGCCGTCGGTCTGATTTTCTTCGTTGTCGGTGTCGAGCTGGCGCCCTACTCGGGCGGCGCGATCAACCTCTCATGGCCGCTGCTGCGCACGTTGCCCGACCGCATTTTCGGCGTGATGAGTAACGAGACCCTACTCGCCATACCCTTCTTCGCATTCATGGGGCTGATCCTCGAACGCTCCGGCATGGCCGAGGATCTTCTCGAGACGGTCGGTCAATTGTTCGGCCCGATACGCGGCGGCCTCGCCTACGCCGTCATCTTCGTCGGTGCGCTGCTGGCCGCCACGACCGGCGTCGTCGCCGCCTCCGTCATCTCGATGGGGCTCATCTCGCTGCCGATCATGCTGCGCTACGGCTACGACACGCGCTTCGCCACCGGCACCATCGCGGCATCAGGCACGCTGGCGCAGATTATCCCGCCATCGCTGGTGCTCATCGTCCTCGCCGATCAGCTCGGGCGCCCGGTGGGTGACATGTACACCGGCGCCATGGTGCCGGGGCTCATGCTGGCGGGCCTCTACGCAGTGTTCGTGTTCATCGTGACGATGGTTCGCAAGGAGGCGGCACCCGGCCTGCCGCCGGAAGCCATCGTGCATCGCGAGCCCAACGGCGCCCGCGGTTACGGCTCACTTGTCGTGGTGACGATCCTCTGCGCAACCATCGCGTGGGCCATCATGCGGCAGACGTCTTATCGCGCCGCCAACTTCGTCATCTTGACGATGGCACTCGCCGTGGCCCTCGCCATCGCTCGCCGCCGGCATTAGCTGGGCGGTCAAGCGCGCCAACGGACCGCGCCTTTTGTCGGCACTCGCCGAGCAGGTGGTGTTCGTCATGGTGCCGCCTCTGCTGCTGATCTTTCTGGTCCTCGGCACGATCTTCATCGGCGTAGCAACGCCCACCGAGGGCGGTGCCATGGGGGCGATCGGCGCCATGCTGCTGGCGTGGACCAAGCGTCTGAGCGACGGAAACCCGGCGCGCTTCAGCTTCGACATCGTGCGCTCGGCCGCCCGCGCCACGGCGAAGCTGTCCTCGTTCGTGATGTTCATCCTCATCGGCGCACGAATTTTCTCGCTCGCCTTCTACGGGGTGAACGGCCACCTGTGGGTCGAACACCTGCTCGTGTCGCTGCCGGGCGGCGTCACCGGCTTCCTCATCTTCGTCAACGTACTTGTCTTTTTCCTCGCCTTCTTCCTCGACTTCTTCGAACTCGCCTTCATCGTCGTTCCGCTGCTGGCGCCCGTCGCGCAAACGCTCGGCATCGACCTCATCTGGTTCGGCGTCATCCTAGCGGTGAACATGCAGACGAGTTTCATGCACCCGCCATTCGGCTTCGCGCTGTTCTATCTACGCTCGGTGGCGCCGCGAGCCCCCTACACGGACAAGGTCACGGGGCGGACGATGCCGCCCAGTCACCAGCGGACAGATCTACTGGGGCGCCGTTCCGTATGTGATCATTCAGTGTCTGATGGTCGCGCTGCTTATCGCTTTTCCGGGGCTCGTTGGACACGACGCAAAGCCCCTGCCGTGGGCACAGACACCGCAAGGCCTAGCAGCGCCGCACGCAGGTGCGGGCGGGGCGCACGCAGAACCACGGCTTCTCGCTGTCGCCCTATCCGCCGGAAATCCCTGGCGCGCCGCCGCCGACCACGACAGGGCCTGGAGCGCCGACGCTCGACCTTTCGACGCCGCCGGTCATCGTTCGGCCGCCTCAATAGGCCCTGGCACCGCGCAGCGTTAACGCGTGCATGATGCTGCATGGGCAAATTGCCCGACATCCGATGGGGTCCTTTCCTTAGGCCGGGGCCGCGCGTATGCCAGAAGGCTCCAACATCGGAAAAGTCCATGGCGCTGCCAGAAGGTCCCTCGGCTGCCGCAGCAGTCACATCGCCCACCCTCGACCTGAAATGGTCGTTGACGTTGCGGGTCGTGACCGTGGCTCTCCTATGTTTTGTGATTGCGGCGGCGATCACTTTGGTCGGTACCTATCGCGACGTTCGCCGCGCCAATGAGAGACCTCGCCGAGATGGTCACTCGGCAGCTGCAGCTCCAGCTGTTTCGCATCAACTCTTACCTCGACGTGCCGGCGCGGTTTCCCGGACTGGGATCCGGTAGTCACAGGTGCGCAGACGGCGGGGCAGTGCATCCAGTATGTCGAGGAGGACGGCGAGCATCGGGCGCTCTAGCTGCATTGGGTGTCAACGCCGAACAGCGCGTGGTTCGCCTGCGTGGTTCTCGTCCCTAGGCGGTTGGCTCGTCGATCCACGCAGCCGACGTCACCCGACCCATTTCCTATCGCGGCAAGCCGCATGGTACCCTCGCGGTGACGACGGAGAAGGCCGTCGTCCTGGCCGCGATCTGGAAAGACGTGTCCGGGCTTCTGGGCTTCACGGCGCTGCTGATCGGCGGCGATCTGCCTCCTGCAGTTCGTGGCGATCGGCCGTGCGCTGCGTCCGACGAAGGAAATTCTCGCCGGGCTCGATGAGCTGGCGCGCGGCGACCTCTCGTGCCGGCTTCCGAGCTTCCGGCTGGTCGAACTGCAACGCATCAGCGAGGTGTTCAACAGGTTGGCGGCGAGCCTCGAGCTGACGACCCGCGAGAAGACCGCGCTCGCGGCCAAGCTGGTCGACAATCAGGAGCAGGAGCGCCGCCATCTGGCGCGCGAGCTTCACGACGAGCTCGCTCAGAACCTGAGCGCCATGACGGCGATTGCCGCCTCGATCAAGACAACGGCGGCGACCGAGTGCGCCGAGCTGCTGCCGGAGGCAACCAAGCTCGCGGAAGCGTCGATGGCAATCATGAGGTCGCTGCAGACCACCTTGCGCACGCTGCGCCCGCCCGAGATCGACGACCTGGGACTGGCTGCGAGCCTGTCGGCGCTGGCAGCGGAGCACGAGCGCCGTGCCGGCGGGGAGCTGCAGATTTCAGTCGAGATCAACGGCGACCTGCAGGCGCTGCCGCCGACGGCGGCCTCGCACGTCTATCGCATCGTGCAGAGGGCCTCACCAACATCTCGAAGCATGCGGGGGCAACGCGGGTGCGTCTGGCTTTGGATATTGGCGCGGACGCCAGGCGAGGCAGCGACCCTTCGCGGGCCCAGTCGCCGGGGAGCTTGGCTCGACCTGATGATCGAGGACGATGGCCGCGGTGCCAATGGGAACAAGGAGGCAACGCATTGGGGCTGATCGGCATGCGCGAGCGCGTGATGGCGCTCGGCGGACAGTTGGAAGCCGGCTTCAGGCGCGGAGCGTGGGCTTCAGAGCTGCATACGCGAATTCCGTTCGCTGCCGCGCAAGGAAGCTCTACAGTGACGCGCACGGTCCGCGTGCTTCTCGTCGATGACCACGCGGTGGTTCGCGAGGGGTATCGAACGCTGCTCGAGAAGCACGAGGGCTTGCAGGTCGTGGGCGAGGCACGCGACGCCGCGTCGGCCTATCAAGCCTACAAGGACCTGCAGCCTGACGTCGTCGTCATGGACATCTCGATGCCGGGCCGCGGTGGCATCGATGCGACCGAACACATCCGCGGATGGGACGCGCATGCACGCATTCTGGTTTTTTCCATGCACGCCCACGCCGCCTACGCGCTGCAGGCGTTTCACGCCGGAGCCAGAGGATACGTGACCAAGAGCAGCCCTCCGGAGCTTCTCGTCAGCGCGGTACGCGACGTTGCCGACGGACGCGTCGCCATCTGTCCGGAGATCAGCTGAGCTTCTTGCCCTCAACCAGGTGCGGGAAGAAAAGGCACGCCTGGAGGATTTGTCGCCGCGCGTGTTCGAGATCTTCCGGATGATACTCGGTGCAAGATCGACCGACGAGATCGCTTCGGCGTTGAACGTCAGCCGCAAGACAGTGGCGAACTATCACTACGCGATCAAATCGAAGCTCAGGGCGGCCTCTGACATCGAGCTCCTCCATTTCGGCCTGCGGCAAGGCCTGGTGACGCCCGTTCTGGCGCCTGCCGATGGCTCGCACCGAAAATAGCCTTTCACCGTCGCGGATCTACGCAGGCGTTTTGCCCAAGGTGCCGCGGGCAAAACACTGTGTCTTGATATGGCCGATCGTCCGTAGCGTCGAGAAAGGAGAACAATGCAAGGGCCTGCCGACATGCAACGTTCCTAGCCTTACGACGCACCTGCTTGGATCGCGCCTTTGTTGCTCTGCTGTGCAGAATTGCCTTGGCCATTATCGCCGTTTTCGCGGCCTGACGCTAAGAGGCCCGGCACACGCCGAGCGGGCGTCACCGCCGACGCTCGCAGTTTTGCCGTTCGAAATCGAGGATACTTCCGGAGAGGTCGGGCCAGCCAACCGCCGCGACGCCATGCTGAGCCGCGCCACGTCGCTCGCTTCGAGATGAAGTCGCCGCTGCGCAACTCTACTGCGTCGTGCCAGAGAGTGTATTCCGTTGCACTTATCTTGGTGACGACCCCGAATCGACGGGAGGCCGTTCAACGCCTGGGTGCGCTGTCGACTCGTCCCTCAGGTGACGGCGTGCGCATATGCGGGCTCGTTGTCGCCGCGGAAATCAAAAACGCGCGCGTAGACGGGGTTGCCGGTCGCTACATCCTTGATGTCGACCATGCAGCGTGAGCACCAGCGTGCTGACTTTGCAGATCCAGGCGACAAGCACGTACTGCGCGGCAAGCCGATTGGCCGGTGACGGTGCAGGTCAGCGACGCGCGGAACGGTGCCGTCATCGAGAGCTTCACCACGAGCCTGCGCATAGGTGCCGGTTACTCCTGGGCGCGTGGCGTCACGTGGCTGATGAAGAACCGCTTGCTCGCATCACGCGAAAAGCCGTGATCGATCCACGGCTCGACATCGGAGAAGGTCACGATCCTGGACGACGACTTGAACAAAGTCGCGACCCTGGGACTTCAAAGTATTGTTCGATGCGCAGCTGCTCGCGCCACACGTACCTATCAGCTAAGCTTCAGGACGGCGCCTGCCCGCTGACTTGCACGGAGCCGAACGCCGGAGCCGGAAAATGTTTGTTGGTCACTATGGCGTCTCGTTCGCCGCCCAGCCCCTCGGCAAGCGCGTGCCGCTTTGGGTTTGGTTCATCGCCGTGCAATGGCTGGACGTGGTCTGGTCCGTCATGGTGCTGATGGGGATCGAAAAGCTGCGCATTGTACCCGGCTTCACCGAAGCCAATGCGCTTGACCTCTATTACATGCCCTACACCCATAGTTTGCCCGGATCGATTGTCCTCTCTCTCATCTTTGGCGGCATCGTCGCGTTATTCACGACAGGAAATCGTGGGGCGACGATCTTGCTCGTCGCCGCCGCGTCATTCTCACATTGGGTCCTCGACCTTGTCGTGCACACGCCCGATTTGCCGCTCTACGACAATGCGGCCAAGGTCGGTTTCGGACTATGGCGCCACGTTGCTTTTAGTTTTCCGCTGGAGCTCATCGTTCTGGGGCTCGGCGCGTGGCTCTATGCGCGCGCGACGGCATTTGCGAGCACTCAAGGCCAGTATGTGTTTTGGGGCTTCGTGATTTTCCTAGCGGCGCTCCAGGTCTATGCGAACTTCGGACCGTCCCCCTCTACGCCAGACGCCATGGCGGTCACCGCACTCGCTCTTTATGTGGTGCTTGCGTTGTTGGCCGCAGGGGTCGAGCGAATCGCGACCGTCCCCAGCTGAACTAGCGCAGCAGACACGGTACCGGTGAGCGGGAGAAGCTTCACCAGGTGCGCTGCTGGATCATCATGTCCGTGCCGTAGGTATGCTCGGCACCGCCGATCAGGACTGGTGCCGAGCGCCGACGCTCGACATGTCGACGCCGCCCCGCATCGTGAAGTAGTAGTCTACCGAGCAGGAGACCCTGGCCGGAGACTCAAACCAATGGGCGATCCCTCACAACCTACGTGTCGGCTCATACGCCCCACCGACACCTACGACGGCAAGCAAGGGTTGACCTATTTCTGCGGCATCGCTGCCGAGACCGTTGGGTCCAAGGGCATCTGCATGCACTTGCTCACCATCCCGCCGGGCGGTAGGGCGAAAGCGCATATGCACGAGAGCCACGAGACCGCCATCTACGTTCTCGATGGCGAGGCAGTCGCGCTCTATGGCGACTGCCTGCAGCATCATGCCGTCACCAAAGCGGGGGACTTGTTCTACATCCCGGCTGGAGTGCCGCATCTCCCGATCAATCTTAGCGACAAGCCCGTATCGGCCGTCATCGCACGAACCGATCCCAACGAGCAGGAGAGCGTCGTCCTGTTGCCCGAGCTCGAGCGCTACGCCGACGAAGCCATTGCGCACCTGATGGCCGCAAACCAGGCTTCGTCGTAAGCACCGCACCTGGTTGCGATCACACCAGACCCTTGCGCTGCTGGATCATCATGTACGTGTCGTAGGTGTGCTCGGCGAGCTGGAACCACAGATAGTCTTCGCCGCGTATGGCGATCATCGCCTCGTAGGCCTTCTTGAAGTCCGCGTTCTTGGCGCAGATCTCGGCGAACACCTCGTTTGAAGCTTTGAAACAGGCGTCGAGCACCGCTTCCGAGAACGGCCGCGGTTCGGCTCCGCCGATGGCCAAGCGGCGCAATGCCGGCGGGTTCTGGATATCGTAGCGCACCATCATGCTTATGTTGGCGATGGACGATGCGGCGCGGATCATCGCCTGATAGTTCTTCGGCAATGCGTTCCACTTATCGAGATTGATGAAGAAGTGCAGCATGGCCTGCCCTTCCCACCAGCCGGGGTAGTAGTAGTACTTGGCGACCTTGGAGAACCCGAGCTTCTCGTCGTCGTAGGGGCCGACCCACTCTGCCGCGTCGATGGTGCCCTTCTCCAGCGCCGGATAGATGTCCCCGCCGGCGATCTGCTGCGGTACGGCGCCGAGCTTCGAAATCACCGCGCCCGCCAACCCGCCGATGCGCATCTTGAGGCCGCGCCAATCCTCCGGCGCGTTGATCTCACGGCGGTACCAGCCGCCCATTTGCGTGCCCGTATTGCCGCCCGGCAGCGCATAGATCTTGTAGCGCGCATAGAATGCGTTGAGCAGGTCGATGCCGCCGCCCTGGTACATCCACGCGTTCTGCATGCGGTAGTTGAGGCCGAATGGCAGCGCCGTGCCGAGGGCGAACGTCGGGTCCTTGCCCCAATAGTAATAGGATGCGGTATGGGCCGCCTCGACGCTGCCGTTAGTGACCGCGTCGGCTGCCGAGAGGCCCGGCACGATCTCGGTCGGCGCGAACACCCGCACGCGGAAATCGCCGTCGGACATTTCGAGCAGCGCCTTGGCGAAGGTCTCGCCGGCGCCGAAGATCGTATCGAGCGATTTCGGGAAGCTTGACACCATCCGCCACTCGATGGTCGGCGTGGTTTGCGCAATGGCGGGCGCCGCAATGCCCGTGCCGGCAGCTCCGGCCGCTGCCGCTTTGAGAAACTTGCGGCGATTCACTTTGTCCGTCACGGACGCGTCTCCCGTCCCCCAAGCCCGCGCCGTTATATCCCGCCAAACGGCGAGCCCACAACGGCGGCCGCGTGCGATGCTTGCGGCCGCCCCTCGCCAGGCCTAAATCGCTCCCATGCGTACGCGGCGACATCGACAGCGAAGTGACAGGCGTGCTGCTCGCGGGCGGCCGTTCCTCGCGCATGGGCGGGCGCGAGAAGGCGCTGCTCGACATCGGCGGCAAGCCGATGCTCCTGCACGTGCTTTCGCGGCTGCGGCCGCAAGTCGATCGTATCGTCATCAACGCCAATGGCGATCCGGCCCGCTTTTCCGGCCATTGCCTGCCGGTCGTCGCCGACAGCATCGAGGGCTATGCCGGACCGCTTGCCGGGCTGCACGCGGGCATCGAATGGGCACGGCGTGAGACGCCGGAGGCGAAATACATCGCCAGCGTGCCGGTCGACAGTCCGTTCCTGCCGCTCGATCTCGTCGCCCGCCTCAAGGCGGCGCTGCTGGCCAAGGATGCCCCGTGCGCGATCGCTGCGTCGAAGGGCGAGCGGCACCCCGTCGCCGGCCTATGGCTCGTTGAGCTTGCCGATGCGCTCGCCGAGCAACTCAAGCAGAATGTGCTTGCGCTGCACCGCTTCGCAGATGCGCAAGGGTGCGCGGTCGCCGACTTCGGTCCCGTGGAAATTGGCGGCGCTGCCATCGATCCCTTCTTCAACGTCAATGCACCTGCGGATCTGGAAAAGGCACGCGCGCTGTTCGCCACCGAGTCCGCTCGTGGCTAAGCCGCCCCTCCTCATCGGCATCGTCGGCTGGAAAAACTCGGGAAAGACGACCCTCGTCGAGCGCGTCATTCCGATCCTCGTGCAGCAGGGCCTCAAGGTCGCGACGGTCAAGCATACGCACCATGACCTGCGGCCGCCCGACGGTGCGACGGACGGTGAACGGCATGTGCGTGCCGGCGCCGTCAAGACCATCGTCATCGCGCCCAATGCCTGGGAGATTTCCGGAGACCGCCAGGAAGATGCGCCACCGGAGTTCGCCGACCTCCCCGGTTACCTCGCCGAGGCGGACATCGTCATAGTCGAAGGCTTCAAACGCGCGCCGATCCCCAAGATCGAAGTACGGCGTCAGGCTTCACCAACGCAGGAGCCGCTGGCCGCGCGCGACGATAATGTTGTCGCGGTGGCTGCCGATCATGTCACGAGCGCCAACGGGCTGCCGGTATTCGATCGTCGACGACGCCGAAGGCATCGCCGCCTTCATCGCGGCCCTCGCCAGGTGAGACGGCCGGGACGCTCGTCGCCCCGCGCACGCCACTTCCTGCGCACGTAGCCGACGGCGAGGATCAGCAGAATGAGGCCGACGGCAAGCCATAACGCCCAATGCAGCCCCAGCGACCGGCCCATCTCCGGTTCCAGCCCGTCTTGCGGCACCGGCACCAGCCGCCCGGCGCGGTCGGCATTGGTTGCCCCGCTCCACGGCTCCGACGGCGAGCCCGCGGCGATGCCAAGGTCGGCACCGGCTCGCGCGGCAAGCCACGCTATTAAGCCTACAGGGTACGCATCGCTGCCTTTCCGCGCTATTCACCCTCTCCGTGGGTAGACAACGCGCCGCCGCCGGATCGGCGACATCGTCCGCACCCACGGGTTGGCTTGGCCCCCTAAGCGACAAAATCCTTGAACCCCGCGCCGCGGTCGCTAGCTTACCGGCAACCACACACCATCTAATGCATGGTCAGACCGGGCGTTAAACCGGCAACCGCAGCAGGTCGCAGTTCGCAATGGGTGATCACATCAAATCGCAGCCGCTGCCGGCTCTCGTCGACCGCTTCGGCCGCTCGATCACCTACCTGAGGGTGTCGGTGACGGACCGGTGCGACTTCCGGTGTGTGTATTGCATGTCCGAGCACATGAGCTTCCTGCCGCGCCGGGAGCTGCTGACGCTCGAGGAGCTGGACCGCATCTGCACGGCCTTCGTCAGCCGCGGCGTCCGCAAACTACGTATCACGGGCGGTGAGCCCCTCGTGCGCAAGAACATCATGTGGCTGTTCCAAGCGCTGTCGCGGCACATCGGTACCGGCGCCCTCGATGAGCTGACGGTGACAACCAACGGCAGCCAGCTGAAGCGCTTCGCCCCGGAGCTCAAGAGCGCCGGCGTCGAGCGCATCAATGTCTCGCTCGACACGCTGCAACCCGACCGCTTCCGCGCCATCACCCGCTGGGGCGACTTCTCGACCGTCATGCAGGGGCTCGATGCCGCCGACGCTGCCGGCCTCAAGGTCAAGATCAACGCCGTGGCCCTGAAGGGCACCAACGAGGACGAGATCGACGATCTCATCCGCTTCGCGCACGGGCGCGGCTATGACCTGACGCTGATCGAGACCATGCCGCTGGGCGAGATCGACGGCACCCGCCACGACCAGTACCTTCCGCTTTCCATCGTCCGCGCACGCCTGCTCGACCGCTGGACGCTGGAGGACATCCCGCATCGGACTGGCGGTCCGGCGCGCTATGTGCGCGTCGCTGAGACCGGCGGCCGCCTCGGCTTCATCACGCCGATGACGCATAACTTCTGCGAAAGCTGCAACCGTGTGCGCCTCACCTGCACCGGAACGCTGTTTATGTGCCTCGGCCAAGAAGACTCCGTCGATCTGCGCGAGCCGCTGCGCGCCGGCCCAAAGGACGCCGCCCTGCAGGCGGCTATCGACGAAGCGATGCTGTTGAAGCCGAAAGGCCACGACTTCGTCATCGACCGCCACGCCGGCCGTCCCGGCGGTCGCACGCCACATGAGCGTCACCGGCGGGTAGTCTGCTAAACTGTCCGTCCCGGTTGCAGTGGCGGGAGGCAAGCAGTGTCCAAAGTACGGCGTTGGTCTGCTGCGGTCGGCGCGATCTGACACGACGTCAACTCATAAGCTTCGCGCTCGTCTCGGCCGTGCTCAACGGCATCGTTACCGCTTGCGTCGGCACATGGCTGGCGCAGACGTACGCTACCCAACAAACCCGCCGCAAGTCGGTCGAGTCACTTGCCCATCTCATTTATGAGCGCCGCACGCGCGCTGGCATGGTCGTCTCGTCCATGCGCCGAAGTGCGCCGCTAGATGAGATCCAGTTCCGCAAGCGGGCGTACGACGAAGCCTATGTCGACTGGAACAAGAACATCCTGCTTAACCTGTTCGTCATCCGCGAGGTGGGCGGCGACATGAAATTCGCTGCGCTCGAAAAAACGTTCGAGGACGAACTCGTCGCCTCGATGGCGGACGTCGACCGCTGCCTCACCAAAGCCTACGACCGCAAGCTGGCCGGCGAGGACGTCGTGCCGATCCTCGAAGCCTGCCGGATGGCGCAGCTGCACCAGTTCATTCTTGATTGTGGGGCGACGTTCACCGACGAGCTCTACAAGCTGACCCGGCTTTCGTTCTCGCCCTTTTCCAACGCCAAGGCGGAGCGCAAGCGGCTAGCGGAAATCAACATCAAAGCCAATTGCACGCGGCCGCGAGCCGCCGCCATCGCCTGCGGCGACGGCGCCGCCCACCGGCACGCTGCCGGCGCCGGCCACGCCAACTCCACCGACAGCAACGGCAGTTACGCCCCCCGCCCCGGCGCCAACGCCCTCACCTTAGGCGAGCAGCTTGCGCACACTGGCGCGCACGTCTTCCAGCGAAAACGGCTTCGACAGCACCGCCACCTGAGAGCTTTTCAGCGATTTCGCGCGGTCGAGCTGCTCGGCAAAGCCCGACATCAGCAGCACACGCAGGTTCGGCTGCTTGAGCGCACGCTGCGCCAAGGCGACGCCATCAAGCAGCGGCATCTCGACGTCGCTGACCAGAACATCGAATTTCTGCGCCCCCGCGCCCTCAACGCATTCCAGCGCCTCGCTGCCGTCCTGCGTGACGTGCACGCTGTGGCCGTCCGCCTCCAGCGCGCGCCTGACGAGATCGCGCGTCGCCGCGTCGTCATCGGCGAGCAGTATCCTGGCCATCGATCGCCCCCTTTTTAACTACTGCCGCACGACGCGACCGACGAACGGCAGCTCGCGGTAGCGGTGCGCCACATCCATACCGTAGCCGACGACGAACTCGTTGGGACACAGGAACGCGTAGTAGTCGGGCTCGAGATTGACGGCGCGCGGCAATTGCTTGTCGAGCAGCACGCAGGTGCGGATCGACGCCGCACCGCGCGCGGCAATCAGATCCTTGGCGAAGGCGAGGGTGCGGCCCGAATCGAGCACGTCATCGATGATGAGAACGTTGCGGCCGCGCACGTCGAGATCCATGTCGCGCAGGATCGAGACCTGCCCCGAGGAGATGCGCGCCTTCTTGTAGCTGGACAGCGTCATGAAATCGACCTCCGGCGCCAACCCCACGCTGTGCAGGGCGCGGATGAGATCGGCGGCGAATACGAAGCTGCCCTTCAAGATGGCCACCACCAGCAAATTCTCGAGCCGCTCGCCGGCGATCTCGCGGGCGAGCTCATTGAGGCGCCCGGCAATGGCCTCCGGTGTGAAAATGACTTCGAGCTCGGGGTCGGCTGCCATCGTCGTGTCGTTCATGACCACTGTTCCAAACCGCTTTGGCCTCGTGTTGAGGGAGGATAGCAGGACATTGCATCCTCCCGGCAATCCCGCCATAACGTGCTTAGCCCGTATGCACGGCCCTCTGCACACGAACCCGCCACATTCGTACCCGATTGATCGCCGGTTCCCGCGTATTTCGTGACCTTGGGAGCCTGGCGCCTCATGCTGCAACCCGCTGGCTGAAACCTGTGATTCGTCTGTCGAACATCGCGCTCGCCTACGAGCAGGGGCCGGACATTCTGTCGGAGGTGAACTTCCATTTGCGGCCCGGGTCGTTCCACTTCCTCACCGGGCCGTCGGGCGCCGGGAAGACGTCGCTGCTGCGCCTGTTGTTCATGTCCCGCCACCCCACACGTGGCCAGATCCACCTCTTTAACCAAGACGTCAGCCGCATCTCCACGTCGAAGCGCGCGCAGCTGCGCCGCCGCATTGGCATCGTATTCCAGGACTTTCGCCTCCTCGATCACCTCACGACGTGGGAGAATGTCGCTCTGCCCTTGCGCGTCGTGGGCAAGCGCCTTGGCGACTACCGCGAGGATGTCACCGATTTATTGCAATGGGTCGGCCTCGGCGATCGCATGCACGCCTATCCGTCTATTCTTTCCGGCGGAGAGAAGCAGCGCGCCGCCATAGCGCGCGCCGTTATCGGCAAGCCGGAGCTGCTGCTCGCCGACGAGCCGACCGGCAACGTCGACCCGCAAATGGCGCGGCGCCTGCTGCGCCTCTTCATCGAGCTTAATCGCCTTGGCACGTCCGTGCTGATCGCGACCCACGACCATCAATTGATGCGGCAGTTCAAGGCGCCGCGGCTGGAGCTGCACGACGGTCATGTCCGGATCGTATGACAAGCCCACCGGCCGCCGGGATCCAAGCGCGTCGCAGACAGCGACAAACTTCGATCTCTACGACACGGTGCTGACCGGACCTTCGGGGCCCAACCAGCACTATGCGTACGAGTCGCCCACCATCGCCACTCACGACGATCCGCCGCCGGTCCGCAAGTTTGCGCCCTCGCGCAATCGCAAGACGAAGAACGAGCAGTCGAGCACCCCAGTGGTGCCACCCGACACGGTCACCGGCCGCTCGCTTACGCTCGTCATCTCCATCATGTGCTTCCTCGCCTGCCTGACGGCGGGCGCCGTCTACATGATCAACGAGTCGGCTAGCGCCTGGCTGAAGGACATCGCCAGCGAAGTAACGGCGCAGATCGAGCCGCGCGATGGCATGGACGTCGACAAGACGGTGCGCGAGGCCGAGGCCTTCCTGCGCAATCACAAGGGCATTTCACGCGCCAGCGCGCTCAGCCTCGCTGACTCATCGAAGCTGCTCGAGCCATGGCTCGGGCAGTCCGACGTGCTCGCGGCGCTTCCCGTGCCGCGCCTCATCGCCGTCGAGATCGACCGCGACGCGCCTCCGAACATCGAGGAACTTCGCTCCGAGCTGACCAAGCAGTTCCCCTCGGCCTCGCTCGACGACCACCGCCGCTGGCAACAGCAGATCCGTACCGTGACACGCTCGTTCGCGCTCGGCGGCCTTGCCATTCTCCTGCTCGTTTGCGCCGCAACGACCGCCGTCATCGTCTCCGCGACACGCTCGGCGCTCGCCTCCAACCGCGAAATCGTCGAGGTGCTACATTTCGTCGGCGCCACGGACCGCTACATCGCCCGCGAGTTCGAGCGCCATTTCTTGCGGCTCGGCATTCGCGCCGGCCTCGTCGGGGCGGTCTGCGCCATGGTGGTGTTCCTCGGCATGCCGACGGTCATGGGAATACTGGGCGGCGGCTCGACGACCACGGCCGAAATGCATCGCCTGATCGGCACCGGAGGCCTCGACACCCGCGGTTACCTGATGCTGGGTGTCGTCGTCATAATAATCTCGGCGCTGTGCATGTTGACGTCGCGATTCGGCGTGTTCCGCATCCTCAATTCCAAGCCGTAAGGGCGAGTGCAGCAAAGCCACCGGCGGTGCGCTCGTTGCCAAAGCTGCAAAGGAACTGTCGCAAACGGGATCAAATCGGTTAGTGTGCGCCGACGTTCAACGGCGCCTGGGCGTCTCGGGACAAAGAACGTAGGCAGCAGCCTCCGCGATGAGCAGCTTGCGGCGAGCCATAATCCTCGGGGCGGGAGCGACGCTGTCGCTGCTGGCCCTTGGCTTTGTTCTGTTCGCCAGCGTCGTCACCCGTATGCCCGCCGAGAACAATCCGCACGCAGACGGTATCGTCGTGCTGACAGGGGAGGGCCGCCGCATCGCCGAGGGCGCCCGCCTGCTCGATGAAGGCCGCGCCCAGCGCATGCTGATCTCCGGCGTCTTCCGGCGCACCGGCAAGAAGGCGCTGCTGGAGATTTCCGGGCTCCCCGAGGACAAATTCGATTGCTGCGTCGATGTCGGGTACAACGCACTCGATACCGTCGGCAATGCCAACGAAACGCGCGCTTGGGCCGCTTCGCGCGGGTACGAGAGCCTCATCGTCGTCACCGCCAGCTATCACATGCCGCGCAGCCTCGCCGAGCTGTCGCTGGCCATGCCGGGGACGGAGCTGATCCCGCACCCGGTGGTGCCTAACAACTTTCCGCCGTCGCGCTGGTGGCTGCACGCTTCCGTCACCCGCACGCTGATCTCGGAGTACTTCAAGTTCCTCCCAACGGCAGCGCACCTGACGGTGGCGCGCCTGCTGCGTTCGACACAGTCGAACTCCATGGCCGAGGTGCCGGCTGAGCACGCGTCCGGGATCTTCTGAGCCTTGTCCCTCACGCTACTCCGCTCGCTCATTTTCGCGCTGCTGTTCTACGTCAGCACAGCAATTTTCGTCGTCGGCGGCTCGTTCCTGCTGTTCGGTCCGCGTCGCTACGCGATGATGGGCCTTAAGGCACACGCCATCGTCTCGCTGTGGCTGCTGCGCACGATCGTCGGTACACGCATGGAGGTGCGCGGGCGCGAGAAGCTACCCAAGCCCCCCTACCTCGTCGCCTCCAAGCACCAATCTGCCTGGGACACGTTCGCGCTCATCCCGATCTTCACCGACCCGGCACTGGTGATGAAGTGGGAGCTGACGCTGATCCCCTTCTACGGCTGGTTCTCGCGCAAGTTCGAGCACGTGTTCGTCAAACGCGATCGCGGCCCCGCCGCCCTGCGCCAGCTCGTGCGCGACGCGCAGGACCGCGCCAAGGCCGGCCGCGAGGTGCTGATCTTCCCCGAGGGCACGCGCCGCGCGCCGGGCGCCGAGCCGGACTACAAGCCAGGCTCTGTTGCGCTCTACGAGGGGCTCGGCCTGCCGTGCGTGCCGCTGGCGCTCAACTCCGGGCTCTACTGGCCGCGGCGTCAGTTGATCCGCTATCCCGGTACCATCGTTGTCGAGATCCTCGAGCCGCTTCCAGCCGGCATGCCGCGCAGCGAGTTCCGTGCCGAGTTGCAGCGCCGCATCGAAAGCGCCTCCAACCGGCTAATTGTCGAGGCAGCGCGTTCGCCTGACCCGCCGCCGATTACACCAGAAGTTCTAGCGCGCGCTGAGCCAGCCTCTGCAACACACTGATTTTTAATAGATTAATGTACAAATTTTGCGCAATGCGCGTCTTAGCTTGATAGCGCGCGGATTTCTGTGCGCATGGGCTGCGCTACAAAAGTAAAAGCGCCGCCCGGAGGGCGACGCATTCACTTCCGACATCGCAAAAATCAGCCGATTGCGGAAAACTGAACCAAATTCCACAACTACTTTTTCTTCGCCGCCGCCCTAGGCTTCGCAGCAGCCGCCTTCGGCTTCCGCTGAATGACGGCGGTCTTCGCCTTGGCGGAGGCGGGAGCAACGTAACTACCGGTGGGGCGCGCCTTTCCGGCGGCCTTGGTGGAAGCTTTAGCCATGTCGAACCTCATCGATTTGGATTTCGAACGTAAGCGTCGCAACCACGCGCAATCTACTGAACAGCACGAACCCGAAATGTGGTGCTGCGAATGCGGCTGTATCACATTCTATCAATGGTCAAGCGGGGCCATTCAGTGCGCCGCCTGCAAAGTTGTGCAGAACGGTATCGAGGCGCCGTCTCTGCCCTCAGGCTGACGCGTTTGGGGCGGTCTCAAAGGGTGCTTCAGGTACGAGAACGTAGCAGGAATATAGTAGGAACATTTAGTTGACTTTGGGCGTGTTCGATCCCATATTCGTGGGCCGAGCAGCAGGACGCGCCGATGCGTGACGACGCCGAATTCTCAGCAGCCATCTCCCGGGAAATCTGGGATCTCAAGTACCGCCTGAAGTCCCCTGAAGGCGGGGCAGTCGATGCTTCGCTCGACGACACTTTCTGGCGCGTCGCCCGCGCCGCTGCGGCGACCGAGAAGGGCGGCAAGAAAGTTCGCGAGCTGTGGGCCGCGCGTTTCCACGACGCTATCGCCGATTTGGGCTTCCTGCCCGCCGGACGCATCCTCGCCGGCGCCGGTACCGGGCGCTCCGTCACGCTGTTCAACTGCTTTGTGCTCGGCAAGATCGAGGACGACCTCAGCGCTATTTTCGCGGGCGTAAAGGACGCGGCGCTGACGATGCAGCAGGGCGGCGGCATCGGTCACGACTTCTCGACCCTGCGCCCCAAGGGAGCACGCGTCGCCTCAATTGGCGCCGACGCCTCCGGCCCCGTCAGCTTCATGGAGGTGTGGGACGCCATGTGCCGCACCATCATGTCGGCCGGCAGCCGCCGCGGCGCCATGATGGCGACGCTGCGCTGCGACCATCCCGACATCGAAACCTTCATCGATGCCAAGGCGGAGCCCGGCCGGCTGCGCAACTTCAATCTGTCGGTGCTCGTCACCGACGCCTTTCTCGCCGCCGTACGCGCCGACCGCCCCTGGGACCTGAAGTTCGACGGCAAGGTCTATCGCACGCTGCCGGCGCGCGCGCTGTGGGAGCGCATCATGCGCGCCACTTACGACTTCGCCGAGCCGGGCGTCGTCTTCATCGACCGCGTCAACGCCCGCAACAACCTCAACTATTGCGAGGAAATTCACGCCACTAACCCGTGCGGGGAGCAGCCTTTGCCGCCGTATGGCGCCTGCCTCTTGGGCTCGGTCAACCTTGCGCGGTTGATCGAGCATCCGTTCACCAGCGGCGGCGCCCTCGACCGCGCCAAGCTGGAAGCGCGGGTGAAGGTCGCCGTGCGCTTCCTCGACAATATCATCGACATCTCGAACTATCCGCTCGAAGCGCAGCGCAAGGAGGCGCTGGCGAAGCGGCGCATCGGCCTCGGCGTCACCGGCCTTGCCAACGCGCTGATCTTTGCCGGCGTGCGCTACGGCACCCCCGAGTCGGCAAAACTTGCCGGCAGCTGGATGTCGATCATCCAGAACGCCGCCTACGCCGCCAGTGCCGAGCTCGCCGCGGAGAAGGGCGCCTTCCCGCTGTTCGACGCCAACCGCTTCCTCGAGAGCCCCAACGTCGCTGCGCTCGATGCGCCGGTGCGCGAGGCCATCCGCCGCCACGGCGTGCGTAATGGCTGTCTCACGTCGATCGCACCGACCGGCACGATTTCGCTGCTTGCGGGCAACGTGTCGAGCGGCGTCGAGCCGGTGTTTGACTATCGCTACACGCGCCGCCTGCTGGCGAAGGACGGCACGGCGCAGGAGCATACAGTCGAGGACTATGCGCACGCCCAGTTCCGCCGACAGTTCGGCGACGCCGCGTCGCTACCCGCTACTTTTGTGCGCGCCGGTGACCTCTCTCCGACCGAGCACCTCGCCATGCAGGCGGCGCTGCAGCCGTATGTCGACAGCGCCATCTCCAAGACCATCAACTGCCCCGAGGACATTTCCTTCGAGGCGTTCAAGGACGTCTATCTCGAGGCGTACGCCTTGGGGCTCAAAGGTTGCACCACCTACCGGCCCAACCCCGTGACAGGCGCCGTGCTGCAGTCCGTCGCCGAGCCGGCCAAGGCCTCCGCCAAGGCGGCTAGGCCGGCTCTGGTCGAAGTTGTGCTGGCAGCGGAACGCGCCGGCGTCGTCTACATGGCCCCGCCGCTCGAGCGCGAAGGCGTGCTCGCCGGTTACACCTACAAGCTCAAGTGGCCGGGCAGCGACCATGCCATCTACGTCACGATCAACGACATCGAGCACAATGGAAGGCGCCGGCCCTTCGAGATCTTCATCAACACGCGCAACCTCGAGCACTACGCCTGGACGGTGGCGCTGACGCGTATGATCAGCGCCGTATTCCGGCGCGGCGGCGACGTGACGTTCGTCGCCGAGGAGCTGAAAGCGGTGTTCGATCCGCAGGGCGGCCACTGGGTGTCGGGCCGTTACGTCCCGAGCCTGCTCGCCGCCATCGGTGAGGTGATCGAGACGCACATGCGCCGCACCGGCTTCCTGCAGTCCGACGACGCGCGCCTCGCAGTCGAGGTGCAACAACAGGACGGCGCGGCAGCGAAGACAGGCGGCGGCGTTAGGCGTCCCGCGCGCATTAAGGTTTGTCCACGTTGCTCGTCCGCGGACTACGTGCAGCGCGAAGGTTGCTGGGTGTGTGACGCGTGCGGTTTTTCGCGCTGTGGTTAACACTTACGGGCTTCACTACACACGGTGTTTCAACTGCGCTTTTACCCGTCGCGACACGCCGAAACGTTGCGTTCACTCTGCCGCAAAAACACTGAGATGGGGCCACATTTCGGCTCGAAACCCGAGGCATCGTTAAGCAATGAAGCCTAGCGTGGCACGAAAGAATAATAGCGTCGAACAAAACGTGAGCCGCGAGGCCGCGAAGGGATCGTCAGTAATGGTTGCGCGTATCATCGAGTTCGCCGTGTATAGGGCGCAGCGAACACTCGCCCAGGAAGCGATGGCCGAGCGAACCGCCCGAGCGAACGAATCGACCTGCTTCCACTTCTGGACCGGCGCTTCCGGTAAGCGCTACGTCCACACCGTCTATGACCTGCTCGAATGCCCGCCGATGCCGGCCGTCAACTACGTGCTCGTGCGCCGCAACGCCAGCGGCCGCGCCGTGGCCCTGTCCATCGGACGCGTGAGCCACGGTGCCCCCTCGCTCAACCTCGCCGAGCTCCGCCAGCGCGGCGCCGAGCTGGGTGCCGACGAGGTTCACGTGCACATGCTTGCCGACAACGCCAAGCTCGGCAAGCTCGTCGAGTTCGATCTGCGCACCGGCCAGGTCGAGGCGGAAATCGCCCACATCGCCGGCGGCCGCGCCCACTAAGGCTAGCGGCCCCCTGCACCTCCCGATATCGCTTCTCAGTCCTTGCGGGTGGTCAAGACCGTGCGATAGCAGAAGCGCCGCGCATCCTCGGCTTTGAGCCGCCGCGCTCGCGCCGGATGCCTCCCGAACACCCGCACCATCGCCGCCGCGCTCGCCCGCGCATGGCCGTCGCTCACCCCGCGCGCTGCGTGCGTGCCAACCAGCGTCAACAGCCGCTCCAACCCGCGCTCGCGAATGCCGAGCTGATTAAGATGCGCCAGCGTGCTCGCCAGATAGTCGATATTGTTGCCCGAGCGGCCGGCGCCGCCACGAATGAAGTGTGCCTGCTCGGCTAGTGAAAGCGTCCCGGCGTAGCTCGGATGCGCGCGCTCGACGAGAAACGTCAGCGCCATGACCTCCGGCCGGTCGCCCGATAGCAGCGTCACCGGCACCAGCGCTTCGCGATAGACGCTCGCCACCTGCTCGCGCTCGCGCAAGTAGCGCAGCGTCTCGCGCGCATTGGCCGGCGACACGCGGAACGCCAGGCCCTCGCACGTGCCGCCGCGATCGAGGCCCAGCACGAGCCCGGGTCGCCGCGGGGACCCGCGATGAAAACGCGAGTAGATGCAGAAACTGCGGCGCCAGCCGACGAGCCGGGCGTGCACGATCTCCTCGCTGGCAAAGCCAGGCCGCCACATCAGCGACCCGTAGGCGAAGATCCAGAGATCGTGCGGATCTGCCATCGCTATTTGCGTGCGCCGCTTTTCGTTGGCGAAGCGTCAGGCTGGGCTGCTGGCGTGCGGCCAAAGTCGGGCGCCGATGTATCCTGGCCGGCAGCGATAATTCCGCGGCGAACCGTGCGCGCGTCTGAGAACCGCCGGAACAGCGTGTCGCCATCGGCGCCTTCGATGGCGCGTTTCAACTCGGCCAGGTCGTCCGAGAAGCGGCGCAGCATCTCCATCACTGCTTCCTTGTTGTTGAGGAACACGTCGCGCCACATGGTCGGGTCGGACGCCGCGATGCGTGTGAAATCGCGGAAGCCGCCGGCCGAGAACTTGATGACTTCCTTCTCGGTCACGCGTTCGAGGTGCTCGGCGGTGTTGACGATATTGTAGGCGATGAGATGCGGCAGATGGCTGGTGATCGCCAACACCATGTCGTGGTGCTGCGCGTTCATGATCTCGACCTTCGATCCGAGCGCCGTCCAGAATGCCTTCAGCTTGTCGACCGCAGCCGCATCGGTGCCCGGCTCCGGCGTGAGGATGGTCCAGCGGCCCTCGAACAGCTCGGCGAAGCCGGCCTCGGGGCCCGACTGCTCGGTGCCGGCGATCGGATGACCGGGCACGAAATGCACGCCCTTCGGCACGTGTGGGGCGACGTCGCGCACGACCGCCTCCTTCACCGAGCCGACGTCGGTCAGGATGGCGCCAGGGCGCAGATGCGGTGCGATCTCCGCGGCAAGCGGCCCACAGGCACCGACCGGCACGCTGAGGATGACGAGGTCGGCGCCCTTCGCCGCTGTGGCGGCGCTGTCATAGCCCGTTGTCGATGAGGCCCAGCTTCAACGCCGTATTCAGCGTCTGCTTGGTGCGCGCGCTGCCAACGATCTCCTTGGCGAGACCCTTGCGGCGCATGGCGTGGCTGATCGACGAGCCAATCAGGCCGATGCCGATCAACGCGACGCGCTCGAACATAGGTTGCGTCATGCCGGCCGCCCCCCAACGAAGTCGGCGAGCGCGGAGACGACCGCCCGGTTGTCCGCCTCGGTACCGATGGTCACGCGCAGGCAGTCCGGCAGGCCATAGGCAGCGACCTTGCGCACGATGATGCCGCGCTGCTTGAGGTACTTGTCGGCCGCCTCGGCACCGGCCGGACCACCCTTGCCAAAGTGCACAAGAATGAAATTGGCAACGCTGGGCGTCACCTTCAGCCCGAGCTTCTCGACTTCCGACACGAGCCATGGCAGCCAGCGCTCGTTGTGCATGGCGGAGGCGTCCTCGTGCGCCTTATCGGCGATCGCCGCGGCGCCCGCCGCCATCGCCGGGACGGATACGTTGAACGGCCCGCGAATACGGTTCAGCACGTCGGCCACCGCCTCCGGGCAATACGCCCAGCCGAGCCGCAGGCCGGCGAGCCCATGGATCTTGGAGAAGGTGCGCGTCATCACGGTGTTTTGCGTTGTCGCTACGAGTTCGATGCCGGCCTCGTAGTCGTTGCGCCGCACGTATTCGGCGTAAGCGGCGTCGAGCACCAGCAGCACGGTGGACGGAAGCTGCGCGCGCAGGCTCCGCACCTCGTCGATGGAGATGTAGGTCCCCGTCGGGTTGTTGGGGTTGGCGAGGAACACGACCTTGGTGCGCCCTGTTACCCGGGCCAGGATCTCGCCGATGTCGGTCCGCAGATTGGTCTCCGGCGCAACGACGGGCGTCGCGCCGTTCGACAGCACGATGATGCGGTAGAGGAGGAAGCCATGCTCCGTGAAGATCGCCTCGTCTCCAGGGCCGAGATAGGCGTGCGCCAGCAGCGTCAGGATCTCGTCGGAGCCGGCCCCGCACACGATGCGCGCTGCGTTCAAGCCATAGCGGGCCGCGATGGCCGCACGCAGCAGAGTTGCCGATCCATCGGGATAGCGCTCGAGTTCGCCGACGACGTCCTTGAACGCGGCAACCGCCTTCGGGCTCGGTCCGAGCGGCGTCTCGTTCGAGGAAAGCTTTATCGGCTTGATGCCGGCCGGGAGCTTGCTCTCCCCGGGCACATACGCATCGATTTCAAGAATGCCCGGCCGCGGTGCGGGCGAGGTGGACGACATCATTTGACTCGCTGGTATTGGTCATTGGGTGCCGCGCCGTTCTACCGGGCGGCATCGCGGCCTCGACTGATAGACAGCGCAAAGTGTGAAAGCAAAGAAAAGATTGACTTTCCAGGGGCAGTGCATAGCTAACCACGACCCGCCGGCCGGAATATCAGAGGATCGCGCGAAGGGCTAAGCTGGGCGTCAGAGAAGAACCATGAACGTGGCTCCCGTGACGGCATTGGACAGAACTGACGATACGCGACTTGTCGAGGCCAACAGCCCGTCGAGCAAGGTTCTGCGGCTGCCCGAGAACGAGCCTCTGCGGCTTGCCTGCGATCAGCTCCTGGCGCCCATTTCTATCGCCTACGAGACATACGGCACGCTCAATGCCGCCAAATCGAATGCCGTCCTCATCTCCCATGCCCTGACCGGCGACCAGTACGTCGCCAGCGAGCACCCCGTAACCAAGAAGCCGGGGTGGTGGGCGACGCTCGTCGGCCCCGGCAAGCCGATCGACACCGATCGCTACTTCGTCATCTGCCCCAACATCCTTGGCGGCTGCATGGGCTCGACGGGTCCGGCCTCCATCGATCCCAAAACCGGCAAACCGTACGGCCTCAATTTTCCCGTCATCACCATCGGCGACATGGTGAATGCGCAGGTGCGCCTCATCGACCATCTCGGCATCGACCAGTTGTTCTGCGTCGTCGGCGGGTCGATGGGCGGCATGCAGGTGCTGGAATGGGCGGCGAGCCATTCAGAGCGGGTGTTCGCGGCCGTGCCGGTTGCAACGGCCGCTTGGCATTCCTCGCAAAACATCGCCTTCCACGAGGTCGGGCGCCAGGCCGTGATGGCCGATCCCGACTGGTGCGGAGGCGACTATCATTCCTTCGGCAAGGTGCCGCGCAACGGCCTCTCCGTGGCGCGCATGGCCGCGCACATCACCTACCTGTCGGAAGACGCGCTGCACCGCAAGTTCGGCCGCCAGCTGCAGGAGCTATCGAAGGTCACGTTCTCGTTCAACGCCGACTTCCAGGTGGAGAGCTACCTGCGCCACCAGGGCTCGACGTTCGTCGACCGCTTCGATGCCAACAGCTATCTCTACATCACGCGCGCGATGGATTACTTCGACCTCGCCGCCGAGCGCGGCGACGTGCTGGCTAACGCCTTTCGCGGCACCAAGACGCGCTTCTGCATCGTCTCGTTCACCAGCGACTGGCTCTATCCGACGCGCGAAAGCCGCGAGATCGTGCATGCGCTCAACGCCGTCGCCGCCAACGTCTCGTTCGTCGAGATCGACAGCAACAACGGCCACGACGCCTTCCTGCTCGAGGAGCCGGAGTTCTTCGCGACCATCCGCGGGTTCCTCAGCGCAGCTGGGGTCCGGCGCGGGCTGAAGGTATAAGCCGCGATGCAGAGAAACGTCCCCCAAGGCCCCGGCGCGCACCGCGTCGACCACTTGCTCATCGCCGAGATGGTCGAGCCGGGATCGCGCGTGCTCGACGTCGGCTGCGGCGACGGGGCGCTGCTGCAGTTGTTGGCCGAGACCAAATCGACCGACGGGCGCGGCGTCGAGCTATCGCGCGAGCGGGTCAACGC
This sequence comes from uncultured Alphaproteobacteria bacterium, assembly GCA_963724595.1. Taxonomy (GTDB): domain Bacteria; phylum Pseudomonadota; class Alphaproteobacteria; order Rhizobiales; family Hyphomicrobiaceae; genus Hyphomicrobium_A. The sequence continues at coordinate 77,224 of CAVRVR010000015.1, read as the reverse complement.
CTGCGTGACGCGGGGTCTGTCCGTCATCCAGGGCGACGCCGACCGCGACCTCGGCGACTATCCCGATCAGGCGTTCGACTACGCGATCCTCAGCCTTACCATCCAGGCGACGCGCTATCCCAAGACGGTGCTCGAGAACCTCTTGCGCATCGGCCGCCGGGCCATCGTCTCGTTCCCGAACTTCGGTCACTGGCGCATCCGCACCGAACTGCTGCTCACCGGGCGCATGCCGCAGACCCCCAATCTGCCGGAGCCCTGGTACGCCAGCCCCGACGCCCACCTCTGCACCATCAAGGACTTTGCCGACCTCGTCGCCCTCGTCGACGCCAAGGTCGAGAGCGCCGTCGCCTTCAACACTTCCGGGCAACGGCTGCCCATCGACCGCTCGATCTCGTTGCAGAACCTGCTTGGCGAGAAGGCCGTCTTCCTGCTGCGCAAGTGCGCCAGCGGCTGACGCCGCCGGCGCCGCACGACTGCGCGGTTTCGCCATACCCCCAATGTTTCCGGCGCTTTCTTGACACTCCTAGGGGCCGTCACTATGGTGCGCGCCGTTGATAAAACCCGCCGTAAGGTGGCCCTCGAACCCGCAATCGGGCCGGTAAAGTCATGTCATCCGAAGGGAAGGGCCCAGGCCCGGGACGTGGCGAAATCAGCCCCGAGCAGGCCGAGGCATTTCGCAGACGCTCCGACGCGATTGGCAAACGGCTCGATCAGGTGAAGGCGCGGCGCGCGCCACCCCAATCGGTCGATGCGCGTGCCCGTGGCGAGGCGTTCGCCCGGGCCTTTCGCTTCGTCGGCGAGCTTCTGGTCGGCGTCGGCGTGGGCGGTTTCATCGGTTGGGTGCTCGATCGGCAATTCGGCACGAGGCCGTGGCTGCTGGTCTTGTTCGTCATCCTGGGCTTTGTCGCCGGACTTATGAACGTGGTCCGGGCCGCACAGAAGGCGCAAGCCGACATGGCAGCGTCGCTCGCTTGCGACGCCGTCCGTTGCGGACGACGACGAAGACGACAGGTAGGGGATTTGACCTTGGCTGCTGAAGGCGCGAATGGGGCGGCACACCACAGCCCCATGGAACAGTTCCAAATCAAGCGGCTCATCCCGATCGATCTGTTCGGGTTCGACGCGTCGTTCACCAACGCGTCGCTGTTCATGGTGATCGCGGTGGGGCTGATCACCGCCTTCCTGATCTTCGCCATGGGCCGCCGCCGCTCGTGCCGGGCCGCCTGCAGTCGATGGCCGAGCTCAGCTACGAGTACATCGCCAACATGGTGCGCGAGAACCTGGGCGAGGAAGGCATGAAGTACTTCCCCTGGGTGTTCACGATCTTCATGTTCATCCTGACGCTCAACCTGCTCGGCATGATTCCGCACTCGTTCACGGTGACGAGCCACATCATCGTGACCTTCGCCTTCGCGGCGATGGTGTGGGTCGTCGTCACCGTCATCGGCTTCGGCGCCACGGCGTCGGCTTCCTGCGCCTGTTCGTGCCTTCCGGCGTGCCGTGGTGGCTGCTGCCGATCATCGTGCCGATCGAGCTCATCTCCTATTTCATCCGCCCCATCAGCCACTCGGTGCGTCTGTTCGCCAACATGATGGCCGGACACACGATGCTGAAGGTGTTCGCCGGCTTCGTCGTCGGACTTGGCGCTGCTCGGCGGCTGGGCGCCGTTCGCGTTCGTGGTGGCCTTCACCGGCCTGGAGGTCGTGGTCGCCTTCCTGCAGGCACTCATCTTCACGGTGCTGACCTGCATCTACCTCAACGACGCGCTTCACATGCATCACTAAGCAAGAGCGTGACGAAGCGATCGCCTGAACCAAGATAAATACGTATTCCAACAAGGAGACACGACGATGGAAGTTGAAGCTGCAAAGATGATCGGCGCCGGCCTTGCCTGCAGCGCTCTGATCGGCGCCGGTATCGGCATCGGCAATATCTTCGGCAACTACGTTTCGGGCGCCCTGCGCAATCCGTCTGCAGCCCCGGCCCAGTTCACCAACGTGCTGATCGGCTTCGCGCTCGCCGAAGCGACCGGCCTGTTCGGCCTGCTCATCGCGCTCATCATCCTGTTCGGTTGATCGGCAGGGCTGGCCCGGTAGGAGGTGACCATGATTGCAGCCATCCCCGCGTTCGTCGTGGCGGCAGCCGCCGTAGCGACGCACGAGAAAAAGTCGGGGCTACCGCAGCTCAATCCGGCCGACTTCTCGCCGCAGCTCATCTGGCTGGCGCTCACCTTCGTCGTTCTCTACCTGATCCTCGCCCGCGTGGCCCTGCCGCGCATCGGCGAGGTGCTCGATGAGCGGCGCGATCGCGTGCAGCGCGACCTCGATGCCGCCGAGCGCTTCAAGGCCGACACGGATGCGGCGCTCGCCGCCTACGAGAAGGCGTTGAGCGACGCGCACGGGAAGGCCTCGTCGATGGCCAAGGATATGCGCGACAAGCTCACCGCAGAGTCCAACAAGGAGCGCGCGCAGGTGGAGAGCGAGCTCGCCGCCAAGCTCACCGAAGCCGAGGGGCGCATCGCCGCCACCAAGGCCAAGGCGCTGCAGAGCGTCGACGACATCGCCGCCGAGACGGCGAGCGCGGTCGTCGGCAAACTGCTCGGCGAGGAGGTGAGCCCCGCCGAGGTCAAGAAGGTGCTGCAGCCCGCGGCCGAGTGAGGACATCGATGCTTTTTGATCCGGCCGATCCCGTTTTCTGGGTGATGATCGCGTTCTTCGCGTTCATCGGCGCCCTCGTCTATTACAAAGTGCCCGGGATGATCGGGAAGGCGCTCGACGCCCGCGCCGACGCGATCCGCAAGGAGCTCGACGAGGCGCGCCGCCTGCGCGACGAGGCGCAGGCGCTGCTCGCCGACTATCAGCGCAAGAGCCGCGAGGCCGAGAACGAGGCGAAAGAAATCCTCGAGCAGGCCAAGCGCGAGGCGAAGCGCTGACCGACGCAGACGCGCCAGGCGCTGGCGGAATCGGTCGAGCGCCGCACCAAGTCCGCCGAGGACAAGATCGCCCGCGCCGAAGCGCAGGCCCTGGCCGAGGTGCGTGCCTCGGCCGTCGACAGCGCCATAGCGGCGGCGGAGAAGATCCTCAAGTCGCGCGCTTCGTCGGCAGAGACGGCCGCAAGCTCGTCGAGTTCGGCATCCGCGATCTCGGAGGCAAGCTGAACTGACGCATCGGGCACGAGCCGACGACATTCGACGCCCCGGCAAACCCGGGGCGTTTGCTTTTCAGCAGAGCCGCTGAAGTCTGGAACCTCGGTGCAAGCCCGGCGATGACACCTGGGAAGGCGCGGCCTAGCCGGCGCCTTGGGCGTTCTGATCGAAGCCGACGAACACCTCGAACTCGCCGGGGCGCGTGCCTTCGGGGATGTCGAAGGTCACCGTGCGCACGGTCGAGAAATAGCCGATGGGGTTGTCGACGGCGACGGTGGCGTCGACGCTCACCGTATCGCCGGTCACCCTCGCGCGCTTGGCGTCGGTGACGATGACATTGATCGGCAGCGTGACGTTGCCGGCGTGACCGCGGGGCCCGAGCAGAACGCGGCCCGGAGAAGCCGTAGCGCACCGTCACGCGGCCCGGCTCGATCTGGCATTCGCGCGCCGTCTTGGTGATCTCGCCGCGATGCATGATGGCGAGGCCGTCGCCGGCGCGACCGTCCTCGTAGATGGTCAGATGGCTGCCGTGCGGCGAAACGCTCAGGCGTGGACAACCGTGCGCAATCTCGCCGACGGGCGCGCTCGCAGAGCCGGAGTCCGACTTGGCGGCCGAAAGGAGCTGCTCCTCGTTGACGGCAGGCGGCGGGGAGCTTTGCGAGGAAGAGCTGCCGAAGATGCTGGAGCCGAGACCGGAGGTGATCGACGAAAGGCCGCAGCCGGCCGTGAGCATGGTAAACAGTCCGCAGACGCACACGCACGCACCCGTGCGCGCAGCTTTCGTTGCGGAATGCGTCATTGCGCCCCGGCCCGACCCCTCGTTGGCCTCTTGTGTGCCGCGTGCGCCCAAACCCCTAGGCCGGCGGCGGAGGCTTCCTGTATTGTCCCTGCGCAAGCCTAGCACCCCCGACCAACCCCGACCAAGCGCATTGCGTCGCAAAACGCCTGGGTAGACAGAGAAAGCAATGTCCGTCGCCCCACCCTCAGCGCGTCCTTCCCGGCCGCCCCTGACCGTTTACCTTGCGGCCCCGCGCGGGTTCTGCGCCGGCGTCGACCGGGCCATCCAGATCGTCGAACTGGCTTTGGCCAAGTACGGCGCTCCCGTCTACGTGCGCCACGAGATCGTTCACAATCGATTTGTCGTTGATTCCCTGAAGGCCAAAGGTGCCGTTTTTGTGGAAGAATTGGACGACATCCCAGAGACCGACCAACCCGTGATCTTTTCGGCACACGGGGTCGCCAAGGCCGTCCCGGCGGCGGCCAAGGCGCGCAATATGTTCGTCCTCGATGCCACCTGCCCGCTGGTCTTCAAGGTGCATATCGAGGCCGCTCGCCACCACGAGGAAGGCCTGCAAATCCTGCTGATTGGCCATGCCGGCCATCCCGAGGTCGTCGGCACCATGGGCCAGCTGCCCGAGGGCGCCGTCACGTTGATCGAAACGGTCGCCGATGCGCAAGCCTTCGTGCCGCGCGATGCGGACAAGCTCGCCTTCGTCACGCAGACGACGCTGTCGGTCGACGACACTGCCGCGATCGTCGCCGCGCTGCGCGCCCGCTTCCCGGGCATCGTCGGCCCGCACAAAGAAGACATCTGCTACGCGACGACGAATCGCCAGGCGGCCGTGAAGGCCATCGCGCCGAAGATCGGCTGCCTGCTCGTCGTCGGCAGCCCGCAGAGCTCCAACTCGCTGCGCCTCGTCGAGGTGGCGCAAGCGCGCCGGCTGCTCCGACGCGCGTCTCATCGAAGGCGCCCGCGATATCCCCTGGGCCGATGTCGAAGGGCTCGACAGCGTCGGCGTGACGGCGGGCGCCTCCGCGCCCGAAACGCTCGTCGAGGAGGTCATCGACGCCTTCCGCGCGCGCTACGACGTGACGCTCGAGACGGTCACGACGGCGCTCGAGAGCATCGCCTTCAACGTTCCGCGCGAGTTGCGTCCCGCCGCTCCGGTCTCCTGACGCCCGCCCCGAAAGTCCAACACCCATGGCCGTCTACACCGAAGTCAGCGACGAGGAGCTGGCGAGCTTCATCGCCAGCTATGGGCTCGGCGAGCTGTTGTCCTTCAAGGGCATCGCCGAGGGCGTCGAGAACACCAACTACATCGTGCACACGACGAGCGGGCCGTTCATCCTGACGCTCTATGAGAAGCGCGTCGAAGCGCGCCGACCTGCCCTTTTATCTCGGGCTCATGGAGCATCTCGCCGAGCACGGCGTCACCTGCCCGACGCCGGTGCGCGACGCCAAGGGCCGCAACTTGAGCCAGCTCTCCGGGCGACCGGCGGCGCTCGTCACCTTCCTCGAGGGCATCTGGGTGCGCCGCCCGACGGCCGCCCACTGCGCGGCCGTCGGACGTGCGCTCGCCGAGTTGCACCTCGGCGGCGAGGGATTTGCCATGCGACGCGCCAACGCGCTCGGCCTTTCCGGCTGGCGGCCGCTCTATGAGCGCTTCGCGGACAGGGCGGGCGAGATCGCGCCCGACCTGGCGCCGCTGGTCGAGGGCGAGCTGAAATTCCTCGAAGCCAACTGGCCGCGCGGCCTGCCCGAGGGGGTCATCCACGCCGACCTCTTTCCCGACAACGTGTTCTTCCTCGGCGACCGGCTTGTCCGGCCTCATCGACTTCTACTTCGCCTGCAACGACGCGCTCGCCTACGACATCGCCGTCTGCCTCAACGCCTGGTGCTTCGAGAAGGACATGTCGTTCAACATCACCAAGGGGCGGGCCTTCCTGCGCGGCTACGAGGAGGTGCGGCCCCTCACGCCGGCGAGCGCGAGGCGATGCCGACGCTCGCCCGCGGCGCGGCGCTGCGCTTCCTGCTGACGCGCGCCTACGACTGGCTGAACACGCCGAAGGACGCGCTCGTCAGCCCCAAGAACCCGCTCGAGTACGTGCGCCGCCTGCGCTTCCACCAGGGCGTGCGCTCGATCGCCGAGTACGGCCTCGAACGAGGCGGCGCAATGAGCGAGCGCGCCCGGTCGTCATCTACACGGACGGCGCCTGCTCGGGGAATCCGGGACCGGGCGGCTGGGGCGCGATCCTCACCTACGGCGACACCTGCAAGGAGATCTCCGGCGGCGAGGCGGTGACCACCAACAACCGCATGGAGCTGATGGCGGCGATCTCGGCGCTCGAAGCGCTGAAGCGCCCGAGCCGCGTCGAGCTGCACACCGACAGCGTCTACGTGAAGAACGGCATCACCGCACTGGATCCACGGCTGGAAGAAGAACGGCTGGCGCACCGCCGACAAGAAGCCGGTGAAGAACGCCGAGCTGTGGCAGCGCCTCGATGAGGCGCGGCGCGTCCACGACATCGACTGGCGATGGGTCAAGGGGCATGCCGGCCACCCCGAGAACGAGCGCGCCGACGAGCTCGCGCGCGTGGCCATGGCCGAGTTCAAGCCGCCACGCAAAGGCAGTGGCCCGAAACCGGAATAGAGTTGCAGCTCGAGTGCTCAGAGCGAGCGGTCGATCATCGAGCACAGCGTTGGCGGCGCTCGACTTGTCGTGCTGGGGCGGCGAAGTCCTCGACGTTGAGCACCTTGACGACGCCGTCGTCGACCAGCATCGCGTAGCGCTTGGAGCGCAGCCCGAGACCAAAGCCGGACAGATCGATGTCGAGCCCGAGCGTCTTGGCGAACTCGCCGTTGCCGTCGGCCAGCATGAGGATCTTGCCGTCGCCACCCGTGTCCTTGGCGAACTGCGTCAGCACGAAGATGTCGTTGACCGCCGTGCAGGCGATCGTGTCGATGCCCTTGCCCTTCAGCTCGTCGACGCGCGACGACGAAGCCCGGCATGTGCTGCTGCTGGCACGTCGGCGTATAGGCGCCCGGCACCGCGAACAGCGCCACCTTCTTGCCGGTGAACATGTCGGCCGTCGTCTTCTTGGCCGGGCCGTCGGCCGTCATGACCATGAAGCTGGCATCCGGCAGCTTGTCCCCGACTTTGATCGTCATTGGCTGACCTCTTTGTGATTTGGCTGGCATCGAGATAACGAATGGGGCGAGCGAGCGTTCGCTCACTGCAGCGGAAAAGTGGTCTCCGACTGGCCCTTGTCGGAGACGATCGTCGCCGTCAGCTGCTGGCCCTTGAGCGCGGCGACGTCGGCATCCTTGGAGAGATCGACCTCGAAGGTCACCGCGCCCTTGCCGTCGTCGGCGATCTTCTTCGGCAACGGCACATAGAGCCCGTCCGGCGCCTCGACGAATGCGTCGGCGTGCTCGGCACCGCCGGGGAACTCCGCCTCCAGCACGAGGCGCGGCTTGTCGCCGCGACAGCTCGGCGACGGCGTGCTTCAGCACTGGATCGGCTTCGCGTCGCGCCTCCGGCGGTGCCGGCACGCGTGCCATGGCGTTCAGCGAGCTCGTCGGCCACCGCCTGCTCCGCGCTCGGGAGGAACGGTCAGCGTCAGCTCGGCCTCGGCGGGAATGCAGATGTCCTTGCACACGCCGTAGTCGAGGGCGAGACGCAGATCGATGGGCTTGGCTGGCTCCTTCGGCGTCAGCCGCACGGGAAACACCACCGTGCCCTTGTAGCCGATCGGTGTCGCCGGCGTTGTCGGTGAAACGTTTCGGCGCCGGGTAGAGCACTTGCGCGCTGTCGAGGTTCTCCGACTTCGACCAGTCGAACGACGGCGGCACGCCGCCGGCCTCGCCCGGATTGCGCCAGTACGTTTTCCAGCCCTCGGGCAACTGCAGCTCGACGCCGGCCATGCCGCCGCTGCCGTCGATGAGGCGCGCGCGCGAGCTGTGGCCTTCGGCCCAATCGGATGCGTGCCCGCCGCGGCGTGCACCGCCGGCACGGCCGAGCAGCGCCAGCCCGGCAATCATGACAAACCGGCAAAGTCAATGTCTGCGCATCGGCTGTTTTCCGCATAATCCTCGGTCGCCGCCCGCTTTCGGCCAGCGTTGTAGCGCCTCGCAACGCCGCCGCAAGTCACGACTATCTGAACAAATGATTGCGTTGCCCAAATTGCAAGCGCTCGGCAGCGGTCAGATGCCGCTCAATTGACGGCTTCACACCGCCGCCAGCCGGCGCGTTAGTCTTGACCTCATGAAGATCGCTCGCCCCGGTCCGCGCCGCGCATCCGCAGAAGGCTATCTCGACGGCCAGCTCCTCATCGCCATGCCGGTGATGTCGGACCCGCGCTTTGCGCGCTCGGTGATCTACATGTGCGCGCATTCCGAAGACGGGGCGATGGGCCTCATCATCAACCAGCGCGCCTCGCACATCTCCTTCCCCGATCTGCTCGAGCGGCTCGGCATCGTGCACTGCCGACGGCGATGACGGCATCGCCGACGACGTAGGCGAGCATGTCGATCCACGTCGGCGGTCCGGTCGAGACGGGGCGCGGCTTCGTGCTGCACAGCTCCGACTACTTCGTCGACGACTCGACGCTGCCGATCGAGGACGGCGTCTGCCTTACGGCGACCATCGACATCCTGAAGGCGATCGCCGCCGGCAGCGGTCCCAACCGCGCGATCCTCGCGCTCGGCTACGCCGGCTGGTCGCCGGGCCAGCTCGAGAGCGAGATCCAGGCCAACGGCTGGCTCAACTGCCCGGCCGATCCCGACCTGATCTTCGATACCAACCTCGAAGCGAAGTACACGCGCGCGCTGGCCAAGATCGGCATCGATCCCTCGCATCTCGTGAGCGACGCCGGCCACGCCTGACGCCCGGGCGAGGCTTAGCCCTCGCGACGTGGCGTCGCCGGGTAGCGGCCCGGCTCCCTGCTCCTCGAGCTCGTGCTCGTCGCCTTCGGAACGCGGCGGCCACGGCACGCCAGCGAGCTTGGCGAGGCTCTCGGCCATGGCCGGCGGCAATCCGGTGAAGTCCGGCATCGTCCGGCGCATCGGCCGGCTTCGCGCCGTTTCCTGCGCCGTTGCTCGCGCCGTTGCGGCCGCGTGTTGAAGTGCCGCCGCGGCGTGGAGCCATCGGCGCGAATGAAGGCTGCTGTGGCGGGAGTGGCGGCTCCGGCAACGGGCTCCTGCGCCAGTGCCGCGAGGAGCGGATTGGGCTCGAACGGCGCCTCGTGGCCCGGCGGCGACGGCGGCATGCCGTGCCTCGCCCATCGGCGGCATGGGGTCGTCGAAACCGTTGAACGGAGGATGCGCACCATTGCCCGCGTGGCGGGATTCGGTGGCGCAAAGCTCTGCGATCGGCGGCTCTGCGAAATGCTCCGTCGGCGCGCTGAACTGGTCCATCAGTGGGCGGTGGCGGTGGCGGGCCACCCTCAAACGACTGCGGAGGTTGAAGCGGGACGCCGTCGAAGGGATCATGCGGCGGCACGTCCGCGAACTGCGGCGGTGGCGGCGGCGCAAACCCATGCTGCTCGGGCGGCATGGGAAGATACTGCTCGGCGTGCGCCGGCGGAGCCCCATAGTCCGGCGGCATCGGCGGCGGCGGCATGCTGAAGTCGGCTTGCGCCACCTCGTCGTGAAGCAGATGCGGCGGCGGAGGTGGGCCGGGCTGCGCCTGCGGCGCGGGACGCGAACGCGGCCGCACCGTGCTGTTGGGCAGCGTGCTCGGCGGCGCCGGCGGGCGTCCATTCGCCTGACGCGGCGGCGTGGGGGCGCTCGCGCCGTTGGTCTTGGCAGCCCGCCTGAACCGGCAACTTTCCTGTCGCGCTGCTTACCCTTCGCCTTGGCGCGGAAAAGACCGCGCGGACGCAGCTTGTGCTCGGCCGTGCGCACCATCTTCAGGAGCTGCAGCACGTCGCGATCCGACATCGGCTCGCCGTAGTAGAAGCCTTGCGCGTACTGGCAGTTGATCGAGCGCAGGAAGCCGACGTCCTCGGGCGTCTCGACGCCCTCGGCGACGACGTTCTTGCCGAGCTCGTGCCCGAGCGCCACGATCGAGCGGACGATGGCCGATCCGGCGCCGCCGCTCTCGCCGCTCGACTGCACCAGCGCGCGGTCGATCTTGATGGTGTCGAACGGGAAGCGCTGCAGGTAGGCGAGCGACGAATAGCCCGTGCCGAAGTCGTCGAGCGCGAGCTCGGCGCCGGCGCCGCGCAGCCACTCGAGGATCTCGGTCGCCTGCTCGGGATTCTCCATCACCAGGCTCTCGGTGATCTCCAGCCGCAGCGAGCCCTTCGGCACGATGTTGCGGCCGAGGATGTGGCGGATCTCCTGGATCAGGTTCTGGCGGAAGATCTGCCGGCTCGAGATGTTGACGGAGACGAACAGCGGCCGTTCTTCGCGCGGCAGCTCGCGCTGCCAGCGCGCGGCCTCGTGCGCCGCGCGCAGCAGCACGTGCGAGCCGAGCCGCACGATGAGGTCGGACTGCTCGGCGATCGGGATGAAGTCGACGGGGCTCATCAAGCCGCGCTTGGGATGCTCCCAGCGCACCAGCGCCTCGAAGCCGGCGAGCTCCTCGGTCGGCAGGTAGATGATCGGCTGATAGAGCACCCTGATCTGGTTCTTGGCGAGCGCCTTGCGCAGATCGCTCTCGAGCGCGACGCGATCGTCGCGGTCGGCGCGCATCTCGGGGCGGAAGATCTCGATGCGGTCGGCGCCGCCGCGCTTGGCGCGGTACATGGCGATCTCGGCCTCCTTGTAGAGGTCGAGGTGGCTCGGCGTCTCCCCGTCGTAGACGGCGATGCCGATCGAGCCCGTCAGCACGATCTCCTGGCCGGCGATCTTGATCGGCGCGCGCAGCGAGCGGCGCACGCGCTCGGCGAGGCCAGCGAGATCCTGCGGGCTCTGCTCGGAGACGAGCAGGATGGCGAACTGATCGCCGCCGACGCGGGCGAGCGTATCCTGCGGGCCGAGATGGCTCTGCAGGCGGCGCGCGACCGTAAGCAGCAGGCTGTCGCCGACGACGAGGCCGAACGAGACGTTGACGCTCTTGAACTTGTCGATGTCGATGAAGATGACGCTCGGCCGCACGCCGTTCTCGCTCTTGGCGCGGCTCGCGGCAACGCCGAGCCGGTCGAGCATCAGCTCGCGGTTGGGCAGTCCCGTGAGGCTGTCGTGCACGGCGTCGTGCAGCAGGCGCTCGTGCGCGCGCTTGGCGTCCGTCACGTCGCGGACGAGGCCGACGCAGCGCATGGCGCGCGCGTCGGCATTGGGCACGCTCGCCGCTTCCAGCTCGAACCAGCGGTAGCTGTTGTCGGCGTGGCGCATGCGGAAATCGGTGCGGATCCGCGCCCACGTGCGCTCCTGCATCGACCACAGGATCAGGCGGAAGCGCTCGCGGTCGGTCGGATGCAGGTGCTTGATGAAGTCGTCGACCTTGGTGGACAGCTCGCCGGGGCTGAGGCCGAGCGAAGCCTCGATGGCCGGGCTGACCTTGATCTCGTCGCGCCGCGCATTCCATTCCCACACCGCCGAGCCGGCGCCGTCGACGGCGAGCGCGCGCAGCTGCAGTTCGCTCGGCGCGGCGCCGTACAGCGGCTCGAGCGAGCGGAAGGCGAACTGCGTCACGGTGAAGCCGATGAGCACGAGGATGAGCACGAGACCGGCGACGAGGCCCGACACGACGATGTCGCCCGACAAGCGGCCGGTGAGCGTCATCGCCGCGCCGAAGATCCAGATGAGGAACAGTATCCACGTCGGGATCAGCGACAGCGCGCGGTCCTGGCCGCGCAGCGCGAGGAACAGCGTGAAGGCGCCGCCGACGGCGCCGATCACCAGGAACGACGTGCGCGCGAACGTCGAGGCGAGGCGCGGATCGATCACCGCCACGGCGACCAGCGTCAGCTGCGCGATGATCCACACCGTGAACAGCATGCGGATGAGGCCGTGCCAGAACGCGATGCGCAGGAACACGGACAGGAAGATGACGAGGCTGGCGGCGACCGCGGATTCGCTCGCCGCTCGATAGACGGCGTTGTCCTCGGGCCGGAGCTGGAACAGCTTGTGGAAGAAGCCGAAGTCGACGCACAGGTAGGCCAGCACGCACCAGGCGACGAGCGCGGCGCTGGGGAAGATCGCCTTGTGGTTGGCGGCGAAGATCGCGGTCAGGAAGATGGCGAGCAGGCCGGTGAGGCCCAGCATGATGCCGTTGAACAGCAGCCGGTCGCGCGAATTGAGCTCGTACTCGAGCGGCTTCCACAGGTAGAGGCGCGCGAAGCGGTCGGAGGACAGCTCGGCGACGTAGGTGACGGTCTGCCCCGGCTCGATCGTGATGCGGAAGATGTCGGCGCGGTCGCTCTTGATGCGCTCGGGGATGTAACCGATCGACGGCGTCACCGCCTCGATGCGCTGCGCGTCGAGATCGGGCCACACCGCGCCGGAGCCGATGATGTTGTAGCGCTCCGCGGTGAGCCAGCGCTCGATCGGCTTGTCGGTCGGGTTGGTCAGCGCGAACACGATCCAGTTGGGGTTGGTGCCGGGCGTCTTGGCGGTCACCGAGATGCGGCCCGTCATGCCGTCGGCGGCAGGTGCGGTCTCGACCTGCAGGCTGTCGCCGCGCGCGTCGTAGAACTCGCCCAGCGTCGTCACCTCGATGCGGTCCTGGTCGGGCTCGATGACGATCGGTTTCAGCGCGAGCGCGCGCCCCGGCAGGGCGACGAGCAGCGCGAAGATGGCCAAGACAAGATAGACCGCGGCGCTGCGGCTAGCGCATCGTGCGCGAGTCATCTGCCGGGCGCATAGACCTCATGCTGGGTCGCGCCTCCGCTGACTTCGCCGCTGCGCGTCGTCATTGAGCAACGCGTGCAGCACGTGGTCTTCCCACATGCCGTTGATCTTCAGGAGCCGGCGCGCGAAGCCCTCGCGGCGGAAGCCGTTGCGCTCCAGCACGCGGATCGATGACGCGTTGTTCGGCATCGTCGCCGCCTCGAGCCGGTGCAGATGCAGCGCCTCGAAGCCGAAGCCGACGGCCGCGCGCACCGCCTCCGTCATGTAGCCGCGGCATACGAACGGCTGGCCGAGCCAGTAGCCGAGCACGGCCGCCTGCGTTACGCCGCGGCGCACGTTCGACAGCGTCAGGCCGCCCAGCAGCTGGTCGTCGGCGTCCGAGAAAATGAGGAACGCGTAGCCGAGATCCTCGCGCGCCTCGCGCTGGTAGTGGCGCACGCGGCGGCGGAACGAGCTGCGCGAAAGCTCATCGCGCTGCCATACCGGCTCCCAGGGCGTCAGGTGCTCGCGGCTCATGGCGCGCAGCTCGGCCCAGGGCGCGTAGTCGCTCATCAGCGGTGCGCGCAGCCACACGCCGCGCCCGCGCACGATGACGGCGCTGTCCTGTCCGATGCTCGATCGCAGGAATGCCATCGGCTGCTTCCCCCCGAAGCGCTAGGTCCGCACCATGTCGGCGCGTGCTCGGCGAACTTGCGCGAGCGCCGGCCGCTGCCGACGACCGAAACCGAAGCTTCGCTTGCCGCGAGCTTGGCGGCGAAATCGCGCATGTCTTCCGCCGTCACCGCGTCGACCTTGTGCATCAGCTCGTCGTTGGTCAGCACGCGATCATGACCGAGCACGTGACGCGCCATCTGCTCGGCCCGCGCCGAGGAGCTTTCGAGGCTCATCAACAGCCCGGCCTTGAGCTGCGCCTTGGAGCGCGCGAGCTCCGTCGCCTCCGGTGCGCTGCTCGGCGGCACGCTTCAGCTCCGCACCGATGACGTCGATGAGCTGGCCCATCAGTCCCGTTCCCGTTGCCGCATGGATTCCGAACAGCCCCGCATCGTGCAATCCCCACGCGGTCGAGTAGATCGCGTAACAGAGGCCGCGCTTCTCGCGCACCTCCTGAAACAGTCGGGACGACATGCCCCCGCCGAACAGCCCCGAGAACACCTGAGCCGTGAAGAATGCATCGTCCCTGTACGAGGGGCTTGGAAAGCCGATCAGGAGATGGCTCTGCTCGAAAGGCTTCTCCGAAACGCGCAGCCCGCCGACATACTTGGCCGGCCGTTCCCCCGTTGTTCGCTTCGTCAGTGAGCCCTCCGAATAGGGCTTCAGCGTGGCGAACGACGTTTGCGTGGCGGACGGCGCCAGCGGCGGAAATCACCATGTTTCCTGGGCCGTAGCGGCGCCCCAGAAACCGTTTCAGATCAGCCGCCGTGAAGCTGCCGACGCTCAGCGGCGTGCCCAGAATCGGGCGCCCGACAGGTTGCTGTGGAAAAGCCGCGTCGTGCAGCAGGTCGTAGCCGATGTCGTCGGGGCTATCGCGGGTGGCGGCGATCTCCTGCAGAATCACCTGGCGCTCGCCTTCGAGCTCCGGGCGCCCGAACGCCGAGTTCTGCAGAATGTCGGCGATGAGGCCGAGCGCCACGCCCTCGTCGCCCTTCAGCACGCGGGCGAAATAGGCGGTCGTCTCCATGCTGGTGGCGGCATTGAGCTCGCCGCCGACCTCCTCGATCTCCTCGGCGATCTGCTGCGCGCTGCGCCGCCGCGTGCCCTTGAAGGCCATGTGCTCGAGGAAGTGCGAGATGCCGTGCTCGCGGTCCGTCTCGTGGCGCGCGCCGGTGCCGACCCACAGCCCGAGCGACACGGTCTCGAGGTTGCGCATGTTATCGGTGACGACCCGCAGGCCGTTGCCAAGCGTCGTCAGCTCGACGGTCATCCGCGGCCCTCCAGGACCGCGCGCGTCAGAGATTCGACGTGGCCTCGGCGGCGCCGATGTCGTTGTCGATGGTGGTGAAGCGCTCCTTGGCGGTGAGCAGTCCCGCCAGGCGCTCCGGCAGCGCCGGGCGCTCGCCGGTGATCGCCTGCATGGCGTCGGGGAACTTGGCCGGATGCGCGGTCGACAGCACGACCTGCGCGCGGCGTGGCCGTCGGCCAGCTCACGCTCGGCGGCGACGATGGCGCAAGCGGTATGCGGGTCGACGAGGTAGCCGCACTCCGCCTTGACGCGCACGATCGCCTCGGCGACGTCGGCTTCGCTCGCCGCCGCCGCGGCGAAGTCCCGGCGCATGGTCTCGCCGAGCGAGCCGAGGTCGAAGCTGCTCGTTTCCTTCAGCGCTCGCATCTTGGCGCGGATCAGCGGCGCGTCGCGGCCCGAGGCCTCGAACAGATAGCGCTCGAAATTCGAGGAGATCTGGATGTCCATCGACGGTGAGGTCGTGGCGATCACCTCGCGCATCTCGTAGGAGCCGCCGTGCAGGGTGCGCGGCAGGATGTCGTTGACGTTGGAGGCGATGACGAGCTTCTCGATCGGCAGGCCCATGCGCTTGGCCACGTAGCCGGCGAAGATGTCGCCGAAGTTGCCGGTCGGCACCACGAACGACACCGGCCGATACGGCGCGCCGAGCGCGGCGGCGGCGACGAAGTAGTACGTCACCTGACCGGCGATACGCGCCCAGTTGATCGAATTGACGCCAGCCAGCGACACGCGATCGCGGAAACCGTGGTCGTTGAACATCCCTTTCACGAGCGCCTGGCAGTCGTCGAACGTCCCACGCACGGCGATCGCGTGCACGTTGGCTTCGGTCGGCGTCGTCATCATGCGCCGCTGCACGGCGGAGACGCGCCCTTCCGGAAAGAGGATCGCCACGTCGACGCGCGGCGACCCGCGGAACGCTTCGATGGCCGCCCCGCCCGTATCGCCCGACGTGGCGCCGATAATCGTCGCGCGCTGCCCGCGTTCAGCCAGCACGCGATCCATGAGGCGCGCGAGCAGCTGCATGGCGACGTCCTTGAAGGCGAGCGTCGGCCCGTGGAACAGCTCGAGGATCCAACGGTTGGTCCCGATCTGCACCAGCGGCGTCACTGCCGGATGGCCGAAACGCGCGTACGCGTCGGTGGTCATGTGGCGCAGCTCTTCGCGCGAGATAGACCCGCCCATGAATGGATAGATAACCTCCACGGCCACGTCGGCGAACGGCATGCCGGCGAACGAGGCGATCGTCTCCGGCGTCAGCGTGGGCCAGGATTGCGGCACATAGAGTCCGCCGTCGCGCGCCAAGCCCGGCCAGCACGACATCCTCGAAGCCGAGCGGCGGCGCCTCACCTCTGGTCGAGATGTAGTTCAACGTGCCTTGTTCTCCTGAAGAGCGGATTGCAGTGCACCCTAGTGCCCGGCTCGGGGGGCCACAAGCAAACGAAGGGCGCGGAGCGAGCCTCCGCACAGCCTTGTTGTGATTAACCCCAATGCCTTGGCCGCGCGGCGCCTATTGCGACGGCGGCTGGCGCCAGCGGGTGATGGCGAAGGCGAGAAAAACGGCAACGAGAGCGCCTGCGAGCCCGTACCAGGTCAGCGCGTACTCGAGATGGCGGTTGGGCAGCTCGAGGCGGGTGACGCCGCCCTTGGGCCAGCCGCCGGGCGCGGCCGGGTTCGCTTCGGCGTCGATGACGAAGCGATGCACGCTCGGCGCCTCGGCGCCGAGCGTCGCGGCCATGGCATCGATGTCGCGCCAGTACCAGATGTTGCGCGTGGCGTCGTTGTCGGGGACGAACGCGGTCTGCACGTCGGCATGCCGCAACAGGCCGGTGACGGTGACATCGCCGGCAAGCTGGCCGGCGGCGCGCTTGGAGGATCCTTCAGATCGTTCGGCACGTAGCCGCGATTGACGAGCACGAGGCTGCCGTCGGCGAGGCGCAGCGGCGTGATGACGTGGAAGCCCGGGCCGTTGCGTCATCGAACGCGTAGAGGTGGATCTCGCGGTCGTTGAGAAGCTGGCCGTCGACCTTGACGCGCGTGTACTCGACATCCCCGCCCAGCCCCGCCCGCTCCTCGGCCAGCGCCAGCGTCACCGGCGCGGCGTGCGTGCGCTCGGCGATCGAGGCGATCAGCCCCTGCTTCCAATCGAGCCGGCGCATCTGCCAGTTGCCGAGCGCGATGAGAAACGCGAAGCCGGCGATGCGCGGCGACGGCCGGCCACAGCAGACGCTTTTCTCGGATCGTCCGCAGCATATCAGCCGCGCCCGGCCTGAACCGGCGATTGAACAAGCTCAATCACGGGCGATGCGTCCTTCCTCGGCCTTGTGGCGGTACTGCAGGGCAATGAGCATCGATTTGAGGAAACGCAGGACCACGAGGGCAATGAGCGGCGTCACCAGGCCCCACAGCACGACGTGCACCCAGACGGCCGGCTCGTAGGTGAACTCGACGTAGAGCGCGAGACCCAAGATGACAAAGCCGAGGATGAAGATGGCGAAGACCGCAGGGCCGTCGCCGGTATCGATGAAGCGGTAGTCGAGGCCGCAGCTGTCGCACGCCTGGCGCATCTCGAGCACGTTCTTGAACAGCGGCCCCTGCCGCAGCGCGGGCAGCGGGCGAGCACCGCGGCGTACAGAGGCGAGACAGACGGTTGCTCCGGCACGCGGCGCTCCTCGACAAGCATTGGCTTCATCGGGCGAGGCCCGCACCGATCGATGCCCGACAATAGCACGGGGCGGCACGATGGCCGCCCCGGCGTATTCTCGCTGCGACGAAGGGGCCGGTGCCGGCCGCTGCGTCTATGTCGCGTTGGGCCTCAGTGGCCGGCGCCGCCCGCGCTGGCGCCCGCGCCCCACACGTAAATGCAGGCGAACAGGAACAGCCAGACGACGTCGACGAAGTGCCAGTACCAGGCAGCCGCCTCGAAGCCGAAGTGCAGCCTCGGCGTGAAGGCCCCTTGAATCGCGCGGATGAGGCAGACCAGCAGGAAGATCGTGCCGATCAGCACGTGCGCGCCGTGGAAGCCCGTCGCCATGAAGAACGTCGAGCCGTAGATGTGGCCGGCGTAGCTGAAGGCGGCGTGGTGATACTCGTAGGCCTGGAAGAAGGTGAACGTGGCACCGAGGATCACGGTGAGGATCAGACCGATCACCAGGCCGCGACGATCGTTCTTCAGCAGCGCATGGTGCGCCCACGTTACCGTCACGCCCGACGTCAGCAGGATGAGCGTGTTGAGCAGCGGGATGCCCCACGGATCGAACGTATGCTGGAAGATGCCCGGTGTCGGCTGGCCGCTGGCCGGGATCGTCACGCCCGTGCCGTCGACCGGCACCGGAGGCCAATGGCCGCCGAGCAGCTGGTCGCGCATGACCTGACCGACGACGTCGGTGCTGTTCGCGAGGTCGTGCACGCCTGCGGGAAACAGGGCCGCGTCGAAGTAGGCCCAGAACCAGGCGACGAAGAACATCACCTCCGAGGCGATGAACAGGATCATGCCGTAGCGGAAGTGCAGCTGCACGACCGGCGTATGGTCGCCGTGCTGGCCTTCGCGGATGACATCGCGCCACCAGAAGAAGGCGCTGGCCACGATGCCGGCGGCACCGACGGCGAACACCCATGGTCCGGTAACGCCGAACACGCCGGCGCCCTCGCTCATGGAGCGCATCCAGATGACCGCGCCGATCATCATGATCGAGAGCGAAAATCGAAGCGATCACCGGCCAGGGGCTCGGATTTACGAGATGATAGTCGTGGTGGTGCTTGGCGTCCGTCGCGGCCATTGTCTTGTCTCTCCCGTGGTCCCCGTTGGTGCTCCCGATCCCTCAGTCTTTAGGCTGCCGCCCTTGCGGAGCGAGAGCCTTGCCGCTGCGCCTCAGGACCGGTCCTCAGGTGCAGCGCCGGTTATTCAAGTCCTCATCCGCCCTTGCCCAAGCTCGCGGCCGCAGCCTGTCCATCCTTCTTCTTCGGCTCAACCACCGGATAGAAGGCATAGGACAGCGTCAGCTCGGAAAGATTCTTGGTCTCCTCGTCGGTGACGAAGGTCGGATCGACGAAGAACGAAACCGCCATTTCGATCGACTGCCCCGGCTCCAGCCGCTGCTCGGTGAAGCAGAAGCACTGCACCTTGTTGAAGTGCGGGCCGACCGCAGTCGGGCGTGACGTTGAACACCGCCGTGCCCGTCGTCGGCTTATCGGAATTGTTGGTGGCCTTGTAGAAGGCGAGCGTGTTCTCGCCGACCTTCACCTCGAGCGAGGACTGCATCGGCTCGAACGTCCACGGCAGCTCGGCGGCTGTGTTGGCGTCGAAGTGCACCTTCACCACGCGATCGAGCACCGTGTCGGAGGCCTTCGCGGCCTTTTGCGTCGTGCCCTGATAGCCGGTCACCTGGCAGTAGAGGCGGTAGAGCGGAACCGCAGCGAACGACAACCCCGCCATCGACAGAACCAGGAGGCCGCAGATCGCCGCGACAGCGCCGTGGCGCTTCGACGACGGCTGCCTCTGGTCTTGATGGTTGTCGGTTGCGGTCATCGGGATTTTTCCAGCGCCTCAGATCGGCCGGTTCGCAACATTGCCGCCGAGGCGGACGATCGTCGCGACGTAGAACAGCGCGACGAGCGCCGCGAGAGCGATGCCGATAGCGAGCGAGCGCATGCGTTGCCGCCGCTGCTGCGCCTTCTCGTCTTCGTTCATTTCGCTCATGACCAACGCCACCACTCGTTCCTCACGCCATCAGTCGCGCCACGGCGTGCTCGCCGAGGATCACTGCGAACAAGAGGAACAGATAAAGGATCGAGAAGGCGAACAGCTGCTTGGCCGCCGCGTCCGCTTCGCGCCCCTCGGTGATCTTGCGCACGCGCCAGGCGAGATAGAGGAAGATGGCGCCGAGCACGGCCGAGCTCACGGCATAGACGATGCCGGCCAGGCCGATGGCCGAGGGCAACATGGCGAGCGGCACCAGCACGAGCGAATAGAGCCAGATCTGCCGGCGCGTCTCGGCGGCGCCGGCGACGACCGGCAGCATCGGCACGCCGACGCGCTCGTAGTCGCGGCAGCGATAGAGCGCCAGCGCCCAGAAGTGCGGCGGCGTCCACACGAAGATGATGAGGAACATCAGCACGCTTTCGATGCTGACGCTGCCGGTTACGGCGGCCCAGCCGATCATCGGCGGGAAGGAGCCGGCGGCGCCGCCGATGACGATGTTCTGCGGCGTCAGCCGCTTCAGCCACATCGTGTAGATGAAGAGATAGAAGCCGATGGTGATGGCGAGCAGGATGCCGGCCGTCCAATTGATGAGGACGCCGAGCGTCAGGATCGAGAACACCGACAGCACGGAGCCGAAGCTCAACGCCTCGTCCGGCGTCAAGCGACCGCGTGGAATTGGGCGTGCGGCGGTGCGCGCCATGCGCGCGTCGATGTCGGCGTCGTACCACATGTTGAGTGCGCCCGCCGCGCCGGCGCCGATGGCGATGGCGAGCAGCGCGATGAGGCCGAGCACGGGATGGATCGAGCCGGGCGCGGCGATCATGCCGGTCAGCGCCGTGAAGACGACCAGCGACATGACGCGCGGCTTCAAGAGCTCGATGAAGTCGCCGATGCCCGACCCGCTGACGGGGCCGATGTGGCCTATGTCGGTATCTGCGCCCTTTGCATCTCACTCGACCCTTGGTCTCGCATCAGCCTCCCTGACGAGAGGTCCTGCTCGGCCTTGCCGAGCCTTCGATCTGCCGACTAGCGTCGGCGGCGACCGCGGCTCGGAATTTCGCCTCTTTCAATGCAACGGGCGGAACCTTGTGCCCCGCCCGCTGTCGTTCATGCTTACGGCCGCACCTCAGTGGTGATCAGTGGCCTGGATGCGCGGCAGCGTCTCGTAAGGAGTGGAAGTTCGGCGGCGACGGCAGCGTCCACTCGAGCGTCGTGGCACCGGCACCCCACGGATTGTCGCCCGCGACGCGGCGGCTCATGAAGGCGACCAGCACGCCGATGAGGAACACCAGCGTTCCGAGCGCCGTCATGTAGGCGCCGGTCGACGACACGCCGTTCCAGAATGCGAAGGCGTCCGGATAGTCGACGTAGCGGCGCGGCATGCCCGAGAGGCCGAGGAAGTGCTGCGGGAAGAACAGCACGTTGGCGCCGATGAAGGTCAGCCAGAAGTGCAGCTTGCCGAGCGCCTCGTTGTACATGTAGCCCGACATCTTCGGGAACCAGTAGTACCAGCCCGCGAAGATGGCGAAGACGGCGCCGAGCGACAGCACGTAGTGGAAGTGCGCGACGACGTAGTAGGTGTCGTGCAGCGCGCGGTCGACGCCGGCGTTGGAGAGCATGACGCCCGTCACGCCGCCCACGGTGAACAGGAAGATGAAGCCGAGCGCCCACAGCATGGGCACGCGGAACTGGATCGAGCCGCCCCACATGGTGGCGATCCAGGAGAAGATCTTCACGCCCGTCGGCACCGCGATCACCATGGTGGCGAACACGAAGTAGGCCTGCGTGTTCACGCTGATGCCGGCCGCATACATGTGGTGCGCCCACACGATGAAGCCGACGAGGCCGATGGCGACCATGGCGTAGGCCATGCCGAGATAGCCGAACACCGGCTTCTTCGAGAAGGTCGACACGACGTGGCTGATCATGCCGAAGCCCGGCAGGATGAGAATGTAGACCTCGGGGTGGCCGAAGAACCAGAACAGATGCTGGTAGAGCAGCGGATCGCCGCCGCCCTGCGGATTGAAGAACGACGTGCCGAAGTTGCGATCCGTCAGCAGCATGGTGATGGCGCCGGCCAGCACGGGCAGCGACAGCAGCAACAGGAAGGCCGTCACCAGCACCGACCACACGAACAGCGGCATCTTGTGCAGCGTCATGCCCGGCGCGCGCATGTTGAAGATGGTGGTGATGAAGTTGATGGCGCCGAGGATCGACGACGCGCCCGCGAGGTGCAGCGCGAGGATGGCGAAGTCCATGGCCGGACCCGGATGGCCCGAGGTCGACAGCGGCGCATAGATCGTCCAGCCGGCACCGACGCCGAGACCGCCGGGCGGTCCTTCGACGAACAGCGAGATGAGCAGCAGCGTGAGCGCCGCCGGCAACAGCCAGAACGAGACGTTGTTCATGCGCGGGAAGGCCATGTCCGGCGCGCCGATCTGCAGCGGCACGAACCAGTTGCCGAAACCGCCGATCATCGCCGGCATCACCATGAAGAACACCATGATGAGGCCGTGGCCCGTGACGAACACGTTGTACATGTGGCCGTCGGCGAAATACTGCAGCCCCGGCTCCTGCAACTCGAGGCGCATGGCGACCGACAGGGCGCCGCCGATCAGGCCGCTGATGATCGCGAACACCAAGTACATCGTTCCGATGTCCTTGTGATTCGTCGAGAACAGCCAGCGCTTCAACCCGGTCGGCGCATGGTCGTGGCCGTCATGTGCCGTATGTGTCGTGCTTCCCATTGTGCGTTCGCCCTGTCAGTCGGTGTTTTGTTGCCGGGCTCACCCGGACCTCATTTTGATTGCGCGTGCGCCGCGCTCACTTGGCCCGAGCCGCGTCGTCCGTCTTGGCGAACTGACGCACACCGGCTTGCTCGAGAGCGGCCTGCCGCACGATGCCCTTGGCCTTCTCCATCAGCTCTTTCTTTTGCTGCAGGAGTTGCTTGCGCTTTTCCTTGTCCTTCTCGGCGCCGGCGGCTTTGCCGACTTCGTTCGCCTGCTTCATGGCGTCCGTCCAGGCGGCGAACACCTCTTCCTTCACGACCCGCACGCCGATCGGCATGAAGGCGTGATCCTTGCCGCACAGCTCCGAGCACTGGCCGTAGAAGATGCCTTCGACGGTCGGCTTGAACCACGTCGACGTGACGCGTCCGGGGACAGCGTCGACCTTCGAGCCGAAGGAAGGAATGGTCCAGTCGTGAATGACGCCGTCCGGGGCCGCCGTGATCAGAACCATGACCACCTTGTTGACCGGGAGGATGACCTCGTTGTCGACGGCAAGATTGCGCGGCGCCGGCAGGTTCTCGGCGATCAGCGCCTGACGCGACTCATCATCCAGCATGCGCGTCTCGAACGAGAGGCCGAGCTCCGGATAGGCGTGCTCCCAATACCACTGATAGCCAGTGGCCTTGAGGGTGATATCTGCCTTCGGGTAGCTGTACTGAAGATTGAGGAGCCGGAAGGAGGGGATGGCGATGGCGACGAGGATGAGGATCGGGACGACCGTCCAAGCAACCTCGAGAACCGTGTTGTGCGTCACCTTCGATGGCGTTGGATTGGCGCGCTCATTGAAGCGGTAGATCACGTAGAGCAGCAGCAGCATGACGAAGACGGTGATCGCCACGATGATGATGTTGACGAAGTCGTAGACCCTATGGATTTCTTCAGCCACCGGCGACGCGGCGCCCTGAAAGCCCATTTCGCCCGGTGACGGCTGACCCATGCCGGCCCACGCAAACGAAGCTCCGAGCAACAGCATTGCAAATGCTGCGGCAGGTGCCGAGCAAAGCAGTCGTCTCAACATTCATCCGCTCCCAGTGCTGCTCGGCTCGTTGGCCGAGACCCTCCCCACGACAGGCGCTGCTTTTTTGAACAGTTCGCCCGCACAAACCGCGCTGATGCCGAAGCCACCGAGCGCAGGACGCACGTCCCCAGTCAACTAAGAGCACAATCGACTTCCATGCCTCAAGTCAAGCTTAATGCGGCATTTCCACGCGTTGTGGCGTCACTAAAAATTCGCCTCGCATATGCGTGCAACCGGGCGTGTATCAGGTACAAACTTTGGCCCGATTCCGGGACCACCACGAAGACTTCACCTTGCCTTCCTCATTGGGCGCGTCGAGCCCGGCGCCCGGGCAGATCTCAGGAGCAGCGCGTGCCGAACATTGGATCGCCTGACGGCGAATTTTGCCGCAGTGCACTCGGCTCGCCTGCACTCGTTGCGCGAAGGCTTTCGAGGCGATTTGCAGCAGTCTTCCTGCTGCTGGCTTGCGCGGCAATTCCGGCCGCGGCGCAGGAAGGAACGGTCAAGGGACAGCACGGCGATTGGCAAATCGTCTGCAAGGATCCGCCGCCCGGCGCCAAGAACGAGGTCTGCGCGCTGGTACAGAGCGTCACTGCCGAGGATAAGGACAATATCGGCCTAACCGTCTACTTCCAGAAGTTCTCCAACGGAACGCGCGTTTTGCGAGTATTCGCACCGCTCGGCATCCTGCTGCCGCCGGGGCTTGGATTGAAGATCGACGACAAGGATGTGGGGCATGCGCCCTTTTTGCGCTGCCACACGTTCGCCTGCTACGCGCAAGTGGTGGTCGAGGATCCGCTGATCGAGCAGCTGAAGAACGGCAAGACGGCCATCTTCATCATCTTCCAAGCGGAGGAGGCGGGTATCGGCATTCCGATTTCGCTCGCTGGTTTTAAGGAAGCGCTGGCCGAGCTGAAATAGCGAGAAGGCGCGGACAATCGGTCAGACGCGAGCCGTCCGACCTCTGCGGGGGCGCAGGTGCGCCTCCGGTCAAATGAAAAATTTCATCTCGTACGGGCCTACGCGGCTTTGCGCTCGCGCGAGCGCCCTGCGCTCGGCTGCTCTTTTGTCTCTGGGAAGGCGATGTAGTCGTGCGCGTTGTTGAGCGCCTCTTCGGTGAGCGAAGCGAAGTTCGGTAGACCGCAAGCGGCGAGCGCGTTGCTCACCCGCCCCAGGCTCTCCGTGTAGTCCTCGTATGCCGCCCGCCAAAACTGCGACTGCACATTGAATAGATCCTGCGGCGTACGGCACTGCGCGGCCGCCGCGGGGATCTGCATGTAGGCCTGGGCACGACGATTGACGAAGCCGAGCACCTCGAGCTGGGTGCGGGCCAACCCCTTCAGGAACGGGTCATAGGCCTGGCCGAGAGCCTCCAGCCCTCCGAAGTACATCTGAAAAGCGCCGTGAGCTGGGGATTTGCCGTTCGCATGCGAATTCGACGCATGAGCAACCATGGTACGTCCTCCCTAGGTGTGGACGGCCTGATTGCGGCGGGGGAGCCGGGGGCTTGAGGCCGTCTCCGTTGAGGGTTTGAAGCAACCCTACGAATGAAATCTTATCAGGCTGAAGTCTTCAGAGGATGACAGAAATTAGCGCTATGCACAGGAGCGAATCGGCCGACGTCGCGGAATCGTTATCGAGGAATTGTCGGCGCTGACGAGTGGGCCAGCTCACCGAATATCGTTGACTTCAAGTTGCAGATAATGTTGAAAATGGTTAATCCACTGTTTTATTTAACATTGTTCTTTATTCGTTCTGCGTCATTTCTGGCGGCAAAATCGGGGGGCTGGGGGCATTCGGTGTTGGCGACGGCGGTCGCCACGACGACGCTTCTTTTTCCGCTCTCTGCGCTCCGCGCCGACCCGAAGCCCGAGCCTGGCTTGCGCGAGATCTGGACGGGTGCCGACGCTTCCAGTCATGTCTGGCTTCTCAGACGTCCGCCGCCCGTCTGCGCACCGGGTACCGCGTCTACGGTGATGTATCCCTTGGGCTCGAAGCGGGCCTCAACGCCAACCGCATGGGCGAGGACGCCCGCGCCGGTGTGTTCGGGCGCTATGCCTGGGACGGCGGAGAGTTCTCACTCGCCACCGGATTTTCCGGCCGCTTCCTCGAAGATGCGCAGTCGCTTCAAGATCCCTATGCGACCGTCAACTGGCTCACCCAGTTCTGAAGCCCGTCGGCCTCAAAGCGACAGCAGCGCGGCAAAATCCCCGTTTCTGTTACCCTCGGTACGGGCGCCATCAACCTGCCACGATAGAGTGCAAACAAAACGGTCGTTCGTTTTGTTATGTGCCATTACAAGGCACACGTTCAGCAACTCTTCGCCATAAGGCCCATGCCGAAGCTCAAACCAGCCACCCAGCGCGCCAGGCGCGAGCACATCCTCGACGCCGCCGAGGTCTGCTTCGCGCGCGCCGGTTTTCACCGCACCACCATGCAGGACATCTGCAAGGAAGCGCTGATCAGCCCCGGTGCGCTCTACGTCTATTTCAACTCCAAGGAAGACCTGATCGCCGGCCTTGCCGAGCGTGATCGGTCGGACTTCGCCGAGCGCTTCGCCGAGGTTTCGGCCTCGCCCGATTTCATGCAGTCGCTGTCCCAGCTCGGCAACCACTACTTCGACGAAGAGCCCGCCTACAAGCGCACGATGTGTCTTGAGATCGGCCTTGAGTTCGACGCGCAACCCGAAGGTCGGCGAAATTTATCGCTCCGTCGATCGCTTCGTCGAGGACAGCTTCGAGAAGCTCTTTGCGAAGCTCGCCGCCGAGGGGCACATCGCGCCCGACCTCGACATTCCGACGCTCACCAAAGTCTTTTCCATGATCGGTGACGGCATGTTCATGCGCCGCGCGCTCGATCCCAACTTCGACGCCAAGACGCTCGTCCCCGCGGTCATGGCGCTCATCGCCAAGCTGCTCAACGTCAAGCCCTCGCCGACAACGACAGAACAGAGCAAAGCCGCGGAGCAGAAGCGATGAAGAGGTTCTTCCTCACCCTCGTGGTGCTGGTCGCCAGCGGCGCCGCCGGAATCTTTCTGGCCCCGCACGTGGCGCCGGAGCTTGTTCCGTATCTGACGGCGTTCGGCGACTGGCACAAAGCGCCTGAGCCCGCCGCGCATAAGGAAGAGGCCGTCGCCCTGCCTCCGGCGGTATCCGTCGTGAAGGCGGCGCAGGCCGACTTCACCGAGATGGTCACCGTATCCGGCTCGCTCGTGCCTCGCGATGAGATCCTCGTCGCGCCGGAAGTGGAAGGCTTTCGCGTGCTCGAGCTGAAGGTCGACGAGGGCGATCGCGTCAAGAAGGGCGACGTCCTCGCCATCCTCGTGCAGGAGTCGCTCGACGCCCAACTGGCGCAGAACGACGCCTCGCTCGCCCGCTCCGAGGCGGCGATCTCGCAGACGCGCAGTCAGATCGCCGAGGCCACGGCCCGCCTGGCCGAGGCACAAGCGAACTTCGATCGCGCCAAGCCGCTCAAGACCTCCGGCTATCTTTCCGGCACGACCTATGACCAGCGCGAAGCGGCGGCCAAGAGCGCCGCGGCGCAGCTCACCGCGGCGCAGGACGGCTTAAAGCTCGCCGAAGCCGAGAAGAAGCAGGTCGAAGCACAGCGCCGCGAGCTGATGTGGAAGCGCACCAATACGCAGGTGACAGCGCCCGCCGACGGTCTCATCAGCCGCCGCACCGCACGCATCGGCGGCATGGCTTCCGGCGTTGCCGACGCCATGTTCCGCATCGTCGCCCGCAGCGAGGTCGAACTCGACGCCGAGGTCATCGAAACCGAGCTCGCCAAGGTGACGACCGGCAAGAAAGCGCGCGTCAATGTCGCCGGTGTCGGTGACGTCGACGGCACCGTGCGTCTCGTGTCGCCCGAAGTCGACAAGCTGACCCGCCTCGGCCGCGTGCGCATATTCCTCGGCGACGACGCACGCCTGCGCATCGGCACGTTCGCCCGCGGCGCCATCGAGACCGCGCAAAGTCACGGCATCGCCGTGCCGTCGGCGGCCGTCGTCTTCGATCCCGGCGGCGCCTTCGTGCAGGTCGTGCGCGACGGCCGCGTCGTGCGCCGCAACGTGAAAACCGGATTGATCGCCCGCGGCCTCGTCGAGGTACGCCAGGGCCTCGCCGCCGGCGATATCGTCGTCGCCCGCGCCGGCACCTTCCTGCGCGACGGCGATGCCGTGCGCGCCGTCGCGCCCGATGTGCTCGATTCGAAAATCAGCGAGGCACAATAATGCGCCTCAACATTTCGGCCTGGTCGATCCGCCGGCCGGTGCCGGCGATCGTTCTGTTCGCGGTGCTGACGCTGCTCGGCGTCATCAGCTTCATGACGCTGCCCGTCACGCGCTTTCCGAACATCGACATTCCGCTCATCTCCATCACCGTCGTGCAGTCGGGCGCCGCGCCGGCCGAGCTCGAGAGCCAGGTCACCAAGGAGGTCGAGGACGCCGTCGCCAACATCACCGGCGTCAAGCACATCATGTCGACCGTCACCGACGGCAATTCGACGACGGTCATTGAGTTCCGCCTCGAGATAAACCAGGACCGCGCCCTCAACGACGTGAAGGACGCGATCGACAAGATCCGCCTCGACCTGCCGCGCGACATCAACGAGCCGATCGTGCAGCGCATCGACGTCGAGGGCCAGTCGATCCTCACGTTCGCCGCCTCCTCGCCGGGCATGACGCTGGAGCAGCTGTCGTGGCACGTCGACGACGTCATCAAGCGCCAGCTGCAGGGCTTGAAGGGCGTCGGCCGCATCGAACGCTACGGCGGCGTCGACCGCGAGATCCGCATTCTCCTCGATCCCGACCGCCTGCTGGCGCTCGGCATCACCGCCGCCGAGGTCAACAACCAGGTGCGCGCAACCAACGTCGACCTGGGCGGCGGCCGCGGCGAGGTCGGCGGACAGGAGCAGGCGATCCGCACGCTGGCCGGCGCGCGCCGGGTCGAGGAGCTGGCCGAGACCAAGATCATGCTTGCCGGCGGCCGCCAGGTACGCCTGTCAGACCTTGGCCAGGTGATCGACGACGCCAGCGAGCAGCGCTCGTTCGCGCGTCTCAACGGCGAGCCGGTCGTCACCTTCTCCGTGTTCCGCTCCAAGGGCTCGAGCGAGCTGTCCGTCGCCGACGTCGTCAACACCAAGGTGGACGAGTTGGGCAAGCAGTATCCCAACATCCGCCTTACCAAGATCGACGACGCAGTCGCCTACACGCGCGGCAACTACACCTCCGCGATGGAGACGCTGCTCGAAGGCGCCGCGCTTGCCGTGCTCGTGGTGCTCATCTTCTTGCGCAACATGCGCGCCACGTTGATCGCCGCCATCGCTTTGCCGCTGTCGGCCATCCCGACGTTCTGGGCCATGGAGCTCTTGGGCTTCTCGCTCAACCTCGTAAGCCTGCTCGGCATCACGCTGGTCACCGGCATCCTCGTCGACGACGCCATCGTCGAAATCGAGAACATCGTGCGCCACATGCGCACCGGCAAATCCCCCTATCGTGCCGCCGTCGAGGCCGCCGACGAGATCGGCCTCGCCGTCATCGCCATCTCGCTCACCATCGTCGCGATCTTCTCGCCCGTGTCGTTCATGGGCGGCATCGCCGGGCAATATTTCCGCCAGTTCGGTCTCACCGTTGCCATCGCCGTGCTGATCTCGCTGCTCGTGGCGCGCCTCATAACCCCAATGATGGCCGCATACCTGCTGCGACCCATTCCCGAGAAGCACGAGGGGGCCGGCCTCGTCATGCGCGCCTACGTGGGCTTTCTGCGCGCCACGCTGAAGGTCCGCTATCTCACGCTGGTCGTCGGGTCTCGGCCTGTTTGCCGGCTCGATCTACGCCACGACGCTGCTGCCGACCGGTTTCATGCCCGACGAGGACACCTCGCGCGTCGTCGTCTCGGTCGAGCTGCCGCCGGGCGCGACGCTCGAGGATACGCGCGTCACCACCGATAGTATGGTCGAGATCCTCAGGACCATCCCCGAGGTGAAAAGCGTCTTTGCCCTGGGCGGCAGCACCCCGACGGGCGGCCTTGAGGTGCGCAAGGCCTCGCTGTTCGTGCAACTGGTGCCGAAGACCGAGCGTGCCCTGCCGCAAAAGACCATCAAGGTCACGATCTCCGACAAGCTCGCCGAGGTGCCCGACACGCGCGCCTGGTACGTCAACGAGCGCGGCGAGCGCGAGCTGTCGTTCTCGATGCTGTCGCACAACGGCGAGGAGCTGAGCGACGCGGTCGGCAAGCTCGAAGGCGCGCTGCGCCAGGTGCCGGGCTTCAAGAACGTCGCTGCCGACGCGTCGATCGACCGGCCGGAACTGCGCGTCGTGCCCAAGTTCGATGCCGCCGCACGCCTCGGCGTCGCGCCGAGCAAGATCGCCGAGACCATCCGCGTCGCCACCATCGGCGACATCGACGCCAACCTCGCCAAGTTCAATGCTGGCGACCGGCTGGTCCCCATCCGCGTGCAGATCGATGAGGACGCGCGCACCGACATGCAGCGCCTGCAGAACCTGCGCGTAACGAACGCCAACGGCGTCGCCATCCCGCTGGCCGCCGTAGCCGACGTCACCTTCGGGCGCGGACCGAGCTCGATCAACCGCTACGACCGCGAGCGCCGCGCCGTCATCGGTGTCGATCTCGAATCGCGCTACGCGATGAGCAGCGCGCGCGAAACCTTCCTCAAGGTCGTCGACGAGCAGAAGCTGCCGGCCAGCGTGCGCCTGCAGCCTTCCGGCGACGCCGAGATCCAGGACGAGGTGGCGACCGGCTTCATGACCGCCATGGGCACCGGCCTGATGATCGTGTTCGGCGTGCTCGTGCTGCTGTTCGGCAGCGTCGCGCAGCCGGTCACCATCCTGCTGTCGCTGCCGCTGTCGTTCGGCGGCGTCGTGCTGGCGCTGCTCGCCACCGGCAACTCGGTCAGCATGCCGGTCTACATCGGCTTGTTGATGCTGATGGGCATCGTCACCAAGAACGCCATCATGCTCGTCGACTTCGCCGTCGAGGAGGTGGCCAAGGGCGTACCGCGTTTCGATGCGGTCATCGATGCTGGCCGCAAGCGCGCACGCCCCATCGTCATGACGACGCTGGCCATGGTCGCCGGCATGATCCCCAGCGCGATGGCGTTCGGCGACGGCGGCGAGTTCCGCTCGCCGATGGCCATTGCAGTGATCGGCGGGCTGCTGGTGTCGACTGTGCTGTCGCTGGTGTTCGTGCCGTCGTTCTTCACGGTGATGGACGACATCGGCAATCTCGTCTGGCGCATCTTTGGCCGCTTCGTCGGCCCGACGGACGAGCCGCCGACGTACACCGCGGCAGCCACCGCCCGCGCCGGCCCCGCTCCGGCCGAGTAAGCGCGATATCGGGAACGCGCGCTGAGCCCCAAACGACTACGGGCGCATCGATGGCGATGCGCCCGCGTCAAACTCTCGAATGATGCCCCGTCGGGGCGCCGCTACTTCGTCGAAGCCGTGGCGTCGTGCTTGAAGAACACGTCGACGCGCATGCCGGTCAGCAGCGGCGGCAGGCCGTCGAGATCGACGACCGCCTCAAGCACCTCGACGTCGTTCGGACGGCGCGGGCCGCGCGAAGCGATGTGCGGCGGCGACAGCGACTGGGCGATCGAGCCGACGCGGCCCTCGAAGTCCTGGTCGGGGTAGGCGTCGGCGCGCACGACGACGCGCTGGCCGACGCGGATCTTGGCGGCGTCGCGCTCCTCGACCTCGGCGCGCACCTTCATGGCGCTGAGATCGCCGAACACCAGCAGCGTATTCTCCGGCGACGGCACGGCGACCTCGCCTTCCTTGGCGATGATATTGAGCACGGTGCCGTCGAACGGCGCGCGAACGCGCGTGTGCTCGACGCCGAGCTCGGCGGCGGTCAGCTCGGCGCGGGCGACGGACGAGCGCAGCCTCGAGACGCGTCGGCAGCGGCATGCCGGACTTGGCACTTGACCGATGCGAGGTTGGCGCGCTCGTCGGCGAGCTTCTTCTTGGCATCGGCCGAGCTTCGTGCGGGCCTTGTCGACGGCGTCATCGCGTGCCGTTGTCGTTGCGCTTGCTGCTCGAGCGCATCGTCGAAGGCCTGCTGCGCGCCGAACACGGCGCGCTCGGCGGAGGCGACCGCGTCCTCGGCGTTGCGACGCTCCAGCTGCAGGCCGCGCAGCGTCCTCTTCGTTGCGCTCGCGCACGCGCACGTGCGCTTCGGCGTTGGCGCCGGCAACCTTGGTGAGCGCGTCGTCGTCGTCGAGACGAACCAGCAGGTCGCCAGTCTTCACGCGGTCGTTGAGGCCAGCCGCGAGGTCCTCGATGCGGCCGGGCACCTCGGCGGTGATGCGCACCTCGCCGCTCTTCGGCTCGACGCGGCCGGTGGCCGAAGCGGCCCAGGTCGGCTTGATCGGCCGAGGTCGTGGTGTCATTCGCATTGGCCGGCTTCGAGCTGTCGCTGTTGGCCGCTGCCTGGGTCGTTTTCTCCTCGCCGACGGGACCCCAGCTGACGTTGTTGACGTAAAAGCCGACGGCGATCGCCAGGATGCCGGCGACACCGAGCGTGATGACAGTGGGGTTGACCTTAGGCATGGGCCTTCCGTCTCTTTGTAAGATCTGCAATTTCCGGGGCATCGAGGCCCTCAGGCCGGCGCTCTTCGCCGACGATACGTCCATCCTCGATGCGCACGACCCGGTCGGCATAGCTCAGCGTACGGGGATCGTGCGTGACCGCCAGAACGCTGCGATCCTGCTCCTTGGCGATGCGCGCCAGCAGCGCCATCACCGCGTGCCCGTTCTCGCCATCGAGCGCGGCCGTCGGCTCGTCGGCCAGCACGATCGACGGCGAAGCACGCAATGGCGCGTGCAACCGCAACGCGCTGCTGCTCACCGCCGCTGAGATTGCCGGGGTAGCTCTTCAAGCGATAGGCGAGGCCGACGTCGCGCAGCACCTCCTCGGAGCGGTTGGCGGCGGCGAAGCCCTTCTGTCCGCGCACGTCGAGCGCGATGCGCACGTTCTCCAGCGCCGTCAGCGTCGGGAACAGGTTGTAGGACTGGAAGATGAAGCCCATGTGCTTGCGCCGCAGGTTGGCGAGCTCTTCCGCGCTGAGCTTGTCGGTCGAGACGCCGGCGACGCGCAAGCGAGCCCGAGGTGGGCGTCAGGATGCAGCCGAGGATCGACAGCAGCGTCGTCTTGCCGCTGCCCGACGGCCCCATCAGAAGCGTCAGCTCGCCCGGCACCAGCGTCAGGCTGACGCCCTTGACAGCGCGGCACCTTGCCGGCGCCGGAGCCCAGATCCTTGACGATGTCGATGGCTTCGAGGACAGGCTCTTCGCTCATTTGCTGAATACCGTTGCAGGATCGATCTTCGTGACCTTGACGATCGCCGACAAGGCCGAGATGGCGCACATGCCGACCGTCAGCGTGAACAACCAGAACGCCAAACCGGGCGTCATGACCAGAGGCAAGGCGCTATTCTTGCTCAGCACCAAGACGAGGAGCGCAATCGACATGCCGAGCGCATAGCCGACCACCGCGCTGATGCCGGCCTGGGCCAGTATGACCTGATGTATATATCCGGACGATGAACCCAACGCGCGCAGCGTCGCAAACTCGCTCAAATGGTCCTTGGTGCTGGAATATAGCGTCTGCGCGACGATGACGGTGCCGACGAGGCTGCCGAGCAGCGCGCCGCCGATCAGCGCCACGCCGGCGCCGGTACGGAACAGCCACTGCTTCAGGCTGCGGTCGCGGAATTCAGCCTGCGTGAGAACCTCGGCGCCTTCGAGGCGTCCCTTGCAGGTCCTGGCGCACCTTCTCGATGTTGGCGCCGGGCTGCGTCTGCACGAGGTAGAAGGTCGTGCCGTCGCTGTCGCCGAACAGGCTGCGCGCCCGGTTGAGCGTCGTGTAGGTGTACGGCGACTGCGTGAACGAGCGTACGCCGTCGGTCAGGGCGCGCACGCGCACGCGGCCGTTGGCGATCTGCGCCGTGTCGCCGATGCCCTTGATACCGAGCTCGTTGAAGTAGGTGCGGTCGACGGCGACGGCTTCCGGAGCCTTGATGTCCTCCCACGTGCCCTTGACCAGATTGAACGGTGTAAGGCCGCCGTCCTCGGCGTCGGTGCCGACGATGACGACGCGCGTCGAGCCGCCCTCGGGCTTGCGCCACTCGGCGAAGCGCACGATCAGCGGGATCACGGCTTTGACGCCCGGTGTCGCCAGGGCCTGATGCCGCTCACGCGAAGTGAGCAGCATGCCGCCATCCTCGAAGCTCTTGGCCCCGTACACGGTGATCCACAGGTCGGCCTTGGCGTGATCGATGTTGGCCGTGATCATGTTGCTCGCGCCCGAGATAGAGGCCGAGTTGCACAGCGACCAGCACGATGGAAAACAGAATGCCGACCAGCGTAACCGCAAGACGAATGCGGTCGTGAAACAGATTGCGAAAGGCAAGCGTCAAGATCATGGATCGGTTCCGCACTGAGTTGGGCAAAGATCGGCTCGAAGCGCCGACAGCGCGGCTCACACCGCTGATAGCCCCCGAACTTGGCCTCTGAAAGGCAGTCTCATGCTTAAGAGTTGCCTAAGTATAACGCGAAAGCGCTTCATTTAGAAACGAGAGTGGGGCAAGCGCACTCACGAAGCGTTAACGCGAAGAGGTCAAGAAAGGGGTAAGACCGAGCGATCAAGGAAATGTCTTGTTCACCTTGGCACGCCGAGACTTGCAGCTCCTGATCCTCCGACCAGCTTTCGCCGCTTTCAAAGCCTAATGCGATCCGGATCTCTCGCACAATATTGGTGATGCCACCATGCGTCATGATCTTCATCCAGCTAAGGCCCGGAAATACTGGGCTTCCGTCGCGATTTCCGGGCTGGCGCTCGGCTTCAGCGCCGGCACCGCTGACGCGGCGCCCCCCCTCGAAATGGGCGTTTGGATCAACCATACAGGCAAAGGCGCGGTTGAAATTCGCCCTTGCGGCGCCACGGGCGCCAGCGCCAATCGGCTGTGCGGCTTCATTGTTTGGCTGAAAGAGCCGAACAAGAAAAACGGTGAGCCGCTCACCGACGGTTACAATCCCGAACCCTCGAAGCGTCGCCGGACAATTTGCGGCTTGCCGGTTCTCGGCTCCTTACAGCGCGTCAGCGGTGGCTGGGACAACGGCTGGGTCTATGACCCCGAGCAGGGCGCGCAATTCGACGCCGCCATCGAACTGGTCACCCGTGACCGGCTGACGCTCACAGGCTACAAGGGCGTGAAGTTCTTCTCCAAGTCGTTCACTTGGAGACGTGCTCCGGCCGACCTGCCGCGCTGCGACCAGCCGCGCGAGGCGCGCGCAACGCCCGGAGACGTGCGGGCAGCTACGCCCAACACCACAGCCGCGCAGGCGTCGGCACCACAGGTGAAAGCGCCGCGTCCTGTTCCAGCTGTGCGACCGGCCGCTGTCGAATAGGCGCCGCGACGCCAGCGCGATCGCACAACTCGCACAACAAAAAGCCCGGCCATTGCAGCCGGGCTTTCTGCATTTGTCGCTGTGACAAAGGCTTTAGGTCGTCGCGCCACGACCCTCGCCGCGGCCCTTCCCCTGATGCTGCGTTTCGGCGGCCTCGATAACGGCCTCCTCGGTACGCAGCTTGGCAAGGCGCGCCGTGAGGCGGTCGGCGAATTCCTTGACGCGCTCCATGACGAGCGGGCGCTGCCGATCGAGCGTGACCATGTGATAGCAGTCGTCGAGCACGCAGACCTCGACAATGCCGGACAGCTTACGCTGCAAGGTCATGGCGTTCGACAGATCGCTCTGGTCGTCGTTACGCGGATGGAACACCAGCGCGTGCTGCGTGATCTTGCCGAGCAGCGGCTTGACGTTGCGCACCAGCCTGCGGAACTCGAGAACGAGACCGCCGCCGCGGGCGAACAGATCTTCGATGGAGTCCGTCTCTGACTGCACGCTGTCGAGGATGAAGCTGCGCAGCCGCTCGTCCTTGATGCCGTGCGGCGCGCGCGCGCGGAACTTGAAGAGGCGCGCCGTCCACTTCTGCTGCACCAAGCGGAACAGGCTGAAGTACCACGGAATGGCCCAGCCGTTCGGCCAGAAGGTCGGCGAGAACAACATCAGGCCATGGATCTTCTCGGGGCGCAGTGCCGTGAGACGCAGCGCCAGCATGCTACCGGCCGAGATGCCGCCGACGATGACCGCATCGCACTGCTGGGTAAGCTCGTCGTGGGCCTGCTCGAGGGCCGCATACCAGTCCTGCCAGCTCGACAAGCCTGAAACGTCGGTGCCGCCGGCGAGGCCGGGAAGCAGTGGGCAGTAAACAGTGTAGCCGAGCTGAGCCAGCGTATGAGCGACGAACTTCAACTCAATGGGTGAGCCGCCGAGGCTATGGACGAGCAACACGCCGTTGCGCCCGCCGGGAACGTAAATGCTACCCCAAGCTGCCTTCATTTTCTCGCTGTTTTTCATTTCTGTAACTGAACTCGCTCGCATACTGGACGAAGTCAATCAGTCCTTAACAGACTCCGGTCCGCGCGAGCCTTTGCGCGCCGACCCGAGCATGTCGTTGAAACTCTCTCTTTTTCGTTTCCTCGGTGAACTCCGATGCCGATCGAATATCTGGCTCGGAGCACTTAGGGGGAAGCCGCTTTGTAAGAGATCTCGTACCCGCACTGCACGAGATGCGCTGGAGTTGTCTCACTGACCGGATCGGCCGCGAAGTTCGATTAGGCACCTTGCCGCAGCCAGCCGCGATATCCCCTTCCACCCCGCTCATGAGCGCCGCTCTCCGTCTGCCTCGCGGACCGCCAAGAGGAGCGCCGACACCAACGAGCGGGGGGCCTTCACTTGGCGATTTGGGGCGAGATGTTGTCGCAAACGTGTCGAGCGTCCTGCCACCCCGGCGGGTGCCGGAACCTGTGGGACAGGCGCGGGTGAAAACCTGACATTCTTGCTGTACGGCGGCACAACGCATTGAAAATACGCCGTTTCCCAACCCTACTGACTTTCGTAAGTCTACGCGTGTTCTGGTTTTTTGCGAATTACGGCAGTGCAAACATTATTAATGGTTCAACTAGGTGTTGTGCCCTCGCCACAATTAAGTCGATAGCTGGGCAATTAATCAGTCCTACGCACAATAGTAATGCAGATGCCATGCGAGCGGCAACTGCCGTCGTCGCCAGGGGTGCCCCCTAGTACATGAGTGAAAGAATTTGTGATCCGCCTCAGGGGCACCCAGGTGCTCCCGGCGGCTCCCCCGACGCCCAAATCGATCCTCCTAGCCCCCGGGATTTGGCCAAGCGGTCCGTCACGCTGCGAGCGCAATCGACACTCCATAGTCGAGGTGGTTAGATGGTTAAGTGCAGCCCCTGACGGGAGCGGCTGCGGACCGAAGGACAATGCCGCGTTGCTCGCTTACGTACGCTGCCTGATCTCCTTTCTCGTCGCCTTCGCCATCGCCGCAGGACAGGTCTCACCGTCCTTTGCGCAGCCTCTATCCAAGGCTGACTACGAAGCCTGCCAGGCGCGCGACGAGGCGTCTTTCAAAACGGCCATTCAAGCCATCTCTGTGCGGGCCCTGCAGGCGGGCATCGCCAATGTCGACTATCGCGCCGCCGTCGGTGACCAGTGGCGGCGCATCGGCATGGACAAGATCGTCGATGACCGCGTCGACCTCGCCATCGAGGAAGTCCGTCAGGAGACGAGTTGGGGCAATCTACTCCAGTCGCTCGCCAACCAGCAGAAGGCGCAGGAGCTGGCGACCGCAGTTGCCGAGCGCGTCTATCGCTCCGATGCAATCAAGTCCGCGCTCGAGCAACTCGCCATTGGTGTCGGCAACGAGGTCGGCAAGCAGATGGAGTTCGCCAGCCAGGACGCGGCCGAGCCGGCGCTCGCCTGCCTCAAGGCCTTCGTAGGCGCCCGCTACGGAGAGACCGCCTCGCGCGCCGTCGTCGGCGATGCCGGCAAGGAAATCGCACTCGACCCCAGCAAGGGCGCCGCCGAGATGTCGCCAGGCGCAGTCCTGCGTGAATCGAGCGGCGGCATTGCGGGTGCCGCCGTGCTCCTGATGCGCCGTCAGCTTGCCAACATGGCGGCGCGCGTCGGCCAACGCCTCGTCGGCAGCGTGCTGGCGCGCCTCGTCTCCGTCGTCGCGGGCGGCATTGGCCTAGTGCTCATCGCCAAGGACATTTGGGACCTGCGCAACGGCGTCTTGCCGATCATCGCCACCGAGATGAAGTCGAAAGAGAACAAGGACAAGGTGCAGGAGGAGCTGGCGAAGACCTTTGCCGAGCAGATCTCCGGCCACATCCAGGAGATCGGAGCGGCGACCGCCGACCGTGTGATCGAAATCTGGCGCGACTTCCGCAGCGCCCACGCCGAAGCGTTGGGTCTTGCGGAGCGAAACCCGAAATTCAAGGCGTTTCTCGATTCCCTCGCCCCCGCTGCGCTGCCCCGCCTTGACGAGGTCGTTGCGCTTTTGCTCGCCGGCGAAGGCGAGTCCGGAATATTGCGGCGACTTGGCGATGGCACGCTCGGCACGGCCATCAACACGCTGCCCGCACCGGCGATCGCTATCGCGCGCGAGATGCGCTCGATCGATGCCGGCCTCAAGTGGTCGGCGCTTGCGGGTGACAATCTGCCGAAGGTCGTCGAGCTCAGCCTCTATCGCCGCACCGAGCCCGATCAGTTGAGCCGCGCATCTTTGCAGCGACTGCTGGCGCTCGAAGACCCGCTCGCCATCGTGCGTCTCGCCTCCATCGACCGCGGGGCGCGCGACACACTGTTCGAGTTGCAGGACGCCGACCTCAAGAACCTCGCGCGCAGCCTCACCGAGGACGAACTGTCGAGCCTATCGCGCTACCTGACCGGGCTGCAGAAGGAGCCGCGTGAGCACGTGCTGCGAGCGGTCGCCGCCAATCCGGCAAAGATCCACTCGCTATCGTCCGAGCGGGTGCGCCAGGCCGTCGTCGCCAGCGCCGACCAATCGGCTGCCGTCTCCATGATGCTGCGCACGGGCAGCGCCTTCGACCCCGCCGTCATCGCCGAGGATCTGCGCCTCGTCGCCGACGGCCG
This sequence comes from uncultured Alphaproteobacteria bacterium, assembly GCA_963724595.1. Lineage (GTDB taxonomy): Bacteria > Pseudomonadota > Alphaproteobacteria > Rhizobiales > Hyphomicrobiaceae > Hyphomicrobium_A. The sequence goes on along the minus strand of CAVRVR010000015.1, from coordinate 38,993 downwards.
CGTCAGTCCCATCCTGCTATGGGACAAGCACCCCGTCGTGATTGTGGGTCTGCTTTTCCTCGCGCTGCTGGTGCTGCTGCTGCTGCGCCGGCTGCTTTTTGCGCGGCCGCGGACCAGGGCTACCGCATAGCAGGCACGCGATTTTCTCAAGCCATCCCCAGCACATCCGGGCATCTAAGTGCCAGACCGAGTTGCCCCTGCTATAAGCCGACGGGGGCCCGCCGAATCGGCGCCGGCTCAGGGGAGCGCCTTGCGAGGCGTTTGCGATCGCGTGGCATCGAGGGGAGCAGAGACGATGGGACTTAAAGCGCCTGGCATCGTGACGTTCATGCTGTCCGTCATTCTGACGGTCACTGTTCTGATCATTAAGTTCTTCGGGGCCCAGGTTCCGTTCATAACCGGTAACGAATTCTGGGCGCTGTTGTTGGCGCAGGTCATCCTCGTTTTCGGCTGCATCATGCGCGGCCTTTAGAATCCTTCTCGCGTAAGACCATTTGTGTGCGCTTCTGTCGCGCGGCACTCAGCGCTCTGGTGTTGGTGTGCTCGATCGACGAATTCTCGCGCCATGAGATGGAAACTCGATCAATTTGATTCATACGCTGATCGCATGCGTCGTTCCTCGCGCGAGATCATCATCGCAGCGGTGCTGACAGTCGCGGCGTTTGCATTCTTGATCGCCGCGATGCTCGGGGGAGCTGTCGGCACCAACTCGAAGGTTGGCGCCGTCGCCTCCGACGAAATTGTCATCAAATAAAATCCTACCGCGTTCGCCGCGAACGCTTACGCCGGCACGTCGATACGACGGGCGGTCACGAGGCCACGCACCGAGTTGCCGAGGAAGACCGCGTCCGCCGATTCGAGATCGGCGAGCCTCAACACGGCCTCGCCCGCCTTGCCCTCGGCCAACAGTTCGGCGCGTAGCGTGCCCGGCAGCAGCCCGGCGCTAAGTGGCGGCGTCAGCAGCTCCCCGTCACGCTCGATGAAGATCGTCGTGCGGCTGCCTTCGGCGAGCTCGCCGCGCTCATTGAGGTAGACGACCTCGTCGGTGCCGAGGCGCTCGGAATACTCCTGCCACTCGCGATCGTAGAGCTCGCGCCGGGTCGTCTTGTGGAACAGGAACAAGTCGGAGCTGTCGACCCGCGACGCCGAAACGGCAAAGCGCATTATGGCATTCGCATCGGCGGGCGGTAGTGGCGTCGTCGTAACCGTCACGTCGCCTCCTTCGGCCAGCAGCAAGCGCACACGCAGACGGCCCGACTTGCCAACGACTGCATCATCGAGTGCCCGGCGTACGACTAGCTCGTCATAGACGTAGGCGAAGTAGCGCGCCGACGTCGCGAGCCGCTCGATATGCCGGTCGAGCAGTACGAACCCGCCCGCTGCAGGATCGAACAACATCGTCTCAATCAGCTCGAAGCGCTTCACTGGATCAGTGAGGAACTTCATCTTCAACAAGCATTCGGCGTATTCCTTTGGCCCTTGCGAGTTCGAACACAACGCCCGAGCCGATGCCCATCTCGCCGTCGGCGTTGCGGAAGATAACCGCCGTACGGATCGCCACGTTGAGCAACGCCCGGCCCTCTGGCGAGATGTAACCGATGGCGCCGCAATAAACCCCGCGCGGCTCCGACTCGAGTTGGCGAATCAGCTCCTGGGCGTGGATCTTCGGCGCGCCGATCACCGATCCCGGCGGGAAGATGCCACGCATCAATTCGGCGACGCCCACGCCCTTCTTCAGAGTCGCCCTGACGCCCGAGGTCATCTGGTGCAGCGTCTTGTAGGTCTCGACCGTGAACAAGTCCGTCACCTCGACGCTGCCAATCTCGGCGATGCGCCCGATGTCGTTGCGCATCAAATCGACGATCATCAGGTTCTCGGCGCGCTGTTTCACGTCCTCGGAGAGCTGCTTGCGGGCAAGCGCGTCGGCCTCCAGCGTGCCGGCGCGCGGCGCCGTTCCCTTCATCGGCCGCGTGAAGACCGTGCGGCCTTCCTGCTCGATGAACAGCTCGGGCGAAGCGGACAGCACCGTCACCTCGCCAGTATCGACGATGCCTCCGTAGGCGACGCGCTGCTTCTGACGCAGGTCGAGGAAGAACGTCAGCGGCGAGCCTGACAGCTTGAAGCGCGCCTTGAACGTAAGGTTGAGCTGATAGATGTCGCCAGCACGGATCTTCTCTATCACCTCGGTGAAGCGTTCTAGATACTGCGCCTCGTCCCAGCCCAGCTTCACATCGGTGAAGTGGAACGAGCCCGAGCGCGTGTGCGTCGCCAGCCAATGCTCGACCTCGGCGCTCGTCATTTCGGCCGGCGGTTTGTAGAGGCCGATCCAAATCAGCGGCACGTTGCGCTTTTCCGGCATGAGCGCCGAAAGTTTCGGCTCCAGCACGTAGCCGAGCTCGTAGGCGAAAAAGCCCGCCGCATAGAGCCCGCCGGCGACGCCGTCCTCGATGCGCTTGAGCGCCTCGGGAACCTCATCGGGCGTCCACGCGGCGATGATGTCGAGCGGCTCGGTAAACAGCAGCGACGGCGCCCCCGAACCCGAATTGTTGTCGAGCAGGACGAACGTCTCGGAGAGTGCCGCTGCCTCTTCGGTCGGAAGCTCGTGGCCCTCACGCGTGCGGTCGGCTGCGGTCATCGGCCCTTGTACCCCGCGAGGGAGTAGAACGTCACATGCCGCTGCGCGTTCTCTCCTGCCGGCAGCATCTTGTCGGCAACCTTGTCGACGCTCGTGAAGGATTTGACCACCTGGCCCTCCCCGTCGTCAGTGCGAACGAGCAGCACCGGAGACGGCGTTGCGGAGGTGAATGGCCGCGTCAGCTCGAAGTGATCGTGCGGCGCGCCTGCGCGCCAGGCGAGGATCGGCGTTGGCTCATTGCGCATATAGTAGAGAAGCTCGGCGGTAACCGCCCGATCGTCCGCCAGCACGGCCGCGTAGGGCTTGCCGGCGGCAGCAGCCCTAGCGAGCTCGGCGCGCGTCGCCTCCGCCACATCGGACCAGCCAAGCGTGCGGGCAAATGGATCGGGCTTCAGCGGCAGCGGCACGCGGCCAGCGGTTGCCGTACCGAACACCAGCAGCGCCAGCACCACCGCATGCAGTGCGAACGAAGCTTTCAGCCACCCCCAGGCGCCTTCGCGCACCATGGTGGCAACGACCAGAACGCTCGCGGCAACATACGCCGGCGCCGCCCAATTGGCGTGGGCGCGCGACAGGAACGCCTGCACGAGGATGATGGCAATGACCGGCGCCGAAAAGGCCAGCAGCATCCGGTCCGCCTCGGGCAGCCGCTCGCGGCGCGCCCGCCAGGCAATGACCGAGAAACGCGCCGAACAGAATGGGGCCGAAGACGCCGAACTGGGCGGCGAAGAACTCCAGCGCCTTGTTCGGATGCAAGAGCGAGCCGCCCCAGTTGGCGTTAGCCGCCGTGTGCGAGAACGTCGCGAAGCTATGTCTGTAGTTCCAGGCGAGGTTGGGGGCGATGAGCAGGAAGCCGATGGCCAGCGCCAGATACAGCCGGTAGTCGTGCAGCACGCGGCGGCGATCGGGCGTCAGCAACAAATAGAGCGCGGCGCAGACAACGAACCACGTCATGGCGTACTTGGCATTGAGCCCGGCACCCAAGGCAGCGCCGAGCAGCAGCGCCGGCCACAAGTCATCGGTTTCGAACAGCGCCGTGAAGCCGACGAGCGCTAACGCCCAGCACAGCAGCAGCGGCACGTCGGTGGAGATGAGACCCGCCGACAGGGAGACACCCGGCAGCGTAGCGAAGGCGAGTGCCGCCAGCGCGCCGATGCGAGCGTCGTATAAACGTCGGCCGAGCCAGAACACGGCGAGTGAGGTCGCCGTGTGCAGCAGCGGGGAGGGAAGGCGCACGCACGCCTCCTCGGGGCCGCACGCGGTGGTCGCGGCACCGATGATCCAAGCGATGAGCGGGGGCTTGGAAAAGTACCCGAGCGCCGGATCCTGGCTCCACGCCCAGTATTGCGCCTCGTCGAAAAATAGGTCGGTGCCGTTCACGGAAAGCGCGAACAGCCGCACGCACAACAGCGCCGCAAGGCCTGCCAGGAGAACCGACAACCAGTTGACGTCGCGGCCGCTGGTGCCGGAGCCGGTGGAGACTGACATGGCGCGCGCACTCTGCAAGTGTGCCCGTTGCAAGGATAGAACGCTGCAAGGGGGAAAGCCGGCCGCTACGGCCACGATGCGGGGTCATTTACTAGGTTGAGAGACCAACGGGAAGAGCCGCCCTAGCCGCGCCCCTATCTTCGCCGCACCATGGCCGGATGGAGCCTCGGTCAACGGACTTTGCATGCGGCTAGTGAAGACATTGCTCGGCTGCATACTGACAGGTTTCGGTGTGCTGCTCACCGCCGCATTCTATGACCGTTACTGGCGTTGGCGGGATTGCTTCAATGACCTGGGCCGCTGCTACGATCCCGTGTCGCAGAACGTCTATCTGGAGCAGGCGGGCCTCGTGTGGGGCGGCCTTGCCGTAATCTTCCTCCTGGCAGGGCTTGCCCTATTGTGGCGCCCACGGCGGCATCCACGGCGTATTTACTAGGTTGGAAGACGGGAGCGAAGACTGGTATCCTTACGGACACTTACGGGCTATGGAGGGGCGTCGCGGCGAGTCCTGTGGGATAGGGGCACTTGATGCGCGTCACCGTTGTCATTCCTGCACTCGATGAGGCCGGCAATATCGGCCGCCTCATCGAAGAGACGTATGCGGCGGTGCCCGCGCAGCGCCTCGGCGAGCTGATCGTCGTCGACGACGCCAGCGAGGACGCGACGGCGGCCGAAATCAAATCGCTTATTGATGCGGGCCTATACCCGGGGTTGCGCTATCTGCGTCATGACCTGCGTAGCGGGCAGAGCACGGCGCTGCGTTCAGGCGTCCTCGCGGCGACGAACCCGATTATCGCCACCATGGACGGCGATGGGCAAAACGACCCGCACGATATTCCGCGCCTGCTCGAAGCCCTGGCCGTGCCCGGGCAGCCCGGCCCGGCCCTCGTCAACGGCTGGCGCACGCAGCGCAAGGATACGGGCTCCAAGCGTTGGGCCTCGCGTTCAGCCAACTGGATCCGCGACAGCGTCTTGAAGGACGATTGTCCGGACACCGGCTGCGGCATCAAGGTCTACTGGCGCGAGGTCTTCTTGCGGCTGCCATTTTTCACCAGTATGCACCGCTACATGCCGGCGTTGTTTCAGACGTACGGCTATGAGGTCGCCTACGTCCCGGTTAACGACAGGCCGCGCCAGGCGGGGGTCTCCAAGTACAACAACCTCAATCGTGCGCTGGTCGGGATCTATGACCTTGTCGGTGTCACGTGGCTCAGGCGGAGAACGAGAGTGCCGCGCATCGTCGACCGGTATCCAGAGACGCATACCGTGGCCGATATCGCCATGCGCCTGAAGCCGGTCAACGACGACAACGCGCGAGCCAGCGCCGGCGACAAGAGCTGAGCAACGCATCCGCTTCGGGGGACACTTCACATGGACCATCTCCACAACCTCGTCGCGCTGCTCAGCCAGTGGTGGATATCGACGCCGGTCAACGAGAAGGCATGGCTCGGGGTCGGCTTCCTGGCGCAGCTCATGTTCTCGATGCGCTTCATCGTGCAGTGGATTGCCAGCGAGCGAGCGCGCCGCTCCATCGTGCCGGAGACCTTCTGGTATTTCAGCCTGGTCGGCGGCGCCATGCTGTTCGCCTACGCAATTTACCGTCTCGATCCGGTGTTCATGCTGGGGCAGGGGATGGGTCTCATCATCTATGGCCGCAACATCTACTTCATTCGCGCGCACCATAAGAGCGAGGCGAACGCCGGGGCCACGACAGCGGCTACGCCCTGAGCTCGGCTCACGTCGAGTCGGAGGAGCGGCTCTCCTTGCTCCCCGCGTAGGTCTCTAACCAGCGCACCACGAAGAGTATGGCGGCGGCCAGCGCCGTCGCCATGACGGCGAGGATGCCGAAGCCGGCGCCGCAGGCAACACCGATGGCTCCAGCCAGCCACATCCCCGCACCCGTCGTCAGCCCCTTCACGTCGCCTTGCGAGCGGAAGATCGCTCCCGCCGCCAGGAAGGCGACACCGGCCGTCACCGCCTCGATGACGCGGATCGGGTCGGTGCTCTGGCCCTCTCCCTCGCGCATGACGCCGGCGTGGATTTCCATCGTGATGATGGTGAACAGTGCTGCGGCGAGCGCGGTCAGCATGTGCGTGCGCAATCCGGCAGGCCGTGCCAGCTGCTCGCGCTCAAAACCAATGACGGCGCCAAGGCCGACAGCGAGCAAGAGGTGCGCGGCGATAACGCCCTCCGAAAGGGTCGTGCTGAGGGGGTCGAACATCGGTCCGTGTCCTCCTTGAAAACGCAGCCGCCCGGACCTATTCTTCTTCTGTTAGCGCCGGACCTCACGGGCCCAAAACGTCAAGGCGAGGCAAAGGTTGCTGGGCTGGGGATGGCGGGCTTCACAGGCGCATAAAGTGTGCTATAAGCCGCGCCATCGAGAGGCCGCTCGGTGACGGGCGGCCTTTGTCGTCGCCGCTTCTGAGCGCGACGGCCGCTCCCCGCAGACGATTTGATCGTCCCTGCCGCAGGGGAGCTTGTTAGGTGACGCGGGGTGGAGCAGCCCGGTAGCTCGTCAGGCTCATAACCTGAAGGTCGTAGGTTCAAATCCTACCCCCGCAACCAACACAACCCTACGAACAGAATTCCCGGATTCGGCGAGTCCACCGTCAGCAAGCAACGCAGCGAGCTCTCCACGCACGGTGACGCTCACGGAGCCCGCCTTGTCGGCCGCCGTGATGCGTAAGCATCAGGCAAGCTAAACGGGCGGTCGGTTGCGGCCGCCCTCTTTTCTCTGATGTGTGTCGGCGCACAAGCAGCGCGTCAGTTCACTTCGGCAGGGTGCACTTACTCGTCGCGTCGTCCCATGTGCCCTTGGCCTTCTCGCAGTCGGCCTTCGTGGCCGGCGCGGCGGTTTCTTGCGCAAACGCCGGAGCCGTGAATGTTGTTGCAAGAGTCAAAACGAGTAGCGAGACAAAAGTCTTCATGGTGAGTCCTCCAAAGTTGTTCTCGTCACTATCCCGCTGGCGCAGAAACGAATGACGCCAAGAAAGGTTCCGAATGAACACATGTGAGGCGCCCAGGCTGCTCTAGCCGGGAATAGGCCTGGGGTATTCGCCGACCACTGCCGGCCACTCTACGACCGACGCTAGACGACGGGAGCGTCTTCTCAGTTCACAGAAGCGCTGATAGCCTGCGACCGTGGCCTTCTGGATGGAAGCGATGGACAAGAACGGCGCAATCATCGGAGCGGTTGTCGCAGCGATTGCAGTGACTATGGCGTGGCGTGGTACTTGGCGAACTCGACTGGCCCCATGAGCGGAACCGGCGGGGGACCAGCCACTCACACCGAGCCGACGACAACGCCTTAGTCATGGGCGCTTAGCTTCAGCGCGACACTACAGGGAACATATCTGCTCCCCGCCTCCAATTCGCCCACCTCCTCACTTACCGATTGGCGCCCGAGGGGTGGAAGCTCATGCTCCATCAAGGTGCAAAATCGCTCGTCGTCCTGGCCGTCGCCGTGAGCCTAGCGGTTGCTCCGGTTAACGATGCGCAAGCGCGACGCGGCCGAGGTGTCGCCATTGGAATTGCCGTAGGCCTTATTGCTCTCGCGATTATCAGCGCGGAAGCCAACCGCTAAACAGGCCCAAGTAAATTCAGCGACAAGCAGAAGTGCCAGGGCGACCGGCGGAAGCGCCAGAGTGTGAATGGCGTGGTCGGACCTGTTTCAACAACAGCTACGGTTCTCGTGTCTGCGAAGGCGGCGAATACGTTTGCCGCCCGCAATGACGGCGTTGCCGCTCAGGAAGTCAGCTTAAGTCTGGCTTCCCCATCAACTCGAAGCGTTCGCGTCTCGCCTCGCGCCATGCCGCGCACTTTGTCTTGACCCCTCCTCCGCTTCCCCGAGCGTAGCGCGCGTCTGCTCGCCTCGACACGATGCCTTCCAAGCCCAGTTCACACACGTGCTCCAGCACCATCGCTCCGTCGCCCGCGATATGATCGGGTAGTGGGTCAGTTACCGCCGCTTATTCAGCGGCTTTGATGTAGGTGTCCAAGGGCGGGCAAGAGCACACGAGGTTCCGGTCGCCGTAGACGTTGTCGACGCGGTTGACCGGCGGCCAATATTTGTCGACGCGGAAAGCTCCCGCGGGGAAGCAAGCGGCCTCGCGGCTATACGGCCGCTCCCATTCGCCGACCAGGTCCTCGACCGTGTGGGGGGCATTCTTCAAAGCGTTGTTTTTGGCATCCATACGCCCTTCCTCGACCGCACGCGCCTCCTCGCGGATGGCGAGCATGGCGTCGCAGAAGCGATCGAGCTCGGCTTTGGTCTCCGATTCCGTCGGCTCGATCATTAGCGTGCCTGGAACCGGCCAGCTCATCGTCGGGGGATGGAACCCGCAGTCGATGAGTCGCTTGGCGATGTCGTCGACCGTGATGCCACCCCGCTCCAAGAGCGGTCGCGTATCGATGATGCATTCATGCGCGACCCGCCCATTGTTGCCCGTGTAGAGCACGGCGTAGGCGCCCTCGAGCCGCTTGGCGATGTAGTTGGCGTTGAGGATCGCGACGCGCGTGGCCTGGGTCAAACCCTCCCCGCCCATCATCAGGCAATAGCTCCACGAGATCGGCAGGATCGAAGCGGATCCGAACGGCGCGGCCGAGACGCACAGTTCCCCGCTGCCCGTCTCGGGATGGCCTGGAAGGAAGGGGATGAGGTTGGCCATAACGCCAATCGGCCCCATACCCGGGCCGCCGCCGCCGTGCGGAATGCAAAACGTCTTGTGCAGATTGAGATGGCCGACGTCGGCGCCCATATCACCCGGCCGCGCCAGTCCCACGAGCGCGTTGAGGTTGGCGCCGTCGAGATAAACCTGGCCACCGTTCGCGTGCGTGATTGCGCAGATCTCGCGCACCGTCTCCTCGAACACGCCGTGGGTCGAAGGGTAGGTGATCATGCAGGCCGCGAGTCGTTGCGAATGTTCCTCCGCTCGCGCGCGAAACTCCCCAAGATCGATATTTCCTTTTGCGTCGGTGCCGACGACGACGACCTGCATTCCGCACATTGTTGCGGAGGCCGGATTGGTGCCATGGGCTGAAGCGGGAATGAGGCAGACATTCCGATGCGACTCGCCCCGGCTCATGTGATAGGCGCGGATGGCCAGAAGCCCCGCATACTCCCCTTGTGCGCCGGAGTTGGACTGCATCGAGATCGCGTCGTAACCGGTGATCTGACACAGCTTTTCGGAAAGATCCTCGATCAGCTCCGCGTATCCTCGCGCTTGATCGGCCGGCACGAATGGATGTAGCTCGGCGAACTCCGGCCACGTGACGGGGAGCATCTCCGCCGTTGCATTGAGCTTCATGGTGCAGGAGCCGAGGGGAATCATCGCCCGGTCGAGCGCAAGGTCGCGATCTGCGAGACGGCGCATGTAGCGTGTCATCTCACTCTCGGCCCGGTTCATGTGAAAGACCGGGTGCGTGAGATACGTTGAGCGGCGCAGAAGCGGCTTTGGCAGGCGGTACTCGGGATACTCGTTTTTGTAAGCGAGGCTGTAACCGCCAAACGCACGCCAGACGGCTTCAAGTGTCGCCGGCCGTGTCCGCTCATCAACCGTAATGCCAATCCGGTCGCGGCCGACCTTGCGTAGGTTCACGCCGTTGTCTACGGCGTTCTTCATGATGAGCCCCTGGTAGGGGCCGACCTCGACGGTGATGGTATCGAAGAAATGCTCAGGTGCGATCTTGAACCCGATCGACGCCAGCCCATCGGCCAGTCGCGCGGCTTTGCGATGCACCCGTTCGGCAATAGCCTTGAGCCCTTTGGGACCATGGAACACCGCGTACATCGAGGCGATCACGGCAGGGAGGACTTGTGCGGTGCAGATGTTCGAGGTGGCCTGGCCGCGGCGGATGTGTTGCTCGCGCGTCTGCAGCGCCAATCGGTAGGCGCGGTTGCCCCTGGCGTCGATCGACACGCCGACGAGACGCCCCGGCAGCGCTCGCTTATATGAATCCTTCGCGGCGATGTAGGCGGCATGCGGCCCCCCGTAGCCCATCGGCATACCAAACCGCTGCATTGAGCCGACGGCGATATCAGCGTCCATTTCTCCCGGCGGCTTCAAGAGCGTGAGCGCCAAGGGGTCCGCAGCGATCACCGCCAGAGCTTTGGCCGCATGCAGCCCCGCGATGACATTGGTGAAGTCATGAAAGTCGCCGCGTACGCCGGGATACTGGAAGATCGCGCCGAACACCGCTTCGGGTTCGAGGTCTCTGAAGGGGTCGCCGATGATGAGCTTCCAGCCCATCGGCTCGGCTCGGGTTTGCAGCACGGCGATTGTCTGCGGTAGGCACTGCTCGTCGACGAAGAATGCGTCCGCTTTCGATTTGGTCACCCGATGCGCCATCGCCATGGCTTCCGCCGCTGCGGTCGCCTCGTCGAGCAGCGAAGCGTTGGCGACATCGAGCGCGGTCAAATCGCTGACGAGCGTCTGGAAGTTCAAAAGGGCTTCAAGGCGCCCCTGACTGATCTCCGGCTGGTAAGGTGTATAGGCGGTGTACCAGGCCGGGTTCTCCAGAATGTTGCGCTGGATGGCCGGCGGCATGATCGTGCCGTGATAGCCCTGGCCGATGAGCGAGGTCAGCACGCGGTTCTTGTCAGCGGTCTCGCGCAACTTGTCGAGCGCACCACGCTCCGACAGCGGATGGCCGAATTCTAAGGGCGTAGCCTGCCTGATCCCCTTCGGGACAGTCTCCTCGATCAGGGCATCGAGGTCGCTGGCGCCCACGACGCGCAGCATCTCCAGCATCTCTTCGGGCGACGGCCCGATGTGGCGGCGATTGGCGAAGTCATAGGGCTCGTATCGTCCGCTGGCCATGCCGATCCCCCTCAAGCGATCAAGGCCTTGTAGGCAATCTCGTCCATCAGCTCCTCCATATCCTTCACTCGGGTGAGCTTGAGCTTGAAGAACCAGCCCGCTCCCATAGGATCGCTGTTCACGACGCCAGGCTCCTCGACGAGCCGCTGGTTGATTGCCACCACCTCGCCTGACAGCGGCGCAAAGATGTCGGACGCGGCCTTCACCGACTCGACCGTTGCCGCCCGGCTGCCCCTCTCAAGCTTCGCGCCGGTCTCCGGCAGCTCCACAAAGACGAGATCGCCGAGCTCGGTTGCGGCATACCCGGTGATGCCGACGGTCGCGATGTCGCCATCGAGCTTCAGCCATTCGTGCTCTTCGGTGAATTTCAGCAAGGTGCCCTCCTCGACTTTATCCGGCTTCGGCTGCGCTCATAGCGCGGGGTGATGAAGGGGTGGGCTGTCACGTTAATAGGAAGCCGCTTGTCGCGAACCTCGGCGAAGACCCTAGTCCCGGTAGTGCTAAGCTCCGTCGGCAGGTAACCCATGGCGACAGGTGCCTGGACGGTTGGACCGAACACGCCAGAAGTGACTGCGCCAATGGAATCCTGCGCATCTTCCGCGGCATAGAGTGGCGCACCTGCACGCACCGGTACGCGGCCCTCGGCAACAAGTCCGACGCGTCGACGCGCCGTACCGCCATCCAACTGCTGCAGGATGGTCGACGCACCCGGAAAGCCGCCCTCGCGGGCGCCGTGGCGCCGGCGTGCCTTTGGTATTGCCCAGGCCAAATCCGCCTCGACCAGTGTCGTCGTCTCATCAATGTCGGATCCATAGAGGCAAAGCCCGGCTTCTAGACGCAAAGAGTCCCGTGCGCCGAGCCCCGTTGGCGCGACCGCCGGATTCTCGAGTAAAGCTTCCGCAATGTCGCGCGCAACATCCGCGTGACATGCAATCTCGAAGCCGTCTTCACCCGTGTAGCCCGAGCGCGAGACAAGACATTGCGTGCTGAGGATTTCCGCCGTGCGCACATCCATGAAGCTCCACTGGCTGCATTCGGGCACGAACCGTTCCAGCACGGCTGCCGCTTTCGGGCCCTGCAGGGCGATGAGCGCTCGCTGTTCCTGGAGACGAACGTCGAACTCGTCCGCAAGGTGCGAGTGCAAATGCTCAGCGTCGGCAATTTTTCGGGCCGCATTGACGATGATGAGCAGGTGATCGCCCAAGTTGGCGACCATCAGATCATCCAGAATTCCACCTGATGGATCAGTAAAAAATGTGTAGCGCTGCCGGCCCGGCTCGAGGCCGACGATATCTGCCGGCACCAGCCGCTCCAACGCGCGTGCCGCTTGGGCAACGTCGCCCGATCGGGCGCGCAATGCGATCTGCCCCATGTGTGAAACGTCGAACAAACCTGCAGCGGCACGCGTGTGCTGGTGCTCTTGAAGTATGCCGGGTGGGAAGTGGAGCGGCATCTCGTAGCCGGCGAACGGCACCATGCGGGCGCCGAGGTCGACGTGCAGGCCATGCAGCGGCGTGCGCCTTAGCGCCTCATTTGAATTGGGAACGATCTTGCCGCCCATGCAGAGGCTCCGTGGATCAATTGCGCACGCACTGCGCGCCAATCCGAGCCCCCTCTGTCACGCAACCTGAAAGATTGGGCCTCTCGCATCCGAACGAGTGCGCCTTATCCTCTTCGGTGGGCCGGAGCAGATCCGGTCACTCTCCGGAGCGTCACGGGCTTGCGGTCCATTTGCCTGAGAGTTTCCGGGGCGGTTGCTCCTTCGGCGCCGGAGAACGATCCTCCGGAACTCTTCCGCAAGCCGTGTGTGACAAGTCCAAAAGTGGTGTGCGACGCGCAAAGGGTCAATCCCCCTTAAGATCTTGTTCACGTTGCCGCTGCGCGGCGGCGAAGCGAGCCTCCTCGAATTCTGCAGGCGACAGAAGTGCATTGAGCACATGGGTTAGCGGCGGTTCCGCAACAAAATAGTCCGCGCCCTCGGCCATCGCCTGCCGGCGCGCGACGCCACCGAAGCCCACCACGTAGGCCCCACCCGCGCGGGCAGCGAGGTCTGTAATCCCATCGCCGACGATAGCGACGGCACCGTGGTTCTGCGCCAGCGCGCGACAGACTTCCGCTTTGCCGTCGCTGCGGACCAAGGGCGAGCTCGAGTCGAACCCGACATACGCACCTGTGTCATCGAGGTAGATCTCGACGGCGCGCACACGAGAGGAATCGATGCCGACGGCTTGGGCCAAAACCGTCACCGATTGAAGGAAGCCGCCGCTCACGACATAGACCGGTTTTCCGATCTCGTGCAGCACTCGGACCGTCTCGCGGGCGCCTTCAACCATTTCCTCGACATATCGCTCACCGAGCCAAGCGAGCGCGCCCCGGCCGGGACGCACCATCTCAAGGCGTCGCGCATAGACTTCTTCGAGCGACAATGTTCCTTCCATCGCTGCCACCGTAAGCGGCGCGATCTCGGCCACCACCGCCGAACGCCTCGCAAGCTCATCGATGCCCTCGATCCGCGTCAGCGTGCTGTCGCAGTCGAAGCAAATCGCCCCGAATTTCAGACGCTCTCGCATTACAGCTCGATCTGAATGGCTTGGCGAATGGCGGGGATCGCTCGCACCTCGTCGAGCGCTTTCGCCGGTAGCGGCGAGGAAACGCCGACCAGCGCGATGGCCTCAGATCGGCCTTCGGCCGTGCCGACCTGCATCCGCGAGATATTGATGTTCTCGCGCCCGAGAATTCCGCCGAGCGCCCCGACGACGCCGGGACGGTCGTCATGGCGCGTGAAGATGAGACACCCTTCCGGCACCGCCTCCACATGATAGTCGTCAATGCATACGAGGCGCGGGTGGTTTTCTCCGAGCAGCGTGCCCGCCACGCTTGTCTGACTTTCCCCCGTCTTGGCGCGAAGCTCGATCAAGGAAAGGTAGTCGCGCGCAGCCTCTGAGCGCACTTCGCGCACTATGATTCCCTGCCGCTGCGCGAGGGTCATCGCGTTCACTTCATTGACCGGCATTGCTAGACGCTTGCCGAGCAATCCTGTCAGCGCTCCACCGGTGATAAGCCGCGGGTTGACATCAGCGATGCGGCCGAAGAGAGCCACCTCGAGCTCAGCAATGGGCCCGGGCACGAGCGCCGACAAAAGCCGCCCCAATGCCTGAGCGAGCAGCTGATAGGGCCGCGCCCGGATGAGTTGATCGGTTGGAATGCGCGGCAAATTCACCGCGCCTTGAGTAACGCCCGTTTCGAGGAACGCCACGACGTGCTCGGCGATCTTGAGGCTCACCGCTTGTTGGGCCTCCTCCGTCGAGGCGCCAAGGTGGGGAGTCATCACCACGTTGTCTAGTTCCAACAGTGGTGAGGCTTTGGGCGGTTCAGTGGCATAGACGTCCAAGGCGGCGCCCGCCAAGTGCCCGGTCTTGAGGGCTTCGACAAGTGCCGTCTCGTCGACAAGTCCTCCGCGCGCGCAGTTGATGAGCCGAGCGCCAGATTTCATCTTGTTGAGGCGCGCAGCATCGAACAAATTGCGAGTCGCGTCGTTGAGCGGGCAGTGCAGCGTCACGTAGTCCGAGGAAGCAATCAGCCTATCAAGGTCGGCCGGCTCGGCACCCGTCTCCCGGATCACATCCGGGACGACATAGGGGTCAAAGGCAAGCACCCGCATGCGGAACGCCAGGCAGCGCCGCGCGACGATACGCCCGATCGTTCCAAATCCGACGACGCCCACCGTCTTTTCGGCGAGCTCGGTGCCGACAAAGCTTCCAGGCTTCCACTCGCCACGGCGCACCGAGCGATCGGCCTGCGGAAGGTAGCGGCTCAGAGACAACAGGTGAGCAAGCGCAAGTTCGGCGGTCGTCGTCGCGTTCGCATCGGGCGTGTTGAAAACGACGATGCCTTGTTCCGTCGCCGCCGCGACGTCGATGTTGTCGACGCCGATACCCGCCCTGCCGATGACCTTCAGCTTCTTTCCCGCCTCGATGACGTTCGCCGTGACACGCGTCTTGGAGCGCACGATGAGGGCGTCATAGTCGCCGATCCGTTGGCATAGAGCAGGCTCATCGAGCCCGGTCACAACGTCGACGGCGAGCCCTGGGGTCGCGGCCAGCAAGGCCCTCCCCTGCTCGTGAATCGGATCGGCGACGAGAACGCGTTTGCCCGGTGCGGCACGATCAGAATTGGGTTTCGGCATTGCTAATTCTACATTGCCTCGCGGCTGCGAAGCACTCTGTCTAAGGCTTGGTTACCAGGTTCCACATCATAACCGAGGCTTCACGGAGGTCGCTGGCAAATGCCTGGTTCTGCACCTGCGAATGCGTTGGCCACTGTGACGAAAGGACAGAGTTGAGCTATACTGCAAGCGCCATTGAGCAGCGAGGTCCAAACTTCCCGCAAGGGACACACGACTCGGGCGATGGTTTGAATACATTTATTATCTAGTTGCTCGAGCCCATCCGGGACGTTCGGTCAGATGGGAGCGAAGTCATGTTCCTCAATTGCGGCAGCGCCGATGACGTCATGAAGTCCATCAAGGACAACGACGTCCAAATGGTCGACTTGCGCTTTACGGATTTGCCCGGCACTTGGCAGCATTTCTCCGTCCCGCCAAGCGCGCTCGATGCCGATGTCCTGCATGATGGCATTGGCTTTGACGGATCTTCGATCCGCGGCTTCCAGGAGATCCACGAAAGCGACATGCTGGTCGTAGCTGATCCAACGACAGCCCTCCTCGATCCGTTTTTGCCAGATCGGACACTCGCCCTAATCTGCAACATCAAGGACCCTGTGACGGGCCAAAGCTACAGCCGCGATGCCCGTTACATCGCCCAGAAGGCCGAGACACACCTCAAGTCCACCGGCATTGCCGACACGGCGTATTTTGGACCAGAGGCCGAATTCTTCGTCTTCGACGATGTGCGTTACGGGCAGGGCATCAACTACGCCTTCCATGAAATCGATTCAAAGGAAGGCACGTGGAACACTGGTCGCGAGGAGACGCCCAACCTCGCCCATAAGCCGCGTCAGAAAGAGGGCTACTTCCCGGTCCCGCCAATCGACAGCATGCAGGACCTCCGCACCGAAATGGTGCTCACCCTGAAGTCGCTGGGGATCAGAGTCGAAGCCCATCATCACGAGGTCGCCACCGCTGGGCAGGCAGAAATCGATATGCGGTTCACCACACTCACCCGCATGGCCGACAACCTCATGCTCTACAAGTACGTGATCAAGAATGTCGCGCGCAAACACGACATGACGGCGACCTTCATGCCCAAGCCGCTGTTCGAGGACAACGCCTCGGGCATGCACGTCCACCAGAGCCTGTGGAAGGGTAGCACGAACCTGTTCTTCAGCGAGGCGCACTACGCTGGCTTGAGCGAGCTTGGGCGCAACTACATCGGCGGTCTGTTGAAACACGCGTGGGCGTTGTGCGGCCTTTGCGCGCCGACGACCAACTCCTACCGGCGATTGGTGCCAGGCTACGAAGCACCCATCAACTTGGTCTATTCGCAGCGCAACCGCTCCGCCTGCTGCCGGATACCCATGTACTCGCCGAGCGCACGTGCAAAGCGGGTCGAGTTCCGAACGCCAGATCCATCCTGCAACGGCTACTTGGCCTTCGCCGCGATGCTGATGGCTGGTCTTGATGGCATCGAGTCGCGAACGGACCCCGGCGAGCCCATCGACAAGAACCTCTATGACCTGCCCGCGGCTGAGGCAAAGGAAGTAAAATCCACGCCCGGCTCACTGCAACAGGCGCTAGATGCGCTCGAAACAGACCATGCCTTCTTGTTGCGTGGGGATGTCTTTACCGCCGACGTGATTGAGACCTGGCTCGGTTACAAGCGGAAGAAGGAGGTCGATGCCATTGCGCTGCGGCCCCACCCTTACGAGTTCCATCTCTACTATGACATTTGAGCTGGCTCTCGACCCTCATGTCGGGGCGGTCGTCTCATGAATGCGAGAAAAATCGTCGAGACGGATCACGGTGCGCTCGATGCCGATGTGCTCGCGCAGCTGCAGCAGAACTTCGTCACGTCCAATCTGCTGGCGGCGATTGAAACGATCGAGGTCGGCGAGGGGCGGCAGAAATGGCTGCGCGCGTGTCTCCTGAGGCTGCACGGCATGGCGAACCATCTGATCAACGGCGCGCCTCAAACCGTAACTGGTGAGGAGCCTATCTGGCAGCTGGCGGAAGAAGTCGGCGACGAGCTTGACGCCTACACGGCCAACCTCTCTCACATCACTAAGCTCGTGGATCGGCTGGGACAGCTTCGACCCAACCAGGACCGCTGCCTAATCCGGGCAGCAAATAGCGCCCCGGTTGGACATCGCTCGATGACCTCGGGAACACGCCAGCCTCGGCGCGATCCTCTCGAATTCTTGCCAGAAACCGCCCCCGACTCCGTCGCACTTAGGCTGCTCGTTGACCAGGCTACTGCTGTGGACAGGGCGAGCCAGCGTATTGCGCCTTCGTCTCCGCTGAGTTGTGCTGAAAGCTCTCGGCGGGCGTGGTTGGGTGGAGTACCAAACAGTGGGCGGATTCATGCACGTGATGACGCCGCAGTTGATCGAGAAGCACCTCTTATCGGTTCGGGACCGCGTGGCCGAACTGGAGCGCGAGATCAAGGCAGCCCCGAGCGACGACGCGCTCTTGGTAGCCAACGAAGAGCTACGCGCGCTCAGGACTGAGCTGGACTACCTCGAAGTCCTGGCGGGCTGACCCAGCTCGATCGAGATCCGACTGCGGTGAGCTGCCCGATCACAGCCCAGGTTAGACTCTCTTCTGGGTATACATCTTGCCGGACCGGAGCCGAGGTTTGACGCTGCTTGGATCAGGATCCATCTTCGATCCAATGACTCAATCCACCGTCGCCACGTATCTCCTCAAGCGCCTGGAGCAGGCCGGCCTCAAGCATGCGTTCGGCGTGCCGGGCGACTACGTGTTGACGTTCATGGACCGGCTGATCGAGTCAGGGATCGAGCTCGTCGGCACCTGCAACGAGCTCAACGCCGGCTATGCGGCGGACGCCTACGCGCGGATCAACGGCATCGGCTGCATCTGTGTAACCTGGGGCGTCGGCGGCTTCAGCGCCATGAACGCAATCGCCGGCGCCTATGCCGAGCAGGTGCCGCTCGTCGTCCTCGTCGGCGGTCCGCGCACCACGCAGCGGCGCTCCTCCATGTTGCTGCACCATAGCGTCGGCGACTTCGCGACCATGCAGCAAGCGTATTCCCACATCACGGCCGCCTCCGTGCTGCTCGATGATCCCGCCGAGGCGCCGCAACGGATCGACCGCGCCCTCGCCCGCTGCATCGCCGAGAAGCGGCCGATCATGATCGAGATCCCCGCCGACATGGTGGATCGAGCCTGCTCCGCACCGGGCCCCTTCGCCGCCCCGGACCGCCCGCCCTCCGATCCCGACGCGCTCGCCGAGGCGCTCGACGAGGCCATGAGCCTGCTCCTGACGGCGAAGCGTCCGGTGATCCTGGGCGGCGTCGAGCTGCATCGCTATGGCCTGATGCAGGAGTTTCACCGTCTGGTCGAGGCGAGCCGCCTGCCGGTTGCCACCACGCTGCTCGGCAAGACGGTTATCTCCGAGCACCATCCGCAGGCGATCGGGGTTTACGAAGGCGGCGCCGCGCGGCAGGAGATCCGCGACATCGTCGAGAATGCCGACGTCCTGCTGTGTCTTGGCGCTTGGATCAGCGACATCAACTACGGCGTCTACACCGGCCGCCTCGAGGGGCGCAGCATGATCCTCGCCAACTCCGGGCGCTTGAAGATCAGCCAGCACGTCTACGAGCAGGTGTGGATCGGCGACGTGGTAACGGGGCTTGCAGACCGGATGCCGAAGGCCGGGCTCTCCCATCCACCCTTCAAAAGTGTTTCGCAACTGCTGGACACCGGCTTCACCGCCGAACCCGGCCGCGCCCTCACCGTCAGCCGCGTCATGAAGCGGATCAACGCCTTTATCGGCGAGGACACGACGGTCATTGCCGAAACCGGTGACTCGATATTCGCCGCCGCCGACCTCGTCATGCACCACGACGTCGGCTTCATCGGCCAGGCATTCTACCTCTCGATCGGCTACGCCCTGCCGGCAACGCTGGGTGCCGCCCTCGCTGACCCCTCACGAAGGCCGATCGCCTTCATCGGCGACGGCGCCTTTCAGATGACCGTGCAGGAGCTCTCCTCGCTCTGCCGCCGCAAGAGCAACGTCATCCTTCTGGTCATGAACAACGACGGATACACCACCGAGCGGGTCATTCACGAAGGCCCCTATAACGACATTCAGCCCTGGGCTTACCACCAGCTGCCGGAGGTGTTTGGCGGCGGGTGGGGTCGACGCGTATCGACGGAAGACGAGTTCGACGAGGCTCTCGCGCGTGCCCGCGCAAGCAATGAGGGACCTGCCTTGATCGAAATCATGCTCGACCGGTTCGATACGTCCGAGGCGCTGAAACGGCTGGGCGCTGAGCTGTCACCGGAAAAAGGACGGCGCTAGGTTAGGCGCTGCGATTGCCGCGCAACTACAGCGGGGTCAGGCTGGCCGGGCGCGATGCGACCATCCTTGGAAAGGGATGCTCTCACGGTCAGTCGTTGTTGCTGGTCAAGGCGATGATGGCTTGCGCGAGGGCGCGCGCGTCTTCGTCATCGGAGTTGGCGCGAACCTCGATCAGCGCTTTTAGATTTAGCTTGGTCAACTTAGGCGGCAGTTCGGGCTCGGCGATGATGCTCGCTGCTCGTCCCCCGTCGAAGCTGTCAGCCTTGTGGGCTTTGGCCATGGCGATCCCCTCCGTAACAGGGCGCCAAGCAACATGCTCGATGGGGCGGACCCATGGCCTCGTTCATCACTTTTGGAAAGCGACCCGACACAGTAGTTCGAGCGCGGTAAATTTTGGTTTCTGCAGGTGTCGTTCGCTCGCGCGGCAACTGAATCGACGTCCGTAGATGGCTTGCAGCGACGAGCTGCTTCATGTCGACACCGAACCCGCGACCGGTCAGGGCTCCGCCATGCGATAGCCTATGCCGAGCTCGGTGAGGATGATCTTGGGGTCGTCGGGATTCTGCTCCAGCTTCTGGCGCAAGTGCCCGATATAGACGCGCAGATATTCGGTCTCCGCCGCCTGCGCCGGGCCCCAAACGGCGGTCAACAGCTGACGATGGGTCAGCACCCGTCCGGGATACTTCGCAAGACAGGCCAGCAGCTCGAATTCCCTCGGCGTCAGCTTTATCTCCGCCCCGGCGCGCTGCACGCGGCGACGGACAGAATCGATCTCGACGCCGCCGACGGTCACCACTGTGCTCTCCCCTTCGCCCTGACGGCGATGGCGCAGGGCTGTGCGCAGGCGTGCCATGAGTTCGCCGACGCCGAACGGCTTGTTGACGAAGTCGTCGGCGCCGAGATCGAGTGCCTCGATCTTCTCCGCCTCGCGGTCGCGCGCGGAAAGGACGACAATGGGAACGTTCGACCACTGCCGCACACGTCGGTGCGACGACGCTCGAGGGTCCCAAGCAGAACGCGCCCGCTGGGGGCGTTCATGGCATCCGTCCTCGAAGGCCCCGACGTTCGTGCATGCGCGGCCTGCATGCCCAGCCCTCGCGCTCGCGCCCGATCATACGGCCGAAGGCGACGGCGAGGCCGAGCGCGGCGACGATGGCCCACACCTCGATCGTGTTGGTCCAAATGTTGGGGTTTTCGTAGAGATGCGCGGAATTGACGTTGAAGAAGCCGCCGCCGTTGGTGCCGAGCTGCTTGATGGCGATCGGCTAGCATGCTTGGCCTCACGAGTTCGCGGCCCAACGGGCGTAAAGACCCATCAGAGCGAAGAGACCAAGGCCGAGCGCGAGATAAAGGAAATCCAACACGGCACGTCCTCCAGCTGGTGAGCTGGAGAAGGAGCTAGTCCTCGCCGCATAAAATCTCGATGTGAGTTTTCGGTCGCCGCATAAACGCGGAATAAAAGTGCGTTGGCTGCGTCGGCTAACCGCGGGCGGGCCGACGCCGCTCGCTAAACCACGAGCGGTATTCCGTCATCTTGCCGCGCTGCACTGACGGCGCACGCCGCTTGCAGGTCGACGCTTCGTCGCTGTTGTCCGGCGCGCCCCAACGCAGCTCGACGCAGTCGTTCACGTTGTAGGCCATCTCGAGCCCGGCCGTGCGGTCGACCACGTCTTTGAGCGCCAGCGTCCACGGCGTGCCATCGCTGCGCGTATACGCAAATTTGCGCGCCGCAAGCTCTGACGCGAGCGTGCTCTCCAACTCGGTCTTTACATCCGCGCACGCTCTTGCCCGCCGGCATCGCGTACCGCTCTGGGCGCCGCGCGACGCGATCGGGAAATCCGCGCACCACATCAATGGCGATCAGCAGACGCAGATCGCGTGACGGCGTCGCGAAATCTTCCCACGCGCCAGTCGTCTCGAAGATCGATGCGCCGTCCGGCATGGCCACCTCGGCACCGCCGCCGGTCTGATACTTCCGCCCGTTCTCGACCGACGTCACGCGCGTGTTCACCTGCTCCTCGAGCGCGGTGATCGCCTCCTTCATGGCGCGCAGTGGATCGAGCGGCGCCGGCGACATCACGTCGTCCATGCGATCGTAGAAGTCCTCAACCCCGAGCTTCGACTGATCGAGCGAAAAGTCGGCGTACTCGGGGCTCTTGGCGATCTCGTCGTTGGTCAGCCGGCGCAGGACACCGTTCTTATCGGCGACGATCGGCCGGAAGCGTTTGAAGCCGGGGCCACCCAGCGCGGGATCCTGCGCGAACAGGAAATTGCCGCGCCAGAAACGCTTGCGCGCGACCGTCCCGTCGGGCTGCCCATCAACGGCAAGGATGACGCCCGCTGCGTCGCCCGTCTGCGCCAGGCGCTTTGAGATCACCAACACGTGCCCGTAGGGATCGGCGTACACGGTGCCGGGGCGCAGGGTCTCCTGCTTGAGCGGCACAGGATAATAGTCCGTGTCGTCGTCGTCGGCCGCCGTTCGCCCAGAGCCGGAATGGACCCCGTTAGCGACGATCGTCCGCAAATAATAGCCGAACCCCGGCACGAGCCCTGGCGGCCGTGGCGGAAGCCTAGGCGGCGCACGCACGACGGGCTGCTCGAACATCCCGCCGAAGAGACCGCCGCCGCCACCACCGCCGTACGCGATGCTTTGTGCAGGCGGCGCGGGAGGAGGCTCCTCCTTCTGAATGTTCCACCAAGCGGGACACTGAGGCGGCTTGCCGCCGCCGCCGCGCGAGCATTTCGAGTACCCGAACGGCAGCCCCATCTTGAAGGCGAAGTACGCGCGCAAGAAGTATGGAAGGTCGGCGCAGTCGGGTTGAATGACGAGCCCTTTCTCGTCCTCGCGCGCACCCAGATGGTTGAAAAGGAAATTGCGCGACTTATCGCGCAGCACCTCGTGCAGGGCCTTCCACGACAGTGCTTCCTCTAGCGGTGCGTCGAACAGCTTCTCGATCCAAGCGGAGTAGAGGTTCTCCGTCGCGCGGTTCCAAGTATCGCGCACCGGCCAGACACTCTTCTTCGTCGCGCCTGGCGGCGCCGATGCGGCACGTTTCACGTCGATTTCGCGAGTGATGGTGCTGCACTCCGCCGGCGCGCCGTCGCGTGCGAGCTTGGCGTGCCATGTTCCCACGGCGGGCGATGCGACCTCAGCGAACCAAGAATACGGCGGGCCGCCGTGACGCTCACGCGATGTCGCCACCACCTTTCCATCAGGCGCGATTAGCGACAGCTCGCCATCAAGCGGCTTCTCAGCGGTGAAAACGACGCGCAAGGGCGCGCCCTTCCACGGTGCCATCGGCGACGACAGGACCGCGAGCCCGGCCGCGTCCTCGCAGCTCGCGGACGTACCCTGAGCCTGTGCGTCCATGACTGAGACGGAACATGCACCGGCGATCAGCAGCAATGCTGTCACAGCCGCAGTAAACTTGCGTGCAGGAAACAATCGAGCCCCCTGGGCGCTCCCTCGACCGCAATAGAGAAAATACTGTCAAAGCCTCTGGCTAAATCATGGCGAAATTTATCGCCAGGCGAACTCGGCAGCAATATCAACCCCCATGATCCGGGGAATAGGCTCATTTGTGCTGAAACTTCATGCTGGCTCCAGGGCTTCCAGTCGCACCGGCGCGCCCGCTTCGGCCGGCAGCCGCCAGCCCTTGATTAGTCCGTAGACTGCCGGAATGACGATGAGAGTGAGCAGCGTCGAGGAGACCATGCCACCGATCATCGGTACGGCGATGCGCTGCATAACCTCGGAGCCGGTGCCGGTGCTCCACATGATGGGAAGCAGACCGGCCATGATGGCGACCACGGTCATCATCTTGGGCCGCACGCGTTCGACGGCGCCGATCATGATGGCTTGATAGAGGTCTGCCTTGGTGTAGGCACGACCTTGCTGGAGGCGGCGCGCGCGGATCTCCTCGGCCGCGTGGTCGAGATAGATCAGCATCACCACGCCGGTCTCTGCGGCGACGCCGGCGAGCGCGATGAAGCCGACAGCCACCGCCACCGACATGTTGAAGCCGAGCCACCACATCAGCCACATCCCGCCGACAAGGGCGAACGGCAGCGACAGCATTACGATGAGCGTTTCGGTGATGCGCCGGAAGTTGAGGTAAAGCAGCAGGAAAATGATCATCAACGTCACCGGCACCACCAGCTTGAGACGAGCCGCGGCGCGCTCCAAGTATTCGAACTGTCCGCTCCAAACGAGATACGAGCCGGCCGGCAACTTGACCTGCGCTTCCACCGCCTGCTTGGCATCGGCGATGTAGCCGCCAAGATCCCGATCGCGGATGTCGACGAAGATGTAGGTCGCCAGCTTGGCGTTCTCGGTGCGGATGCTGGTGGCGCCTTGGGTGAGCTTGATGTCGGCGACCTCTCCCAGGGGGACAGTGCCGCCGCCGGGCAGTGATACGAGCACATCCTTGGCAATCGATTGCGGATCGGAGCGCAGATCGCGGGGATAGCGGATGGCCACGGTGTAGCGTTCGCGGCCTTCGACGGTGGTGGTGATTGGCTCGGCGCCAAGCGCGGACGCCACCACGTTCTGCACGTCCGCGATCATCAGGCCATAGCGGGCCAGCCGGTCGCGATCGGGCACGACCTCCAGGTAGTAACCCCCAACAACCCGCTCAGCGTAAGCGCTGGCGGTGCCGGGCACTGTTTTGAGCGCAGTCTCGACCTGCCGCGCGACCTTCTCCATTTCAGCAAGGTCCTTGCCGATCACCTTGACCCCAACCGGCGTACGGATGCCGGTCGATAGCATGTCGATGCGCGCCTTGATGGGCATGGTCCAGGCGTTGGAGACGCCGGGGAACTGCAGCGAGCGGTCCATCTCCTGGATGAGCCCATCGACTGTCACGCCGGGGCGCCATTCTTCCTTCGGCTTGAGGTTGATGATGGTCTCGAACATCTCGATCGGCGCCGGATCGGTGGCCGTTTGCGCCCGCCCGGCCTTGCCGTACACCGACGCCACCTCGGGGAACGTGCGAATGATGCGGTCCTGGGTCTGCAAGAGCTCCGCCGACTTGGTCACTGACAGACCCGGCAGCGTGGTCGGCATGTAGAGCAGCGTTCCCTCGTTGAGGTTCGGCATGAACTCCGAGCCGACATGCAGCGCCGGCCACACCGACACGCCAAGGACGAGCAACGCCAGCGCGATGGTCAGTGTCTTTGCCTTGAGCACACCGCGGATGACCGGCCTATAGATGGCGATGAGTGCCCGGTTGAGCGGGTTGCGGGCCTCGGGAACGATGCGCCCGCGCACGAAGATCACCATCAGCGCCGGCACCAGCGTCACCGACAGGATCGCCGCCGACGCCATCGCGAACGTCTTGGTGAACGCCAACGGCCCGAACAGACGTCCTTCCTGTGCTTCCAGCGTGAAGATAGGCAGGAACGACACCGTGATGATGAGGAGTGAGAAGAACAGCGCCGGGCCAACCTCGGAGGCTGCCTCGACGAGGATTTCCAACCTGGGCTTGTCGGGCGCCGCACGCTCCAGGTGCTTGTGCGCATTCTCGATCATGACGATGGCCGCGTCGATCATGGCGCCAATGGCGATGGCGATGCCACCGAGGCTCATGATGTTGGAGCCGATGCCGAGCACCTTCATGGCGACGAACGACATGAGGATGCCCACGGGGAGCATCAGGATAGCGACCAGCGCGCTGCGCACATGCAGGAGGAAGACGATGCAGACCAGCGCCACCACCAGGCTTTCCTCAAAGAGGGTCGTCTTGAGCGTGGCGATGGCGCGGTGAATGAGCTCCGAGCGGTCGTAAACCGGCACCACCTCGGTGCCTTCGGGCAGCGACGGGGCAATCTCCTTGAGCCGCTGCTTGACGTTGTCGATGACGGTGAGCGCGTTGGCACCGGAGCGTTGCAAGGCGATGCCGCTTGCGACCTCGCCTTCACCGTTGAGCTCGGTGATGCCGCGCCGCTCGTCCGGGCCGATCTCGATGCGCGCGATGTCCTTGAGCAGCACCGGGGTGCCACCGTCCATTTTGACGACGATCTTCTCCAGGTCGCCCGTGCCTTTGAGATAGCCGCGGCCGCGCACCATGAACTCGTGCTCGGCAAGCTCGAGCGTACGCCCGCCGACGTCCATGTTGCTGTCGCGGATGACGTCGCGCACCTTTTGTAGCGAGATGCCGAGCGAGCGCATGCGGCCGGGATCGATGACGACGTTGTATTGCCTCACGAAGCCGCCGACGCTGGCCACCTCGGCGACGCCCGCGGCCTTCGACAGCCCGAAGCGGATCTCCCAGTCCTGCAGCGAGCGCAGGTCGGCAAGGGACTTGTTCTTGCCGAGGATCGCGTACTGGTAGACCCAGCCGACGCCGCTGGCGTCGGGCCCCAAGGTCGGTGTGACCCCGGCCGGCAAACGCTTTGGCCGCGGCGTTGAGATATTCGAGGACGCGGCTGCGCGCCCAGTAGATGTCGGTGCCGTCCTCGAAGATGACGTAGACGAACGACACACCGAAGAAGGAGAACCCGCGCACGACCTTCGAGCGCGGCACGGTCAGCATGGAGGTCGTGAGCGGATAGGTGACCTGGTCCTCGACCACTTGCGGGGCCTGCCCGGGGAACTCCGTGTAGACGATGACCTGGGTGTCGGAGAGGTCCGGAATAGCGTCGAGCGGCAAGTGGCGTAGCGCCCACACGCCGGCCACGACCGCGAAGGCGGTGGCGATGAGAACTAGCATCAGATTGCGGGCCGACCAGGCGATCATGCGGGCGATCATCGTTGTGCCTCGTCGGCCGGAGGCGCCGTCAGACTTTTGAGGGCGGACTGCAGATTGCTTTCCGCGTCGATGAGAAAGTTGCCGTTGACCACGACGCGTTCGCCATCCTGCAGACCGCTCGTAACCTCGACGTAGCCATCGCCTTTGCGACCAAGCTTCACGTCGCGCGGCTCGAACCGGCCCTCACCACGATCGAGGATGACGACCTGACGCGCGCCGCTGTCGATCACGGCGCTTTCAGGGACGGCGACAACCGGCTCATCGGAACCGGTGGCGATGTCGACATCCGCATACATGTCCGGCAGCAGTGCGAGATCCGGATTGGGCAGCTCGATGCGCACGCGCACTGTGCGCGTTTCTTTCATCAGGTGCGGATAGACCACGGCCACCTTGCCGGTGAAGACGCGGCCCGGATGGGCGCGCGTCGTCACCTTGACGGACTGGTCCGGCTTGAGCGCGCCAAGGTCGCCTTCGGCGACATTGGCCATGACCCACACCACCGAATGGTCGGCGATGCGGAAGAGTACGTCACCGGCCTTGAAGCCCTGGCCATCGACCGCATTGCGCTCGAGAACCACGCCATCGCGGGGAGCTGGCCAGCTGACGGTATCGGGAACCTTCCGGTCGCGCTCGATTCGGTCGATGAACGCCTCGGGCACGCCAAAATTGAGTAGGCGCCGGCGAGCGCCGACGACGCCACCGGATCTGTCCTTCAATCGGGACTGCGTCTCATTCGACGCCAAGTTCTGCTCAACGAGAAGTCTGGCGGCCTGATTGAGCAATTCTTGGCCGAACACCGTCATCAGGGGATCGCCCTTCCTGACGTGCGTGCCGCTGGTGACGGGGCCGACCGTGTCGATGAAGCCGTCGAAGCGCGGCGCAACCACGGTGACGCGCCGCTCATCGAGCTCGACCACGCCCGGCGCATGGATGTTGCGGCCGATTTGCCGTTTGCCGACAAGCTCGGTCTTGACACCGCTGCGCTGGATCTTGCCGGGCGAGACTTTGACCGTATGGCCTTCGTCGGCATCACCCTCGTAGACGGGGATGTAGTCCATCCCCATGGAATCCTTCTTCGGCACCGGCGAGATGTCGGGAAGCCCCATGGGGTTGCGGTAGTGGATGATCTTCCGCTGATCTGGTGTGGCGCTGGCGCGCTGCGGTGTGCTCGCGCAGCCGCCGGCTCGGGCGGCGCCACGCCGGTCATCGTCGTGGCCGGAATGGGCAGCTTGACCAGCTCGGTCTGCCCCACCCACAAACCGGTTCCCGCCGCCGCCACGACGGCCGCGACCGCACGCAAGGTTTTGCGTTGCATGTTGTCGATCTCCTGTTGTCGTGAACCACGCGTCGGCCAGCACGGCCAACGCACGCACGGGCCACGGCATCAGCCGCGACCGCGATCACGCCCTACGGGCGCGGTTCAGACGCTGGGAGGTCGGAGAAGTGGAGGGATGAGAGATCCGGCGGCGACCTGAGACGGCGCAGGCAGCACGCACGAGGCCACAACGACGCCAAGCAGGTACATTTCGGTTACTGGCGTCGACAGGGGCTGGAAGCACTTGGCAAGGCAGGTGCCCATATCCGGGCAACTGGGGGCAAGGGCTTCGCAGGCTTGTGGCAGGGCATGTTGTGGTCGGCCGTGGATGCGGCTGACGCCGGAGCGGCCATGGCCAGGGCGATCGACGTCGTCATCGGCATGGCAATGAGCGCCCCGAGCATGGCGACCATGCCGAGCAGAGCCGACCAACGATGGGCCGCGCTTTTTCTCACGGGTCAAGACTGCCACACCCGGGTAAACCCGGCAAGAACACGCCCGGTTTACGCCGCCCGGCCAAGGCTTTCCGGCACTATCCGACCAGTGCCTACCGCCCCGGACGGAAGATGCCGCGCGGGCCTTCGATCCAGATGACGAGGGCAAAGCACAGGCAGCTTAAACCGAAGAAGCCGAGCGCCAACGGCAGCACCGTGCCGTCGAATAGGTGACCGACCATGCCACCCGCAAGCGCACCGATCCCGGTCGAGACGAAGCCGATCACCGACGATGCCATGCCGGCGTTGTCGCCTTGCGGCTCCATCGCCATGGCGTTGAAATTTGGGGCGATGAGGCCGAACAGGTAGAACAGCGGCACCATCAACCCGATGAAAAGCCAGAAGGTCATCGCGCCGAACAGCGCCGCCGCAGCGAGCACGGCGGACAGCACGATGAACGCCGCCAGGGCCGTATGCGACAAGCGCCGCATGCCGAGCCGCTCGACCAGCATGGCGTTGGTGAGCGAGGCGAGCGCTATCATCAGCGCCGTTGTGCCGAAGGCGAGTGGGAACAGCGCACCGAGGCTAAACACATCGACGAACACCTGCTGGGCGCTGCTAACGTAGCCGAGCACGCAGCCGAACATCAGCCCGCCGCTCACCCCATAGCCGATGGTCTGCGGCGTCTCGAGCGCCCGCCGGGCCGACATCGCCAAGCGGCAGCGGCTGCGCGCCGAGTGCGCGCATCGTCTCCGGCAACCGGAGACCAGCCCACAGCGCCACGACGATGCCGGCAACGAGCAACAGATCGAACATCAGCCGCCAGGTGCCGACGAACAGCAGACCCTGGCCCATGGCGGGCGCCAGCACCGGAATGATGATGAAGATGGCCATGGCGAACGACATCACGCGCGCCATCTGCCGCCCTGAGTAGCGATCGCGCACGATGGCAAAGGCGATGACGCGCGGCGCTGCGGCGCCGATGCCCTGCACGGTGCGCGCCGCAAGCAGCAGCGTGAAATCGCCGGCCAGCGACGCAACCAGAGAGCCGGCGATGAAGATCGCCATACCCGCCATGAGCACCGGCTTGCGCCCGTAACGGTCCGACAGCCTTCCGTAGACAAGCTGCCCCGCAGCGAAGCCGAACATGTAGCTGATGATGACGATCTGCCGGTCGTTCGCGTCGGCGATGCCGAGCGCTTCGCCGATCGCCGGGAGCGCCGGCAGCATGATGTCGATCGACAGCGCGGTGAGCGCCATCATCATGGCGACGAGCCCGATGAATTCGGGCATCGACATCTGTTCTTCTTGGGGCGCCGCGGCGGTGGCGAAGCGACCGTCGCGCTCGGGTGCGTGCATGTGCTCAACGTTCTTCTTTTTGGGCCTGCCGGCGGCTGAAGCGGCGGGCGCCCGGTTAGGCCGTCAGCCGGGCCAAAACGTGGCCCCCTGAACAGAACGGCCCAACCTGCTTCGATCCGCCTCGATCAGAACGATTTTTGCGCGTTTCTGGGCAGGTGGAATTCGTTAACGGGCGCCGCCCTGCGATGCACGGCCAAGGCGAGCGACACAGGTGCAACACGTCTGCGGATATGCGGCGGCAAGGGCAAATCGTCCGCGCACGTTATTGGCCGCTGCGGTATAGCAATTGGCGTTGCCAAATCATGAAGATTCGGAGCCATCAGGCCGTGCCCAAACGCGATCTCAGCGCCACCCCCGCCAGCACGTTTGCCACTTTCGCCGCGATTTCCGGCGCCGCTGCCCTGCTCGTCGCCGGCCTATTCGTCACCGCGCAGCCGGCCGCCGCCCAGCAGGGCTTCGGCAACTTCTTCAGCTACCAGGGCGCGCCGCGTAAGCGCGTCGTCAAAAAGCGTCGCGCACCGGACGCCGAGACAACAGCGGAGAAGACCGACCCGGCCAAGAAGGAAGCCGCCGAGAAGACCGGTCCCAAGGATCCGGTCTACGCCGTCGTCTCACTGTCGGATCAGCACGTCACGGTCTACGACAGCACCGGCCGCATCGCGCGCTCGCGCGTGTCGACGGGTCAGGCTGGTCACCGTACGCCGACGGGCGTGTTCAGCGTCATCGGCAAGGAACGCTGGCACCACTCGAACATCTACTCCGGCGCGCCGATGCCGTGGATGCAGCGCATCACCTGGTCGGGCGTCGCCATGCACCTGGGCGTCGTTCCGGGCTATCCGGCCTCGCACGGTTGCATCCGCCTCCCGGCTTCCTTCGCGCCGCAGCTCTACGGCATGACCAAGATGGGCGCCCGTGTCGTCGTCACGCCGCGCGACGTGGAGCCGGTCGAGTTCACCCATAGCCTTCTGCCACTGCCGAAGATGCAGCCTGCCGCCGGTCAGCAGGCCGCCGCCCCCGATGCGTCGGTCGAACTCGCCAGCATGGGTACGACCTCGACGATAGCAACCGCCGCGGCGCCCGAAACCAACTCGGCCACCGACGCGGCGAAGCCGCTCAACCCGATCGCCTATGCCGTTGCCCTGAAGGAGCGCGCCACCGCCGACAAGGTCGCCGCCGATAAAGCCGCCAAGGACGCGCTTGCCGCGGCACAAGCCGCCGGCGCCGAAGCACGGCAGGCCAATGACGACGTGCGCAAGGCCGAGGCCGACCTCGCCGCTGCCGAAGCCAAGATTGCCGCGATCGAAGCCCGTCCGGTCACGCCCGCAGCAACCGCGACGCCGGTAACTGCGGCACCCGAAACGACCGGCGCGACGACCGGCGCAACGACCATCGAGGCGGACAAGGCAACGGCACAGGCCGAGCTCACCCGCGCGCGGGCCGCGCTCGATGAGGCGCGCGCCCGCGAGGCCGCCAAGTCGCCGGCCGCATTCGCCGCCGTCGAAGCCTATAAGCGCGCCGTGACCGCCAGCGAGGCCGCGGGGCGCCTCGTCGAAGAGGCCGACCGCCGCCGCGAGCAGGTCTCGGTGTTCATCAGCAAGAAGGAAGGCCGCATCTTCATCCGCCAGGACTGGAAGGACGTCTGGGAGGCGCCCGTCACCATCCGCGATCCCGACCGTCCGCTTGGCACGCACGTCTTTACCGCCGTCGAACCCGCGCCCGACGGCTCGTCCATGCGTTGGACGGCAATCTCCATGCCGCCCGAGGGTCAGGCGACGGAGCCACGCCGCAAGCGTTCGAAGGACGATCAAGAGCCGGCGGCGGCCGCTCCCCCCGCAATACCGGAAACGGCTGCCGGCGCGCTCGATCGGATCGAGCTGCCTGAGGGCGCGCGCGAGCGCATAGCCGAGTTACTGTGGACCGGCGGATCGCTGATCGTCTCCGACAACCCGCGCAGCTACGAAATGAGTGACAACGAGACGGACTTCATCGTCCTCACGCGCTAAGCGGGGCGCCCGTGTTGCAGGCGCCTCATGACGGAAGTAGCACACGTTTAGGTTACCTGCGGCAGCGTATTTCTAAGAGTTCCGACTAACGACCCGTTAGAGCTTGAGCCGCTACTCTGGTGCATCCATTAACAGCGCCAAGAGCCGGCAGTGCCGCCATTCAGCAAACTTAGCCGCGCAAGATTTGCGGCCGAAGGCGATAGCCATCGCGAGCGGGAGCGTCCGGAGCTCCCCGATTCCAGCATGCCGATGCTCGAAGCGCTCGTCTGCGAGATGCATTCGGCGGCCCTGCTTACCGCCACCATCGCCAGCGCCATTAACGCCTTCAGGCGCGCCGGTACGGTACGCAGCGAGGCAGATCTCAAACCTTACGTCCCCGGTGAGCCGGCAATCATCTCCGTGCTGCGCAACGGCATGCTCGAGACGGACCTCAACGACGACACCGTCGCCTCGTCATCCAGTTCTTCGATGACCTTGGGCCGGCGCGCATCGCCCTCGACCGCTATTTCGCCGACGCCAACCACATCGGCGAGGACCGCGCGGCGGCCCTGCATCTGCTGACCGTATCGGCCACTTGGCGCCGCGCGTGCGAGGACGCGCTGCTCGCCGTGCGCCAGTTGCACGCCGACCTATCCCGCCTGCCCGCGCAGTACACGAGCAACTCCAAGCTGCTCAACAATCTGCTGCAGGATGTGATCATCGGCGGCTCGCCGTGCCTCGACACCAATGGCCAGATCGCCCTTCCCGATCTGCCGCAGCGACGTCAGTCGGCGCGCCGCACCATATGCCAGCCCTGCACGCTCACCCACAATCGGGTGACGTCGCAGGCCTTCGTGCGCGACGTCTCGCCGGGCGGCTTTGGCCTCGAGCGCGTGCCGCAGCTCGTCCCCAAGACGGCCGTGGAGATCGAGCTGCCGAGCGGACGCCGCTTCTCCGGCGTCGTCGCCTGGTGCAGCGGCTCCTCCGCCGGCGTGCGCTTCACCCGCGCGCTGCTGCCCAACGACCCGCTGCTTTCCGGCTGACGGAACTCGCTCCAACTCCGGTCAAGCCCAGGATTTGCCGCGGCTTTCCGCCTGTGGCAGTTTCAGCGACAAGCTTCCGGGCACCCATAACCGAAGACAAAAGCCCGTCGGAGCGGAGGAAGCGACCGTGGCCTCTAACTCCACGCTGAGCAATTGCGGCATCCGCGTTGCGGCGAGCGCGCGCTCGGCAACGCGCGAAGCGGTGCAGGAGCTAAAGGCCGAGCTGTACGGCGCCAGCCTCCAGCACATCATCGTCTTCTTCGCTATCGATCACGACGCCGAGCTGCTGGCTGGCGCATTGAGCGAGGCGTTTCCTGGTATTCCCGTCTCCGGCTGCTCGACGGCAGGCGAGATCGGCCCCTCCGGCATGATGCAGGGCGGCGCTCGTGCTGATCGCCTTCCCGCGCGAAGGCTTTCGCGTCCACAGCGAGCTCATCACCGACATCGACCGCTTCGGTGTCGAGCGCGCGACGGAGGCCGCGCGCCGGCTCAAGGCGCAAGTCTCGCCGCGCCTCGGAACGGCTGCACCCGAGAACGTATTCGCGCTGCTGCTCGTCGACGGTCTGTCGAACGCCGAGGAGACCATCGTCGCGGCGATCCACTGGGAGATCGACGACATCGAGCTCATCGGCGGCTCGGCCGGTGACGGCATCTGCTTCAAGCGCACGGTCATGATCCACAACGGCGAGGTCGCACAGCGCGCCGCGATCCTGATGATGATCGAGAGCGACTATCCCTTCCGCGTATTCAAGACGCAGAACTTCGAGCCGACCGGCATCAAGCTCGTCGTCACCGCCGCCGACACCGAGAACCGCATCGTCCACGAGCTCAAC
The DNA here is from genome assembly GCA_963724595.1 of uncultured Alphaproteobacteria bacterium. GTDB lineage: Bacteria > Pseudomonadota > Alphaproteobacteria > Rhizobiales > Hyphomicrobiaceae > Hyphomicrobium_A. Next base: position 5,836 of record CAVRVR010000015.1, on the reverse strand, counting down.
GCCGAGCCCGCCGCGCGCGAATATGCGTCCGCCATCGGCCTGCTGCCCGACGACCTCGGACCGTTCAGCTTTGCGTCCTATCCGCTCGTCGTGAAGGTCGGCGGCGACTACTACTGCCGCTCGATCCGCAACATGAACCCCGACGGCAGCCTGTCGTTCTTCTGCGCCATCGACGAGGGCCTCGTTTTCACCGTCGCGCGGCCGCACGACATGCTCAGCGCCACCGCCAGCATGTTCGAGGAGCTCGACGCGACGCTCGGCGGCATCGACCTCGTCGTCGGCTTCGACTGCATCCTGCGCCGGCTCGACGCCGAGACGCGTCAGATCCGCCATCAGATGGACGAGCTGTACAGGAAGTACTCGGTCGCCGGCTTCCACACCTACGGCGAGCAGTACAACGCCATGCACCTGAACCAGACGCTGACCGGCATCGCCTTCGGGCAGCGGACGACGGAGGCATAGCCATGGAGTCACTGTTCGACCTGCACCCGCTCGGCCCGACGTCGAGGATCTCGAACGCCGCATCGCTGAAGCTGCAGAAGATCAACGCCGCGCTCATGCAGCGCGTCGAGAAGTCGATGGACCAGCAGGCGAACGCCTATTCGCTGTTCCAGACCGCCATCACGCTCGAAGGCCAGGTGCGCGTGCGCACCGAGGAAGTGAAGCAATGCGCTGTCGCGGCTCGAGCGCACCAACGACGAGCTGTCGAGCGCACGCGATGCCTCCGAGCGCGCCAACCGCTTCAAGACGCGCTTCTTCACCGCCGTCGGCCACGATCTGCTGCAGCCGCTGCACGCGGCGCGCCTTTCGGTCAGCGCGCTCGCCGAGCCGAACGGCAACGCGCATCAGCGCCGCCTCGCCGAGCGCATCGAGCACGCGCTGACGACGATCGAGGAGCTGCTGAAGTCCATCCTCGACATCTCCAAGCTCGAGGCCGGCGTCGATCGACGCCGGCCTTGCGGCCGGTGGCGCTCGATGAGCTGTTCGCCTCGCTCATCGCTCGACATCGAGCCGCTGGCGCGCGACGCAAGAACCTGTCGCTGACCTGGCGCGCGCAGCAGTCTCGCGGTCGTCTCCGATCCGCTGATGCTGCGCCGCATCCTGCAGAACCTGCTGGCCAACGCGGTGCAGTACACGGAGCAAGGGCGGCATCAGGCTGCTCGCGCGCCGGCGCGGGGCCGATGTGCGCATCGAGGTCTGGGACACCGGCCCCGGCATCGGCGGGCCGAGCGCGAGATGATCTTCGAGGAATTCCAGCGCGGGCCGGCGACCGATCGACCGGCCATCGGCGGCTTCGGCCTCGGGCTGTCGATCGTGCAGCGCATGGCCGAGACGCTCGGACATCCCCTCGACCTGTGCTCGCGCGTCGGCCACGGCACGCGGTTCTCGATCACCGCGCCGTCGCGGCGCGGCCGATCGTCGCCCGACGCATGGCCCCTGCGGTGCGCAACTGCGCAGCTACGGACTGACCGGCGCCAAGGTTGCGGTGATCGACAACGACCCGGCCGTGCTCGAGGCGATGCAGGCGCTGCTCGAGCGCTGGGACTGCGAGGTCGCGCTGCTCGCGCAGCCTATCACGAGCTCGATGGCGTCATCGCCGACATCGACGGCTTCCGGCCCGACATCGTCCTCGCCGACTATCATCTCGACGCGGCGCCTGCGGCTTGACTGCGGTCGAGCGCTGCGCATCGCGGCTGGCGATTGCCGATCTGCCGGCCATCATCATCACCGCCGACCGTTCCCCGGCCGTCGCCGACGAGGCGCGCGAGCTCGATTGCGAGCTGCTCCTGAAGCCGGTGAAGCCGGCGGAGCTGCGCGCCCTGATGCTGCACCTGCTTGCGCCGCGGCCGCCGCAAGCCGGCGAGCCGAGCTAGTCGCTGACCGCGTGAGTGCGCGCGAGAATCGAATCGAAATCGATCTTCGACGCCTCGATCACCGCCTGCGTGCGCGAGGAAACCTTGAGCTTGCGCAGGATCTCGGAGACGTGCGCCTTGACCGTCGTCTCGCCGACGCCGAGGTCGTAGGCGATCTGCTTGTTGAGCAAGCCCTGGCGCAGCATCTGCAGCACGCGCACCTGCTGCGGCGTCAGCGTCGCGAGCCGCGCCGTCAGGTCGGATGCTGCCGAGGCGCCGGGAGCGGCCGGCGGCTGATAGCCTTTCGGCAGCACGACCGAGCCGGCCATCACGTCCTCGATGGCGCGTGCCGAGATCGGAGCCGCGCGTCGACTTGGAGATGAAGCCCGCCGCGCCGCAGGTCATCACCTCGTGGATGATGCGCGGATCCTCCAGCGCGGAGACGACGACGATCGGCAGCTTGGGGTAGCGCGTGCGCAGCTCGATGAGCCCGTCGAGGCCGCGCGTGCCCGGCATCGACAGGTCGAGCAGCACGAGATCGAAGGGAGCCTGCTTGTCGAGGACGGCGCGGGCCGAATCGATCGACGTCGCCTTCGGACACCGCTGCGTTGCGGAAATGCGCCCTGAATGACGAGCTTCAGCGCTTCCACAAAGAGCGGATGGTCGTCGACGATCAGAATGCCGGTCGGCATAATGCCGGTGCCTCCGCCGAGGGCCGGAATAATCGTCTGTAGGCGCGCTATTCACCACGCCTGACGGCATGATCACGCGAAGTGTTCCCCCGAAACTGCGCTAAAAAATGCTACCGCCGCCGTCGGATGCGCTGCCGTCGTCGCCCTTCGAGTTGCAGCATCACGTCCGCGGTCGACGACCTCGAAACTCTCGCCGCGCATATGATCCTTGACCCGTCGCGGCTTCCGCGCAATCTGCCGCGCAGCGCGATCGGCGAATCACCGCAAGGACGACGCCGCGTCCGATGGCCGGAGCGCTCACCAACAGCTCTGCGCCTTGCGCAGGGCCGGTGCTCGTGCTTGCCCAGCACGGCGTCCGCTTCGTGCCCGAGGGCGTGCCCGTGCCGCTGGCCGCTGCGCCTGGCCCGCCTCGCCACTGCGCCCATCCGCCTTGTCGCCGCGCCTTTCCGCTGCCGGCGAGCCGCGCGAAGACGCGCCTTGTCGCGCGCCCTGACCAGCCTCGGCCCCAGCTACATCAAGCTCGGCCAGTTCCTGGCGACGCGCGCCGACGTGATCGGCCCAGAGCTCGCGCGGCGACCTGGCGCACTTGCAGGACAAGTTGCCGCCGTTCTCGCATGGCGGAGGCGCGCCGCGCGGTCGAGCAAGCGCTCGGCGGCAAGCTCGAGGATCATTTCGTCGAGTTCGGCCCGCCGGTCGCCGCCGCCTCCATCGCGCAGGTGCACAAGGCGGCCGTCGTCGACGACCGACGGCGCCGGCGCGAGGTCGCCGTCAAGATCCTGCGCCCCGGCATCGAGAAGCAGCTTCCGCCGCGACCTCGACAGCTACTACTTCGCCGCGCGCCAGATCGAGCGCTTTCATCCGCCGTCGCGGCGCCTGAAGCCCGTCGCCGTCGTCGACACGCTGCGCGCACGACCGAGATCGAGATGGACTTGCGGCTCGAGGCGGCCGCCATCTCCGAGATGGCGGAGAACATCAAGGGCGACGCTGACTTCCGCGTTCCCGAGGTCGACTGGAAGCGCACCGCGCGCCGCGTGCTGACCGTCGAGTGGATCGACGGCATCCCCATCGCCGACGACGACGCGTCTCGACGCCGCCGGCTTCGACCGCAAGGCGCTCGGCCTCACGGTGATGCGCTCGTTCCTGAAGCACGCCATGCGCGACGGCTTCTTTCACGCCGACATGCACCAGGGCAACCTGTTCGTCGACGACAGCGGCCGCGTCGTCGCCGTCGACTTCGGCATCATGGGGCGGCTCGGCGCGAAGGAGCGCCGCTTCCTCGCCGAGATCCTGCACGGGCTCATCACGCGCGACTACAAGCGCGCCGCCGAGGTGCACTTCTGGGCCGGCTACGTGCCGCCGCACCACCCGGTCGAGGTGTTCGCGCAGGCGCTGCGCGCGATCGGCGAGCCGATCCACGGGCGCACGGCCGAGGAGATTTCCATGGCCGACCTGCTCGGCCAGCTCTTCGCCTACACCGAAGTCTTCGACATGCAGACGCGCCCGGAGCTGATCCTCCTGCAAAAGACCATGGTCGTCGTCGAGGGCGTGGCGCGCGGCCTCGACCCCAGCCTCAACATGTGGACCGCGGCCGAGCCGGTCGCGCGCCAGTGGATCGAGGACAACCTCGGGCCGATCGGACGGCTGCGCGAAGCCGGCGAAGGTGCTTCCGCCATCGGCAAGATGATCGCCGACCTGCCGGCGCTGCTCACGCAGGGCCAGCAGACGGCGATGGCGCTGCACGAGATGGCGCGCAACGGACTGCGCCTCGACGAGGAAACGGTGCGACAGCTCGCCTGCGAGGAGGCGCGGCGCACCCGCTGGGGCCGCGTCGCGCTGTGGATCGGCGCGATCGAGCCTCGCGGTGCTTGCGCTTCGCTCAGCTCGAGCCGTCTAGGCGTGCGAGCGCTGCGCAAGAGGCGCTCGACCGAGGCACCATGACGCTGCGCAAAGATCGATCCCGAACAAGTTCACGACCGTGCTGACGAGCTGCGGCCGCTTCGACCTGCTCGACGAGACGGTCGCCTCGTTCCTGCGTTACTTCGACGTCGAACGCATCGTCATCGCCGAAGATGCCGAGCGACGCGGCGGCCGCCGCCGACTTCGTCGCGAAGTTCCCCAAGGTCGACATGCGCGTCAACGTACCCAAGCTCGGCCAGATGCGCTCCATCGACGCGCTCTATGCCTCGCTGCAGCACGCCCTACGTCGCTGCACCTCGAGGATGACTGGGGCTTCACGCGCAGCCTCGACCTCGACCAGGTCATCCGCTTCCTCGAGGCGCGCGCCCGACATCTCCGTCGTCTGCATCGGCTACCGCGTCTACGACCCGCGCTTTGCACAAGGCGCGCGCCGCGAACGAGCATGACGGCATCGACTACTCGGTGTGGGACCTCGACGCGCACCCCAAGTGGTTCTCCTACTCGTTCAATCCGTCGGTGGCGCGGCTCGCGTTCTGGCGCGAGTACGGCCCCTTCGCGCACTTCATGACCGAGGAGGATCTGAGCCAGTTCTGCAAGGAGCGCGGCCTGCGCATCGCCATGGTCGATGCCCGGCATCGCCGACCACATCGGCGACGAGCGCCACGCGCACGATCCGTTCCAGCCGAAGCGCGCCAAGACGCCGCTCGCGCGCCTCAAGCGCTCGATCGCCAAGCGGCTGGGCGCGCTGACGGGAGGGCGCCCGAGCTGAATGGGGCGGGCTGAATGCCCTGAGCTGCTGCATCATCGCCCACAACGAGGGCGACCGCATCGAGCGCTGCATCCGTCGCCGTGCGCGACATCGTCGACGAGATCGTCGTCGTCGATTCGGGCTCGACCGACGACACGGTGGCCAAGGCGGAGGCGCTCGGCGCCAAGGTGATTTTCCACGCCTGGGACGGCTACGGGCCGCAGAAGCGCTTCGCCGAGGACTGCGCCGCGCCACGACTGGATCCTGAACCTCGACGCCGACGAGGTGGTGACGCCGGAGCTCGCGCGCGAGATCGCCGCGCTCATGCGCTCGCCCGGCGGGCCTGCTGCCGGCCTACCGCTTCCGCCAGGTGACCGTCTATCCGGGGCACGACGCGGCCGCGGCTATGGGCGGACTTCCACAACTACGTGCGCCTCTACGACCGCCGGCGCGTGCGCTTTCGGCAGAGCCGCGTGCACGACACGGTCGACACCGGGGACTATCCGGTCGGGCAGCTCGACGGCGTCGCGCTGCACTACTCGTGGCGCTCGCTCGACCACGTGCGCGCCAAGCTCGAGAGCTACACCGACCTGCAGGCAAAGGAGCTCAAGAAGTCCCGCTGGTAC
>CAVRVR010000014.1:0-51758 GCA_963724595.1 uncultured Alphaproteobacteria bacterium | reverse complement strand
TAGCCACGCGCAGCTCCTCGTCTGCCTTGGGCAGAAGCGGACGCCATCCTCTGCTTCACTATTTGCGCAGTGGCCTGAAGCCCGCGCATCCGCTCCTTGAAAAGAGCTGCGGTGCACGGTCAGCGGTCCGTTGCAATGTCGGACCGAGGGTGGCCTCAGCCGGGCAGCGCCTCCTCGCAATTCCGCCCGGCTGCTGCATCTAGCTCTAGCCCTCACGAGCCGTAGCTGATCTACGTCGCAACGCGCCACGGCGAATTCTCGGAATGCCCATTGAAATTGCTCGCGACCCGCTTGCCTTCTAAGCAGGGCGCGGTCGAGCGCTAGGACCGTCGCCGTCGCGACGCGGAAATCTAGAGGCCGAACTAACCGGCTACAGGGTCGGCGCTCGCCAGCGGCCGCGAACACGTGCTCCAGCGACCTGCGTTCGGCCGCGATGCCCCAACCGCAGCGACCCCGCCGGCGATAACCATCAGCACGGCACCGAGCAGATAGCCGGCGAAGACGCTCGAGCGGGAACCCGTCTCGATCAGCACGCCGAACAGCCACGGTCCCGAGATGCCGCCGACGCCCGTCCCATGGCATAGAAAAATGCAATGGCGAGGGCTCGAATCTCGAGCGGGAATGTCTCGCTGACGGTGAGATAGGCTGCGCTCGCGGCGGCGGAGGCAAAGAAGAAGATGACCATCCAGGCAATGGTGAGCATGCCCGGCACTGACGAGGTCGCGCGCAAACAAGTACCCCGTCGCCGCCAGCAGCAGACCCGAGACGACATAGGTGAAGGCGATCATCTGCCTCCGCGCCGATCGTATCGAAGAAGCGCCCGAGCACGAGCTGGTCCGAGGAAATTGCCGGCGGCAAACGGCAAGAGGTACCAACCGACGGCGTCGGACGGTACTTGTAGAAGTCGACCAGGACCAGCGCGTAGGTGAAGAAGATCGCATTGTAGAAGAACGCCTGCGCCGTCATCAGCGTAAGCCCACCGCGGTGCGCGTGGGGTGTGCGGCAAACAACGTCGCAGCGACCTCGCGTAGTGGGCGTGTGCGAGCGAGCGTGAAGCCGGACTGTCGGGAACGGCCCGCGAGCAAGATGATGTCCTGAACTTTCGAAGCTGCCTCGATGTCGGCAACGATGGCTTCGCCCTCGGCGGCGCGCCCATGCGCGATGAGCCAGCGCGGGCTCTCCGGGATCCACAGGCGGAGAAAGAAGATGACGACGCTGAGGGCGCTCCGATAACGAATGTGGCGCGCCATCCGAGGTCCATGGGTAGCAAGCTCGGATCGAGGAGGACGATCGAGGCCGCGGCGCCGATCGCTGCGCCGATCGCTGCACCGACCCAAAAGCTACCGTTGATGACGAGATCGGTCCAGCCGCGCACGCGCGCGGGCACGAGCTCCTGGATGGTCGAATTGATCGCCGAGTACTCGCCACCGATGCCGGCTCCGGTGATGAAGCGAAAACAGCATGAAACTCCCCACGTTCCACGACAGCGCCGTGGCGAAAGTCGCCGTCATGTAGACGGCGAGTGTGATGAAGAAGAGTTTCTTGCGGCCCCACCGATCAGTGAGCCACCCGAAGAACAACGAGCCGAGTACTGCGCCTGCGATGTAGGCGCTGCCGACGAGGCCAACGTCGGTATTGCTGAACTGGAGCACGGGACTTTGCTTGAAGGCTCCCGAGACCGCGCCCGCTAAAGTGACCTCTAGTCCATCAAGGATCCAGGTGATGCCGAGGGCGACGACGACGAGCGTATGAAACCGTCCCCAGGGCAGACGGTCCAAACGGCCGGAATATCCGATTCGACGATCCCGGCTCGATGGCACGACGCTTGGCGCGGTGTCGCCATGCTGAAGACTGGTTGCCACATGCGCCTCTTCACCCCCGGCGGATTCAACGAACGGGAAGAGGCAGCTGTTCCTAGCTTTGCTTCACGCTGGCCGCAGCCGGGTTGTTTTGATCAGTGCCGGCGCCTGGAAAGCCGAACTCAATGGGCCCGGATGTGCGTTTGAGCAGAAGCACGAACGGGATCAGTACGAGGAACGAGAGGGTTACAAATCCAAACGCTTCGATGAAGCCGAGCAGCGTCGCCTGTCGCGCAACCTCCATCCCCAGAATCTGCATCGTATTCGGGTCTGTAACGCTAGATCCGGTTGTGTCGAGCCAGGTGCCAAGCGCGGGATTGTAGGGGTTGAGGCTCGAACCGAGTGACTGCCAGTTCAATTGGCCCGTGCGCGTCAGCACCGTCGCAGCAATGGCGACGCCGACCGAGCCGCCCACCGTGCGTGCAAGGTTGAAGATGCTGGCGGCCTGGTCGGAGGCCTCCTTCGGCAGAGTCTGATAGGCTAGCGTCGACAGCGGCACGAAGATCATGCCCATGCCGACGCCTTGGACGATGCCGGGACTAATAATCCAAGCTGTGTCGACATCGAGATTGTACCAGGTCATCGCGTAGCTGCCGACGGCGGCGAGTGATAGGCCCGTCAGCACGAGCCAGCGAGGCTCGACGCGCGTGATGAGGGTAGCGACGAGGCTCATCCCGAAGGCCACGGCGATGCCGCGAGGCGCCATGAGGAGGCCGGCGGTGGCGGCGGGATAGCCCAGCATGTGTTCGAGGAACAGCGGCTGCAGCGCGATGGTGCTGAGCATGCCAACGCCGAAAGCCATGATCATAAACGTCGCCGTAGCGAGGTTTCGATCTCTTAGGAGGTCGATCTTGAGGATTGCATTCGGATTTCGAACGCTGCGGATAATAAACGCGATGGTACAGACGAGCGATACGACTATCAGGGCGACAATGAGGTTCGATTCTAGCCAGTCCTCGGTATTGCCGCGATCGAGCAGCATCTGCAGTGCGCCGACGCCGAGCGCGAGCAGCAGCGCACCTGTCCAATCGGCGGTTACGCGCGAGCGCGGCGTCTGCTGGAGGAAGGCGGCCAGCAGTAACAGGTTGATGATGCCGATCGGTAGGTTGATGTAAAACACCCACCGCCAATCGAGATGGTCGGTGATGAAGCCGCCGACCGTCGGACCCATGATCGGGCCGAGCAGGATGCCGATGCCCCAGATAGCCATCGCCTTGCCGCGGTCTGCGGCCGAGAAAGTGTCCACCATCACGGCTTGCGACAGGGGAACGACGCTGGCGCCGAACGCACCTTGCAACAGCCGGAAGCAGACCATCTGCGCCAACGTCGTCGCCTGACCGCAGAGCATCGACGCGATGACGAAGCCGATAACGCTGACGATGATCACGGGCTTCCGTCCGAAGCGGGCGGCCAAGAACCCGCTGGTCGGAATGACCACCGCCTCGGCGACGATGTAGGAGGTAATGACCCAGGTGATCTGGTCGGGGGTGGCGCCAAGCGCGCCCATCATGTGGGGCAGCGCGACGTTGACGACGGTCATGTCGAGGATGACCATCAGCACGGCGAGCAGAACCGCGACCGACGTCAGAACGCGGTCGGGACGGTCGACAGATGGCGCATCGGCGAGCGCCACTAGTTGGCTCCATTGTCCGTCGTATCGACGGTGACGTTGGCCGAGGCGCCGAGGCGCATGGCGGGATCATCTGGCTTCAACACTAGTGAAACGCGTACCGGGAAGCGTTGTGTCAGCTTGATCCAGTTTCCGGTCGCGTTCTCCGGAGGCAGCAGCGAGAACGCGGAGGTGCTCGCCGGGCTCACTGCCTCGACCACGCCGGAGAATTGGTGGCCGGGGTAGATATCGACGGTCACGGTGGCCTTCTGGCCTGGGTGGATACGCGTGAGATCCGTCTCCTTGAAGTTGGCGTCCACCCACCAATGCGAGCTATCGACAATGGGGAAGATGGGCACGCCCGCTCTTGCCATCGAGCCGGGGCGGATGGAAACCTTGCCGACAATTCCGTCGACCGGCGATTTGATGGTCGCATTGTCGAGCTCGATGCGGGCCTGTTCGACAGCGGCCTGAGCTTCCTCGACGCCCGCTTTTTGTGACTGTGCCGCGCGAAGCCGGGACTGCGCTGTTTTCAAGGCGGCGTCGAATCGAGGGAGGTCGATTCGCAGCAACGGGTCGCCGGCCTTGACCGTCGCAAAACTTTTTACGGGCACTTCGGCGACGATCCCCGAAACGCTTGGGGCAATCTGAACGGTATTGGCTTGGACGTAGGCGTTATCCGTCGATGGATGCTGCGTGGCGTACTGCCAGTAAGCGTACGTGGCGCCGGCCACGGCAAGCAAAGCGAGAGCGCTGACGATTTTTCCCCAATGTCGAAAAAGCGCCGACAGTGCGAAGTGTGGTCGGCTGCTTGCGGGGGCGGGAGGCTCGTTGCTTCCGGGCCCGGGGGGCTCGTTGCGGGGATTTTCCTTCGCCCGCGCGGGTATGGTCGATGACGGTTTCATGCCGATACTCTCAGACGCCACTTTTTTGTCATTGCTCAGGACGTCTCTTAGCGCAGCAAGGAGCGATGTCCCACGGAAGACCCCCTTACGAATTGGTATGGTTCGGTGCCGACTTCTATGCTGCCCCCGGCGCTTCCATTAAGCGATGCCGTTTTGCGGACTTTGAGCCTTGACGGCCTCCGATCTTATTCAATCGGTACCCCAGTTCTCTAGCCGTTCCTGCAGGCTCGGCTTGCAGGGTGCGTCAGTTTGGTCCGGGGAACCAGCATCGTTCGTCTCTGGGGATGGCGATGACGTCGGCCCAATACGCAGTGGGATGTCGACGATTTTATCCATCTTCGCCTCCAACGTGACGCGTTGGAATTTAGAATTCACAGCCCTTCAGCGAGTTCCGTTGGCAGTTACCACGTGCCGAGGCGGCGATCGGGGCGGCAATTGCCGCGATGGCGATCCCATGGCGTTGGAATTCGACTTGTCAGCCGGCAAGCGCGGTGAGCGCGGCGACCATGTTTGCACGCTCCCGGCGCATTGCAAGGCGACCGTAAACTTGCGGGTCGACCGCATAAGAGCCAAAATCGGGACCGTCGCGAGACATCGCCACGAGGAAGGAGTTCGAAAGATGACCGCTGCAACCGAACGCGCCGTCCTTGCCGGCGGCTGCTTCTGGGGCATGCAGGACTTGATACGCCGCATGCCTGGAGTGATCTCCACACGCGTCGGCTACACCGGCGGGGACGTCCCCAATGCCACCTATCGCAATCACGGCTCGCACGCGGAGGCGATCGAGATCACTTTCGACCCGCAGAAGCTGAGCTTGCGCACCCTGCTGGAGTTCTTCTTCCAGATTCACGACCCAACGACGCGCAACCGTCAGGGAAACGACATCGGCGCCAGCTATCGATCGGCAATCTTCTACACAAGCGACGAACAGAGGCGCGTCGCAGAAGACACCATCGCCGATGTCAACGCCTCGGGGTTGTGGCCGGGCCAGGCGGTCACCGAGGTGACTCCTGCCGGCGACTTCTGGCAGGCCGAGCCGGAGCACCAAGATTATCTGGAGCGTGTGCCGAACGGCTACACGTGCCATTTCGTGCGGCCGAACTGGAAGCTGCCAAGACGCGCCGGCGCGCTAGGCGCCGCTAAAGTAGGGACATAGCGGGATCAGCGATGCCCCTTGCAGAGGCGTCCCGGCAAAAAAGCGATGCGATGCCGGCATCGATGCATCAGTCGCCGCTCCGGCGACGGACAAGATATGTGTCCATGATCCAGCCCTTCTCGGCCCGCCGCGTGCGGCGGACGCGCAGGATGTCATCGAGCACGTCGGCGACGTTGCCCGCTATCAACACCTCGTCCTTGGTGCCGAGGTAGGCGCCCCAGAAGATTTCGACATCGTGGCCGATGAGGGATTCCAGGCCAGCGCCGTTGTCGAGCAGCACGACGACGCTGTCGTGTCCGTGCGGGAATGCTTCGGCGAGCTTGCGCCCCGTGGTTAGCAGGACGGGCTCGCCGATGGCGTTCAATGGAATTTTGTGGCGCGCGGCGAGCAACTGAATGCTGCTGATGCCGGGGATCACCTCGTATTCGAACGGTTCGACGCCCTCCGCCGCGATTGCCTCGAGGATGCGCAGCGTGCTGTCGTAGAAGGCGGGGTCGCCCCAGACGAGGAAAGCGCCGTAGACCTTCTCGCTCAGCTCGTCGCGGATGAGCGCCTTGACGATGTCGGCCCTCGCCTTGTGCCACACGGCGACGCCGGCCTTATAGCTCGCCGCCGCGGGGTCACGCTGCGGGCTCGGTACCTCGATAAGCCGGTAGGGTTTGCGATCGCAGTAGCGCTCGCAGATCTCCTTGCGCAGCTGCACGAGGTCGTCTTTCTCCGCCCCCTTGTCGAAGGTAAAAATAATGTCCGCACGCTTGAGGGCTTCGATCGCTTGCACGGTCAGGAGGTCCGAGCCTCCGGCCCCGACACCGATCACGAGAACGCGCTTCATATTCGTTGCTTCTGCTTCAAGGGAATTCTTCCTCGCGCCAACGTGCGCCAACCGACGACCACGCCGGATACGGAGATGACCAATCCGGCGATTGAAAGCAACCATACCAGGATGTCGCGGGCCGGCTGATTGCGCAGCAGGATCGGCAGGTCGTATTCATGCAGGAAGTTGAACAGCCAGCGGTAGGTGCGGGCGCTGCTGTTGCTCGATCCCGCGATCTCGCCGGTCGCGGGATCGATGAACAGCCAGGTGCGGTTTGTGTCCTCGAACTGCACCCTGAGCAGCGGCAGGGGGCGCTTGCGATGATGCGAGTACCAGTAGACGTCCTCCTCCGTAAGGCGGTCGACGCCCGCAATGCGGCTATCCGGATAAGCGGCCTGCGCCGCTTTGACCAGTAGCGTTCGATCGAGCGCGAGCGGTGACCCCGTCGCGGCGGCGAGCAGAGCCGTGGCACTCTTCGTGCGAGCGAGCATGACGGGCGTTCCGCCGACCCAAGCGAATGAGAGCTCGCTTGCGCCGGTGCCGATTGCGGCGGCAAGAGACCCCGGCGTCACGCCGAGAATGGGCGGGGATGCACGCCCGGCGTGCGCGGCATGCTGCGCGTCGGTGATTTGCGTGTGCGCGAACAACTTGAACGGATTCATGGACAGCCAGCCGCTGGCGATCCACGTAACTAGGAACAGGCCACCGATGAGACCGCCGAGGTGGTGCCATTTCATCCACCCACGGTGGCGTGTGATCGATTTTCCCTTGGCCGCGCGGCTCGGACGCACCCTGAGAATGCCGACCCACAAACCGGCGACGGCGCCGACGATCATCGGACCGGACAACCAGACCACGACCTGGTGCCATAGGTCGGCATCCTTGCGGATGGGGGAGAAGTAGATCCAGTGCGGGATGGCGCCGAGCCAGTTCCAGACGCGTTCGAAGCGGGTCGTATCCTGTACGATCTCGCCGGTGTGCGAGGAAACGTAGACGACGGTGGCAGCCGCATCGTCGAGCTCGAATTTGTAGAGGGGGCGGTACGGGTCGTACCGGCGAGTCACCGTCCATTGGTCGTAGTCGATGGCGGCAGCGCCGGCGATCTCCCCATCGAATGTCGCGTTGACGAGCTTGCGTGCGTCCTGTTCGTCGACACCGTGGACGGGCTCGCCCGAGATGGCGGAGATCGAGACGGGCTTACCGCCGGCGATGATGCGATACACTGGACCGGCGGCGGCCATCTCGAGCCGAAACACGGACGGCAGAACCGTCAGCCCCGACTTTGCTAGTGCTTCGTCGGGGAGCACCTTTACGACGCCGGGCGCGATCGGCGGCAAGGCTGCAACGCGCTGCTCATCGCCCCACGCCGGAAACGGCACGTAGAGCATGACCAGCCCCGACAGGAACCACATGACGCTGAGTAGGCACGTCATGACGCCCAGCCAGCGGTGGGTATAGAACAGCCACCGCTTGCTGGTCTTGACGGTCCGCCGCAACATCCCTGAGCGGCGGACCTTCGACACTGTGAACGACCGCACGTCGACGATTTCATTCATGTCAGTACTTGATCCGATAGCTGAGCTCGGCCGAGCGCGGCGGGGCGAGCTGCCACTCGGTCGCGCTGCCTCCGACCGCATAGACCTCGTCGAAGGCATTGAATATCCAGAGTGCGATCTCGCTGTTCTTGGTGACGTCGTAGTCGAGCCCGAGATTCACGACGGTGAACGGCGGACGCTTCACGATATTGGCGTCGTCGTTGTACATCGTGCCGACCCACTGCACGCCGAGGTGACCTTCCCATTGCGGCATGAAGGTCCAGCTCAGCCAGTTGTTGATCACCTGCTGCGGGCCGGTTGCCTGAGAAGTCGACTAGGCGCGCATTTACCCCGCATCCTGTTGTCGTCGCGAACTGGTCGTACTGCGCTTCGAGCACGGCAACGTTGCCTTCGTAACGGAGCGGCACGACGTTGATTACGCCGCCGATGGCGCCTTCGCCGTACAGCACGGATGCGGGGCCGCGCAGCACCTTGATCCGTTCCGCCGACCAAGTGTCGAAGGGGAAGGTCACGGTCCCGGCGCCGACGTAAAGGCGCGTGCCGTCGTAAAGCTGCATCACCGAGCCGTGGCCATTGAAGCCGCGTGTCGCAAGGCCGGTGTCACCGTTGCCGGGCGACGCAGATGACGTGAAGCCTGTGGCGTTCTGCGTCACGGCCTGGTTGACGCTTGTTTGCCTGCGCTCTTGGATCGTCGCGCCGGGAATGATTTCGACGCTCGCCGGCGTTTCCAGCGGCGTCATGTTGAGCCGGCTGCCGGTTTCTGTCGGCACGTCGAGATTGAGACCCGGCTTGGTTCCGCCTTCACCTGCAGCACCGCCCCCGCGCTACTCGCGCTCTGCGCGGGCACGGTGGGCTGCGGCTACCGGGGGTGCCTTTTTTGCCGCCGCCTTTGACTTGGCAGATTTCTTTCTTCGGCTCCGCGGTCGTCACATCGACCTGTGACAACGCGATATCTGCGGCTGGCGCCGGTGTCGGCGGCGCGGCCTCTTGAGCAAGCGCCGTGCCGGTAAAAGCGGCCAACGCAAGCGCCGAGGCAGCAAGGACGCGAGTTGAGTTCGAGCGATCGAATCCTTCCTTCGAACCTGACGAAAAACGCAGATACAGACGCGAATACATAATAGTCCCCCGTTACGCGGCTCGGGGGAGCCCGTACAAACGCACATCCACGGATGTTTCAGACGACGCATGCGTGCGCGCAGCGGTGTTACCGCCGAGCTAGCGCCGGTCGTCGTCTCGAACAGCTAGTGTCTGGGAATGACACCGTAGAATCGCATGCCTGACGTAGCTCCCCTTCGGTTGCACATCAGTCGCCGCTACGGTTTTCCGTTCCACCGCGCGGCCCGCACGTTGGATGGGCGACTTCGCGACGGCAGGTCTCCTGGCTTACGGCTCGAACGTCCCTCCCGACCTTCCCGGCTCTTCTAGGCGAAGTGCCAGTGGCATATCCGGAAGCGACTTGCCATCTACAGTTGCGGGCGCAGCCGCGGCTTCGACCTTCGTCTCACCGCGTTCCCTATCTGCACGTCCGAAGACGTGCAGACTGACCGTCACGCGCACATTCTGCGCTGGTGAGGCGGCCGGATGTCAACTGGATTCTTTGTCAGCGTGCGCAGCGATGCGCTGGGCCGAAAGCCGTGACGTGCTGTTGCGCATCGACAATTCGAGGCGCTGCCACGCGTCATTTGAATTCGGAAGACCGAAGCGCAGCCAATGCGGATGCGCCTCGAAGCGACGCACGTGAATGCCGTCGCGGCCGAGTGCATCGGCGATGTCGTGCGCGCGAGCGAGGCTTGCCAGGCGGAACAAGTGGAGTGCCGCCTTCCAGCTTGAAACCGCAGGCTGCCAGAAGCTCATCAAGGCGCCGGCTTCCTGCATCGAGCTTGTCACGCATCTCATCGAGCCAGCGCCGATCAGCCAGGGCCTGCGCGCCGATAGCGAGCGCCGGCCCCGACACTGCCCAAGGACCGAGCTCCATCCGGACGCGCCTCGCGAGATCGGCGTGGGCCACGGCAAAGCCCAAGCGCACGCCGGCCAATCCGTAGGCTTTGCCGAAGGAGCGAAGCACGATCGTCGCCGGTGGCAGTTGTGGAACGACGCTGACGCTTGGAGCTGAGAAATCAGCAAACGCTTCATCGACGACGAGAAGCCCACCACACTGCGCGAGCCGCTCTGCTACGTTCTGAAGCGCCTCGGCAGCCACAATGCGACCCGTCGGATTGTCGGGATTGACGACGACGAGCACGTGCGCATCGCCCATGTCCGCGATCGAGGTGATCTCTCTCACCCTATGCCCGCAACGTGCCCAAGCCGCCGCGTGCTCGGCATAGGTGGGGCCCAGCACTGCCACTTCGCAGGTCTCGATCAGCCGCGGGATGATCTGGATGAGCGCCTGACTGCCGGGCGCGGCGACCACCATATCGTCGTCAGGAGCGCCGTAGCATTTCGCCGCGGCGAGCCGCACGGCGCGATCGGCTGACTGTTGCGGCAGACGCTCCCAGGCGTCGGCGGCCGGCGGCAAGAACGGGTAGGCATGCGGATTGATGCCGGTCGACAGGTCGATCCACGGTTCGGGCGCCGACGGAAACTGGCGGCGAGCGGCGTCGAGGTCGCCACCGTGGATGATCGTTTCTTTGCCCGCGCCGGCCATGCTAGCACCTGGCTTTATCATCGCGCCTCGGATCGGCGACCATGCATCCAATCACAACTCTCGTCGCCTTGGCGCTCGATGCGGCGTGGGGGTATCCGCAATGGGCATTCGCCGCCATCGGGCATCCGGTCAGCTGGATCGGGCGGCTGATAGCATGGTGTGAGCAGCGGTGGAATGGACCGCGCCTGTCATTCGCCCGTCGCCGCGCCTATGGCGTTTGGTCGCTGACTTTATGCCTAGGCGTGGCGGCGGCCATCTCGGTCGCCATAACCTTGCTCATCGCACATTTCGTACCCACCCCTTTCGATTTGCTCGCGCTGGGAGTGGCAGCCAGCACGCTTATTGCCCAGCGGAGTTCTCAATCAGCACGTCGAGGCGGTTGCGGTGGCCTTGGAGCAGGGCGGTATTGCGGACGCGCGCGGCGCTGTCTCACGCATCGTCGGTCGCGATACGAGCGTGCTGGACGAGGCTGGGGTCAGCCGCGCGGCCATCGAGAGCCTTGCTGAGAATTTCTCCGACGGCGTCGTTGCGCCGATATTCTGGTTGCTCGTCGGTGGGCTCCCAGGCGCCGCGCTTTATAAAACCATCAACACTGCCGACAGCATGATCGGACATCGAAGCGAACGGTATGCGGCTTTCGGTTGGGGCGCGGCCCGACTAGACGACGTCGTCAACTTACCCGCCTCAAGATTGTCGGCGCTGTTTATCTGCTCTGCTGCCTTCCTGCTCTCCGACACCAGCGGGCGCGACGCTCTACGGACGGTACGAAGCGACGCCACCAGGCATCGGTCCCCTAACGCGGGCTGGCCGGAAGCGGCAATGGCTGGCGCCCTTGGGCTCAGGCTGGCTGGCCCTCGTATCTATGGCGGCGTCCTGGTTGCCGATCACTGGATGGGTCAAGGCAGAGCTGACGCCGGCGCCTCTGACATCCGGCGCGCGCTTCGTGTCTATCGGACGGCGTGTCTGGTGCAGGCCGCAGTAGTTGCGGCGATCGCACTCATGTTGCGTTGGTGAGACGGGGCTCGCGCGCCGTTGCGAGGAGCCCGTCACAATCGAGGTGTTGCTCCAGATGCTCGGCGAGCGCATCGAGCACGGCCTCGACTTCGTGCTCATAACGTAGGAGCGCGCTACCCGCGCCGGCTAGTTCCATCCAGTAGCTGCGCTGCCGATCGTCGGCGAAAAGGCCGTGCACGTGGCAGCCGGCGACAAGGCCATTGGCACTCATTGCTCCATCGGTGCGGCCGTCTGCGAGTTTGAGCAGCGGGCGTTGGCAATCAGGGCCTGCGGTGCGACCGACGTGCATCTCGTACCCTTTGAACGGGGCGCCCGAGAGGCTGCCTTCGCCTGAAACTTCGCGTAGCAGCTTTTCGCTGGTAAGCCGTGTTTCCACATCGAGAAGTCCCAGGCCCTCGATCTCCGCAGGCGTCCCTTCGATACCGTCAGGGTCGCCGACGCTGCGACCCAGCATCTGATAGCCGCCGCAGATCCCGAGCACGCGGCCACCGCGTCGCAAGTGGGCCCGGAGATCTATGTCCCAACCGGTGGCTCGAAGTGCGGCAAGGTCAGCGATCGTCGCCTTCGAGCCCGGCAGTATGACCAAGTCTGCGTCGCCGGGAATTGGCATGCCGGGCTGCAGGAACTCGAGCGCGATGCTCGGCTCCAGTCGCAAGGGATCGTAATCGTCGAAATTCGACACGCGCGGATAGGCGAGGACGACGATGCGCACCGCTGACGCTGGCTTCGGCAATGAAGACTGAAGCCCGAGAGCGTCCTCAGCCGGCAGTCGGCCGACTTCGTCAAAAAAGGGTACCAAGCCGAAAGCGCGCCAGCCGGTCATCGCCTGCACGCGGGCGAGACCGTCGTCAAACAGCGTAGGGTCGCCGCGAAATTTATTGACGATGAAGCCTTCGATCATACGCGCATCGTCAGCAGCGAGAACCGCCTTCGTCCCCACGAGGCTTGCAATCACCCCGCCCCGGTCGATGTCGCCGATGAGCACGACCGGAACGTCGGTGGCGCGCGCAAAGCCCATGTTGGCGATGTCGCCGCGGCGCAGATTGATCTCGGACGCCGAGCCAGCCCCCTCGACCAGAACGATGTCGGCTTCGTCGCACAAGAGGCTAAAGCTCTCCAGCACCGCCGCCAATAGCTTCGGCTTGAGGGATTGGTATTCGGCAGCTTTCGCATTGCCGATCACGCGGCCATGCACGACGACCTGCGCGCCAACATCGCTCTGCGGCTTGAGCAGAACTGGATTCATATGCACGCTGGCAGCGACACCGGCCGCGCGCGCCTGCAGCGCCTGGGCACGCCCGATTTCGCCGCCGTCAGCAGTGACGGCAGCATTGTTAGACATGTTCTGCGGCTTGAACGGCCTGACGCGCAGACCTCGATTGCGGAACAGCCGCGCCAGCCCGGCAACGAGCATCGATTTGCCGACGTCGGAGCCCGTGCCTTGAAACATGATGGCGCGGGCAGGCATCAGAACTCGATGCCCTCCTGTGCCTTCACACCGGCGGCAAAGTGGTGCTTCACGAGCGCCATCTCTGTCACCAGATCCGCCGCCTCGATAAGCTCGGCCTTGGCATTGCGTCCGGTCACGACGACGTGCAAATCGGGGCGCCGAGTTGCGAGAGCTGCCACGACCTTGGCGAGATCGAGCTGATCGTAGCGCAGTGCGATATTGAGCTCGTCGAGGATCAGGAGACGGATCGACGGGTCAGCCATCAGCTCTTCGGCTCTGGCCCACGCGCGCTCGGCAGCAGCAACATCACGCGCACGATCTTGCGTCTCCCAGGTGAAGCCCTCGCCGAAGACGTACCATACGACCTGATCGGGAAAACGATCCATGGCTAGGCGCTCGCCCGTTTCCCAGCTCCCCTTGCCAAACTGGACGACGCCGACGCGAAAACCGCGGCCGAGCGCGCGTAGCAGGAGGCCGAACGCGGCGGTCGACTTGCCCTTGCCCTTGCCGGTGTGGACGATGAGTAGGCCCTTCTCGATGGTCTTGCCGGCGACCTCCGCATCCTGGACCGCCTTGCGGTTTGCCATCTTGGCCTTGTGCCGTTCTGCATCCCCAACAGTCTCGGCCATAGCGCGTCTCCTCGAAACTTGGGTACGGGTCAACGGAAGCCCGCTGCCCGTTTCCCCGATCTGACAGTCGCCGCGATCGCCGCACTTGCGCTTAATCGGCACAGATGGCCGGCGGCCATTGCGGCAAATTCGATTGACGAGCCTCGGATGCTACCCTTATCAAACCAAGGACGGTTCCCCGCAAGGGGATTGAATGGGAATGCGGTCAAGCCCCCTTTGAAGGCTATTCCGCAACTGCCCCCGCAACTGTAGTCGGCGAGCCAACGGCAATCGCACCACTGGGTAACCGGGAAGGTGGCCAATGGCAGTGACCCGAGAGTCAGGAGACCTGCCGTCAATCTGCAACTCGTATGGCCCCGGTGGGGTGGCCAAGGAGAGACATATGAATACCCAGTCGCAAGTGACACCAAGCGTCGGCCGTACCGATAGCCGGCTCGAGGTTCTGACGGCCGCGGCAATCGCTTTTGTGTTCGGCGTCGGCCTCGTGTTCACAACAGGGTTCGCGCACTCGAGCACCATTCACAATGCGGCGCACGATACGCGCCACGCGCTCAGCTTTCCCTGTCACTGAGCCAAGCCCATGATCTCCCGCGTTCTTGCAGTCGGCCTACTGGCCGGCCTGCTGGCTGGGCTCGCCGTCGCATTGCTGCAGGCCTACACAACGACCCCGATCATTCTCGAGGCGGAAGTCTTCGAGCGGGGAGCGATCGCTCCACAGAGCAGCACGTCGCTCAATACGGCACCGCGCCTCTACCGCGATATCGGCGATGAGGCGCGCGTTATTCTAGTGCACGACGGTGAGACTCATGCGCCCGCCGGCGAAGCCGCTGCGGAAGCATGGTCTCCTGCCGACGGTATCGAGCGCACTCTCTATGCGAGCACGGCCACGATCGCCACGGCAGTAGGTTTCGCGTTGATCATTCTTGCGGGAATGCTCGTCGCCGGTGACCGCATCGAAGAGCGGCGCGCCATGGCGTGGGCAGTCGCCGGCTTCGTGGCTACTGGGCTTGCTCCCGCCGTGGGCCTTGCTCCGGAGGTGCCGGGCATGGCAGCGGCCGATCTGGCGGGGCGCCAGGAATGGTGGGCGCTGACGGCCATATCAACAGCGGCGGCTGCCTGGCTCTTCTTGCGGTCCGACAACATCGCGCTGCGTATTCTCGCTGTGGCACTTGTAGTGGCGCCGCACATTTGGGGAGCGCCGCATCTCGGGGCCGACGCACCCAAGAGTAGCGTGCCTCCCGAGCTCGCGGCGCAGTTCGCGGCCACCTCCCTCGCTGTCCAGGCAACGCTCTGGGTGCTGACCGGCTTCTTCGTTGGATTCTGGTGGCGCCGGATTGGCGATCGAAGCGCAGATCGACCTGAGCTGCAATGAGCGCAGGAATTGCGGCATGACCGGTACGCACGTTGATGTTTTCGTATGTGTCTCCTGCAAAGGCGACGCCGACGGTGCGCCCGGACCGGCACTGGAGTTCGTGTCGGCGATACAGAAGGGCCTAGCGGAGGCGGGTGCCGACGGCATCATCGCAAAGGGCGTCGAATGCCTCGCCGTGTGCAAGCGCCCGTGCACGCTCGCACTCGCTGCTGCCGACAAGTGGACCTACATTGTCGGCGATCTAGATCCTGCAACACACACCCAGGACGTCGTTGCCATGGCGCTCGCTTTCCAGCGCTCGCCGAACGGCATCGTCCCTTGGGCGGAGCGGCCGACGCCATTCCGTAAGGGAGTCATCGCCCGCGTGCCGCCGCTGGGCTTCGTGCAACCAGAACCGGAGATCGCATGACCAGCATCGCTAAGGTGCCATGCACTATCGTTACGGGCTTTCTCGGCGCGGGCAAAACGACGCTCGTGCGGAACGTTCTGCAGAACGCGCAGGGAAGACGCCTTGCAGTGATCGTGAACGAATTCGGCGACATCGGCATTGACGGAGAGATCCTCAAAAGCTGCGGCATAGAGAGCTGCGGCGAGGACCGCATCGTCGAGCTTTCCAACGGCTGCATCTGTTGCACTGTCGCCGATGATTTCGTTCCCGCCTTGGAAAGCCTGCTCGGCCTCGGCGTGCCGCCCGAGCACATCCTCATCGAAACGTCGGGCCTGGCGCTGCCCAAGCCATTAGTGCAGGCCTTCAACTGGCCCGCGATCGCCTCGCGCGTCACGGTGGATGGCGTCATCGCCGTGGTCGATGGCGCGGCGGTCGCGGCAGGGCGCTTTGCCGATGATCCGCAAGCTCTGGCGCAGCAGCGCGCGGGCGACCTCTCGGTCGATCACGACAATCCGCTGGAGGAGGTCTACGAGGACCAGCTGTTGTGTGCCGACCTCATCGTTCTCAACAAGACCGATCTGATGAGTGCGGACGAGCGCAACCGCGTCGCCACCGAGATCAAGGCGGCAGTGCCGCGCGCCGTCAAGGTCGTTGAGACCGAGGGCGCGATGCTCGACGCTAAGGTCCTCTTGGGTCTCAATGCCGCGGCAGAGGGGGACCTCGCCGCACGGCCTTCGCATCACGATCATGAGGAAGGACATGACCACGACGATTTCGAGAGCTTCATCGTCGACATTCCTTCCATCGACGAACCGGGTGACATTATCGCTCGGATCGCCGGCGCCACCGGAACGCACGACATCCTGCGCGTGAAGGGCTTTGCGGACGTAAAGGGCAAGCCCATGCGTCTTCTGATCCAGGGTGTGGGGTCGCGCTTGCAGCACCAGTTCGACCGGGCCTGGCGTCCGGGGGAGGCCCGCCGCGGCCAAATCGTCGTCATCGGCCAGAAGGGGCTCGACCGCAGCGCCATCGCGCGGTCCATCGCGGGGGTGTAGGCTTTCTCCCCATGCACCTGCTGGCGACCGATACCGCGACACTGGATGAGATCGAGACCGCGGTCGATCTTGGCCAAACGCCGGCCGACGTCGTGGTGCTTTCATTCAGCGACAGCGACCTCTCGGCGCTCGCGGCGGCGTGGAGGGCGGATCGGGATGCGTTGCCCAGCTTACGGCTCGCCAGCCTCAAGCGTCTGCGCCATCCGATGTCCGTCGATCTCTACGTCGACAGCGTTATCGCCAAAAGCCGCTTCGTCATCGTGCGCAGTCTCGGCGGTCTCGACTATTGGCGCTATGGATTCGAGCGCCTTGCCGCAGCTTGCGGTCGCGACATTGGGCTGGTGGCGCTTCCCGGGGATGATCGCGCGGATGCGCGGCTCGCGGCGTTGTCGACGGTGCCGCATGACACTCTCGAGCTTTTCGACCGCTACTTTCGCGAAGGCGGCACCGGCAACCTTGCCAATGCGCTGAAGCTCGCCGGCGACCTTCTGAATGGCAAAACCCAGAGGTCCGCGCCTGCTCCCGTGCAGTTCGGTCCGGTTGTCGGCATGACGGCGGACGGCACACCGGTCGACATCAAGGGATTGGCGTCCGCCGGCGATCATCCCATGGCGCTGGTCGTATTCTACCGCTCCAGTCTGCTTGCTGCCGACACCGCGCCCATCCGCGACCTCATGAAGAAACTGGCCGCCGAAGGGCTCGATCCGGTCGCGCTCGCCATCACCAGCCTCAAGGATCCCGCCGCTGCGGAGACCATCAACGCGCTCATTGCACGGCGACGCCCTTCCGTCATCATCAACGCGACAGCGTTCTCAGCACGCCGCGGCGACGATACAACCGTCCTCGATGCTGCCGACTGCCCGGTATTGCAGGTCGCTCTGGCCGGCGGCAGCCAGGACGCCTGGTCCACATCGTCTCGCGGACTTGCGCCCAGCGACCTTGCGATGAACGTGGTCTTGCCGGAGCTCGACGGACGGCTGTTCACGCGCGCCATCTCATTCAAATCGGAAAAGGAAGCCGACGACGATCTGGAACATGCTTCGCTCCTGCATGAACCGGCGCCGGATCGCATTGCCTTCGTTGCCAAACTGGCCGCTGCCTGGACGCGGCTCGGCACGAAGTCCCGGACGGAGCGGCGCCTCGCGCTCATGCTCTCGGACTATCCCGCACGCGCGGGTCGCACCGGCTATGCTTGCGGGCTCGACACGCCGGAAAGCGTGCGCGAGATCATCGGTCTGCTCGCCGATGCGGGGTATACGACCGCTGGAGCCATGTGGCCCGCCGGCGAGATCATCGGACGGCTCACCGATGCACATTCTGGCGAAGCGCTCAGGGTATCCATCGAACAGTATCGGACCTGGTTCGCCGCACTACCCAACGCCGCCGCCGACGCGATCATCGCCGCTTGGGGCGACCCGGAGGATGACCCGGCCTGCGTCGACGGAGACTTTCGGTTCCCGTGCCTCAGGGCAGGACACGTTACGGTACTGCTGCAGCCAGACCGCGGCTCGCACGCCGACCGCAAGCAGGGCTATCACGACACGGCCTGTCCCCCGCGGCATGCGTACGTCGCCCTCTATGCGCTGCTGCGCGAGAGCGAACGCATCGACGCACTGGTGCACCTTGGAACGCACGGGACGCTCGAATGGCTTCCCGGAAAGGCGCTGGCGCTGTCTGAGGACTGCTTCCCCGAAGCACTGCTTGGTCCGTTGCCAGTGGTCTACCCCTTCATCGTCAACAATCCCGGCGAGGCCGTGCAAGCCAAGCGCCGCATCTCCGCCGTCACTATCGGGCATTTGACGCCGCCGTTGAGCATTGCGGGATTGCACGGGCCGTTGGCGGAGCTCGAAGGGCTGATCGAGGAATATGCCGAAGCTGACGGCGTCGACCGCCGCAGGGGGCCGCTGCTCGAGGCGGAGATCCTCGAGCGTGCGTGGCGGTCGGGACTTGCCACCGAGTGCGGCGTCGAGCGGGATGATCCTCCCCGGGCCGCCATTGCCAAACTCGACGCGCAACTTTGCGACATCAAGGATCTCGCCATTCGCGACAGCCTGCACGTATTCGGGAGGTCGCCCACGCCGAGGCGCGGTCTGAGCTCCTGCAGGCAACCCTCAAAAATCTCCCCGGCACCGCATCGCCGGAGATGAAACGGCAGGCCGAGGCGCTGATCGCCGACTGCGCCAGCAGCGAGCGCGCTGCGCTGCTGGCGGCGCTCGACGGACGCCGTGTGGCACCGGGCCCCGCCGGCGCGCCAACGCGCGGGCGCCTCGACGTGCTGCCGAGCGGACGCAATCTGACGACGATCGATCCGCGCGCCATTCCGACCCGCACGGCTGCCGTGATCGGCGTGCGCGCGGCCGAGGAGGTCGTGCGCCGTCACTTGCAGGATAAAGGTGAGTTCCCGCGGTCGATCATGCTCGACCTGTGGGCGTCGGCCTCGCTGCGCACCGGCGGCGACGATCTCGCTCAGGCGCTAGCCTATCTCGGCGCGAGGCCCGTCTGGGACACGGCCTCAAGCCGTGTCATCGGCGTCGAGGTGCTGCCACTCGCTCTGCTCGACCGCCCGCGCATCGACGTGACACTGCGCATTTCCGGTCTCTTTCGCGACATCTTCCAGTCGCAGATCGCGCTGTTCGACATGGCAGTCGCCCGGGTCGCCGAACGCGATGAAGAAGACGAGTGGAATTCGTTGGCTGCAGCCCGCCGGAGAGGCGGCAGTCTCGCGCGGGTTTTCGGTGGCGCGCACGGCACCTATGGCGCTGGCGCGGCCGAGGCAGCGCTTGAGACGAACTGGACCTCGCGCGCCGACCTCGCCAATGCCTACCTGTCGGCGACGACGCACGCCTACGGCCCTGACGATCTCGGCGTCGCCGCGCTCGCGGCATTCGCGGACCGCGTGGCAGCAACGGATGCCCTGGTCCACCCGCAGGACGACCGGGAGCGCGACCTTCTTGACGGCGATGGCGTCGCTGATTTCGTCGGTGGCTTTGCCGCGGCGGCGGCGGAACTCGGAGCCAGCCCCGCACTATACCACCTCGATACCAGTCGCACCGACAAGCCCGTCGCGCGAACAGTGTCAGAGGAGATTGCCCGCATCGTGCGCGGGCGCCTCACCAACCCGCGCTGGATCAAAGGCATGATCGGCCACGGGCACCGCGGTGTCGCCGAGATGGCGCAGGCCGTCGATGCCCTTTATGCCTTCGCCGCGACTGCCGCTGTCGTGCCGGGTCATCTGTTCGATACCGTGCACGACGCCCTCATCGCCGATGCTGCGATCATCGATGCCGCGATCATCGCCAACGCGCCAGCCGCCGCGGCCATGGCCGAGCATCTGGAGGACGCGATAGCACGCGGATTATGGACGCCGCGGCGCAATGCCGTGCACAGCGAGCTTGCGCGCGTACGCGATGCGGCTTTGCTGCACGGCCGCCGTCTGGCGCAGACCTGCCAATGACAAGCATCGCCCTCAACCCCGCCCGCGGATGGTGCCCCGGTGCCCGACGTCCCATGCAAAGCGGCGATGGCCTGATCGTCCGCGTGCGGCCGCATATGGGCACGCTGCAGCCGAGCGAGCTAGAGGCCATCGCCGGGATGGCTCAACGCCACGGTAGCGGCCTCGTCGACTTGACGCGCCGCGCCAACATTCAACTGCGCGGCGTCAAAGCTGAGACTTTGGACGGGCTCTGGCAGGAGCTGGAGCAAATCGGACTGTTGGATGACAGTGCCGAGGCGGAGTCCGTGCGCAATGTCATGCTCAGCCCACTCGCCGGGATCGATCCGCACGAGATCTTGGATGTTCGTCCGCTCGCACGCGAGCTCGAAGAGCGCGTTATGCATGAAGACGCCCTGCGCATGCTACCGGCGAAATTCGGTTTCATCGTCGACGGCGGCGGAGTTCTCTCACTGGACGAAGAGCGGGCCGACGTCCGGCTTAAGGCCGTTGGCGCGGGCGGAACGGCGATGGTGGCGATTGGAGTGGATCGTCCGAATGGCCCTGAATGGCTTGGGCTCGCCGAGCCTGCCGGCGCCGCCGCCACGGCAATCGACGTAGCGCGTGCCTATCTGGCCGCGACGCCGGACGCGCGCCGTCGGATGCGCGATCTTCCGGATGCCGCTTGGCATCAGCTGCGCTCGTCACTTGCGCCAAGCCTTGCCGGGATGGTTGCGTCGGTGGAGAAGCGCGCTTCGCGGCCCATGGTCGGAAAGGTTACAAGTGCCGGCGCAGTCGTCGCAGCTGGGTTTGCCGCTCCCTTCGGCCGCCTCGACGCAGCAACCTTGCAACTTTTGGCCAGTAGTGCCGCGAGCCTCGGCCTTGGTGAGTTCCGTCTCTCCCCCTGGCGCGCGCTTTTCATTGCCGTCCCCTGCGAGAAGACGGCCTCGGCGATCATCGAGACCGCCGCCGGGGCGGGCCTTATCGTTGACGCAGCAGATCCGCTGCTCCTGGTCGATGCCTGCCCGGGTGCGCCCTCCTGTTGCTCGACCACTCTTGATACCCGCGAGGCGGCGCGGCAGCTCGTGCCGATGCTGCAGCAATTGGGCTGCCGCACGGCTCATGTCTCGGGTTGTGCCAAGGGCTGTGCCCGGTCCAATCCGGCCGATCTCGTGCTTGTGGGGGTTGGTGATTGCTTCGGTGTGCTGCGCTATGATACGGCGCAGGGCAGTCCGCGCGCGTTCGTGCCGCCGGCGTCCCTCCCTGAGCTGCCGGAATTGCTCAAAACTTCCTAGGAAGCCGCTACCATGGTCGCGTCACGCTCCTACATTCGCGACGGAGCTGAGATCTACCGCAACTCGTTTGCCATCATTCGTGCCGAGGCTGACCTGCAGCGCTTCACCGGGCGCGCCGAGAAGGTCGCCGTGCGCATCGTTCATGCTTCGGGCATGGTCGAGATCGCTGAAGAAATTGGCATGTCGCCGGACTTTGCCGAACGAGCTGTCGTCGCGCTACAGAACGGCGCGCCCATTTTGTGCGACACGCAGATGGTGGCGCACGGAATTACGCGCAGCCGATTGCCCGCGGCGAACCAAGTCGTGTGCACCATCGGCGATGCGGCAGTTCCGGGGCTTGCGCGACGTTTGGGAACGACACGCTCGGCCGCCGCGATAGAGTTATGGAGGCCGCACATGGCGGGCGCCATCGTCGCCATCGGCAACGCGCCGACTGCGCTTTTCCACTTAATCGAGATGATCGATCAAGGTGCGCCACCGCCCGCCGCCGTTATTGGTGTTCCGGTAGGCTTCGTTGGCGCTGCAGAGTCGAAAGAAGCGCTTGCCACGTGTGGACTGGTTCCATTTCTCGTCGTGCAAGGACGCAAGGGGGGCAGCGCCATCGCCGCGGCCGCCGTCAACGCACTGGCGAGCGAAAACGAATGATACCGCTCGAGGACATCGCTGGAGCGGCCCAACGCGGGACGCTCTACGGGATCGGGGTCGGACCTGGCGACGTTCGCTACATGACTCTGCGTGCCATAGGCCTCGTGCGCTCGGTCGACGTCCTGGCGTTCTTTGCCAAGCGGGGACGCGAGGGCAACGCACGTAAGATCGTTTCGCCCCTGCTGAACGGTTCCAGCCGCGAGTTGCGGCTGGAGTATCCGGTTACCGACGAAATCCCGGTCGCTCACCCAGAGTACCGCCGCGCCATCGGCGACTTCTACGTGAGCACCGCACAGACCTTGGCGGCGGAACTGAAGCAAGGGCTGTCAGTCGGACTGCTTGCCGAAGGCGATCCATTTTTCTACGGCTCCTTCATGCACATGTGGCATCGCCTGGAGAGCGCATTTCCTATCGAGGTGGTCCCTGGCGTGACCGGCATGTCGGGATGCTGGACGCGGGCAAATTCACCTATCACGTGGGGCGACGATGTTTTGACGGTAATGCCCGGCACGCTTGCCGAGGCGGTCCTGGTCGAACGCCTCACCCGTTCCGACGCGACGGTCATTATGAAAGTGGGCCGGAATCTTGCGAAGGTCCGGCGTGCGGTGGAGGCAGCCGGGTTGCTCGATCGAGCGATCTACGTGGAACGCGGCACCATGGACGACGAGCTGATTGTCCCATTGCGCGAGCGCAATGAGAGCACCGGCCCCTATTTCGCAATGGTGCTCATCCCCGGCCGGGGACGACGGCTGTGACAGGAACCTTGACCATCGTCGGGCTCGGGCCGGGCGCTCCCGAGATGACGACACCTGCCGTCTCCCGTGCCTTGCGGGACGCGACCGACCTCGTCGGATATGAAACCTACTTGGCGCGCGTTCCCGCGGTCTCGCCAGATCAAGTCAGGCACGGCTCCGACAATCGCGCCGAAATCGAACGAGCGCAGCATGCCCTTCGATTGGCCGCCGTGGGACGCCGCGTGGTTGTCGTCTCGAGTGGTGATCCCGGCGTCTTTGCGATGGCTGCTGCCGTATTCGAAGCGATCGAGACGGGCGAGCCGCAGTGGCGCACGCTCGACGTGCGCGTCCAGCCGGGCGTTACGGCGATGCTGGCTGCTGCAGCATTGGCGGGCGCGCCGCTCGGCGCTGATTTTTGCGCCATCTCCCTTTCCGATAACCTCAAATCGTGGGCGACCATAGAACGACGGCTTGAGGCTGCAGCGCGCGGCGATTTCGTCATCGCCCTTTACAATCCGGCCTCGCGCGCGCGACCCGATCAGCTGCAGCGTGCCCTGGCGCTGCTTCGCCAATGGAAGGAAGATCGGACGGTCGTTCTCTTCGTGCATGCAGCCGGAACGCCTGAC
The DNA here is from genome assembly GCA_963724595.1 of uncultured Alphaproteobacteria bacterium. GTDB lineage: Bacteria > Pseudomonadota > Alphaproteobacteria > Rhizobiales > Hyphomicrobiaceae > Hyphomicrobium_A. Next base: position 28,574 of record CAVRVR010000014.1, on the reverse strand, counting down.
GCCCGCCTCATCGTAAGCGATCTTGCGGCGGCAAGCGGTGTCCTTGCCGACATGCGCACGCTGGTGGTCATCGGGTCTGACAGAACGCGGCTCATCCCGCGCGAGGGGATAGCGCCGTGGGTCTATACGCCCCGCTCCGAGGCGACGCCCACATGATCGTGCCCGAGCAAAGAGCCGAGCCAATCCATCGCGGCCTTCGGGGTACGGACGCTCGCTCCCGCCGGCTCGAGCGGACGCTCGATCATGATAACCGGAAGACCGAGGTGGCGCGCAGCTGCGATCTTCGCGTAGGCCGCCGTCCCGCCCGAGTTCTTCGCGACCAAGACATCGACGGCTTGCGATTGCAGAAGATCGACCTCCGCCTCCAGATCGAACGGCCCGCGCTGCAAAAGCAGCCGGCACTGGGGCGGCAACGCACCCGGCTCGGGCGGATCGATGCACCGCCCGAGGTAGTCATGGTGGGGAGCGGCGCGGAAGGCTCCCACGTGTTGCCGGCCGATGGTGAGAAACACGCGGCGCGCGCGCGGGCCGAGCGCGGCGACGGCCGTTTCAACGTTCGCCACCGAAGTCCAGCGGTCGCCGTCGGTGGACGCCCACGGCTCGCGCGCCAGGACCAGCAACGGCACGTTGCACAAATGCGCCGCGGCAAAGGCGTTGGCGGAGATACGTACTGCAAACGGATGAGTAGCATCGACGATGGCCTCGACGCCTTCGTCAGTCAGCCACTTCGCGAGCCCATCGGCGCCACCGAAGCCACCAACGTGATAGGGAATGGGAGGCTGCGCCGGAGTTGCAGTGCGTCCGGCGAGCGCAAGCGTCGGGAAGAAACGCCGATCGCCCGACAGCAGCCGTGCCAAGTCGTTCGCTTCGGTCGTGCCGCCGAGGATGAGGATGCGCATGACTGTCTCTAAGACATCCGTTCGCGCGCCAGACAACACGCCGGCGCGGTGGCTGTCCATCATCGGCATCGGTGAGGACGGCGTCCAGGGGCTGTCGCCCGTCGCACGGCGGCTCATCGAAGGGGCTGAGCTCGTTGTCGGCGGGGCCCGCCACCTGGAGCTCGCCGGCTCTCTGGTGCAGGGCGAGCGGCTCACCTGGCCGACGCCTATCGATTCTGCCTATCCGCAGATCCTTAAGCGGCGCGGGCGCCAGGTTGCCGTGCTGGCCACCGGCGATCCCTTTCATTTTGGCATCGGCAAGCAATTGGCAGAGATCGTCCCGACCGACGAATTTGTGTGCATTCCGCACGTCTCGGCGTTTGCCCTGGCGGCGGCGCGCATGGGCTGGGCGCTGCAGGACGTTGCGACCATCACGCTGCATGGACGGGCCATCGAAAGCGTCGTCCGCCACCTGCAGCCCGGAGCGCGCATTCTGGCGCTATCCTGGGACGGCTCGACACCGCAAAAACTCGCGAACCTTCTCGCTACGCACGGTCTTGGTGCGTCCCAGCTTACGGTGCTCGAGCACATGGGCGGGCCACACGAGCGCATTCGCTGCATGCAGGTAGATAGCGGCGTTGGCGAGGAGGTCGAGGCGCTCAACACCGTCGCCCTGGAGATCATCGCAGGGCCTGAAGGCCGCACAATTGCCCTCGCTCCCGGGCTCGACGACAGTTTCTATCAGCATGATGGGCAGCTGACGAAACGTGAGATGCGCAGCATCGTCCTCTCTTCGCTTGCCCCGCGCCGCGGCGAGCTCCTGTGGGATATCGGACTGGGAGCGGGATCGATCGCCATCGAGTGGCTGTTGCGCGACGCGACCATGCGTGCCATCGGCATTGAAGAGCGCGAGGGTCGGGCATCGAATGCGGCACGCAACGCCGGCGCGTTGGGCACGCCCGACCTGCAGATCGTACGTGGACGAGCGCCCGATGCCCTGAATGGACTACCGGAGCCAGATGCAATCTTCATTGGCGGCGGATTGACGGATGGCGTTCTCGACGCTGCTTGGTCTGCCCTGAAGCCTGGGGGGCGGATCGTCGCCAATGCCGTCACCATCGAGAGCGAGCAGATATTGCTTGCGGCCTTCCAGCGACTGGGCGGTGAGCTGTTGCGCATCGACATCGCGCGGGCCGAGCCAGTCGGGAGCCTGCACGGCTGGCGAGCGGCGATGCCCGTCGTTCATTGGCGGATCGTGAAATCATGATGGTGGTCGGTATAGGATGCCGAAAAGGCGCGGTGGCCGAGGCCGTTTTTGAAGCCGTCGCGGCCTCGCTTGAGCGCTGTGGCGTCGCGCCGTCCTCGATCGATGCTCTGGCGACGGCTTCTGCCAAAAGTGATGAAGCGGGCATCGTCACAACGGCTCGCCAGCTCGGCGTTCCGCTCATTTGCGTGCCAGAAAACGAAATGAAGCTAACAGCGAGCCGTGCGGCAACATCCTCGACGCGTGCCTTCGCACTAATGGGCGTGCCATCGGTGGCCGAGACAGCTGCGCTCGCCGCAGCGGGCCCCTCGTCTCGCCTGCTCGCGCCGCGGCTGGCCACACCGACCGTCACCTGTGCCATCGCGGTTAGTGAGGCGACATGACTGTGCATTTCATCGGGGCCGGACCGGGGGCGCCTGATCTCATCACCGTGCGGGGCCGCAATCTGATCGCGCGGTGCCCCGTCTGTCTTTATGCCGGATCGCTGGTGCCAAGGGCGCTGCTCGACCACTGCCCTGCAGGCGTGCGCGCGATCGATACGGCGTCGATGTCTCTCGACGAGATTATCGCCGAGTGTGCGGCAGCGACCGCGCGCGGCGATGACGTCGCGCGCTTACATTCGGGAGATCTCTCGATCTGGAGCGCACTCGGGGAACAGTTGCGGCGGCTGGACGCTCTCAACATCCCGTATACAGTTACGCCGGGCGTGGCGGCGTTCGCGGCGGCCGCTGCAGCGCTTGGTCGCGAGCTGACACTGCCCGAGGTAGCGCAGTCGGTCGTGTTGACGCGCACGCCGGGCCGCGCGTCGGCCATGCCTGCGAACGAGACGCTACAGGCGTTCGCTGCTACAGGCGCGACGCTCGCGATCCATCTCTCCGCACACGTTTTGCAAGATACGGTCGAGCAGCTCATTCCTTTCTACGGAGCGGTGTGCCCTGCAGCCGTTGTCTATCGTGCCAGCTGGCCGGATGAGCGCATCGTCCTGAGCGACCTCGGTAGTCTGACGGACAAGGTTGCGGAACAGGGACCGGTCGAGCGAACAGCGCTCATCCTTGTCGGACCAGCGCTCGGTGCTCGCGACTTCCGGGAAAGTGCTCTTTACGATGCCGAATATGTCCGCCGTTTCCGCGGGAGGCCGGCGTGACCGCTACAGGAGCTTGCGCTGCGGCTCAGCTTTGCACGCTGCCAGTATTGTAGGTTTTGGGGTATGGATCGTTTGCCGTCGTCTTTCCCAGCGTTTCCCGAATTCTCGCCGGGAGAGGTGTGGCTGGTCGGTGCCGGTCCGGGCGATCCGCGCTTCTTGACCCTCATGGCGGTTCATGCCCTGCGCACTGCCGACGCCGTCGTCCACGACGAACTTGTCGACCGACGCGTCCTCGAGCTTGCCTCCGATAGCGCCGAGTTCCATTCCGCCGGAAAACGCGGCGGCAAGCCCTCGGCGCATCAGAGGGACATCAACGATCTGATCAGCCAACTCGCTAAGGATGGACAAAAGGTCGTGCGTCTCAAGGGCGGTGACCCCTTCGTCTTCGGCAGGGGCGGCGAGGAAGCCCTGTCGCTCGCTCGTGCCGGTATCGCGTTTCGGATCGTTCCCGGGCTGACCTCCGGCCTTTCCGCGGCGGCGCTTGCCGGTATTCCAGCGACGACGCGTGAGACCAACCACGCTATCATCCTCGCGACCGGACACCGCGCCGTCGACGCTACCTCGAGCCGCGAATGGGAGGCGATGGCGCGCACGGGACAGCCCATCATTCTCTACATGGCCATCTCAAACCTCGCGGATATTGCGGCCGCGTTCCTTCGTGGCGGTATGGCCCCCGATACTCCGGTGACGATCATCGCCTCGGCGACCTACGCCAGCGAACGCATCGTGGAGACGCAGCTTGTGGACGCCGGGCGGGCCGCCAAACGCGAGGGGATCGTGCCTCCGGCTGTCGTCGTTGTGGGGCCGATCGCCTTGCTGCGCGAGGAACTGCTCGCGACGTTGGTGAGTGGACCATCATGAACGCCGATCCGCGCGGCTTGATCATTGCCGGTGCCAGCTCGGGGTCTGGAAAGACCACTGTGACGCTCGGGCTTTTGCGGGAGCTGCGCCGTCAGAATGTAGCGGTGCAGCCGTTTAAGTGCGGGCCGGACTATATCGACCCCGCCTTTCATACCGCGGCCGCCGGGCGCCAGAGCGTCAACCTCGACACGTGGGCGATGCGGAAGGGCCTGCTCGATAATCTAATCTGGACGTGCGGAGCGGATGCTGAAATTTGCGTCGTCGAAGGCGTCATGGGGCTGTTCGACGGGGCTGCGGTGCGTGGCCAGTGCGGGAATGGTTCGACGGCGGATCTCGCCGCTCTGACGGGATGGCCCGTGGTTCTCGTGCTAGACGTTGCAGGCCAGGCCGAGACGGCCGCCGCGGTGGCCTTGGGGTGCCAAACCTACCGTAGTGACATTCGCGTTGCCGGCGTGATCTTGAACATGACAGCGGGCGAGCGGCACGAAAATCTCGTCGCAAATGCCATAGAGCGCCTTGGCCTACCAGTCTTCGGATGGCTTCGGCGCAACGAGAACCTGAAGTTAGCGGACCGCCACCTGGGCCTCGTCCAGGCAGTCGAAACCGGCGATCTCGAATGCCGTCTCAACGACATGGCTGACGCTGTCGCCGCGGGCGTGAATACAGAGCGCATTGTCGCCGCGGCCGCCCCGATCGTAGCAACTGGGGCCCTCGACTCTGCGAAGTCATCTCTTCTGGTCGACCCACCGGGACAGAAGATTGCGCTCGCCAGCGACGATGCGTTCTCCTTCGTCTACCCTCACCTTCTTGCCGGTTGGCGCAGTGCGGGCGCGGAGATCGTGCGATTCTCACCGCTGGCCGACGAGGGCCCTCCTCAGCACTGCGACGCCGTTTGGCTGCCAGGGGGATATCCGGAACTTCATGGACCTGCGCTCGCCAGCGCACAGCAATTCAAAGCGGGCGTGCGAGAGGCCGCAGCGCGCGGCATTCCCATCCACGGTGAGTGCGGAGGATACATGGTTCTTGGCGCGGGGTTGCAGGCCGCCGACGGATGTCGCCACGAGATGCTGGGACTTCTTGGCCTCGAGACTTCGTTCGCAAAGCGTCGGCTGCACTTGGGATACCGCTGCGCCCGCTACCTGGAACAATCCTCTACCGGATCGGCGGCCGCGACGCTCTATGGTCACGAATTCCACTACGCGACGGTGGTGGCGAGCCCGGACTTGCCGCTGGCGGACATTGTAGATGCCGGCGGCATCGCCGTTGCCGACCGCGGCTCCCGTCGCGGATTGGTCACCGGCGCTTTCTTCCACCTCATGGACCGCGCGTTATAGGTGGTTCGGCACTCTGTTGCAAAAGCGACGCGCTCACATTTCGCGCGAGAGCGAGCTCCGCAATTTGCATTGACAGCGAGTGCTGCGACCGGCGCACATAGGCGGCTGACGGTTCCGTGTGTGCATCCTTGATGGACACCGGATCAAGAGGGAACGCGGTGAGACGTAACTGTCGAAGCCGCGGCTGCGCCCGCAACTGTAAACGGCAAGTTACTTCCGCATATGCCACTGGCGATCCGCGTTGGATTGCCGGGAAGGTCGGAAAGGACGCTCGAGCCGTGAGCCAGGAGACCTGCCGTCAAAGTCGCCCATCTACCGTGCGGGACGCTCGGTAGAACGGAGAGCCGTAGTGGCGACTGATGTGCAACCGAAGGGGAGCTACGTCAGGCATGTCATTCTGCGGTGTCATCTTCCGACACTAGTCGTTCGAGACGATGTTGGCGCTGGCGAAGCGGCAATTCCGCTACGCATGAGCTTGCTCGTCTCGATGTTGGAGTGCGTTTCGACGGGCTCCCCCGATTCAGTTCGCGTTACGGGGGCTACTATGTATTTGCGTTGGTCATTGCGTTTTACGAAACGGAACTTTGGTCCTACATCACCACGGCCTAGCGACACTTTCGATGCTCGCGTTGGCCGCAATCAGTGGGCAAGCGTTAGCCCAATCCGCTACGGCGCCAGCTCAGGCGCCGCCGGCCCAAGAGTTGCCGCAGGTTGAGGTGACGACTACGCCCCAGCCGAAGAAGGTCGCAAAAGCCAAGGCCAAGCCGAAAAAAGCGCCGTCGGTACAAACGAGCGGCGCCCCATCGTCCGCCGCGTCTACCGATAACCTATCCGCAACCGGGTCAGGCCAAGGCGCGACAAAGCCCGGCCTCAACCTCGACGTTCCGGACCAGACGGGCAGCCGCCTTGGCCTGACGCCGCTCGAAACGCCCGCGAGCATCGAGGTAATCCCGGGAGTGACGATCCGCGAGCGCGGACAGACCAGCGTAGTCGATGCGGTAACGCAGAATGCCACGGGCTTTACCTCGACGGCGTCTCCAGGAAACGGTGGAACGTCGCTTGGCACGCGCGGTTTCATCGGCCACGGCTCGGTGATGCAGCTCTACGACGGCACCCGCATGTACGTGGGCGCCGAAACTCTGACCTTCCCATTCGACACTTGGTCGGCCGCGCGCATCGAGGTGCTACGCGGCCCCGCTTCCGTCCTCTACGGCGAGGGCGCCATCGGCGGCGTCATCAACGTCGTGCCGAAGAAGCCGACGGATTACTTCACGCACGAGGCCGAGGTTGCCTACGGCACCGATGCAACCAAAACGGTTCGGCGTCGGCTCGGGCGGACCGATCAGCGACCAGCTCGCCTATCGCATCGACGCAAGCGGGACGCAGTCGGACGGGTGGCTTGATCCGGAAGGCGATTTCAGCAAACTCGCACTTTCGGGAGCCGTGAGCTACCGCCCGATGCGCGATTTGAGGTTCACGATTTCGCACGACTACGGCGATCAGTCGCCGATGCGATACAACGGCACACCGCTGATCAACGGCGTCATACCTGATGCAATCCGCTTCACGAACTTCAACGTCGCGGACAGCGACGTCCACTTCCTCGACAACTGGTCCCAGTTCAAGACCGAGTGGCGCGCCGAACGAATGGTTCGAGTGTGCGCAACGTCGCCTACCGCCTTGCCAGCAAGCGCCACTGGCGCAACGCCGAGTCGTTCGTCTACCAAGAACTCAGACCGAATGCGGGTCTCATCGAGCGCACGGCTTACTTCGAGATCTTCCATGAACAGGAGCAGATCGGTAACCGGTTCGACGCCACGCTGCGCACGCCGCTGATGGGGAGTGCGAAGAACGAGGTCCTCGTCGGCTTCGACGTCAATCGCATTGAATTCCGCCACACCAACAACTTCGACGACGATGGACTATCGTACGTCGATCCGTTCAACTTCGTGCCTGGGAGCTTCCTAAATCCGGGCACCACATACCCGAAGTTTGACACGGATACGTCGCAGTACTCGTTGTTTGCCGAGGATCGGCTCGACGCTTTCGAAGGAGCTTTCTGTCGTCGCCGGAATTCGCCTCGAACATCCTTCCGTCGAGCGCGAGAATTTGGTGATCCGGCAGTCGCTTCGAAAAGACCTTTTCGGATGTCACGTGGCGCGCAGGAGCCGTCTACACGCCCATCCGCGATCTAGCGTTCTATGGACAATATGCGACCGGGGTCGATCAAGTCGGATCGGGCATTGTCACGCTAAGCCAGTTCGCTTCCGACTTCGAGCTGGCGACCGCTCGCCAGATCGAGATCGGCGTCAAGCAAGTCTTCTGGGGCGGGCGCGGCGAATGGACTTTGGCCGGCTACGACATCGAGAAGCAGAACCTTCTTTCTGCCGACCCGAACAACACGCAGAACATCCGCCAGGTCGGCCAGCAATCGTCGCGCGGCGTTGAGGCATCGGTCTCGCTTCAACTCACCGACACGCTCCGCTACGAGGGTAACGTGGCGGTGTTACAGGCACGATACGACGAATTCATCGATCCGGATTCGGGCGCCGACTTTGCGGGACACCGGCCGAACAACGTGCCCGAGCAGATCGTGAACAATTGGCTGAGCTTGGGCCTTCCTGCCGCAATGGGAAGGTCATGTCGGCGTGCGGTGGGTTGGATCCATGTATGGCGACGATGCGAATACCTACAAGCGTCCGGGCTTTACGGTGGTCAACCTGGGATTGGATTACGACGTCACCGAGCAGAGCGAGATCGCGCTACGCGTCTACAACGTGTTCGACGAGCTCTACGCGGTGTACGGCGGCTCTACGCAATGGCAGCTTGCGCCGCCCCGCACCGGCGAGTTGGTCTATCGGTACAAGTACTGAGGTGTGAGGTATTCAGGCGATCCGCCGCGCCAACATGGCGCGACGGATGAAGTGCCTACTCAGATAGTATACCAAGGCGGTCAACATTATGGACGCGCGTCAGAACGGTGGCCGGCGGCCAATGTCCCGGCGCGCTTGGTCGACGAAGCGGCGCGCCGTTGGTCACGGCCGGCTCTTCCGTGCTATCGATGCTACGGGGTGGGTCGGAGCCCATCCCGTTATTTTGGAGTTAGCCGCGGCGCTAACGCCGCGAGCGGCCCGAAATCATAAAAAACCAAGTGGAGCACATGGCAAAAAACCAGCCTTTCGATATCCCCCAGCAGTTCCGCGATATCGCCGAGAAGAACGTCGAGCAGGCCAGCGCTGCGTACGGGCAGTTCATGAATGCCATGACGCAGGCCATGGGCATGTGGTGGGGTGCGCTGCCCCCCAACGAGATGACGTCCGGGTTTAAGTCCGTCCAAGACCGCGCCGTGCGTTTTGCCAAGCAGAACGCCGACGCCGGGTTCGCTCTGGCGAGCTCACTCGCCAACGCCAAGGACATCCAGGACGTGATTTCGCTGCAGACCCACTATGCTCAGAGCCAGATGCAGACATATGCGCTGCAGGCGCAGGAGTTGGGGCGACTGATGGCCGAGGCCGTCAAGAAGCAGGCGCAGTAAGCGATAGGCGAGCGTCTCAGGGAGTTCTATCCGCCGTCCGGTCTCGGTTACCGGGCGCCGAGGTGTGCCGGGCGTGCGAGCTTCACGTAGCGCGCAACGCGCTCAGCTTCGAGCTCACCTCGCCCGACGGCGGCGCGTACGGCGCAGGCCGGCTCAGTGTCATGCCGGCAATTGCGAAATTTGCAGGAGAGCGCCAGGGTCTCGATGTCGTCGAAATTGGCGGCGGCATCCTCACCGGTATTCCACAGCTCTACGCCGCGCATACCAGGCGTATCGATGATGGCCCCGCCACGCGGACGCAAAAACAGTTGGCGATGCGTTGTCGTATGGCGCCCGCGGCTGTCATGGGCGCGGACCTCCTGGGTCGCTTGAGCGGCGCGCCCCAACAGCGCGTTCGTCAACGTCGACTTGCCGACGCCGGACGAGCCGATGAGACCGATGGTTCGGTTGCCATAGAAATACCGCTCGAGGGCGGCGATCCCGTCGCCGGCGCGGGCGCTGGCGGCATCCACGGGAACACCTGGGGCAATGGTGGCGATCTGCTCCTTCGTTCCGGCGACGTCGTCGGTGAGATCCGACTTGTTGAGGACGATCACCGGGGTGGCGCTGCTATCGGCGACCAACGCCAGCAGCCGTTCGATGCGCGGCAGATTAAAATCGCCGTCGGGCGCTGTCACGATGAACACTGCGTCGACGTTCGCCGCCAGCAGCTGCGGGCGGTCCTCGCCCGAGGCCTTGCGGATCAGCGCGCTGGTGCGCGGCAGAACATCTTCGATGGTGGCGTTGCCGTCGCCTGCCGACAAGCGCATCGCAACGAAGTCCCCCACCCCCGCCAGGTCGGAGCGCTGCGCGGCGGACTTGCGCAGCCGCCCCGTAAGCTCGGCCGATAGCTCGACCGAATTGGTCGCAACCTGGAAGTGGCTACGGTGCTCGCCGACGACGCGACCCGCGACGAGCCCTTCGGCGGCGTGCGGGGCGAATTCCGCCTGCCTCTCGTTACTCCAGCCGAAGGCCTCGAGTTTCATCAATTCATTTCCTATCCCGTCTCAAAGCGGCCGGGTGCGCCAAACAGCATTAGCACTCGGCAGATAAGAGTGCTAAGTCTATCCGGTGCCTCGGGGCTGTTGCTCAACGCTCCCGATCCGCACCTCGTCCCACTCAGAGATTTGAGGATTTCAATGAAATTCCGGCCCTTGCACGACCGCGTCGTCGTTAAACGGCTCGAAGAAGACGGCAAGAGTCCGGGCGGCATCATCATTCCCGACACCGTCAAGGAAAAGCCGATGCGCGGCGAAGTAATCGCCGTAGGACCGGGCGCCCGCGACGAGAGCGGCAAGATCAACCCGCCGGACGTCAAGGCGGGCGAGATCGTGCTGTTTGGCAAGTGGTCGGGCACCGAGGTCAAGATCGACGGTGACGACCTGCTTATCATGAAAGAGAGCGACATCCTCGGCGTGATCGAGGGCACAGCCAAAATCAAGGCCGCCGCCTAGTCCTCACGCTCCCCCCTTCCTTTCAGGAGTTGCTCAACATGGCCTCTAAAGACGTTAAATTCGGTCAAGACGCGCGCGATCGCATGCTGCGCGGCGTCGACATTCTCGCCAATGCGGTGAAGGTCACACTCGGCCCCAAGGGCCGCAACGTCGTGCTCGACAAGTCGTACGGCGCGCCGCGCATCACCAAGGATGGCGTGACGGTCGCCAAAGAAATCGAGCTCGAAGATAAGTTCGAGAACATGGGCGCACAGATGCTCAAGGAGGTCGCCTCGAAGACCTCCGATATCGCCGGCGACGGGACGACAACGGCCACCGTGCTCGCTCAGGCGATCATTAGAGAAGGCGCCAAGTCGGTTGCCGCCGGCGCCAACCCTATGGACCTTCGCCGTGGCATCGACCAGGCCGTTGCCGCCGTCGTCGAAGAGCTGAAGGCAAAGGCCAAGAAGGTCACGTCCAACGATGAGATCGCCCAAGTCGGCACGATCTCGTCGAATGGCGATATCGAAATCGGCGCTAAGATCGCCGAGGCCATGAAACGGGTCGGCAACGAGGGCGTCATCACGATCGAGGAGAGCAAGAGTCTCGAGACCGAGCTCGATGTCGTCGAGGGCATGCAGTTCGATCGCGGCTATCTCTCGCCTTACTTCATCACCAACGCCGAAAAGATGATGGTGGAGCTCGAAGACCCCTACGTTCTGATCCACGAGAAGAAGCTCGGGGGCCTGCAAGCTCTACTGCCATTGCTTGAAGCCGTCGTGCAGGCTGGCAAGCCGCTGGTCATTATTGCCGAGGACGTCGAAGGTGAGGCGCTAGCCACGCTCGTCGTCAACAAGCTGCGCGGTGGGTTGAAGGTTGCTGCCGTCAAAGCTCCCGGCTTCGGCGACCGCCGCAAAGCCATGCTCGAAGACATCGCCACCGTCACCGGCGGCAGCGTCGTCTCTGAGGACCTCGGTATCAAGCTCGAGAACGTCACCCTCGACATGCTCGGCCGAGCCAAGAAAGTCACCATCGACAAGGAAGACACGACGATTGTCGACGGCGCCGGCAAGAAGGTCGACATCGAAGCGCGCATCAAACAGATCAAGGCGCAGATCGAGGATACGACCTCTGACTACGACAAAGAGAAGCTGCAGGAGCGCCTGGCCAAGCTGGCGGGCGGCGTTGCCGTCATCAAGGTCGGCGGCGCGACCGAAGTCGAGGTGAAGGAACGCAAGGATCGCGTCGACGATGCGCTGCATGCGACCCGCGCGGCCGTCGAGGAAGGCATCGTCCCCGGCGGTGGCGTCGCCTTGCTCAGGGCCATCAAGGCGCTCGAGTCCCTCAAGGCCGACAACGAGGATCAGAAAACCGGGATCTCCATCGTGCGCAAAGCTCTACAGGCGCCTTCGCGGCAGATCTTCACCAACGCCGGTGAGGATGGCTCGGTGATCGTCGGCAAGATCCTCGAGAACGCCACCTACGCATTCGGCTTCAATGCGCAGTCGGGCGCTTATGGAGACCTCGTCTCACAGGGCGTGATCGACCCCGCCAAGGTGGTGCGTTGCGCGCTGCAGGATGCTGCCTCCGTCGCCGGTCTTCTGATCACGACCGAAGCGATGATTGCCGAGCTGCCGAAAAAGGAAAGCGCCCACGCGGGGATGCCGGGTGGCGGCATGGGCGGCATGGACTACTAAGTCCAGCGTAACCGCTGACCAAATTGGAAAAGCCCCGGCACTGCGCCGGGGCTTTTCTGCGTCCGCTGCCTATTCTTTGAGATGCCTATCGCCGAGATCGAACGGATGATGTTCGATGAGCTTCCCGCCACTTCGCGGCAGCGCAGGGGCACGGGTTATGCGGCCCTCACTTGACCCGGCTTCAAGCCGAGGCCATCGACCTCTCTGCGCGACAAGGACCGCCTCGCGTCAGTTCGGCCTCCTTGCCAGCCTCGCGTGCGCGCGAATGGCTGTCATGGCGCGGCGCTCATTCGGCTCCGCGACATAGTAGCTCTCGATCACGAAAGCGGTCTTCACGAACCCGGCTTTCGCGGCCCCTACCCTCCTCGAAACCGTCAAATCGCGAGCCAGCCATGTACTCCACCAAACGGCACGAACGATTTGCTGATCATGCGTACACGGTGACACCCTTCGCGGCACAGCGCTTGAGGCTACCTCTGGAGCCGTCCCTTCATTGAGCGAGTTGTGGCCCTGCAAGTCCCTGAACGAGATCAGCTGCTGCCGTTCCTCGTCCCAAAGCACAAGCCGCACGGAGTTCAGGCTCTCCATGATTGTGAGCCGGCTGGTCTCGCCCAGCTCCGGATGATCGCGCAACACTTCGGGCAGCCGATAGAACGGAATGCGGCTGCAAAGATGGTGCACGTGGTGAACGCCGATGTTGGCGGTGAACCAGCGCAACACGAGCGGCAGGTCGTAGTGGGAGCTGCCGTGCAGCGCCGCCTCGTGCAGGTTCCAGGCGGGATCTTCCGCCCACACCGTGTCCTCGAACTGATGCTGCACGTAGAACAGCCACACGCCCATCGACGCTGCGAGCAGCACGATGGGCAGCTGCACCAGCAGGAACGGCCCGGCGCCGACCAGCCAAATCATCGCGACGATCAGCGCTGCGGTCGCCGCGTTGGTCGCCATGGTGCTGATCCACGGTTCCCAACCCTTGCGCATAAGGCCGACGGGCAGCCGGTGCCGGACGAGAAACAGATAGGCTGGGCCGAAGCCGAACATCACCAGCGGGTGCCGGTAGGCCCGGTAGCGCAGCCGATGCCAGCGCGACAGCGCCAGGTATTCGCGCACCGTCAGCGTATCGATGTCCCCGAACCCGCGCTCGTCGAGGTTGCCGGAGCTCGCGTGGTGGGCGTTGTGGCTGCGCCGCCAAGCGTCGTATGGCGTCAAGGTCACCGTCCCGATGATGCGGCCGACCCAGTCGTTGACCGCGCGGGTGCGAAAGAACGAGCCGTGCCCACAGTCGTGCTGCAGCACGAACAGACGCAGGAGCAATCCGGCAGCGGGAAGGGCCAAGAGGAGTGTGAGGCCGTAGCCGAGGCCAAGCGTCGCCCACATCACGATCCAGGCTGCGCAGAACGCCACGATGGTAACTGCGAGCTCTAATGCGCTGCGCGCTGGGCTCGGTTCCCGATAGCGGCTGAGAAGAGAAGCCCACTCGCGCGCGCTCCTCGTAACACGGGGTGATATAACGTCGGTCAAATTGCAGATTTCCTTGCCCTGTTGACGTCCCAACCGTCGAACCCAACCCCCGCAGGCACACGACCGTGCGCGCGCTCCAGCGATCCGTCAGCGTCGGGGAGACGAAAGATGATAACACACTGTGCGACGACCAAGGAAATAACGCACCCGCGCGCCCGTTTTTGGGCACTTGGCGGCGAATCGCGCCTCAGGCATGACCGCTGTTTATGCCGGTAGGCACGAAGCGAAGGTTTGTGGATGACAAGATACGTTGTGCTTCTGCGCGCCGTGAACGTCGGCGGAACCGGAAAGCTCCCGATGTCCGAACTGAGAGCGATGTGTTGCGAGGCAGGCTTTGCTCGCGTGGAGACGTACATTGCCAGCGGCAACGTTGTGTTTGAAAGCAAAGCCGCGCCGTCGAGGGTGAAGGCCGAGCTTGAGCGCCGATTGCACGCCTTTGTCGGGAAGCCTGTTGGGGTGCTGGTGCGTACGGCGCCCGAAATGAAGGCCGTTCTCGAAGCCAATCCATTTCCCAAGGCCGAGCCCAAACACACGTACGCTATTTTTCTTGATGCGCCGCCGCCCGCAGATGCGCTCACGCATGTTTCAGGACAGCAAGATGAACAAATGCGGCTTGGTAAAAGAGAGATCTTCGTTCATTACGGGAGCGGCCTGGGCCGCTCAAAATTGCGCATTCCAGCGGCCAGGACCGGCACTGCGCGCAACATGAACACGGTTGCCAAACTCGTTGAAATCGCATCGAGACCATGAGCTTTGACAAGCAATGTGCTGCCTGCCATTCACGACGGTATTGACGGACTACTAACCTCTTCCAAGTCACCACTATAATATAGTGGCTGGACGCCGCGGCAGGGAACTTCAGTGCCTGCATGGGGTTACGCTCGGGAGACGAGCATCCAGCTGAATATGCTTGTTTCGTTCAGCGCGAGGGATCTGTCGTGGCCGTACGCAAAAAGTCGACTTCCGCTAAGCCCGCGCCCGCGAAGGCGCGTGGGCGTCGCCGAGTGAAGACGAAGGCACTCGCGATAAGCGATGCCGTAAGACGGGAAGGGATGCGTTCAACATCGTTGCTGGACAGCCAACTGGCTCTGTTCAGGGCAATGTTGGCGTGGTCTCCGGCAGGCTTCCTCATCAAACAGCAGACCGCGTTTCTTGAAGGACTTGCGCCCCAGCCAAAGTCCAGGCGCCGGCCGGCATCCAAACGGATCAAGGCGCGATAACCGAGTCGTCCGCCACGTTCGCCACTCGAAATGCTCACCACTGATCGTATGCGCGCCAGTAGTGCCGTTCTGGATAGTAGGCCGGCACGTAGCGGCGCTCATAAACCTCGACGGGCGGCGGCCCAATGTACTCGCGAGGGCCATAGTATCGGCGTTCGATGATGCGCTCGCGTTCGACGATCACCGGTTGCTGGTCGTCGATCTCGTCGTCAATGATGGCACCTTGGACCTCGTCGCCGTAAAGATCGGCCGCCGTGGCAGAACTCGGTACGAAACCAGCAACGGCAAGCGTCGCAAGGACGCTGATCAGGCTTTTCATGGCAGCGCTCCGTTGATCTATGGAGGCTGCAACGTCGGCGCCGCGGAATGGTTGCCCGACGCATCCAAATCTGGACCTTAGTGCATCGGCGGCTGCGTTGGCCTCGGCTCCGTCGTCGGAATTGGATTCGGCATCATCGGCGAGGTCGATGGCGTCACCGTCTGCACCGGTGAGCCAACGCTATTGATGTCGCCAACCCGGTTGCTGGTTTTTGGGAAAAACATCGTGATCAGCGCTGCTACGATGGCTGCCGCCAAGATCAGCGGCAGCAAAACGCTGCCGTCGTAGCGCGAGCCGCCCAACAGCGTTGGGTCGTGGTGATCGCGCGACCGGTGGTGGAGAGCCATGGGCTTCCTCCATTGCTTTGCCTCCCGTCACATCATGTACGCCCTAGAAATCTATTTTGAAGGTAGTCGCTAAGACAAATTTAGAGCTCACTCAGCATTCCCTGTGGCGCAACGGCAGCCGCTCACCGCTTCGCAACGCAAAAGCGCGCTGTCGAGCACGCACCGCGCTCGAATCGCGCTACCCCGGTGCGGGGATCAGCAGATAGTGTTTGAGGTCGATGTCTCGCACCGCGGCGCGCAAGGTCAGAATTCTGCTGTCTCCCTCGATCGCGCGCAGCAGGTGCTGGCCGACGTGTTCGGGTTTCGGCAATTCCGCTCGCACCAGGCGGACATCATCGCCACCGTGATCGCCGGCGGCGATGCGCTGGCGCTGATGCCGACGGGCGGCGGCAAGTCGCTTTGCTATCAGATCCCCGCCCTCGTCAGGCCCGGCACCGGCATCGTCGTCTCGCCGCTGATCGCGCTCATGCAGGACCAGGTCGAGGCGCTGACGCAAGCCGGCGTGAAGGCCGCGTTCCTCAATTCGACGCTCGACTATCGCGAGCAGACGGCGCTCGAAGCGCGCGTCGCCTCGGGCGGCCTCGATCTCCTCTACGTGTCTCCCGAGAGGCTGCTGCAGGAGCGGACCCTAGCGTTGCTCGGCGCGCACGGATCTGTCGCTGTTCGCCATCGACGAAGCGCACTGCGTCTCCCAGTGGGGCCACGACTTCCGGCCCGAATACCGCCAGCTCAAGGTGCTCGCCGAGCGGTTTCCGAGCGTCCCCCGCATCGCGCTGACCGCCACCGCCGACGAGCGCACGCGCGAAGAGATCGTGACCGAGCTCAAGCTCGAGACGCGCACGCGCTTCATCGCCAGCTTCGACCGCCCCAACATCCGCTACACCATCTCCACGATGGGCTCGATGGGCGGGCGCGAGCGGCTCTGGCAGTTCATCGAGGCCGAGCATCCCGAGGATGCCGGCATCGTCTACTGCCTGTCGCGGAAATCGGTCGAAGAGACGGCGGCATGGCTTGACGGCTAAGGGCCGGACGGCGCTCGCCTATCATGCCGGGCTCGAGGCGCACGGTGCGACGCGGCGTGCTCGAGCGCTTCCGCAAGGACAACGGCGTCATCGTCGTCGCCACCATCGCCTTCGGCATGGGCATCGACAAGCCGGACGTGCGCTTCGTCGCGCACCTCAATCTGCCGAAATCGATCGAGGCCTACTACCAGGAGACGGGACGCGCCGGCCGCGACGGCATGGCCGCCAATGCCTGGCTCGCCTACGGACTGCAGGACCTAATGCAGTTGCGCCAGTGGATCGGACAAAGCGAGGGCTCCGAAGCCTACAAGCAAGCGCAGCGGCAGAAGCTTGGCGCCCTGATCGGCCTGTGCGAGCTGCCGAGCTGTCGGCGGCAGGCATTGCTCGCCTACTTTGGCGAGCGGCAGACGGAGCCTTGCGGCAACTGCGACAACTGCATCAGCCCGCCGGAGACGATGGACGGCACCGTGCTGGCGCAAAAGGCGCTATCCGCCGTCTACCGCACCGGGCAACGCTTCGGCGCCACGTATCTGGTCGAGGTGCTGATGGGGCGTGCGAACGATCGCGTCGTGCGCGCCGGTCACGACAAGCTGCCGGTGTTCGGCATCGGCAAGGAGACGGACGAGGCGACCTGGAAGGGCGTCTTTCCGGCAGTTGGCCGCGGCAGGACATTTGACCGGTGACGACGACGGCTACGGCACGTTGCTCATCACCGATGCGGCGCGTCCCATACTGCGCGGCGAGCAGCGCTTCCTGGTGCGGGTCGCGACCAAGGAGCCGCGCTCGAAATCCAAACGCCAGAGCAAGAGCGTGGTTGCCGTTACCGACCGCGACCGGCCGCTGTTCGATGCCTTGCGGGCGCTGCGCCTACGGCTCGCCGGTGAGGCCAAGCTGCCGCCCTACATCATCTGCACCGACGTGACGCTCGCCGAGTTGGCATTGTTTCGCCCGACGGACGAGGCGGCTCTGCACGGCATCACGGGTCTCGGGAACAGCAAGATCACGCGCTACGGCGCTGCGCTGCTCAGCGTCATCGCCGAGCATGGTCCGACCCCGGCCTCCTGAAGCGCCAACGACTCGACAAAAGGCCGGCGCATGCTGCATGCACCGGCCCGAGCGCTTCTAGCCAGCAGATGTCTCAGCGGCCGCTCAGCCGCTGCTTGACCTCCTGCTGGGTCGGAATGCGACCGTCTTGCGTCAGCTTGTCGATGAGGCCGGGGAGGGCCTTAGACAGCTGCGTCAGTAGATCGTCCTGGCTGCAGCCGGCCTTGTCGGCCATTTGCGTGACCGCCCTTTTGCCGAGCGCATCGCCGAGCTCGTCAGGCTCCACTGGCTTGTTCTGCCCGGTGCCGACCCACGATTTGACGATGTCGTCGAGGCCGCCGGCCTGCAACTGCGCGAGCAGTCCGCCGAGGCCGCCAAAGCCGCCGGCATCCTGGCCTGGCGCGGCGGAAGCTTGCGGCATCGACGCTTGCTGCTGCGGCGAGCTCTGGCCACCGGCTTGCGGCCTGCCCAACAGGAGCTCCTGGAACACCGCCACCAGGGGCTGGTTGGCGTTGCCGCCCTGCGAGAGTTGTTTGAGTGTGTCGTCAAGCAATCCCATGTCACTCTCCTATGGCTACTCTGAGTTTGAACTTGCCTACTGTTGGCTCAGTCGCTTGTTGCACTCGCTGTAGTACCCGCCGCCTTCCTCGGTCCATCTCGGTTCGGTGATGCCGGCCGCCTTGTTGGCCCTGTACTGATCGCGGCACGTCAGCATGCGAGCCTTGCCGGCGCGCTCGCGCGCATACTTCTTGGCGATGCCGGTCGGAAAGATCGAACCCATCGTCGGTGTCATGGTGCCGCTGCGTTTGGCGATTGTGGTCGGGCATCCGGCCGAGCGGAACTCGTTCCACGTCATGCTACCGAGCGTGCCGGCCTCTTTGGCCGCCTGATAGCGCACGCTGCACTCCTTCTGGGTCACCGTAGTGGTTTCAGCGGGGGCGCCGCGCGCGGCTTCCTTCTTAATTGCGGGTTTGGGAGCGGCGGCCGTCTTGGCAACGCACCCGGCTTTGCGGAAGTCGTTCCACGTCATACCGCCGAGCGTGCCGGCGTCCTTTGCCGCCTGATACTTGGCGCTGCATTCCTGCATGCTCGGCCCGGCGGTCGCGGTCGATGGCGCCGCTTTCGCTTTCTTGAGAGCCATCGTCGCGTCAGCGCCGCACTCGGCACTGCGGAAGTCGTTCCAGTTCATCGCGCCGACAACGCCGGCATCGTGGGCGGCTTTGTATTTCGCGCTACATTCCTTCATGGTCAGCGCGCTGGCTGGTTGCGCCAGAGCGAACACCGACAGCACAGCCGCGCATCCCAGTATTCCGTAAGCACCGTTCGACATCGCGTCCTCACTCGTTGATTGCGAAGTGATCAGTGATCACGAGCGCAAACGTCTAAGCAACGAAAGGCGAAGGACAGGCTTTATCTTTGGCGAAAGAAACGTAGACCTTTTTATCGCTCGCTGACGTGTCGAATGCGCACGAAGTCGTGTGCTGTGCACGCGCGCAGCGCATGGCGCGAATAGCGCTGGTTCCGCTGAACGCCTCATCGCAGCTCCTGGCGGCCCGGTGCCAATTTTTGCATCAGCGATGAAGCGACGATCGATCTCAAACGAAATTGCCGAACCATGTTTACGTGAGGCGAATGAGGTGCGACCGATTTGAATCTTCCCCCATACAATGCGTCGGGAGGTTTTTCCCTAAAACATGATGCAATGTTTTCTGCACTCGAGGGTTTCTGCGCTGAAGAAAGGCAATAGCTCAGCGGCGGCCGCCGTCGATCCCGTCGCCGAGCTCGTCTGCGTCGGCGAGAGAAGACGCATTCGCCTTGGCGAGATGATCAATGGCGACGCGCAGCCGTCCGCCGACATGCTCAAGCGCGGCCTCAGCTTCGTCGAGATCGTAGCCCTGCAGCAGCAGCACCGCGATCTTGACGCTGCCGTTTGAGCGCTGCAGCGCCTCGCGCACTTGGCGGTCGTCCTGGCCGGTGAGGTGGGCGACCATCTTTTCGCGCCGCTTCGCCAGCTTGGCGTTGCAGGCCTGCACTTCCACCATCATGCCGCGGTAGATGCGGCCGAGGCGGATCATCACGAGGGTGGAGAGAAGATTGAGCGTGATGCGTTGTGCCGTGCCAGCGTTCATGCGTGTCGACCCGGCGATCGGCTCGGGACCCGTTGGCAGGAAGATCGGGTGATCGGCATCGGTGAGCAGCGGGGTGCCGGGATTGTTGGCGATGCCGACGGTCAGCGCGCCGCGCCGGCGTGCCTCGCGCAGGCAGGTCAAGGTAAACGGGGTCGTGCCACTGGCAGCCGTTGCGATCATCACGTCGCCGGCGTCGACGCCGTGCTGCTCCATGAGCTCGACGGCGCGCGGCACATCGTCTTCGGCGCCTTCGACGGCCTGCGTCATAGCCCTATCGCCGCCCGCTAGCAGCAGCAACAATCGATCGGCCGGCCAGCTGAAGGTTGGCATGAGCTCGGCACCGTCCTGCACGGCAAGCCGCCCGGAGGTGCCAGCTCCGACATAGATCAGGCGTCCGCGCTTGCGCAGCCGGGCCTCGATGGCCAGCGCCGCTTGCTCAATAGCCGGGGCTGCCGTCCGCACCGCGGCTACGGAGGCCAATTGCCCCTCGATCATCGCGTCGAGGATGTCGACGGGTTCCCAGAGGTCGATGTCGGCGTAGCGGGGGCTTAACCGTTCCGTATTCATGGGGGCAGCGTTGGCACTAACTGATTTCCTGCACGTTTATAGTGACGCCCTACATAACGTAGATGCTTGGGAACGTGCATCCAATGGTCAGGACGCCATTACTTCTTGGTATAGATGGGGGCGGAACGGGGAGCCGTGCCCGCCTTGCCGACCTTAAGGGCCACATCCGCGGCGAGGGCACGGCCGGTCCGGCGAACATCCGCTTCGGCATCAAGGAGAGCTTTGCGGCGGTGCTGCGCGCGACCGACGAGGCTTTCGCGCAGGCCGGGCTGTCAGTGGATGACGCCGATATCGTCGCCTGCCTGGCGCTGGCCGGGGCGACCGAGCCGACGCATCTTGCGGCAGCGCGCGCCTATGAGCTCCCATTCCGCCGCGTCGTGTTCACCACCGACGCGCACGCGGCGTGCGTCGGGGCCCATGGAGGCAAGGATGGCGGGATTATCATCGTGGGGACCGGAAGCGTCGGCTGGGGTCTCGTTGGTGGGATAGAGCATCGCGTCGGCGGCTGGGGTTTTCCGGTGTCCGATGAAGGAAGCGGCGCCTGGCTCGGCTGCGAGGTGGCACGTCGCGTACTGTGGGCGTACGACGGGCGCCGCGCGTGGACCGGGCTGTTGAAAAAGGTGCTCGAGCGCTTCGACGGCGATCCCCATGCGATCGTGCGCTGGATGGGCGCGTCGCGGCCGCGCGACTTTGCAGCCCTGGCGCCGCTCGTTCTGGAGTATGCTTCGCGCGATGATGTGGTGGCGCACGAGCTGATGGGTTTGGCCGCCGGGCACATCGATGTTATCGCGGAGCGCTTGGCCGCGCTCGGCGTTACGCGACTGGCGCTGGCGGGTAGCATCGCACCGCGCATCGAGCCGTGGCTGTCGCCGGTGACGCAAGAGCGACTGGTGCCGCCGCAAGGGGACGCGCTGAGCGGCGCGCTGCAGATGGCGCGACACGAAGCCGAGGTCATGACGCTGGCGCAGCCGGCGATCAAATGCGTATGAGGTCGGCCGGCCAAGGCATGAGCAACACCAAAGCACAGATGGCACAGGAGCTGAGCGAGGCGCCGTTGGCGATTCTTCGCCAGGAGCCAGCGCTGGCGCAGCCGTTGGCGGGTCTCGCCGCGCGGCTGCAGCGGCGGCCGCCGCAAGTTGTCGTCACGTGCGCGCGCGGCAGCTCGGCGCACGCGGCGGCGTTCGGCAAGCATCTCATCGAGCGCTATGCCGGCATTCCGGTTGCCCCGGCGGCGCCGAGCATCGCCAGCATCTATGGCCAGTCGATGCACCTCAAGGACCAGCTGGTGCTCGCCATCTCGCAGTCGGGGCGCAGCGATGACCTCATCGCCATGACGGCGAGTGCGAAACAATCGGGCGCGCTCACCGTTGCCGTCACCAACGCCCCGGATTCGCCGCTGGCACAAACGTGCGAGTTCGTTCTGCCGATCTGCGCCGGGCCCGAGCTCAGCGTTGCGGCGACAAAGACGTTCGTCGCCACGGCAGCGGCCCTCGCTCGGCTCACCGCCGCATGGACGAAAGACAGCGCGCTCGAAGCAGCCATCGGGCGGTTGCCGGAGCGTCTGGCGTCCGCCGCCGCGTTGGATTGGAGCGCAGCGGTGCCGGTGCTAGCCAACGCCGGCAGCCTCGTGACTATGGGACGTGGGTCGACGCTAGCGATCGCGCGGGAAGCGGCGCTCAAGCTCAAGGAAACCTGCAACCTGCACGCCGAAGCCTTCAGCGGCGCGGAGTTCTTGCACGGACCCGTGGCGCTGGTGTCCTCGCGCTATCCCATTCTCATGTTCATGCCGACCGACGCCGCGGCGCCCGGCATGCGCCAGCTCGCTGGCGAGCTGCGCCGCATGGGCACCGCGCTGTTCATCGCCGAGCACGGCGAAACCGGTGCCACACGGCTTCCGGCGCTGCGGCCGGATCAGCCCGAGGCCGACGCCATCTGTATGATCCAGAGCTTCTATGCGATGGCCGTGCAATTGGCACAGCATCTCGATATCGACGTCGACCGACCCCGGCATCTCAGCAAAGTCACCAG
This sequence comes from uncultured Alphaproteobacteria bacterium, assembly GCA_963724595.1. GTDB lineage: Bacteria > Pseudomonadota > Alphaproteobacteria > Rhizobiales > Hyphomicrobiaceae > Hyphomicrobium_A. The sequence goes on along the minus strand of CAVRVR010000014.1, from coordinate 6,192 downwards.
CACGATATGAGCGGATCACACACACACGCCATCGCCGCCAGCAACGTCTTCGACGGCATCACCGTGCTGCGCGACAGCGCCGTCGTCATCGAGGGCGCCCACGTGGCGGAGGTGAAACCGCGCGGCGAGCTGACGGCATCGATGCCGGTCATTGCGCTGCCCGACGGAGCGTGGCTCGCGCCGGGCTTCATCGACCTGCAAGTGAACGGCGGCGGTGACGTTCTGTTCAACGACACCCCGACGGCCGCGGGAATCGAACACCGTCGCGGCGGCGCATCGCCGGTACGGGACGACGGGGCTGCTACCGACGTTGATCAGCGACACGTACGACAAGATGCGCGCTGCCATGACGGCGGCGCAGAGCGCCGCGGCGGACAATCCGAGCGTTCTCGGCATTCACCTCGAAGGGCCGTTCCTGTCGCCAGAAAAGCCCGGCGTGCACGACTTGACGATGTTCCGTGCGCCCGACGCGCGTGACCTGGAGCTGCTCACCTCCTGGCCGACGGGCGCTGTGCTCGTGACGCTGGCGCCCGAGCGGGTACCGGCCGATTTCATCGCCGAGCTGGCGCGCTGCGGCGTGCGCGTTTCGCTCGGCCATTCGATGGCGACCTACGCGCAGACCAAGGCGGCGATCGCGGAAGGCCTCACCGGCTTCACGCATCTCTTCAATGCGATGCGTCCGCTCGGCAGCCGCGACCCCGGACCCATCGCGGCCGCGCTCGAATCTCCCGTCGCCTACGTCGGTATGATCGTCGACGGCGAGCACGTCGCGCCGGAGATGCTGCGCCTGGCACTGCGTGGCGCGGCGCGGCCGATGCTTATCACCGACGCCATGCCGCCGGTCGGCGGGCAGAGCTCGAGCTTCAAGCTGTACGGGCAGGAGATATTCGTGCGCGACGGGCGCTGCCTGCGGGCCGACGGTACGCTCGCCGGTGCAGCGCTCGATATGGCGAGCGCCGTGCGCAATACCGTGCGCGATCTCGGCGTGCCGCTGACGTCGGCGCTGCGCTTTGCCTCTACCGACCCGGCGGAGTTCCTTGGGCTAGGAACGATGCTCGGCCGCATCGATCAAGGATTCCGCGCCGACATGGTCGCCTTCGAGCCATCGAGCATGGACGTGCTGGACACATGGGTTGCCGGCCAAGCCGCGACCCACAAGGCGCGCCACTAGTTTCCGGTCTCGTTGGGCTGGCACGCGCCAAGCTGATTGAGATACATGCCCGCGGGGCACTTCTTTTTCTTTGCGGTCTGCGCCTTATTTTTCTTCGGCTCATCAAAATAGCCGGCGGGTCGGCAGCGCCGCCCATCCCACTCGCCGCCGCTCTTCTTGCAGGCTTTCGATTCGTCCTTGACGCCGCTATCAGCCTCGGAAGCCGCAGGGCATGTTTTGTAAAGGTCGGGACGCTCGGCGCCGACTGAGCAGAGAATTCCGCCCCACATGTAACCCTTGTGTTCGCCGCGATACCAAATCTTGAACCATGGGTAGCCGTCGACGACGACGTCGCTGCGTCCCATCAGCGAGATGCGCTCGCCTTCTTCGAGGCTGTCGAGCTTGCGATGGTTCTGTCCCGGCCCGTCGCGCACGATGCCGCCCCACGAGCCGGCCGGTGTCGGAAACTCATCGTTCGCAGGGGGAGTGGGCGCCGCAGCAGGCGCGGGAGCCGGCGCGACTTCGCCGAGCTTCTTGATGTAGGCGCGTGCCAGATCGGCATGAAAGCCGGACGGGTAGCTCTTGAGGAAGGCTTCCCAAGCATCGACGGTGCCAAGACTTTTCGCAGCCTCGAACGCGTCTTTCTCCGAGGCATCGGCGGGCTCGGCTAGGGCGCGCGCCTGGCGCCACGAGAACGGCGCGTTCGCATCGGGCGTCGGAATGAGGACGAGAGCGGCGGCGCAAGAGACATAGGCGCAACGAAAGTGCGCAAAACGACGGCGTCATTGAAATATACATCCCCCAAAAAGGCGCGTATCAAAACCGCGTTCCACCCTCGGGCAAATGCATGCAATTGGCAACCGAGGCGCGGCACGCGCAGTGCGCTGCCGGCAGAAAAAGTGTGTCCGTTGCGTCTCAGCTGCGCGCACAATTCGGGCGCTCGGCGTTGGGGCCGCATGCAGAATTGCGTCGGCGCGTGCACTGCAGGATTCCGCATAAGCTCAGAATTTCTTCTTAGTTCGGATCAAAGCGCCCCGTCGCTAGTTCTCTCTTCCCCGGACCGCATTGGTTGAGGTCACGGACAGAGAGGATGCACCGATGAAGATCAATTTCAACCGGCGGCAGGCGTTGGCACTCGCCGTCGCCGCCGGCCTCGTCGGCGGCGCGCATGCTGGCGCTGGCGCCGAGACGACGCTGCTCAACGTCTCCTACGATCCGACGCGCGAGCTCTATCAGGAGTTCAACGCGGCCTTCGCCAAGCACTGGAAGGAGAAGACCGGCGAGGACGTCACCATCAAGCAGTCGCACGGCGGCTCGGGCAAGCAGGCGCGCGCGGTCATCGACGGCCTCGAGGCCGACGTCGTCACGCTGGCGCTCGCCGGCGACGTCGACCAGCTCGCCAAGAAGGGCAATCTCATTCCGGCCGACTGGCAGAAGCGGCTGCCGGACAACTCCGCGCCCTACACCTCGACGATCGTGTTCCTGGTGCGCAAGGGCAATCCCAAGGGCATCAAGGACTGGGCCGATCTCGGCAAGGACGGCGTCGAGGTCGTGACGCCGAACCCGAAGACCTCGGGCGGCGCGCGCTGGAACTACCTCGCGGCGTGGGGCTATGCGCTGAAGCAGCCCGGCGGCAACGACGAGACGGCGAAGGACCTCGTCACCAAGATCTACAAGAACACCAAGGTGCTCGACTCGGGCGCGCGCGGCTCGACTCACCACGTTCGTCGAGCGCGGCATCGGCGACGTGCTGATCGCCTGGGAGAACGAGGCCTATCTCGCGATCAAGGAGCTCGGTCCCGACAAGTTCGAGATCGTCACGCCGACGCATCTCGATCCTCGCCGAGCCGCCGGTCTCGGTCGTCGACAAGAACGTCGACAAGAAGGGCACGCGCAAGGTCGCCGAGGCCTACCTCAACTACCTCTACTCGCCGGAAGGCCAGGAGATCGCCGGCAAGAACTTCTATCGCCCGCGCGATGCGAAGGTGGCCGAGAAGTACAAGGCGCAGTTCTCGCCGGTGAAGCTGTTCACCATCGACGAAGTGTTCGGCGGCTGGGCCAAGGCGCAGAAGACCCACTTCGACGACGGCGGCATCTTCGACCAGATCTACGTTCCGGCAGCAAGAGCTGATCTGCACTTGAGACCGACGACGATCGGCCAGACCCTCGATCAGCCACGGACCCACGCCGCTCGCTGATCGAGGCTCCTCTCCCCAAGCCGATCGTCTAGCACGTCGTGCCGTCTTCCGACGCGGGGGCGCAGGAAGACGGCACACGCGCTCCTAAGCAGGACAGCACAGCGAGGCACGTACATGGATACGACCCTCATCGTTCCCGGCCTCCACGGCAGCGGCCCCGACCATTGGCAGATCGTGGTTCGAGCGCAAGATCTCCAACTGCGTTCGCGTCGTGCAAAGCGACTGGAGCGAGCCCGATCTGCCGCAGTGGTCGGCAAAGCTGCGCCGCGAGTTCAACCGCGCACCGGGCCGCGTCTGGATCGTCGCCCACAGCTTCGGATGCCTCGCCGCCGTGCAGACGGCATTCGACTACCGCGAGCGCATCGCCGGTCTCATGCTCGTCGCGCCCGCCGATCCCGCGCGCTTCGGTTTGGAGAGCGTGATTACCGAGCGCCGCGCTCGATGTACCGTCCGTGATCGTCGCCAGCACCAACGATCCCTGGATGTCGTTCGAACGCGCCGCGGCGTGGGCGGACGACTTGGGGATCGGAGCTGCTCAATCTCGGCGCTGCCGGCCACATCAACGTCGAACTCCGGCTACGGCGCGTGGCCGCGCGGCCTCGACATCTACTGGTCGCTGCAGCAACGACGCTCCACCAGCATTCGTCGGTCGCGTCGGCGAAGATGTTCTTGAGCTCGGAGAGATCTGATGCGCGTGTCTCTCCGTTCATCGCGCGACGCATTTCATCCGCTGCGACGGAAAATTGTGTCCGTCCCGCAGCAGCGCGCAAGCGCAGTCGCAAACCGTCACGATGGTTCATTGACGAGGAGGCCAGATAGCTAAAATATCTAGATAGATCAATCTGATATAGCGGACTGTCGTTCCACTATAACAGAAGCTAGCAAGCGTTCAGTTGTGTAATTGTCAGCGTAGGAGTTCGTGATGTACGGGGGAGTAGGGGGAAGGATCAACTTCGCGTTGGTCCTGGGGCTTGGATTATCTCATAGCAGCAGCGCCGGCGCATGCCGCCGATCTCGGGGGAGATTGCTGCGCCGATCTAGAAGAACGCATCGCCGAACTTGAATCATCGACTGCTCGCAAGGGCAACCGCAAGGTGTCGCTCACGGTCGGCGGCTCGGTCAACGAGGCGCTGCTGTTCTGGGACGATGGTTTCGAGAGCGGACGTCTACGTGGGCACCAACGACGCTGCGCGCGGCCGATTCCAGATTCCAGGGCGACGCGAGGATCAACAAGGAGTGGTCCGCGGGATATCTGCTCGAGATAGGTGTTCGTAGCAATCGCCTCAACCGCACCAGTCAGATCTTCTCGCATGGAGTCACCAACTTGCCCGGGGGCCTCACTCAGGATGCCGCCGGTCTCGACCTGCGCCACAGCACGTGGTTCATACAGAGCACCACGTATGGCCGCATATGGGTGGGCCTAACCGACCAGGCGACGGAACGCATCACCGAGATCAATCTCGCCAACACCAACAACTTCCTAAAGCACTACGGTCGTTGGAACGGCAGCATGTTCCTGCGTCTGCCGGATGGGCGGCTGAGCACCAATTCTTGGGGACAGATCCTGCCACAGAGCGGGCGGACGGGAGAGGGAGTGCCAGGCGAAGGCGATCGCTGGGACCTGGTGAAGTGGGATAGCCCAGAGTTTCATGGGTTCGTCGTCTCGGCCGCTGCCGGCGAGGATCAATTCTGGGATGTGGCACTGCGCTACGCCGGAGAAAGCCACGGCTTCAAGTACGCTGCAGGTATAGGCTACCAGGATTGGAGCGGGAGCGGCTCGCTCAATGACCGTGGCTGCTCGATCATTAATGGCACCGTTGTCGCCGCCAATTCGGAACAATCCTTAACCGGTTCAGCGGATTGCAACACGCTCGGTTTGTCGGCCTCGATCATCCATGTCGATACGGGTTTGTTCTTCACAGGTGCTTATGGCGTTAAACACGACGAACACCGACAAGCGGCCTTCGCCGCTGCAGCGGTCGCGAACCTTCAGGCACCGGGTGCAGTCGATCAGTCAGACGACTTTTATTCGCTCCAGGCCGGTGTAGAGCGAAAGTTGGCGATCACCTCGGCAAGCTCGGTAAAACGACCCTCTACGGCAACTATGAGCACTACGACACGGGTGGCATCATCGCCGGCAACAGCTTCACCGCCACTGGTCGCCCGCGCAATTTGAACAACGTGTTCGGTGTCACAGGCACCTTTCTAGGGTCAGGTTCTGACATCAACGTGTGGGGAGCCGGCGTCAATCAGAACGTCGAAAACGCTTCGCTCGATCTGTACCTCGCTTGGCAACGCGCTGAATCGGAGATCACGGGGAGTCGCAATGGTTCTGCCAATGGACCCGGCGCGCAAACCATCAGCATCGAGCCGATCGACTTGGTCATGTCGGGCGCAGTCATCAAGTTCTGACGGGGGAGATAGAAAATGCTTCGTAGTCTAACAATTGTCATGGCGGCCCTGCTGACCGTCGCGACGTGGAACGCCGATCCGGCGTTCGCGAAGAAGAAGAGCACCTATCGCGGCTGCCCCGCGGGGCTAACCTTTGCGCCGGATCTCCTCAAGAAGATCTCTTGGGCACGCGGCGTGTGGGGCTTCCCCGGCCTCGGTTATCGGCCGCCAAAAGAGTGGAAGTGCAAGAGCTAGTCGCGCACGTTTGACGTCGGATGACCGGTGCCTCAACGCCGGAGCATCGAGAGAAGGGAGCCGCTCCGTTGCGGCTCTCTTTTTTGCACCCAGCAGTGCGCTCGATCGTCATCTGATGACGGCTAGCTGACACCTGAACAATGTGAAAGAGCCGCCTTGGGGCGGGCTCTTTGCGTTCAGCGGTGCCCTGTGCAGGGC
>CAVRVR010000013.1:0-56451 GCA_963724595.1 uncultured Alphaproteobacteria bacterium | reverse complement strand
GCAGAACCTTCGCCACGCCGCTGTTCCCGCAGGCTTATCCTTGATATGTCCTCGATCACTCTGGCCGGTGCTCGACGTTTTCGGCATCGAGCGTGTAGCCGACGTTGGCGAGCTCGGTATCGATCGGCACCGCCTTCAGCCGGCCGGTCACCCAGACCGGGTAGAGCAGGCCGCCGCTCGCCGAATAGCCCTGGACCCCCGACACGTAGACGATCTGGTTGGCCGGCGGCGGCGGTACGTGGATGCAGGCGCCAACGAACGGCACCAGCAGGAACTCGGAGATGCGGCCGCCGTCGAAGGCGAGCGGCACAACGTAGCCGCCGATCTGCACGCGCTTGCCGTTGAACTCCGTGCACGACGCGCGGGGGCTGGTCGCTGCCCGGCTGCCGGCGCTTCACCGACATGAAGCCGCCCTCCGGGCAGCGGCGGCGGCGGCGGGACCGCCGTCCGCTCGGCGCTGAGCGGTCGAGCCGCCGGAGAAGAAGGTCTTCGGCTTCGAGCGCGAACCGCCTCGTGCCGGCGGCATGAGCTGCGCCCATTTGAGATCGATCGGCGGCATCGATCGGCGTACGAGCACGGGCCGCGCGAGCAGCAGCGCCTGAGTCAGCCAGTCGCCAGCAGCGAGCTACCGATGCGACAGCTTTCGTCAGTCGCTCTCTCTCCTTCATGTGCGCACGGTCATGCCGTCGGCCGAGCGACAGGCGATAGGCACGCACTGCCGGCAATCAGGCCGGCGAGCGAACCGACGGCGGCGACGATCGACGTGAGCATCAGCCACTCGCGCTGCATCGGCGCGTCGATGTCGTAGAGATCCAGGCCGATACGTCGCGTCGACCCACGGCCGCAGCAAGGCCAGCGTGGCGTACAGCAGCGCGACGCCGAGCGCGACGCCGGCCAGCGTGAGTAGCCCGGCTTCGGTGGCGAGCTGCCCAGGATGGTTCCCGGCCGCGCCCCGACCGAGCGCAGGATCGCCATTTCGCGCCGGCGCTCGTTGGAGCGTCGTCAGGATCATCGTCACCATGCCGAGCAGTGCCGTGGCGACGACCATCGCCGGCGACCGACAGGGCCGTCTCCGCCGTGCCGACGAGCCCCCACAGCTCCTGCAGCGCGGCGCCGGGCATGATCGCTGACAGCGGCTCCTCCGCGTACTCGTTGATCGCCCGCTGCAGCTTGAACGTCGCTAGCTCCGATTTGAACCCGACCAGCGCCGCCGTGATCGCCTTGGCTTGAGATCCACCTGCCGCACAGCGTCCGCCGACACGCTTTCGCCGGGTACCGGCATGCCGCCCTGCCAGTCGACGTGGATGGCTTCGATGGCCTCGAGGCTGACGTGCACGGTGCGGTCGACCGGCGTGCCGGTTTTGGTGAGGATGCCGGCGACGCGAAACGGCTTGTCGGCATGCTCGATGAACGACACCGAGCCGAGGCCATGTGCGACGACGATGCGATCGCCCACCTTGTAGCCGAGCGCCTTCGCCACATCGGCGCCGATGACCGCGTCGAACAGGTCCTTGAACGGCCCGCCTGAAGCGAACGTCAGTGTCTGCCCATGGCGATACTTGTAGCGCTCGAAATAGTCGGCCGTCGTTCCGAGGACGCGGAAGCCGTGGTGGCTGTCCCCGAGTGACAATGGCACGCTCCACGCCACCTCGGGGCGCTTGGCGATGTCCTCATAGCTCTTCCACGTGACGTTGTTCGTCGCATTGCCGATGCGAAACACGGAATAGAGCAGCAGCTGGATGCTACCGCTGCGCGCGCGACGATGAGGTCGGTGCCGGAGATGGTGTCGGCGAAGCTCTGACGCGCGCCGGTGCGCACCTTCTCGACGCCCAGCAGCAGCAGCACACTGAAGGCGATGGCAAGCACCGTGAGCGAGGCCGTAAGCGCGCGGTTACGCAAGGATTGCAGGGCCAGACGCGGAATGATGGGGCGCGGCACGATCATGCGGCGGCACTCCGTTCCGAGACCGCGATCTCGTCGAGACGCAGCACACGGTCAAAGCGCGTGCCGAGCTGCTCCTCGTGGCTCACCATGATGACCGAGGCGCCAGCGGCCTCCGCCTCGGCGAACAGCAAATCAAGGAAGGCGAGCTGCCGGTTGCGATCGAGCGCCGAGGTCGGCTCGTCGGCGACGATCAGCTCAGGCCCGCCGATGAGCGCCCGCGCCGCGGCAACGCGCTGCTGTTGGCCGACGCTGAGGTTCGCCGTCGAAAGCCCTGCCAATTCCGCCGCGTCGAGGCCGAGGCTTTGCAGCAGCCGGCGCGCCTCGTCCTCAGCGGGGCCGTTGCGCGAGGCGCGCTCGCGACGATCGCGCGCAAAGCTCAAGGGCAGCATCACGTTGTCGAGGATCGAACCGTAGGGGAGCAGGTTGAACATTTGGAAGATGATGCCGAAGTGCTCGGCCCGGAAGTGGTCGCGCGCGGTGTTCGACAGCCGTGTCAGATCCGTACCAAGCACCTCGAGCCGGCCCGCCGACGGCGTCACGATCCCGCACAAAAGGCTGAGGAACGTCGACTTGCCGGCGCCCGACGGCCCGACGAGCAGAACCCGCTGACGCGCGGGCAGCACGAATTCCTCGATCGACAGGGAAAACCCGCGCGCGCCCGGCCAGCGGAAGCGGACGCCGACATCCTGACGACGTCGGGCGCGGTCTTTGTTGCGCGCTGCATCACATGATCCCGCCGAGATCGAGCGTAGGCTTGTCGCGGCTCACCTCGTACTTGCTTTGCCCCTTGGCGGTGACGACGTTGACGGTCAGGTCGTGCGCGCCGGCAAACAGCGCGAAGTAATCGAAGTTGATGGTCGTCGAGCTCGGCCGGGACGGTGCAGTCGAACGCGTAAGTGGCACGGAACTCGTTATGGCCGGCGTGTTCGTCGTGGTCGCCCTGGTCGTGGTCGCCCTTCGCGCCATCCCTGTGGTCGGCGCCGTGGTCGTCGTCATCGCCGTCGTGATGATGCTCGGCCTCGATGGCGACCTTCGCTTCGGCGACGCTGCAGCCCGCAGCTGCCGGCAGAGAGAACAGCCCGAGCGGCTTGGCCAGCTGCGCCTTGGCCTTCTCGATTGCCGCCTTCTGATCGTCGGTCGAGGCCGCGTGCTCGAACCCGACGATATCCATTCCGGGCACCTCCAGCTCCATGGAGACGGCCTTGTCGTCGATAGCGATATTGAGCGTGCCGTGGCCGTGGACGTGCGGGCCGAGCTCGCGGTGCTCCTCCTCGGCGCGCGCCGAGGTCGTCAGCAGGGAAATGGCCCCGACAGCGAGTGTGGCTGCTATTTGCTTGCGCATGATCATGCTCCTCGATCGGTCCCGCTCGCGCGGCCTTCACGGCAGCACGCAAGCGGATGTGAATTGGGACGGGGATCGAAAGGTGAGGAGTTACGCCAGCGGCGGCGCACGCGCCTGGAAGTTGACCGTGGTTCTGCCGGGGAGCGCTTCTGCGATGCGCAACGGGGAGGGCACGCTGAACGGCGGCGCGTCGAGCGCCACTGCCGGAGCCGCCGGCAGCACTCCGGTACCGGCCGCCGTCACCGACCAGCACATCGGGCACTCGTTGCGGTGATCGTGCGGAACGGCGGGTTGGCACCCCGGACGGACGATCGATCGGCAGGCGACGGGGACTGCGCCGTTCGCCCATGCCCACGCCCCGGCTGTCACGGCACCCGCATGCACATGTGAATGCACATGCGTTTGCGCCAAGAATAGCGCCGCCTGCATCGCAATTGCGAGCAGTGCCGCTAGTCCGGGGCTCGATCGACGCCGAAAGAAGCGCATTCTGTCTCCAGGATGCGCGTCACGATACGCCCAAATATGGGGCGAGTGAAAGGCACCCCGGGGCCCTGCAACGCCGCACCGCACATAATGAACCGCGGCCTAGCCCGTTAGCCAACCCGGCTTTTCGCGGCGCCTAACCTGCGAGGCGCGCTTGTTGGACGTCCGGTAAGTTTGGCAATCTGCGAGCCGATATTACTTTAGGGGATTGGAATGCTTGGTTCGATTTGCGGCACACGACGCTGGGGGCTGGCTGGGATTCTCGCGCCGGCCCTAATTTTTGCCTGCCTGGGCACCTCAGCAGTGCGATCGGCGACGCTCTATGACCGCGACGAGGTGCGCGAAAGCGTCGTGCGCATCGAGGTGGAGCACGCTCAGGGCACGCGCCAGGGCACCGGCTTCATCATCAACGACAAGCGCACGATCGCCACCAACAACCACGTCATCGAGGTGCCAAGACTATCTACGTGACGTTTCTCGCCAACGGCAAGCCAACGGCCATTCCCGCACGGTTGATCGCCACCGACCCCGTTGGCGACATGGCGCTGATCGAGACGGTCATCGACATCTACGGCGAGCCGGTCGTGCTCGCCGACTACGATACCAAGCCGCTCGCCGAAGTGACCGCCATCGGCTACCCGGTCGCGGCCGATTTCGTCGCCGACAACAGCTACGTCCCCACCATCAACTTCGAGCCCTCTTTCACGGTCGGCACCGTGGCACGCACTTTGTCGAACACTAAGTTCCTCGGTGGCGAGCGGCTGATCCAGCACACGGCGCCGATCAATCCCGGCAACAGCGGCGGCCCGCTGTTCGATGCGTGCGGCCGTGTCATCGGGATCAACACGCTGCGCACGGTGCCCAAGGATTCGGACTACGCCCAGGCATCTTCTTCGCCGTCGACATCCGCGAGCTGCATACGCTGCTCGAGGACAACGTCGTCACGGCGACCAAAACTGACAAGCCGTGCACGCCAGGCATGGAGACCAAGAACGACGTTCCGCCGGCGAGCACCAAGGAGGCCGAAGCCGTCATGTTCGACCGCTTCACCGCCTGCGCCAAATCCCGGCCTTGCGACCGCGAGATCTGCAAGTCGCGCTACATCAAGCGCGTGGCGAGCGAGATATCGACCATGCGGCAGGCCGACATCGATGTGCGAATGACGCTGGCGGAACCCAATTGCGAAGCACAGAAGGATGCTGAGGCAGTCGGTGAGTTTCAGCGCTGCAACAACCAGCAGCCGTGCGAATTTGAGAAGACCTGCGGCCCCAAGCTCGAGGAGGCACTCAGCGCCGGGGGCATGAAGGACCGGCGCACGATGTTCGACCGGGCGCGCACCAAGGCGGTGGCCGACTGCAAGGCAGCTTCGGCCCCGGGTGTTTGGCGCGGCGCCGAGACGGAGCCGGGAATCTGGATGGCGGCCGTCTCGAACGAACGCGGCGCCGTCCTCGGCGTCCGTTGCGACATATCGGGACCCGCTCCGGGAAGCGGTGGTGTGGTGCTCGGCGACGTCGCCGGCAAGCGCGACCGCTGGACGGGCACACGCGCCGTGCAGATGACCGTCGATTCATTCTCCGAGCCGCTGCGCCTCGACTTTAAACCGCAGGACGCCGAGCTCACCGCCGCCGTCAAGCACACCAAATCGATGGATACGCGTGGGCGGCTGAAGGAGCTCGTCGGCAAGACGGGCGCAGCACGTCCTGGATGCCGTCGATGCGCTTCCACTCGCACAGCGGCGCCTCGACGTCGGCCTGCGGGACGTACGAGGTGCAGCAGGTGGCACGGTCGGGCGGCACCATCCCCATCGAAGAATGGATTGGCCGCGTCGTCGCCGGCGACGAGAAGGCCTGACGCCGGGCAAACACAACAGCGCCGCCGGAGCGTCTCCGGCGGCGTTGTCCGCCTCTTTGCGAGGCGGCTCCTTGCGCGTTATGGCGTTGGGCTCGCTGGCGAAATCGTTAACCACGGCGGCCATGCGTCGGGGTCAATCTGAACCTCGGGGCGGCCACGGACAACCGCTCCTTTAGCGCAGCTCCAGCCCGCGGCTATGCACTCCCCGCCGGTCTCGCTAAACGCGGCCGTCAGGTTCGGGGGCCAGAGGTGCCGGGGGGCGGCCGGGCGGCCCGTGCAGGTAGGTCATGGTGACGTAGGCGCCGATCCAAGAGCCGACGGCGGCGAAAACGACGTACACCCAGTTGTTGGTGTAGCTGATCACCGCGAACGAGGAGAGCGTGTACCAAAGGGCGCTCCAATTCGCAGCGGCGACGCGCTTGCGGGCGATGACCGACGACGTGAACATCACGTAGACGGCGTCGGTGAGGGCGGTGGCGACGACCACGCCCAGCGCCAGCCACGGGTCGATATTTGCGATGGTTTCCACGACGCGCCTCCGCTCTCGTTTCGGCGGAGAAGCTAGCGCGCGATCCTTAAGGACAGACTATTTGAAGTGTTTCGAGAGCTTCAGGCCCTGCGCCTGGTAGTGCGAGGCGAGGTCGCGGCCGTAGAGCAGCTCCGGCGTCTCGGTCAGCTGCTCGTAGACGAGGCGGCCGATGGTCTGCCCGTCTTCAAGGATGAACGGCACCTTGTGCGACCGCACCTCGAGCACCGCCTTCGAGCCGGCGCCGCCGGCATCGGCGTGACCGAAGCCCGGATCGAAGAAGCCGGCGTAGTGTACGCGGAACTCGCCCACCAGCGGATTGAACGGCACCATCTCGGCCGCCTGCGTCGGCGGCACGTGCACGGCTTCCTTCGAGGCGAGGATGTAGAATTGATCCGGATCGAGGATCAGCCGCTTCTTGCCGCGGACGTAGATCGGCTCCCAGTAGTCGAGCATGGCGCAGGCGCCGACCGCGTCGACATCGACGAGACCCGTATGTCGCTTGGCGCGATAGCCGACGAGGCCGTCCTTGTCGCCGGCAAGATCGACCGACAGAGGGATGTCGTTAACGGCCTTGGCATCGGGCCCACCGGAGCGGAAGCGGATCTGCGACAGGCGCGATCCTTTGCGGACGACGACGGGAAAGGTCTGCGGACAAATTTCGGCGTACAGCGGGCCCTCGTAGCCCGCCGGGATCTGATCGAAGGCGGAGACGCCGTCGGCGATGACGCGGGTGAACACATCGAGCCGGCCGGTCGAGCTCTTTGGGTTGGTGGCCGCGCACAGCCCGTCCGGCAACGCCAAGCCTTCCATGAGGGGCGCAACGTAGACGCAGCCGGTCTCCAGCACCGCACCTTGCGACAGGCTGATGGCGTGCATCTGCAGGTCGTCGAGCTTGGTGGTGACGCGTTCACCGCGGCCGGGCAGGAAGCTCGCCCGCACCCGGTAAGCGACGTTGCCGAGGCGCAGATCGAGGCTCGCTGGCTGCAGCTGGTTGGGCAGCAGCGGCTCGGCCAACTTCACGTTCTCGGCGACGATCAGCGCGCGGATCGCCTGCGACGGCAGAATGCCTTCGGCGAGCGCCTTGGGCGCCGCCTTCGCAGCTCTGACCTCGGGCTTGGCCATCGTCGTTAAATCCTTGCCGGCAAGCGCAGCTTTGTCGCTCTAGAGCAAGCGGGCCTTGACGCCAAGCGCGATGCGGGAGTAATCCCCGCAACTACCCCGTGGTCATTTGGCCGGCCGGCTTGCAGCCACGTAAAACAACTCGCTAAAAGGGCCGTGCGCATCCCGGAGCAGCAGCGCGGCTATTTTACGAGCGGCGCCATGGCTGGCCGGGTTTTTTGCTGGGCGATGAGCCCATAGGAGCGCGCATGGCGAGCAAGGACGATCGAGCGGCAACCCCCAAGAAGTGGGCGCCCGACACGCAGCTCGTGCACGGCGGCAGCCTGCGCTCGCAATTCGGCGAAACCTCCGAGGCGATGTTCCTGACGCAGGGCTTCGTCTACGCCAGCGCCGAGCAGGCCGAGGCGCGCTTCAAGAACGAGGACCCCGGCTACCAGTACAGCCGCTTCGGCAATCCGACCGTCGCCATGTTCGAGGAGCGCGTACGCCTGCTCGAGGGCGCCGAGGACGCCCGCGCCACGGCGAGCGGCATGGCCGCCGTCAATGCCTCGATGCTGTGCTACCTCAAGGCGGGCGATCACATCGTCTCGGCGCGCGCGCTGTTCGGCGCCTGCCGCTACGTCGTGGAGACTCTGGCACCGCGCTACGGCATCACCTCGACGCTGATCGACGGACGCGACCTCGACGCCTGGAAAAAGGCGGTGCGGCCCAACACCAAGCTGTTCTTCTTCGAGACGCCGTCCAACCCGACGCTGGAGCTGGTCGACATCGCCGCTGTCTCCAAGCTCGCCAAGGAGATCGGCGCCATCGTCGTCGTCGACAACGTGTTCGCAACCCCGCTGCTGCAGCGTCCGCTCGAGCACGGCGCCGACGTCGTCGTCTACTCGGCGACCAAGCACATGGATGGCCAGGGCCGCTGTCTCGGCGGGGCAGTCGTCGGCTCGACAGATTACGTCACCAATCACTTGCAGGAGTACCTGCGCCAAACCGGACCAACCATGAGCCCGTTCAACGCCTGGGTCATGCTCAAGGGCCTGGAAACCATGCCGGTGCGCGTGCGTGCCCAGTCGGCGACGGCGGCCAAGCTCGCTGATCACCTCGCCGGTCAGAAGGGCGTACGCCGCGTTCTCTACTGCGGGCGCGCCGACCATCCGCAAGCCGACATCGTCAAGCGGCAGATGACTGGCGGCGGCCAGATGATCGCCTTCGAGGTCGACGGCGGCAAAGCCGGCGCCTTCGCTCTGCAGAACGCGCTGCGCCTCATCAAGATTTCCAACAACCTCGGCGACGCCAAGTCCCTGATCACCCATCCGGCGACCACCACGCATCATCGCATCGGGCCGGAAGCGCGTGCCGAGCTGGGCATCGGCGACGGCCTCCTGCGCCTGTCGGTCGGTCTCGAAGCCTGCGAGGACCTCGTTGCCGATCTCGATACGGGCCTCGCCGCAGTCCGCGGTTAATCACGGCTTCGCCCGTCATTGACCCGGCGCGCGGCAAGCTTAGAATCCCGCGCCGTTGCGCCGTTCAAGGCGCAAGGAGCATTGCCGCAATGTACGAAGCAGTGACCCGCGGCATCCGCATCCGCGTCACCCCGCAGTACCTGGAGGACCAGTCGTCTCCGGAGGAGGGCGAATTCTTTTGGGCCTACACCATCGACATCGCCAACGAGAGCGAGGAGACGGTGCAGCTGCGCTCGCGCATTTGGCGCATTACCGACGGCAGCGGCCAGACGCAGGAGGTGCGCGGACCGGGCGTGGTCGGCGAGACGCCGGTCATCCAGCCGGGTTCCTCGTTCAGCTACACCTCGGGATGCCCGTTGCGCACCCCATCCGGCATCATGGTCGGCAGCTACCAGATGACCGACGAGAAGGGCGAGTTGTTCGACGTTGCCATCCCCGCCTTCTCGCTCGACAGCCCGTTCGTCGTGCGCAGCATGAACTAGCGAGCCACCGATGAAGGGACCGAGCTACTCCGCAACGGAGCTGCTGGCGCGGCTCGTCAGTTTCGACACGACGAGCCACAAGTCGAACCTGCAGCTCATCCGTTTCGTCGAGGACTATCTGCTGCAGCACGGCGTCGTCAGCCAGATCGTGCCGACCGTCGACGGCGAGAAGGCGAGCCTCTACGCGACTGTCGGTCCCGCTGCGGTGCCCGGCATTGCCCTCTCCGGGCACACGGACGTCGTGCCGGTCGACGGCCAGCTGTGGACTTCCGACCCGTTTATCGTCGCCGAGCGCAACGGCAAGCTCTATGGCCGCGGCACTGCCGACATGAAGGGCTTCCTCGCCTGCGCGCTCGCCGCCGTTCCAGATTACCTCAAGCGTCAGCTCGCAGTGCCGATCCACCTCGCCTTCTCGTACGACGAGGAAATCGGCTGCCTCGGCGTGCGCCCGATGATCGCCGAGTTCGGCGGCCGCCTCGTCAAGCCGCGCATGGTGCTGGTTGGCGAGCCGACGTCGATGAGCGTCGTCGATAGCCACAAGGGCCCGGTGCGCTGGCACGTCGAGATCAAGGGCCGCGCCGCGCACTCGAGCATGGCGCCACTCGGCGTCAACGCCATCGCCGTTGCCGGCAAGCTTTTGCGCGAGCTGTCGGACATCGAGCACGAGTTGAAGTTGCGTCCGCAGGATGCGCGCTTTGATCCGCCCTACGCCACGTTGCAGGTGACGCGCATCGACGGCGGCACGGCGACCAACATCGTGCCCGTCTCGTGCCGCATGGACTTCGACGTGCGCGCCATTCCCGGCGTCGACATTTCCGCCATCGATCGGCGCATCCACGCCTTCGCCGCCAACGTCTGTCTGCCCGAGATGCGCAAGGTAGCGCCGGAGGCAGCCATCGACATCGCCATCGCCAATCAGGTGCCGCCGTTCTCGGCCGGCTCGAACTCTGAGGTCGTGGCGCTGGCGCTCAATCTCGCCGGCCAGAACGAGACGCACGCCGTCTCCTATGCGACCGAAGCCGGCTTGTTCCAGGTCGCCGGCTCGCCCGCCGTCGTCATCGGCCCCGGCGACATCGCACAGGCGCACACTGCCGACGAGTGGATCGCCAAGGATCAGATCGACAAGTGCAGCGCCTTTCTCGCCCGCCTCGGCGACTGGGCCGAGCACGGCTCAGCGGTTCGCTGATCGCATCACATCTTCTTCATCGCGCCGTCGCGTGTTGCCGGGAACTTTCGGCAAGCGCGCCGACTTATGACCGCATTGGACTAAGTCGGCAAATAATGGAGGCTCGCTGTGAACCGGCCCGAACTACGCGCCATTGCTTTTAGCGCCTTGTCTTTGCTCGCATCTTTGACGCCTGCAGCAGCGGCGCAGGAAGAGAGCGATGCCGGAATGGTGTCTTACAACAACGCCTGCCGTACCTGTCACTCCATGAAGCCAGGCGACAATCGCCTTGGTCCCAGCTTGCACGGCGTCGTCGGCCGCAAGGCCGGCACGCTCGAAGGCTTTGCGTTCTCGCCGGCCATGAAGAGTTCGGGAGTCACGTGGGATGAAGCGACACTCGACAAGTTCATCAGCGATCCCAACCAGGTCGTGAGCGGCAACAAAATGCAGCCGTTCGGCGGCGTCGCCGACGCATCGGAACGCGAAAAGATCGTCAACTATCTGAAGACGCTGAAGTAGGCGGGCTAGGCGATCTCGTCGGGCGCGAAGCGATACGTCGCGGTGCAGAACTCGCAAGTCACACTGATCGAGCCGTCGGGCTCGCGCATGTCCTTGAGCTCCGCGGCGCCGAAGCTGCGCAGGAAGGCCTCGACGCGCTCGCGCGAGCAGCGGCAGTAGGCTTCGATAGGCGCCGCGGGAAAGGCGCGCACCCCTTCCTCGTGAAACAGGCGATAGAGCAGCCGATCCGGCGGCAGCATAGGATCGAGCAGCTCGTGATCCTCGACGGTCGAGGCGAGGATACGCGTGCGCTCCCAATCGTCGTCGTCCTCGTCGAGTAACTCGTCCGCGTCGATCTGATCGTCGGCCGCCGCTTCCGTGCCGCCGGCGCGTGCCAGATGCTGGATCATCAGGCCGCCGGCCCGCCAGCGCCACTGCCCCGGCGCGCCGTTCGCTCCCGCCGTGTAGTGCCGCGCCACGGCAAGCCGCACGAAGGATGGGAGCTGCTCCGATTGGTGGAAGTAGCTGAGCGCCGCCTCGCCGACACCTTCGCCGGTAAGCGCGACAATACCCTGATAGCGCTCCATGTCCTCGCCGGGATCGATGGTGATGGCGAGATGCCCGCCACCGAGCAGCGCCCCCTGCTCGATTTCGTCTTCGGGACCGACACGCTTCTTGTCGTAGCGCGCATAGGCGCGCAGCCGTCCCGGCGGCTCGTAACTGACGACGAGGAAATCCAACGAGGCCGTCGGTCTTGGTCTGCAAGGTCAGCTTGCCGTCGATCTTGAGGGCCGTGCCGAGCATGGCCGTCAGCGCCACGGCTTCGCCCAGCGTTTGCGAGACGGCTGCCGGTGCCGCGTGATGCGAAAGGATCTCGTCGACCGCCGGTCCCAGACGCACCAAGCGGCCGATGACGCCCGAGCGTACGGTACGGAACGGCAGCACGAGATCGTCGCTCGGCGCCTTCAGTGCCTGTGTCGGTGCCCCAGCTTCCGCCATCAAGACACTCCGAGGCACCAGGCGAGGATCGCCTTCTGCGCGTGCAAGCGGTTTTCCGCCTCGTCGAACACAACCGACTGCGGGCCGTCGATGACGTCCTCGGTCACCTCCTTGCCGCGGTAGGCGGGCAGGCAATGCATGAAGATGGCGCCCTTGGCTGCCTGGCTCATCAAGCGCGCATCGACGCCATATGGCTCGAGCATCTTCTTGCGGCGCGGGCCATCCATCTGGCCCATCGACACCCACGTATCGGTGACGACGCAATCGGCGCCGCGCACGGCCTTCGCGGCATCGCTCGTATACGAGACCGCGCCTTTCTCGCGCTTCACCCAGTCGATCGCTTCCTGCGCCGGGCGCAGATCGTCGGGACAGGCAATGCGCAATTCGAAGCCGAAGCGCACGGCGGCGTGCATCCACGACACGGCGACGTTGTTGCCGTCGCCGACCCAGGCGACCGTATGGCCCTTGATCGGGCCTTTCTGCTCCTCGAATGTCATGATGTCGGCCATCACCTGGCACGGGTGGCTCTTGTCGGTCAGACCATTGATCACCGGTACGGTGGCATACCGGGCGAGATCGAGCAGCGTATCGTGCGCGTTGGCGCGGATCATGATGGCGTCGACGTAGCGCGATAGGACGCGCGCCGTGTCGGCAATGGACTCGCCGCGGCCGAGCTGCAGGTCGTTATTGTTGAGCGATAGGGTCTGCCCGCCGAGCTGGCGCATGGCGACATCGAACGACACGCGCGTGCGCGTCGACGGTTTCTCGAAAATCATCGCCAGCGTCGATTCAGCGATCGCCGGCGGCTTGAACTTTGCCGGCGTCTTCTTGCCGGCGCGTTTCATGGCGTGCGCCATGTCGATGATGCCGCGCAACGTCTTGGCGTCGAGCGCGTCGAGATCGAGGAAATGCCTCGGCTGCGGAACACTACGTGATTTTGAGGCCATGGCACTCCGGCCGGCTGAGCGGAAATTAGATTTCAAGTTGCGGACGCTGCCACACGATCGAGCGCGCGCGACAGGCGTTGTGTCGCCTCGGCGATCTCCTCGTCGGCGATATTGAGCGGCGGCAAGAGGCGCACGACGTTGTCGCTAGCACCCGCTACGAGCAGGTTTTCGGAGAGCGCCGCCTTGACGACCTCGGCGGGCGCCACCGTCACCTTGATGCCGGTGAGCAGGCCCTGGCCGCGCACCTCTTCAACGAGACCGGGATGTGCGTCCTTGACGGCGGCAAGCGCCTGCTTCAGGCGCAGCGCCTTCTGCTGCACGCCATCGAGAAAGCCCGGCTCGAGCACGCTGTCGAGCACCGCGTAACCGACCGCCGTCGCCAACGGGTTGCCGCCGAAGGTCGAGCCGTGCGTGCCGGGCGTCAGGCCCTTCGCCGCATCTTCCGTTGCCAACAGGGCCCCGAGCGGGAAGCCGCCGCCGATGCCCTTGGCAATAGGCATGAGGTCGGGCGCGATGCCCGCCCACTCGTAGGCGAACAGCTTGCCGGTGCGGCCCATACCGCACTGGACTTCGTCGAAGATCAGCAACAGGCCGTGCTTGTCGCACAGCGCGCGTAGCGCCTGCAGAAACTCCGTGCTGGCGACGTTGATGCCGCCCTCGCCCTGCGCCGGCTCGATCATGATCGCTGCCGTCTCTGGCCCGATCGCCTGCTCGACCGCAGTCAAATCGCCGAACGGCACATGGTCGAAGCCCTCGACGGGAGGACCGAAGCCTTCCAGGTATTTCGCGTTGCCGCCGGCGGCGATGGTCGCCAGCGTGCGGCCATGGAACGAGCCGTCGAAGGTGACGATGCGCCAGCGCTCCGGCTTACCGGAGACAAAATGGTAGCGCCGCGTGGCCTTGATCGCGGCTTCGCACGCTTCGGCACCTGAATTGCAGAAGAACACCTTGTCGGCGAACGTCGCGGCGACCAGCCGCTCAGCCAGCCGCTCCTGGCCCTCGACGCGGTAGAGGTTGGAAGTGTGCCAGAGCTTGCCGGCCTGCTCGGTGAGCGCCGCAACAAGCTTGGGGTGCGCGTGCCCGAGCACGTTCACGGCGATGCCCGATGCGAAGTCGAGGTAGCGGTCGCCCGCTGCCGTGATCAGCCAAGCGCCCTCACCCCGCTCGAACACGAGGTTCTGGCGCGCATAAGTACCCATGACGGCCGTTGATGGGCCGGTTGTATGGGCAGCGGCCTTGGTTGAGGGTTCCGAGGCCGCCAAGGATGCGGACATCGGTCAGCCCACCCTGTGCAGCGAAGCGTCGCTGAAATCAAAAAAGGCCACCTCCGCGGCGGCCTGGAGCGGGAGTAGATACGCGCGCGCTATGGCGCTGTCAATTAAGGGCACAACCAACAGACATCTGGGGATTGGCCGCCCGGAGGGCTCTCTGCTCCGTGCGCCGAAGCCAACAACGGCGCGCAAAGAAGCCACGGGCGCGGTTGTTGCATGTTGCGAATATACCACCTGTTCCGATGGATGCCCCGGCTGCCAGATCTCTGATCTTGTAGGCCCAATTCTGCCTGTTGTAGGTTCGGCCCTGTCGCGGCACGAGGTCTCGCGTAGATATCGAGACACTCCGCTGAGTAGGCGCGGCGCGCGTTGGCGAAGCAGTTGCTCGCCATGTCGAATACGCGCCGTCAGTCAAGCGTCATTCAGTTCGCGTCACCCCAGTAAAGCGTCCCGTAACCGGCCAGATATTGGCTCGTCGCGTTTGTCGTAGCGTGTTCGCACGCTCCGCGCGTCGTCCGCTGTCTG
Organism: uncultured Alphaproteobacteria bacterium; assembly: GCA_963724595.1. Lineage (GTDB taxonomy): Bacteria > Pseudomonadota > Alphaproteobacteria > Rhizobiales > Hyphomicrobiaceae > Hyphomicrobium_A. The sequence continues at coordinate 41,836 of CAVRVR010000013.1, read as the reverse complement.
TCCCGATTGTCAATCGGTGTGCGCCTTCTAGCGCGCGCCCCTGATGCTCAGGGAGCGAAATTTAATGGCTTGGACGGATGAGCGCGTAGAGCTGCTGAAGAAGCTGTGGGGCGAGGGCTTGAGTGCAAGCCAGATCGCCGGCCGGCTCGGCAGCGTCACCCGCAACGCCGTGATCGGCAAGGTCCACCGGCTCGGCCTATCGGGCCGCGCCACCACCTCGCGCATGAAGAGCCATCGTGCACGTCCGCGCATGGCGTCAAAACGCATGGCCAAGGCGCGGTTCTCCGCAACCGGCAACCCCGCCTTCCGCGCCCTCTATCAGGCGGAGGCGGAAGCCTACGTGCCGGCGGTCGAGGAGATCGTCATCCCGCTTGCCGAGCGCAAAACCATTCAGACGCTGGTCGAGTGCAGCTGCCGCTGGCCGATCGGCGACCCGCAGATGTCCGACTTCCACTTCTGCGGCAAGAACAAGGTGCCGGGCTTGCCTTACTGCGAGTTCCACGCCCGCCGCGCTTTCCAGCCTCCGCAGGCCCGCCGCCGCGAGCGCGAGATCGTGGAAGTTGCCGGCCCACTCGAAATCAGCATTCCTCGCAAAGAAACCGCCTGAAGCGGACATCGCAGCACTAGCGCACTAAGCCAGCGCGCCGGATGCAAATCCGGCGCGTTTTTTATCGTCGGATGAGCGATTGCGTCAGGTTTCGCCGAACACGTAGCCGGCCGAGCGCACGGTGCGGATCGGATCGCGCTCATTGCCGCGGATCAACGCCTTGCGCAGGCGGCCGATGTGCACGTCGACCGTGCGCTCGTCGACGAAGGCGTCGCGCCCCCACACGCCGTCGAGCAGCTGCGTGCGCGACAGGACGCGCCCGGAGCTTTCCATGAGGAACTCGAGCAGGCGGAACTCGGTCGGGCCGAGACGCACCTGGCGCAAGCCACGCGTGACGCGGTGCGCAGCGCGGTCGAGCTCGATGTCGCCGATCTTCAGGACTTCCGCCACGCGGTCGCGGCGAGGTGCGCCGCAGGATCGCTTTGACGCGTGCCATCAGCTCGGGCAGCGAGAACGGCTTGACGACGTAGTCGTCGGCGCCGGTCGACAGGCCGCGGATGCGGTCGCTCTCCTCGCCGCGCGCCGTCAGCATCAATGATCGAGCACGTTGCGCGAATCCGACTTGGAGCGCAGGCGCCGGCACAGCTCGATGCCCGACACGCCCGGCAGCATCCAGTCGAGCACGACGAGATCGGGGCGCTCCTCCTCGAGAAGGATCAGCGCTTCCTCGCCGGTCTCCGCATGCGCGACGCGGAAGCCCTCCGCTTCGAGATTGTAGCGCAGCATCTCCGCGAGCGGCGCTTCGTCCTCGACGATGAGAACCTTAGCGGACATTCCGATTGCCCTGCCTCCTCGTCATCAATTGCCGGAGATCAGCGTCGAGCTGGTCTGGTCGTCCTTGGGGCGATCGTCGGCAATGTTGAAGCCGCGAACGAGGAAGTGGACCGTCTCAGCGATGTTGGTCGTGTGGTCGCCGACGCGCTCGACGTTCTTGGCGCCGAACAGCAGATGCGTGGAGATGCCGATGTTGCGCGGATCCTCCATCATGTAGGTCAGCAGCTCGCGGAACAGCGAATTGTACATCGCGTCGATCTGCGCATCGTTGCGCCACACCGACAGCGCCTTGTCGGCGTCGCGCTCGGCGTAGGCGTCGAGCACCTCCTTCAGCTGATGCAGCGCCAGCTCCACCATGTGGCGGATGCCCGACATCAACGGCTTGGGGTGCGATTCATCGGCGATGGCAAGCGCGCGCTTGGCGATGTTCTTGGCGAGATCGCCGATGCGCTCCAGGTCGGTCGTGATGCGCAGCGCGCCCATGATGTGGCGCAGGTCGTCGGCCATCGGCTGACGGCGCGCGACCATGGAGATGACCTGCTCCTCGATCTCGCGCTCCAGGTTGTCGATCGCCTTATCCGATTGAACGACTTCCTCGGCGAGCTTCGGATCGCGCTTTTCCAGCGCGCCGAGCGACTGGCCGAGCAACTGCTCGGCGAGGCCGCCCATCTGGGCGATCTTCTTGTCGAGCAGCGCCAGCTCTTCTTCGTATGATTTTACGGTGTGCTCGTTCATAGGGCGGTCTCCTGCCGGACGTGTAGGGCTTGGTGTGGGGGGGGCTGCCTGGCGGCCAAAGGGGAGGAGGGAGCGCAGCATCAGCCAAACCGTCCTGTGATGTAATCCTGGGTGCGCTTGTCTTTGGGATTGGTGAAGATCTCGGCCGTGGCGCCCTCCTCGACCAGCTTGCCGAGATGGAAGAAGGCCGTGCGCTGCGAAACGCGCGCCGCCTGCTGCATCGAGTGGGTGACGATGATGATGCAGTAGTTCTGCCGCAGCTCGTCGATGAGCTCCTCGATGCGCGCCGTGGCGATCGGGTCGAGCGCCGAGCACGGCTCGTCCATCAGGATGACCTCGGGGTTCACCGCGATGGCGCGCGCGATGCACAGGCGCTGCTGCTGGCCACCGGAAAGACCGGTGCCCGGATCGTCAAGCCGATCCTTGACCTCTTTCAGCAGTCCGGCCTTCTCCAGGCTCGCGTGCACGATTTCTTCCAGGTCGGCCTTGGAATGGCACAGCCCGTGGATGCGCGGGCCGTACGACACGTTCTCGAAGATCGATTTCGGGAACGGGTTCGGCTTCTGGAACACCATGCCGACGCGGGCGCGCAGCTGCACGACATCGAGGCTCTTATCGTAGATGTCCTGGTCGTCGATGACGATCTTGCCCGTCACCTTGGCGCTCGGGATCGTGTCGTTCATGCGGTTGATGCAGCGCAGGAACGTCGACTTGCCGCAGCCGGATGGCCCGATGAACGACATCACCGCGCGGTCGGGAATGTTCGACCGAGACGTTCTGCAGCGCTTGCTTGTCGCCGTAGAAGACATTGACGTCGGTGGCGGCGACCTTCGTATCGGCTGCGGGCGTCGGCAACTCGAGCTATGAACGTCGAGGGTAGGCATCTTGAGCATCTACGGCTCCCAAAGGAAACGAAACTCTACCACCGCCGCTCGTATTTGCGGCGCAGAATGACGGCGAAAAGGTTCATCAGATGAGCACCGACAGGAGGATCAGGGTGGCGCCCGCGGTACGTTCGACGAAACCGCGCTCGGCCGAGGTGGCCCACATATAGATCTGCACGGGCAGGGCGGTCGACGGTGCCATCGGCGAGGTCGGATACTCGACGACGAACGCGACCATGCCGATCATGAGCAGGGGCGCCGTCTCGCCGAGAGCCTTGGCGACGCCGATGATCGTACCGGTGAGGATGCCCGGGAACGCCAGGGGCACGACGTGATGCGTGATGGTCTGCATCTTGGAGGCGCCGACGCCCAGCGCTGCCTCGCGGATCGACGGCGGCACGGCGCCGATGGCAGCACGCGTCGCGATGATGATCGTCGGCAGCGTCATCAATGTCAGCACCAGACCGCCGACCAGCGATGCGGAGCGCGGCAGTCCGCAAAGTTGATGAAGATCGCGAATCCAAGAGACCGAACACGATCGAGGGCACCGCCGCCAGGTTGTTGATGTTGACCTCGATCAGGTCGGTCCAGAAATTCCTGCGGGCAAATTCCTCGAGATAGACGGCCGCGATGACGCCGAGCGGCACGGCGAGCAGCAGCACGGTCACCATCATGAAGAGGGAGCCGACCATGGCGACGCCGACGCCGGCCGTCTCCGGGTTGCTCGATGCGCCGTTCGTGAAGAGGCCAGTATTGAAGCGCTTCTCCAGCGTTCGCGCCGCGAGGCCCTGTCGATCCAGGCGAGCTGCTTGATCGGAGAGCTTGCGCGTCGACGCCGGGAGCGTGCGGTCGAGCTGTCCTTCAAGAGACGAGTTGGCGTTGGTCCGGTCGCAAGCACCCAGATGGGCACCGTCTTGCCGATCACGACGGGTTCCGCAGTACGGAGTTGCGGATCTCGATATCGACATCGCGCGACAGCAGCCCCGTGGCGGCGCGCTTGGCGCGAGCTTCCGGGTCGGCGCAACCTCAGCGGCCATGGCGCCTCGGCCGCAGCGCGCTATAGTCGGCCATCAGCAGCGCATTCTCCTCGCGGGCGCCCGAGGGGATCGATGACGGCTGCGGTCGAGATACACATCGAGCCTGAACGACGACTGCAGGAACGATGTGTAGCCCGGCGACATGATGTTGGTGAACAAGATCACCAGGAAGGTGAGGCCGAACAGGACGGCGAGGATGCCATACAGCCGGAAGCGCCGCTCCGCCGCATAGCGCCGCCGAGATCAGCGCTTGACGATCTCGCTGGTCGCCGACCGACGGCCTTCGACGCGCACCAGCGGGCCTGGGAGTGCGTGACAGCCATTATTCGTATTGCTCCCGGTATTTGCGCACGATGTAGAGCGCATAGATGTTGAGGCCAGCGTGACCACGAACAGCGTCAGTCCGAGCGCGAAGGCAACCAGCGTCTGCGGCGAGTTGAATTCGAGGTCGCCGGTGAGCTGGCTGACGATCTTGACGGTAATGGTCGTCACCGGCTCGAACGGATTGAGCGTCAGGTTGGCGGCGATGCCGGCCGCCAGCACGACGATCATCGTCTCGCCGATGGCCCGCGAAGCGGCCAGCAGGATGGCGCCGACGATGCCCGGCAACGCCGCCGGCAGCACGACGCGCTTGATCGTCTCGGACTTGGTGGCACCGAGACCGTAGGAGCCGTCACGCAGCGACTGCGGCACCGCGTTGATGATGTCGTCCGACAGCGAGGACACGAACGGGATGAGCATCACGCCCATGATGAAGCCCGCCGTCAGCACGCTGGTCGCCGAGATGTCGAGGTCGACGGTGGCACCGAGCATCGCGCAGGAACGGGCCGAAGGTGACCAGCGCGAAGAAGCCATAGACGATGGTAGGGATGCCGGCCAGGATCTCGAGCAGCGGCTTGACCACCGTGCGGACCGGCTGCTCGCATACTCCGACATGTAGATCGCCGAGAACAATCCGACCGGCACGGCGACCGAAAGAGCCACGATGGAAATGTAGCAGCGTGCCCCACAGCAGCGGCAGCAGACCGAACTGGCCCTCCGCCCCACCTGTCTGGCCAGCCGCCGAGAAGCGCGGGTCCCACACGGTGCCGAAGAAGAAGTCCCTCGGCGAGACGTGGCTGAAGAAGTGCAAGGTCTCGAACAGCATCGACAGGACGATGCCAGCGGTCGTCAGAATGGCCACCGTGGACGCGGCGTCAGACCCGTCAGCATGACGCGCTCGACCCCATTGCGCGCGCGCCGCTTCGGGTGCACGCGCGAGTTCGCCGACATGAAGCCGAGCAGCCCCAAGGTCAGGCGACGGCGGTGAGGTAGAGCTGGCTGTCGGCCCTGCAGGTCTGCCTGAGCGTAACGCGGCGTCGATCACGAATGGCTCGGGCGCCGAGCCGAGCGCGACACCGCGCTCCTGCAGAACGCGCTGCGCATCGGCCGGCGAAATGAAGCCGTAGCGCGCTTTGCGCACGATCTCGAAATCCTCGCGCGACAGACTTGGCAGGCCGCGCGCCACCGCGTTGATGCGGCCGACGACGAGCGATTGCTCGGCCGGCGACTGGGCCTGCACGTTCGCGGGCAAAGTGTTGCCAATAAGGTGGCGGACCACCTTTGGCTCCGCGCGGTCCACAGCAGGGTCACGATCAGCGCCGGCAGCAGCGTCCATAGCGCGAGGTAGGTGCCGTAGTAGTCGGGGCGCGAATGCAGCTGCGCATCGCCCTTTTTGGCCAGCGCGTTGGCGCGCGAAACACCAAGGCCGAAGGCGAGCAGACTGCACGATCAAGCCCAGGATGATGACGGAGGTCGACAACTCGAAGTCCTCGCTGACGACGCCGATTGAGGCGCCGAGCATCCTTACGGTCAGCGGCACGCGCCGCTTCTTGCAATCCCGGCCGTTCGGCGATACGGTCCGGACCTCACCCGAGGCCCGGACCGCATTTTGTCGTCGTAAGCAGCGCCGTCCTTACATGGACTTCGCGGCCTTCACGTCTTCCTGCAGCTTGGCGCGCTCGGCGTCAGGCGACGGAACGAGGCCGTACTCGGCGAGCGGGCCCTCGGGGCCGATCATCTTGTCCGACGAGAAGAACTCGACGTACTCCTTGAGGCCGGGGATGACGCCGATGTGCGCCTTCTTCACGTAGAACTGCAGCGGACGCGACACCGGGTACTTGCCGGTGGCGACCGTCTCGACCGACGGCGCGACGCCGCTGATCGTGGCGACCTTCAGCTTGTCGGTGTTGTTCTCGTAGAACGAAAGGCCGAACACGCCGACGCCCTGCGGGTTGGAGGTGATGCGGGCCAGCGTCTCGGTGTAGTCGCCGTCGATGTCGACAGTGGCGCCGTCCTTGCGGACCTTGGCGCACAGCTTGTCGGCGGCCTTCTCTTTTTCCTTCTCGTCCTTGCCTTCGGCCTTGGCGAGGTTGAGCTTGTCGCCGCCGACGGCCTTGCAGCCGGCAACGAGGACCTTCTCCTCGAACACCTCGCGCGTGCCGTGCTTCTCGCCCGGGATGTAGGCGACGATCGGCCAGTCGGGGAGCTTGGCGTTGACTTCTTTCCAGGTCTTGTCGGCGTTGGCGACGAGCTTGCCGTCCTTCGGCACCTCAGCGGCGAGGGCGAGGTACACGTCCTTCGGCTCGAGAGCCCAATCGGCCGACTTGGCGTCGACGGCGAAGACGATGCCGTCGTAGCCGAACTGCACCTCGACGATCTCCTTGACGCCGTTCTTGGCGCACTCTTCGAGCTCGGCCTTCTTGATCTTGCGCGAGGAGTTGGCGATATCGATGCGTGGCGTCGCCGAGACCCTCGCAGAACTGCTTGAGGCCGGCGGAGGAGCCGCCCGACTCGACGATCGGGGTCTTGAAGTTGCCGAACGTCTTGCCGAACTGCTCAGCCACGATGTTGGCGTACGGCAGAACCGTCGAAGAACCGGCGATCTGGATCTGGTCGCGGGCGACAGCCGTGCCAGCGAACGCTACCGTGCCAACGACGGCCGCCGCCGCCGTGCAGGCGATGAACTTTGTGCTCACACTGATCTCCTTCTGGAGGTGATGGGGGGTCGTGCGGATGACCGCACCAGCGAACCTCCCCCCGCCCGGCGCCCTTGCGCCGTGCGGCTTAGATAGACCAATGCAACGATACTTTAGTGACAGGTTAACGCACTGAATTAGTTGAATAAACGACCAAAGTCTCACGTCTGGGGGACGACCATGTCCGCGCGGCCGGGTTCTATGGTGCAATAGCCGCAATGCACAACCAAGGCGGCAGCTCAGGCGGAGGCGCCGAGCTCCTCGAAGCTCGCCGTGAAGGTCGAGCCGACGCCGAGGCGCGAAGCGATGCGCAGCTCGCCGCGGTGGCGATTCAAGATGTGCTTGACGATGGCCAGGCCAAGGCCCGTCCCACCCTTCTCACGGCTCGAGGCAACGTTGACGCGATAGAAGCGCTCAGTGAGCCGCGGCAGATGCTCGGGCGCGATCCCGGGCCCGTTGTCGGTGACGCTGACCCACACGCGCGCATCGCCGGCGCCACGCGCCGCATCGCGCCCGACGCGCACCTCGATGACGCCGTCCTCGCGCCCGTACTTGATGGCGTTCTGAATGAGGTTCTGCAGCACCTGCACAATCTCCTCGCGGTCGCCGCGAATACGCGCCGCAGCGGCGTCGCGTACGAGTGACAGCTTCACCTTCGCAGCCTCGGCGACAGGCTCGATCGACTGGCAAACGTACGCCGCCGTCTCGTTCAGCTCGACAATGCCGCGCGGCGGCAAGTGCACGCGCATCTCGACGCGGCTGAGCGAAAGCAAATCGTCGATGAGGCGCGTCATGCGCTCGGCCTGGCTAGCCATGAGCGACAGGAAACGCGTGCGGGCGTTGACGTCGTCGCGCGCCGGCCCCTGCAGCGTCTCGACAAAGGCGCGCAGAGAAGCGAGCGGCGTGCGCAGCTCGTGGCTGGCATTGGCGATGAAATCGGCGCGCATCTGCGACAGGCGATCCTGCTCGGTGAGATCGCGGAAGGTGATGAGCACGTGCGGCGAGGACGGCGCCGCGGAACGCGCCAGGCGCGACACGGTCGCCGCCACGCGCCGTTCCACCGGCACGCGTTCGACGAGATCGACGTCGATGCGCTCCTCCGACGTCAGCGCCCGATCGACGGCCACCAGAAGATCGGGGCTGCGCGACACCTGGCTCATCGGCTGGCCGCTCTTGATCTTGGGAAACATCTCGGCGGCAAGGCGGTTGTGGTGCACCAGCGTGCCCGCCGCATCGAGCGCCAGCGCGGCCGTTGGAATTGCATCCACTACCGCGCGCCAGCTCTTGCGCTCCGTATCGCCCAGACGATTGCCGCCGGCGGCAGCCGCGTTCCCCGCGATCGCGTCGATGATGGCACCGCTGTCGAGCGGCCACGTCGCCGTTGCCAGCAGTAGCAGGAACACCGCGCCGAGCGCGGCCAATCCGTTCAATGCCCCGAGCAGCACGAGCGCAGCGAGAATGCCGACGGCCGCAGCGACGGGCATCCAGCGCGCCGCCAGTCGCCGCTTGGCGGCGACCCACGCTCTGCCGGCCCAGGCCTCGGCCTCGGCCCTGCGCTCGGCCCAGCGCACGTTGCTCAATGCGGTGCCTAGGGACATTTTTGGCTTGTGCTCGGGGCCATTCGCTAACGCCATCGCAGCTAGATAGTCTGGATCATAACGCCTTACAAACATGACGGCGCGTGCGTCATGCGATTCACCTTACAATGAGGCCGGAGCAGAAAGACGGAACCACATCAATGAGCGCGAAGAACGGCAAGAACGGCAAGAGCAAGAGCGCCCAGCAGTATGCTTTCGACATCGACAACCCGATATTGCCACCCGCCATCGAGGCGCGCGCGCTCACCTCAGGCGGCTACCCCTACGACGAGGAGATGAAGAAGAAGGCCTTCAAGGAAGAGCTGCTGCCGCTGCAGCTCGAGCTGCTGAAGCTGCAAACGCACTATCCAGGAGACCGGCGAGCGCTTCGTCGCGCTCTTCGAAGGCCGCGACGCCTCCGGCAAAGGGAGCTGCATCAGCCGCTTTCTCCAGCGCCTCAATCCGCGCCACGCCCGCTCCGTCGCGCTGTCGAAGCCGACCGAGGTCGAGCGCGGCGCAATGGTACTTCCAGCGCTACGTCGCGCACCTGCCGACGGCCGGCGACATGGTCCTATTCGACCGCTCCTGGTACAACCGCGCCGGCGTCGAGCGCGTCATGGGCTTCTGCACGCCGGCGCAGACGGAAACGTTCCTGCGCGACGCGCCCGACTTCGAGGCGCTGCTCGTGCGCGACGGCATCCACCTCTTCAAGTTCTATCTCGTCATCGGCCGCGAGATGCAGCTCATGCGCTTCCACGAGCGCCGGCACGATCCGTTCAAGCGCTGGAAGATCACCGACATCGACGTCGCCGCCATCGACAAATGGGACGAGTACACGCGCGCGCAGGCCGAAATCTTCAAGCGCACGAGCACGCCTCAGTCACCGTGGATCATAGTGCTTGCCAACGATCAGCGCCGTGCGCGGCTCGAGACCATCCGCTGGGTGCTGTCGAAATCCGACTACGCCGACAAGGACGCGCGCGTCGTCGGCACGCCCGATCCGAAGATCATCGGCACCGGCCGACTCCAAACGATAGCGGGGGTGCTTCATCCCACCGCGACGGCAGTGAGCTAGCGTACTAGCAGCAGCGGGCACTCGAGCGCCGCAGTGAGCGGGCGCAGGCTGGCGCCGGGCGCGATCAGCCGGCCGCCGTATTGAGCCAGGGCGAAGCCGGGCTTATGCCGTTGCAGCACCGCCGCGAGGGGTGCGGGATCGTCGTTGGCGGCGAGAACGCTGTCGAAACCGGCTAGCTCGCCGTCATCGCCGTCGGCGCATAAGAGGCGCGCCTCGCCTTCCATCCACGCCAGCTCGTCGCGCCGGTCGCCGACCAGCGTCAGCTTGACGTCGCCGCCGGTGACGGTGGCCAGCCGCTGCGCTGACTTGAGCATGGGACCCAGCCGCTCGAACTCCTCCACCACGGCGACGACGGACCCGCGCGTGCGGCGCGCCAACGGCCCGGCGATCACTGCGCCAGTCGTATCGCGCACACGCTCGAACAGCTCAGCCAACCGCGCCTCATCACCCGGCTTCAACGGCTCGCCGACGATAACAACGTTCCACGGCCCGTTCTCGGCGCAGGCACGCGACACCGCGCGCAACGGCTCATCGCGCACCACGCGCGCATGGCAGGGAACGGACGCGGCAACACCCGCCTCGGCCACCTGCCGGTGCAGCGCCGCGGCGGCAAACCGCATCTCGCGTTCCAAAGTAGCTTGCGGCAGCGGGCGCCAGCCTTCCCCGCTGGATCCGATGACCCGTGCAAACGGAAAATCGGCGAGGTCGAAAAGCTGCTTGTCCTCGACGTAAAGGCTCTCGACCTCCGCCTGGAAGGCCTGGCCGAGCAGCATCGCCGCCTCGATGGCAAAGCGGCTCGCCTCGGCCGAGCCGCCGAGCCACAGCACGACGCGACCCCTACGCTCTCCGGCGGCGGCGACGTGCGCGATCATGATGCTTCCGCCATCCCGGGTCTGCCGCCGCGCGCCTTGCTCTGGTGCAGCGCGCGCTCGACGTCGGCGGCCGAGACGACATCGCGCCTTTCGCTGTTTGCCCAATGATCTGCCTCGCGGCAGACGTCGATGAGGTCGCTGATGAGCAGCGACAGCTTACCTTTGGCGCCGGCGCGGTGCGCTGCCTCATCGATCAGGAGAGCAACGCCCGCGGCATCCATCGGTCGCAGTCCCTGCTTGTCGATGACGCCGGCGATGATGCGCGCGAACGTCTCGACCGTCTCTTTTGTGCGCTCCACCGCGTGCTCGAACACGGCTTCGACTTTGAAAATACGACGCAGCGACCCGTTGCTGGCGGCCAGGCGGCGCTGTGTCTCCGCACTGCCGAACGCGACGAGCCTGACATTCAGCGGGATCGGCTCGAGGTCCGGGACCTCGTCGCCCACGGCGCCGATGGGGCTCAACGGGCGGGTCGAAGCGAATCTCCTCGGCGTCGAGAGCGCGGCGCAGGGCCTCGACAGTCTCCGGGCTCTCGAGTAGGGCGTTGCCGTCCACGAGCAGATAGCCGCCGTTAGCGCGATGCAGAGCGCCGGGCTTGATCCTGACGACGTGGCTCGGCACCTCGGCACCGGCGCCAAGCTCGACGCGGCCGAACAGGTTGGCGTAAGTGGGGTTGGGTTCCTGCACGATCGGCGCGCCGGCCGCCGCCGAAGTCGTCGCCATGACATGCACCGCATAGCGCGCGAAGCGCGGATGCGAACCGGCTCCGCGCGCCAGGTTACTTGTCTGCGCGCCAGCAACCGACACGAACAGGCTGGCATTGCGCACGAGATCGCGCGCCGCGGCCTTGAGATAGCTTTCGACGCCCGCCACCTCGGCGAACTCCGCCTTGATGTCGTCGAGCGCGGCACGCACGTGGCGCCCCGCCACCTGCTCGTTGAGCGCAACGAGACGCGCGCGGCGTTCTTTCTCGGCGTCGGGGCGCTCGGCGAGGATCGCCTCGATCTCCGCTTCCAGGGCGGCGATCTTGGTCTCCACCTCGCGGCGCAGCGCCTCGGGCACCGAATTGAATACGTCGGTTTTGACGACCTTGCCCTCCAGCACAGGCGCGACCGCGATGCCGGCCGGCGTGCGAATCAGCGCGATGTTCTGCCCTTCGGCCTCGCGGCGTAATGCCTCCAACGCGTCTTCACGGCTGAAGCGGAATTCCTCCTCGATGGTGCGCCGCTTGAGGTCGTAGTCGTCAGCGGCGAACGCTGCCGGCAACGCGTCGGCCAGCTGATCTATGGCGAGCGCCACCTTCTCGGCGAATGGCTTGGCCGTTCCGGCCGGCAGTTTCAGGGCGCGAAACCCGCCGGTCGGATCGAACGAGCTGACGTAGATCCAGTCGGCGGGACGCTCGGCCTTGTCGGCGACCTCCTGCAGCTTGGCGCGCGCCGCCGTGCGGCGGCCGGTGCCTTCGCGCCCGATGACCAGCATGTGATAGCCGGGGCCTCTGATACCGGCGCCGAATGCCAGGGCCTCCATAGCCTTATCCTGGCCGACGGGACCATGCGCCGGCTCGAGGTCGGCGGTCGTTTTGAACCCTAGGCTCGCAGGGTCGGTGGCCCCGGACGACGTCATGTGCGCGCCGCGCGGCAGCGACGGCTCGACGTGCTCAGTCGGCGCATGCGCGGCCGGCGCCGGCGCTTGCGCGACCTCGGCGGTTTCCGACGGCGATGATGTCGGCTCGGCCGCGGTTTCGGCGGCCTTGCTCTTGTCTACCTTGGAGCGTTTGAAGAACATGGAGTTCAGGCGCTCGTCCCCTCGATGAGTTGCCCGCAACCAGAAACAGATTCGAGCACCTCTCGAGCCAGCTCGATTGGCAGTCGGATCGGCGCATGCGCGCCAAGCGACCCGCCCCCTCGATACGTCGCCGGCAAGTGTCACCGGCTTATGGTGGTCAAATGACGGCAGTAAAGGATAAAGCCGGGGAAACTGGCATCGATATGGCGGAGGCGACATGCCGCGAAGCGGCAAACGCCTCGGGCCGCGACGCAATCACGCGCGAAGTTTGCCGCGGCGTCGGCCGCCTTTTGCGTGCCATCGGCTTCGCCGTCATCAACGAGTTATCGCTGGCCAACGGTCGCCGCGCCGATGTGGTCGGGCTGTCGCCCGCCGGTGACATCTGGATCGTCGAGGTGAAGTCGTGCCTCGACGACCTGCGCGTCGATAGCAAGTGGCCGGAGTACCGTGATTTTTCCGACGCGCTGTTCTTCGCCGTGGCGCCTGGCTTCCCGGTCGAAATCTTGCCCGCCGATACCGGACTGATCCTCGCCGACCGCTTCGGCGGGGAAATCGTGCGCCCTGCGCCGGAAACTGCGCCTTGCCGCCGCCCGCCGCAAGGCGATGACCCTGCGCTTTGCACGCGCCGCCGCCTTCAGCCTGCAAGCGCTGACCGATCCGGGCCTGGAAAATTCCTGACGGCGAAATAAAGTGCGCGCCGATTATTTCGGCGCGCGTTTGGCGAGGATGCGCTGCAACGTGCGCCGGTGCATGTTGAGACGGCGCGCCGTCTCCGACACGTTGCGGTTGCACAGTTCGTACACGCGCTGAATGTGCTCCCAGCGGACGCGATCGGCCGACATCGGGTTTTCCGGTGGCGGCGCCTTGTCATCGGACGGAGCAAGCAGCGCATCGGTCACGTCGTCGGCGTCGGCGGGCTTCGCCAGATAGTCGACGGCGCCCAGCTTCACGGCCGTCACCGCGGTGGCGATGTTGCCGTAGCCGGTCAGCACGATGGCGCGCGCATCGGGGCGCGCGCGTGACAGCTCGGCGATGACGTCGAGGCCGTTGCCATCTTCGAGGCGCATATCGACGACGGCGAAGGCCGGCGCGCGCTCGCGAATGAGATCGACACCTTCGGCCACCGAGTGCGCGCCGCGCACCTCGAAGCCGCGCAGTTCCATGGCGCGCACCAGGCGCTGAGCAAAGGCGCGGTCGTCATCGACGATGATGAGCGAGCGATCCTCTGGAAGCTCATCCTGTCGGAAGGAAAGGTCTTCTGGCTCGTTGTTCATTGTTCCTCCGGCCAAACCGGAATCGGCCGCAGCGTTTTTCGCCTCCACGAACGCCTCCTACTCAAAAGAGAGCTGCGCTGAGAACCGGCTTGGCGATTTCGGCCGGCCCGTGGCGAGCTTTACCGGGTTGCGCCCGCTCAAGTTCGCACCTTGTCGCAGGTCTGTCAGCCTGAAGTTAGCTTATTTGTCAATGCGGAATTAGCCGTAGGCCCTATTCGACCTCACGAAAAAGCACAGAGATTTAAGGCAGTTACCGACTAGAGGGTGAGAATAAAGGCGCGCGGCCAGCTCACCGTGACGATGGCTCCGGTGCGCCCGGCCGTCCGGTTGGCGAGGCTGACCGTGGCGCCGGAGCGCTCCAGCAGCGTCTTGGCAATGAAGAATCGAAGCCCTAATCCGGTCGAATCCTCATCGAGCCCGCTGTCGATCTCCGCCGGCCGCGTCGTGACGTACGGCTCCCCGATGTTGTCCATCACCTCGGCGCGGAAGCCCGGACCGTCGTCGGCGATGGATATCACCAGACCGGCTGTGCTCCATTCGGCGTTCACGTCCACCTGCGATTTCGCGAATTCCGTGGCGTTTTCGATGATGTTTCCGAGACCGTAAATGACGCCGGGGCGCCGCTCGATCTCGGCTTGGCGGCGTCCCGGCACGGTTGTCTCGGTAGCCGGCGCGGCCGAAATATTGATGTCGATTTTCTCGGAGAAATACGGCTCGGCCGCCTCCTCGAGCATCGCGCGCACGCTGACCCGCGCGTGCATCGGATCCTCCTCGCCGGGGTGGCGCGTCAGCTTCTGCAGGATCTCGCGACAACGCAGCGCCTGCGTCTTGAGGAGCTCGATGTCGTCGTAGAGCGGGCTGTCGGCTTTAACCGTGTGCTCCAGCTCCTTAGTCACCAGCACGATAGTGGACAGCGGAGTGCCGAGCTCGTGCGCCGCCGCCGCGGCGAGACCATCGAGCGCGTGCAGCTTCTGCTCGCGCGCCAGCACGATATCGGTGGCGGTGAGCGCCGCCGACATCTGCCGCGACTCCTTGGTCAGCCGCCATGCGTAGAGACCGATGAACGTGGTCGACACGCACAGTGCTGCGAACGCACCGATCTTGTAGATCACCGGCAGCTCGAGCGCGACGCCGGGATACCAGGGCAGCGGCTCGTGCGCGACGACTAGGACCGCCGCCGCGGCGAGCGCCACAAGGCCGAGCGCAACGGTGTTGCGCAGGGGGAGCGTTGCCGCCGAAACCGTCACCGGCGCCACCATCAGCATTGTAAATGGATTGTTCATGCCGCCGGTCAGGAACAGCAGCATGGCGAGTTGCAGAATGTCCCAGGCGAGCAACCCTGATGCGTAAGGGATGCTCAGACGATGACGCGATGGGTACCAGATGGCGAGGAACACATTGAGCCACGCCGACAACGCGATCACTGTCAGACAGGCGCCGAGCGGCACGTAGAAGCCGAGGCCGAAGGCTACGGTGCACAGGGCCGCAAACTGGCCGAGCACGGCGATCCAGCGCAGCCGGATGATAGTGTGCAGCCGCAGCCGGCTGTTGACCGGATCGGCGAGTACGCGCTGGTTTTTCTTTTTCTTGGTACGCCGGAACGTCTGCAGCAACGCTTACATCCTCACGTTAGGCCGCTCACGGCGACCTTAGCACGGTCAACGCGACGATAGGGCACCCAGACCCAAGTTGCGCGCCAGGCGCTTACGGCTTAATGGCCCAAGGGCAAGAGGAAACCGCCGCATGCGTGCAAAGCTAATTCTGAGTGTCATCGCCGGGCTGCTGCTCGGCGGCGTGGCGGCCATCGCCATCTTTCCTGAGGCGCGGGAGAGACTGTTTCCACAGTCGGGTCCGCAGACGGCTGGCAAGGCGCTGATCGGCGGTCCCTTCACGCTCACCGACCAGACCGGCAAGCAAGTCACCGACAAGGACTACCGCGGCCACTACATGCTGGTGTTCTTCGGCTTCACCGCGTGCCCGGATATCTGTCCCGCCGGATTGCAGCTAATCTCTGCGGCACTCGACAAGGTCGGCGCCAAGGCGCAGAACGTCACGCCGATCTTCATCAGCGTCGATCCGGCGCGCGATACGCCCGACAAGCTCGCCGCCTTCGTCAAGAACTTCAACGACCGCCTCGTCGGGCTCAGCGGCACGCCCGAACAGATCGCCGCCGTCGCCAAGGCGTATAAGGTTTTTTACGAGAAGACGCCGAACGACGCGGCGCCCGCCGAATACAGCATGAACCACACATCGATCATCTATCTGATGGGACCTGACGGCGAATACGTCACGCACTTCACGCCGACGACGAGCGTCGATGCGATGGCGGAAAAGCTGAACAAGCTCCTGTAACAATGCTCAACAACCGCGCGGCCACGAGGACACAGTGTTGCCTCATCGTCCGCGCACTTGAGCTTTGTCACTGGCGACACGTCTGAATTTCGACTAGGTCAGAAGACGCCCACCAATGCAGCGTGTTGCGCATCGGCTTCAGTGGGCTGTTCCGACCAACGTCGTGTGATGCACGAGGGGGAAGGTCGGTTGCGGCAAACGGGTCGGGGGAAGGCATTGAAGCGTCCGCGCATCGAAGAGCTCGATTGCCCCGTTGAGGTGCGACGACACCCTGGCGCGCGCCGCTTGACGCTGCGTGTCAGCCGCACACGACGTGCGGTGATCGTCACGCTTCCCGTGCAATGCGATCTCGGCGAAGCTGGCTCGTTCCTCCATCGCAACATCGAGTGGGTGCGCGAGCGTCTCAGCAGCATTCCGCAACCGGTGCCGTTCACCGACGGCGCACTGATGCCGCTGCGCGGCGAATTCCACAGCCTCGCATTCATCGGCAAGCGTGCTGCCGGCGGCGTCGTGCGCGCGCAAGCGTCGAAGAGCCTGCCGCAACTTCGCGTGAGCGGCCGCATCGAGCACGCTCCGCGGCGGCTCCGCGACTGGCTTGCCGAAGAAGCGCGCCGCGATCTCGACGCCCGCGTTCTCGTGCACACGCGCGCCCTTGGCGTCAAAGCCAAGCGCATCGCCGTCCGCGACCAGGCGACCCGCTGGGGCTCGTGCTCGACGACCGGGGTGCTGTCGTTCTCCTGGCGCCTTATCCTGGCGCCGCCGCGCATCCTCGACTACGTCGCCGCACACGAGGTCGCTCATCTCGCGGAGATGAATCACGGACCGCGCTTCTGGGCGCACGTCGAGCGGCTGCTGCCGACGATGAAGGAAGACAAGCGCTGGCTGCAGCTCTACGGCCTCGACCTGCACCGCTACGGGTCGTCCGAGCACGCCGACTGAGCGCGGCTATCTCTGCATCAATTGGTCGATGGAGCCGGTATCGCCGGCTTCCCCGCCGAGCGCGCGGGCGATGAAATCGTCGGCGATGCGATCCTGCGGATAGCCCGGCTCCTGCGATACGTAGTTCGCCGGCGCGGCGCCCATCAGCGGTAGCGGCGGCTTGCCGGCGTGCGCGCCCAGCATGATCTCGCGCCAGATTTCCGCCGGAAGGCTGCCGCCGACGACGCGATTCATGGCGCGGCCGTCATCGTTGCCAGCCCACACGCCCGTTGTCAGATATGCCGTGTAGCCGATGAACCAGGCGTCGCGGAAACCCTGTGACGTGCCCGTCTTGCCGGCCGCCGCGTGCAGCGGAATGGCGGCGCGCTTGCCGGTGCCGCTCGCCAGCGCCGTGCTCAGCATGTCGTTCATGGCCGCGACCTGCGCGGGCGCTACGACTTGCGTAGCCACCGGCGCCTTGCGCGTGAACAGCACCTCACCATTGAGAGCGCGCACCTGCCGCACGACGTACGGCTCGGCGACGCGCCCGCCGTTGGCCAGCACGTTGTAGGCGGCGGTCAACTCGAGCAGCGAAACCTCCGAGGTGCCGAGCGAGATCGTTGCGTCCTTGGCAAGCGGCGAACGGATGCCCAAGCGCTTTGCAGCTTGGACCACTCGCGCCGGCCCCACTTGCAACGTCAGGCGCGCCGCCACTGCATTCACCGACTTTGCCAGCGCCGTGCGCATCGGCATCTGCCCGAGGTACTCCCCATTTTCGTTGCGCGGCGCCCAGCCGCCGACGCTGATCGGCAGATCCTCGACGACGCTGTCGGGCGTGTAACCGGCTTCCAGCGCGGCGAGGTAGACGAACGGCTTGAAGGCCGAGCCCGGCTGGCGCGCCGCTTTCACGGCGCGGTTGAACTGCGTCTCCGCGTAGCTGCGTCCGCCGACCATAGCCAGCAGGGCACCGTCGCGGTCGAGCACCACCGCCGCCGCTTCGCTCGTCTCCAGCGCCTGCCCGCGCGAGGCGATGAACTGCTCGACGATGGCGGAGGCGTGCGCTTGCATGCTGCGATCGAGCGTCGTCTCGACGATAAGACCTTCGGTACCGGCCGCGACGCCCATTACGTAGGCGGGCGCCAGCTGCTCCATGACGTAGTCGACGGCGTAGTCTGCATCTGCCGGTCCGGCACGCTCCGAGCGGTCGAACGAGTGCGAGACCTCATCGGCCGCTTTGCGCTCGTCGTCCTCGCTTATGAAGCCCGCCTCCTGCATCTGCGACAGAACGAGACGCGCCCGCGCCCGCGCGATGCCCGGATTGGCGAGCGGCGAATACTTCGAGGGCGCTTTCAACAGGCCGGCGATCATTGCCGCCTCGCCCAGCTTCAGGTTGCGCGCCGGTTTGCCGAAGTAGCGCCGCGCCGCCGCGTCGATGCCGTAGGCGCCGCTGCCGAGGTAGACGCGATTGAGGTAGAGCTCGAGGATATCGGATTTCGACAACCGCGACTCGAGCCACAGCGCCAGCGTGAACTCCTCGAGCTTGCGCGCGAAGGTGCGGTCGGAGCTGAGATAGAGGTTCTTGGCCAACTGCTGCGTCAACGTCGATCCGCCCTGCACGGTTCGCCCTTCACGCAGGTTGGTGATCGCCGCGCGCACCATGCCCAACGGGTCGACGCCGTGGTGGTCGTAGAAGCGTTGGTCCTCGGTGGCGATCACCGCGTCGGAAACGTAGCGCGGCAGCAGATCGAGTGGCACGTAGTCGTCGCCGCCGCCGCGCTCGGTGATGACCGAGCCGTCATGCGCCAGGATGCGCACGAACGGCGCGTTCTCCTTCGGCCGCAGCGACAGCGGATCGGGATAGATCACCGAGTAATAGATCATCAACCCCGCAACGCCGGCGCCGGCCGCCGCCACGGCATAGAGCGGCAGCAGGAACAGGCGCTTCAGCGACGAGCGCTTGCGCTTTGGCGGCGGTGACGAAAAGAGGCCCATGGCAGGGCGCCCCCGGTCGGAATGGATTGCTGTTGGCGCAGCGCGCCGCACGGCACCCTAACCCGGGCGCCGCTAAGGCACAGTAAACCTTGCCGTCGCACCAGGCTAAGTGCCGGAGGCGTCAGGTCTTCTCGCGCAACAGCAGGATCGGATATGCGAGGATGGCAAGGATGATGCGGGCGATCACGGTGAAGAACATCAGCAACAGCTGCCGCTCCTCGAGCAAGAGCTCGAGCCAAATGTTGTATTTCGGATTGAGCCCGGTCGAGGTGATCAACCCTTTGAACGAGCGCGCCCAGCCCAGCATCATCGATAGCGTCTCGGGCGAGTAGATGGCGACGACCGCCATTAGCAGCGCACCGAGGATGAGCGAAAAGACGATGTTGCCGACGGACAGCAGAATACGCAGCACGGGAAATCCCCCAACGGACGGCAGGCCAACAGGCAGCCAGCCTAGCACCCCCTCGTTCGCCACGAAACAACCCTAACACTATGGGGACTTGCGTTCCTATATGGAACTCGGGCCGCCGGCTGCCGGTTTGGCAGCGGACCCTGCGGATCCCGAATTGGAGCTTGAATTAATGGCCTACACGAAAGCCCATGCCACCTCTGGCGCCCCCGGCACTTTCGAGCGCATCGAGCGACTCGAGCGCGCCGAGGTCGAAGCCGCCCTGGCGCGCATCACCGCCGTTGCCAAGCTGATGGATTCGCTGTTCGCCATCCCCGGCACGCGCATCCGCCTCGGTGTCGACGCTCTGCTCGGCCTCGTGCCGGTGGTGGGCGACATCGCCGCGCAGGTGGTGTCTGGGTATCTCATCTGGGAGGCGCGCCAGCTCGGCGTTCCGAAGCTCACGCTGTGGCGCATGGTCGGCAACACGCTGATCGACACCGTCGTCGGCGCCGTGCCGCTGGTCGGCGACGCCTTCGACATCGCCTTCCGTGCCAACATGAAGAACTTGCGCCTCCTGCAGCGGCACCTCGAAAAGCAGGGCTACCAGACCGCCGGCCCGCGCGCCGGCAAGGGCCCCGTCATCCAAGGCGACTACCGCCGCGTCGCTTAACGACGTTCCCAGGAGCAAAGCTAAACGTCGAGGTTGGCGACGAACAGCGCGTTTTCCTGGATGAACTCGCGGCGCGGCTCGACGACGTCGCCCATCAGCTTGGAGAAGATCTCGTCGGCCTCGCCGACCTCGCCCACCTTCACCTGCAGCAGCGTGCGAACATCCGGGTTGAGCGTCGTCTCCCACAACTGGTCGGGGTTCATCTCGCCCAGACCTTTGTAGCGCTGCATCGAGATGCCCTTCTTGCCGGCCTCGTAAATCGCCTCGAGCAGTGTGCGGGGCCCGTGCACCGGGATCGTCTCCGCTTTGCGGCGCAGCTTGGCCGGCGTCGCGTAGACCTCGGCCAGATACTTGTGCCGCTCGTTCAGACGCCGGGCATCGAGCGAACCGAGCAGGGCGAGATCGAGTGCGTGTGCCTCGGTGACGCCGCGCACCTCGCGCTTGAAGTGGAAGCCGTCGTTGCCGTAGCGCCCCTGCCAGCCCTTCTCGGTCTCCTCGGCGATGGCATCGAGGCGTGCGGCGATGAGGTCGGCGGTTGTGTTGGCCTGCTGGGCCGATTGCACGAGCCGCGCGTCGAATGCGCCGGCGATCGCCGCCTGCTCGACGACGCTGTGCGAATAGCGCGAATGCAGCCCGTCGATGAGCGAGACGACGCCGCGCGCCTGGTCGACGATGGCGCGCAGATCCTTGCCGGCCCGCTCCTCGCCCGTGCCGGTGACCAGCACCGTCTCCTCGAGCCCGGAATTGATCAGGAAGTTCTCCAGCGCGGGCTGGTCCTTGAGGTACGTTTCCGACTTGCCGCGCGCCACTTTGTAGAGCGGTGGCTGGGCAATGAACACGTGGCCCTTCTCCACCAGTTCCACCATCTGTCGGTAGAAGAACGTCAACAGCAGCGTGCGGATGTGGGCGCCGTCGACGTCGGCGTCGGTCATGATGATGATCTTGTGGTAGCGCAGCTTCGACACATCGAAGTCGTCGCGAATGCCAGTGCCGAGCGCGGCGATGATGTTGGTCACCTGCTCCGACGACAGCATCTTGTCGATGCGCGCGCGCTCGACGTTGAGGATCTTGCCGCGGATCGGCAGCACGGCCTGGAACTCGCGCTTGCGGCCCTGCTTGGCGGAACCGCCGGCCGAGTCGCCCTCGACGATGAACAGCTCGGTGTTGGCCGCGTCGCGATCCTGGCACTCGGCGAGACCGCCCGGCAGGCGCAGGTTATCGAGAGCGCCCTTGCGCCGCGTCAGCTCGCGCGCCTTGCGCGCCGCCTCGCGGGCCAGCGCCGCCTCGACGATCTTGCCGACGATGGTCTTGGCTTCCTTGGGGTGCTCCTCGAACCAGGCCATCAGCTGATCGCCGATGATGCTCTCGACGACAGGCTTCACCTCGGACGAAACGAGCTTGTCCTTGGTCTGGCTGGAAAACTTAGGGTCCGGCACCTTGACCGACAGCACGCAAGTGAGCCCCTCGCGCGCATCCTCGCCGGAAAGGTCGACCTTCTCCTTCTTGGCGAGACCGCTCTCGCCCGCGTACTTGTTGATGACGCGCGTTAGCGCGGCGCGGAAGCCGGCGAGATGCGTGCCACCGTCGCGCTGCGGGATGTTGTTGGTGAACAGCAGCACGTTCTCGTGGTAGCTGTCGTTCCACCACAGCGCCGCCTCGACGATGACCTTGTCGCGCTCGCCCGTCAGCATGATCGGCTCGGCGATCAGCGCCTGCTTTGAACGGTCGAGGTAGCGCACGAACGCCGCCGTGCCGCCGTCGTACATCATTTCTTCGCGCTTGATGTCGGCGTGGCGCGCATCGGTCAGCACGATCTTGGCGCCGGAATTGAGGAACGCCAGCTCGCGCAGGCGATGCTCGAGCGTTGCGAAGTCGAACTCCGTCTGCGTGAACGTTTTCGTGCTCGGCAGGAACGACACCTCGGTGCCGCGCTCGCCCTTGCCGTCGCCGACGACCTTGAGCGGCGCTATCGGCACGCCGTCGTTGAATTCGATGAAGTGCTCTTTGCCCTCGCGCCAGATGCGCGCGCGCAGCCAGCTCGACAGCGCGTTGACGACCGACACGCCGACGCCGTGCAGGCCGCCCGATACCTTGTAGGAGTTCTGGTCGAACTTGCCGCCGGCGTGCAGCTCGGTGAACACGATCTCGGCCGCCGAGCGCTTCGGGTCGTTGTCGTCGTCGGACTTTATGCCGGTCGGAATGCCGCGGCCGTCGTCGCGCACCGTCGCCGAGCCGTCGGGATTGAGCGTCACGGTGCAGGCCTTGGCATGACCGGCGAGAACCTCGTCGACGGCATTGTCGACGACTTCGTAGATCATATGGTGCAGGCCTGACCCGTCGTCGGTGTCGCCGATGTACATGCCGGGGCGCTTGCGGACGGCGTCGAGGCCCTTCAGCATCTTGATCGAATCGGCGCCGTAGTCCTCGGCGCCCGTGGTTTTCTTCGCGGGCGAAGCGCTCATTTTCGGATTGTCCTAGGGGTCGTTCGGCCTTGCTTTTACGTATACCACAAAAGCCCGCGAAAGGCACCTTTTCGGCGCCGGCAGTCCCAACATAAATAGTAATATTTTCCGCTAGTTAGAAGGCGCTGCGGCACCTTGGACAGGGTGCCCGTCGAAAGTGCTCAAATGGCCGTCCTCGACGCGCCAAAATCGGGCCTTGCCGGCAAGCCAGGAGAAGGCCTGCGCGTCGGTCCCGGTCATCCACGCCTGCGCGCCCAAACGCAGGATTTCCTCAAACAGCGCCGCCCTGCGTTCGGCATCCAAATGAGCCGTCACCTCGTCGAGCAGCAGGATCGGCGCGCCCTCGCGGCGGCGGGCAACGAGCTCGGCGTGGGCGAGGACCAGGCCGATCAGCAGTGCCTTCTGCTCGCCCGTCGAGCACAGTCGCGCCGGCATGGCTTTGGCGCGCATGCGCGACGAGCAGATCGGAACGGTGCGGACCATCGAGGGTGCGACCCGCCGCACGGTCGCGCTCGCGGCCGTCGCGCAGCCGCTGGGCATAGCTATCTTCCACCTCGACCGCCGGCATGCGTTCGAGATCCGCTTCCAATCCTCCTTCAAGGGCCAGACCCGCCGCTGGAAACGGTGACGATGGATCGCGCGCCGTGCGCTCGGCCATGATCGCCGCCAATCGCCGCGACGGCCTCGGCGCGCGCCGCGGCGATCGCCGTGCCCGTCTCCGCCATCAGCATTTCGAGGCCCTCGAAGCGCGCGTTATCGCGCACACCGTCGGCGAGCAAGCGGTTGCGCTGTTGCATGGCGCGCTCGAAGCGCCCGGCGCCGGTGCGATAGCCGGGATCGAAACAGAGGATCAGCCGGTCGAGAAATCGGCGGCGCTCCGCGCTCGGTCCGGTAAACAGGCCATCCATGGCCGGCGTCACCCAAACGACCTCGACATAGTCGGCGAGCGCGCCCGAGCCGCCCGCCGCTTCGCCGTTAATGCGCACGACGCGGCCGACGCGCTCGGAGTCCTCGGAGGCGATGAGCCCAGTGCCGATGTCAACGGGCCCGATGTGCGTATGCATGTGTGCGGCAACCGCCCAGCCGCCATCGCCAGTGCCGCGTGCAAGATCGGGATAGGCGGCGCGCCGCATGCCCTGGCCCGGCGCCAGCAGCGACACGGCCTCGAGGAGATTGGTCTTGCCCGCGCCGTTGGCACCGATCAGCACCTGCGGCTCGGGCCCGGCCTCGAGCGCGGCATGCGTGTAGTTGCGGAAATTGGAAAGCGTGAGCCGCTCGACCCAAAGCATGAGTTATATTGCGCGTTCTGTAGCGGTGCACCGGACGGACATGCGCCACGGCTACACCCGCATCGGCATCAGCACGTAGAGCGCCGTCGCGTCGCCCGGGTCGTTGACCATGGTGGGCGAGCCCGGATCGGCGAGCTTGAAGGTCGCCCGCTCGCCCTCGAGCTGGCCGGCGATATCGAGCAAATAGCGAGCGTTGAAGCCGATCTCAAGGGGCGTTGACGCATACTCGACGCCGATCTCCTCGGTGGCGCTGCCGCCCTCGGGGTTGTTCACCGACAGCACCAGCTTGTCCGGCTTGATGTTGAGCTTCACGGCGCGGCCGCGCTCGCTGGCGATCGTCGACACGCGGTCGACGGCGCCGATGAACTCGGCGTTGGAGACCGTCATCTCCTTGTCGTTGCCCTGCGGGATGACGCGGCCGTAGTCGGGGAATGTGCCGTCGATCAGCTTCGACGTCAGCGTCACGCTGCCGATCTCGAAACGCACCTTGGCCGGGCTTACGGCCACCTTCACGCCGGCGGTGCTGTCCTCGATCAGGCGGTTGCAGCTCGTGCACGGTCTTGCGCGGGATGATGACGCCCGGCATGCCTTCGGCGCCCTTCGGCAACGGCAGCTCGACCTGCGCGAGGCGATGCCCGTCGGTCGCCACCGCGCGCAGCGTCGTCTTGTTGCCCGACTGCGCGGTGTGCAGGTAGATGCCGTTGAGGTAGTAGCGCGTCTCTTCCGTCGAGATGGCAAAGCGCGTCTTGTCGATCAGCCGCTTCAGGTCCTGCGCCGTGAGCTCGAACTCATGGCCCATCTCGCCAGACGCCGATGTCTGGGAAATCCTCTGCCGGCAGCGTCTGCAGCGCAAAGCGCGCGTGACCGGCGGCGAGCGTCAGGCGTTCCTTCTCCGCGTCCTTGCGGATGTCGACCTGACTGCCGTCGGGCAGCTTGCGCACGATGTCGTGCAGCATGTGCGCCGGCACGGTGACGGCGCCGGGCGCGCTGACGTCGGCGGCGACGCCTTCGATGACCTCGCGCTCGAGGTCGGTCGCCTTGAACTCGAGCGTGGACTCGCGCGCCCGCAGCAGCACGTTCGACAGGATCGGGATCGTCGTGCGCCGCTCGACGACGCTCGTCACGTGGCCGAGCGCCCGCAAGAGTTCACCACGTTCGATCACAAGCCGCATGGAATGATCCTCGGCGGGTTCTTTGAGCGCCATTTCAGGGCCGCCCGGCCTCGCATCGAGGCGAGTAAGACGGCCCTTGTTGAGAGGGGGGAGCGTGGCTGGGACCAGAGACTGGCGGTCTTTGAAAGGATTCGCGCCCCCGGTCAACATGACCTGATGCCGAGGCCATTTTCAAGAGGCGGGGCCAGGACGCGCCTTTTGGCGGCGTTCCGGCCCTGATGCTGAGCTACCGTACACGGCAAAGGAGCGGCGCCATATGACGCCGCCCCTCCCCGCTAAAGCCCGTCGTACTCGCCCTCAGGACGGCGGGCTGCTCCCGTATGGGCGTGCCGCTCAGTGACTGAGGATACGTTTCAGCTCCTCGAGTTCGTCCTTGAGGCGGGGATTGCCGGCCAGCTCGCCTTCGATCTTGCGAATTGCGTGCAGCACCGTCGTGTGGTCGCGATTGCCGAAGCGGCGGCCGATCTCGGGCAGCGAGCGCGCGGTGAGCTGCTTGGCGAGATACATGCCGATCTGGCGCGGCCACACGACCGAGCGATGGCGGCGCTGCGAGAGCAGGTCGCCCTTCGACACGCCGAAGTGGCGCGAGATGATGCGCAGGATGTCCTCGATCTTGATGCGCCGCGGCTCGAGACCCTGCACGAGATCGCGGATCACCGTCTCGGCGACGTCGGGCGTGATGCTGGTGCGCATGTACTGCCACGTCGCGTAGAGGCGGGTGATCGCACCCTCGAGCTCGCGTCCGCTTTCCGTCAGCCGCTCGGCAAGCAGCTCCAGGATATCGCGGCTGAGCGCGAAGGACGGATCGTTGGCCCGCTTCTCGGCGAGACGCTTCTCCAGCACCTTCAGGCGCAGCTCGTGATCGAGCGTACCGATCTCGGTGACGAGGCCACGCTGCAGGCGCGAGCGCATGCGCTCGTTGAGCCGTTCCACGTGGTTGGGCGCGCGGGCCGAAGCGACGACCACCTGCCGCCCGCCGTCGAGCAGCGAGTTGATGATGTGGTCGAACTCCTGCTCGGTGCGCTCACCGTGCATGAACTCGAGGTCGTCGATCAGCAGAACGTTGATTCCGCGGAACTTCTCCTTGAAGGCCAGCGGGTCCTGGCTGCGCAGTGCCTCGACGAACTGATAGCGGAAGCGCTCCGCCGTCAGATAGAGCACCTGCGCGTTGGGCGCGCGGCGCTTCACCTCCCAGGCGATGGCGTGCAGAAGATGCGTCTTGCCGAGGCCGACCGCCGAGTGGATGTAGAGCGGATTGAAGCCCCGGAGCCTCGCCGAGCGCCGTATCGGCGACCTGCGTGGCACCTGCATGCGCCATGCGGTTCGACGAGCCGACGACGAAGCTGTCGAAGGTGTAGCGCGGATCGAGCGGCGAGCCCTCGAAGCCGCCGACGCTGGTGCGCCCGGCCGCCGGCGAGGACGCGACGAACTCGGCCCACGCTGGCCGTTGTCGGCATGGGCGCCGTTGCGAGCGCCGCTAGCCGGTTCGGCAGCCTCTGCGCGGCTCGACCTCGGCACGCGCGTTGCGCGTTGTTGCCCGGCTGGCGCAGGGCGACCTCGACCTTCTCCGCGCCTTTGAACTCGGCGCGGCAGCAGGCGAGGAGATCCTCGGAGTAGTGCGACTGGATCCAGGTCCTCAGGAACTTCACCGGGCACCGAGACCTTCACCGTGTTGGCTTCGAAGCTCTCGAACTCGAGCGTGTGGAACCAGCTCGTGAAGATGTCGTCGCCGAGCTGCGCACGCAGCATGGCCCGAATCTTCTGGCCGCGCGGCTCGTCAGTGGGCGTAACGGCAGCAATGGGCGTGGGAGAGGAAGTGGCCGTAGTGGTCGTCGTACGCTCGTCTAGTCCGCTGGGAGCTGCGCCCGCAAAGCCGCCGCCTGCAACGGTACGTTCCGCCTTCTGAATCGTCTGCATGTGTGAAACCCCCGCACTTTTGAACTTTTCGACTTGCACCTCAAAGTCACCTGAACAAAGTCCGACCGTCGCCCTCCGCCGCCGCGGGTGCGCAATCGGTTCTGTTCAGGTCTTCCGAAACGGGCGCGCTAACCTTGCACCCAAGCTAGACCGGCCGCCTTCCAACCGGCGACCTGCCCTCGATGGCGATCGGCGTCGAGAGGCCCCTCGAAACCGTCCGCCACATTCCTGCATCGTCGATACCCGACGTTCGCCATGGCTTCCGCTGCCATGCGACTTCGCGCACCCGATCGACAGATGAAAAACAACTCGGTGTCTTTAGTGGCGCCCGCCGCATCGAGCACCTTGGTCATCCGCTCCGAAAAGCCCGCATCGACTTTGCTTTCCGGGGACGTCTGCCATTCGACCGTGAGAACCCGCTTACCGATCTCGCTTGAGATCGGGAAGTCCGACGAAGGTCCACTCTGCTCGCGTGCGCACGTCGATCAGAACTGACCCTGGATCCTTCTCGAGGTGTGCCCAGACCTCTTCCACAGGCACGTCCTCGATGTGGACGACTTCCATCGACTCCACTTTCGTCCTCCACTCACAGACCGCACTGAACAAGCGCTTCAGAACTGTCTGTTCACAAAATCAAAGAAGGCTATAGAGAACAACCTCTCGACTTGCCAGGCAAGTGGGCCTGGAAAGGTACGCAAATACGCACAGAAGTTACGCTGAAACCAGGGACGAGATACTGTACAAAACCTGGCGGCGACCTGCGCTGGAACGCTGGATAAACCCAAGCGCGGCGACCTCAAGAACCGTAGCCTTTAACTCTGCCTTAAGCAAGCATAACAGCCACCCCCGCGCTCGGTTGCAGAGGTGCGTGACGGGGCATGATAACAGTGGAAATCCTGTGAATTCGATACAGCAACTGTGGATAGCTGACTGAGCAAGTTCATGATTTCCAAGGGCTGCGCACACGTCCCGGCGACCAGAGAAACTTGTCCTCTGGTACGTCGCCAAAACGTCATTTTCCATTTGGGCTCACCGCCGGAACATCCGGGCGAAAATCGGGCGGGGCGCCCGCGCCGCGACGCTCTAGCGTCGCGGAATCCGTCACTTAGGTCTGTTTAAGACTCGTGCGGTGAAGGTGGACAGTGCGGTGACTCTGTTGCGAACTTACCGCACCCGGTTTTTTGGAGTGGCCTCGCGCGAGGCCGCACTCAATTGGACATCGCTTTGACGCGCGCGGATAGACGCGAAACTTTGCGGCTCGCCGTCTTCTTGTGCAGCACACCCTTCTGCGCGTTGCGCGCGAGAACCGGAGCAGCGGCCTTCAACGCCTTCGCAGCGTCGTCCTTCTTGCCGGCAGCGATGGCTTCCTCGACTTGACGCACGGCGGTGCGCGCACGCGACGTGCGTGCCTTGTTCACTTCCGTGCGGGCTATCGCCTGGCGTGCCGCCTTCTTTGCAGACTTCGTGTTGGCCATGTCGTCGTTCCTCTCCAAACCACCGCGCGATCGATGCGACCGCCGGCGCCGCCACCAGGGCAGCGATTCTCCAATGCGCTAGCCGCCCGAAACGCAAGCTTCGAGCGGCCTAAGTCGCGATCCTATAGACGCCGCAAAGTGTAGGGTCAACGGCGCTGCGCCGACCGTTAAGCGGCTCGTGGGCTTGCCAGAACGGGCCCTGCAGGGTCTCTTGGCGGGCGCATTATCGGGCTCGGGAGGCTAGGGGCGGCATGACTTCGGCTTGGCTTTGGATCGTCTCACTGGCAATCGGCACGGCTGCCGTTTGTGTCAGCGCCGCCGTCGGGGACCAGAACGTCCATATGGCGCTGACCGCGCTCGTCTGTCTCGGTTTCACGCTGCTCGCCGTGTGGGAACGTCGCCGGCTGGTGAACAGCGGGAGCAGCGAACCGGCGCTGGCCAGTGCCACGGCAAACTCCATGGGCCTCGTCTGGGCATGGGCGGCGCTCAGCATGCTGCTCACCTATCGCTTCGTGCTGAGCTGGCACGAGTGGTGGCAATATGTGCTCGCCGCTGGAGTCGTCGCGGCGATGTGCCTGTACTTCGCCTCGATGATGTCGAAGGACGCCGCCGCGGGACGCCAGGACGACGCCATCCTCAACATCGCCCGCTACCTGACCATCGGACAGCTTGCGGGCATGGTAATCGCCATGGTCGGGATGATCATCGACGACAAGATGCCGCGCGATCCGCGGCGAGCCCGACTGGGCGGCAAACGCTATCTTCTTCTTCGGCGCGGCCGCGCTGGCGGCGATAAGCATGAATGCGCTGTGGGGCCCGGCGCCGCGACGAGCGTGACGTGCATGCTAAGACGCGAGCGATGGAAGTCTGAATGCCATTGAAACCTATGCTGCCGGCCCTGCTGCTCGCCTTCGCGCTGAGCATCCTCGTCGCCGTGCTGGCGACGACGCGCGGCGCGAGCGTGCCGCTGGCATTGGCGGCGGGGCTTTTCGCTCTGCAGGTGCTGTTTGCGCTCGCGCGCATCAACGAGCCGCTCTGGCGAACGAGCCGTGGGGGTGCAGCCGATGCAGACTGGGCGTGGAGCAATACGGTGCTTGCCGCGCTCGTCTATGCTTGGGGCGCCACTGCGATGTTTACAATCTACTCGCTATCCGGGCTCGCTTGGCGGCATTGGTGGCAGTACGGCGCCGGCATGGCGCTGTTCGCGTGCATGGCGTTGCTGTGTGCCAACTATCTGACGAAGGATCGCGCCCCTCTCAAGCGCACGACCTCACTCAACGTCCTCATGGGCGTGACGGCCGCACAGGCCATCGCGGTCGTGGCCGGGCTCGCCTATCTCGTCGGCTCGGGCAAGCTGCAAACGGAGAAGGCGGATTGGGCAGCCAATCACATCTTCATCACCGGCGGCATCGCGATCGCGCTGATCTCCATCGTCTCGCTACTGGCGCATCGGCGCCAGCACTCAGCGCCGCAGGTCAGCGCCTAACGCTGGCAGCGCGGACAATAGAACGTCGAGCGTCCGGCCTGCACGATGCGACGCACGGTGCCGCTGCATCCCTTGCGCAGGCACGGTTTGCCTTCGCGGCCGTAGACGCAGAACGAGTGCTGGAACGAACCGAGCTCGCCGTCGGCCTGGCGATAGTCGCGCATGGATGAGCCGCCTGCCGTGATCGCATCATCGAGAACCTCGCGGATCGCCGGCACCAGCGCTTGCGCGCGCTCGTTGGGCTTGCCGGCCTTGCTGGCGATCGTCGCCGCGCCGCGCATCGGCGACAGGCGCGCGCGATAGAGCGCCTCGCACGCATAGATATTGCCGAGGCCGGCGACGATGCGCTGATCAGAGAGGAACGGTTTCAGCGACACCTTCTTCCCGCGCGCATGCTGCGCCAGGTACTCGGGCGTCAGCGCTTTGCTCAGCGGCTCGATGCCGAGGTGATGCAGGAGCGGATGCTCGTCGAGCTCTTTCTCGGGGATGAGCATCATGAAGCCGAAGCGGCGCGGGTCGTTGTAGGTGACGGTGCCGCCGCCCTGCATGTGGAAGACGACATGGTCGTGCGATGCGCGCGGGGCTGCTTTAGCGTTAACGCTGCCGTTTTTAGCGTGCACTGTAAAACACCCGGTCATGCCGAGGTGCATGAGCAGTACATGCCCGCCCGACAGGTGGGCGAGCAGGTACTTTCCCCGTCGCTCCAGGCGCTCGACCTTGCGGCCGCGCAAGCGCGCGCCAAAGTTCTCCGGCAGCGGAAATCGGAGATCCGGCCGGTGCTGATCGACGCGCGCGAACACGTGGCCGTCGAGCGCAGGCTCGAGCCCGCGCCGCACGATTTCGACCTCGGGCAACTCGGGCATATCGGGGGTTTCGCGTCGACGGCCGCTGAGGACGCCAGCATAGCGCGCGCGGGCGCGCTTAGCTATTGTCGGCTCCCATGACCGATCCCTCCCAGCCCGAAACCGCCACCAGCTTCGGCTTCCGCAACGTCGACGAGAGCGAGCGACAGGGCCTCGTCAATCGCGTCTTCGCAACCGTTGCCGAGCGCTACGACCTGATGAACGACCTGATGTCGGGCGGCCTGCACCGCCTCTGGAAAGGGGACCTGATTGCGCAGCTCAACCCGCCGCGCGACGATCGGGCTTTCCGCCTGCTCGACGTTGCCGGCGGCACCGCCGACGTGACCTTGCGCTATGCGCGCGCCAGCGGCCCCAACGCGACGGCGATGCTGTGCGACATCAGCCCCGAGATGATCGCCGTCGGTCAGCGCCGCGTGCGCGAGGCCGGACTGGAGGACCGGATCAGCTTCACCGAAGGCAACGCCGAGGCGCTGCCGTTTGCCGATCGAGCCTTCGACGCCTACACCATCGCCTTCGGCATTCGCAACGTGACCCACATCGACGCGGCGCTGCGCGAAGCGTTTCGCGTCCTGAAGATCGGCGGCCGCTTCCTGTGCCTCGAATTCTCGCAGGTACAGGTGCCGATCCTCGATCGCCTCTACGACTTCCATTCCTTCGAGGTGATCCCGCGCTTGGGCAAGGCAATCGCCGGCGAGGACGTGCCCTATCGCTACCTGGTCGAGAGCATCCGCAAGTTCCCCAATCAGGAGCGTTTCGCGGCGATGATGCGCGATGCCGGCTTCGAGCGCGTCAGCTATCGCAACCTGACGGGCGGCGTCGCCGCCATCCACTCGGGCTGGAAGGTGTGAGAAGTCACACCTATGCGCATTAACACTGAGCAGCCGTCGTATTGTGCCCCTTAATCGCCGTGTTTGAACCTCTTGGTGCTCTCAGCTAATCTCGTCGGGGAGCCGGGCGGCGTCGATAGATCGCGATCGAGCACGCTGAGCTGCACGACGGCGTCGAGCGCGCGGGTTGCCTCGTTGTGGGTGACGTGCTTCTGGGATTTGGGCCGCCATAATGTACGGCAGGCGGAGGTTGGGCGTCTCGTCCAAGCGATCCTCGCAACTGAACTCGTTGCGCAAGGATATACACGGCGCCGCACGCCGAGTATAAATTACCAAAAGGGCTCTCTATCAGGCCGCGGCTTTGGCGCGCGCGGCGTCGGCGGCGGAGCGGATCGCGGCGATATTGGCGGCGTAGGATTCGCGCGTCCCGCCCTTGAACACCGCCGAGCCGGCGACGAGCACGTTGGCGCCCGCCGCAGCGACGAGCCCCGCCGTCTCGGGACCGATGCCGCCGTCGACCTCGATATCGATCGGCCGCGAGCCGATCATTGTCTTGACGCGGCGGATCTTGTCGACGACCGCGGGGATGAAGCTCTGCCCGCCGAAGCCGGGATTGACGGTCATCAGCAGCACCAGGTCGAGACGGTCGAGAACGTAGGCGATGACATCCTCGGGCGTGCTCGGGTTGAGCGCCACGCCAGCCTTCTTGCCCAGCGCCTTGATCGTCTGCAGCGTGCGGTCGAGATGCGGGTTCGCTTCCGGGTGCACGGTGATGATGTCGGCGCCGGCCTCGGCGAACGCCTCGAGATACGGATCCGTCGGCGCGATCATCAGGTGCACGTCGAACACCTTCGCCGAGTGCGGGCGGATCGCCTTGATGACCGGCGGACCGAAGGTGATGTTGGGCACGAAATGCCCGTCCATCACGTCGAGATGGATCCAGTCGGCGCCGGCCGCCTCGACCGCCGCAACCTCCTCCTTCAGCCGGCTGAAGTCGGCCGACAGGATCGAAGGGGCAATCGTCACGGAGCGGGCCATTGACTTAGGTCCTTTGCAGCATCGCCGCTTGTGTTGCGATGCTTGGCATTCTAACGGCATTGGCCGCGCGCGTCTGCCCGCCAGCCTAGCCTGTGTAAAAGCACACCTACGACGTTCGGCGCCGGCGCTCCACTAGCGTCAGAATATGCGGCGTCAAAATGAGTTGCATGGCGAGATCGAGCTTGCCGCCGGGGATGACGATCGAGTTGGCGCGCGACATGAAGCTCGTCGGCATCATCGACAAAAGATACGGAAAGTCGATGCCGCGCGGGTCGCGGAAGCGGATGATGACCATCGACTCGTCCGGCGTCGGAATCCAGCGCGCGACGAAAGGGTTGGACGTGTCGACCGTCGGCACGCGTTGGAAGTTGATGTCGGTCTCGGTGAACTGCGGGCAGATGAAGTTCACGTAGTCCGGCATGCGCGCCAGGATCGCGTCGACGGCTTCGTCGTGCGAGTAGCCGCGCGCCGACTTGTCGCGAATGAGCTTCTGGATCCATTCGAGGTTGATCACCGGCACGACGCCGATCTTGAGGTCGGCGTGCGTGGCGACGTTCACCTTCGGTGTTACGACCGCGCCGTGCAGCCCCTCGTAGAAAAGGAGGTCGGTGCCGCGCGGAAGATCCTGCCACACGGTGAAGGTGCCGACCGGAGCGCCGTGCTGCTGCGATTCATGCTCGTCGTGAACGTAGTGGCGCGTGCGCCCGCGGCCGCTCTCGCCATAGTTGCGAAACACTTCCTCGAGCTCGGACAGGAGGTTCGCTTCCTCGCCGAAATGGCTGAAGTGGTTGTTGCCGCGCAACCGCGCCTCGATGGTCGCCTGCTCCATTTCCGCGCGGCCGTAGCGATGGAAAGCGTCGCCCTCGATAAAGGCGGCCGTTATGTGCTCGCGCCGAAAGATGTTCTCGAACGTCTGGCGCACCGACGTGGTGCCGGCGCCCGAGGAACCTGTGACCGAGATGATGGGATGCTTCGCTGACATGGCGGGGCGAGAATGCCTTATAATTCTTGATTAATTTAGAACCGCAGCAACCCACGGCGACTGAATAGGGGCGAACGCTCGCCGCGGATCTGCAACCCATCGTGCAGACGTGCAGCGTGTTCCACTTCGATACGCGAGCCGGCGATCAGCGGAACCCGCTGGTGCAGCGACGTCGGCTTCATCTCCAGGACCCGCTCGCGGCCCGTCGATGCCGCGCCCCCGGCCTGCTCGACCACCCAGGCGATGGGATTAGCCTCGTAGATCAGCCGCAGCCGACCGTTGCGGAACTCCCGCCGCTTGTCGCCAGGGTAGAGATAGATGCCGCCGCGCGAGAGGATGCGATAGATGTCGGCGACCGGCGAACCGGTCCAACGCATGTTGAAGTCGCGACCGCGCGGACCATCCTTGCCGCGCCGGCAATCCTCAACGTAGGTGCGGATCGGGTCGTCCCAATGGCGCGCATTGGAATCGTTGATGGCGTATTCGTTGGTGCGCTGAGGAATCTCGACCTTGGGCTGCGTGAGCAAGAATGCCGACGTGCGGCGGTCGAGCGTGAAGATCTGCGTGCCGGCGCCGACCGTGACGACGAGCACGGTTTGCGGTCCGTAGACGAAGAAGCCACCGGCGAGCTGGTTGACTCCCGGCTGCAAAAACGCCGACGGATCCTCGTTGTACTGCAGTGCCGGCAGAACCGTGAAGATCATGCCGATCGAGGCATTGGCGTCGATGTTCGAGGATCCGTCGAGCGGATCGACGGCGACGATGAGTGGCGCCATTTCGTCGAGCAGCAACGGTGCGTCCATTTCCTCGGAGGCGACCGCGGCGACCGGCGCGCCGCCTAGCACATCGACGATGCGGTTGTTGGCGAGGAGATCGATCTCCTTCTGCTCGTCGACCTCACCCTTCTTTCCGGTCGCGCGACCGAGCGGACCGGCCAGTGCTCCCTGCCCCACAAGCTCGGCGATCTCGATCGATACCGTTGCCAACGCGCTGACCGTCGCCGCCACGGCAAGACGCGCCGGGCGATTGGCTGCCCACCCGGCAAAATAGGCGGCAAGCGGCTGCGGCTGGTTCATTCTCGGGCGTCCCCTTGCGGCATGCGCTGTCGCTGCGAATTCCGGTCCGTTGTCGGCCGCATGTCTTGTTCTATGCCATGTCGGCGCCGATGCAGCGAGAGATGCCGCGCTTTTTTGCTTACAGCCCCAGGAGTTACCGTCGTCGCGACGAGACGTTGGCGGGGGCAAAAAATTTTGTGGTCCATAGCGGCCGGGGAGAACTTGACCAGGATTAATCCCTCTGATTCAACCTTAAGTAGCACGCAAAAATCTGCACCCGCGCTTGAAAGCCCTCTTGATGCGTCGCGCCCGCGTGCCCGGGGGACCGTGATGCGGGAAAGCCAAGGCGTGGAGGCGCAAGGGAATTTTGCGGCCACCGCGCTGCCGCTGATAGGCGGCAGCCGGCCGCTATTGGCCGCCGCCATTTGCACTGCCGGGGTCAACGTGCTGGCGCTGACCGGCCCGGCCTACATGCTGCTGTTGCACGACCGCGTGCTGCCGGCGCATGCGGGTGCGCAGCTCCTCACACTCACCCTGGGGATGCTGCTGTTCTATGGGCTCGGCGCGCGAGTTGACCTCGCGCGCCATAAAATATTCGCCGCCTGTGCGCGCCGTGCCGACCGCAGGCTGAGCAGGCAACTCGTGAAGCGGATGCGGCCGATCGCCGTTCGCGACCTCGACCGCGTTCGCGCATTCCTTAGCGGGCAGGCGCCTGCGGCGCTGTGCGATCTGCCATGGATGCCTCTCTATCTCGGATCCTCTTTCGGCCTGCTTGCATCAATGGGGGCGGCGTCGCTCATCGCCACCGCTCTCATCGCCGACCACCGGAGCGCCGTCCCGGCGCGGGCCGCCGCACAACTGGCGTCAATCCGACGGCAGCCCAAGCATGCCGCTCCTGGCTGGTGCTCAACGCGCGGCTGCGTGACGCGCAGGATGCGGCGGCGCGACCCACCGTCGTCTCCGCCGCATTGCTCCGCGCGCTGCGGCCGGCGCTGTAATCGGCATTGCTCGGCCTCGGCGCCTATCTTGTCATGACCGGCACCTGCCATCCGGCAAAGACGCTCGCTGCATCGATCATGCTTGCACGGGCCTTGGGTCCATTGGAAACGGCGATTGCACACTGGCGCTTGTTGGCGGCAGCACGCGACAGCGCCACGCAGCTCTATGCGCTCCTGGCGACAAGGCCCGAGTCTGTGCAGCGATCGCCGCAGCCAAAGCCGTATACGGACGCGTCCGCTACGGCTGGCCGTGTGCAAATCGTCCTACGGTCCAGAAGTGCCTACGCGCGCCGCGCCATCGGCGCCGGTGCCAGATCGGCGACGTCGGGCTTGCGACCGACGGCCGAGTAGCGGAAGCCCGCGGCGTGCGCCAATTCCGCAGAGAATATGTTGCGCAGGTCGACGAGCACGTCGCCGCGCATCTTCGCCTTCGCGGCCTTGAGATCGAATGCGCGGAACGCGTTCCACTCGGTGACGGTGACGAGGACATCGGCACCGGCCGCAGTCTCGAGGGCGTTCTCACACCACACGACATCGGGGAGCAATGCCTCGGCCTGCCGGCGGCCTTGCGGATCGCACACGCGCACCGTGGCGCCGCGCTCCTGCAGCATCGGTACGATGACGAGGCTGGGTGCGTCGCGCATGTCGTCGGTGTTCGGTTTGAAGGTGACACCGAGAATGGCAACGGTCTTGCCGCGCACCGATCCGCCGGCCGCATCCTCGATGCGATGCGCCATGGCGATCTTGCGCTCGTCGTTGACCCGCTGCACCTGCTCGATGATGGAGACGGGCGATTTGTTCTCGCGCGCCGTGCGGATGAGCGCCGAGACATCCTTGGGGAAGCACGAGCCGCCATACCCCGGGCCCGGGTGCAGGAACTTGTCGCCGATGCGGCGGTCCTTGCCGATGGAGGAGGCGACCTCCTGCACGTCGGCGCCGACCTGCTCGCACAGGTCGGCGATCTCGTTGATGAAGCTGATCTTCAGCGCCAGGAACGCGTTGGCGGCGTACTTTGCGAGTTCGGCGGATTCGCGTCCAACGAAAATCACCGGTGCGTTGCGCAGGGCGAGCGGCTTGTACAGCCGGCCCATCAGCTCGCGGGCGCGCTCATCGTCGGTGCCGACCAGAACGCGATCGGGGTGCATGAAGTCCTGAATGGCGGAACCTTCGCGCAGGAACTCGGGATTGGAGCACACGGCGAAGTCGGCGTCGGGGCGCGCGGCGCGCAGGCGGCGCTCGATCTCGCGGCTGGTGCCGACCGGCACGGTCGACTTGGTGACGATGACCGTGAAGCCCTTGAGGTGCGGCGCGAGCTCCTCGACCGCCGCATAGACGTAGGAGAGATCCGCATAGCCATCGCCGCGGCGCATCGGCGTGCCGACCGCCAGGAGGATGACGTCGGCGTCCTTGGCGGCCGGTCCGAGGTCATCGGTGAACAGCAGACGGCCGGCCTGCATGTTGCGCTGGAGAAGATCGTCGAGTCCCGGCTCGTAGATCGGCGACTTGCCGTCCTTCAGCTCAGCGAGGCGGCGCGGATCCTTGTCGACGCAAGTGACGGTCCAGCCGAACTCCGAGAAGCAGGCGGCAGAGACGAGGCCGACGTAACCGGCGCCGATCATGCAAATACGCATTGGCATCTCTCAATAGATTGAAGAATTTCTCAGTGTGGCCGGCGCGATGCCGCCGTCTCGCGCGTGCATGCGGCGATAAAAATCTAAACCGGTGCCACCTGCGTCTCCTCGACCTTCACCTTCACCGGTCGGTTGAGCAGGTCCATGAGCACGGTCAGCCGATCGCGCTCGTGCATTTCGATGATGGTGGCGACGAGCCCATCGAAGGCGCCGCCGGCGAGGCGGATCTGCTGACCGACCTGGTAGGGGCTTTGCGGCCGGCAGATCGCGCCCTCAACTTCCCGTGCCTTGAGGCTTTGCACGAAGCCGTCGTCGATGAGGCTCAGCTCATCGCCGCAGCGCACCACGCTGCGCACGCCGATGGTCGACATCAGCGGCTGCCAGCGCTGCATCGCAGGGAGGATCTTGACGAACAGGTAGCCTGGAAAGAACGGGCGCAACACCTCCGTGACGCGGCGTGCATGCGACAGTCGCCGGCGAATGAGCGGGCAGTAAGCGTGAAAATCCTGGCGCTCAAGGTGCTCGAGCGCGATGTGCTCCCGGTGTGGGTGGGTATTGATCACCGCCCATCCAGCCGGCTGATAATATTGACGGTACTCGGTACGCACCCGGTCCCCCGAAACTAGGTGAAACAATCAGCAGGTATCGTTGGAAATCATCGCTCTAATAGGTTTATCCACAGGTTGCAAGACCCACAGATGTCGCGCAACGAAGCTCGCAGCGAGCCTAACGCCGCTGGCGAACCGAGCAACGGATAGCGAGAACTTGGGTTAAGCCGAACGTCGTTCTGGCAGCGGAGGCGGCGCCCAGTGGCCAGCGCATCAGCGGTAGCGGCTTACGTAAGCGGACCCCAGGCCCCGTGCGCTTCGTCCTGATCGATAAACACTAATACCTGCCGCTTCCAGACGCTTCTCTGGATTCGCGACATCGTCTTGAGCCGATCCCCGTATCTTCGTCTGCCGCCCGCCTCCATCCTCTGCACCGTGGCGAGCCCAATTGACGCGCGCGTCGCCAACTCCGTCTGGCTCAAGCCCAAGTAAACCCGAGCGGCGCTAGGATCTGCACGGGACAGATCACTGCAAGCCGCGGTCACAACTCGAGAGCCATTGACAGCGCGTCGATAATGATACTAAAATGTATCAGTATCGACTGCTGGATGCCTCCGTATGATAGTAAATGCATCTTTGCGCCGAGACGTTACCGCCCAACTCGGAGCTGCACATTCAAGTTCTGCGTGGCCGCCTCCTCGCCGAAATTCCCGACCTCGACGCTGAGACCCTCGCCGACACACTCGAGGGACTCACCGATCTCAAGGAGATGCTAGCCGAGCTGATCCGCTCGGCACTAGAGGACGAAGCGCTGGCCGCCGGCCTCTCCACACGTCTTTCCGACATGAAAGCGCGGCTTGAGCGCTTCGAGACACGCGCCAAGCGCAAGCGCCAGCTGGCGCTCAGGACGATGGGCGAGGCCGAGATCGC
This sequence comes from uncultured Alphaproteobacteria bacterium, assembly GCA_963724595.1. GTDB lineage: Bacteria > Pseudomonadota > Alphaproteobacteria > Rhizobiales > Hyphomicrobiaceae > Hyphomicrobium_A. The sequence goes on along the minus strand of CAVRVR010000013.1, from coordinate 3,203 downwards.
CAAACTCGAGCAGGCCGACTTTACGGCCTCGCTGCGGCAAGCGGCCCCGGCGCTTGAAGTCGTCGCCGAAGATCAAGATCCCCGCCGCCTACTGGAAGCCGCAGCCGTTCAAGCTCGACCGCCAGGGTCTGCTGCAAGCGCTCAAGGCGGGCACCGAGATCGAGGGCGTCGGCTGTGGCGCCCCGCACAGCTGCAACTCAGCGTGAGGACCAAGTGATGGCATTCACCGACGAACAGCGCCAGGCGCTGAAGGCCAAGTTGCGCTATCGCCACGTGAAAATGCGGGCGAGCAACGGCGCCAGCATTGTCTTACGTCGAGGGCTGGCACGCCATCGCCGAGGCCAATCGCATCTTCGGCTATGAGAGCTGGGACCGGCAGACGTTGTCGCCACGCTGCCTCTGGCAGGAAACGCAGCGCGGCGAGACCGCCTGTTTCTACTCCGACCAAGGTGCGCATCACCGTGCGCGCCGGCGACGTCGCGATCGTGCGCGAGGGCATCGGCACCGGTATCGGTCGCTCGGCTTCGGCCGAGACGGCGCACGAGATCGCGCTCAAGGCCGCCGAGACGGACGCCACCAAGCGCGCGCTCGCCACCTTTGGCAATCCCTTCGGCCTTGCCCTCTACGACAAAGACAAGCGCGGCGTGACCAAGCAGCGCCGGCAGGGGCCGCGCCGCCAAGAAGAGCCCAGCGCTTCTCGCGCTCCCGGCGCCGCTCTGCTGCACCACGCGGACGGCCGCACCGCACGCTTCGACAGCGTCGCCGAATTCGTCACTGCCGCTGTGCAGGCGGTGCAAGGCTTGCGCAACCGCGCAGCCGTCTACGCCTTCTGGGAAGCCAATCTCGAGAGCTTTGCCGCGTCTGCCGCGCGCCGGGTTGGTCAACGGCGAGGATCCCGTCGCGCGCGATTGGAGCGGCGCTCAAGGCACGGCTGCACGCCTTGGCCGCAGCCAGCGAACCAGCGACGCCTCTGAGCGCGCCACGGATCGCGCTCCTCAGCCGCAGTCCGAGCACGCAGCCTGCAGCCCGGGCCGAGCTGCTCATTCCCAAAGACACGCGCATCCGCGATAAGGCGCACCTCGCCTTCGTCGCCAGCCAGCCCTGCCTCGTCTGCGGGCGGCGGCCGGCACAGGCGCATCACATTCGCTTCGCCCAGCCGCGCGCGCTCGGCCTCAAGGTGTCGGACGAGTTCACCGTGCCGTTGTGCAACGGCCATCACGATTCCCTGCATCAGACGGGCGATGAGCGCGCCTGGTGGGCGCGCCACGGCATTCTTGCGCCCATGCAGATCGCCGACCGTCTGTGGGCGGCCTCGCGTCAGCGCAGGGGCGGAGACGAGCTCGCGACATCGCCGTCTTCGGCCGACGGTGAACCTGCTGCCTCATCGCCCACGGCGGACACGGCCCTCAACCACCGCCTTTAACGCCTCGTCTTTCGCCACCGATTGGTGACGCATCGTCAATGGCGGGTTTTGTCACCCGATGACACCCGCGCAGCAAGACGCGCTTCGTCGAAGGCGCGGATGGCGAACTTGCGCCGCGACAGCGCGCGCCGCTCGTAGCGATCAAGGGCTGCGAGCTCGCGCGCCAGATCCGCGAGGATCGTTGTGAGCTTCGGGGCCCCTGCCAACAGCCGCGAGCTCATCCGCCCACGGTGGCACGCCCGAAGCGCGACGGCGCGACAGCCAGCGCATCGACAGCGCCAGTCTTCTTTCCGCTGTCTTCCCGGCGTAGTGCGGGTCGACCAGCGCTTGGTCAAGGCGGCGCAGACGATGGGCGCGCACGCGCTGCAGATCGATCTGCGCCTCAGCGATCCGGCGGGCGCCCGCGACGGTTTCTGCGTCGGCAGAGCAACCGGCAAGGCGCCGCGCCAAGACCTCGGCCTCCTGCGCCAGGACCGGGTGAGTAAGGGCCGAAAGACTGAGGCCGTGCCGCAGGGCGTTTTTGGCGGAACACGCCTTGCCCTTGGTCGTCTTCGGCCCGGTGCTGGCCCGCGCGTTGGCGCGGTTGGCCCGCCGTTGGCGCGCGCTCGTCATGCCGCAGCCGGCGGCGCGACATCTTCATATTCGGCCTCTTCGATGTCTTTGGCGGCGCCCCTCAGGGCCTCGGCCAGCACGGCGCGATGGCGGTCGATTTCGCGCAGCGCCGCTTCCATGCGCCCCTGTTGCGAAGCGATCATGCGCTCGATGCGCTCGACGTCGTCGAACTTCAGGGCCAGCGTTGCGGCCATGACCGCGTCGAAAGTCAGGCCCGCCGCAGCCAATACTTTATCGACCTTGGCAATCGCGCGCGTGTTGCGCCGCGCCCAATTTTCTGCCAACTCGGCGCCGATCCCATCGAACAGGGGCTCAAGTACTTTTTCCAGCCCGTGATGCGCGGCGGCCTGCAACAGGCTCGCCTTGAGCCGGCGCAGGCGGCGGATCTCCCACATCAGATCGACGATGTCGCGGACCCAGATTTCTTCGATAATGCCGTTCGGGTTCACGTCCTCGCGCACGCGGTCGAGCAGTTCGAGGAACGCGTCGGGATCTTCGCCGGTGATGACCGGCGGCGGGCCGAGCAAGTCGGCGGCGCCCTCGGCGGCATGGATGGCGATCGGCTGTAAGGGATTGGGGGTATGGCTGGCGGGATTCGACATGCGGAACTCCTTTACTACTGCGGTGTGCGTATTGCTGAGGGGGCGGTTTTCGATTCGATTCGATCTCCCATAAGGCTGGCAAATCAGCGCTGCCGACACAAGGGCTGCGCCGTGCCTATCCCCTCGGCCACGGCGCCGCTCGGCGCGTAACAAAGTGTCCGCCGCCGCCAGACGGCGACCGTCATCGGGCATCGATTGTTGCTGATCCTCGCTCCGCGAAATTGCGTGCCGGCAGGAACTCGGGATTGAGGCTCGGCAAGCGACGACGACGCCGCCATTCGCGCGCGGAATGGTCAACATCACGCGGGCTTGCCGACGCGCCAGCGGCAGCGAAACGCAAGCGTGGTAATTCATCCGTATACGGATCATTATGCGTTTTGGCAGAACGAAGCCATTTCATCTCGGCTGCGGAGCTGACCACGACCTCTGGGGGACGCGTTCGACAGCACCCAGCCCGTTTCATGCGAGCCCACCCCCGACGCGCAGGAGGACACCCAACCGGCGAGGAGTGGATCGATATCGGCGAGAGCGCTGAGTGAACTTGCGCCCCCACTACTTGGCGAGCG
>CAVRVR010000012.1:0-97540 GCA_963724595.1 uncultured Alphaproteobacteria bacterium | reverse complement strand
GCATCTGGCCGGCGGTTTATGCATCCGTGCTGTCGTTTCTCGCCTACAACCTGTTCTTCATCGAGCCGCTCTACACGTTCACGGTCGCCAAGCCACACGAGCTGTTGGCCCTCGCCGTCTTCCTGGCCATTGCCGTGGTCATCTCGACGCTGGCTGGACGCGTGCGCGACCAGGCGCAGATGGCGGTGGCCCGTATGCGGGCGACGCGGCGTCTTTACGAGTTTACCCGCAGGCTGCCAGCATCGCCGGCTTCGACGAGATCCCTGAGGCCGCGGTGGCCGCGATCCACTCGAGCCTCGCAAGGCCGGCGCTCATCCTGCTCGAGCAAGACGGCGAGCTGGAACTGCGTGCCGCGTGGCCGCCCGAGGATTGACTCGACACGGCCACGATGACCGCGGCGCGGTGGTCGCTCGAGCGCAACGAGCCGGCCGGAGCCGATACGGCGACCCTGCCGTCGGTCCCATGGGTCTTTCTGCCCCTCAAGACCGCGCGCGGATCGTTGCGTCATCGGCCTCGGCCGAGACGACAAGGGTAAAAGCCTCGATCCGGAGGCGCGCGCGCTACTCGAAACGCTCGCGGAGCAAACGGCGGCGGCGTTGGACCGCGCTTCGCTCGCACGGGAAATGGTATCGGTACGGAGTGCAGCGGAGGCCGAGCGTGTACGCAACACGCTGTTGGCCTCGATCTCGCACGACTTCCGCACGCCGCTCGCCTCCATTCTCGGGTCGGCGACGAGTCTGCTCGAATTTCCGACAAGCTCGAGGCGGGTGCCCGCAAGGAGCTGCTGGATCAGATCAAGTACGAGGCCGAGGGCCTCGACGATATGGTGCGCAATCTTCTCGCCATGACGCGCATCGATGCCGGCGCGCTGGAAGTGCGGCGCGACTGGACCGACCTGCGCGAGCTGGCGGAGCGGGCCGCCAGCGCCGCCCGCCGCAGGGGTGCCGTGCAGATCATCGAAGTGCGTCTGCCCGATGAGCTGCCGCTGGTACGGGCGGACGCCAAGCTCGTCGAGCAGGCACTCGGCAATGTGGTCGGCAATGCCGTGACCCATACGCGACCGGAAACGCATATCCTGATCGACGCCAACGTTACCGCCAATGTCGTGGCGCTACGCGTGATCGACGACGGCCCGGGGATCGGCTCCGAGATGATGCTGCCGCGCATGTTCGACAAGTTCGTCCACGCGCCCAACTCAGAAACGGGAAACGCCGACGGCGGTGAAGGCACCGGACTTGGCCTCGCCATCGCCAAGGGCATCATGGACGCCCACGGCGCGGCGATCGCGGCCGAGAGCCCAGTGGCCAACGGGCCGGCACCTGCATCGCCTTCACCTTCCCGCGCGAGGAGATGCCCCGATGACCGGCAAAACACGCGCCCTCGTGGTCGACGACGAGCCCGCAATCTTGCGCTTTTTGAAGCCTGCGCTCGAGGCCAACGACTATACAGTCACCAGCGCAGGGACCCTCGCCGAGGCACTGAAGCGCGTCGCCGGCGAGACGCCCGACGTCGTGGTGCTCGACCTGGGGCTGCCCGATGGCGATGGCAAGGATCTCATCCAGCAAGTGCGGCAGTGGTCGAACGTTCCCATTGTCGTCCTTTCCGCGCGCGACCGCGAGGCGGAGAAGATCGAGGCTCGATCTCGGCGCCGACGACTTCGTCAACAAGCCGTTCGGCGTCGGCGAACTCATGGCACGCCTACGCACAGCCCTGCGCCATCGCCGTCAGGGCGAAGGGGAGAGCACAATGGTGACCGTCGGTGACATCGAGATCGATTTGTCCGTCGCCGCGTGCAGCGCGCCGGGACGGAGATAAAGCTGACGCCGAGGGAATTCGAGCTGCTGGCCTGCCTTGCGAAGTATCCCGGACGGGTGCTGACCCACCGTCAGCTGTTGACCGCCGTTTGGGGCCCGGCGCAGGCGGCGGAGACGCAGTATTTGCGCGTCTATATCGGGAACTTGCGCCAAAAGCTGGAGCAAAACCCCGACGACCCCAAGATCATCCTCACCGAGCTCGGCATCGGTTATCGCATGGCGGAGCTCTGACAGTTGCCTTGGTCGCCCACGTCGGCTCATGGCCCAAAGCTGACTTCTCTAGCAACACCGCTCGATGTCCGCTACTGACCCAAACGCGTCTCCCGCCCCGCTGATGGCCACTTAGCCCGACTGGTCATCTCGTCGTATCCAGGCGAGAGCTACGCAGCCGGCCTCCACTTGCCGGCAACGTATCCAAAGGCCACGGCCTCGCGATGCTGCTTGGCAGCCTTTACCAGTTCTCGCTCAGCGGTGACCGCGGTCAGCTTGCCGGCCTCGCTCTCAAAGCCGCTCAAGAGGATGACTTTCTTGTCGTCGATAATAAGCGATGGACACGCCATGACTTTCCTCAAATTGCGCGTGTGAGACATAGCTCGCAGCACATGACAGGTTTACGACAGGCTTGCGTGACACAAGTCCGCACGGCTATTCCTCATTGGAATTAACCTTTTTCAGTCGCCAATAGTTTTCAAGTACGAGGCGTACACCATTCATAACACAATCATTTTCTGAGGCGTAACGTTGCGCGTCACCCGATACCACATTTTAGGCTGCCGGGCAGCGTTGTGGGCGTCTGTATTCTGGATCGCGCGGCGCAACCGCGGCGAACGTTTCGCGTCAGTGTATTCAATCAGCTCACTGCTTGGCGAACCCCGGCAGTAGCTTTCGATTTTCCAGTGCCCGTGCTGTTCCGCATGGGGGTAAGCTGCACATCGGTAAGATAGAGATACGCGCCCAACTTCTTCCGTTTGATGCCGATGGCTTCGCAGAACGCTTCCGTTTCCGCGATGAACGCCTCCTGCGAAACACCACACTTACCCTCAGTCTTACAGACATGGCGGTAACGACGGCCAATCTCGGCGATCTCGACCTTGCCCCCCGGACAGCGGTCAAGGTTGTCGGTGAGAATGCGTTTCACCGACCCCGCTGGTCTCGATGGGTTAGAAGCGATCAACTGTGGTTTCGGTCCGAAAGCAATCCCAGCCGTCGCGTGCTCGGGGTTGGAGGTATGTCCCATTGCCTCATAGCTCACCATGAGCCCTACGAGACACAACTCGAACACCAACGCGATAATTGCTTGCAGCCGCGCAGTGAGCACATCGGCAGCCGAGCCGATTAGAAGTGAAAGCGCGCTGCCGAGCGGGTTTGCGCTGGCGACTGTATCTCCGCCGTTGAGACGGTCCCGCACGGCTGGTATTTCATCCTCGATCTTGTTCCCTCGGTCGGTAGTCGCCTTCTCGGCTGTTGCCTTGCGAAGTACATCGGCGGCGGCTCGTTCGCTCTCTTCCTTTTCTCGGCAAAATTTGCCTCTCTGCTGCGGATCCCCCTCCCACACTCACGCTCCTTGGCCGTAGTGGCCGCATCCGCAGCGCGCCTAGCAGCATCGACCGCAGCTTGGTCAGTTGGGGCGTAGTTGCCAAGATCGGCAAGCTGTTTTTCCAAACGCTCAAGCTCACGACGGTCATCGTTGCGCGTGTCTATATTCTTCGATCGCTGTGCTTCAATCTTCTCGCTACGAGAGGCGATCCCACCCAAGCTGTTTGCGAAGGTAACGATGAAGGCCAGCGCTGCTATCAATCCTATAAAAACGGAAATCCCGCGCAGACGGTTGAACCATAACCGCACCGCGACAGCATCAAACACAAAAGCGCAAAGTGAGATGGCCGAACATGACGGCGGCCACCGCCTTGTCGATCTCTTCATCGGCTTGCTTCCAGCCATAGCGCGCCGTCAACACTATTGAGACGATCCCGATGCAGCACGCAAGAACTGCCAAGCATCTACGCATCGAACTCCACTCCCTCGGCCCTTAGCTTGGCGATAATGGCCTCCTCTAGCCAAAGGCTCACCGTTCGCTTCGGAACATGCTCTGCCAACAAGGTTTTGATTTCCGGCCTGGCTTTGAAGTTCAGATGCTCGGTGCGCCCGGTCGCACGCAAGCTCCGACCGTCAACCGCATCGGCCAATCGTTTCTGCCGATTCTTGCGAGCAGCCTTGCGACCGTCCAGCTTCGGCGCGAGCTTCGCGCGTGCCTTGGCGAAATCCCACTCCTCATCTTCGAGCGTCAGCTCAGTCTCGCTCATGATGCGACCCGCCCCCTAACCGTGGATATCGAAATCGGAGCCGAAGCCAAACGCTTCACTTCAACCCACAGGTTATCGATCTCGGTCTGCAAGGTTTCGTCGATCTCGGCCCCAGTTTTTCCGCGTGAGATCGCGGTGATGTAGGATTGCCTGTAACTGATGCGCGACGCGAAAATGGGCCCGTCGTTCACCAGTGCGGACATGGCGCTCTCGGTCAGCTTGGGCATTTTGGCGTCGACGGCCGAAAGCAAAAATGAATAGGGCTTGCGTCGTTCGCGGCACATCTCGACTACGGGCGCCACGCCGTTGATGTCGAACATGCTCGGGCGGACCGGGATGATCACGCAGTCCGACTTGAGAACAGCGTTCTCGATGATGTCGAGATCGAAGGGCGGGGTGTCGATCAGCAGCCAATCGGACTTTCCGGCCCGCAAAACTTCGATGTCTTGGCTGATCTTCTCCACATCTACGAGGCGCGGATTGGTGGGATGGCCGCGCAAGATCCACCACTGGGTTAGATCGCCCTGATCGCCGTTGAGGTCGAACAGAGCGACACGTCTGCATTCCTGTGAGGCACGGACCGCAAGCAGTGCTGTGATGCTGGTTTTGGTGCAGCCGCCCTTGGCGGCGCAGATAGATATAACTTTCACTGGCACACCCCCCGATACGCCCTCAGCGGGCGTTCGCAGCTTTCTGTTCACGCAAGGAAAGTCGCTTTCCAGACCACACGGAAAGTAGCTTTCTAGCGAATTCGCAAAGCCGCTTTCTAAGCCAGTACCGCATGCCCGATTGGCTCACCGCAGTCAATGAAACAGGTCGACATACAAGGCCAACAGGCAACCCCTGGCCCGCTCCAGCGAGCATCGCGCTGCTTAGCTCAGTCTGCTTCGAGACGAGGGTGGGTCAGACCAACTGATCGAGCTTGTGGGGACGTTGCCCCGCGCGTTTAGGGTCGCAGCTTGTTCGGATGGCGAAGATTGCTGCTGCCGGATTCTCTGCTGAATGCAAAATCTAGTGTCCCGCCTAAGCGTCACAAAGCCGCCTATCCATTGGCACTAGGCCGGCACTACGCCATCTGGTTGACGTATCAGACACGGACATAACATGTTGATTTGATTGGCGACCCCGACAGGATTTGAACCTGTGACCCCCAGATTAGGAATCTGGTGCTCTATCCAGCTGAGCTACGGGGCCTTTTCGACCGAATGCACGCAACGTCCAGGTTGACACTGACACGCGTCAAATACCGCGGCGCATGACGCGAGGCAAACTCAGAGGGCGAAGGCGCTCGCAACGAGCGCGAAGCCCCTGGCCCCTTGCAAGGGCCGGCAGCGCCATGCGTGCCGCAAACACCGGAATTTGAACGAGGCTGCGGAAGCCGCTGGCGCCCACCTCGACGCGATAGCGCCACTGCCGAGATTAGCCGTACCGGAACTTGCCTTGCGCGTGAGGGTTCTTGGGTCACGGGGCGACCCCAAGGAGATTCACCAATGAGAGCCGAGATTTTCGCAATGATGGCCATCGTCGCGCTCGGGACAACGGGCGCGTTGGCGCAAACGACAGTCGAGAGCCCAGCCGATCCCCAACTCGAACAGCAGGCGCCGAGCGCCGAGTACGTCACAACCTGCTGACAGCAAGGCGCGTATGCCGATGCGGCGCGAACAGCCGATAGTCCCTGATCCCAGTGCTCCTTCAAGCGAAGGTGCTGGAGCGGGCACTTCAGGCTCGGATCTTCCGAGCCGACAGAGCCAGCCCCGAAGGGGGAGAAGAAGTACTAGGGCCGACGTGAGATCATACAAACTTGCGGGAGAGCGTGCTGCGCTCTCCCGTTCGGTATTCGAAGCCAGCGCACAAAAAGAAAGCCCGGCCGAAGCCGGGCTTGGAGAGGAAACGGATGCGCAGCTACAACGCCGTGGCAAGAATACTACGCGCAGCAGCGCTCCTGGTTCCGAACTAAACAAGGTTAATGGCGAAAGTCTGTCTCCCCGATCCGCGAACCCACCAGCGCGGTCAGGGAACCGTTTGCGGCGACTGCGGGCTGGTTGCCTGCGGATCGCCGGATAGGGAATTCGTCCCGGAATTGTCGGCACGCCAGAGGGTTACGGCAGTGACGACAACCACTATGGCCAGCAAGATCATTACCAAGACGGAGATGGCGCCCGAGGAAGCCGGGCGCTGCGGATTGTCGATCGCCATGAGTGTCTCCTTCCGTTGTCCGCTGCAAACGGGCGACAGAGTTGATGCGTTCCTTTTGTCTTCTCCACAATCTCCGGTTGCGTTCATCGAGGCGTCAGGGCTAATGCGGATTCTGAGGTGATGTCGAGGGAGCTCAGTTTGCCGCGCGTCCGCATCGAATGGATCCCCGTGCAGATGTACGGCCTCGGCCGCCTCGGGTTCGATCACTTGCAACTCGTCTTCGAACCGGGTGATGCGGGCGCTGTAAACCAGGATGACTGGTTCGTCATGGAAGGCGTGCGCGAGGCAACGCGCGACGGCACGTTCTTCAGTATCGAAGGCGCCGACGGCCGCAACACTTTGGCCAACGCCAACCTCGCTTCCCGCGCCGAGCTCACCAACAAGATCGGCACACCCGAGCACCGCGGCAGCCGCGCGCTCCCCTTCGAAGGGGATGAGTTCGGTGCTTGGGAGACGATGTCGAGCTACGCGCGCGATATCGAAGCGGAGGATTACCCCTACATCGCCTTCGGGCTGCCCGGCTCGCCCACGCCGACGATCAACTCGTCTTCCGCGATCGCTTCTCATCCACTACTCCGGCCTCGACCCCACTCAGACACTTCCCTATGGTATGCACCTGTCGCCGGGAACGGCGACGCTGCTCGGCACCGGCATCGATGACCGACTGCGCATCGAGCATGGATTCACGGTCCTTCTCGGCGGGCGCGGACGCAACTCATTCGAGGGCAGCGCGGCGGCACGGCAGACAGAGAAGTTCTACGGCGGCGAGGGCGACGACATCTTCCGCTGGTCGCCGGGATTCAACATCGTGCACGGTGGCCAGCCACAGCTTGGATACATGTCCGACGGCACCGACGTCATCGACTATTCGGGCGCCGGCGAGGTCGCGATTACGTTCAAACGGCACTGGATCCCGCACAAGGTGCCGAACTACGTCGCCGTGTTTGAGGGCGGTGTCGACCAGCTGTTCTCGGTCGAGCGCATCCAGTGGAACGCCAAGACCGACCGCATTGCGCTCGGCAAGGGCATCAACCTCTTGGAGGACGACAGAGTTCTGCAACCGAGCAGTTCACTGGGCGTCCCTAACAGTCATAGTGCGGCGTTGACCACGCCTGACGCGACAGCCGGCGCTCGCCTGCTCGGCACCGCCGCCGACGATGTGATCGAGGCGACGATGGACGCCGATACGCTCTATGGGGGCGAGGGCGATGACACCCTGATCGGCGTTGGCGGAGCCGATGGGTACGTTTATTTGCCGGGCGACGGCATCGACGTGATCATCGATACTTCCGACGGCGCCGTGGTGCTGATGTTGACGAGCTGCTGCTCGCCGGCGGCATCACGCCCGACGAGGTCGCGGTGTTCCGCATCGGCCATGGGGATCTGTTGCTGACTGTGCCAGGCGGAATGCTGCTGGTGAAAGATTTCTTTTCGGCAGACAGCGCCGGCATCGATCGGGTCGTGTTCGACCACGCACCTGCGTGGACGCGCGACGATCTCATGCTACACGCCCTCGAGGCGCCACCCGCCTACGCCCACCTCGTTGCCGGCAACGAGACCGTCTTCTGGGGGCAGCTCCTCTTCGAGGTGCCTGACGGTTCGACCGCGTCGCAGCCGCCCGACTGGCACGATACCAATGCAATGGAGCTATTCTAGCGAGATTTCCCGGTCGATTGTGCCTATGCTGATCTACGGGGAAAGCTCGTAGCAATGGATGTTTGCGTACTCCGCTTTGCGCCGCCGGCGGTCGCAGCAACGTTGCTGGCGGTCGTCGTCGGCGTTGCTGGCGCTGAGCCGAAGGCAGGCGAAGAGCCAGCCTGCACGCTGCAGGCCGGTCCCACGCGCTCCGTAATGCGCGTCATCGACGCAGAGACAGGTGCTGCTCGATGACAATCGAGAGGTGCGGCTCGTAGGCGCCCTGGCGCCGCGCTCGCCCGACCTTACCCCCAGCGCGCAACCGTGGCGACCCGAGGAGGAGGCCACGGCGGCCCTGCGCGCGCTGGTGCTCGGACGATCCGTGTCGCTCGCCTGGTCAGGCCGCGAGGCAGATCGCTACGGCCGCAAGCTGGTGCACCTTTTCATCGAACGCGGAGGCGAACGCGTCTGGGTGCAGGGAGAACTGCTGACCGGCGGGCACGCGCGAGCCTACGGCCTCCCGGGCAGCTACGCCTGCATGCGCGAATTGTTGGCATACGAGCGCGTCGCGCGCGATGCCGGCACGGGCCTGTGGGCGAACGCTGCGTACACGGTGCGCGCATCCAAACGCACGGGCGAACTCATGCGCCGGCGCAACTCGTACGAGATCGTTGCGGGCATTGTTGCCAAGGTCGCGGTGACGAAAGCGCGGACCTACATCAACTTCGGCGCTGATTGGCGACAGCGACTTCACGGCTGGCATAGAAGGGCGCGTACTGCGCACCAATCCGCAATGGGCCAAGACGCTCAGCTCGCTGGAGGGAAAGCGCGTCGAGGTGCGGGGCTGGATCCAATATCGAAACGGACCCTATATCGACATTGAGGACCCGAGCCAGATCGCGCCTGCCGACGAGACACTGCCCGGTCGGTCATCCCCGCCAGCCGGCGCCATGACCAGCAGCGACCGTGACAACGCAACCGGCACCCGAAAAAGAAGAGCGCCCGGCACCTAAGGCACCGAGCGCTCTAGATCTTTGATGCGCCGCCCTGATCAGGCGGCGCGTGTCTCGGCGTCGCCGCCCTCGGCTTCGGCCGCAAGCCGACGTCCACGCGCGCTCTTCGACAGCACGTCGGTGATGCGCTGTACGGCTCCGCGCTCATCGAGCTTCTCGACCGCGGCGATCTCGCGCGCCATGCGGTCGAGCGCGTCCTCATAGAGCTGACGCTCGGAGTACGACTGCTCGGGCTGCGCCTCGGAACGATAGAGGTCGCGGACCACCTCGGCGATCGACACAAGATCGCCGGAGTTGATCTTTGCGACGTATTCCTGAGCGCGGCGGCTCCACATCGTGCGCTTGACGCGTGCGCGGCCCTTCAAGGTCTCCATCGCCTTCTTGACGACGGGCTCCTCGGAGAGCTTGCGCATGCCGACGCTCGCCAGCTTGCCGGTGGGCACGCGCAGCGTCAGCTTCTCCTTCTCGAAGTTGATCACGAACAGCTCGAGAGCCATGCCGGCAATCTCCTGCTCCTCGATGCCGACGATCTTGCCGACGCCGTGAGCCGGGTAAACGATGAACTCGCTGGCCTTGAAGCCATGGCGCTGGCTGACCGGCTTCTTCTGCGCGGTCATGAGCTGACGCGCGGCCGCCGCCTTCTCGGCTACGGCCTTCGGTGTCATCTGCTGCTGCGGCGGCACGGGCGCCGTGATCTTCTGTCCGGTCGGCTTCACGGCGGCGGCTACGGCGCGCACTGGCGCGGTCAGCGGGCTTCGCGGCAACAGCCTTATGCGCAACCTTCAGGGCGGGCTTGCCGGCGGCTTGACGGCCGCACCGGTTCCTGCTGTCTTCGCTACAGGCTTCTTGGCCTTAACGGCCGGATGCACCTTCGCAACGGGCTTCTTCGCGACAAGCTTCGCTTCCGAGCGACCCGGCTTTTTCGCAGCGGTTGGCTTGCGGCCAACCTTCTTGCCAGCGGCAGCCGTTGACTTCGCCGAGCGGGCGGCGGGCGCCTTTTTCTTATCAGCCATAGGGGTCGTCTCACTTTCTCGTCGGGGTGCGGACTAGCAGCGATGCGCGTCTACCCGGCACGTCAGCGTGAACGCTGTCGCTCCGAGGCTGATATGGTGGATCAGTGTCGCCGTGGGGAGCTGTGACCGATCTGGTATTTTGCTCCGAAGTGATCAAACCCGCCCTGTGGTCGGACCACAGGGGGGCCCGATCATTGCCAAGACGGCAAAGCGGATGCTCTTTGTTCGCTCCTGTTCCGAGTCTGTACCGGGTTTTAGTCGTCATCTCGGAGGCAGCGTAACATAAATTTCACTGAAAATGAAGGGCGGCCCTTCGGCACGGTATGGGCGCCCTTACCGGGTCGAGCCCAAATCGTAAGCATTCTGAAAAGGGTACGAAAAGGTTGCACATTTTGCCGCAACGCCGCGTCAAGGCCCGTCCCGGCCTAGTCTCCGGACCCCGGCTCGGGTGAAAAATACTTCTCGAACTTGTCTGCCTCGTCCTTATGCGCGTCGGCGTCCGGCAGGGCGTCCTTCTTGGAGGTTATGTTCGGCCAGCTCTCGGAGAACTTCCGGTTGAGCTCGAGCCACTTCTCCAACCCCGGCTCGGTGTCCGGCTTGATGGCGTCCACCGGGCATTCGGGCTCGCACACCCCGCAGTCGATGCATTCGTCGGGGTGGATGACGAGCATGTTCTCGCCCTCGTAGAAGCAGTCGACCGGACAGACCTCGACGCAATCGGTGTATTTGCACTTGATGCATTTTTCGTTGACGATGTAGGTCATTACTTAGATCCGGCTTGCTCCCGTTGCCGCCGAGCAGTGGGGGGCTGCTTCCATCATAAGGGCGGCTGTCGGTCGAGGCTTCCCTCGCGAACCCGCTGGCAATCAGCGGACCTTGCCATTCAGCCGATCGATCTCGCGTCGCTCTTTCTTGGTCGGCCGCCCGCTCCCCACCGGCCGCCTGACCGGGCTAACCTCGCTCGGCTGCCATACGGCGACAGGCGGCGACGATGACGATTGAGGTTTGATGACATCGCCCTCGGCTGTCAATTCCTCATAGAGGGCGCGTGCCGCGGCAGAAGGGCCCCGCCGCTCGGCGATCCCCAGAACTCGCACAAGTTGGATGCGCCGGTTGAGGTTAAGGGTCAAGAACGTCGCCTGCGCGCACCGTCTGTGCCGGCTTGTCGACGCGAACACGATTGACGTCGAACCTTGCCGGCCGCGACGATATCGGCGGCCAGCGTGCGGGTCTTCACGAAACGGGCGAACCATAACCACTTATCGAGGCGCTGCGTGCCGACGGCTGTCGCCGCCTCGTCTGCCGCGCCCGCGCTCAAGTGCTACTCTCCTTGCCGCGCTTGGCGAGCTCGTCGCGCAGCGCGCCGAGAGCGGCAAATGGGGAATCCGGATCGATGCCGCCGCGACGCGGCGGCGCAGCGGTGTGCACCTCGGCCTTGCGGCGGTCGTCTCGCCGATCGTCGCGGCGGCGGTGGTCGCCCTGCTGGCCGCGCCGGTGCTGGCTGGCGTCGCGACCACGCTCACCGCGCTCGCCGCGATCCTTGTTGGGCGGACGCCGGTCCTTGCCAGGTTGACCCTTTGTCTCGCGCGCCGCAGGAGCCGCCACGAGGTGGCGGCTCGGCAGCGTCGGTGCCGTTGCTGCCGGCTGCGCCGTCGGCACATTGGCCGGCGTGCGGTCGTCGCCACGTTGTCGATGGCGCTGGCCGCGCTCTGGCCGAACGATCGCCGCGTGCATGCCGGCGTGGACGCCAAATATCCTCGAACTTTGGCTCGGTGGGCGTTGCGGCGGTAGCGTAGCTTCGGAGCACGACGGCCTCCGCTCCGCGATCGGTGTTGGCTCTGGAGTCGGGGCTGTCCTCCGGCGGGTACTGCCTCTCAACGTCGCCGCCTCGGCTGGCGGGACGTCACCTTCCGCCGTCGACGGCGCGTCGGCCTTCGCGGGCCCCTACTCACCTTGATCGGACGGCGATCGAGGCGGAAGCCCAACGCCTTGAGCACGCCGCTCAGCTCGTCCGGCGAGCAGCCGAGCAGCGACATCATCTCTGGGATGGCGGTGAAGCCGCCGTCACCCGTCGCGCCCTTCGGCGGCGTCGCGCCGTTGCCGCCGCGCCAGCCGAGCAGCGGCCGTATGAGATCGGCGAGGCGCTCGAGCATATCGAGGCGTACCGCACGCGGCCCGCACACGTGATAACCGTAGGCGCGATAGAACGGCTCCGGGCAGGCGGGATCGGGGTTGAACGAAGTGAGACCGGCACGTGGCGCGTCAGGCAGGGCGTCGATCGACAGCCCATTGGCACCGGCGTTCTTTAAAGACCACAGCGTCAGGATCAGTTCTGCGGCGGCCGGCTTCAGCAGGATCGGGAAGTAGATATTGAAGGCGCCGAAGCGCACGCCGTACTTGCGTAGCTGTGCGCGCGCATTCTGGTCGAGCGACTTGATCTCCTCGGCGACCGTCTCGCGACGCAGGACGCCGAGGCTCTCGCGAAGACGGTAGGCGATGCCGCGTGCAAGTCCCGCGATGTCTTCCGCTTTGCCGATCTCGACCAGCGGCTTCAGCTTGTCGGCGATGGTCTGCGCGAGCCATGCATCGAGCCGCGCCTGCACCTTCTCGCGGTCGGGGCCTGACAGATGCTCGTCGACGAGCAGCGAAACATGTCGGCTTCAGCGGATCGTCGGTCGCCTCGATCTGCCCGATCTCCTCCTCACGCCACAGGATGCGGCCGCGGCGATTGAGATGCAGCGCGTCGGGCTGTGCGGCGGCGACACGGCGGGCGCGCATGGAAAGCTCGCGAGCGAGCACTTGTGCGGCAGCATTGCGTGTCGCCTTGCCGTGGACGCCCTCGGCGCCGGGGTCGAGCTGGAACTGGAAGCCCTTGAGGCGGCCGACGAAATGGTTCTCGACGTGGATGGCACCGTCGGCGGCGAACTCGGCGTGCAGCTCGTCCTTGTCGCGCATACCCTTCATCAGCGCGCTGGTGCGCGCATCGACGAAGCGCTGCGTCAACTGCTCGTGCAGTGCGTCTGACAGACGATCCTCGATCTCGCGCGTCTTCCCCTGCCAGTGCTCGGGGTCCTTGAGCCAATCGGCACGGTTCGAAACGAATGTCCACGTGCGGATATGCGCGATGCGGTTGGCGAGCGTGTCGATGTCGCCGTCGGTGCGATCGGCCAGCGCCACCTGCTTGCCGAACCAATCCTCGGGAATGCGCTCCTCGGGGCTCATCAGGTAGCCGTAGATCGACGCCACGAGCTCGGCGTGGTTCTGGCCCGAGATCTTGCGATAGTCGGGGATCTGGCACACTCTCCCACAGCTTGCCGACAGCGGCCGGCGCCGACGCCATAGCGGCGATATCGCGGTCCGCACTGACGGTCTCCAGAGCAATCACGTCATCGGCGGAGCGCGCACGCACCAGCCGCTGGATGCTCGGCATCTCGCGCAGCGACTGCTTTAAGCCTTCGAGCGTGCGCAAATCGAGATCGCGGTTGCGCCACTGCAGCACACGCACACTTTCGAAGTTGTGCGTCTCGAGCCGCTCGATCGTGTCGGAGTCGAATGGGTCCGCCGAGCCGGTGACGCCGAAGGTGCCGTCGTTCATGTGGCGACCGGCACGGCCGGCAATCTGGCTCAGCTCCGCACGGCGTGAGGTTGCGATGATTTTGTCCGTCGAACTTGCGCGTCGCCGAGAAGGCGACGTGATCGACGTCGAGATTGAGGCCCATGCCGATGGCGTCGGTGGCCACCAGGAAGTCGACGTCGCCCGACTGATAGAGCGCAACCTGCGCATTGCGCGTGCGCGGCGACAGTGCGCCGATCACGACGGCCGCACCGCCACGCTGGCGGCGGACGAGCTCGGCGATGGAGTAGACCTCAGCCGCCGAGAAGGCGACGACGGCCGTGCGTTGAGGCAGGCGCGTGATCTTCTTCTGGCCCGAGTAGCTCAACTTCGACAGACGCGGGCGCGAGATGAAATTGGCGCCGGGGATGAGATCGGCGATGGTTTCGCGCATGGTCTGCGCGCCGAGCAGCAGTGTCTCGGAGCGGCCGCGCGCGTGCAGTAGCCGATCGGTGAAGACGTGACCGCGCTCCGGATCGCCCGCGAGCTGGATCTCGTCGATGGCGAGGAAGTCGACGTCGACATCGCGCGGCATCGCCTCGACGGTGCACACCCAAAAGCGAGCGCGCTCCGGCTTGATCTTCTCCTCGCCGGTAATCAAAGCCACCTTGTCGGCGCCGACGCGGGTGGCGATCTTGTCGTAGACCTCGCGCGCCAGGAGACGCAGCGGCAATCCGATCATGCCGCTTTCGTGGCCGATCATGCGCTCGATGGCGAGGTGGGTCTTACCGGTGTTGGTGGGCCCGAGCACCGCCGTCACATGGCGAATGCGTGTTTCGAGGTCGCTGCCCATCTGAACTCCTCATATCTCTCGCAATGGCATTGCAGAGACGTCCGCTGAGATCAAGGGCATGATTGCCGTTGGCGTGCCCGCGAAACCGACGTGCATTGTAGTCTTGTTGACGCCCGCTGGCGATTGCTCGAGGGCAGTTGTCCGACGCCTAACGACGCAGAGCGAAGCGCTGCTGGTCCGGCATGGTGATATCGACTCGCTCGGTGGTGAGCTCCGCCGTGCCGACGATGGTAGGGACCGTGACCTTATAGGGGATCGCCACGTTGGCATTGGGTACCGGCCGCATTACCAGCTCTATGTTGCCGTTGACGACCGAGCCGGCGCCCTCGCCAGGCTTGTGGCCGGAGACGGGGACGAGCTTGACGTTGCACACGTGATCAGACCCTGCCTTGCCCTTGGGCGTGAAGACGAGATCGAAACGCTGCTTGCCATCGTAGATCGGCAGCTTCTGCGCGCAGGGGTTCGCCAAATTGCCGATCGACAGCGCCATGACGCCGCTCAGGGGGTCGAGGACGTTCCTCAGGTGCTCGGGTTTGACGAGAACGTACGGCGGCGACAGGTTCTCAGGGGGAGTCACGGTGGCGACTGCCGGACCATTGAAGGTGATGTTGAGGTTCTTGAGCCTCTTCTTCTTGAGAAATGTCTTCTGCTTGTAGTTGTAGGTGTAGTCGGCAGGCTGCGTGCCAGTGCCCGTCGCGATGACCGAGCCACGGCTTTTCATGTCACCGCGGTAGTCGAAGATCGCCGTGTCGATCTTCCCGTCCGCCACCAGCGTGTAGGCATCGCCGCTGACCGTCGACTTGAAGTGAAAGTGGCCGATGTCGCCGAGGGCCGTGAAGTTGATGCGGTAGACGGCATCGACGGTGGCGGGGAGCGGGCTCTCGGCTGCCCGTTGTGCCCAGCCGGCGGCTCGCGGTGAGGCAAGCAATGCGCCGTCACGAGCGCGGTCAGCGCACGCATGGCTACCTGCCGGAACCCGTATTGTCATGATGCCCCAATGCCCCCGAAAGGACGTGCCCGTGCGTGCTACTGGGTGGTGTGTTTTTACGTCTATTCTATGGCCCCTAGGGGTGCTGACGGCGCATCGCTTCCGGGAGGCCAAACCGGACGGCAATTGCGGTTCCGATGCCTTGACGAGACCGGGGGCGTCGGGCATAGACACCGCCAAATCCCCCTTCGGCCCGGCCGGTGGGGACATTTTGTTTCCCGCAATCCCTGCACGACGCCCGCCGCACGGGAGCGGTGGCGAAGGAGCTTTACGATGACGAGGCGCTGCGAATTGACCGGCAAGCTGCCCCTTTCCGGGCAGTTGAGGAGCCACGCCGAGAACGCGACGAAACGGAAATTTCGCCCGAACCTGTGCGAAGTGACGCTGATCAGCGACGCGCTCGGCCGCAAGTTTCGCCTGCGCGTCAGTGCGCATGCCCTGAAGTCGGTGGAGCACCGTGGCGGCCTCGACGCGTTCCTTCTGAAGGCCGCGACGAGGAGCTCTCCGAGCGCTGCCTGAAGATGAAGCGCGAAGTCAAGAAGCTCGCTAAGGCCGCGCGTCCCGCCGCCTAAGGCCGAGCCGCTTTCGAGCTCTCATCCGACGCCGCGATGTCGCCGGCGCTGAGCGCGAACTGCAGCAGGACCGTGCGCTGCAGTCCGTGGTTGAAGTTGTCGTCCGAAATCATCGTAACGATGATTTCGCCGCTCGGCGCTATATGCGTGGCGAGCCCTTCCATATTGTCGATCTCGCTGCTGCCGTCGGCTGCGACCAGTGTCTCGGCATCGATCGTCTCACGCGCGCGTAGCTGCTGCTGCTTGATCAGCCGCAAACGCATTCTAACGCCCTCGCTGAGGCGAAAGCGCCGCTCGAGCACGAGCAGACCGCCATCCGGCAGAGGAGCGGCATCGGTGACGTCGAAATCGCCGTCGTTGGTCAGGTAGAACTTCCGCGGCCGGTCCTCACCTTCCCAGATCCACCCGATGTGATTGTCGTCGTCGTCGCGCATGCGTTCCGAGAAGGCGACGAGCGCTCCCTTGATTGGGTCCGCCGCGAATCACCGCGATCGCCTCGATACCGCCATTGGCGGACATTCCATCCGCCGAAGCGGGGAGCGAGATCTTTCCCCTAGCCGGCGACAGTCCGCCTGCATCGACGTCGAAACGCGTGATGCGGTGCTTGCGCTCGAAGGAGACCAGCACCGCGCCCTTTGCGTCGTGCCGTTCAGCAGGGCCAGGCCCTTCGGCGTCGCGGTCGCGCGAGCGCGACAACGGATCGCCGTCCTTGGATTGGATGGCACCGAGCCGCACCGAAGCCAGGCCCTGGGGCAAGTCCTTGTCGTCGTAGGAGATAGCCCCTGACATCCATGTGCCCGCGTCGGACACGGCGAAGAAGCCCTTGCCGTCCGCGTCGATGGCGAGGCCCGACCAACCGCCGAAGTGCTTTGATGCCGACGAGGTAAGGACAAGCCCCCCGCGCCAGGTAAGCTTGCCGAAGCGTGTGGCGTCGCGCTTCAGCCGATCGAAGCCGGCGATAGCGCGGCCTTCAACGGCGATGGGCCCCGTTTGCAGATCGGTGGTCGAAGGCTTCGTGCCGCCAAATGCGATACCCGCACCCACCGCCAGAACAACCGCGATGCCCGCAGGAAACCGCAGACGTCGGCCGCGATGGCTCCCGACAAAGTCGCGCAAGCTCAATGGAGATGCCTCCGCCGGAGACGAGCGACGGGACGATGTTGCGGTACTTTCACCTTCTCTTCGAACAGCTCGACAAGCTGGTCGGTCATGGCGCCGGCGAGCTCGCTCGGATCGGTGATGGTGACGGCGCGCCGATAGTAGCGCGTCACGTCGTGGCCGATGCCGATGGCAATCAGCTCGACGGGCGAACGCATCTCGATCTCGTCGATCACTTGCCGCAAGTGCTGCTCCAGGTAGCTGCCCGAGTTGACGGAGAGCGTCGAGTCATCGACCGGCGCGCCATCGGAGATCATCATCAGAATGCGGCGCTGCTCGGGCCGCGCCATCAAGCCGGCGGTGCGCCCAGGCGAGCGCCTCACCGTCGATGTTCTCTTTCAGCAGACCCTCGCGCATCATCAGGGCGAGCGAGCGCTTGGCCCGGCGCCACGGCGCGTCTGCCGTCTTGTAGATGATGTGACGCAGGTCGTTGAGGCGTCCGGGCCCCTGCGGCTTGCCGGCAGCGAGCCACTGTTCGCGCGCCTGCCCGCCTTTCCAAGCGCGCGTCGTGAAGCCGAGGATCTCCACCTTCACGCCGCAGCGCTCCAGCGTGCGCGCCAGGATATCGGCGCAGCAGGCGGCGACCATGATCGGGCGGCCGCGCATCGAGCCGGAATTGTCGAGCAAAAGCGTCACGACCGTATCGCGAAACTCCATATCCCGTTCGCGCTTGAACGATAGTGCGTGCATGGGATCGATGATGACGCGCGGCAGGCGCGATGCATCGAGCGTGCCTTCCTCGAGGTCGAAGTCCCAGGCGCGGCTCTGCTGCGCGAGCAGGCGCCGCTGCAACCGGTTGGCGAGGCGGGAGACGGCACTCGACAATGCGCGCAGCTCACGGTCGAGGTAGGCGCGCAAGCGCTCAAGCTCCTCGGGCGAGGACAACTGCTCGGCGCCGATCTCCTCGTCGAACTCGCGCGTAAACACCTTGTAGCCGAAGGCTTCCGGATTTTCGAGGACCGAGGTGTTGGGGCGCCATGCTCCGATGTCTCGAACTGCTCGAGGTCGTCGAGCATGCTCTCGAGATCATCGGCGCTCGCCGACTCTTGAAGCTTCCTGCGCTTGGTTGACGTCGCCCTCGGCTTGACCATCCTCGCGCTGGCTGGTCGCTGCCGTCCTCGCCGTCCTCGGCGGTTTCCGTCTCGCCGTCGCTGCCTTCCTCGTTGTCGTCTTCATCGTTCTCGTTCTCCTCGCGGTCGGCCTGCACGCTGTCCTCGGTGAGCTCGAGCGCGCGAAGAAGATCGCGCATCAAGCGGCCGAAGCTCTCCTGATCCTCGGCGAGGCTGTCGAGCCGCTTGAGGAGCTTGGAGCCGCGCTGCTCGATCGAGCCGCGCCACACGTCGACGAGCGCCTTGGTGCTTTCCGGCGGCGGCATGCCGGTGAGGCGTTCGCGGATCATCAGGGCGACGGCATCCTCGAGCGGCGCATCGGCACGGGTTTTTACCTGCGCAAAGCGACCGTGCGCATACTGGTCCTCGATGCGCGCCGTGAGATTGCGCGCCATGCCGGGCATGCGATTGGCGCCCAGCGCTTCGACGCGCGCCGCGCTCCGCTGCCTCGAACACAAGACGTGCCGGTCCAGCGCTCGGGGCCAGCCTGTTGTGAACGCGCACATCGTGGCAACCAGCCGTCAGTGCGAAGCTGTCGGCCCAACCGCGAATGACGGCGATCTCGCGTTGCGAAGGCACGCGCGAGAGCTCGGGAAGCTGCACGTGTTTGGAGTATATTCGGGCGCACCTGGCGCGAAGCCGACGTCTATATCGGCGTGGCCCGCGACGGCACGCACACAAAGGCCGATCGCGCGCTTCAGCGGCTCAGTCGGCGCTTCCTTGCGTTTGGGTCCGCTCGACATGGCGGCTCAGCTCAGCGCAACGTTGGCCGCACTTTCGGGCAGCTCCTCGCCAAAGCTACGCTGATAGAACTCCGCCACCATTGGGCCGCTCGAGCTCGTCGCACTTGTTGAGGAAGGTCAGCCGGAAGGCAAAGCCGACGTCGCCGAAAACCTCGGCGTTCTCCGCCCACATGATGACCGTGCGCGGGCTCATCACCGTCGACAGGTCGCCGTTGATGAAGGCCGAGCGTGTCAGATCGGCGACGCGAACCATGTGCGACACGGTCTTGCGCTTGGCGTCGCTCTTGCCGAACGACTTGACCTTGGCAAGGACGATCTTCGCCTCGTCGTCGTGCGGCAGATAGTTGAGCGTCGCCACGATCGACCAACGGTCCATCTGCCCCTGATTGATCTGCTGCGTGCCGTGATAGAGGCCGGACGTGTCGCCCAAGCCGATAGTGTTGGTCGTCGCAAAAAGGCGGAATGCCGGATGCGGGCGGATCACCTTTGACTGGTCGAGCAGCGTCAGCTTACCCGAGACTTCCAGCACACGCTGGATGACGAACATCACGTCGGGACGGCCGGCGTCGTATTCATCGAACACGAGCGCGGTGTTTGACTGCAGCGCGTAGGGGAGAATGCCCTCGCGGAACTCCGTCACCTGCAGGCCGTCCTTCAGCACGATCGCGTCCTTGCCGACGAGATCGATACGGCTGACGTGGCTGTCGAGGTTGACGCGGATGCACGGCCAGTTGAGGCGTGCCGCGACCTGTTCGATATGCGTCGACTTGCCGGTGCCGTGGTAGCCCTGGATCATTACGCGTCGGTTGTGCTTGAAGCCGGCGAGAATGGCGAGCGTCACCTCCCGATTGAAGAGATAATCGGGATCGAGATCTGGGACGTGCTCGTCGGGCTTGGAAAACGCCGGCACCTCGAGATCGGTGTCGAGCCCAAACACCTGACGTACCGAAAGCTTCATGTCGGGAAGATTGGTCGGCTTACTTTCGGCACCCGACTGGGTTTGCGCACGCATTATCGAGGGATCCTCGGAGTGGCGCGGGGCGAAGAAATCGGCGCGGCGGCAATGCCAGATTTCAGACGAGGCCCGCTTGCTTCAGAAAGTTATAGGCTTGGATTATCTCGCGCAACTTGTCGCCGGAGCGCGCGTCTCCGCCGTTCGCGTCGGGATGGTAAATCTTTACGAGCTCCTTGAACCGGGCCTTGATCTCGACGCGCGTCGGATCGCCCGACAGGTTGAGTGTCTGGAGGCTCTTCTTTTCAAGCGGCTTTAGCTGCCGGCGGCTCTCGGCCGGCTGCTCGCGCGCTGCCTTTGCACGCCGCGCGAAAAAGGCGTGAGGATCCAGCGTCCGGAAGGCAAAGCCGGCAGCACCGCTCGGCGGCGGCGGCTCTGGGGGCGCCGCCCCTGGCGCCTTGGCGTTGACCCCCACCTTCCAGGTCGGACGGTGGCCGGTCATGGCGTCCTTCTGGAAGTCTTGCACCTGGCTATCGTTCATGCCGTCGAAGTAGTTGTAGGCGGCGTTGTACTGGCGCACGTGCTCCATGCAGAAGAGGTAGTACTGGCCGTCCTGGCCGCGGCCCCGCGGGGCCCGGTGATCACCAGTCGACTTGCAGCCCTTCCACTGGCAGCGCGGATGGCGCTCCTCGCGCACGGGCTCGCTGCGCTCGCGTTTGGACGCGACGCGGATGCTATCGAAGTATTTCGAGTCCAGCTTCATATGGGTGAAGTATGATCCGCCCTCGGTCCCCAGACAAGCCGATCGATCGACCGGATGCCGAAGTACTCTTTCACACCAGCATGAGGCGACCCTTAATGAGCTTGCAAGCTCGGATGCGCGAGAAGCTGATGGTCGCCCTCAATCCCACCCGTCTCGACGTGGTCAATGAGTCGCACCAGCACGCCGGGCATCGCTCATCACCTGAAACCGGCGAGAGCCACTTCCGCGTGCTGATTGTCTCCGACGCGTTCACCGGCAAGTCGCGCGTTACGCGTCACAGGATCGTCAACGATGTGCTGCGGGATGAGCTGAAAGATGGTGTGCACGCGCTGGCGATCAAGGCGCTGGCCCCCGGCGAGCCCGCATAGACCACAAAAAATCTCGCCTCCGCGGGTGCGAAGGCGAGACTTGGAACATCCGTGGTCCTAATGGAGTCAGCTGGCGATTAGTGCCAGTGACGACGATGCCAGCGGCGGTGCTGGTAGTAACGGTGACGCTTGTAGTACCGCTTGTTCCACCACGCGATGATGGTAGTAGCCCGCCTTCTCGACCGACGTGCCAGCTTCGCTTGCGGTCGTCAGCTTGCCGAGAATGTTGCCGGAGGCGGGAGCAGCCTGAGCGCTGCCGACTGCAACGACGCAGGCAAGGGCGCCCGCGACGGCAGCGAGGGGGAGGAATCGAGTCATGTTAGCTCCTTTTTCCATTCCCTATGCGCTGCCGCCTACATTTTTGCGGTTCAGCAGCGCACTCACGTGGATCCTCCTGACCAGATCCACGCACAGCTTCGCGGCCGACGCCTGAACCTAAGCTGAACGACAATTTGATGACGTCACGCAGCCGTTTGGCTGCCCGCTCGCGCCGCGCGCGCAGCGACCGCGGACGCCGGGCTTATGCGCAGTGCGGTTATTTTGTTTCGCGTCTTGCGCAGGATCTCGAAGCGATACCCGTAGAACGTGAAGACCTGCCCAGGCTCCGGGATCGTCTGCGCCTCGTGAATGACGAGACCGGCGACCGTCGTCGCTTCGTCATCCGGCAAGGTTCCAATTCATCTGACGGTTGAGATCGCGGACCGCCACCGTGCCGTCGACGTTGACGGTGCCGTCGGCTTGCACCCGGATCGCCGCTTCCTGCGTGTCGTGCTCGTCGGCGATCTGGCCGACGATCTCCTCGAGGATATCCTCGAGCGTGATGAGGCCCTGCACCTCGCCGTACTCGTCGACGACGAGCGCCATCTGCGCCTTGCGCTTCAGGAACTGGTTGAGCTGATCCTTCAGTGGCGTCGTGTCGGGCACGAACCACGGCTCGACGGCGAAGCTCATGATGTCGAGCTTGGTCACGTCCCAGCCGGCGCGACCGAGCGCCGAGAAAAGATCCTTGGTGTGCAGGATGCCGACGATGTTCTCGGGATCGTCCTTCCAGATCGGCACGCGCGTGTACTGGCTGCTCAGCAGCTCGTCGACCACCTGCTGCGGCGTGTCATCGGCGTTGATCGTCTCCATCTTGGTCCGATGCACCATGATGTCGGCGACCTGCAGA
The DNA here is from genome assembly GCA_963724595.1 of uncultured Alphaproteobacteria bacterium. GTDB lineage: Bacteria > Pseudomonadota > Alphaproteobacteria > Rhizobiales > Hyphomicrobiaceae > Hyphomicrobium_A. The sequence continues at coordinate 75,339 of CAVRVR010000012.1, read as the reverse complement.
TCGCGCAGGTCGAGCACGCCGCCCAGCATGTCGGCGTCGTGACGCGCGACGGATCCTTCGATCTTTTGCAGCTCGATGGTGCCGCGGATCTCCTCGTGCGCGGCAAGGATGTTCGCCTCGTCGTCGAGCTTGCTGGGCGTCAGCTTCAGAAGTTGGCGGACGATGTATTCAATCGCCACGGTGATCGGATTCAAGACGAAGATGATAGCGCGCATGATCGGCGCGACGAGGAGCGCCACACGATCCGAATAGGCGAGCGCATACGTCTTCGGCAGCACAGCGGCGAAGACGACGATGAGAAACGTCATGATGGCGGTGGCGTAGGCGACGCCCACCTCGCCAACGAGCACGACAGCGAGACCCGAAGCCAGGGCGGAAGCCAGCACATCAACGAGCGTGTTGCCGATGAGGATCGTGCCGATCATCTTCTCCGGCGTCTGCAGGAGCCTGTTGACCAGCGCCGCCTTGGCATTCCCTTCCTGCTCGAGCGCGTGCATGCGAGCGCGCGAGGCGGCCGTCAGCGACGTCTCGGCACCATTGAAGAAAGCCGACAGGGCGATCAACACGATGATCGCCAGAATGATGAGTGCGCCAACAAGCGTCATGGAACTGGGACTGTACCTCGATAACGGTTGCGGGTGCACCTGCCGGGAGGCGCCCGCCACATGCACCTTGTAGCACAAGTGAGAATGCCGATCGTTAGCGCCGCTAAGCGGCGCCGATCTCGCCGCCGAGGAACTCTCGCACCTGCTCAACCGGCACGTCGCGGGCGATGAACGCCTCGCCGATATCGCGCACGAGTATGAACGTCAGCTTGCCGTGGCGTACCTTTTTGTCCTGCGCCATAAGCCGCAGCAGTGCTTCAACGTCGGGCTTGCCGCCCGGGATTTCGGCGATGCGCGTCGGCAGGCCCACGGCGCGGAAGTGGGCGCTCGCACGATCCGCGCCGCCCTGGGTGCAGTAGCCTAGCGCTGCCGAGAAGCGGAATGCGAGGCACATGCCGATAGAGATTGCCTCGCCGTGCAATAGGCGATCCGAATAGCCGCACCACGCCTCGAACGCATGCCCGAAAGTGTGGCCAAGATTAAGCAGCGCGCGCTCGCCCTGCTCAGTCTCGTCACGCCCGACGATTCCCGCCTTGGCTTTGACGCTCGTCTCGACTGCATGCGTTAGGGGCTCGCCTTCAAGCGCGAACACAGCCGCATAATTCTTTTCCAGCCAAGCGAAGAACGCGGCATCGCCGAGCAGGCCGTACTTGGCAACCTCAGCGTAGCCGGCGCGCAGCTCGCGCTGCGGCAGCGTGTGCAACGTGTCGGTGTCGGCGAGCACGAGCCCGGGTTGATGGAACGCTCCGATGAGGTTCTTGCCCTGCGGCGTGTCGATGCCCGTCTTGCCGCCGACTGAGGAATCCACCTGCGCCAACAGCGACGTCGGGATTTGCACGAAGCGCACGCCGCGCCGCAAGATCGCCGCGGCAAATCCGGCGAGATCGCCGATGACACCACCGCCCAGCGCGACGATGAGATCACCGCGCTCGACACCGAGCTCGAGCAGGCGCTCGCACAGCGGCTCGAGCTCGCGGAAGCTTTTGGTCGATTCTCCCGGCGGCAGCGTGATCGAGCCGACGTGCCGGCCATCTTGATTGAGGGCTGCTTCCAGCGCGCCGAGGTGAAAGCGAGCGACGTTCGCGTCCGTCACGATGGCGCAGCGCGCCGCACCGAGCCGCGCCCCGATCAGCTCACCGGCGCGGGCCAAGAGGCCCGAGCCGATCATGACGTCGTACGCCCGGCCACCCAAAGGCACGTTGACGGTCCGCGCGCCCCTGCGGCTGGCAGTGATGGCGCTCATCGGGCAACCTCGGATGTCGCGGCAAGACTTTCGCCAAGGCTTTCGACAATCTCGGCGACGATCACTTCGTGCGGCACGTCGCGGCTCTCGACCGTGATATCGGCCTGCGCATAAACTGGATAACGCGTCGTGATGAGGTTCTGCAGCACCGTTTCCGGATCGCCGTTCTTGAGCAACGGACGGTTGCCACGCTTGCCGACACGGCGAACGAGCAGTGGCAGCTCCGCCCTCAGCCACACCGAAACACCGTTCTCAGCGATGGCGACCCGCGTTTCCTCGTTCATGAAAGCGCCGCCCCCTGTCGCCAGCACCTGTGGCCCAGAGCGCAGCAGCCGGGCGAGCACCTTGCGCTCGCCTTCGCGGAAATACGGCTCTCCGTGGTCGGCGAAGATATCCTCTATGTTCTTGCCCGCCGCCTTCTCGATCTCCTCGTCGGCATCGACAAATGGCATGGCGAGCTTGGCGGCAAGACGGCGCCCGATGGCCGACTTACCGCATCCCATGAGCCCGACGAGCACGACCGATCGCTGCCCGAGGGCAGTGCGGATCGCATTCAGCGATTGGGCGTCTGGCATCTTCTTTCTCTTCCGATCGCGGCCGAATTGACGGATGACCATGATCATCTGCGTTTCGTCGCCCACAGCCCACTTTACAGCTGCCGGCGCCGAGAATTGCCCGCGTCGACTGCGCCGCCTACTTTGGATCGTCACCGAGCGCAAGTCATAATGGCGCCAACTTGCAAAGTGACCAAAGCCGTGGGGACGGGATAGCAAATGCCCAGCTTGATCCGGTTTTTGTTCATCGTTGGCACCGCCGGCGCCATCATTACCGGCGGGTTATACCTTCTCGCCACGAAATTCGAGCCGGAACCGCGCACCGTCACCAAGCCCGTCCCGGGCGTCAAGGTGCGCACAGAGTGATCCTCGCACGGCCATGCGAAAACGTCTCCCACTGCCGCCCTTCCTGACCATAGCCGGCGGACTTTTTTTCTTGGGAGTGCTTGCCGGCGCCGCTTCGGCGCAGGACTGGAGCCCGTTTGATCCCTTCAACAACCCGGCTCGCGGTCAGGCGAAACAGCCGCCGGCGCAGCCGCGCGAGCCTGCCCCAGCCGGAAACGGCGACGAAATCAGCCGCCCGCTCGGCGACAGTAGCGGCCATGCGGTGGAACGCGGCGACCTTACGCCGGTGATGGCAGCCGATGGCTCCGGCCTGCCTTACGAGCTATGGCGTGGGCTCGATATCGGGACGCTGTCACGGCTGATCACCGAGATCGACATTCCGCCGCGCTCGCCGGCGCTGCATCAGTTGTGGCTGCGCCTCGTCACCTCGAACCTCACACCGCCCGATGGGGGTGTCACCGATCAGCAGTTCCTCGCCCTGCGGCTGGAGATCCTCTACCGCTCGGGCCTGCTAGAGGAATCAGCGCGGGCGCTCGCCAATTTGCCAGCCGGCGACGCGACCGTCGCTATTCTGGCGGCGCGCAATGAAATCGGCCTCGGCGCCCAGGATCGTGGCTGCGAGACGGCGAAGGCGGGAGGGGCGCCGGCTCAACTGCCAAAACCGGTCAAGGGAGATGCAGCGCTCATCTCGGGTTTCTGCTCCGCTGTCGCCGGCGATGCGCCTGGCGCCGGACTTGCTGCCGAGTTGGCTCGCGAGGAAGGCCTCAAGGAGAGCCCCGGATTGCAGGCACTCGATGCCATCTCGATGGGGTCGAAGCCGCACGTTTCGCCGGATCAGGCGATCTCGCTGCTCGACTATCGCCTAATCGAAGCGGGTGGCGGCGCCGTCGACTCCGCGCAACTTCTCAAGCACAGCGAGCCATCGTTGCTGGCAGCCTTGGCGGTCGACGCGCAAGGCGAGCCGGGTCTCAAGCTCGCGGCAGCCGAAGCGGCGGCGCACCTCAACGCCATCTCGCCGCAGCAGCTTGCCGAAATCTATCGCGCGCAACCAGCGGCAGGCCCTGTGGTCTCGGACGCCGTCGGTACTGATACGCCGCAAAGGCGTGCTGCGCTCTTCATCGCCGCCGAGACCGAGAGTACGCCGCAAAAGAGGGTGCGCCTCATCCGCGCCTTCCTCGATGAGGCGCATCGCGCCGGCTTCTATCTGACCGCGCTGCGCATGGTGGCGCCCGCCTCCAGCAACATCATCGCGGCGCCCGAAATCAGCTGGTACGCCGAGACTGGCGTCGAGGCGGCGCTGGCCGCCGGCAGCTACGACAAGGCGCGCGAATGGGCAGCCTTCGGCTCGGCGCCGAACGGCGCTGCGGAGGGCAGCCTCAATCATTGGCTGGCGCTGATCGACATTGCCGACGCCCGCGCCAAAACGCAGCGCGAGGCTGACCTGCGATACGTCGAAGAACTCGCCGTTCAGGGCCGCGTCGGTGCCACGCTGCTGCATCGCTTGGCGACCGTCCTCGATGCGCTGGAGTACAACGTGCCGATCCCGTTGTGGGAGGCGGCCAGCCGCACGCCGCAGCCGGACGGTGGCCACCTGCCAGAGACAGGCGTGCTCTCGGAATTGCAGGATGCGGCCAAGAAGCGTGAGTTCGGCCGCACGGTGCTGCTCGCCATGAAGACTCTGGGGCCCAACGGAGCGGAAGGCGCGCATTTGATCGCACTCGGTGATTCGATCCGCGCCTTAAAGCGAGCAGGTCTCGAGGCGGACGCGCGCAACCTAGCCTTCGAGGCCCTGTTCGCGAGTTGGCCGCGGGCGATCTGCAACTAAGTCCGAGGCCTATTGGCTTCGGCGGAGCAAGCATGAGCGCAGCGCAGCGGCACATCAATGCGTTCCTGGAGATGCTGGGCGTCGAGCGCGGCGCCGCAGCCAACACCATCGAAGCCTATCGCCATGACTTGGAGCAATACCGTGCATTCCTGGCGGCGCGTGGGGTCGAGCTCATCGCCGCCGAGCCGGCGCACATCTCCGGCTGGCTCGCCGCATCCTCGGCCGCCGGACTCAGCGCATCATCCCGGGCACGTGGTCTTTCCGCGGTACGCCAGCTCTACAAGTTCCTGCTCGCCGAGGGCCACGTCGACGCCGATCCGACACGCAGCCACACTGGCCCGCGCAAGAAGCGCTCCCTTCCGAAGACGCTGAGCGTCGCCGAGGTCGATCGGCTGATCGCCACCTCCGCGCGTCGCGCCGAGGCGGTTGAGGGCATTGAGCACTTGCGCGCGCTCCGGCTCTATTGCCTCATAGAGATGCTGTATGCGACGGGCATGCGCGTCAGCGAGCTCGTGTCCCTGCCGCGCACCGTGTTGGTCGGTGACGCACGCGTTCTGACCATTAAAGGCAAGGGCGGCCGCGAACGCCTCGTGCCACTCAACGCATCGGCCCGGGCAGCGCTCGACCACTATCTCGCTACGATATCGGCCGAGGGCCGCGTCGCGAACAAGTGGCTGTTTCCGTCAAAGAGCGCGCAAGGTCACCTCACGCGCCAGCGTTTTGCCCAGGACCTCAAACTGGTCGCCGAGGAGGCGGAACTCGACGGCGAACGCGTTAGCCCGCATGTCTTGCGCCACGCCTTCGCCAGTCATCTGCTCGACCGTGGCGCCGACCTGCGCGCTGTGCAGCAACTGCTAGGCCATGCCGACATCTCGACCACTGAGATCTACACGCACGTGCTCGAGGAGCGGCTGAAAAAGCTGGTGCATGAGCATCATCCGCTGGCCAAGAAGCGCTGACCGGCCGCCCACCGCGTAATTGCGCATTAAGACGCCCGGCAGCGGCGCCTTGACAGATCGGAAGCCCCGGCGCGATTGTCCGGGCCAGTCCCCCGGAATCCGACACGAGGCTATTTTGGACCGCTCCCCCATCCTCATCCACCTCGACTTCGAGAAGCCGATCGCCGAGCTTGAGCGCAAGGTTGCCGAACTGCGAGCGCTGGAAGGCGAGGAGCGGGCGGTGTCGATCGGCGACGAGATCAAGAAGCTGGAGCAGAAGGCGCGCACGGTCCTTGCCGACACCTACGCCAAGCTGACGCCCTGGCAGAAGACGCAGGTCGCACGCCATCCCGAGCGACCGCATTGCCTCGACTTCGTGAACGCCCTCATCGAGGATTTCACACCTCTGGCCGGCGACCGCTACTTTGCCGAGGACGAGGCGATCGTTGGCGGCCTGGGGCGGTTTCGTGGCCGCTCCGTCATGGTTATCGGCCACGAGAAGGGCTCCGATACCGAGAGTCGCATTCGCCACAACTTCGGCATGGCCAAGCCTGAGGGCTATCGCAAGGCCGTGCGCCTCATGGAGATGGCGGAACAGTTCAACCTGCCAGTGATTACCCTCGTCGATACGGCCGGCGCCTATCCCGGCATCGGCGCTGAGGAGCGCGGTCAAGCCGAGGCGATAGCTCGCTCGACCGACTGCTGCCTCGCCATCGGTGTGCCGCTGATCACCGTCGTCATCGGAGAAGGTGGCTCGGGCGGCGCCATCGCCATCGCCACGGCCAACCGTATCCTCATGCTGGAGCACGCGATCTATACGGTCGCCTCCCCCGAGGCGGCGGCCTCGATACTGTGGCGTGACAGCGCCAAGGCCATCGACGCGGCGACCAACATGAAGATCACCGCCCAGGACCTCGATCAGCTCGGCGTCATCGACGTGATCATCACCGAGCCGGTTGGGGGTGCCCACCGCGACCGCGAATCGATCATGAAGGCGACCGGGGACGCGATTGCCCGGGCCCTGGCGGAGTTCGACGGCAAGTCGCCGGCCGAGATCCGCCGCCAGCGGCATACGCGTTTCATGGAAATTGGCCAGTCCCTGTAAGGCCTCGCCTGCGTTGACGGCGGTCGGAATGCCGCGTCCGTCAAAATCCCGTCCAATCTTCCGGGTAGTAACCAAAAGTCCTCGCGATTCGTGTAAGTGCCGGTCCTTACTAAGATTCCCGTAACGTTAACCAAATCTTAAGGTCTAAAGATCGATGGTTGGTCACCGTGCGCCAGAGGCACTGCGTATGCGTCTGATCATCCTTGGCTCGAGCTTCAGATCCCGAATTCTCTCTGCTTTGGCGGTGTTCGCGAGCGCATGCGTGCTCGCCGGTTGCGGCGGCATCAGCAGCCCGATGATACCGGCAGCGGAACAGCCGCTCAGCAAAGAGACGATGTCCATGCTGGGCCGCAAGGGCATGGATACCGGCGCGCCGATGTTCGTGCGCATCTTCAAGGAAGAGTCCGAGCTCGAAGTGTGGAAGGCGCGCGACGACGGCCGCTTCTATCACTTCAAGACCTATCCGATCTGCAACTGGTCCGGGAACGTCGGCCCGAAGACGGCGCTCGGCGACAAGCAGGCACCGGAAGGGTTCTATCGCGTCAGCAATACGCAGATGAACCCGAACTCGCAGTACTATCTCGCCTTCAACCTCGGCTACCCCAACGCCTACGATCGCTCGCTCCAGCGGACAGGCGATGCGCTGATGGTGCACGGCAAGTGCAAGTCCGTCGGCTGCTACGCGATGACCGACGCGCTGATGGAAGAGATCTACACGCTGGCCCGCGAAGCGTTGAAAGGCGGGCAGGAAAGCTTCGAGGTGCACGCGTTCCCCTTCCGCATGACGGAAGCGAACATGGCGCGCTATCAGGGCAACCCGAACATTCCGTTCTGGAAGACGCTGAAGCAGGGCTACGACTTCTTTGAGAAGTATCGCCTGCCGCCGACAGTTGCAGTCTGTGAGAAGCGCTACGTCGTCAATGTCAAGATGCCGGTCGAATGCATCGGTCAAGCCCGACGGCCGCTGCCCGCGCTTCCAGCGTCCGGTGTTCGAGCCGTTCACACCCAAGCCTTTCGAGCAGCAGATCGCCGAAGAGCGCATCACGGCACCGGGCCCCAAGACGCGTCAGTTCGCCAATGTAACGCCGATGGCGCCGACGCTCACCAGCGCTCCTGCGCAAACGTACGCGCCGTCGTATGGTCTAGGCGCGCAGGTTGAGACTGGCAGCACGAGCGCACCGGCACTCGGCTTCTCGCAATAATTATCGTGCATTGGCATGGCACGGCTCGCGCCTGCGCGCACATGGTCACGTTGCGCGTGTCGGAAAAGACCGGCATGTTTGCGTCATGTTAGCCCGCCGCAGACGCCGCTGGTCCGTAGCGCTGACGATTGTCGGAGCGCTCGTCGCCGTAGCCGCCGGTTTCGGTTACATATTTTGGCCGCAGATCTTCGCGCTAATCGAAGAAGAGATGATCTACGCCGACAAGGCGAGGAACTGGGCTGAGTACTCAGCTGGAAAGTCACTTTCCGGCACCCCTGACCTAAAAAATCTGTCGGCAAGGATCGCAGCACAGAACCTTCAACTCGGCGCCCCCGTTTTCATGCGGATTTTCAAACGCGAGTTCGAGCTGGAGATGTGGATGAAACGCAACGGTAAATTCGAGCTTTTCGCGACATACCCGATCTGCATGTGGTCGGGCGGATTGGGGCCGAAGCTGAAGCAGGGCGACCGGCAAGCACCTGAGGGAATTTATACGGTCGAACTCGACGGCGTTGAATCCCAACAGCAAATACCATCGTTCGTTCAATCTCGGGTTTCCCAACGCCTTCGATCGCGCACATGGTCGCACCGGCTCGCTGCTGATGGTGCACGGCGATTGCCGCTCCATCGGCTGCTACGCGATGACCGATGATGTTATTGATGAAATTTGGTCGCTATTGACCGCTGCGCTCGGAGCGGGTCAAAAGCGCGTCCAAGTACAGGTGTTTCCGTTTCGTATGACGGAGACTAATATGTCGCGCCGCGCAGCGAATCCCGACATCGGATTCTGGCGGCAACTGAAAGTCGGCCATGACGCCTTCGAGCGCGATCATGTGCCGCCGGTCGTGAGCATATGCGACGGACGCTATGCTTTTCGGCCCGCCACTGGGAACAGCGACGGCAGTGCATCCATCGACGTGAGCTGCCCTGCGACGTGAGTCGCAGTTGACATTCGCTGGACAATTTTTCAACTGCCAATTCTTCGCCAGCAAGAAGAAGTACAGAGAGTTCAACATGCTGACATCATCTGAAACAATTCGCACACGCCGCGTGCGATCCGGTCTCGGGACCTCTGGTCTCGTGACCAATGGCACATGCCGTGCAGAAGCGACGGCATGACAAAGCCACTCGCCAACATGGGGCGCGCCGTTTTTACAGTGTGCACCGCTGCCGCCGTCCTGGGACAGGTCGGGACCGCGTCAGCCCTTTCGCCGGACACCGATGACATCACTGCGGTCCGCATGGAGCGTAAGCGTGCCAATTCGGACGGCAAGTTGCCCCTCCCTGGAACACCGGATCTCAAGCGCCTCGATGAGCGCCGCGCAGAGCAAGCCGTCGCGACAGATTCGCCGATCATGATCCGCGTGTTCAAGGCCGAGTCCGAGATGGAGGTCTGGACGGGAGACGAGAACGGCAGGTACTCGCTCTTTGCCACGTATCCGATTTGCTACTGGTCGGGCACGCTGGGGCCGAAGCTGAGAGAGGGCGACAAACAAGCGCCCGAAGGCTTCTACACCGTCACCATGGAGCAGAGCTTCCATACGGGAACGCGGTGGCCGCGGTCGCTGAATATCGGCTATCCTAACCCATTCGATCAGGTGAACCTGCGCTCGGGCTCGCACATTCTCATTCACGGTGGATGTGCGTCGATCGGCTGCTTCGCGATGACGAATGCGGTCGCCCTCGAGGTCCATAAGCTCGCGACAGACGCACTCGAAGCGGGCCAGCCGAACATCCCGGTGCACGTCTTCCCCTTCCGTATGACGGAGGGGAACCTAGCCAAGTATGACTCGCCTCGCTGGAACGGCTTCTGGCGCAACCTCAAAGAGGGCAACGACCTCTTCGAGCGCACAGGTCGCCCGCCGCGCGTCAGCGTCTGTGGAACACACTACAGCTTCGCCGCGGCGAGTCGCCTCGAAGGCTTCAATCCCGGCCCGATCCACGTGTGTCCGGAAACGGCGCAGGTCATCGCCGATCTGTCGAACATCAATAAGAAGGTCGCAGAGCAGCCGACGCTTGAACCGCAGGCGGCCGAGATCAAGACGGCGTCGCTGGCGGGCCCCGCCGCCTACCTCGGCGCCCCTGCCGCTGCTGCGATGATCGTCAACAAGCTGGGTGAGAACTTCGAGCAGCAGGTTGCGCCCGAGACGAACCGTGCCGGCATCAGCACGACGCTGACGCGCCCGCTTCCTTGCTCGCTCGCTCTGGCAAGCTGCCGCCGCTACGCGTCTCTTCGCGAGCAGCTCGCTCACAAGGCGACGCTGAAGCTCGAGGAGCCCGAGCGTGAGAAGGCGCGCTCTTCAAAGAAGAAGACCGCCAAGAAAAAGAAAAGCAGCAAACGCCGCTATAGCGACGCCGGCGAGCCGCGCGAATATCGCGAGGTGCGCAGCGAACCCCGTCACGCCAGCGATGATCGCCAATGGCTCAGGAGCTCCCGCTACGAATAGTGTAAAGGGCCCGTTGCAAGGACAGCATCGGGCCCATTTGCTTGCGGTCGCTTCGGGGCACATGTCATACACGCTGCAGCAATCGACAATCAGCGGGTCATCGACATGTTGAGCACTATTCCACGCCAGATCGAACGCCTGATCGAAACGGCAATCTTTGCTAGCCGCTGGATTCTAGCGCCGTTCTATCTCGGTCTCGCGCTGGCCCTGTTCGTGCTGCTCATTAAGTTCTTATTCGAGCTCGTGCACATTGCCGAGACCGCGTTCACCGCGACGGAATCGCAGGTGATCTTGGGATTGCTGGCGCTGGTTGATCTGTCGCTGACGGGGTCGCTGGTCGTCATCGTGATCTTCTCGGGCTATGAGAACTTCGTCTCCAAGATCGATCACAGTCGGCATCGCGATTGGCCCGAGTGGATGGGGACCATCGACTTCACCGCTCTGAAGATCAAACTGCTGGGCTCGATCGTCGCCATCTCGGCGATCCAGCTTCTGAAGCAGTTCATGTCGATCACGACCGTGTCGGATCGAGATCTTTTCTGGCTCGTCGTCATCCACGTGGTGTTCGTCGCGTCCAGCGTCTTGTTGGCGTTGTCCGACCGCATTTCCGCTAGCAGCGGGCAGCATGCGCCGTCCGCCGAACCTGTTGCGGCACCGGTGCCCGCCACCGCCGCCAAGGGCGGTGGCAAGACGCACGCCTAGCGTCGCCGGCTCGGCGCCGTGGGCCGCATCCTCATCGTCGGCGGCTACGGAGCGTTCGGCGCACGCGTCGCCGAGCGACTGGCGCGCGAGCGGAACCTCGACATCGTCATCGCCGGACGCTCAGCAGACAATGCACGTGCGCATGCCACCACGCTCGTATCGAGCGCACTCGCCCACATCGATCACGCCGCCCTCGATGCCACGAGTGTTACAGCCGCGGACGTGCAGGCATTGGCGGCCGCCGTTCTCATCAACGCCTCTGGCCCGTTCCAGCAGCAGGACTATCGGCTGGCACGGGCGTGCATCGCGGCAGGCTGCCACTACATCGACCTCGCGGACGCGCGAGCCTTCGTCACCGGCATCAACGCACTCGACGCCGAGGCACGTGCGGCGAACGTCAGCGTCGTCAGCGGGGCAAGCTCCGTGCCGGGGCTGTCGTCGGCGGCCGTAAGGTACATGTCGCAGGATATGCAGCAGCTCGATGAGGTGGAAATCGGCATCTCGCCCGGCAACAGCTTCGACCCGGGGTTGGCGACGGCAGCTTCGATCATCGGGCAGGCCGGGAAGCCGTTTCTCGTACGTAGCGGCGGTCGCCAGGTTACCTCTTACGGTTGGCAGGGCTTGCACCGGCATCATTTCCCGGAGGTCGGTGCACGCTGGATGAGCAACGTCGACGTACCCGACCTCGATCTCTTACCACTGAACTACCCGGAGCTTTCGACGGCACGCTTTACTGCCGGTCTCGAAGTCGGCGCCTTTCATCTTGGCCTGTGGGCAGCGTCGTTCTTGGTGCGCTCCGGCGCCGTGCGCGACCTCGGCGCGCTCGCCGCGCCAATGCTAGCCGCAAAGCGGCGCCTGCCGGCGTTTGGCAGCGACACGGGCGGCATGTTCGTGCGCGTCGTCGGCCGCGATCAGGACGGGACGCAGCGCACGCACATTTGGCACCTCATCGCGAGGAGCGGCGATGGGCCGCACGTGCCGGCGATGCCGTCCGTAATCCTCGCCAAGCGCCTTGTGGTCGACGAGGGACCGCCAGCCGGCGCCAGGCCCTGCTTTGGGTTGTTCACACTGAGCGACTTCGTCACCGAGGTCAGCGACCTCGATATCACTTGCTCGCTGGAGCGTGCTTGAGCGCCATAGCGGCGATGATCAGTCGTTCTTGCCGTGGCAGTGCTAGCACGGAGCGCAGCGAGCTTCGCCATCCCAAGTCCTCGTGAACCTCTTCAGGGCCTGGTACGGCAGGGCTGGGTTTCCAAGGATGCTCGAGTTCATTCCGGACGCCGGACCTTCATCACGAACGCGGCCCGCAAAATTTCTATGGAGAGCGGCCGTCATTACCCTGAGATCAGGGTCCCGCCCTCCTCGCACTATGCGTCGGCGTCCTAATCGTCGACCGGATAGGAAAAGGACGCTGATCCGGGGGGAGGATCAGCGTCCTGGCGCCACAGAACCCGGACAGGGGGGTATCATTCCACGGGGGAGAGGAATGGTGGCGCCGGACGACCATACAATTTCGGACAACATCCAATCCACAGCTTCTCACTTCTTTACGCATTTGTAAGAAGCGGATCAGGCTGAATTTGACTGCCGGTCTGAAATCCTTGTGGGGACTGTCTCGAGGGATTGTGCGGGCGACGGTGACCGAAGCCGTCAACGACGGAGGTAGTCGCTCGAATAACAACGTCCAAAAAAGACTATACGGATCAGTATGATGCAAGGCATGCGGTGTTGGCAGCAATCTGGAAGGAGGGGAGATTAGGGGAGGACCGCCATGTCCGCATCTGCGAGTGAAACCGTACGTTCGCTGCTCAACAGCTTTGGTCGCGCGCAAGAGAGAGGGCATCCCTATCCGCATTGGTTTGTAAGTGACTGCCTGCCGAATTTCATCGTAGACGAGATCCTCGATTTGCCCTTTGCGGCCGCAGATCTCGGCGGCGTTTCAGGCAAGCGCGAGTTGCACAATCCCAAACGTCATTACTTCGATGCCGCGAATAGAGCCAACTTCTCCTGCGTAGCGACAGTTGCGGCAGCGTTCCAGCACCGGATGGTGACCTCTACGATCGACCGAATGTTCGGAGGCGAACTAGCCGGATCGTATCTCCGCATCGAGTTCGCGCAAGACGTAGATGGCTTCTGGCTCGAGCCGCATACCGACATCGGGGTCAAGACTTTTACGTTTCTGCTCTATCTTTCAAATGATCCCACACACGCCGGATTGGGCACCGATATCTACGACGACAACAAGCAGTGGGTCGCACGTTCACCGTTTGCTTCTAATGCCGGGATGATCTTCGTGCCTTCTGCGATCACCTATCATGGCTTCGAGCGCCGGAAGATCAGCGGCGTCCGCAAGTCGCTGGTTATCAACTACGTCACCAACGAGTGGCGCGCACGCGAGCAGCTCGCATATCCGGGGCAGCCGGTGGCCGCGCTCGAAACGGTCGCTTGATCTAGTCGCATGGCGACGATCGTAACCAGCGTAACAGCGCACCGAACCCAACCCCTCGCCGGGTTGACGGCATGGCTCGTCAGTACGGGCATGACCGGAATGGATGTGCAGATGCGGGGCGTCGCAGACGCTCTTGGCCTCGACTACCAAATGAAGCACATCACGCCTCGCGGCATCTGGAAAGCCATGGCCCCTTGGGGACCCGTCGCACCTTCCGAGCGGTTTGGTCAGTCAGGCGCACCGTTCTCTGCGCCGTGGCCGGCGGTCGCAATAGGTCTCGGCCGCAGTAGCGCGCCTTATCTCAGGGCTCTGCGTCGACACGCAGACAAGTCGATGTTCACGTTGATGATGCAGGATACGAAAGCGGGCGTGGGTATCGCGGACCTGATTTGGGTGCCAGAGCACGACCGACTGCGTGGCCCCAATGTGATCACGACACTGGTGGCTCCCCACAGCTTCAACCAGGAACGACTTGCCGAATTGCACCGCTTGCTGCCGGCACCGATGACGGCGCTGCCCACACCGCGCGCAGCGGTCGTGCTGGGTGGCACGAACGCCGTTTATCGATACACCGAACGTGATTGCGCGCGCCTTGCCGGCTCACTCGCTTCACTCGGAGCTTTGGGTGCAAGTTTCCTGATCACCTCGTCCCGTCGGACACAACTACCCTTGTTGCAGGCAGTCGAGGAGGCCACCCGTCCGTTCTTGCGCATTCTCTACGCCGGCAAGGGAGACAATCCCTACGGCTCATTTTTGGCGCACGCCGACTTCTTTGTGGTGACCGCTGACAGCGTCAACATGACCGGCGAGGCCTGCGCCACGGGGCGACCCGTCTTGGTATTCATCCCAACGGGCGGGTCGCCGAAGTTCCAACGCTTCCATGCTGCCTTGCAAGCATATGGCGCAACGCGGCCGCTGCCTGAGCGCGTGACAAAGTTTCCCGACTGGCATTACGCCCCGCTTCATTCCGCTCGGGACATCGCGCGCGAAGTCGAGAAGCACTGGCTGGCTAAGATGCACGAACAGATGGAGCCAACATCCCGCTGACGCTGCGCATGAAGGACCGAAGTCGGAAATGGCACCCGAAAATCCAGATCTGAGTAACCGTTTCGTAGCCGCCGCACGGATAGCGCTCTTTATTTTTACCTGCTGTGCGGTCCTCCTCGTGACGGGCGCAATACTAGCCGCCCTGCTCCAAGCGTGAGATGACTATCGAAGCCTAGTCGAGGTGCGACGTGCTCGAACGTGCATCGTCCCCTTCGTCATTTGCGGCCAAGGACAGTGCCTTCTCGCAGCCTCATTCTTGCTTTCGAGTTGTATTATCGGCTTTGGTAATGCTTTCCGGGGGAAGGAGAGGCCGACCAGCGGGGGTCGGCCTTCTCGTTTACGGACGCAGCCCCGGCGCTCAATGGGGGCGACGCGGGGCCTTCTCGACGAGGAAGGGGGAGTGCCTCGAATTTCGCCCGCCGTTATCAACGTGAGAGCCCTGGACTGAGCGATGGCTCTGACCTGAGAACGCAGGGCGTCGCGCTGGTTCACCCACAATCCTAGTTAGCCACAGGGCTTTGCGAAGCAAGGCGCTCGAACTGATTAGCTCAAGGCGCAAGGAATGTCGCTTATCGGTGGCCGCCGACTCCACCCCCACCCAGGCCGCCTATCGCGCCACCGAAAGCGTGGCCTGCCGCACCCGCAGGTCCGCCGCCACCTACACGCATGCCACCGCCGCTTGGTCTATGCACCACGTGACCGCTGGGCCCACCGCCGGGAGAGCCGCGATAGTAATGAACGCCGCCATGGTTGGGATGATGGTGGTGGCGCCTTCCGACGCCGATCGCGACACCTGGCCAGTAGCCATAGTCGTCGTAGTCCTCATAGGTGTCGCGGCAATAGCGACGGCCGTTGTGCCGATAGCAGTGATAATCAACGTTGTGAACTTGCGAAGCTGCGGCGCTGACGCCCTTGTTCGCGACAAGTGGCGATGCACTGGCCGCGCTTATTCCGAAGCAGGCCGCGATAGCGAGTGCCGCGCAACCGATTGTTGTTTTGATTGGCATGTTGAGTACTCCTCCGAGCGAAGCGTGGAGGGCAACTCTACCTGCCAAGTGCAGTTCCTCACTTTGCCATCTTGTAAGGACGCGGCAAGTTGGTCCCAGACGACGAGAGCACAACGGCCTTCTCCCTGCAGCACGCTTTGAACGCCGACCAGCCGCCGCACGATTGCGAGTTCGTCGCCGCTTTGCCGCAGTGGCTTAGCCGCTAAATGACCACAAATTCGCGGACGGCTTGACTTTTCGATCATCGGGCGAGGTGCGTCATGATCTCTGCCGTCAGGGCAACGTCCCGTTGGCCCCTCTTCGTTCAGTTGGCGTGCGCGGTGCTCGGCACGCTGGTCTGCTTCATCATCCAGCTACCCATCGAAGCGCGCAGCTTCGGTGATCCGTTTGCGGTGTTCCTCGCGTGCGCCTTCATCGTCGCCTTGCTGTTCGGCCGCGTCTCAGGGTTTACGGCGGTGCTGCTGTCCTCGGTCTTGTCGAGCATGTTTTTCGAGCCGCTGGGACTGCCCCACGTCATAAGCGCGATCGACCTGATACAGATAGAAGTCTTCGCCCTTCTAGCGATCGCCGCGGTATTTCTCGCAGATGAGATTCGCAGGGCGCTAATCGCCGTCTCAGAGGCGAACCAGCTTCTTGCCGCCGAGGACACGCGCAAGACGGTCCGCCTCCAGGAGGTAGCGCATCGTATTGCCAATACCTTTTCGTCCCTCGATGCACTGATCCACCAACGCGCAAGAATGTCGAATAATCCCACCATGACCTTCGCATTTGATCAGGCGAGCGAGTTGATCCAAATCGTGGCGCGACTGAGCAATCGTCTGAGCGTGAGTGACAACTACAGCACGGTGAACAGTCAGGTGTACGTGCGCGATGTATGTGAAGACCTCAAGGGCTGCGCTCCGCCCTCGATCGAATTTGAGTGTAATGCAGAAGCGCACGAGCTTCCGCTCGGGATTGCTGTTCCCTTGGGGCTAGTTATCAATGAGCTGGTCACCAACGCCCTCAAGTACGCCTTTCCGGATGGTCGCGCCGGTAGGATTCGCATTGCTTTTGCTCGACGCCAAGATTCACTGGTGCTTGCAGTCGAAGACGACGGCGGTGGGATGCATGGGGAAGTCCAAGGAACCGGGATGGGGATGCAGCTCCTCAACGGGCTAGCACGCTCCTTGGAAGGTAAGGTCGAGCTCAATTCTAGCGCAACGGGCACGCGAGTGCGCTTTGCATTCCCGGCCCCAAGGACGAACATTGAGGACGCCGCAGGAGACCACCCTTATCTGCACTAGGCGCGCGCAGAGGTATGCGGGGCCACTGCGCCAATAGTGAAGCATGGTCCCAATGTCTGCTGTTGGCCGAAAGCGGACATTCGTAACGACAAGCTCCTAAGGCAGACGTTGTGGTGATCGCAGCATCGAGACGCTCCTGACCTTAACTGGACCTTTAGCAGCCGGACGATGCGGCGGTGAAAACCGCCAATTGCGCGGCGAAAGCACGCTTGTAGGCGGGCCGCTCTTCGGCGCGGGCGACGTAGGTGGAGAGGTTCGGAAATTCGTCCAGTATCCCCGACCCTTTCAGCCTTTGCAGCACATGCACCATCAAAAGGTCGGCCGCGCTAAAGGCGCCGTCGAGCCAGTCGGCGTCGCCAAGGCGACGGGAAAGTTCGCCAAGCCGTACACGGACGCGATCCTCGACGAGCGGCATGCGCTCAGCGGACCAGGCCTTGCCGCCCTCAAGGAGTTTGGCGTTTGCGAGTTCAAGGATCGGCGGCTCCACCGTGCTCAGCGCGGCGAACATCCATGCGATCGCGCGCGCCCGGGCGTTCGCATCCTCCGGCATCAGACCCGCGTGGCGCTCCGCAATATGGAACACAATCGCCCCCGACTCGAACAGGACGAGATCGCCTTCTTCATAGGTCGGAATCTGTCCGAAAGGATGAAGCGCAAGATGCACGGGCCCCTTCATCGCACTGAACGAAAGCAGGCGAACGTCATAAGGCTGGGCCACTTCATCAAGCGCCCAGCGAACGCGCATGTCACGTGCCAGTCCCTTGCCGCGATCGGGCGACCGTTCGAAGGCAGCGATGGTGATGGTCATGCATCATTCTCCTTGATTACTCAAAGAGCGATCCAGCGATGCAGTTCTCGACAATCGTGGTAGTCTCGGCACCCGCTAGCGTCTCGAGAAGCGGACAAGCTTTGGAACGCTTAAATGGGGCGCTGCCCCAACTGCAAATGCGCAAAGGAAAGACGCACGCTTGAGCACAAACGACACTTATCTCGCGGTCTTCCTCGGCAACAAAACAAGTCCTCGCCGGAAGGCCTGGGATGCGATGCCCGACGACGAACGGCGCGCGAAAGAACAGGAAGGCCTCGCATCCTGGAAAGCCTGGGTGGAGAAGCATCAAGACGCCGTCGTTTACGAGGGCGGGCCGCTTGGCAAAACCAAGCGCACTTCTCGAAATGGCGTGGCGGACGTTGCCAATGAGCTGGCCGTCTTCATGGTCGTGCGCGCTGCTACGCATGAAGCCGCTGCGAAGATGTTCGAGGGCCATCCGCACTTCACGATCTTTCCTGGCGAAGCCGTGGAAGTGATGCCGCTTCTGCCCGTTCCCGGCACGTAGCACGGGCATTGAATGGTTTCTTCCGTGCAGCACGTACCTGCTCGCTCAGCTCGATCACCCAGTCAACCGAACACGATGGAACGTGACTTCCCATACGTCTACAGCTGGAATCTCTTCGGACGCAACGGCCACTCCTGCAAAGTCACGGCGCGCGGCAAGCTCAATACCGCACGCATAGAGTTCGAAGATGGGTTCGTGATGATCACGAGCCGGAACGCCCTCAAGCGACGTTCGGAACGGCGCCGCTTGTAGATTGGTGGGGCTAATTGTCGGAGCTTTCGTCTTTCCGGTCGGCGTTCCGAAGCACGCCGTAATCTGCTGACCGCCTCCCGCTCTTCGGCTCTCCGAGAGCTTGCAAACCCAGCCTAAGAAGCTGCCTCACAGCGGCGGCTTGGCTCGGTATCCGCTGCGCGAAACGGTAATCGTCAATGGCGGCTAATTCGTCGTCATCCAGCATGATCTGCAGGCGCGTCTCGCGCGATAAACCGGTCATCGGAACCCTCCCCTTTCGCATCCGACCGTGCCCAAACGCGAAGTGAGGCAAAGGGGTTCCTTCCTCCAAATGCGCCACTTACTCATTGCGGGGGGTTGCCCCTCTGACCCCCTAGGTCGCCTAGTGGTTCGAGTAAGTCAGTAGCGGATTTACATGGTGATCGATGCGCCTAAGTTGGCACACGGGTGGGTGCGATCTACGGAGTACGTCATGATCATCCACGGCAACGAAATCATCGAGCCGGAAGAACTTGCTCAGCTAGGCACGTTATTTGACAAGACCTGGGCGGCCGTTGGCTGCTCGGCTAACAATGACCGGTATGCCGAAGAACGTACGCACTTGGCTTGCATTTTACTGCGCCTCCACGGGCTTCGGCAACTCGATCCCGACCAAGTAATGCAAGCGGCCGTACGTCTTTTTAGACAGCAATCCCCTGCCTTGATGAGTGCGCGCATTTCACTGAGCGACATAGTGTCGACTGTGTCCCCGGGCCTTGCGAACCATTCGTCGTCAGTTGCCTCCCCGTCCTCAACACCTTGAGTTATTCGATTAGGTGGCTAAAATGCATTTGGCCTTCGATGATCACAAAGAAATTGGCAAACAATCGCTCCGACTTGGGAGCCATGAGGCCGAACTCAATCGCATCGACACAGCGATTGTAGCTGCGGCCAGGTCTCGAACTCGACTTCCTTCACCTTCAAAAATTTTCGGCGCCCTCAGCGATGCGTCAATCGCCTGTGCAGATGTCGTCGAAGCCTATGAAGGCAAACCGCTCCCAAGAAATGTTAGGGCCGGGCTCTTTCAGCTCCATTGCGCGATCACGGATCTCTCAGCATCGTTAAAAGCGTATGCAGTGCTCGCCATAAAAGGGCGCTGCTGACCTTCACCAGTTACCCGGAAGGTCCACCGCGTTCTGGTGGACGTGCTACAAAGCTGAATGTCCAATTTCGATTACGATGCGCCCGCTGAGGTCTACATGACCGGTGCCTGGGGCGCCAAAAATGGTAAGCCAGCCACATATCGTCGCTTTGATCGCAGCGCCGACGCCATTCGGTTCGCTATCGAAGAGCTAACTGAGCGCATGCAGCGTGGAATTGCGATGGAAGTCGGGGATGAGCGGTTCGAGTTCAGTCAAATCCGCGACCTTTACAGCAGCGAGCAATATCCTTTGGTCCGCCGCTCTGTCGACCGCTGATGTCGCGTGCCGTTTATCGCCGCCGGCATCGTCGCGAAGCTCTCGATTTTTGCGCCATTCTTCACGGCATCAGGCTAGTTCGGCTTGCGGCCGCGGCCCGTCCAGGTTTGTGAGGTGCCACACCCGCCGCACCTACGGCTTCGGAGCACGCAATTGTCGCCCAGCCTATCTATCCGTCGTGTTGATGTGGGCGGCCAAATAACACGACTGCTGTGAAGGCGCCCGGCACTGGACGCCGGGATTGCGACCCAATATCCCTCTGAGATTAGTTCAAAGCTTGCTTTACCTTAATGATTGAGCGGTTGGTTTGCCAACTGACGATTTAACAGTACGTTAAATAACACCCCCACACGGTCCTTTGACGCCTGTGAAGGGTGTAGAGGGATATGTATCGCGTCCTCGCCTGCCTGACGAACGAACATGACTATTGGCTAGTCGGTCTTGCGGCCCTCGTCTGCATCGCGACGGCCCTAACGTCTTTCCGAATGTATTCCATTGCCTGTGCGAGTCAGGGTGGTCGAAGGTTCGGCTGGGCCGTTATCACCGGCGTCTGCACGGGCTCCGGCATCTGGGCGACGCATTTTGTCGCCATGCTTGCGTACCGGGGCGGGCTCCCGACGTACTATGAACCCGTCGCAACGTTGGGGTCGCTTCTCGTCGCCATCGCTCTGGCGGCCTGCGGGTTTGCGTTGGCTGCTCGGGGCGATCGCTGGTCGGTAACTTTCGGCGGGGCCGTCGTTGGCGTCGCGATTGGCCTCATGCATTACATTGGCATGCACGCGTTGCTCGTCCCCGGCGAGCTTAGTTGGGATGCGTTGCTAATCATCACCTCGTTGGTGATCGGCGTTGTGCTTTCTACTGCCGCGATGCTGGCGTTCCACCGCAATACCGGAACCGCGGCGATTGCCTCCGCAGGTGGCCTGCTTACACTGGCAATTTGTGGTCTGCACTTCACGGCGATGGGCGCGGTAACAGTCCAGCCCGACCCGACAGTTGCGTTCCAAGGCTTCGGCATCAATCGCGTGGAGATGGCATTAGTTGTCGCTGCCGTCACATTCATCGCCTTGCTCACCGCTCTTGCGGCTGCGGCCATCCAAAAAACTAACCTTCGTTGCGAGGCGGCACTACGTGAACAGAATTCCCTATTCGAAATAGCCTTGCACAATCTTCCCGTCGGCCTATCGATGTTCGATAGCGAACAGCGCTTGATTATGTGCAACCCTGCCTATCGCAGGCTTTATGACCTTGGCGACAATCTATCTTGCAAGGGAGCAAGCTTCTCAGACATCGTTTTCGACTACGTGAGGCGGGAAAGCGGAAGCGACGACGGCACACGCATTGCCGAGGCGCGCCACTGGATCACGCAGCACCTCTCGAAGCTCCGGCTTGGCAAAGTCTTCACCGAGACGGTTCGGCTTACCGGTGGCCGCAGCATTTTTAAGAGGGTGAGCCCCATCGCGGGTGGTGGATGGGTCGATGTTCAGGAGGACATCACTGCCGTCCAACGGTCGGGGGAGAAAATCGAATGGCTTGCGCGTCACGACCCATTGACCGGCATCGCCAACCGCTTTCAATTCCGCGAGCGGCTCGAGCACCAGTTTGAGTGCTACGATCCACGGCAGGGTTTCGCCCTGCACTGGATCGATCTTGATCATTTCAAAGAGATCAACGACCAACACGGCCATCAGGTTGGTGACGGCTACTTAAAGAGTGTGGCCAATCGTCTAGCAACAAGTCTGCGTGCGAGCGACCTCGTCGGCCGACTGGGCGGTGATGAGTTTGCAATTCTGCAGGTCGGTGGCGGCCGCAAGGATCTCGCAGAGCAGTTTGCGGCTCGGGTCTTGAAAAACATCAGCCAACCACACGAGGTTCTTGGCCATAAGCTCAACGCCAGCGCCAGTATCGGCATCGCGCTCGCGCCTGAACATGGCCACGACCCGGATCACCTCTTCGCAAGCGCCGACGCCGCGCTCTACTATGCCAAGTTGAATGGTCGTGCAGGTGCCGTCGTTTATGAAGCTACCTGCGCCGAAGCTGCGTCGCCGCCCAATCCGCTCAAGCGTGAGCTGCAAGACGTGGTCGAACGCGATGAGCTCGTGCTGCACTACCAGCCCATCGTCGATCTTCGCGAAAAGAGAGTTTCAGGCTTTGAAGCGTTGATGCGCTGGAAACACCCCAGTCGTGGCGTGATACCACCTTCCGAATTCATCGGCTTGGCCGAGGCGACGGGGGACATCGTGCCGATGGGAAACTGGGCTCTTAAGCAAGCCTGCATGGACGCCAAGAGCTGGCCCGAAGGCCTCAAAGTCTCTGTCAACTTGTCGGCAGTACAAATCGAAGATTGCGACTTTTATGAAGTCATCGTTGAGGCGCTCGCATCGGCGCGCCTCGAGCCTCAGCGCTTGCAACTGGAAATCACGGAAAGTGTGCTCATGCGCGACAGCGCACGCACGCAAGGGACTTTGCGCAAGCTGAACAACCTTGGCGTTACGGTTGCGCTTGACGACTTTGGCACTTGTTTCGCAACGCTCAACTACTTGCGAAGCTTCCCGTTCAAAAAGGTCAAAATTGACCGCAGTTACGTGCACAATCTAACCGACCACCACGATAGACTTGCGATTGTGCGGTCGATCGCCGATCTGGCAGCCGAACTCAACATCAAATCGGTAGCCGAAGGCGTAGAGACTGCTGCGGAGCTCGCAGCCGTAAGTTCGGCGGGTTACGACGAGGCCCAAGGTTTTTACTTCAGCCTTCCCGTCCCCGCGCGCGCGCTCAATCGCACAATCGCCCAATGTGCTGCGAAGTTTGGAACCCACGTGCGCTGCGACGGCGGCAAGACCGCTGCGTAGCCCTATTATTGCGGCTTGGATCTTGCGACGTGATCGCCACGGTGCGGCATCCTAGCGCCCCAAATCCCGTCGTTTGCTCTGCGGCCGCTAGTTCTGCTTCTGGCCCTAAGCTGACATTCGTAGCGACTTGCTCAATGTCCGGTTCTGACCCAAAGCAGACATCGAAGAGGTGATAGAGGCCGTGTGCACGTCTTGGAATGCTCACATCCTCATTAGATTTCCCGCCAGCGAGGCAGTTATCTAATCGGTGCTCCACGCCCAGCTGATAGCGATCGGATTTGAGCAAGCGTGCGTTCGAGCGCCGCCTTCGTGGGTGGTGGTTGACGCTTTGCCATGGAGCGTGCTCAGCGTGTCTGGGGTGTCCGGTTCGGCAAGGGATGAAAGTCTGTGGCCAAAAAGCTGACCATTTACACTTATGACTGGGTGCCCCAAGGCCCGCGCGGGTTTGTGCGCGACCTGCGTCTGCGATGGGCTGCTGAGGAGGCAGGTTTCCCTTATGACGTGCGGACAGTCCCGTTTGCGGATCGCGAAACCAACCATCTCGATAGCCAACCTTTCGGACAGGTGCCGTTCCTAGCGGACGGAGATGTCACGATCTTTGAGAGTGGAGCGGGCCTGCTGCACTTGGCGCGCCAAAGTGAAAAGCTGATGCCGCATGACGTGGTTGGCGGGGCGGCAACACTACAGTGGGTCATCGCCGCGCTTAATTCGATCGAAATGGTGACGGTCCCTTGGTGGTTTTTGCAGATGTCTGGTCAGAAGGACAATGGACTGGCCGAATGGATGGATAAGCGGCTCGCCCAACTCGAGGCGGTGCTAGCACAACGTGATTGGCTGGCTGCCGATCGCTTCACCGTGGCAGACCTAATTATGACCGACGTGCTGCGAGTTTCGAAGGTCCGCGCTTACGGTGACCGTCCCGCGACCGAAGCATACATCGAACGTGTCACCGCCCGTCCAGCGTTCCAGAAGGCGCATTCGGATCAAATCACGCATTTTGCGACAGCCGAAAAAGTGCGGTCAAACCGCAGATAACGGGTCGCGCCGCCTAACCCCGCTCGATCACGGCCGAATGGCGGTTTGTGCGGTTCTTCGGTGCGCGCGCCCACTTGCGGCAAACGCCCGGTTTGAATTCGAGGATGGGCGAGTTCTGTTACTGAAGGGCTATCGGAACTGACGTGGCCGCTCTGAGTTTGAGCGGGATGGAGCACCCTCGGAAGAGCTTTTTCACGGCCCTGCCGCTCTCGACTTCCATCGCGCGGTTTCTGCGATCGGACGGCCCGAAGCAGAATGACCAGATCGATGAAGCCTCAAGGCTACTCCGTGAGGCCGAGTTCGAGCTCAATGCTATCCGCGGTGACTTCGCGAAGAACCTGCTTCCTGCACCCGCTCAAAAATTCTGAGACGCGAAGGTATGGACAGGATCGAAGTCGAGTTGTAGTCCTGGGGTGCGCGGAAAATCCACCCTGCTTGATCAGCGCCCTCATGGAAAGCCGCATGGCTTGGGCGCGTACGATCCTTTTGCTCGCAGCTTCCACGCTTCCGAGCTCAGCGAAGCGCGCGTGGTAAGCTTCACCGCCGCGTTGGAATAAAAATTCGAAACCTATGCGCGCGCCCGACGGCATCATCGATGAGACGCAAAAGCTGACGCGCCATCTGCGCGCTGAGAGGTGCCCGCACTGGCGGCAACAATCGCTGAATTTCCTCTGGTTGAGTGACCGACCGTTGACACCTCTCCGAAGCCACTTCATGTTTAGCGCAAAGTATATCGGAACCGCCCATGGATCGCGTGTTCATAGCCAGCCTATTGGTTCTTTTAGTCGGGGTGGCACTGATTGCACTCTACGTGGGAAACAACCTGTCGCCGACCGCGACGTACACCACCCCGCCGGCAACGCAGCCGACGCCAACCGACCTGGCGCCCTGACGCACGCCTAAAGTCCCCAGGGACAGAAGTGCCCCGCCGATGTGATCAGCAATGCGGTCAACCACTGGCCGGCTTGTTTCTCGGCCAACGAACGTGCTCACTCGAATGATGAGCACGGAGCAGGCACGAGCGACAAAGGCGCACGAAGGCTACCAGGTCATGCGGTCGCGCAATAACACGCACCTCTTTGTCGTCTGCTACGCAGATCGATTTCACGACAACGTCCCTCTCGAGGTGCGCAACCGAGGCCCGTGAGCCGGTGACCGCGGTCTTGTGCAGAACGTCAAACCCGAGATACGCCTGACGCTGGCGCGCGACGGCTTCATGGTCGTCGAGATACCGGCGGCGGTGTTCAGTCCTGAGACCGAGAGGCCACGAGAAAGGACGCCGACTCCGGGGGGAGGAATCGGCGTCCAACAGACGCCGCTGGGCCGAGGGAAGACCGTTCCCCCAGGACGGGAGTAGTGGAGGAAGTGCGGCGCCCCACCAGAATACTCTTTCCACTGACCATTGGAAATGAAGAGTTCGGGGTAACCTGCGTGCCAGCCGTCATAATTGACGTGCCTCTGCTCGCTCAAGTCGGCGCTTAAGGGGGGCTGATCCTCCGCTTTGTCCCCCGAGGATCAGTCAGGGCTTGCCTCTCCATCAGGTCGCCGATCGGCTCGGTCTGCAAGCCCTTGCCGTGGCGCGAGTTAATCTCAGCTTTCGCAAATCGTCGGCAACTCATTCCCAACCCCATGTTGTTCCCACCCAGTACCACCATTAGGGAACTCGTGCGTCAGCCCGTACTCCTGCTAAGCAGTTAGCTTTGCGGGAGGGGCTCACGTGCCTCGCTACTTCTTCCATCTGCACTTTGACGGAGACGTTGCGCGCGATCGCATCGGCGTCGACGTGGCCGACTTGGACGCAGCCATCGCCCAAGCACAGAAAGCTCGGCGTGAAATCATGGAAGAAGATGCTCTCGACCATTTCCGACTGGAAATCAGGGATGAGGCCGGACGCGTTTTAGCCAAAGTCGGCTAGGTGAATTTAAGATCGACCCTTATCCGTAGACGAAGGTCTGTAGGCTGATGACACGCGCACCGAAGCGAGCTAGATTACCCCCGTCTGCCGCAACAGGCTAATAATACCCAATAAATTAGCAGGTGCGGTTTACCATAAAACATGCAAGTGCCCTTCGATCGCAAGCGTTTCTCGTCCGAGGATTGCCATGACCGATAGCGCGTCCAACCGGAAGCGCGCCGATGTGCGTCCAGGCGAGGAAGAGTTTGTTGATGAAGTCGACAGCTGCGCAGGCAGCCATTCGAGCGCTGCATCGCAAGCTGAACTTGTCGACGTAGTGACCAATGCGATGGCGGCCGCCTGGAATGAAGCCGTTCCTCCTGGCCAATCTCCGGCAGACCCCATGCCCCTCTGGTTGATGCTTGCCAAACGCATCATGAGCGCGGCCGGCGAGGGTGAGCGAGACCTCGAGCGGCTTAAATGTTTCGCTCTGGCTGGCATTGAGCCCGCTAAGTCTCTCCCCATAACGTGACGCTCGAAGTTCTAGCCGTTCAAGACAAGCGCTGCTGCGGGTTACCCCAAATAGGTGACCCCGACGGGTAACCTTGTTGCATCCAACCGACTGGGTATTTTCGCGGAGCGCCACCTTTCCACTCTCCCCGTGGAATGCCAGACGCCCTCTGGGTTCTGTGGTGCTAATAGAAGGACGCTGATCCTCCCCCCGTCCTGATCAGCGTCCTTTCTGCGGTCTCAAGCTAGAAGGCGGGGACGCAAATGGTCTCCCCTCAGCACTCGTATAACGGAGCACTTCTGCGAGCCTGCGAAGCCCACCTGGTCCGCGTCAAGGCTGCGCACGACGCCTTGCTCTTAGCCATCTCAAGTGCAAAAAGCTTTGGCGAGCACGACTCCAGGCGGCTTAACACCTATGTCGAGGCCAACGAGAAATGCGAGAAGGCGATACGTGACTTGGATGCGCAACGCGCGAAGGATAACGCAACCGCTTTGGAAATGTTGCGAGCCACTGAAGTCACCGCTTCGCGCAGTTGAGCTCGCGCACGAGTAGTTGCGCCCCAACAAAAGGCCCCAGCGAGAGCCGGGGCCAGGACTAACTACGGAGCCTGGCCTAAGGGGGCCAAGCCTTTTTATCAAACACCCGATCGCGGAGACCTTCAAGCTGGGGCAGCTACGCGGCCGAGCAGATGCGCATCGTGCAGTCGGGATCAGAGCGCGAGGACTTGTTGCAAGCGGCCTGTTAGAGTCGTTTATTCCTTGTAGTAACCGACTCCGCAGTTTTGATCTCCGACCTTTGTGTAAAAGGTGTGCTTTTCAAGCGGCGTCTCCGAGCCGGGGCGCGGCCACCAGTAGGTAACATCGTTAATCTTTCCTTCGGTCGCGGTCTTCATTATCTCTTGCCCGAGCGGAAAACCTTTCTTGCCTTTGATGTCTTGCAGGTGTTCGCCCTTTAGGGCGGGATGCGCCGTGAGAGTGCCATCCGAGGCGTTGGCGCAGAACACATAAAGATCACGGTCCTTAAAGCCGCCTTCGCCCTTGTTGAACTCATCGAGGGCTTTCGCCTTGTCCCCTTTTACAGCGGCAACTGCTCTCTCGAGCATGGCCTTGGCTTCCTCTTCAGTGCCATATTGAGCTGCCGGAGCTGAGACCGCGGTGACAAGAAATAGAACCGCGGCATAACCGACTGCAAGATTGCGTGACATGACTTCCTCCAAGCAAACAGATGTCTGTTTTCAAGTGTCACCCGGACCCCCATGGACCACCCTACCCGCACAATTTGATGGATACCTCAGGCTGTAGTAATTCATAGTGGTCAGAAGTCGAAGTGGTGGCTGGAGGGTCTCGCATCGCCCAGCACCTGACGCAGGTTGTTGGCCCGAAGCTGACGTCCTGGCGCTCGCGCATCAGTGTACGCTCCTGGCCATGGCTGACGTCGAAGGTCGCCTCCGTTGTCTAACATTGCGGAGGAAGCGCCCATATGGCGCTAGACTTGGAGTTCTACCGCGGCCTGGATGGCGGCGAGCTTGCGAACGACCCGGCCAGCTGACGCATCATATCCACCACCTCCGGGTGCTCTTCCGGTTTCCAGTCGGCGAGCATTTTGCGCAGATCGTCTTCACGCTGGGCAACGAGGCGTCGATAGTCCTCGCGTCCCTTCGATGAGAGGATGTATTTGCGGTCTGGTGTAGGGTCTACCGCGCGCGCCGCAACCAGGCGATCGAGCAATTCGCCACTTTGACGCGCGGTCATGTTCAGACCTTTTTGCAGCCGGGCCAAAGTAATCTCGCCGTGCGCCTCTCCGATGCGCGCCAAAAGCCATAGCTCGTCGGGTTCCAGTGTTATGCCCATGCGCGAGGCGGCGCGCTGGTAGACGAGCCAGCGGTTCTCGTTCGCGGTGATGCGCTCCACAATGCGCGCTAGCTCCTCGAGCGAGGTTGCATCGCGCGGCATCTGGAAGGCATCGGCCACCGGCTCGGCGGCGATGGAAGCGCGCAGCGGCACCTCCTTGATCGCCAGCGCCATCAGAAACGACATAAGCGCCAGCGCCGCTGCAGTGAGGAACACCGGGTGCAAGGCATCGACGAAGACGGCAAGATAAGTCGAGCGCAACGGCTCGGCGAGCGACCTGATGGCATCGGGATCGCGCATCGCTTCCGCGACGGCCGGTAAGGCGCCACGCATGTGGGCTTCGAGTACGAAGGCGAAAATCCCTCCGAACAGCGCCGCCCCGATGGTGCCGCCGATGGAGCGAAACAGCGTCGTGCCCGAGGTGGCGACGCCAAGTAGCTCGTAGGCGACCGCGTTCTGCACGGCCATCACCAAGATCTGCATGACCATGCCGAGGCCGGCGCCGAGCACCAGCATGTAGGTGGAGGCGAGCCAAGGCGGCGTTTCAACCTCGATCTGCGACAGACACGCGAGCGCCAGTGTCATCAGTGCCGTGCCCATGATGGGAAACAACCTGTAGCGGCCGATGCGGCTGATGATCTGTCCGCTAATGATCGACGTGATGAACACTCCCAGCATCATCGGCGTCAGATGTAGGCCGGCGCTGGTCGGATCGAGGCCTTTCACCACCTGGAAGTAGACTGGCAGCAGCGTGATCGAGCCGAATAGTGCCATGCCGACGATGAAGCCGATTCCAGTCGCCAGTAGGAAAGCGCGGTTCTTGAAGAGCGACAGCGGCAGCAGCGGGTCGACCACTACCGTCTCGATATAGATGAAGACGGCAATCGACAGCGCGCCAAGCAGCGTGATGGCCACGAAGCTCACCGGCGCCTCGCTGATCAGCGTCGAGCCGAGACTCGATATGAGGATGACGGACGTCAGCGACAGGGCGAGCAGCGAGGCACCAGCATAGTCGATCGACACGTTGCTCGGGCGGCGGTGCGGCTTGAACGTGCGGTTGATGACGGCGAGGGCCAACAGGCCCAGCGGTAGGTTGATGTAAAAGATCCAGCGCCAGGAGAACTCCTCGACGATGAAGCCGCCGAGCAACGGCCCGATCACGGTCGAGAGGCCGAAGACACCGCCGAAGAAGCCCTGGTAGCGGCCGCGCTCGCGCGGCGGCACGATGTCGCCAACGACGGCGATGGCGGTGACGATGAGCCCGCCGCCGCCGAGGCCTTGGACGATCCGAAACGCGATCAGCTCCGGCAGATTCTGCGCAAATCCGCACAGAGCCGAGCCGATGAGGAAGATGATGACGGCGACCTGCAACACAATGCGGCGACCGTAGATATCGCCGAGCTTACCGTAGAGCGGCACCACGACGGTGGTAGCAAGGAGATAGGCGGTGACGATCCAGGAAAGATGCGCCAGGCCGCCGATCTCGCTGACGATGGTCGGCAGCGCCGTCGACACGATTGTCTGGTCGAGCGAGGCGAGCAGCAAGACAAGGACAAGGGCGGAGAAGATGGCAATGCGGTCGCGTGGGCTGGATGATTGATTACGTATCGATAATGCCATCAAAGAAGAACCAGTCCGCTGGAGGGCCGAAGCCTCTTCTACCGATGTGCGAGGGAAGGCGGCTACGCATCGATTGTGCCTCCATTGCAGTCGGACGGGCGAGGGCAGCTCATTTTATTGCTGATTAGGCATTGTCACAGCGAAGAAGTCACGGCGCCTTCTGTCCCATAGCCGCCATCGCGGCGCCACGCGCCGAAGTTCGCTTCTGACCATAGCGGCCCTTGCCCGCTTAGTCCGCGCAGGCAGAGATTGGTGGTTTCGCGATCGTCAGCTTTTGGCGCCGGTGTTGCTCGAGTCTGCCGCAGCAAAATGCGCCATCTGGTCTGCGTGTGCCTTCACGAAGGACGGGCGGGCGGTGGCGCGTGCAACATAGTCACGACAGGCGGGATATGCCGCCAGCCCGTCGAACCGATCAACAAGGCGCAGCACATCCACCATGGGTATGTCGGTGACAGAGAAGGTCCCGGCGAGCCACGTGCTAACAAAGCACTATTTGCCCTTTAGCTTCCGAGCACTACAGCGTTGGCCGGATCTCCGTGTTTTTTAGCAATCCAAGACTTGCGCTCGGACGACGGCTTGCGCCCGAGATTCGGCCGATAACTTGTGAAAAATCCGCTTCACGTGGGTCTTGATGGTTTCTGGAGCAACGCCGAGCTCGCGCGCGATTTCCTTGTTCGATCGGCCAGCGGCAATGAACGCCACGATCGAACGCTCGCGGTCGGTAAGCTCGTCGCGCGGTCGAGAAGGGGTGGACTTACGCGTGGTGGATGAGCGTTCCCGCAGCCGGGTCAGCAGGTCCGTGACAAACCTACCTGCTTTGAGCTCGCCGCCAAACGCGCCCGTTTTATGTGCGTGTGTGAGGATAGGGACTATCCGTCGGTCATGGTCGAGGACGAAACTCGCAATATTCGCATTCGCGCCCCAGTCTATAAGTTGCCTGATGAGCTCGTAGGCCCTCTCGGACGAGCCTGAGTCGGCATGCAGGATTACAAGGTCAATTCCGATCCTCAGCGCAGAAAGGCGGTCGTCCACAGCGAGAAGCTTGTCAAACGCGCCGGCGAGAGAAACGCCAGCCTCTTGTGCGTCGCCTGCAGCCGCCGCGATCAAGCCATTAGAAGCCATCCGATGCGTGCAAATGAGCGGATTGGAAGAAGTCCCCGCCGGATGCTTTACTTCAAGTTCGTCGTACGCGCCCAGTAGCTCACGGGCTCCGCCTATGTTGCCCTGCGATAACAGCACGCGCGTATGCTCGACCAACAGCGCAGCCTGCTTTGCTCCCCATCCGCGCGCCCAACACACACTTTGAGCTCGATTGAGTAGGGCTATAGCTCTCGCACTATCGCCGCAAATCGCAGCCGCTCGAACGAGGACGAAGTAAGCGTGATAAAAGCTTTCGTGGAAGGCTGTTGTCTCTATGAGGTCCAATGCATCGAGAACCGCGACTTCCGCACCGACGACGTCACCGCGCTCGTACCTGAGTCGAGCCATCAAACCCGTTACCATCGATGCCGACACGGACTTGGCGCCAACGTATTTTTCGGCCAACGCCTTGGCAGCCACGTAGCACTCTTGGGCCTCGTCGAATTTCAGCTGTTGGGCGGCGGCGAGACCGTACAGGCAAAGGCGATAGTTTTCCGGAAGCACGTATGAGGCTTCGCCGGCCAGAGGGTCCGGCTTTGACACTGCATAAAAGGCGCTCCAGTCCCCCGACTTGAGGTAATCGTAACGAGCGATATTGCAGAGGGCGTTGAAGTGGAAGGGGTCAAACTTATGGCCTCCTCCCAGACACTCCAAGGCGATGTCCTTGCCTCGCGAGCTGTCGTCGAGGAGTGCGCAAAGGACCGAGCGTGCAACACGGCATCTCCACCAAAGATCGCTGCGCGCGTTTTCAAAGGTCCCCGCTTCCACTTGCGCGAGCAGCTCCTCCGCTTCCTTGAAGCGAGTGACCAGCGCCATGCCCCAAGCGAGCGCCAGCTTAACCTCGAGCTGGCCCCTCATAAGCTCCGCCGGGAGCTTCTGCTCCCACTTTAGCAAGGTTAGCAGGTCACCCTTGACCACCAGCGACATGGCGCAGTTTTCGACAAACTCTAGTGCTTCAGTGAAGTCTCCGGCCGCGAGCGCGTGTTGAACCGCTGTCGTCCACAACGCCTGCTTGGCAAACCAGCGGTAAGCCCGGCGATTTAGCTCAGCGATTTGACCGGCCCTCTGCGCGTTCAAACGATCCGTCAGGTATTCGCGAAGGAGATGGTGATAGCGGTACCAGCCGCCCACCTCATCCAACGGAACGAGCAGGAATTGTTCTCGCTCAAGACGGTGGAGCATTGAGCTACCGTCGGGCGTACCGGTCTGCGCTGCAGAGCGAGCCGGTCATTTCGTCGAGAATCGATGTCTGCAGAAGGAAATCGACGACGGCTGCAGGTTCCGAAGCAAGCGTGTACTCGAAATATTCCGAGATCGTCCGTGTGGTTCCCGAAAAGCCACGCATATAGGAAGCCCCATCGGGCAATTTGACCAACGCAATGCGCGCCAACTGTAAGGCCGCGGGCCAACCCTCGCTCGCCGCATGCAATTTTTCGACGCCAGTCTGACCAAGCCGGCTTGCGAGGGCTTCGCCGAGAAAAAGCCTTGTTTCCTCCAGACTGAAACTCAGGAGGGTCGCGTTGATCTCCAGAATCTCGTCATCGAGACGCACTTGCGACAACGGAAAGGGCGGCTCTATCCGCGATACGAGCACGAGATGCAGGTTCGAGGGGGCATAGCGCAGCACAGACCTGATGAGATCGTGGCAACGGACATCAGTGATGAGATGGAAGTCGTCGAAAAAAAGGTAGAGGTCGCTATCGATCTCCGACACCGCGTTGAGCAGCGAAGCGACAACATTGTGCGCGGGAATTAGGCTCGCGGCCTGGAGGAGCTCGACGGCCTCGCGCGTGAGGTTGGGAGCAGCGACCTCGACCGCCCTCACGACATTATACGCGAAGGCACCCGGTTCGTCGTCGTCGGCGTCAAGACTGAGCCACGCTACAATGGCGCCGGCTTCCCGTAATCGCTGGCACCATTCTACCGCCAATGTTGTCTTACCGTACCCAGCGGAAGCCTTGAACAGCATCAGCCGGCGCTCGCTGGCTGCATCGAGGACATCGAGCAGCCTTGGTCTTTCAACAGCGAATTTGCGGACGGCAGGCGGCTTGGTTTTGGTTACAGGAATGCGCGGCAGCTCGACCGACACGGGATGACCTAACTCGTGCGTCAAGCCGGATTGGCTCATGCGCGCGCTCTCCACGCACGGAACTGTCCACCGCTTAGAAAGAGGTTATTCGAACCCCCTCTCGCATTCAACAAAAGAGGGCTCGCAGTGGGTTGGGAACTGTCGCCCTGGGGAATTTCAGGGGCTCCGGCCTGACGCACATTTACCTCCCGGCTCCAATTGAGAGCGGATTAGGCTTACTAAGACCAGTTCTGTCCCCAAGCAGTTCGTCAGTACCCACGTCCGCGCCTGATCCAATACTGACATCGAACGCTCGCGTGCGATGACCCCTCACAGCTCTATGCTGAGGACCGTCTCGCCGGTCTCATCGGCGATCTCCAGACTCTGCCCGCAAATATCCACCTGCTCGAAACCTCGCTCGCTCAAAATCTCATCAACGATCTGCAAAATTCCCGAGCGGGCGCGGTCGATGTCGTTGAGGAACAGTCCTTCATCGTCGACGACGGTTCCCGTGTCGGCCTTGAGATGAAAGAAATAGCGCGGCATGGGCACCTCGATCGCTTTGGTTGTACGCGTGCTGGCTCAGTGCGACTGCAAAACTCGGTACTCTTTGGAACGCGGCAAAACACTCCGTCGCTCTCTCGCGAGCGACTCACCATGTCCTCGCCCAGCTACTTAATCGCTTGCGGTTGGTTTGGAACGAATACGTCGCATAGGGCGGGATGCCGCAACAACGATCAGCTCCAAGCTGGGCAAGAAGCCCCGGGCCTTGTGCGAGGGCAGCGCCGCAAGGAGTTTTTGGTTGAACTCGGTGGGCTATGACCTTGGCCTGCTCGACAGCCGCACGGCCTTCGATTGTAACAGCGAGCTCGTAGGTGCGTGCGTCGCCCTCGGTCCTGCGCCGCGCGACCAAACCTTTCTTCAAGAGCCGCTGGATCAATCCGCCAATTGTGGAACGATCGATCCCTGTACGCTCCACGAGGTCGGTCTGGCTCAGTCCTTCGTGCTCAGCGATGCACTCGAGAACAGCAAACTGCCGAGGCGTGATGTCGAGGTCGCCGGCTTCAATATGGAATAGCTCGTCCGCGCACTGGCTCGCGCGGTGAAGAATGTTGAGGGCGCACGGCCGCCTGCCAAGCCGACCTTTGGTCAACTTGGCACCACTCCGCATTGGGAGTTGGGAGACGGCGTGTCGCGAGTTTGCTTGCTTGTTGGTACGCATCGGTCCTTATACGGACCACCTCAGCGCGTGGGCATCCCCGTTTTGGGGGAGACTTCGCGGGCCAGAGGTAGCTCTCCCCGACACCCCCATGTCTGCTCTTGCCCCAGAGCCGAAATTTGCGGCGACCCAGTCGATGACCGCTTCTGACTCGAAGCAGACATCGCTCCACATCGGCGCCCCGATCTGACCTCCATTTTGCTCTGTTCACAAAGCAAGGTCTGGGCATGCGGGGATCATGAATGGTCGGGGGACCGCATGCACCACACGATTGGTGAGGCTCAAGGGCTAATCTCGCACGCACTAGCGGTAGAAGAGGCGCTCGGACTGGCGCAAATCAAGGTCGTGGAGATCTCGACGGCGCAGTCCGGCCGGTGGGATGAACTGGTAGAAGTCGCCATCCGAACCCAGCGATGTGCCGTGCCACGCGCTTTCGAGCAGCGGCTGACCATTCTTATCAAATATCTCAAGTCCATCAGTGACGATCCTACGCGGGCATTGCGCGACGTGGAGACTGAAGGGTTAGCGATGCTTGCGGCGGCGAAGATCTGCTGCGAGCCTTCGGATTGCTGGAGCGAGCGCGCCAAAGAGGCAATCCGCACAGCGGACACGACCGATCCCAGTGCCTTCGAGAAGAAATTGATCTTCCGCCTGATGTATCTGAGGGACGTGCAGGAAAGCGCACTCTCGGATGCCGATGCTCCAGCGACGACACTGGCGACTGATCAAGGGTCGAGGACGCCGAAGGTGTGCGCCAATACGCCGCCGCCGTGCTGGGAGAGTGGGGCTATGCAATCACGCCACGCCAGCGGACACAGCACAGTCGCTCGCCCAGTTGGGCATCGACCTGATGTTCACTGACCTGAGATGCAATTCGCAGCGAACGCTCGATGGGGCATACTGACCAAAGGGGAATTTCACCATGCAACCAGACGAAGTCTGCTGGTGTGGCGAAGCGAACACTTGCGTCTGTCATGGGGCGCCCATCGAAAAGAGCCCACTTTATGATCGCCTTCCCCAGCATGATTTCCCATTGCAGCGTCTTGTCTGCGGGATTCATTTTAGCGTTGCAGGGTATGGGCTTGAGCGAGTTGGCGTAGTAGTCACGGCGCCACTCCACATAATTGCGAAGGTCCGCGTCGCAGACGGAGTGAATGGGCTTTGAGCCCGCGTACTCCTTCCAGAATTTGACGACGCGCTTAACCTGCCTGAGCATTGCAGCAGAGGTCTTCCCCTGCGTGTAGCTCTTGTGTCTCGCCGCCACATATTCATCAATCACGCAGGACAAGGTCTTGGCGGTGACGGGCAAACCCTGCTCAACGTACGCAGCGACCGCCAAACATATTTGGTATCCAATTTCGTTCTCAGGTGAAATACGTTGCCGTCACTGCGGCGAAATATTATCAATCGTCCATTATCGAAATAACGCGCGTCTTTCACAACCTCCAAAACCCTTTCTTTTATTGAAAGGGGGATTATACAAAACAATGGCGCCTAGAAAAATCCTGGAATTACAAAGAAACAAACATTTTGCCTAGGCAATGTCTAGGCACAAAATACGCCTTGCGATCAGGTAAGTCATTGAAAATAAACGATTAATCGTTCTTGCCGTGGCAGTGCTTGTACTCCTACGTCATTGTATTTTATTGTGTAAAATCAATAACTTTCATCATGATCAAACCTGCCGCCTAGGCGTTGCCTAGGGCGTCCGCGGTTGCCGCTGGAAAATGATTGGGTGAGCATCTTCCTCATCAGAGGGAGGTCTCATGGCTCTAGGCAAGCAAGCAAAGGTGCTCAACCGCGCGCAGACAGACGCTGTGCTGGCATACCTTCAGAAGACACGTCATCCCGCCCGCAATCGTCTGATTTTCTTGCTGTCTATTCGCGCTGGACTGCGAGCTAAGGAGATCGCTGCACTCACGTGGTGCATGGTGACGAATGCTGATGGGTCCATCGCCGCTGACATCGCACTGCGCGACGAAGCGTCAAAGGGACGGTCTGGGAGGACCATTCCCATCAGTAAAGAGCTGCGCAGCGCGTTGGAAGCCTGCAGGGCGGATTGCACCCGTGCAATGCCAGAGCAGCGCATCATTCAAACAGAGCGGAGCAAGGCAACCTCGTCTCAGGTCATCGTCAACCTGTTCAAGGCTTGGTACCAGCGTTTGGGATTTGATGGATGCTCCAGTCACTCTGGCAGGCGCCCGTTCATCACCAACGCTGCTCGTCGCATCTCCACCGTTGGCGGCTCGCTACGCGATGTGCAAGCTCTAGCTGGACACTCAGCGCTGAGCACGACGCAGCGCTACATAGAAATAAATGCAGAAGCTAAGCGAAAAATCGTTGAGCTTCTGGGCTAGAGACGGGAATATATAGCTAAATACATACAGTGGAGGCACACAACACACATACAGGAGTATATATAAACCGAATGAATTCTAGTCGCGCATTGACGATACGAAAAGCTTTGTTGGATTTTTGCAAGACGAAGACTTGGACGAGCCCACAAGCCGTCACTAACCAAAGTCCGATGCTCGAAGGATGAGAGTGGGGCATTGTTCAAAGAAGTCGCCTTCGCTCGCTCCCTCAAGGTCGAACTTGGCGCTGGCCACCTTCTCGATCGTCTGACGGTAGTTCGCAAAGATTTCCAAAGCCGGCTCTGGGTCCTCTAGAAGAGCGTGGCAAGATACGAAGACGCGAACGAGGCCCTCTTCGCCTGCGCTCATCCAGATGCCAATAGCGTCGCGCTCTTCGTTGAGGTCGGCCTGCGATGTGGTAGCAGTCAACGGCATTGCAGCCCCGAATTACTTTCCAGCTGGCTCATCGGGCAAAATGCGGCAGTCAACAGCATCGAGGGCGACGAGTTTCAGTTGCTCAGGATTACGCTCACCCGCATCCACGGCAGCGATTACGTCCAGCGCCATTACCGTTCTTGCGTGCACGCCGTCGTACCCATCGGAAGACCTCAGCTCCGCGCAGGCCTCGGCGATCGCATTCTTGATGAGCTTCGCCAATTCTGGCTCAACGTGTTTATCAGGAAACGGCATGTTGGTTTGCAGGGTTGGTGCAAGCCAATCTGCGCACTTTCCTGCCTAATTGTCGAACCGAATTCTTCAGCGAACCGGCGTGCGACATTCGTCAGTCGGCATAGAGATGAGCGAGAAACAAAAGGCCAGCGACACGCAGCCGCTAGCCCTTTATCGTCTAATCTCAGATCGCGAAGCTCTCTATCTTGGCGCCCTTCTTGACGGCATCGACCAGCCAGTTCGGCTTGCGGCCGCGGCCTGTCCACGTTTGGGCGGTATCCTTGGGATTGCGGTATTTGGCGATTCCGCTGCCCTTAGGAGAGCCGCGCTTGCCGAACAGTTCCTTGATGTCAAAGCCCGCCTTCTCGGCGATTGCTCGGAGCTGTTCTTTTGTCGCTAGCGCATCCTCTGTTCGCTTTGCAGCGATAACCGCTTCCACCTTCTTTTGAAGGTCAAGCAGCTGCACGTAAGACATTTTCTCTAGTCCATTGATCTTCGCCATAGCCTGCTTCCTCCAGTAATTTAGCGAGATCGATAGCGTGAATGAGTGCGGGGAACAACTAACCTTGCCGCTCACTCATACGTTTCCGGGACCAACCTTCGCAATATCAAGCTCTTCTCATCTTTCCCGCCGAGCACACAGAAAGCTCGGTGGGAAACGGCAAGTCCGTGTGGGGCCGCAAGGCGACTCAAACAGCTAAAGCGATCCGCTCCAAAGGAACGTTGCCGCGCATCAGCCTTCGTAGGCAATTGCCAGCGCACGCTTCGCGTCCACCCGAATAGCTTGGAGAGAGGCGATCGCGTCATCGACGAACTGGTCGATGTCCGTGTCGGTCGCCAGATGGGGCGAGATCGCGAGATCGGCCGACCGGCTGAGCGCGCTCGACTTTACGTAGAACTGAACGTTCAAATGCAGCGGGTAACGCCTGTCCTCATCGCCGATGAGATGGAAGCCGAACCTTCCCTTCGTTTCTTGGATCATCGCCGAATGACCTCCCCTGAGAGCTCGCTCGCCGCAGCTCTTGATTGCCAATAGACCCGCATGACGACCGCGAATGCGCGCTCGTCATGCCGCCTATCTCGCATCACCAAGTCTGGCTCGACGTCAGGCCGTCAGATGACCTGCATGCTCGTTGGCCGACCAGATCGCGAGCACAATCGCCGCGATGCCGACCGCCACGTGTGTGAGCATAGCGGTGCTCGATCCGCTGAAACCCAACACCCACGGTGCGATCACGAGCCAGGCGCCCAATAAGCCGCTGACCCATTCCTCCCAGGTCTGGAAGGCGAACAGCGCCATGAGCGCCATCACAGCGATGATAGCGCCGACCACATACGCATTAAACGCAGCGGACTGCTCGGCGCCAAACCCGAAGAGCCACGGTGAGAAGAATAGCCCCGCGCCGAGCAGGAAATTCAGGGTATCCTGCCAATAGACGGAGAGCCTATCCAGAAGCGACATTGCCAACCTCCTTTGATCGACATTGCGGGAGATCAAGTCCTGCCCGCATTTCTATAGTTGATCTACGTATTCGCGCGGATCGTTCAAGGTTGCGGGCGCACCGTCTAAAGAATTACGCGCAACGAATATTGCAATGCAGCAAGACTTGTCGCACACCAAGGGCCCGCGCACTTGCGGCGTGACTTGATCTCGCGCGCTCTGATTCATATCTGCGTGGGGCCCTTTGGGAGCGGACCCGCGACCCAAAAAGGTAGCGCCGAAAGGCCGTGCCAATGAACGCTCGCTTCCCCCACCCGGCTCCAGGACCAGCTCCGGGCAATGCCGCCATCAAGATTGACGACGGCGCCGTAGAGATCGATGCGTCTATCGTTGGCGCGGGGCTAGGGTTGGAGCCGCAAGAGGTTCTGAGCCTCATGCGCGCCAAGGCGATTACAAGCGTTTGCGAGCACGGCGTCGATGACGATGCGGGCCGTTACCGCCTCACCTTCTTCCACAAAGGCCGGCGCCTGCGCCTGATCGTCGACGATTGCGGACGTGTCATGCGCCGCTCGACGATTGATTTTGGAGATCGCCCCTTGCCCGCTCGCATACACCGGACCGGCGAGTAGACGGGCAAAGTCATCCGCATTGGCGCGCTGACGTCAGCCCTACGTATGATGGCAATCAAACATGTGCTCGCCCAAAAGGGCGTCCGTCGGTGGAGGCGACGTTCCTCAGTCATCGCGAAGGGCTTCGCTTCATCAGCCATGCCCATGTGCGGCTCTAACCAAACGAAAAGCCCCGTCGCTCGCAGGTGGCGGGGCTTCCGATGTGCCGGGTGGTATTGACCGCCCAGTACTCTTCAAACGATTGTCACTTCTTCACGGTGCATGTGGCCGTCTTTTCGTCCCACGTTCCCATGGCCTTTTCGCAATCCGCTTTCGTCTTCGGTGCATCCTGAGCGAACACGGGGGCAGCGGTTACGAGCAAAATGCCCGAGATGATCGCGATGTTCAGCATCTTACTATACATGATCGTGCTCCTTGCACCTTGGGTCTCAACGCCCAAGTTCCGCGAGGTTGCTCTCCGATCCGGGCAACGGCAAGTCACTATGCTGTGCCAGCGTTTACCATCGCGCACCGCTCGGGCCTCTCAGACGCGTGAGCTCGTAGCTTGCCCAAATCCGATATGTGGGAGACCTACGGATAATGCCGCTTTGTCGTGGCTCTTTTTTGTGTCGGACAAGTGGAAGCGCGTCGTGCCGGCGTCGATCAACAGACCCGCAGCCAGACAGCCACGTCTCGAAATCCGCGGAATCCGACATCAGCACCGGCATGCGCTGGTTGATTCTGGCGGCGAGCTCGTTCGGCCGGTGGTTATGAAGGTGAACACGACTTCACCGGCGGGACCGCCTGCGATGCCTGTGACTTCCTGCGTGCCAGACATTTTGTGCGCCGCGGGAATCGGATATGCGATCTGGTCAGCACCGGTTACCGATCGGGAGGCGCAACATGGCAATCGATACGGCCGAACCACGCGTTGCTTCCATGGCCTTGCAAGGCCTTGTAGACCCGACAGCATTGTCGTCTGACGAAATACGCGCCGTCTGCGCCTCCGCGCTGATGAAGATCCCGGATCAGCGCCAAGAAGCGATAGTGAAATCGCGCCCTTACGAAGAGCAGATCGCCATGGCTCTGGCTACGGTGCGATTTAGTGATCTTCCCGAGGATGGGATGCTTAAACGCTGGTAGTGGTGGCTGTCAGGAGCCGCCTCGGTGTCCGCAGCAGCAGGTTCTGCAGGAGAGTTCGCGCCTACCGTCCTACAAGTCACAGTCCCACATGAGCGCAACTGTTGCATCGATGTGGAGAAGGCGTTCGTGGAGCCGCTTCCGCTCTGCTCGACACTCGGCTAGCACGAGCACGGCACGTTCCCACTCGTCACCGCCAAGAACGTCCTCGGCCAGCAGATGGCTGATTTCAGAAGCTCCCACTTTGATCGCTCTGACTTCGGAGACGATCCGATCTCGCTCTGCGAGCTGAGGTTTGTCCATGCTTGGGCCTCCGCACTGCATTAGGGTCATCGCTCGCGCGGACTGGCGGCGATGCAAAAGGCTTATTCTGCAAACGCCGGTCAACGCCGTCCATGACAGGCCAAGTCTGGACCCAGGCTGCGTGGTGGTCCCCATTTTTTTTACGGCTTGGATCGCTCGCTCTGCTCACATTAGATCTCATTAGATTTCCTGCCCGCGAGGCAGTTACCTAACCAGGGGCGCGCGCCCAGCAGATAGCGGTGATGCAATTTGAAAGTGGTTTGAGCGGGTTACACGCAGCTCGTTATGAACTCGCAATTCTATAACCAGCCGCGGCTTCCGAATTTTACGGGTGAAATGGACAGCGGCTTAAGCCTGCAGCTCCGCTGATTCCAGAAATTCGAGCTTTGGTAGGGCCTTGATGATGTTCATCGTCTCAATGCTCACCGTTATGATCCTCAAGAACAGCTCAAGCGGATATTTCGGGTTCTTCATCGTCTCGATGGCCCAGTCATTGGCGTCGTTGACGATGCCGCTATCCTTGTCAGTCCTAACGCACTGGCGCTCCACCACCCAGTCTAGCGCGGGCTTGCCGTTCACGACGTACTCGTAAGCTTCCAGCGGAATACCGGTAACCGCGATCCTCTCGTTGTAGTGAAGTGTGGACAAATTCCTGTCCTTGCCCGCCTTACCATACCGCATCTTCTCGACGCGATAGTCACCTGGTTTGCCGCCACCGATCACCTTGACGCCCGCGTGCATGGGCACTTTCTCGTAGTTGATATGTAAGTCCGCCAGCTCTCGACCAGCCTTGCTGAAAGCCCAAAATTCCTTAGTCGACTTCACGAGCGGGACGCGCGGCAGCTCTTTGCCTAGATTGTCGGCGAACCGTTCAAGATAGTCTGGAGAGTGAAGGAGACCATATACGTAGTAGCCCCTCAGTCCCTTCGCGTGCGCCCATTTGATGATGGCTTTGCCAAGCATGACTTCCCACTGAAGCGTCTTGTCTGCAGGATGAAGCTTGGCATTGTGCGGCAGGGGCTTGCCCAACTTGAAGTAGAGGTTGGTGTAGTAATCGCGCCGCAACTCTACGTAGTCGCTAAACTCCGCATCGCCAATGTCATGTATGCGTTTGGAGCCCGCGTACTCCCGCCAGAATTTCACCACGCGCTTGATTTGGCGCAGCATGCCAGGCTTCGTTTTGCCTTGAGATGCGCTCTTTTCTCTGGAGGCGACGTACTCGTCTATCACGTCGCGGAAGAGCGTAGCCTTGATGGGCAGCCCCTGCTCCTGTTGCGCCAACAGGTAGTAGTGGGCCTTCTGAGCTCTGGTTATGGCTTCTTCCAGCGTGGACGTCTTCAACGTCCGCCAGACGTAAGTGCCATTTAAAAAAGAACGGTGCTGATATATTCGATTTCGCTTGAAAACAACTAGCTTGCCTTCATCAAAATAACGCGCGTCGTCCACTCGTAATTGCTCCCCCAATTGTTTTGCGAGGGGCTATTGTACGAAATGGGTTGCCTAGGAAAAGCCTAGAGTAACGCATTAGTGCACATTTTTGCCTAGGGGTTGCCTAGGAGAAAATGGACTCATAAAGCGTTGTAAACTGCTGATTTTATTGCATTAATCATTTTTGCCGTGGCAGTGCTTGTACTAACCCGCATGCCAATTTCCGCCAGCTATTTCAACGTGGTAGGAGGCCTCTACTTTGATCGTCTAGAGATTGTCTAGGCACAACATAGATTATCATAATAACGCACAATAATGCTTGCGCCATTCGACAGACCGTGCGTAGTATAAAGTAAGGATAGATGAAATGGCCCTGAGCAAACAGGCGAAGATACTCAACCGCGCTCAGGCAGAAGCGGTCTTGGCGTATCTAGAGAAGACAAGGCATCCCACTCGCAACCGCTTGATCTTTCTTCTGTCCATACGCGCTGGACTGCGCGCTAAGGAGATCGCTGCCCTCACCTGGTCCATGGTCACGGAAGGTGACGGTTCAATCGCCGCGGACATTGCGTTGCGCGACGAGGCGTCAAAGGGAAGGTCTGGCAGGACCATTCCCATCAGCAAAGAACTGCGCAGCGCGTTAGAAGCCTGGAGGGCGGATTGCACGAGTGCAATGCCAGGGCAGCGCATCGTCCAAACAGAGCGGAGCAAGGCAACCTCGTCACAGGTCATCATCAACCTGTTCAAGGCTTGGTATGCGCGCTTGGGTTTTGAAGGATGCTCCAGTCACTCTGGCAGGCGCACGTTCATCACCAATGCTGCACGGCGCATCTCTACCGTTGGCGGCTCGTTACGCGACGTGCAGGCGCTCGCGGGGCACTCAGCGCTCAGCACGACTCAGCGCTACATAGAAATAAATGCAGAAGCTAAGCGAAAAATCGTTGAGCTTCTGGGCTAGAGACAGGAATATATAGCTAAATACATACAGCGAGGAGTACAGCACATATAGGAGTATATATAAACGAATGAATTCTAATCGTGAGATACGAAAAGCTTTGTTGGATTTTTGCAAGAGGAAGACTTGGACGAGCCCCCAGGCTGTCACTCTGACTTTGAAAATATCACGCATCGTGGATGGCGTGTGGCTCCGCCTCACTCAAATTGAAGCGCAGCAAAACCTCAGGCACCTACTCAACGTGCTGCACAAGCAGCTAGGACGCTACGGCTTTCCCAAGCAAGCAACGCTCCAATGCGTGCCCATCATTGAAGGGCGCGACGGCGTACGCCCGCACATCCACCTGATGTTGGACAAGCCTGACTGCATAGGGGTGGATGAGTACGCCGCGCTCATCCAACGACTGTGGGCACGCACCTACTGGGGACATGAGAAGGTGACTGTTGAGCCATGCCACGATGATGCGGGCTGGCTCTCCTACATTTCCAAGCTGCGTACGAAGGAAACGTATGCAGACGCAATCGATTGGACGAACTTTAAATAGTCGCGCCTACCAGGAGTACAGACTCTGGAACGCAACCAATCTTCAGACCGTGTGCAAACAGGGTGGCGACGTCACCTTGTTTGCTACGCATACTCCTGAAGCTCAGCTACACACAGCAACTGCCAAGGAGCCAATGTCAGATTACACACGCAAGATACTACTGAGCCTAACGCGCGACACGGTCGCAATGCTGGACGAAGCAGCAAGGGTACTAGGCATGTGCAGGAGCGATGTCATACGCCGCTCGCTTACACGGGACCTAATGTACGTGATGAGCCACGAGGTTCCGAACATGCAGCGCTTCCACCAAGAGACGACCGCAGCGCACGGTAGCTGGCTTAGCAACAAGCGCTGGTTGGGCTAGCCAAAATAATTCGTAGAGACATAATGGTGTGCAATCCGGGATCATTTTTCTTGTGGGCTGATAGCACCTCGCCCCAAGCCTCCTCCAACACAGAAGTCATCAACTTCTGAGTTTCCTCGTCGTAAGTGTCGGCCACCGAAGCCTCCAAAAGAAGAGAGCGCCGAAGACGGGATAGTCTCTCCGTCGAGGGTCAACGGAGGAAATCCCAAATTTGCCGGCCGATGGTCAGTCTAGTGAATGTTTTGTCGCACGCGCTTCGTACCGGAATGAGTGTGCTCGGACGACTACGCTTGTTGCCGTATTACTCGGCGCCATGGGTGTGCGGCCGAGGTTCGACTTACACGGCGTCACGGGGCGACTTTCGCGCCCCTGATTTGTCGTTGTCGGCTTTACTGGTTCTGACGGTTCCGTCCTGCAATTGAAGCCCCTGGACGACATACGCCGCCAGCTCAGTGGGACAGCGCGCGTGCTGCGCGACGCGGAGATGGTACCGTCTGAGATACGTCCGCGCTGTGGCAGGATCCGGGGCGCCCACGAAGTAGCGACAGTTCTCCCAATAGAACTCCCACCCCTTACTCACCGCAGCACCCCCGTGCTTTTGCGCTAAGTTTAACACGAAATCGGCATTTCGCGGATTGGTCAGCCCAGAGAATATTCTGGGAAGGAATTGACCTACTGGTGTTGTGCGTCAACGGTTACATTCAGGCGGAGTTACATTGCGGTGAGCTACTCGTCGGCGAGCAGGCAATGTACGAACAGTGGCATCAAGCTAAGGCGCACATCTTGACGTATGCGCCGGTCCCATCCTTGCAATGCCCGAATTCGGTCAGCTCCGCTTTCGAACTCGTAGTCAAACGGGGCTGCCACGATCGAATTATTGCATCGCTC
This sequence comes from uncultured Alphaproteobacteria bacterium, assembly GCA_963724595.1. GTDB lineage: Bacteria > Pseudomonadota > Alphaproteobacteria > Rhizobiales > Hyphomicrobiaceae > Hyphomicrobium_A. Next base: position 30,685 of record CAVRVR010000012.1, on the reverse strand, counting down.
GGGCCGCACACGATTTGCCGATTGGGCTCGAGCGGTGAAGTCATGAAGATCGTAGTCGTTGGGGGAACCGGCTTAATCGGCTCCAAGATCGTCGAGAAGCTGAAACAAAAGAGTGACGAGGCCATTGCAGCTGCGCCAAACACGGGCGTCAACACCATTACTGGCGAAGGCCTGGCAGATGCGCTTGCTGGCGCTCAAGTCGTCGTCGACGTGGCCAACTCGCCCTCATTCGAGATCCATGTCCGCTACTGACCCAGGCGGACTCAAAGCAGAAGCAGGTCCCAGTGCGCAAAGGCTGTCGGAAAACTGTCATGTGAGCATCAATAGGCTTTGCATCTTGGCGGATCGAACCGCGGCTTCCCGTCGCGGAAGGGTAAGCATGGCCTAACGACGGAAGCGTGTCGGCGGCGGTCGACGATTGCGCGGCGAGACGCCGGCGAGGCCAGGATCGGGTCGTTCGCCATTTCCGTCAGATCGTGCTTTGGCCCATTCAGCTTATTGCCGCGGCGCCCGGGAGCCGTGCGCAAAAGTACCGAAGCGCAGTTCGAGCGTCTCAGCGGCGGGAACTGGGCTCTGGTCGATGACGAGTTCGGCATCAAGGGCGACGATTTCCAGGAGCGGCACTACCGCGAGTTTGTGAGCTTCCTGCCGCACGTGCAGCGCTTTCTCTACGGCGATGCGCCGGGGCCGGTGCGCGAGCTCGGCAATGGCGATGCGCCCTTGCGCGTCTACCGGCGCACCGACATTGCGGCGGTGCGCATGGTGCTCGCGGAAGGCGCCGAGCCCGTGACTTGCCAGGTCGCGCATGCCGATCTGCACTTCTTCCACGATGTCGATGCCGTGATCCTCGCCTTCGAGTTTTGGGCCTCGGATCTACCCCTCAGCGTCGTGCACGAGATCATGTATCGCTTCGGGCGTGCCTATCCTCCCGGCTGGACTGAGACCGGCGAGCCCCTGCACTGTCCTGAGAGAGTCGAATGGCTCGACAAGGATGGTCGCGTGCTCGCCACCTCCGACTACGAGCAGCGCGGGCGATACCTGTCGTTCGTAGGGCACCAGCGGACGCCGTGCTTCGCGGCACATTGGGAGTTCCTGCTGAAGCCCCTGGTGGCCGAGAACTCCGGCCACAAGAGCCCGCTCAGCTTCCGGCAGATCGAATACTACCGCATGCCGGTCATGACCTATCTGACCGTCGACCGGCTTTGGGACGTGCAGCGTGCCGACTACATGCGCCTCGCCTTCGCCGCGGGGGCGAGCTCGAGCGGAGATACGCCATTTACAGAGCGCTTTCTGCACGATTTCGAGACCCGCAACTGCTACGATCGCTACTATCACGAAGGATCGGAGACGGCGGGCGTCAACACTCGCTTTCTGCTGTCGGGACACGCCTTCACGGTCGTGGCGGATGGCGCCGCCTCCCGCCTTGAGGACAACGAACGGGGACTGCTCGGCCAATTCCGCCATCAGTATTTCCTGCTCTTCCTCATCAGTCATTTCCACAAGGCGGCATTGCTGATGTTGTCCGATCGGCTGGTTGCCGCCATCAAGCAGCTGGAAGTCAGGAGCGCCCGGTCGGCTGCCGCGTTCCGACGCGAGACATATCGCCTGCAGGAGGCGTTCATGCGCTTCACGCAGCGCTATTGGTTCACCGAGGTGTCGGATCAGGCGCAGACGCGCGACCTCTTCCGCATGCAGCGCCTGCATCTGGGCAATGACGATCTCTACAAAGAGCTCCGCAACGAGATCTTCGATATGGTGCAGTATCTCGACAGCGATGTTCTGCGCCGACAGAGCGGTACGATCCATCGGCTCACGGCAGTAACGATCGTCGGCCTGATCGGCACGATCGCCACCGGGTTCCTGGGCATGAATCTGATCGCCGAGGCGGAGGCTCCCTTGCGCGTCAAGCTGCTATACTTCAGCATTGTCGCCGGCGCTGTCATCCTGCTGACAGTCGGGGTTGTCGTCTTCTCGCGGCCCCTGACGGCCCTCCTCGACCGCATGTCCGGCGAGCGCCACTGAGTACAACGATCGCCCGTCTTGTGCGCTGCCAGTGCGGACGAGGCCTTGGCCCTGAAGCAGGAGAGAAAAAGTGAGTACGGATTCACGCGCCAAAGATCTTGATATGCGTGTTCGCGCCGACCTCGTCGACAGCTTCGACGAGGAGCTGGAAATGGAGATCGACGACGAGCGCCTCGACAAGCTGCTCGACGGAATGTCTGGTCGGCCCGAGCCTGAAGGCATGGATCGGAAGCTCTACTTCAAAGAGCTGTTCAGACTCCAGGGCGAGCTCGTCAAGCTGCAGGATTGGATCGTCGCGCAGAAACTCAAGGTCGTCGTGATCTTCGAAGGACGCGATGCCGCCGGCAAGGGCGGCGTCATCAAGCGCATCACGCAGCGCCTCAATCCGCGTGTCTGCCGAGTGGCGGCACTGCCTGCGCCGAGCGAGCGCGAGCGCACGCAATGGTACTTCCAGCGCTACGTCAGCCACCTGCCGGCAGCGGGCGAGATGGTCCTGTTCGACCGCTCCTGGTACAACCGCGCCGGCGTCGAGCGCGTCATGGGCTTTTGCACAGAGGAGGAGTGCGACGAGTTCCTGCGCACCGTACCCGAGTTCGAAAGAATGCTGGTGCGGTCGGGAATCATACTCCTCAAGTATTGGTTCTCGATCACCGACGAGGAGCAGCACTTCCGTTTCACGATGCGCATCCACGATCCACTGAAGCAGTGGAAGCTCAGCCCGATGGATTTGCAGTCGCGCGTGCGGTGGGAGGCCTACACCCAGGCCAAGGAAGCCATGCTGCGGAGAACCAACATTCCTGAAGCGCCCTGGTGGGTCGTGGAGGCAGTCGACAAGAAAAAGGCAAGGCTAAACTGTATCAATCATCTGCTTCACCAAATTCCTTACGATGAAGTCACCCGCCCACCGATCGTGCTGCCGGAGCGGACGCATCATCCCGACTACCAGCGGCATCCGATCCCGCGCGACATGTACGTGCCAGAGATGTTTTGAATAATTAGCCAGCCTGATCCAAGCCCATGCGCTTGAGGGCCTGTATCGCCACTCCCCGGTGCTCGGGGACCGCTAGCAGCCTGTTTAGTCCGTGAACGGTAATGAATAGCCGCTTTGACCTACGCAGCCGGGTGATCGTACGCACGATCTCGTCCTCGGGTGCGACGGCGATGTTTCGCGCCGTGGATAGGGCTAAGGTTTCGTCGTCGGCCAGACGCATCACACAACTCATCGTTGGTTAACGCAGGCTAGCGCCAGCGCGCCCAGGTAGCAAGCCGTGATCACTACGGCAGTGCATGCGCATGTAACAAAGCCCGGCTCCGCATAGGGGTCCGCAAGTCAACTACGGTGTGGGCGGCGTGGTCGCCGGCTGCGGGGCCTGCGCAGGAGCTGTGACCGCAGGGACGCTCAAAGCTTCCTGCACGGCCGGCCACGCCTTGTAGGCCACCCAGGCAACGACCGTGGTCAATACGACCAGCACGATCAGCGGCAAAACCGGCGATTTGCTGCGGGCAACATCCGGCGTGCGGGGATCAATATCAGCAGTCATATTACGTCCTCCGGCTTGGGATGGACGGCCAAACCCGGCGGAGGACGTCATAGTTCCAATGTCACCAACGACGGTTGGCGTCACAATATTTATGACGAAAGCACGTCGGGGCTTACGCAATATGAACTTTAAATGACACGCGTCTGACGCGTTGAGCGGCCAAAAGCAGTATCGCCATCGGCAGCGCCAGCACCCGACAACTGAAATTGCGCACCGTCGCCATCTAAAGCCCTGAGCCGTTTGAGGTTATCCGACATAAAAGCTTCACGCTGGCGCCCTACGTTCACCCTTATACTTGGGCCCACGCATATTGCGACGCGTCGCTTAGGTGGCGCGTCTCTTTTCATGCCAGATCTGCCGCCATGGCCGGACGCTGACGCTGAGAAGACCAGCGAAATGGTGGCGTCAAAGCAAAGCTACGCGCGGCTTTTTGAAAGCCTAAATCGGCTCGCGGCGGAGCTTGAGGACGTATCCCCTCGCTCGGCGCGTTTGCATCGATACGCGGCGAGGCGTCGACAAGCATCTCATGTGCTTTACCGTCATGCTCAGTCAACGATTGATGGATTTGCATTCATTGATGGAGAACGCGTTGACCAACCCGACCCACGACTGCTGACCGCTTTCTACCCAGATCCAAGCCAGTGCGTGGCGTCACGTTACTGTTGGGCGCTGCTGGGTGCAGGAGGGGGTATGCTCTCGCTGCGGATCATTATCCGGGCTACGGGCGCTGAGTTCGAGGCGTTCCTTTCCCACCAGACCGAGGAGCATCTACTGGCGCTCGGCGACAACAACAGGGTCGCACTGCTCGTCGAGCAGCGTCACGCCAGACGCGCGGACCGCCTCGCATATCATCTTGCAGCACTTAATCGACTGATGATGATACAGCGCCAGGTCAGCAGATCTTCGCCAATCACCAGCTCGCTGGAGAGTGAGATTGCGCAGGGATTGAACGACGCCGAGGGCGCAGCCGGTATCCTGAGACAGATCCGACGTGCGCGACGTTCAACCCGGTGACGCGATCGAACCTCCACCTTCTTAGGAGAGAAGCAACACTACCCGGCGTGCTCAAGGAACAGTTTTGAGGAAAAGCATGGCATTCCCGTCAGTATGGAGGCCGGCAGCCTAACTTGAGGCGACGCCCGACACCCTAGCGCGGGCGGAGCGTGCTCGCGCCTCCCTGGCCTACTTTTGACCCTGACTGCCCATCGCCGTTTCAGCTCGCTTCCGCAACTCCTTGAGCGGCACATCTTCCTTATGCGTGGCGACATGCCAGAGGTGACCAAAAGGATCCTCAAGGGCGCCCGATCGATCGCCGTAAAACTGATCTTTCACGGGGTGTACGAGCTTGGCGCCCGCGGCAACGGCCTGGGCCACCACTGCGTCCACGTCCTTCACGTAGAGGTAGAGCATCACTGGTGAGCCGCCGAGACCTTTTGGGCCAACGGCACCCATGTCGGGAGACTCATCGGAGATCATGATGTGCGAAGTCTCCGATCTTGATTTGCGCGTGTCCCACCCTGCCGCCGGACGCTGGCATGCGCATGATCTCCTTGGCCTTAAAGGCAGACTTGTAGAACTCGATGGCGTTGGCGGCGCCCTGCACGAACAAGTAAGGGGTCGCCGTGTGGAAGCCGGCGGGAACAGCCTTTGCCTTCCGGGTTTTCTTGGCCTTGGTTTTCTTCGCCTGAGTTTTCTTTGCCTTGGCTTTATCTTTTTTCGGCATGCGTCTGCTCCACAATGAGATCGGCGACGGTCCGATATGTCATACCACGACTAGGCTGTGCCAATTCTTTGAGAGCTTGGTCGACTACCAGTCCACCTGCGCGCGTGTGCCAAAGCCTCTGATCTTGGCTCCATCGTTCTCGTTGGCGCCATCCAGAAAACCGCCGGTGATCGTCGATTTATTGAAGTTGAACATGAAGCGCGTGTGGTCGTTCAGCCACCAGTTGACGCCGATCAGCCAAGTGTTCTGATTGCCGCACAGCGTACATGTATCGATCGTCTCGGCATTGTCACTAAGCTGAATGACGTCGTATCTGGCGGCAAGTTGCCAGGCGCCGTGACCGCCGTCGGAGACAGGGTTTAAGACTTTCTGGCGGATGAACTCGCCGTTCTTGTACGTGCGGTGCTCGCCGGTGATGAACCAACTGGCGTCCACGTACCAGCCGACATAGGTCGGATCGGGACCGAAGGCAGCCGGTACCGAATCGGCGTTTAGCTGCGCATACTCGCCCTGCATCGACCAGGGACCCAAGACAAAGGCACTCTCCACTCCCCAGAACCTGTCCTGACCGAAAATTTCCGGTGTCTGGACGAAGCGGTCAGCGAGATGCAAATCGGCGCCGCGTGCTCGATAGAGGAATAGCTGATCGTTGGCAGGGATCGGATCAGAGCGTAGATCGTCAGCTCCAACGCGCTGCCGCCAGCTGGCGCCAAAATGCAATAGATGGCCTTCCTCGTTGAAGGGAGCGACCGTCGACGCGTGCGGCGCCCGTTTTGACGTCGTCCAACCACTCCTCTTCTTCCGCGGTCCTCGGTCCGAAGATGCCGGCCGTCAGCGTGAAATGATCCTGAGTGTAGATCGCGCCGGCACCGATCTGCCGATCCAGTCCGAAGGTCTCGACAAAAGCTGCGCGTTCCATGAAGGTCATGAAGCGGTCGCTGGTTAAATGTTCAAGCGAGTTAAACGTCTTGAAATTGCCGAACCGAAGGTGAAAGTCGTCGCCCCAACAGGTGTACTCGAAAAAGGCGTCCTTTAGCACCGTCTCATCGTTGGCGAAGTCGACCTCGAACTTGTAATCTATGTCCTTCCAAAGCGTGCCCTCAACCCCAAGACGCGCACGCCGGATTTCAGCCGCGCTGACGTTCGGCCGACCCGTAATCCATTCATCTTGGCCGATTGCGTTGTAGTCAGTCTCAATGCGTCCGCGCACTTTCATCCTGAACTTGCCATCCTTGCTGGAGAGTTCCGGCGCACCCTTCCACTTGACCTTCAGGTCGAGGTCATCTTTCTCTTTCTCGCCACCGCCCTTGCTGGCAGCGGCTTGCGCAGCAGCCGCCGATTCGGCTGCAGCCGATTGTGCGGCCTCCGATCGGGCCGCTGCGGCTCGCGCCGCGGAGGCAGCCGCTTTGTTCTCTTCAATTTGACGCTGCAGCTGCTGGATCTGCGACTGCATGATCCGCAATTGCTCTTCAAGTTGCTCGTTGCTGGCTGCCCTCGCACTCGTACCGGTCGCCGCCACCAAGGCTATGACGCTGCTGCCAAGCAGGTAGCGTCCGATATTGCCTTTCGAATGCACGTTGCTCTCCATGATCGCGATGGGCAGCACAAAACGCGCACTTAGCCGTTCTCGATATTGACGGCACCTCGGCTATTAAGACTTTGTTAATATTGCTACATAACTGATTCGTGCCTCCGGTGTGTGACAGCCCACTGTGACCGCTCCCTACCTGCAATGGCGCTGTCGTCAATGGCCGCTGCCGGCTTAAGCTGAATAGAGCGCAATTGCGATGCAAGCGGACATTCGCATCGTGCGGTTCGAAATCCGCTCCTGACGTGATCAACTACTGCCAGATGGGTCGTCAGTTAAAACCCCTCATCCTGGACATGCGTTTGCGCGCACGACACACATTATGAATTCCGCCTCTGCGCTCCAATCCTAACGTGATGTGAGCTTCGCACGCCGCTGGCTGTAAAAATTGCCGTTGGCCTTCAGTGGTTTGCGCCGAGCTCGTTATGAATTGTAGATTCTGTAACCAGTCACCGCGCGTAAGATTTCACGGGTGAAAAGTGGGGTGGATCGCTCCGGCGCTCGGGTCCCGGCCGGCCCAGCGCGCGCTTAGGATCGCTACGAGTTGCCCTCGTCCTTGTCCTGCTCCCACCACTCGCGCTACTGCTCGTCTCGGCGCTTAGTTTCGTGGCAGGCCGCAAGTTCTGCGAGAGGGTAGTGAGCTTTCAGCTCTTCGCTGTTCAAGGCCTTGGTCAAAACGTGCGTGAAGAGTGGGTCCGCGTACAGCAGAGCACGCGCGACCGCGTTGCTGAGGTCTTGCACATTGGCAGTCTTGAGCGCCGGGTCTGCCACGATTTCGAAGAAGTCGTCCGCGAAGCGCTTCGTCATGGCGGCGAAGCGCGCGTCTAGCTCGCCTTCAGTCGAGTTGCTCATCTCACCGTCCGCTGGTCATGCTTTCGGCAGTGGTCGTCGAGCCAGCACAGGCCGAGGACATAATTTGTCGTTCTCCACGCCCGCGCGATGCCGTCTAGCTCCGGCGGCTTCTTCGCCGTCTTTGGTTGCCTCTCAGGGACCGAGCCGGTTGTGATGTCGTCGCCGTAGACGAATTGGTGCGCGCTGCTCGTGGCTGTTGTCCAGCCTGCGATGACGCTCGGTTCAGAGATCCGCCACAGAAAGCTACCGATGGCCCCCAGAAAGCCACCCATGATGAGCAGCGCGATGTTCGATGCAGGTTTCATATTGCCCTCCTTCCGGAAGACACAAAGTCGGCGAGTTGAGCCCCTCGCGAAACAGCTGCCGCAAGTCTGTCCCCAGCCGAGCGCCAGAGTTATCCACATTTCCACAGGTGCATCGCGCCTGTCTCGGTCGGCGATAGCGCGACTGTCTTCCACAGGAGGGGCTCTGGCGGCCGAAACTCGTCCACCGCTCAACCCGACGCGATCGTCGAGCTCAGCTCCTGCCGCCATGCGGAGATCAAACCGTTTCGCATTCTGCTGGAAATCGACCGGCTGGAGTGGGAAGAGCGGCTTGCGGAGGTCATTCGCTGAATGCGAATTGCCATGCTGACCGATGCGGCGTCAAAGCTGCAAGGAGGCGGTTCGCATGGCGCTTTCACTTGGGCCGTGCTCGAAGTAGAGCAGCGTCATGGAGCGTCGCCTAGAGCGCGACGGCAATGGAGCACTGGACTTTTTGTTGGGATTGAACTGATCTTTTACAGCAGTGGTGCCCCGCTATGATGACGCCATGACCATGACGACCTGCAAAGAGTGCGGCGGCTCGGTCTCGACGGAGGCGAAGAACTGCCCGCACTGCGGGTATCAAATCGTGCCGACGTGGCTTGAGCAGTTTCAGTCGCGCGTGCGCGAGGTAGTGGGCGTGACCTTGCTGGTGCTGTTCGCGCTGTTCGTGCTCGGGTTTGCAGGCTTTTTCGTCTTTGCCCTCTGGACGCGGCACACACCCTGAGCGAGCCCCTGGGCGTGCCCGCTGGCGCCAGCCTTTTGTACGCAGCCGTTTATTATTTCGGCCCCCGTTGGGAACCGCCGGACGCATCGAGAGTTAGTGATGCCAACTTCATGAGGACGGCCCATCAGAAGCTAGGTGACCGGAGAAGATCGCAGGTTAAGTTGCGACTATCGGGGCGCAATCCTGCGCGTTCGCTGCAAGATGCGTGGCGGCGAGCCCAGCACCCTTCTGGCAATTGATCGATTGGTCACGGATTCGTAGCTCTGGGTGTCAGCCGCGAAGCGCAAGTCTTTAGAAAAGAGTGTCAAGGGTCAGGTCCTTGCGGGGACCCGAGAGAAAGCGTGACGTGAATAGTGTTTCCCTCGCGCCGCTGACTTATCGGTAGCCCGCTACGCTGAAACACGGCAAGCATCGGCGCATTGTATGCAAGCACATCGGCCTCGAACGCCGACAAGCCAGCATCCTGAGCGATGCAGGCGAGATGCCTCAACAGCAAGGAGGCGATGCCGCGTGTGCGATACAGCTCTGCAACTAGAAAACCAAGCTCGGCGCGTTCCGGCTTATCCCCTTTGTCTGCGAAATAGCGGCCATCGCCGACCACGATCTCCTCGCCGTCGGCTTGAGAGACTGTCGCCACCAGGGCCACGATTTGGCTGAAATCCAAGTGGGTCACTTGCTCGAGTTCGGCGTCCGTCAGATCCTCCTTCGCAGTGAAGAAACGTCGGTATACCGCCTCGCGATCGAGAGCCCTGAACGCGACACGAATCCTCTCTTCATCGTCCGTCCGGATCGCGCGAATGGTGACGGGGATGCCGTCCTTGAGAATCTCCTGGGCGTAGTAGTTCCGCGGATCTGCCATGGTAGCCCTTTCCTGAACATCCGCCCCGAGAACTGCGCCAGCCGCGCCAGTCACAAGCGCTTTCTTCCCTCGAACAGCGCTGGCGATGAAAAGTCGATCATGCGCGTTCTCCCAGAGCGGCGCTGCGGTCTGCTCGCGCAACACCCTGAGCGTGTGGCGGGCGATCATAAGCTCCTCATCGGTCGGATCATGAAGCAGGCAACCCGCGACGCCTCACGCGAGATGCGCGTCTCGCCCTTGGCGCGCTCGACGGCCTTTTCTGCGGCGCCGTCGCTGTGCGGGACGTCGATGATTTCGATGCCTTCGATGTCGAGATCAGGGATTGGCAACGCTGCGGATCCTCTCCGCTGGCCCGACGAGAACGGGCGCTATCATTCCTGCTTGTGCCGCCTCGAGCGCGCCCCGAAGCGAGGTCTCATCACAGGGATGGGCAACTGCTGTCGGGAGCGCCGGCAGGCCTTTTGTGGCCGCGACCAGACGTTCGTATTTCTGGTGCGCGCGCAGCTGGGAGACTACGGCCTTTTTTTGTTCATGGCGCTGGTCCTTTCTCGAGGTGATGCGCAGCGCTCTCACAGGCCCTTACTACTTCGGGCGCGGTGCTGCCGGGCCATCACGACGGAAGGACGGAGGAACCGGCCCACTGAGTCTCGGGTGGCCCACATCGCATCGCCATTGAAATGCGACGGGACGCCGTGTCTCAAACGTCAGCGTGCCGGTTCGGCAGTCTCGTTCACGCCTGCGGGCCCGCAGCTCGCTTGAGTGCGTCGTAGGCAGTCTTGTTCGCGCGGTCGAAAGCCTTGCGCGACTCCGACAAGGCGGCGCTCAACGCCGTCCAGGACTCTCTTCCTGCCCCTTTCATCTTTTGTAAGCGCACTTCGGCCTCGGACGCATCAGCTTTCATCTGCTTGACTGCCGCCTCGATGTGGGCGCGCCGATCTGTTGCGACTTTGGTTGCAGCGCCTTGGAACTTGTCGGCCGCCTCGCGCCAGGCCTTCATTTGAGCGGCGGCAACATCCCGGAAGGTGGCCTGCTGCTGATCGATCTGCTTACCTGCGCTGTCGAGGTAGGTTTTCACTTCCGCTTCGAAATCATCCCATTCGGATTCCAACTGCGCCTTCGCGCGCTCCCAGGCTGCCTCGCCTGCTTCGGCCTGCTTCTTGAGAGTCGCCTGAAACTCATCACGCCGCTTCTTCAGATCAGCCACCAGCGTCTCGACCTTGGCTTTTACGTCGGGCTGCAGCTGGCTCGCTTTAGCTTCGAGTGATGCCAATGTGGCATCCATCTCGTCGATCCGCTCCTTCGCCCAATTGAGATAGAAATGCATGCTGCTTTCCTCTGCCATCGTTGCCTCCATGCCTGGACCACACATTCGACTTGCCTCTTCGACCGACGTGATCGAAGCGTTGCGTTGGTCTTAGCCGTGCGACCGGACACTCGCATGCCTGAGCGCGCCCAATCTTGCATGGGTGTGCCAGCTGACTGCGTTGTTGGATGCCTCGGAAATAAAACGCTCGGATAGCGGCATCTGAATTCGCCGCGTACGATCAATGTCGAGGGAGTTGCTGCATATGCGAGTGACGGCAGGGCTCGCGCGCAACATCCTCGTTCGCGTTCGCAAATTCAAGGCACGAAGCTGGTCGGTATCGGCTCGGGGGGACGCCGAATTGCTCCTTGAAAAGACGACTGAAATGGGAGCTGCTGTTGAACCCCCAAGCGAAGCAAATGTCGGTGATGGAGCGATGCGATTGCCCTGGATCTCGTAGCTCCGCTGCGCAATGGCCGAGCCGCCTCCGCCAGACGTACTTCCAAACAGAGCCGGCAGCATCGGCGGCGAAAGCCCGATGCACGCTTCGCACGGATGTGCTGCAAGCCTGCGCGATAGATTCAACGGAAAGGCCCGGATCTGTCAGGCAGGACTCGATATGGCGCTTAAGTTGCGCGCACTGGATGTCGTGGGGCCCCAGTGCCGGCGGCGCATCCAGCTGCTCGCGTAGGGCATCCCATGTCATTGCTGTTAGGACGTTCTGCAAGCATCTTCCGCTGCGGCCTCCCAGGCGATTCATCTGTTTGAAGGCTTCGTCCAGCGTGGATCGCAGGAATTCGCGACATTCCCGCTTTGGAATCAAATCGGCGGGCCACTCCTCGCTCGAGCAAGGCAAGCATGTCGGGATCGGTAGGCCGCTCGAGAACCAAAATCTGGTATTCGCTCGGATCGCCCAAGCTTGAGCTATCAAACTGATCGACGGTATCTATGAGACACCAGTCTCCCGGATAGAGCGTGCAAGAGCGATCATGCTGAGCCAAACATCCGCCTCCGCTGACTTGAATGAGGAGGAGAGCCTGGAGCGGCAGCGTCGGCGTTGGCGTTCGAAGCGAACGACTGAACTGATAGGGTGTTGCTCGGAGCTTGGCGAGCACCATGTCGCCCAACATGCCAGCCTCGATGCGGCCCGAGAACCTTCCCAGACTGCGCGGCAAACATCGAATTACTTCTTCGTCTTTGCCTGAGGGGGGGATCCGTCCGACGTGGGTACTGAGCGCGTCCGCCCATTGCGGCAGCGCCTCCTGGTATTTGTCGAGCTCGATCGAGAGGACCTGAACGTACTGCATGCTGGGCTCGTGGCGTTCCCGAGTTTCGACTTATATACCAAGCGCTCAAAATTGGCGTTTGACATGCGTCAAAGCCTCGAAAGCGCATGGTTAACAGATTGTGCAGGCATAGTTTCTGGTCTGCAACGGCACGCGCGATCAACCCTTGGCAGCTTGAGGCATGCGCACGCACACCGATTGCGTACCCTTTCTCGTGCGCGAGCCGAAATCGGAGAGGAGCTGGCCTATGGCAAACCTTGCTACGACATCAAGCCGGCGAAGACGACAGGCTCCAGTTTGGATCGCGCAGCGCTAGCGAAGCCGAGGGCACCGTCAGACAAGACTGAACGAGCAGCAGATGAAGATGCAGTGCGTTCGGAGAACGTAGGCCGAATTTCTTCGAAGGGAGACACGCCGCTAGTCAGTCCCTCAGGTGCCAAGACGGAAGCCGACGTCTATCCACCAACGATCGACCGCGCATTATTCCATCCCCGACCAGCAGCGAGAAGGAGGACGCGATGGCCCAAGCCATTAATGCCGCGATCCCGCTCCACGACCCGACGCCACCGAGAATGATCGAGGAATTGTCGCGGCGGATCGGCAAGCAGGCGCCGACCGCTTACCTCGAGGAATTGTCGGGCCAGATCGGCAAACTGGCGCCGACCGCTTTCAATGAGTATGTGCGCGACTTCTGGGAGAGGTCGATTCTGTTTTTGGACATCCTGCGCCAGCGCGGCAACCAGCGCGAGGGCATGTTGGCGCACCAGGCAACTTCGGTCCTGATCTACGACAGCGAGCTGGTGATGCGCGGCGACGAGTTACCCCATCCGGTCAACTACTCGCTGCTGCGCGTCATTCCGCCGGAGGGCGTGGAGATCGACGACCGCAAGCGCCCCGTCCTCGTCATAGATCCGCGCGCCGGGCAGGGACCAGGGATTGGCGGCTTCAAGCATTCGAGCGAGATCGGCGAGGCGTTCAAGGCCGGGCACCCCGTCTACTTTTGCGGCTTTACCGCTTCGCCTGCGGAGGGACAACGGGTTGAGGACGTCGCCCGCGCCTATACCATCTTCATCGAGAAGGTCGCTGAGCTGCACCCCGCGGCCCTCGGCAAGCCGTTCGTGTTCGGCAACTGCCAAGCCGGCTGGCACGCGATGATGGCCGCTTGCATGCGCCCCGACGTGGTCGGGCCAATGGTGATTGCGGGCGCGCCCCTCTCTTACTGGGGCGGTGTCCGCGGCAAGAACGCCATGCGCTACCTGGGCGGCTGGTACGGCGGAAGCTGGCTCGATCGCATGATGAGCGATATCGGCAACGGCATCTTCGACGCCGCTTGGCTGGTCGCCAACTTTGACAATCTCAACCCCGCCAACACGTTCTGGACCAAGCCATACAACGTTTGGGCTAACCCGGAGCAAGAGAAGGACCGCTATCTGCAATTCGAGAAGTGGTGGGGCGATTTTGTCCTGCTGCGTGGTGAAGAGATGCAGTGGATGGTCGACACTCTCTTTATCGACAACAAATTCTCGACTGGCCAGATCGTCACTAGCGACGGCATTCGCCTCGATATGCGGGAAGTCAAAACGCCGATCGTCTGCTTCTGCTCGCACGGCGACAACATCACGCCCCCGCAGCAGGCTCTGGACTGGATTCTCGACAATTACCAAAGCGTCGAAGAGATCCAGCAACATCGTCAGAGGATCTTCTACAACATTGACGCCCAGGTCGGGCATTTGGCTATTTTCGTCGGCACCAAGGTGGCCGAGAAAAACCATGCCGAGTTCATCAACAACATGGAGCTTATCGACGCGATGCCGCCGGGGCTCTACGAAATCGTAATCACCGCGAAGCCGGGTACTGAAGCCTCGAGTCAGGGGCAAGGCGACAATTTCGATCTATCGATTGAGGAGCGCGGCCTCGACGACATTCGGGCGCTGGGGTGCAACTCGCTCGAGGACGAGCGCGAGTTCGCGGCTGTCGCACGCGTTTCAGAGCTCAACAACGCCTTCTATCAGACCTTCGTGCAGCCCTGGATCAAGATGATCAGCGGCCCGCAGACTCGCGCGTGCCGCTATTGAGCTGAACCCCCTGCGGCTCGGCTATTCTCTCCTGTCCGACAGGAATCCAATGATGCGACCAGTTGCGCAGTTCGCTGATTACGTTCGGGCGAAGCGCACCCCCGCCTCGGCCGACAATCCATTCATAACGATGCAACAACAATTCTCGCAAGCAATGGTCGACGCGCTCAACCTGTTCCGTGACTCTCGAGACGACCTGGTCGAGCGCACCTTTCACGCGGTATATGGCTCGCCCTTGGTTCAGGCCGCCTGCGGAATCTCTCAGAATGATGGTGCGCCCCGGCCGCGGCCTGGGCTGTCGCCGTCCATCCTCTTGGCCGCCGAGGAGGAGAAACGGCGTTTGAAGGGACACATTGCCGAGGGTGACGCGGTCGATGCTGCGGCACGGGTGTTGGTGTATATCGGCAAGACCCATCATCGCATCGAGGAGAGCACCTTCGATGCCCTGCGCAAGCTGCTTCTGGCGCACCCGGAAGTCTCGCCGGCTGAGTTCATGGCTGCCGTGCGCGAGCAGTGGGCGATCCTGGCCGTGGACGAACGCGCCGCAATCGAGGCGCTGCCGCATTTGCTGCCCGCGGATGCCGCGGCGCGTCGCGCGTTCTCCGACTTGGTCGAGGCAACCGTCGCAGCCACCGGCAAGCTCAAACCCGAGGGGCAACGCCGCTTAAGCCATGTCTTGCATTTGCTGGCGGCTGATACGAGTCGACGCTCGGCATCGTGAGGCAGGGATGCTGCCGAATAAGTCACGCAATTAGCCAAGGAGCGTCATGCGAGACAGCGAGCGAGCGGTGCCTGGTAACTCAGCCATGGCGCGGATATCGGCCCATTATTCTATTGCTTTGAGAACGCTCAGAACGGGCCACGGAGAAAGTATCCGCTTGGGAAATCCGGGAGCGAGCATGAGCACGCCTTGCCAACGATACCCTAGCAGGTAGGAACACCATGGCGATCAGCCTTAAAGAAAAGCCTCTAGCCGGTAAGAAGGGGCTTGTCCTCGGCATCGCCAATCAACATTCGCTTGCCTACGGCTGCGCGGAAGCGTTCCGCGCCATGGGGGCGGAACTCGCCATCACGTACCGCAATGACAAGACGAAGACCTATGTCGAGCCGCTCGCCAAAACGACTGCAGGCGGAGATTTTCCTGCGGTGTGACGTGCAAGCAGCCGGGGGACCTTGAGGCCGTATTCGAGACGTTAAGCAAGAACTGGGGCAAGCTCGATTTTGCACTCCACGCGATCGCCTTTGCACCGAAAGAGGATCTGCATGGTCGCCTTGCGGATTCCTCTCGCGAGGGTTTCCTAATCGCGATGGATATCTCTTGCCACTCGTTCATCCGCATGGCGCGGCTGGCAGAACCACTGATGCAAGACGGTGGTGCGCTGTTCACGTTGAGCTATTACGGCGCCGAAAAGGTCGTCGAACACTACAACCTGATGGGGCCTGTGAAAGCAGCCCTGGAAAGCAGCGTGCGCTATCTGGCCTACGAGCTTGGGCCAAAAGGGATCCGCGTCCACGCGATCTCCCCCGGGCCGGTGAAGACACGCGCTGCTTCAGGGATCGATCATTTCGACGAGTTGATGGATCAGGCCGCCAGCCGCGCCCCGTAAAGAGCCTCGTGAGTGTCGAGGATGTCGGTATGGCGACGGCCTGCCTTGCGACGGATTACGCCAAGCTGATCACTGGAGAAACCGTCTATGTCGATGCTGGCTACCACATCGTCGGATAGCGCGAGCTGCCGCAAGTCCCAGCCGGTTGGTGTTGGGCCTGCTCTTTTTTGCATCGCCGTTCTCATCATCGGCGGAGCACTTGGATTTTCGCGTGGCGCGCTGGTCGTTGGCACCGCAGACGCTGAATCCGCGCAGCCTAACCCTATCGAACGGGCCCGAACAGAGGTGGAAAACCTGATTGCGCGCCTGCGCGGCCGCGACATGCCGGAGGGCATCGTGAAATCGAATGGGCGCCTCGAAGCCACCGAGGTCGACGTCGCCGCAAAATACCCGGGCCGGCTGGCGACGCTGACCGTGAACGAAGGCGACGAGGTCACGGCGGGACAGGTCGTCGCGACGATCTCGTCGCCGGAAACCGAAGCCCAGCTGCGCGGGCGCAGCAGGCCAGGTCCTGAAAGCCAAACAGGACTTGGCGGAAGCGAACGCGCTCATAGTCCAGCGCAAGAGCGATCTGGCTTTCGCCAGAACCGATTATGAGCGCGCCAAAGCAGCTGGTCGGAGCAAGGGTGTCTCGCAGCAGGTGCTCGATCAGCGGCGCAACAAGTTCGAAGCGGCCGAGGCCGCGCTTACGTTGCGGCCAATGCCCAGCGCGATCAGGCCGAGGCAGCGATCAAAGCAGCCGAGGCTGACGTCGAACGGCTGCAGTCAATTCTCGTCGATCTGGTGCTCGTCTCGCCCGGAGCGGACGCGTGCAATACCGGCTTGCGCGCGCGGGCGAGGTGGTTGCCGCAGGGCAGCGCGTCCTGACGATCCTCGATCTCAACGACGTCTACATGACGATCTATCTGCCGGCGAAGGAAGCCGGCCAGCTCACGCTGGGCGACGAGGCACGCACGATCCTCGATCCCGTTCCCCAATACGTGCTCCCCGCGACGATCAGCTTCGTCGCGACCGAGGCCCAGTTCACGCCCAAGAGCGTCGAGACGGCCGAGGAGCGGGAGAAGCTGATGTTCCGAGTCAAGCTCCAGGCCGATCCTGAGGTCCTCAAGAAATACCATCGCCAGGTGAAGACCGGCGTGCGCGGGCTTGGGTTTGTTCGCACCGATCCGAAGATCCCTTGGCCTGCAGAGCTTGCGGTGAAGCTTCCGTAATGAGCAATGCCATCGTCGCAAGCGATCGAGCGCGTAACCCATCGCTACGGAAAGACGTTCGCGCTTAACGACCTGACCCTCGATATTCCTGCCCACTGCATGGTGGGAATGATCGGGCCAGACGGCGTCGGCAAGTCCACCTTGCTCGCCCTGATTTCCGGGGTGCGCAAGATTCAAACCGGCAAGGTAATGGTGCTCGACGGAGATATGGCGGATGAGCATCATCGGAGGGCAAGTTACGGCCGGATTGCCTACATGCCGCAAGGGCTTGGGCCGGAATCTCTATCCGACCCTCAGCGTTTACGACAACATCGATTTTTTCGGGCGCCTCTTCGGCCAGGGCGCAGCCGAGCGGCGCGAGCGCATCGACGAACTTCTGAAGGCCACCGGGCTCGACCCCTTTCCGGATCGACCGTGCGGCAAGCTCTCAGGCGGCATGAAGCAGAAAGTCAGCCTCTGCTGCTCGCTGATGCACGATCCTGATCTCCTTGTTCTCGACGAGCCGACCACCGGCGTCGATCCGCTTTCGCGCCGGCAATTCTGGGAGCTGATCGATTCGATCCGGGCGCGCCGGCCAATGATGAGCGTGATCGTCGCGACCGCCTACATGGACGAAGCGAGCCGGTTCGATTGGCTCGCCGCGATGGACGACGGCAAGGTCATCGCGCACGGTGCGCCAAAGGAGATTCTTCGACCGGGCAAAAAGAGCACGCTCGACGATGCCTTCATCGCCCTCCTCCCACCGGAAAAGCGCGGGCCTGCACCAGGAGGTCATCGTGCGTCCACGCGCCGAGGCCGAGGACAAGACGCCGGCCATCGAGGCGGAAGGGCTTACCCGCCGGTTTGGCGATTTCGTCGCCGTCGACCATGTGAGCTTTCGCATCGGACGCGGCGAGATCTTCGGCTTCCTTGGCTCGAATGGCTGCGGAAAAACGACAACCATGAAAATGATGACCGGGCTCCTGCCGGTCACCGAAGGCTCGGCCAAATTATTCGGCAAGCCAATGGGCGCCGACGACATGGAGGCGCGTCAGAATGTCGGCTACATGTCGCAGGCGTTCTCGCTCTACAGCGAGCTCACTGTGCGGCAAAATCTCGAGCTGCATGCGCACCTCTACCATCTCCCTGCAAACGAGGTCGAACCCCGAACTCAAAGAGCTGCTCGAACGCTACGATCTGAAGGCCGCGGCTGACGCCAAGCCGGAAAGTCTGCCGCTCGGCGTCAAGCAGCGGCTGCAGCTTGCGGTGGCCGTGCTGCACCGGCCGTCCATCCTGATACTCGACGAGCCCACGTCGGGTGTCGATCCGGTCGCCCGCGACGCCTTCTGGCGCACCCTGATCGATCTCTCCCGCGACGATGGGGTCACCATCTTCCTTTCGACCCACTTCATGAACGAGGCCGATCGCTGCGATCGTATCTCGCTGATGCATCAAGGTCGGGTGCTCGCCGTTGGCGCGCCGAAGGAGCTGGTCAAGGAGCGCGGAAGCGCTTCTCTCGAGGACGCATTCATCTCCTATCTGGAGGAAGCGGCCGGAGCTCGGGAGAAAAGAAGGAAGGCTGAACCGCGCGCCGCAGTCGCACTAGCGCCAGCCGACTCAAACCTGCTGCCGAGCCGCAAGCCAAGCGGCCAGCCACCCGAATCGCGCGCGTCCAGGCGATTCGATCCTGGACGGCTATGGGCTTATGCCCGGCGCGAAACGATGGAGCTCCTGCGCGATCCTATCCGGCTGGCATTCGCGTTCCTCGGTCCTGTCATCATGATGTTCGCCATGGGCTATGGCATCACGTTCGATGTCGAGAATCTGAAATATGCGGCCTTCGACCAGGACCAGACGCCGGCCAGCCGCAGGCTGCTCGAAAGCTTCTCCGGATCGCATTATTTCTCCGAGCGCCCTCCGATCGGCTCCATGGCGGAACTGGATCAACGCATGCGAAGCGGAGAGCTCGCCGTCGCCATCGAAATTCCATCCGGCTTCGGCCGCGATCTGGCGAGCCAGCATCCGCCCGACATCGCCTTCTGGATCGACGGCGCCATGCCTTTCCGCGGGGAGACGACCAAGGGGTACGTCAACGGCCTGGTCTTGCGTTATATGCAGGACCTCGCAGTCGAGCGCTTTGGCCCCAACCCTGTGTCCAACGTTTATGTTGGCCGCGTGAACATCGAAAATCGGTTTCGCTACAATCAGGGTTTCAAGAGCGTTTTCAGCATGGTTCCCAGCGTCATTGTGATCATGCTGGTTCTGATCCCGGCAATCATGGCGACCATCGGCGTGGTCCGCGAGGTGGAAACCGGATCGATCGCCAACTTTCGCTCAACGCCCATCAGCAAATTCGAATTCTTGCTGGGCAAGCAGTTCCCCTATGTCGTCGTCGGGATGCTGGCGTTTATTCTCCTGGTGCTGATGGCGTATGTGGTTTTCCACGTCCCGGTGAAGGGGTCGTTCGGAGCGCTCGCGCTCGGGGCGCTGCTCTACGTCTTTTCGACCTGTGGCTTCGGGCAACTCATCTCGACGTTCGCCAAGACCCAGGTCGCGGCAGTGTTTGCAACCACGGTGATCACAGTCATCCCCACGGTGAACTTTTCCGGCCTGCTCGTGCCCGTGTCGTCCCTCACCGGCCAGGGACGGCTGATCGGGCTGATGTTTCCGATGGCGTGGTTTCAGCCGATCAGCGTCGGCACCTTCACCAAAGGCCTGGACTTTTCCGATCTCTGGCTCAATGCACTCGTCCTTGCGGCGTTTGCCATAGGTTATTTCATTGCCGCTCTCATTTTTTTGCGGAAACAGGAGAGCTGAGATGTCGGCGAGCCCGGGAGCAGATGCGCGAAAACAGGGAGTGCCGCTTACCGTGACGAAGGCGGAGCGGCCCGGGAGCGGTCGGCTCGCCAAGCTGCGGTTGCATCTAACCAACGTCTTTCGGCTGATGATCAAGGAGCTGCGCAGCCTCCGCTCCGACCCGATCATGCTGTTGCTTGTCGCCTATTCCTTCACCATTGCGATCTACGCCGCTGCCACCGGCGCCTCGACCGAGGCGACCAATCTTTCAGTCGGAATCGTCGATGAAGACCGCTCCGATCTGTCGCGCCGCATTGCCGACGGCCTCACGCCGCCCACATTCAAGCCGGCGGTCCAGATCGAGGCGACCGAAATCGACGCGACCATGAATTCGCAACGTTTCATTTACGTGATTGAGATTCCCCCAAAATTTCAGGAGGATATTCTCGCTGGGCGGCAGCCCACCGTTCAGATCAATATCGATGCCACCGCGTCGGCCCAGGCTTTCAATGGGATGACTTACATCCAAAATGTCATCAATACCTACGTGACGCAGTTTATTGTGGGACGCGAAGGAGGAATTGGTTTACCGGTCAAGGTGGTTATCCAAGCAAGGTTCAATCCGAATCTGAAGTCGAGCTGGTTCACCTCGGTGATGCAGATCGTCAGCAATCTCACCATGATCACCGTCATGCTCACCGGTGCGGCGCTCATTCGCGAGCGCGAGCAGGGGACGGTCGAGCATCTGCTGGTGATGCCTGTCGTTCCGGCCGAGATCATGCTCTCGAAGATCCTGGCCAATGGCGTTGTCATTGTGGCTGCGGCGGCCCTATCGCTGCTGTTCGTGGTGCAGTGGTGGCTGCAGGTGCCGATTACCGGATCGATTCTGCTGTTTCTGGGCGGCGCGTGCTTTTACGTGTTCACGGTCGCGGCGCTTGGCATTGCCCTGGGTACGGTCGCCTCCACGATGGCCCAGTTCGGTCTGCTGTCAATCCCGGTGCTGCTGGTGATGATGCTGCTGTCCGGCAGCACGACGCCGATCGAAAGCATGCCGGTATGGCTGCAGCATGTCATGCAGGTGATCAGCCCGACGCCGCATTTCGTGATTTTCGCCCAGGATGTGCTTTATCGCGGAGCGGATTTTTCCATTGTCTGGTCTGAGATTTTGGCAATGACGGTCATCGGCGTGGCTTATTTCGGCTTCGCGCTCTATCGCTTTCGCCGCGTCATCTTTAGCGGTTGAATGTATCGTGCGGTGAAAGAGGAACCGCCATTTCCGGTGCCGACAAAACGTACTTCACGACATGCTTTGCAGATGGCTCAGAAAAAAGAGCTTAGGCCCTCGCGAGCGTAGATCGCACGTCGAAAGGTAGGCAGCATGGTCAAAAAAGAAATCCTTGATCGCATACGAAGGTACATTGACCCCTTCCGCATAACAAAAGGCAAAGGCTTCCGGCTGAAGGATTTTGATCCGAGTGACACGTGTGGCCTTGTGCTCGAGAAGGATGAGGCGCGCGAACTGCTACAACGCGGTACGGAATGGCTGGCAGAGCAGCAGGACAAGCTCTTCGCCCAGGACCGTTGGTCTGTCCTGCTCATCTTCCAGGCTATGGATGCGGCAGGAAAGGACAGCACGATCAAGCACGTCATGTCGGGGATCAATCCTCAAGGATGCCAGGTGTTCTCGTTCAAGCAGCCCTCGTCAGAGGAGCTCGACCACGACTTCATGTGGCGGTATGCAAAGTGCCTGCCCGAGCGCGGGCGCATAGGTATTTTCAACCGCTCGTACTACGAGGAAGTTCTAGTGGCGCGTGTGCACCCTGAGATCCTGAAGCAGCAGAAATTGCCGTCGCGCCTAGTGAGTGACGCCATCTGGGACGAGCGGCTTGCCGACATCGCGCATTTTGAGGACTATCTCACGCGACAGGGAACCAAGGTTCTCAAGTTCTTCCTCAACGTGTCGCCCAACGAACAGAAGAAGCGCTTCATGCAGCGCCTTGATGAACCGGAGAAGCATTGGAAGTTCTCGACTTCCGATGTGCGCGAGCGGGAATTCTGGCGCGATTATATGCGAGCGTTCGACGAGGCGATCCAGGCAACCGCGACGAAGCACGCGCCATGGTTCGTGGTGCCTGCCAACAACAAGTGGTTCACTCGTCTCGTCGTCGCCGCGGCTGTCGTGGAGGCGCTGGAGAATCTAGACCTCGCCTACCCTAAAATCGACGCTGCCAAAAAGAAGGAACTCGATGGTGCGCGTGAAGCGCTCTCTCATGAGCGGTCGAGGTGAGCAGAGGCCCGGGCGCGGGGGCGAGTGTGAGCACGCCTCGCCAACGATGCCCTAGCAGGTAGGAACTCCATGGCGCGCCCGCGGTTTGGACTTGCGCTGGGAAGTGGTGCAGCACGTGGCTGGGCCCACATCGGGGTGTTGCAAGGCCTCCAAGAAGCGGGGCACGAGCCGGACATCGTTTGTGGCACCTCGATGGGCGCACTGGTTGGAGCCGCCTACGTAACGGGGCGCCTTTCCGCTCTGAACGATTGGGCGCGCGCGCTGACTTGGCAAGAAATGATCAGTCTGCTCGACGTGCGACTGACTGGCGGTGGACTGATCGACGGTAACAAGATCGTCGCGCTGCTGCATCAGCTTGGTGTTTCGGGGTCGATCGAGCAGGCGGCGATGTCTTATGCTGCCGTGGCAACAAATCTCGTGACCGGCCGCGAGGTCTGGCTCAGGACAGGGCCACTTACGGAGGCTGTGCGGGCTTCGATCGGGATGCCAGGCGTTTTGAGGCCGGTGAAGAGATCCAATGACTGGCTGATTGACGGAGAACTCGTCAATCCAGTCCCCGTCTCGCTCTGCCGCGCCCTCGGCGCCGACATTATCGTCGCGGTGAACCTCAATAGTGATTTGGTCGGCCGGCGCTTTCAGGCTGACGATAGACCGCAAGAGGTATCGCAAAGTGAACCGGTCGGTCCGGAGTTTTTGGGACAATTGCTTGAACAGATTCCGGCCTCGTTGCGCGACCAGGCGGCGCGGATCGCGTCCCAATTGCTTCCTGCGCAGGCAATGACGCCAGCATACTTTCACGTATTGGCAAATTCCCTCAATATCATGGAAGATCAAATCACCCGCACACGCCTCGCCGGCGAACCGCCGCACGTCATGCTCGCGCCGCAACTAGGTCAAATCGGTCCATTTGAGTTCCACCGAGCAGCAGAGGCAATCGCAGAAGGACGAGCTAGCCTGCAACAGGCTCTGCCGCACCTGCTACGCTATCTGACCTAGAGGACCCCTTGCGGGCGAAGATTTCCGGAGTGGGGAAACGTTTTGTTTGTTCCGACCTTGGCAGCTGACGGAAGCGGGAACACACATGCCCGGATGGGCTGGTCCAACGCTCACCGTCGGCTGTCAGAAGTCATTTTAGTCCACGTATGGCTGTGGAATATCGACGGCGCGGTTGGAAGAACAAGGTCAGGTCGGGACTAGCTTTGGCGATAATGGCGCGCTCTGCAAAGGTAAGCGCATCCCACTTCCTCCGCAGCGTCTCGATCCTGCGCAATTCAGCGATGGACCAGATCACGTTGAGCTCACCGTTCCTTCTACGTAACTCATGCATCCAGCACACCTAGTAGTTGTCACGTCGGTCGTCAGGTTATTGGGAGCGCTGAGGGGGGACAGCGGATTGATCCGGGGGTGGACTTCGTTAGGCAGATTGTGTGTCGGTGCACTGAGCATCCCAAACACAGGTCATAGGCGACCTGCACCTCCGGCCGTTGAGCTTTTGGCTCATGGCGCGCTGTATCGCAATGCTTTGATGCGCGCGAAGAACTGTTTTCGTATGTCAGCCAGGTTGCCGCACCATTCGCAGATGCTGCCAGCATCGCCGCTGGTATTGGAGCATATCGGAAAGCCATCCACGCAGAAAGGGCTGCTTGTAGGCCATCGTTGAAAGCACAACGCTCAACGTCATTCATTCGTGCAGACATACTCTCTACTCCTTGCAAGGCCTCAGTGTGCGTAACTTGGCACGGACAATTCTAAGAGGACGTCCGCCGGCCTGATCCGGAACCACGCCACGTAAAGCGCGGGCAGGAACACCAGAGTGAGCAGCGTAGCGACCATCAGTCCTCCGATCACCGCGTAGGCCATCGGTCCCCAGAACACGGTGGGCGCGATCGGAATCATGCCGAGGATGGCGGCCGCGGCCGTGAGCAGGATCGGGCGCAGGCGATGCTGAGTGGCAACGATGACCGCATCCCATGCGGGCCGGCCGTTGGCGATCTCGGTTTCGATCTGGTCGATGAGGATCACCGAGTTGCGGATGACCATGCCGATCAGCGAGACGATGCCGAGCATGGCGACGAACCCCATCGGGGCGCCCGAGACCAACAGCGCCGCGGCCACACCGATCAGCGCCAGTGGCGCAGTCGCAAGTACCAAGAACAGGCGCTGGAAGCTTTGCAGCTGTACCATCAGGATCGTCATCATGAGGAGCAGCATCAGCGGGAACACCGCGAAGACACTGGTCTCGGCCTTTGTGCTGTCCTCGACCGTGCCGCCGGTGACGACGTCGTAGCCCGCCGGCAATTTCGTCCTGAAGTTGGCGAACTCAGTGGCGAGCGAGCGCACCACGGTCGCGGCCTCGACGCCGGGGGCGGTATCGGCCTGGACGGTCACGGTCGGAAGGCGCTGCCGGCGCCAGACCAACGGCGGCTCGAGGCCATAGGAGAGCTTGGCCACCTGCTCCAGCGGCACGGCTTTCCCACCAGGGGTCTCGAGCATCAAGCTGCGCAAGGTTTCGAGCTTCGCACGCTCCTCAGGGATTGCACGGGCGACGATATCGATGAGATAGATGCTGTCGCGCAGCTGCGTTACGCTCGTGCCAGACAGGATCGCGTTGATCGTCTGACTCAAGGCTTGTGAGCTGATGCCGAGCGCACGCGCGCGATCTTGATCCACCTCGGCGCGGACAACCTTCGAGGGCTCGTTCCAGTCGAAATTGATGTTGCGGGCGTTCGGGCTGTTGCCGAGCAACGACGCGAAGTCGTGGGCCAGCTCGCGCACTTTCGTCGGGTCTGGTCCGCTGATACGGAACTTGAGCGGCCAGCCGACAGGCGGTCCAAGCTCGAGTGGACTGACGCGTGACATCACCTGTTCGAACTCAGGCCGTTGCAACGCAGCGATAATGCGCTGCTGCACGCCGGAGCGCACCTTCAAGCCCTTGGTCACCACCACTGCTTGCGCGAAGAAGTCATTCGCGAGCTGCTGGTCGAGCGGCAGGTAAAAGCGAATGGCGCCGCTGCCGATATAGAACGACCAATGCTCGATATCGGGGTCGGTCTTCAGGATCGCCTCGAGGTCGTCGACCACTTTGCGCGTCGCATTGATGGAAGACCCTTGTGGCAACGTGACATCGACGAGCAACTCGGGACGGTCGGAGCTTGGGAAGAATTGCTGTTGCACGAGCTGCATGCCGACGAGTGACGCAACGAACAAGCCTGCCGTGCTAGCGATGACGGCGTACTTCATCCGCAGAACGCGATCGAGAACGGCGTGGAAGGCACGCGCAAAGCGCGATGGCTCGTGGCCATGGCCTTTCAGCTTGTCGGAAAGAATGAACACGCCGGTCAGCGGCGTGAACAGTACGGCGACCACCCATGAGGCAACGAGCGCGACTCCGACGACCGCGAACAGGGTGAAGCAATACTCGCCGGCACTGCTTGCGGCGAAGCCGACCGGGATGAACCCGGCGATGGTCACGAGCGTGCCCGTGAGCATCGGGAAGGCCGTAGATTTGTAAGCGAAGGTCGCGGCGGTGATTTTGTCGTAACCCTCTTCGAGTTTGGTGATCATCGTCTCAACCGCGATCATCGCGTCGTCGACGAGTAGTCCGAGCCCGATGATGAGCGCGCCGAGCGAGATGCGCTGGAGGCTGATGCCCGTCAGCTTCATGACGACGAAGGTGATGGCGAGAACCAAAGGGATGGCGATGGCAACGACGATGCCGGGACGCCAGCCGAGTGCCAGGAAACTCACGCCCAGCACGATGGCGACAGCCTCGATCAGCGTCTTGATGAACTCACCGACGGCCTCCTCGACGACCTGCGGCTGGTCTGCGACGAGATGCGACTCGATGCCCGCCGGCAAGTCCGCGGTGAGCTTGCCAAGCCGTTCCTTGATGTGCTCCCCGAACTCCAGAACATTGGCGTTCTTAGTCATGGAGATCGCGAGGCCGATGGCCGGCTTGCCGTTGTAGCGGAACATCGGTTGCTCCGGGTCAACGTTCGCACGGCGCACTTTGGCGATGTCGCTGAGGCGGAAGGACCGGTCATTGACGCGGAAATTGACGGCCTTGAGGCTCTCTTCCGATGTGAATTGGCCGGAGACGCGGATGGCAATCTTCTCAGCCCCTGCATCGACGCTGCCGCTGGGCTGGATGGCGTTCTGCGCCTGCAGTGTCTCTATCAGCCGGGAAATGTCGAGCCCCATTGCCGCGAGCTGCTTGGTGGAGAACTCCAGGTAGATCTTCTCGTCCTGCGTGCCGATGAGATCAATCTTGGCAACGTCAGGGGCGCCGCGCAGCTCGGCACGCAGACGCTCGGCATAATCGCGCAACTCGCGATGCGAAAAGCCGTCCGAGGTCAGGGCGAAGATGAGCGAATAGGTGTCACCGAACTCGTCGTTGAAGAACGGGCCCTGAATTCCTTGCGGTAACGTCTGCTTGATGTCGCCGACCTTCTTGCGCGCCTGATACCAGAGGTCCGGTACCTGGGACGCGGGCGTCGCGTCCTTGAGGGTCACGAACACCACGGACTCGCCAGGCTTGGTGTAGCTCTTCAGATAGTCGAGGTTCGGCAGCTCCTCGAGTTTCTTCTCGATGCGATCGGTGACCTGCTGCGCGGTTTCCAGCGTCGTGGCGCCGGGCCATAGCGTCTTCACCACCATCGTCTTGATGGTGAACGGAGGGTCCTCCTCGCGGCCGAGGCTGCCGTACTCGATGATGCCCGCAAGCGCAACGACCAGCATAAGGTAGACAACGAGGCTCTTGTGATCGAGCGCCCAGCGGGAAAGATTGAAGCTCTTCATTTGAGGGCGCTCCGGGCTAGAACGGTTTCTGCGAGGCGGACCGGCTGACCTTCACGCAAGCTGTTGATGCCGGCGGTGACGACCACGTCGCCACTCACCAGGCCGCTGGCAATGATGGCGGTGTCGGTCTCGTAGCGGGCGACGGTTACCGGTCTTAGTGCCACGCTGCCGGAAGCCTGATCGAAGACCCAGACGGCGGGGGAGCCGTTCTTTTCGAAGAGTGCTGAGAGGGGGAGCGCCACTGCCGGATCAGAACTGGCCTTCAAGCGGCCGGCGATGCTCATTCCGAAACGCAGCTGCGGTGGAGGATCCTTGAGCGTTACTTTGACCGTATAGGTGCGTGTCGTGGAGTCGGCGACGGGAGAGATCTCGCGCACGATGCCGTTGATGCGCAGTTCCGGGTTGGACAGCGGCCCGACAATGACTTCGGGATGCTCGCTGCTGACAGTGTGATCTGTGAATGCGGTCTCGGCGATGCTAAACACGCCGTCCTTATCGCCTGGCCGAGCTAGCTTCACGACCATCTGGCCGGCGTTGACATTCTGACCCGGCTCGGCACCGACCGCGGTGATCACACCGTCGAACTCGGCCTTCAGCTCCGTGTAGCTGAGCTGGTCGCGGGTCAGGTCGAGATTGGCCTTGGCAGAAGTGAGCCTGGCCTCGGCGGAACGCAGATTGCGCAGCACCGCGTCGTAGGTCGCTTTTGGCGTCCAGCCGTCAGACAAGAGCTTCGCCTTGCGCGCCTCATCACCTCGGGCTTCGACGAGCACGGCGTCGGCAGATGCGACCTCAGCCTCGGCCGAACGCAGGCGGTTCTGAAAATCCTGCGTGTCGAGCGTGGCCAGAGTATCCCCTTGTCTGACCGACGCTCCGACGTCCACCCGGCGGGCGAGCACCTTACCCGCCACTCGAAACGACAAATCGCTCTCGTAGCGGGGCCTCACCTCGCCGATCGCCTGGCGATCATCGGCGATCGGTTTTGGATCCACGACGAGCGTCCGAACGGCTCTCGCCTCTACGGACGTGTTCTCCGACTTACAGCCGGTCATGACCGGAAGAAGGGAAAGGGTAAGGAGGATGGCCAAGGACCGCATCGCCGGAGCTCCATAAACTTGACTTGTGGACATCGCCCACTTTGGCCAGGTAAGTGGGCGATGTCAACTTAAAACCGGCTGCAAGCCACGGCACCCCGCCTGCGACAAGTTGACATCGCCAACTTCTTCACCTACTTCTCGGTTATCAACTTGGATGTTTGCCCATGGCCAGAACACAAGAACCTCAAGAAGCGCGCGCCTACCACCACGGCGATTTGCGCCGGGCGATCGTCAAGGCGGCGTTGGATATACTAAGCGAGACCCAGAGCCTCGAGTTTTCACTACGTGAGCTCGCGCGCCGCGCCGGCGTGAGCCACAACGCGCCCTACAAACATTTTGCCGACAAGCGCGATTTGCTCGCCGCCGTGTCGGCCGCGGGCTTTGACATGCTGACGAAGCGAATGGCGCGCGAAATCACGGCGCTCAGAGATCCGCAGGCGCGCCTATCCGCCATGATGGGGGCCTACATTCGTCACGGGGTCGAGAACCCGGCCCTTTACCAGCTCATGTTCGGTGGATATCTCAGCGGCCCGGAAATGGCGCGGCCGGCCATCGAACGCACGGCAGCGGAAGATACGAAAGGTCTGCTAGCAAGCGTTATTATTGAGGGCGCGTTGGGACGGCCCATTCCCAACAACGCCAGAAACGAACGGAGGATTTCTGGTGCCATCTTAGCGTGCTGGTCCCTTGTGCACGGACTTACGTTGCTCGTCGTGGACGGTCTCGTCGGTCCGCCAGATAAGGCCAGTGAGCTTTGTGAAAGTCTCGTGGAAGGAATGCTCAAGGGACTTAACGTCAAGTTGCCTACCTTGCCACCCGGCGCCTGGATTGGTCCTCCGGTTTCCGCAACGTGACGTGGGCACCAAATGCTTTGTGATCAGCAAAGCGCATGTTGCGGAAGCATGGCAGAGACTGTTGGAGACCTCACGGGATGGCTGGTCTATTTGGCAGCCTAAGATTGTTGGCTGGTGCAGATCCTCAACTTGGGTGATCAGCGGCCAAGAAGCACCGAATAGGCGCTTGGGAGTTGATGCAACCCCGCGTGCGTCGGCCTCGGTATTATTTCGTCGGGTCAGATGCGGTCGTCTGCGGCCGACGAATACGACGTCAGCTCTTCACTCGACGGCAGACATTCTGAGTGCTGGTCGCGAACGGCGGTCCGAAATGTCACCGATGAAGATCTTGCGTAAGGCCCCGGCGCAGAAGTGCGCCTTACTACTCGGCCGCCTCCCCTACGCCCTTCCAGAGCCATTGCGGGTAATAGACGGCGACATAGCAAATCGCATCCGATGCCTGCTCGCCGGCTGCTGCGCTCACTCGGCGTGGCCGACTCCTGCATACGGCAACGCGCGCTGCCTTCTATGGCCGGCTCATCGTCGGGCGCCCGTGCGGGCGCCCTGGCGATACCCGCAACGCACGCTGCGCGCCACACCGGCCGCAGTTGTCCTCGCCGGGAAGGTGTCGTGTGTCGCTAAGTGCTCACCGACCATGGGTGCTAGTCTACCGTGAAACAGGATCGGGGGCAGTTAACCTGCGCCAAGCGAGCTGTCACGTTATCGACATCTCCAGTGGAAATAGCCTTGAGACTTTGCCGAAGGGCGTATGTTCACATACACACGCGCAGATCACCTAGGAAAACTCCATTATGTCTCTCAGTCGTCAAGAGCTTCAGCGGCTGCAAGACGATAAGTTTGGGCCGGTCACCTTGCACTGGAGACCGGCGTCCATGTGGGGGCCATCCCCCCAGCCAGCC
This sequence comes from uncultured Alphaproteobacteria bacterium, assembly GCA_963724595.1. Taxonomy (GTDB): domain Bacteria; phylum Pseudomonadota; class Alphaproteobacteria; order Rhizobiales; family Hyphomicrobiaceae; genus Hyphomicrobium_A. Next base: position 883 of record CAVRVR010000012.1, on the reverse strand, counting down.
AATCCGCCAAAGGAAACGTTTGCCTCTAACGCAGACGCCTTAGCTCGAGTCTCAGTTCTCATTAAAACCGAGCACTTCCACAATCCGTTTATTACTGACGACAGCGGCAACACGATCTGGACAGAGAGCGAGCTTCGCCAAAAGTGCACATAGTTTCCGCCGGACCTTCGTCCTAACCGGGCGTCGACGCAGACGGTGCTACGCTTAGCGCAAAGCACGAGGACAAAAGATATGGCCAGGACGGCGCAGGAGTTCCTGACAAGCTGGAGGCAGTCCTACATCTACGCAGAGGCTCGTCCACCGGAAGCGCTCGATGAGGCCGTAGCTGAGTGTGTCGCTGACGGACTGGACGAGGGGCACACGAGAGATGCGCTTGAGAAAGCAGCGGGCGGTGATCTGAGAACCTTCGTCAAGGAAGCCCTTAGTAAGGCCGAGGGCGGTGATGCCTAAAGGACCAAAGGCGAGAAGCGCCCCGCCGATGTCGTAGGCGCCGCCGTCAAGTCGATGAATGTTATGCGTCTCCGTGGAGTAAGTCGTCGCATCAACGACGGCTTATTGAAGTCTGCTCTGGGTCAGTAGCGGATATCGAGCGTGTCGCTCCGAATGTCAGCTTTGGGCCTGACGACGTGCACGGTCGCGCCGGATTTCATCCGGCGCGAGCGCAGGTGAGGTGGTCACGGGCCGCCGCCGGCCGCACAAGCCGATAGATTGGACACAAGCATTTTGCGCTGCCCCCGGGACAAGAACGCGCACTCCATCGCGGGCTCCTGCAGCCGTACTTGATACTCGAAAATCCCTTCCCATCTACCATCCACACAGATGGTAGGTAGATGGTCCCATGCCGAAAGATAACCTCCAAGAACTTCGTCCGCGCGCACCTGAG